>NZ_JAOQJC010000006.1 GCF_025567625.1 Paenibacillus sp. J5C2022 | reverse complement strand
CAATAAAAATTATAATAAATTGAAGTAGTATATAATCCCAAAGTGATTATCATTATAAAGGAGAATACAACCCAGACATACCAATTCAAGAAACGAACATATTCACTCGATTTAATGCTCTCCTTAGAATAATCACCATAAATTAACCAAATCATATGATTTTCCTCCTATTTGTATTTTAAGGAATTTCTTACAATATGTTTGTATTCACGAACTTGCACTGCCTTAGACGCCAACGGGAGTGATCGCGTTACTGTTAGGCAGTGCAAGGTTGTCCGGTTGATCTTATTCGAAACCACTTCTTTCTGCTTCGGAAAGGACCACGGAGCGATAGCAACGAAGGGTGAATAGGTATTATATGAAAATTTATTCTAGTTCTTACAACCATTTTTGTTACAAGTAACAACATAACTAGAATTTTCCCAATGATCTGAGTGATCCTTTGTGTCAGTCCCACAACCAGTAGTTCCACCTTTGACGCCACTGTGAACAATTCCAGTTGGAATATGTTTAACTGTCATTCTCCTCACCTCATTTCAAGAAATATTTAATATATTTGCACAATCATTCTAACATTCATAACAAATAAGTGCAAATGTTCGTATTATTTACGTCGTTTATTTGATTCAGCATCTCTTTCATATAACGTTTTTATATATTCGTGACGTCCGGCGAAGTCGGATGTGTCCGGCTGATTTAGCATCCCTGCCAATTATCATCTGTCCGGACCGAGGGCGAATACCCGATGCGTGAATAGAGCGTTATCCGAAGACATTGCCTTCAATGTCAAGCTTACAAACTAACAACAAGAATCGAAGATAAATTACCAATCCCTTCAAGTCGACTCTTCAATGTTATTTTGCTTATGAGTTGATGAAATAGGTAGTTGTATCGCGCGATTATTCTGACATTCTGCTTTTCTGTGTAACTAAGGCCAACATCGCCCTACAAGCATTTCCCGCGAATTCTCCTACAAACACAAAAAAAGAACCCTACAACAGTAAGATTCTCAAGCTTTTAAGTATGGCGCGCCCGATACGATTCGAACGTACGACCTGCAGTTTAGGAAACTGTCGCTCTATCCTGCTGAGCTACGGGCGCGCGTACTAAACATTTTACCACGGGTGAGTAAGCGGTGCAACTTACAATTGAGAGTGCAAGGCCTTACCGTTACCTTAAACCAATCCTAGAGAAAGGGGCATTCCTATAGGTCCTATGACCTGGGACACCCCCTTGCTCAGCTTGCAGGAAACGGACGGGCTACGGAGCGTCCTGCCTGACGCGCTTACCCGAGCGCGTAATGGAAGTCTCCACGAGCACCTGCATGGCATCAATGCTGCATTCCTCGCTGGCGGAGCTCAGCTTAATGCAGGACAGCTCCGTGCAAGCGAGAATGACGCAGCGACAGCCATGCTCCGTCACCAGCTCGCCGATTAGTGCCTCCAGCTCATCCGGCGAGAAATCCTGATTGCTCTTCACATTCGTATAGATAATGTCCATGACACGGGCTTGCATCGCCTCGTCCGGAGCGTACAGCTCCATGCCGTATTGCCCGCAGCCGGCGGCGTAGATGCCGCTCTGAACGGTGCCGCTCGTTGCCAATATGCCGATCCGGCTGCCGGAGCCGTACTTCTCGTAGATGAGGCGCAGCGTCTCGTCCACCATATTGATAATCGGAACGGTCGTCATCGCCTGCATATCTTCATAGAAGTAGTGCGATGTATTGCACGGAATGGCAATATGGGCAGCCCCCGCTTGCTCCAGCAGCTTCAGATCCTTCGCCACCGCCTCCAGGAACAGCTCCGGTCTGCCTCCCAGAATAACGCTCGTGCGGTCAGGGATGGTCGCATGGTTCAGAATGATCATATTAATGTGCTCTTGATCCTTCTCGGCCGCGGTGCAGGCAATAACCTTGTCGAAGAATACCGCAGTCGCCTTGGGTCCCATCCCTCCAATTACGCCTAAGCTTTTATGTTCCATCGTTCAACCTACTTTATAGATATAGTATCGATTAGCGTCTTTCGCTCATAATTTCATTGACGATCTCCGCTTCATTGAAGGGAACCTCAGTCTTGCCGATCACTTGTGTCGTCTCATGTCCCTTGCCTGCGATAAGAATGACATCATCCTTGCGGCTAATCGCAATGGCATGCTGAATCGCTTCCCTGCGGTCTACAATGCCGTAATAAGCGCCGCCTGCCGCTTCGACAGCTGCGGATACCTCGGCAATGATGGCATCGGGGTCCTGATCCTTCGGATTGTCGGACGTGACGACGGCAATGTCGGAGTAATCCGCCGCTACCTTAGCCATCGCCTGCCGCTTGCCGCTGCCTTCATGGCCGGGGGCGGCATAGACGCCGAAGACGAGAATAAGTCTTCCCTTCGTGTATGGGCGGAGAGTAGACAAGGCTTTCTCCAGACTGTCCTCCGTGTGGGCGAAGTCGACGATGATCTTGCGCTCCTCGTCCCGGTAGACGACCTCCAGCCGCCCTCTAATGCTCTCGACGGCTCTAATGCCTGCGGCAATGTGGTCCACAGCAATGCCATGCGAGTATGCCCAGGCGACAGCCGCCAGACTGTTGTAGACATATATGCTGCCGGGCAGATTCACCCGGATGGCGATGCTGCCGGTCGGGGTATGCACCGCATACGTCGTATAGTCCTCGTAGTAACGTATATCCGAAGCCATAATGTCCGACTTCTGGTCGATGCCGTAGGTGACCAGCTTCACATCTCTGTCCCTCAGCCGCTCAATCAAGCGGCGTCCGAAGAGGTCGTCGCTATTAATGACATTGAAGCGGGAGGTGAGGTCGAACAGGCTGGCCTTCGCCTCGAAGTATTCCTCCATCGTACGGTGAAGCTCCAGATGATCCGGCGTCAGATTGGTGAAGATGCCGGCGCTGAAGCGGGAAGCGGCAGCGCGCTTCAGGCTGAGTGCGTGGGAGGACACCTCCATAACGCAGTAATCGACTCCGGAGCCCGCCATGTCGGCGAACATATGCTGAAGATGCAGCGATTCCGGAGTGGTAGGCGTCGTCGACTTCGTCTTCAGCGTCTGCGTGCCGATCATGGCGCCGATGGTGCCGATGACGCCGACTGTGCGCCCGGCCGCTTCCAGAATCGATTTGACGAAGTATGTCGTCGAAGTCTTCCCGTTCGTGCCGGTAATGCCGATCAGGTCAAGGCTGTTCGTAGGGTGTCCGTAGAAGGAGGCTGCCGCCATCGCCATCGCTTCGCGGGTATCGTCGACTTTCAACACCGTGACAGGCCCTTCCACCTGGATATCCTTCTCTACCAGAACAGCGACCGCACCAAGCTCTACCGCTTTGGCAATAAATTGATGACCGTCCACTTTAAAGCCGTTGATGGCGACAAATAGCCCGTTCTTCTCTACTTCTCTGGAGTCGAAGGCGATAGAGGATATGTCTATATCCGCATCCCCTTGCAAGACTGTATAGTTTAATTCGGTCAGCATGGAAGTAAGAAGCATACCATCAACTCCGTTTTTCCGCATAGTGAGTTACTTTCTTAACAGCTTCCTGACAAGCTTGCCGCCGATCATGGAGACATAGGCCATACCCGGCTTGGGGTCCGACCATTCCCATATGGCGGCCGTCTTCGGTCTGAACAGGGAGCGGAACACTTGGCCTGCCGTCAATTGCTTGGTCTTGATATAGTCACGAACGGCAAGCATGTCTTCATAGAAGTACCAGAATGCGCGTCCGGTCGTATGGGTGACGGACATGGGCTTCAGAGGCGAGCCCGTCAGCTCCCGGTACGTAATATGGGGCATATTGAGCCCTACTTCATAGAGCATATAGTTGAAATTGGTCATTCGCACATTGACTTCGATGAGATAGAACTGTCCGGTGTCGGCATCCTTCTTGAATTCGATCTCCGCGAAGCCCTTCCAGCCCATCTTCTCCAGGAATGTGCCGCCGATATCATACAGCTCCGGTACATGCTTCTGGGCGGTGAAGACGGACGCGCCGAAGTTGATCGGATATTGGCGGAACTTCTGGCAAGTCGTCCAGTGGGTCACCTTGGCGTCCTGGTTCAAGTAAGCGTCGAACGTATGCATATGATCGTCGAAGCCGGGAATAATGCGCTGCACAATGACCTCGAGCCCAGCTTGCTCCGCCTTCTCCAGTGCCTCTAACAGCTCCTTGCGGTTGTTCACCTTGAACAGCTTGCGTCTGAACTTGGCGACGAACGATGGCGAGTCTGTCGGCTTCACGACACAGGGATATTTGATGACCTCGTCAATACGGTCCAGGAAGTTCTCTTCATGCACTCTGACCGTCTCCGGCACGTTGACGCCGTTCTCCTCGGCCAGACGGTGCAGCACTTCCTTGTTCATCATCTTCGTATAGAGACCTTGCTCCGTCTGCGGAATGAGATAATATTGCCTCAATTCATCCAGATACTCGTCGATAACCTCGACATAGGAGTCGTGGCAAGGGAAGAGCACCGGAGGGGCGCTTTGCTTCTGGGCGTAATCCTTCAGGAATGCGATGAAGGCGGACTTCTCATCGCGGTAATGGGGAGCGATCAGACGCTCCGACGTATATTTCGACAGTGCCCCGTAAGCCCCCTCGGGGGAATAATCCACAGCAACTGTATGTATGCCCTGCTTGCCCAGACAGCGAATGACGCTTAGTCCGATATAATAATTGCATCCTAGAATAACAGCCTTGTTGTTCACAATCAATCATCCCGCATTTCATAAATGTATATGAAGCCATTGTACTTCATCACTACTTATATTACAATTGCGCGCTCCGGCTACAATCGGGGGATTGGCAACCGTTCGGAAGCAAATTGGGTATTGGGAATCAGAGACTGCAACTATTTTCCTGATAATGTCGAAATATGCCTAAAAATTGTAGGCATTTGTCGACAAGTTTTTACAAACTCCTCTGGAGATGAAGAGTATAATGTTAGCATTACCACATGATGACTAGAAGGAGCGTGCCTCGAAGCGAGCTATGGATAAAAAAAACTTGCTAAGACAACTGCAGTCGCTTCGGAAGAAGCTGCATGAGATTGCCGAGGCAAGAGGCAGCCTGACAGACCCGGCCGTGCTCGCTATTAGCGAAGAGGCCGACCAGCTTATTGTAGCGCTTCAGCAAATACAACGTGAGGAATTCGCAGTCTCCTCGACGAAACGTGAAGAAAATAAATGATTCATTGGCGTTCTCGCAGTCGACGAAAGAATCGGGTAAGCAGCATGGCGCATTCCGGCTGCAGGATACCGCTTGTGAGCTCCGTTTCGTGATTGAAACGGGGCTCTTGTAATAAGTTCATAAGCGTACCTGCACACCCGGCCTTAGGATCTGTCGTACCGTAGACGACACGCTTCACGCGGGCTTGCACAATCGCCCCCGCACACATGGGACAAGGCTCCAGCGTGACGTAAAGCGTACAGTCAAGCAATCTCCATGCGCCGATTGCCTCACAGGCATTGCGAATGGCGACAAGCTCTGCATGCGCGGTAGGATCATGCTTCGTTTCTCTCAAATTATAGCCGCGCCCGATCACTTCATTATTCCGAACGATGACGGCACCAATGGGCACTTCTCCTATTTTTTCAGCTTTCTCGGCTTCGGCAATCGCTTCCAGCATCCATTCGCGATCCGTCTGCTCTCGTAACATAGGTATTCACTCCTTAGCGGGCATAGATGTCGAATTATACAACGAACAAATATTCCGATGTTAACAGGCGGTGGGTAACTCTGTGGATAACTTGGACGTTACTCACAGTATTACACACAATTCATCCACTGCTGTGTATAAAAGTTGTTAGTATTGTGCGTAAGATGTGTATATGTTCTTAAAGACTTTACTTCAGTTCATCATCGATCATCTTGAAGAAGGATGTGTCGCTCTTTGTCCATTAAAACCAAGCTCTCTGTCGCCATTTCCTTTATGCTGCTGGCTGTAGTCATTGTATACCACTTGCTGAGCGAATATTCAATGGTGGGGGAAGTGCAAAGCTTGCTGCTTCGGTCAATGGAGAACACGTCCAGACATGCTGCCATTACGATACAAGAACATGAATTGCAAGCGCAGGGCGGTTCCGATGACACGTTATCCACAGACATCATATTCGATCGATTGAGGGCCATCAATCCCTATATTGAAGAAATCACCGTATTCCGGAAGGACGCGGAGAATATTGCTTATGGAACATACACATACACTGATGCTAGCAACGATTACCGATTCGTGCAAGAGGCGGCGAAGGGCAAGTCCAAGCTGCGGCAATTCCTGATGGACGGGAACAGTTATTATAGAAGCTATTATACGAGCGAACAGTTGAAAGATTATGTTATCAGCATCGTGTATGAACGAGGAAGAACGTTGGAGTTGCTGGGCATTCAGCGCAATAATATGTTGTATTACACACTGATTTTTATGGCCATTCTGCCGCTGTTTACGTATTGGCTGGTTAGTATGATGATCCGTCCGCTCAAGGATATTTTATGGAAAGTGAATGAAGTGTCTTCCGTTCGCTTTCATAAGCCAATTCAAATTAAGCGCAAAGACGAATTCGGGCTTCTGGCGCTGAAGATTAACGCCATGTCGCAAAACTTGAGCATCTATATGAGCAAGCTGCGCAAAGCGTTCGAAGAGAATCGGCGAATGAAAGAGCATCTGGAATCCTTCATAAATCATTCGAACGACGCGATCCATCTGATGGATCTGGATGGGAAGGTCGTACAGGTTAATCGCGCTTTCGAGCAATTGTTCGGCTATGAGGAAGCCGAGGTGCTGGGTCGAAGATATCCTACCGTACCGGAGACGCACCGGATGGAGAAGTGCCAGATGATCGGCTTGCTGCTGGCGGGGAAGAAGCTGCCCGCCCAAGAGACGGTGCGCATTACCAAGTCCGGCGAGCATATTCCCGTCAGCGTGACAGTATCGCCCATACGCGACGGCGATGGCACGATTCGCGCATTCGCCAGCATCTGCAGGGATATGCGCAGCCGCAACAAGATGGAAGAACTGCTGCGCCGTTCGGAGAAGCTTACGACGGTCGGACAGCTCGCTGCAGGCGTAGCGCATGAAATCCGCAACCCGTTAACGACGCTGAGGGGCTTCCTGCAGCTGCAGAAGCAGAGCGGCAGCCTGAATCTGTCCCATGTCAATCTCATGCTGTCGGAGCTGGATCGCATCAATCTTATCGTGGGCGAATTTCTTATACTGGCGAAGCCGCAAGCGACCAAGTTCGTGACCAAGGATGTCCGCGACATTATGAAGGACGTGCTGCTGTTCCTGGACAGCGAGGCTCACCTGCATAATATCGAGTTCCGTACGATGCTGACGCAGGAGGAATGCCTGATCTCTTGCGAGGAGAACCAGATGAAGCAGGTGTTCATCAACCTGCTCAAAAATGCCATCGAAGCGATGCCGGGCGGCGGTCCCGTCCATATCTCCATCCAACGAAAAAGCGCAAGCATTGCGATCTCCATTACGGATGAAGGCATCGGCATTCCCGAAGAGATGATCTCCAAAATAGGAGACCCCTTCTTCACGGCGAAGGAGAAAGGGACGGGACTTGGCATTATGGTCAGCCAGCGCATCATTAACAGCCATCAGGGCACGCTGGAGCTGCAGAGTCAGTTGAACGTGGGAACGTCTGTCAAGTTGACGTTGCCGGCTTTGACAGAAGGAGCATGAAAGGTATACTGGTAACAGGATGTAGATGATGATCAGAAGCAAGCGATGCAGCGAGGTGACAGCAGTGCGGATTAATAAATTCATTAGCGAGACGGGCTTCTGCTCCCGGCGCGAAGCGGACAAGCTGGTCGAGAGCGGGCGCGTCACCATTAACGGGGAGAAGGCCTTGCTGGGCAGTCAGGCGGAGCATGGCGACGACGTCCGGATCGACGGGCGCCGCATCGGGGAGCGCAGCAGCCTCGTATATATCGCCTTGAATAAGCCCGTCGGCATTACAAGCACGACGGAGCAGCATGTGCAAGGCAATATCGTCGACTTCGTAGGGCACAGGGAGCGCATATTCCCGATCGGACGGCTGGACAAAGATTCGGAAGGACTCATTCTGCTGACGAACGACGGCGATGTCGTCAACCCGATCTTACGGTCGGAAGGCAAGCACGAGAAGGAGTATATCGTAACGGTAGACAGGCCGGTGACGGCCTCCTTCCTGAAGGGAATGGCGGAAGGTGTGCATATTTTGGGCAGCATGACCTTGCCATGCAAGGTTAAGCGGGTCGGGGATCGCGTATTCCGCATTGTTCTGACAGAAGGACGCAATCGCCAGATCAGAAGAATGTGCGAGGCTTTCGGCTTCCATGTACGGCGCCTTCGGCGTGTCCGGATTATGAATATCCATCTGGGGGATCTGCCGAGAGGACAGTGGCGCGATCTGACGGAGGATGAGAAGCGGGAGCTGTTCGGCCTGCTGGATTATTCGCCGCAAGCTTGACAGAAGGGGCTGCTCCGCAGTTCATTGCTAGTCGCAATGAGCTGTGGGGCAGCCCCTAATTCGTTCGATATTGTGTGTGGCCGGCTCTGTCCGGCTTATGGCTTCTTCACTTGAAGATTCTGAGGATTGGTCTTGTCTACAAAGGTATGAATGATGGATACTTCAACGCGTCTGTTCTTCGCCTTGCCCTCTTCTGTCGCGTTATCCGCAATGGGGTGGTATTCCCCATAGCCGATCGCACTGAAGCGTTCCGGCTCCAACTTGTCATTCTTCAGCAGAATGTCCAGGAAGCGTACGGCGCGCATCGTGCTCAAATCCCAGTTGGAACGAAATTGCGCATTATTGATCGGCCTGTCGTCCGTATGGCCGGCAATGATGACATCGTAGCTGGGATATTGCTCCAGCAGCTTGGAGATGGCGACGGCCAAATCCGTTCCTTCCGTATTGACTCTCGCCTGAGCGGGAGCGAACAAGGCGCTGTCGCTTATCGTGATGAGCAGCTGCGACATATTCAGCTCGGTCTCCAGAGCAGAATCCAGGCCGTTCTCACTAATATAGGTATCCATTTCTTCCTTCAGTTTGTTCAGCTCGGCTTGTTCCTGGCGAATGAGCTCTTCTTGACTTAATTCCGACTGCTGGCTGCTATCCTCTTTGTCATCTTGCTTGTCGTCCTTCTCCGTCTCATCGCCCTTCCGGATAACGGAAGGCATATCCAGCACGCCGCTCCCGTTGTTCAGCGCGAAGCTGAAGGCGCGGGACATGTCCTCGAATTTCTTCACATCAACGGAGTTCATGGAATACAGCACGATGAACAAGGCAAGCAGCAAGGTAAGAATGTCGGCGTACGGAATTAGCCAGGACTCGTCGATATGCTCATCGTGATCCTGATGCTTACGCTTCTTGCTCATCGGCCCCTTCCTCCTTCTCCGCCATCTTCTTTCTCTCGGTAGGAGTCAGGAAGACGGACAGCTTCTGATTAATGGCGATTGTGGAGACGCCGGATTGAATGGACAGCAGTCCTTCAAGCATCATTAGACGGATCTGAATTTCCTGCTTGGATTTGCGCTTCAGCTTATTGGCAAGCGGATGCCACAGTACATATCCTGTGAATATACCCAGCAATGTGGCGACGAACGCGGCCGCAATAGACTTGGCCAGATGATTCATATCGCTCATGTCGGCCAGAGCCGCGATCAGACCGACAACGGCGCCGAGCACCCCGAGCGTCGGCGCATATGTGCCGGCTTGCGTGAAGATGAGGGCGCCCGCCTTATGGCGTTCCTCGGTGGCGGCGATGTCTTCCAGCAGCACGTCGCGCACCAGGTCCTGATCGTTGCCGTCAATAATCATGCGCATGCCGTTGCGCAGGAAGGAATCTTCGATTTCATCTACACGAGCCTCAAGCGCCAGCAAGCCTTCGCGGCGAGTGATGGAAGCCCACTCCATGAAGTGGGTAATCAGCTCTTCGCGGGAAGCAAGCGGCTGATCCGTGAAGGCGATTTTGAACAGTTTCCCGACTTTCGCCAGCTCGGACATAGGGAATGCAATCATAACGGCTGCGACGGTGCCGACAATAATGATCATGAATGCTGCCGGATTGAATAGAGCGGTCAGTTTTGCGCCTTTTAATACCATTCCGCCCAGTACGGCTACGATACCTAGAATGAGTCCAATAATTGTTGAGTTTTTCATCATACACCCCGTCCAGTACGTTTTCGACATTTCTCTACTTTTATTTATATCGTCAAAAGGGTATTCTGAAGTTATAGCAAAGAAGAAGCTGCGGCAAATTTGCCGCATTTTCGAAGGGAGCAAGCACATATGGGAGTCAGACATGCGCGGGAGTATGCAGATATATTGAAAGAGCTGACGGAAGCGGTGGGCAAGATTGAACGCGGCTATTCCTTCTTCGAGATGGAACAGGAGGAGTGGAGCGCGCTGCCTCAGGGAGAGCGCGGCGAAGTGATGGAAGCGCTCGCGGACGATGTGTTCTATGGGCTTGGCGAGACACCGGTTATCGAGGTGGGCGAAGGTGTCATTACCTATAACAGCAAGCACCATGTTATCGAGGTGTCGCAAGGCGATAACGTAATTCAGATCGTCCGGCTCATTTAAGGCAGAAGGAATCGTCTGTTTTCAGCAGGGGCGGAATCTAAGGGATTCCGTCCCTTATTTGTATGGAGACGCCATGGAATATGGTTTATAATGAAAAAAACGTGTGGAAACGCTTCCTTGCTATTGCGAACAGGGGGATTGACGTGAGGAAAAAACACTTTTTCATGAAATTGCTGGCGGCGTATCTGGTAATTATAGTGCTGTATACGTTAATTGCTGCAGGCGTCTTCCTATATAAAAATACGGAAATCGTCGGCCTGGAGCTGAAAAACAAGCAAGAAAGCTTCTTGCTCGGGATGGCGGAGCAGCTTGACAATCGCTTCAAAATTGCCCAAAGCCTGATTCATCAGCTGCAAGCCAGTCAGGCGGTCAAAAGCTATGTCCAAAATGACCGGCATAATTACTACAATATTACGACGGTGTACAAAGAGCTGGAGAAATTAAACTCCACCTTCTACGATCTGGGCATTCGCATCGATCTGACGAGGGCGGGAGACAGTCTGGTCATCAAGCCGGAGAATACGATTGGCAGATTCTATTACGATCAGGAGATGGCATTCGAGGATTCCCGAAAGATTATTATTCCGATGAAAAACCGATACAGCGGGCTTGATGAGGAAATGACGGCATATATCAAGGGAAGCGGCGGCGACGAGAACGGGTTCCTGATGACTTTTGTCACCCGAACGCCGCAATTTACAGGGCCCGACCTGATCTTCTTCACGTCGTTCTACGACAGCTTCATCATGCCTGGCCTATCCAGAGAGAGCGAAGAAGCATTCTATGTCGTCAATCCGGAAGGAGCGGTGTTATATGCCTCGACATTGCAGGAAGAGTATCCTTCGCTAGGTGAGACGATAGCGCACTATGACATCCCGGTAGCGGAAAGCTTCATGACGGCAGAACATGAGGGGCTGCAGTTGCATATAGCGAACTCCGTGATATTGCCGGGCTGGAAATACGGATACGCCGTGCCGAAGCGCTCCTTCTTCGCCGATCTGCAGCCGCAGCTTATTGGCATTGGAGCGGCTACCTTCCTCTGCTTGCTGCTGGGCATGCTTGCCGCCTATATGCTGAGCCGCACGATGTATCGTCCCATCGGACGCGTCGTGGCGATGTTCAACAGCTTCGACAACAACGAAGGGCTGGATGAGATGGCGTTCATTAGCCGGACGGCGGTGAAGATCCGCAGAGCCAATGAACAGTTGAAATCGATGATGCTGAAGGAACGGGCGCCGCTGAAGGATATGTTCCTGCGGGATATGCTGCATGGCTTGCTGACGGCGGAACAGATAGAGGCAAGAATGAACAAGCTGCAACTGCAGCTGCCTGGCAGTCCTTGGACGGCCGTTGTGCTAGAGCTGTCTAATTACACGGAGCTTAATGCGATCTATTCACGCAGCACGCTGCTGGATATGAAATCTCAGCATATGCATGCTATAGACGAGCAGCTGGGCAGAAGCAGAGACTGCCAGCTTGTGGCGCTGGACTTTAAACGGTTCGCCGTGCTGATGCACGAGTCGTGTACGGATACCGTTAAGAGGGAAGTACAGCATGCTCTGATCTACACGGAGAGCAAGATCGAAAGTTCATATACCATTGCTATAACGGCAGGAGTAGGGGCCCCCGCACAAGCGCTCGAGGAAATCGGCCAGTCTTATATAAGCGCGGTGCGAGCGTTGGAGTACCGATCATTTCTGGACAAGCGGACAGTTATCGCTTATTCCGATGTAGACACTGCGCCGCGCGGTCAGTATTACTATCCGCTCGATACCGAGCGTGATCTGATCAGCAGCGTGCAGCAAGGCAAGCGGGAAGAGGTCGCAGCCATTCTGGACCGCTTGTTCGACATTAACTTTAAGCAGCGGGTGCCCCAGCAGCAATCGCTTCAACGATTCGGTCTGGCGATTCATGCGACGATAGAGCGGATACTGCAGCTCTCCAATCTGCAGGACATGCAGTGGGAAGACGCCGAACTGGATGAGATTCATCCGGAATCGCAGCAATCGAACTGGCAGCAGAACATACGGAATCGGTTCGAGTGTCTGCTCGACGAGATCAACAGGGAGAGAGAAGGCGCCGACAGCGATCTGGTAGAGAGATTGCTTCAATATATTCATGAACACTATCATGAAGATCTTTCATTGACCGACTTGTCGAGCCATCATCATTTCTCGCCAGGTTATATCAGCACGGTGTTCAAGCAATACACGGGACAGAACTTCAAGGATTATCTGAATCAGCATCGCGTTCGCAAGGCGAAGGAAATTTTGGGAAGCGAGCAGGTGAAGATTGCGGATGTGGCGCTTAGAGTCGGCTGCAACAATACGAATACATTTATTCGCATTTTCCGCAAGTACGTAGGGCAGTCTCCAGGGCAGTATGCCAAGCAGCAAAATTAAAGAGACATTAGTGAATGATAGTAAAGAGGGGTGTCGAATATGGGCAGGGAAACGTATTTGAACTTGATGGAGCGGGTAATGAGCGCGTATACGAATGAGCAGCTTACTCTCAGGAGAAGACGGAACGGAGACTATCTCGATATTCAGTCTTATGCCAGATTGACATGCGTGCTGGCTTGCCTTATTGACGGAGGGCGGATGGAGAATCGCCAAGAGCTGTGGGAAGGCATGATGACGGCATGCTGCAGGGAGCTTCAGGTAGTGTCCGGCAGCATCGAATCCGACTTTGCGGTGAAGGATATCATGATCGCCTATACGGTGATGAAGAATCGCGTAACACACGCACGATTGGAAGAGTGGCGCCGGGACTTGACCGCGATCGATCCGTTCGAGCAGTATCAGTATGTGATCGGGAAGCTGCAGGATGAGTCCAAGCTGCACAATATTAACGTATACAGCATGGCGGGCGAATATGTAAGGGAACGGGAAGGCATGACGGATACGGAAGCGTATTTCGCAGAGCATTGGCCGATTCAATTGGAGCGGTTCGATGAGAACGGCATGTATAGAGATCCCGGCTGTCCCATGCTATATGATTTGACGACACGCTGTCAGATCATGCTGATGCTTCACTATGGTTACCGCGGACCATTCTACGAAGTGCTGGATCGACATCTGCGCAAGGCCGGCCAGTTCGGCCTCTACATGCAATCCGCTGCCTTCGAAGGTCCCTACGGCGGCCGAAGCAATCAGTACCTGTTCCACGAGGCGCTTATGGCCGCATGCGGCGAATTCGAAGCGAGGAGATATGAGGAAGAGGGCAAGCCGGAGCTGGCCGGCATGCACAAGAGAAGCGCCAGGCTTGCTCTGGAATCCGTACAGCGCTGGATGGATGCCGACCCGCCACATCATATCAGGAACGGTTACAGCGTTGACAGCGGGTGGGGAACCGAAGGGTACGGCTATTATGACAAATATATGATCACAATGGGCTCTTTCCTGGCGCTGGCGTATCTGTTCGCTTCCGATTCCGGTGTGCCCGAGATGGCTTGTCCGGCGGAGACAGGAGGGTATGTCAGGCAGACCTCGCCCCACTTCCATAAACTATTCGCCAGCGCCGGCGGCTACTCCCTGCAGATCGACACGAACGGAGATCCGCAATACGATGCAACGGGCCTTGGCCGCATACATCGTTATGGCGTGCCGTCGGAGCTATGCTTGTCCGTACCGTTATCGTCAGGGGACGGCTACAGGGTGGGAGAGGGCGTCGGACGTCTGCAGGGCTGTCTGTCTCCGGGATGGCAGAAGCCGTCCGGCGAAGTGCAATACTTGAGCCGGCTGGGCGAAGGGTTGAGAAGCGAACTGCAGGTATTGCAGGAGGAGCGGGAGCATGTCGCCTTTCAGGTGACATACAGCGGTTCTTGCATGGAAGGGTGCGAGGCGGTCAAGCTCGTGTATCATGTGCGGCGGGAAGGGGTTTCAATCGATACGGAACTGATCAATCCGTCTGTGCAAGCCGTATATACATCTGTGCCGCTCCTTGTCACCAATGGACAGGATACCGCGACAATCGACTGCGATGCGGAGCTAATCCGGGTGCGGCTGGGCGACAGTCTCTATGAAGCTGGCTTTAATGGTGAGATCGTCATCAGCGAAGAGGCGTACGGCAATCGCAACGGCGAATATAAGCTGGCTCAAGTGAAGACGGAAGGCATAAGTGCATCTATGGTCATAACGCTGGCGTAATATATGAGCTACAGAGATTGTTGTCAATCATCGAGCACTGGAAGCGATTATTGATGAATCGCCCCAGGCCTATAAGGATGTGGATCAGATTATTGAGAGCGTAGTTCGTGCTCGTCTGGCTGATGTTGTAGCCAAGTGCAGTCCGCTCGCGACGATTAAAGGGGTTTGAACGAGATTGTGAGAAGGAGCTCCTGCATAACACGCTGCAGGAGCTCCTTCATTGGTAGCTGTCTATTCGTTCTGCCAGTTATGCATCAGATAATAGCTCGATGCCTGCAATACGCGTATGGCATCTGCGTTGATCAGATTTGTGTTCTCGGTGTCGGTCAGGTGCTTCAACAATTGCCTTAGATGATGCTGCGCTTGTTCATCATGGCCTTTCATCTGGTGGTGTACAGCCGCCTTTAACGCATTCGCCAGCTTCTTCGTCAGAGGGTGCAGCAGCTGGCCGGATGCCGCGTATTCGTTGATGCGGTCCTGAAGGAACTCAGCATTCACCTGATCCGCGCTAAGCGTATAAGACATACGGATATTGTCGTAATAAGCCGTCGTCATCCAATACTGCGAGCAGAAAGCAACCACTCTTGCGGTATGCGCGCCTTCCGGAGCCGTACCCTTGATCGTGACCGACTGCCATGCTCCTGCTCCGCTTGTCACTTGTGCGCTGGACTTGGCGAGCTCCTTGTCATCTTCATCATAATAGCCGATGTACAGCAGCGTTCTTCCCTCTTGCAGAAATACGTCAGCGGTGAGGGTGTAATCCACGCCCGGCTGTACGGGGAACGGATCTGAGCCTACGGCGACTGTGCCGGTCTGGCTGTTATCCTCAATCTTCAAGCTGTATTGGCCGGAGCTGCTTCTCTCGGGACTAACTTCAGTGTCCGCGTTCGATTGATACA
Organism: Paenibacillus sp. J5C2022; assembly: GCF_025567625.1. Taxonomy (GTDB): domain Bacteria; phylum Bacillota; class Bacilli; order Paenibacillales; family Paenibacillaceae; genus Pristimantibacillus. The sequence goes on along the minus strand of NZ_JAOQJC010000006.1, from coordinate 229,799 downwards.
GCGTTGCCCAGCCTGGAATATCCGTAGCGGATACGAATTGCTCGAAGTCATAGTTAGGGATCGGAATCGCCACTTCCACATCCGGGATCGTGACACCGTCCGATACTTCGATCATGGCCAGCTTGGTACCGTCCATACCGTAATAGATGTTCCCGTCATCTCCCAAGGCCATGACCGGTGTTTTGCCTAGTCGGACATATTCCAGCGTCTCGGGATCAAGGACGGTCAGATGTCCCGCCGGCGTAGAATAGAGCAATCCGTCAGCTCCCCAACGGGAGTATACCGGACGCCACTTTCCATACTGAGACACACTGGCATCGACGGTGACATGCTTAACCATGTCGAGAGTGTCCGGATCAAGAGCGAACAGGGTGCCGTCGGCGGCTGCCCAGAGCAATCCGTCCGGCCCGAATGTCAGACCGCTGATCATCGTCGGAGCTGTGGTTGCGCCGGGAATGTCGGGAGTGAACTCAATCGTTTTTTCATTCGTCGATAAATCCCACACAAACATTTTTGCTGCTGTTTCCGTTGGATTAATGCCTTCCCCGCCGTGAATGGAGGTGGAGCCGTAAAGCTTGCCGTCCCTGTAGGCGAGGCCCACAATGCTTTGATTGTATACTACATTGTGGAATATCTCATGTTCATTAGTCGTCGGATCGTAGATCGTTAAAGCTCCGCCTAACAGCCCATAGTCGGGGATCGTGCCGATATACAGCTTCTCCTGATCCGTTGTCATAATGAACGGCCTGTCTTCTCCTTCGATTTTGAACAGGGAAGTAATGGCCGACCCGTCTGGCTGTGTCGGGTCGTAGGCGATAATCTCGGCTTCCGGATAGATGCCCATGTACAGTGTATCGCCTATAGCGACCATGCCTTCCGCCTGATTTAAGCCGAATACGGCAGTTTGACCGGTGGCGGGATCGTATTTGGCGCCCTTCCCGCCGGGATAGCCGCTCATATAAAGCGCACCGTCGGGGCCTTTCTCCATAATGCGAATCGCCACCGGCTTGCCTTCCACCGGGAATGTCCTGCTCTTGGTCACACCTGTGGCAGGATTCATATAGACTACATTGCCGAAGTAGCCCACTGTGGCAAGCGACCAGCCTGGCAGTTCCGGATCGCCTTCTACTTGTACCCATTCGGAGTTGCGAAGGAAGGAGGAGTATCTGACTCCCGTATCGGCGGCCGTTAAGGTGTTCAAGTCAAGCTCAAGCAGCTTGCCGTCTTGCAGGAAATAGACAGTATCACTGCCTGGAAGACCCTCGGCCAGCCTCAAACCTTTGTAATTGGGAAAGACGGCGTCGGTCCAGGACTCGGTCAGCAGATCATAAATATGCAAGCTTCCGTTCACGGAAGCGAATAAGTAATGGCCTGAAATATCTACCCGCTTGATGGCAAGCGATGCGTCCTGAATGTAGCCATCGGGAAGCGGGAGTATCGATTTCTCGCCCGTGGCCACATCCAGCTTCACAATATGGCCTACCGTGCCGATGCCGGCGTACAGGAAGCCCTCATAATAAGCGGTAGAGTCGACGTACTCCTGGCCGTCCACCATCTGTCCGTAGTCTGTCCATTCTCCGTTCGCATCATTGTACTTGAATACTTTTCCGCCAGGGTACGATCCGCCGTATACATTGCCGTTATCGTCAACCGATAAGCCGTACAGCTGCCGTTGTCCGGGCATCTCCCCCACATTGACCATCTGCTTGGTAACTGGGGAATAGCGGAACAATCCTCCTCTATCTGATGTGCCTACATAGATCGTGCCGTCAGGGGCTGCAATATGAGAGAAGGAGTCGATGACTCCCTCTAGCGTGAATGAGCGAAGCACCTCTCCTGTCACCAGATCGATGACATGGAATGCGCCAGGAGCCCCGCTGCTGGTCATATACATCACGTCGTGTCCGTTCTCGACGCCGAAGGCGCTATCGAATACGGAGACCAAGCTAACTGGTTCTCCGATCTCTACAGGATCGGAGAATGACCTTTCAATGAAAGCTTCGGTTTTGACGGGAAACAGGACAACGCTTGCCGTGATGACGAGTACCAGCATGAAGGATAAAGCGGAACGAAGGTTCATGTTCGGTGTCCTCCTCTATCGATTATTGAGACATGAAACGGTCATACGCCTGCTGCTCAAGCTGAAGCATTTCCTCAACGCCCATGTTCTTCAGACTTTTCTGGAATGCGGCGAACGAATCGTCCGTCAAGTCTTCCGCGCCGAGAATCCATTTCTGCGACATTTCTTCCACATAAGTCTCGATCGCGCTCTTTAAAGTCGTGAGCCGGTCTCTTTCCTCATTGGCATAGCTAAGTGTAGGGTACTGCTCCATGAACACGTTGGCTTTCGTATACATATCTTCGCCTTGCAGCGCAATGGCATTGGACCATTGTCTTTCATAATCAAAGTTCTGATGGAAGCCGATTTCAATCTGCACGCCGTCTTCCTGCAGCGCGGCCAGTGTGCCATTCTCTGCATTCAGATATTCCTCTTTGAATATCGGTTTGCCATCGATCATGTCATAGTGCACGCCTTCAATGCCGAAGTTCATCAGACGGCGACCTTCCTCGGAGAACCAGAAATCGAAGTATTTGATCGCCTCTACTTTATGCTTGCTCGTGGAAGCGATGCCCCAGCCGCTGGATGTTACTTCCGCCCGCTTGGTTTCTTCACGCATCTGACCGTCTATGCTTGCCGGCGGAAGCAGGGGCATGAAAGCGAAGTCTGGCCGCTCGCCTTGCAAGAGATCGTTATAGCCTGCTGTGCTTCCCAGCCAGTCATGCGTAATCCCGCCGCGGTCTTCGCGCAGCATAATGTCCCGGCCTTTCGAGCCGCGGGTGAAGATTTCAGGATCGATCAGCCCTTCTTTATACCACTCAGCGATATTTTGCACGCCTGTTTTGTAAGCGTCCTCATACGGTCCGAAGCCTATCTTGCTATCGGCAAGGTACAAGCCGCGGTTCGCATTCCAGAAGACAAGGAAATCAAGAGCCGCGGACTTCACTCTGGCGAAGTAAGGCACTTCATCCTTCTGGCCGTTGCCGTTCGGGTCCTGCTCGCGGAACGCTTTCATCACGGTGTAAAGCTCATCAACGGTTTTAGGCGCTTCGAGCTGAAGCTTCTCCAACCAGTCCTCGCGGATGAACCAGCCTTTCGCCACTTGTCCGTCAGGGATGAAGTTGATGTAATAGATGTTGCCGTCTGAAGCGGTAGCATATCGTTTCAGCTCCGGACGTTCTTCGAACAGCGCTTTGATGTTGGGGGCATGCTCGTCGATGAGATCGTTGAGCGGCTCGAATGCGCCTTCAACACCGTAATTATCATATACATCCTTCATATTGAAATGAACGATATCCGGCAGCTCCCCGGAAGCCATCGTAATGTTGAACAGCTCCTGGCTGTTCGTGGCGCTGCTTGGCGCCGTTCCTTTCAGAGAGATATTGGTCAGCTCGGCAGCCTTCTGGAATACCGGCCAATCATCCTGATAGGAGACACGGTCGGCGAAGTGCATATGAATCGTCAGCTCAAGCGGGTCCTTCGTCACCAGATGGCCTGAAAGTCCGTCAGCCTCAGCGTTGTTCCCGCCATTTCCAGCGTTGTTCGAGCCTGCATTTGACCCGTTTTCAACGTTGCCGCCGGAATTATTCGGCTCATTTTTGCTATCTGCGCAGCCTGCAAGCAATGAAATGGTCATGGCGAGCACCAGAAGCAGGGTGTATCCGTTTCTTTTTCTAAACATAATAATATGTCCTCCCTTTTAGTTATCCTTTCACAGAACCGATCATAACCCCTTTGACGAAGTAGCGCTGAATGAACGGATAGACAGCTACGATCGGTATAATGGAGATGATGATGGTGGCGTAGACGACGGTTTCTTGTGAGATGGCAGCAGTTACATCTCTGGACGCCATCATTTCCTCACTCAGGTTCAATTCGACGATAAGCTTCTTCAGCAGCACTTGAAGCGGGATTTTATTCTCGTCCTTCAATAGTACCATAGCCCAGAAGTAGCCGTTCCAGCGGAATACGGCGTAGAACAGGCCGATGGTCGTGAGAGCGGCCTTTGACAAGGGCAAATAAATTTTCCATAAAATCTGAAAGTCGTTCGCGCCGTCTACTTTAGCGGATTCTTCGAGATCGTTCGGTATGTTCTGGAAGAAGGTGCGCATCAAGATGACGTAGAAAGCCGATAATGCAAAGCCGATTATGATAGCCGCACGGTTATCCAGCAGCCCCAGGTCCCGGAAGTTGAGATACATCGGAATCATGCCGGCATTGAACCACATGGTGAAAGCGATCATAAAGCTGATAAACGTGCCGCCCTGCAGCCGCTGCTTGGAGAGCGGATAAGCCCCCAGTACGGTAAGAAGCAGACTGCATGCCGTGCCGACTACGGTATAATAGATGGTGTTGGCGTAAGCCGTCCATATGCCTTCGTATTGCATGACCTTCACATAAGACTGAAGCTGGATATCGATCGGCCACAGCCAGACAGAGCCTGTCACGACGGCTTCCGAGGAGCTCAAGGAAGCGGACAGCACATAGACGAACGGGTAAAGTGCGGCTAAAGCGAACAGAGCGAGCAGTATATAATTGAATACGGCGAATAACTTTTCTCCTGATGTCGGTTTCATCGGCTCACCTCCTTACCATAGCCCGGTTTCCGTTAGTTTCTTGCTCGCCCTGTTGGCGAATACGACGAGAATCAAGCCGACGAGGCCATTGAACAGCCCCACTGCCGTGGCGAGATCGTACTGTCCCTCCTGCAAGCCGGAGCGATAGACGTAGGTGCTGATCACGTCTGCCGTCTCATATGTGGAAGGCTGATAGAGCAGGATAATCGCTTCATAGGACACTTCCATCATCGAGCCGATCTTCAGAATAAGCATAATCGCAATGGTAGGCATCATCGCCGGCAAGGTGACATGGATCGTCTGCTTCCAGCGATTGGCGCCATCCATAACCGCAGCTTCATATAACGCCGGATTGACGGCTGTTACCGCGGCCAAGTACACGATCGTGTTGAAGCCGGCTTCCTTCCATATGTCCATCGAAGCGATGAAGATGGTTCGGAAATATTCCGGCTGCGTCAGGAAGTAGATCTTCTCCCCGCCGAACATGCTGATGATCAGGTTGACGATTCCGTTGCTTGGCGCCAGAAAGTTGGTCACAATACCTGCTACAACAACGACCGATATAAAGTGAGGCAAATAAGTCAGCGTCTGCACGGTCTTCTTGAACAGGGCATTGCGGATTTCATTCAACAGCAGGGCAAGCGCGATCGGAACAGGGAAGGCGAAAATAAGCTGATAGAAATTGATGATAAGCGTATTTCGCAATGTCCTGATAAAATAAGGACTGTCGAAAAACGTAATAAAGTTTTTCCAGCCAACCCAAGGACTGTCCGCTATTCCTTTCCATACGCTGAAATCTTTAAATGCGATTTGCAGGCCGTATAACGGCTTAAATTGAAAGATGATGTACCATAGCAGGAATGGGACGAGCATAATGTACAGATACCGATCCCGTATGATCGAAGATCGAATATGACTGAATTTCATAAGAACGCTTTCATCTCCTTTCATCGGGATGGATGTTGCCTTCGCGAAGTTGATTTAACTGTATGCCAAGCGGCTTGAAGGATCAATCGCCACTTCTTCATCGCATCATCATTCTTTCATGATGATAATAATGAGAACAAAAAATGTACATTTTTTCAGGATCATCAAAAACGCCACTATTTCGTATATAATGAAGAAATTCGATGTGTTGTCAGGATTGATTAAGCTTTAAAGGGGTAATTGCGGAATGAAGAGGTTGTTATGGATCGGCTGTCTTTCCTATCTTGTCATCGGAATTGCACATGTGGTCGGAGGATCCGTGCTGGAGCCGATGATGGCGCATTACGGTCTTGCATACAGGGACGGCGGCCAATGGATTATGAATCAATTTCTCGGTTTTCTTGCAGGCGTATTGTTGGCGCCTGCTTTATCAGGCAAGCTGGGGAAGCGCGGAGTCGTATTGCTTGCAATGGGCGCGCTGACCGTCAGCGAAGCGGCATACAGCTTATTGCTTCCATGGGAGTGGATGCTCGCTGTGGCTCCAATCGCCGGCTTCGGCTTCGGCATGACGGAAGCGATCGTAGGCGCCATGGTCATCGATCTGGTGAAGGATGGGAAAGCTTCTGCCGTAAGCCGTCTGGAGACGTTCTTCGGTCTGGGTGCGCTGCTGATCCCCATTACGGCCGCCTATCTTATTCAACAGCATATCTGGCAGCTGTCATTCCCGATCCTGGCTGCGCTCTCCGGCATTACCTTCGTGCTGTGGCTGACGATGTCCTTCGGCAATGAGACGGACGATGCGCTGGCCGCGCAGCCCGCTGCAGGGCAACGGGATTCATCCGATACCGCTGTATCTATAAAGCGGGGAAAGAGGGGAGAAGCAGGCGTATACGGATATGCCTACTCGGCCCTTCCGTTCCTCGCGCTCGCCGCTCTGTTCTTCATGATCTACGTAGGCATGGAGATGAGCTTCTCCAATTACTTGCCCTCCATCATGATCGACAGATCCGGCATGGAGGAGGCGGGAGCTGCCGCTGTACTGGGCTTGTTCTGGGGGATGGTCGTCGTCGGACGTCTATTCGCCGGGGTGCTGGCAGACCGGATCGGCTATGTCCGCTATCTGGCCTACGCTACGATCGGTGCGACGATCGTCATAAGCCTGATGGGCATGGTCCAAGGCTTGGCGGGCATGCTTATTCTGACGGCGCTATGCGGTCTCTTCTTCTCCGGCATGTTCGGCATAGCACTGGTCTATGCGAACGAGCTGTTGCCTGGCATGACCGAGCGGACGACGAGCATACTTGTCGCCTTCGGCGGGCTTGGCGGAGCGATCTTCCCGCGCATTACAGGCTGGATGATGGATGTCTTCCATGTAGGTGCGACGCTATGGTACATTGCCGCGCTCGTGGGCCTGCTTCTTGTCCTGTTGATCGTTATGCTGGTGCTCGGTCGCAAGCGCAAGCTGGCCATTACGGGATAGCTCATTACAACTGTACGGATATCCCTTAATATTCCATTTTTATTGGCAAAGTCCTATTCATTCCTTGATATGTATTCCCGATATATATAGTGATCTATCAATCCAGTGACCATCAAGTAAAGAAAGGGGCTGCCTAGTCTACTTCCGGAAGAACAATTGGATGATATCACTTGACTGTCATATCGGATGAATTCACATATCAAGGAGGCTATTTATCTTATGCTTAAAAAACAGTTGTCGCTGGTTCTCTCGCTGTTGCTTCTTCTGTCGATGTTCACCAGCGGCGGGGCTGCGTCCGCAGCCGGCAAAAAAATCTCCAAGCTGGTTGTGAGCAAAAACGAAATTACGCTGGAGGAAGGCGATTCCCATTCGCTGTATGCGACGGCTGTATACGAGGACGGATCGACGGAGGATGTCACGATTGAAACGGACTGGTCTACGGGCAGCGCAGCCGTTGCCGCTGTCTATGCGGGTACGGTAACAGCGAAAGCGGAAGGAACGGCTGTTATTACGGCGACTTATATGGGAAAGACGGTAGTCATCACGACGACCGTAACGAAGAAAGTGAAGGCGTTGTCGGCCGATATCGATGAGTTCGACCTGCGGATAGACGAACAGCAGCAGGTAGAGCTTACGGCTATCTATGAGGATGGCTCCAGCGAATCCGTCACACAACAGGCCGATTGGTCCGTTGATAATTATTCCGTGGCGACAGTTGTGAACGGGCTGGTAACCGGCAAGAAATCCGGTACGGCTATCGTAACGGCGGCTTATGGCAACCAGTCCGTTAACATGAAAGTCTCGGTCGAGATCGCCCGCAGGCTTGATATCAATCAATCGGAGTTATTCTTGCTGTTGGGCGAAGAAGAGACGGTTGAGCTTCAGGCAACTTATCCGGACGGAACGGTCGAGAATGTGTCCGGCAAGGCGGAGTGGAAGAGCGACAACGAGAAGGTCGCGGACGCGATTGACGGAGTTGTGAAAGCATACGGCTCAGGTGAAGCGAAGATCACGGCTTCATACGGTACGAAGACCGCTTCCATCACGGTCTATGTCGACGCTACCCGGAAAATTGAATTGAACAAGCAAGAGCTGTTCATGAAGGCGAATGAGGACGAGCAGCTCAAGCTAACGGCGACTTATATGGACGGCAAGACGGACGATATTACGAGTCAAGCGAAGTGGACGTCTTCCGACAGCTCGATAGCGTTCGTGTCTAAGGGACGGATTACTTCCTACAGGTCAGGGGAAGTGACGATTACGGCAGCTTATGGCGATCGTCAGGTCAGCATTGACGTTGACGTGGAGGTTCCCAAGAGACTGGAGCTGAATAAGGATGTGCTCGCGCTCGATATCGACAAGGAGGAAACGGTAGAGCTTACGGCCACATTCGCAGACGGAACGACGGAGCAGATTGCCGAGAAGGCCAAGTGGAGCTCGAGCAATCAGAATATCGCTTCCGTCTCGAAGGGCAAAGTGAGAGGCTACAAATCCGGCGCGGCCACGATAACTGCGCAGTATGGCGGGAAGTCGGCGAGCATGGAGGTGGAAGTGAGCCTTCCGAACAGCTTGACGCTGAGCCAGGAGCGGGTATCGATGCAGGTGGGCGATACGACAAAGCTGAAGGTAACGGCTAATTTCTCCGGAGGCAAGTCCGTGGATGTGACCGATAGCGCGACGTGGACCTCCTCCAGCGCCAATATTGCAGAGGCCAAGCGAGGCAGCATTATCGGGGTAGCTACTGGATCTGCGACGGTAACCGTATCCTATGGGACCCGTTCCGTCAGCGTCCCTGTATCCGTCGGTGTCGTTCAGAAGCTGTCATTTAATAAGAAGAGACTTGTTATGGAGCAAGATGAGGAGCAGACTCTCATCGCTACCGCGCTATACGAGGATGGCGTATCGAAAGCAGTGAGGTTGCTGGCTGAATGGACATCTTCCGCCCCGGAAGTCGCATCTGTGTATAAGGGGGCAGTTACAGCCCATGACAGCGGAACGACTCTCATTACAGCCACTTTCGGAGGCGTGAAGGCGTCGATCTACGTGGAGGTCGATGTGTCCAATCAGTTGAAGGCCAACGCCACTTCCGTGCAACTGGAAGTTGGCGAGACGCAGCAGATCGTATTAACTTCAACAGACTCGCTTGGCACAGAGACGATCGTGACGAATGATGCGAAGTGGTCGGTCTCGTCGGACAAGGCTGCCAGCGTATCCGGCGGATTGATTACTGGAGCGGCTGTAGGGAAGACGACAGTTAAAGCGGAGTATGGCGGCCAGACGGTAAGTATCGCCGTGGAAGTAGGAGCGATCGACCGGCTGGAAGTGGATACAGACAACTTGAGCATGCAGTCGGGCCAATCCCATTCACTGACGTTGAATGCAGTGCTGCCGGATGGCAGGACGAAGGATGTGACCAAGTCGGCTGCCTGGAAATCCTCCAACAGCAAAGTGGCAGAGGTAGCGGATGGGAAAGTAACGGCGATCGGGTATGGCAAAGCGAAAGTGTACGGCGAGTACAACGGCGAGAAAGTTACGATTAACATTGAAGTAGATTATCTGAAATACTTGGATGTCATGTCCAAGGATAGTCCTGTCACGGTACTGGAGCTGTCGGTAGGCCAGAAGCTGCAGTTGGACGGACTGGCGACTTATTCAGACAATTCGGAGCGTGCCGTCACGATAGACGGTCTATGGAGCTCTTCCAATCCGAAGGTTGCCCATGTGAAGCACGGGCTTATCACAGTGCAAGGCAAGGGAAGAGCGACGGTAACGCTGAAGTTCGGCAATATGAAGGCGAAGGTTAGCGTTGTGGTGAAATAATTGGACATTAAAATGGCGGTGCGAGGATGAAATCCTGCACCGCCATTATTTCAATTTCTATTATTCTTGGATGCTTAAGCAGCCTTCTCCGCTGCAGCTACTTGTACTTCTTTCTCTTCTACTGCTTCTACGGCAAAAGCCTGATAGGCTTCCTCATCCAATACGCGACGAGCCGTTACGTAACGGTTCTTGTAATAGGAAGAGTCCAACTTGTCGATCACTACACCGCGGCTAGTGGAGGCATGTGCGAAGCTTCCGTCACCAACATAAATGCCTGCATGGGATACTTTCCCGTTGTTCTTGCCGCTAGTATCGAAGAATACAAGATCTCCCGGCTTCAGGTCGGCCTTGGCTACCTTAGTGCCTACTGTTGCCTGGTCTGCCGATCTACGAGGCAGATCAACGCTCGCCTGATTGAAGATATGAATGATAAATCCGGAGCAATCGAAGCCGCTGGTCGTGTTGCCGCCATACTTATACTTGGTTCCGATGACTTCATCGATGCTTTCTTGCATTTCGGAGCTTGCCATGACGCTTCCCGCTTGGAATGCGAGCAGCAGTGCAAGTCCAGCGAATAGGGCGCTGATCTTCTTCTTCAAAACGTGAAACTCCTTCCGATGCCGACGAGGTTAGCTGTGGGGTTCGGTTGAAGGTCCCCTATGATTCCCAAGCCCGGTTCCGTTCTTGCGCAGGCCGGAATCAATTCACCCAAAGTGGTTCCCCCGTTTCCCTGTGTAGGGAATTTGGCAATTTATTCGTTTTAACTAAACCTATCATACTGGCAAATTGTTCTTTTGTGTTGAAAGTGAGAATTTTTTAATCGATTATGAGAGTATTCCGCTGCAGGCGGCTATAACAAGTGTAATTTCAATTATTTTTGTGTATTATAGTAGGATAAATATTTACCGTGGGAAAGGTTGATTGTGATGGAAAGCGCAACAGAAAACAAGTCGTCCTCCTCCAATTTCATTCGCCATATCGTCGTTGATGATTTGCAGAGCGGCCGGGTACAGGAAGTCGTCACTCGCTTCCCGCCCGAGCCGAACGGGTACTTGCATATCGGGCATGCCAAGTCGATCTGCCTCAATTTCGAATTGGCCGACGAGTTCAAGGGAAGGACGAACTTGCGGTTCGACGATACGAATCCGCTGAAGGAAGATACGGAATATGTAGAGGCCATACAAGAAGATGTGAAGTGGCTCGGATTCCAATGGGATGAGCTGCGCTTCGCCTCCGATTACTTCGAGGAGATGTACAATCGCGCCGTGCTGCTGATTAAGAAGGGCAAGGCGTACGTATGCGATCTGACAGCGGAGCAGATGCGAGAGATGAGAGGGACATTGACGGAGCCGGGCAAGGACAGCCCGGGAAGAAGCCGCAGCACCCAGGAGAATCTGGAGCTGTTCGCGCGCATGCGCGCAGGCGAATTCAAGGACGGGGAGCTTGTGCTGAGAGCCAAGATCGATATGGCGTCCCCTAACATCTCGCTGCGTGATCCCGTGCTCTATCGAATCGCCCATACGCATCACCATCGTACGGGAGATGACTGGTGCATCTATCCGATGTACGATTACGCGCACCCGCTTGGCGATGCCATTGAAGGCGTCACGCATTCCATCTGCACATTGGAATTCGAAGACCACCGCCCTCTCTACGATTGGGTTATCGCGGAATGCGAGATGGAAGCGACGCCGCATCAGTATGAATTCGCCCGCCTGAACGTGACGAACACGGTCATGAGCAAGCGCTACCTGAAGCAGCTGGTGGACGAAGGAGTCGTGGACGGTTGGGACGATCCGCGCATGCCAACGATCAGCGGGATGCGCCGCCGTGGATACACGTCGGAAGCGCTCCGTACGTTCTGCCGGGAGATCGGCGTTGCCAAGAGCAATAGCGTGGTGGATGAGCGCAATCTGGAGTTTTTCATCCGCGAAGACTTGAAGTTGAAGGCGCCTCGCACTATGGCGGTGCTGAAGCCGCTCAAGGTGGTCATTACGAACTATCCGGAAGGCCAGACGGAATGGCTGGAAGCGGAGAACAACTCGGAGAACGAGGAGATGGGCACACGCCAGATTCCATTCTCTCGCGAGATTTATATTGAACAAGACGACTTCATGGAGAATCCGCCCAAGAAATACTTCCGCCTGTTCCCAGGCAACGAGGTGCGGCTGAAGCATGCTTACTTCATTACCTGTCAGGATGTCATTAAGGACGAGGATGGCAATGTGGTGGAGCTGTACTGCACGTACGATCCCGAGACGAAGAGCGGGAGCGGATTTACGGGACGGAAGGTGAAGGGGACGATCCATTGGGTGGACGCTTCCGCCGCTGTACCGGCGCAATTCCGCTTGCTGGAGCCGCTTATACTGGACGAAGCGCAAGAGGAAGGGAAGTCGTTCCTGGAGAAGGTTAATCCCGCATCTCTGGTTGTGGAGCACGGCTTCGTGGAGCCGAATATGAAGGAGACGAAGGGCGGGGACAAGTACCAGTTTTTCCGCCACGGCTACTTCAGTGTCGATCCCAAAGATTCTGACGGCGAGAAGCTGGTGTTCAACCGTATCGTCTCCCTGAAGAGCTCCTTCAATCCGACACAGGCTTAACGGGAGTTCGATCAAGCGGTCCGTCCATGCATAGACTTGGCGGGCCGCTTCCCTATACATCCGAGAGAGGGATATACATATGCAGCAGCTATCCGATCAATTTGTTATACGAGATGCAGAGCCGGAGGACTTGGACGAGATCGTCTCCATCTATAATGCGACGATACCGGGCAGAATGGTGACGGCGGATGTGGAGCCTGTGACCGTAGAGAGCAAGCTTGCCTGGTTCCAATCCCGTACGCCGCATGAGCGCCCGATCTGGGTCGTACATGATGCCGTCAGCGGGGTGATGTCAGCTTGGCTCGGCTTTCAGTCGTTCTATGGCCGCCCGGCTTACAACGCTACAGCCGAGATCAGCATCTACATCGCTGAGCCGTATCGCCGCTGCGGTCTGGGATCGCTCATGCTGAAGCGAGCCATCGCGGAGAGCCCGCGGCTTGGACTGACGACGTTATTGGGTTTTGTGTTCCGTCATAACCAGCCAAGCCTTGCACTGCTGGAGCGGTTCGGCTTCCAGCAGTGGGGATGTCTGCCGGGCGTAGCAGTGCTGGATGGCGTAGAGCGCGATTTGGTCATAGCAGGAAGACGGCTGGAGCAGGACTGACTCGGCTCATAAGGGGGGATACTCCGTTGAGAATCAATGACTTGCGCGGGGCGGCGGCATGAGAGCCGACCGCTACGTTCGGCGAATGTTGCTGATCGGTATGGGGCTGGGTTATGCGGCAGTGATGCTTTACTTGCTGTTCGTTCGTCATCGCTATCCGATGGACGGCTATGCTTATAACTTGGTGCCCCTCCGTACGATAGAGAGCTATCTGTTGAACAGAGACGCTTACAACTTCGACACCTGGTTCAAAAATCTGTTCGGCAATCTCGTCTTGTTTATTCCGATCGGGATATTCCTGCCGCTGCTGTTCAAGCGATTGAGGAGAATGATCCCGTTTACAGCAGCTTGCGTTCTTATTTTGCTTGCTGTAGAGACGATGCAAATGCTGTTGAAAGTAGGCAGCTTCGATATCGACGATATTATTTTGAATACAATTGGCGCGTGGCTGGGTCTTTTTTTTACGTATATGATCAGAGGAGTTGCGGGAATTGGACCGTTAAACGGTCTGGCTGATAGAGAAAGCTCGAAAGCTTCAAACGAATAGAGGGGAGAACTGTCGATGAGCAAGTATTGGAGTCCGCTGACCGCTTCGCTGGAGCCGTATGTGCCCGGGGAACAGCCGAAGGACAAGCGTTATATTAAGCTGAATACGAATGAAAGTCCGTATCCGCCGTCTCCCGGAGTGCTGGAGGCGATTAACGGAGCCGTCAATGATGATCTGCGGCTGTACCCCGATCCGAACTGCGAAGCGTTGATTGAAGCCGCTGCGGCTTACTATGGCTTGTCTCCGAAGCAGACCTTCGTAGGCAACGGCTCGGATGAGATTCTCGCTTTTACCTTTGCGGCTTTCTTCGACCCAAGGAAGCCGGTGATGTTCGCCGACATTACCTACAGCTTCTATAAAGTGTATGCCAAGTTCTACGGGCTGGAGCCGCAGTTGATTCCGCTTAACGATGAGCTGGGCATTCCTGTCGATCAGTTCCAGGGCGACGGCCATGGCGGAGTGATCATTCCCAATCCCAACGCGCCTACAGCCGAGCTGCTGTCGCTGGCGGACATCCGCACGCTGCTTGAACGGAATCGCGACGTTGTCGTCGTAATCGATGAAGCATATATCGACTTCGGGGGCGAGTCCGCCATCACGCTCATTGGCGAATACGACAACCTGCTTGTGATTCAGACGTTATCGAAGTCGCGCGCGCTTGCGGGTCTGCGCGTCGGCTTCGCCTTCGGCTCGCCGGAGTTGATCGACGGGCTGAACCGGATCAAGAATTCCTTCAATTCCTACACGCTGGACCGACTTGCTCTGCAGGGAGCAGTCGCGGCGCTGCAGGACGAGGAATACTTCAAGCGAATTACGGATAAGGTGATCGCAACGAGAGAACGGGTCGCTGAGCAGTTGCGGGGACTGGGATTCCAGGTGACGAACTCCAGGGCCAATTTCCTGTTCATCTCTCATGACGATTTCGCTGCGAAGGATTTGTTCCAAGCTCTGCGTGAGCGGGGAGTGCTGGTCCGATATTTCGCCCAGCCGCGCATTGACAACCATCTTCGCGTCAGCATCGGCACCGATGAAGAGATGGACACGTTCCTGAAGCTGACGAAAGAAATTATAGGCCGTTCATAAGCGATATTGCAATAGAAGAGGAGCAGCTTCGCAGGTGGGAGGCTGCTCCTCTTCTTGGTGTATTCGTTCTATTCATAGACGACGCCGGCATAGAACTCCAGCACGTCGCGCAACAGCATGAAAAATTCTCCGTTCGTAATGGCTGCTGTGTCGCTGATGGCATCCAGCGTACGCTGCTGAATCCAGCCTTGCGCCACCAGCTTATCCAGCGTAAGCGTCTCCCCTTGGCCGATATCGACCGTATAAGCGATTGTCTTCGCAGCTTGCTCGATAGAGAGCGGCTGCTTCTCCGGCTCGGACATCTCCTTTACGGCTGCAAGAGGATCGCCCGAGAAGTGCTCCGGATGCTGCTTCATCACTCTGCCCATGCTGTAGGCGATACGTAGCGGATTGGACTTGCCGTCCAGATCAAAAGCCTTATTGTCGCTATTGCCGCTCGTAAGCAGCATGCTGACGGCAGCCTTCAATCCTTCGTATGCTTGGTGCTTCGCGTAGTAAGGCTCTTGGAAATCGTTCATCTTCAAATCCATGCCTTGCGCGGTCAAGCGTTCACGCAGCTCGGCGATCAGCTCCTTCGATTGCGACAGCTCGCGGAAGGTCATCCCGTTGTCCACGGCCAGCTTGGCCGCGGCGCCTGCTGCTTCCGCTGTGGCCATGCCAAGCGGGATAACCCTGGCGCTGCCGTGCGGCAAGGAGTCGAAGCTGGCGGCTCGTCCTACGACGAGCAGGCCGTCCACCTTCTGCGGCACAAGCGTGCGGAACGGTACGCCGTATTGCTCCGGCGAGAACAGGACATAGCCCTTGTCCAGCGGACTTGCCGCTTGAATGTCCACATCGTAGGAGCCGTAAGCGATGGCATCCCAGTGGTCTCTATTCTCCATTAGGTCGGCCATCGTCAGGCGATACTCCCCTATAATATGGCGCGACTCGCGTACGTATAATTCGTCGAACGTATAAGCGAATTCCAGCTCCTTGAATTCCTCGAACGTGCTCTTCAAGTATTCCACAATTCGCGGCGCTTCCGTCTTGCCGATCTCGATCGCGTCCTGAATGCTGTCTTGATCCAGCGGATCGATTCCGAATATGTGCATCGCGTTCACGAGAATGGTGTCGTCGTTCTGACGGCCGATGTTCAGTCCCCTCATCTTCACGCGTTCCGGATTGCTGGATTCGTAATATTGCGCGTCAGGGAAGCCCCAAGCGCTCATCGCATCTATGCCGGTACTGGGGTGGTCCTCGAAGGAGTCCCATATCTCTTGCGTAACGCCCTTCATGGCGAATACCATCGTGACGGCCATCTGATCGTCAGGCGCGCCGATATCCGCTCTGCCCAGCGTGAACGGAGCTCCGGCCGCCGCTGCGATGTCGCCGTCTTGCGTCGCATCGATGACGGCTGGGGCTGTCACTTCCAGCTCTGTGCCGTCCTCCTTCACGATTCGCATGCCTGTCACAACAGCGGCTTCACTTCCCTCCTGTACGAGCGGTTCCATCGACTGCACCTTCATAAGCAGATCGATGTTGTCTTCCGCTTGCACCATGCGGTTGAATACATTGGCCGCCGTGTTCACATCGACGGAGGTTCCTTCCGCTTGATCGTACCACTCTTGGAAGATGCCCTTGTTCAGGAAGTTATGCTTGCCTGGCAGGGGAGACTTCTTGGGCGAATAGTTCAAGTCCAGCGTGTTCAATCCGCCGACCGTCATTAGTCCGCCCAATATGTCGCGACCACGGCCGTCTACGAGCAGTACGCTCAGGCCGTTGCGGGAGGCGGAGATGGCGGCCGCAATTCCTTCGGGGTCCGTACCGGCTACGATGACATCGTATTCGCCGCCCACTTCTGCCACAGACTCCACGGGCATCAGCTCTTGCCGCTTGCTGGAATTGCTTGTATCATTGGCGCGCATCCATAGGCCAACTACGGTCGCGGAAGCGACCAGCACGACAGCCAGTCCGCCCAGCATGACCGTATTGCGAAGCCGCATGGACTTCCCGGACGCATGGCCCGTCGGAATGTCCAGCTTCTGCCCCTTCTTCGGCAGCTGGCCGAAGAAGATCCAGGAATAGGGAACGAAGCGCCCGAAGAAGGCGACTGTTGCCCATGAAGCCAGCAGCATGAACAGCCAGCTGCCCAGATAGCTCATATGCTCCAGGATGGAGTTGCCGAATGTCGGCACATAACGGTCGTATATATAAAGGTACAGCAGATGAATCAAGTATATGCCGAAGGAATATTGCCCGATCCGGTACAGCAGCTTGGATAGAAACGCCGGCATATGGCGATAGATGAAGAAGGCTGCGCCAATCAGCACCAATGCCGAGAAGATGGCGTGAAAGCCCCACAGCAATTCATACAGCCAAGCGGGATATCTCGTGTTATAAGCGCGTTGATTATAATAAATATAAACATGCGACAGAGCGACGGCCAGCCAAGTTGCCCACAATAGCACCCACGCGATAATCCGGCTGCCGCTCATATGCTCTCTGGTCACCGCCAGCCAGCTCTTCAGCTTCGGATAGAAGATGCCGAGAGCCGCACCCGTGAAGAAGAAGGAGAAGTACGATAGCGACCAGCTGCCCTTGTTCGGCACGCCCCAGCCGTAGTTTTTAATCATATATAGATTGAACAGCACGAATGCCCATTGCAGGGCGAAGCCGATCGGTACGAACCAGTAAGCGGCGCGCTTCCACTTCTTCGCTATCCAGAGCACAATCGGGAACAGCAGATAGAACTGGATGCTGATGAACACAAAGTACAGATGAGCGTACACATTGCCCATCAGCAGCTTCTCGCCGAAGTCCAACAAGGCTTCCGCCGTGAACAACGGAGCATTGTATATTTTGCGGACAAGCGCAAAGTAGATGGCGGAGAAGACGATATAAGGAATAATAATGTAAAGCAATCTCTTCTTATAGAAGCTTCCTATCAATTTCTTGTCCAGCGGCCGGTTGTAGTAGCTGTAGAACAGGACAAAGCTGCTGAGAAGAATAAAGGTAGGCGTGCCGAATCGCATAAAAATATTGATGAAATTATAGAAGAAAAAGTAAGCCGACTCTTTCATCGTGATCGTGGCCGCCGCGCTGGCATGCACGGATATGACACCGATGATGGCGAGCGCGCGAACGATCTGCAGCTCAGGAATGTGAGCTTTCCCCGGCAATGATTTTGTGGTCATATGGCGACTACTCTCCCTGCTAGATTAAAGTATAAATAACGTATAAATAGTATCATTGATAGAGATTCGTTTGCAACAAAAGAGGCATGCATACTTTAATAGATTACGGAAAAATATCAATTAACAGGAAAAAACAGCGCCGAGTGACGACGCTGTCCGCTTGTGTCTTCATACTTCTGATCAAAGCTTACGACTCTTGATCAAAGGCGTCCATCAGTTCCTTTGCCCGATCGGTATCTTTCTTCTTCACATGTATTCTCCTCAGTGCTCCTTCTTCGGTAATTTTGGTCTTCAATCCTTCACTTTTGAACAATGCGTAGAGCCGGTCGATCTGATCTGCCCGGGAACCGCCTTCCGTCCGCATTACAACCCAGCGGCCGCCGAATAATCCCATTGTGATCACCTCCACCCGGGAACGTATTTACTGCAGCAGGAGTCACATTACATATGTATTCATAGAGCTGTTGCGTTCATGACTGGTCTGTTCAAAAAACTTAAAAAATCTGCTCTCGCCGGACACGCGGCGAATAAGGCGCGTGCGGGCTCCACAAACTAAACGGGATTGCTGCCCTGACGATAAGTAAGGATGTTGCGTCAGCACTTGACAACTGCAACTGTAATGGATATTATTACAGTATAACCGCAGGGAGGCCCGCCAAGTGAACAGTGAATTTACAATTGCCGTACACAGTCTTGTCTTTCTGGCTTATTTGCCGGAGAGAATGGCAAGCAGCGAGATGATTGCTCACAATGTAGGCACGCATTCAGCGCGTATACGCAAGGTGATGAGCAGCCTGCGCCGCAGCGGATTTGTAGACACGAGGGAAGGCTCAGGCGGCGGTTACCGCCTCACGATTGATCCGAAGTCCGTTACGCTGGCCGACATCTATCGCGTATTGGCACACGGGTCGCTTATCCCGAGCTGGTGTTCAGGCGATCCCGGCATGGATTGCGTCGTCGGTTCCAATATGAACGAGGTCATGCATGGCATATTCTGCAGTGCGGAGAAGCAACTGGAGAGCTACTTCAAGGACATCACCATCGAAGATGTGCTGAAGCAGATTCGGGCATGTCAGTAACGGGCAATGGATGAGACGGGACTTCCCTTGATCATACACACATTGGATAGAGAGGATGATTGTAATGGCAGTAGTAATGACGAAGGATAACTTCACGCAAAGCGTGCAAAACGGAGTAACGCTGGTAGACTTCTGGGCGCCATGGTGCGGACCGTGCAAGATGCAGCTTCCAATCGTGGAGGAGCTGTCAACAGAGCTTGAAGGCACAGCTACAGTAGGCACTATCAACGTTGACGAGCAGCCTGAACTGGCTTCCCAGTTCGGCGTAATGAGCATTCCGACGCTGATCCTGTTCAAGGACGGTCAGCCGGTTGACAAGATGGTCGGCCTGCAAAGCAAGGATGCGCTTAAGTCGAAAATCGCAAACCAGCAATAATCGGCAAGAAAACGATAACCATCAATAAAATGAAAACCGCCAGGATCGGCTGAAAGCTGATTTTGGCGGTTTTCTATTTTGGAGAATTTTTCGTGAAAGCGCAACCTTCCCTCCCCAATGCTCGTCTAAATTATGGATGTAATGCCAATTATGCAGGAGGGGTTGAATAGTGAGAAAAAATAAAGGCGGAAGGCTTGCGCTCGCACTGTCGGTTGCAATGTTTGCATCAGCCTTGTCAATGCCTGTCTCCTCAGCCAGCAAAGAATTGACATCTATGGAGGAAGCAAGCGAAGGGACGAGCAGCGCAGTTCAGGTCAATGCAGTCGATGCAGAAGGGGAAGCAGGAGCCAGCAAAATATCCAAGGAGAAAGCGGAGTCTCTTATTCGGCAATACGTCAATATTCCCGAGGATTACGTCTTGCAGAGAACGAGCTATCAGACCAATATGCTGACAGAAGGCAAGCGTTATGAATGGGATATGCAGTTCCAGAAGCAAGTGAACGGAAAGCATATAGGCAATATTAGCGCTTCGATTGATGCAGACAGCGGCCAGCTCATGTCCTTCAGCAGCTATGTGGACAATCCGTCGGCCAAGCCGACATTTCCGCTGAAGGTGGACAGGAAGGAGGCGCAGCGGATGGCCGAGGAACTGATCGGCGAGCTCGCGGCTTCTTACAAGACCCAGCTGCGTCTGGACGAGGCTTACGGTGCGGACACGCTTCCTCCGCTGACAGGAGGAGTGGTGCATCAGCTGCGGTACGAGCGGGTGGTGAACGGCAATCTGTTCAATGGCAACTTTATTCGCATTTCGATCGACAGCGAAGGTCATCTGCAGAGCTTCCGGCTCGTATGGGACGATACAATCACATTCCCCGAGGCTGGCAAGACATTGACGATGGAGGAGGCTCGAGCGGCATTGGAGAAAGCCGCGAAGCCGGAGCTCTATTACATTCTTCCATACAATCAAGGCACGGGAGCCGCGAAGCCTTATCTCAGCTATCAGCTGCAGCCGTTCGCGATCGACGCCGTGTCCGGGGAAGTATTGGGAGAGGATCGCTATTACGATTACCGGAGAGGAGAGGTGTCCGCCGATCCGCTGACGAAGCTGCCGCTTGGCAGCAAGCCAGAGTCGGGCCAGTTATCGGAGAAGGATGCTATTGCCGCTGTGAAGGACAGCTTCGGGCTGCCCGAAGGAAGCGAACTTGTGAGCAGCAGCTTCAATGATTACAAGGATGAGCGGACCGGCAAGCCGCAGCTGCAATGGCATTTGAACTGGGTGCTGAAGAAGGACGGCAAGGAAGCAGGGAATCTCTATGCCAGCGTGGATGGCAGCACCGGCGTTATCCAGAGCTTCAATCAGTACAGCAATCATAATGAAGCGAATGACGGGCAAGGCGTAACGTTGGAGCAAGCGCTGGAGAAGGCCGAGAGTGCCGTGAAGGAGCAGCTGCCATGGCTGACGGATAAGCTGTACACCGTGAAGCCGGATGAGAAGCAATACGATAGCAAGAAGCCGGAAGAAATAGGCTCGTATTATATCTCATTCGTTCACAAGGTGCATGGCGCGGCCGTGCAATACGACTATGTGAATGTGAACATCGATGCGCGAACGGGGGAAGTGAGAAGCTTCGAAGCGCGCATTGCGGATTTCGACTATGCCTATAGAACTCCCAGACTGATTAGCGAGCCGGCTGCCGTGACGCATTGGATGGATGTGTATAAGCCGCAGTTGACGTATCGTCTGCTGGAGCAGTATTGGCTCGACGGCCAGCCGCTGCCCGTCGAGAAAGTGAACTTGCTGATCGCATCGGGAGAGCGAGTGCCGGATGACATCGAGAAGAAGTCAACGGTGGAGCTGGTGTACCTGCTTGTCAGCAGACCGCTGGAGGATTCCGTATTCCTGGATGCCAGAGACGGGCAGTGGCGGAGCGAGGAGACGGGCGAAGCGACAAGTCTGGATCGGCCCAGAGCGACGGATATTGAAGGACACTGGGCGGAGCATTCGCTTGAGCTGATGGTCGCCTACAAGGCGCTCGATCTGAAGGACGGGGAAGTTCGTCCGGGAGCGAAGATTACGCGGGGAGAGCTGATCAAGATGCTCGTGCTTGCCCGCAACAGCGGCCGCTTCGTTAGCTATGACGGATTGGCCAGCAAAGAAATGAGAGCTTCGTTCAATGATGTCTCCGCAAGTTCTGCATACTTCGCCTATGTGGAAAGTGCGCTGGAGCAGAATCTGATTGACCGCGGCGACGGCAACTTCGAGCCGGATGCGACCGTATCGCGCGACGAGATGGCGGAGCTGATCGTCCGGGCGTTAGGCTACAATACGCTTGCGGAATACGACCATATGTTCAAAGTGAACTTCAAGGATGCGGACAGCATTGCGAACAAAGGCCAGGCGGCCATCGTCGTCGGCCTCAAAATTATGACGCTGTCGGACGGCAAGTTCCTGCCAAACAAGGAAGTGACAAGAGCGGAGGCCTCCATCGCCTTCTATCGCTACCTGCAGAAGCGTGCGGAGCTTCAGGAGGCGCCGCTGCGCATTTGACCCCCCTTTTACTATAGTGAGACAGAGCCTGTGCTGCCCTAAGAGCAGCACAGGCTCTGTTTGCCTATTAACCAACTACTTTGTTCCACTTGAAAATTTCCCCCTCCGAGCGGAAAAATGTGCCCCGTTCAGTCATAGAATATCCCCCGTGGAATCATAGGAATATCCCCCCGTTACGGGCTCCGAAGCCGTTGACGGAGCCTGCCCGCATGCCCTAACATTTTAGGTGTAGCACACATGAACCCCGGCCGGGATCATATCGATGAACTTCTATCAAGGGGGATTGCCAAATGAAGAAAACCGCTTTTACCTTCCTAAGCGTGATATTAGTGATGATGATGTTCCTGGCAGCTTGCGGCAACAGCAGCAAGCCAAGCAACGAGGGGAAACAGGGCTCAACCGGCAATGCGAATCAGGAGGCGCCGAAGGAAACGGAGCAACCTAAGCAAGAAGAAGTGAAGCTTCGCGTATTCTCGACGTTCGGCGGCACGGATGCGGCGCGTGAGGCGTTCGCGACGGCGCTGGATGAGTTCCAGAAGGCGAATCCGCATATCAAAATCGAAAATGACGTGATGTCGGCAAATGACGACGGTTTCAGAACAAAAGTAAACACGGACATGACAAGCGGCAACGAGCCGGACTTGCTGTTCTACTTTATCGGAGCCGATGCCAATGAGATGATCAACGCAGGCAAAGTGGTTGCGCTTGACGAGCTGCTGGATGCGGACCCGGAGTGGAAAAACGGCTTCGCCCCCGCTGCGCTGAACTTCGCCAGACATACCGATGGCAAAATATATTCCATTCCGATGACAGGCTTCTACGAAGGCTTGTTCGTGAACAAAGCGCTGTTCGAGGAGCATGGCGTGGAGCTGCCGACGGATTGGGAGAAGATGAAAACAGCTGTGAAGACGTTCTCCGAGAAGGGCATTATTCCTCTGTCCGGCCCGTTCGATCAATCGCACTACCTGATTGAGCACTTCGTACTGGCTGCAGCCGGCTCTGAAGGCCAGAACAAAGGCCTTGTCGACGGCATCGAGCCGAATTGGGAAAAAGGACTTGCCGCTATGAAGGAGCTGTACGAGCTTGGCGCATTCCCGCAGGATGCCGCTACGATCGACCTGAGCATGGCAGGCAACTACTACTCTGAAGGGCTTGCCGCGATGATTCTGGAAGGCTCATGGGCAATCGGCGGATGGAAAGACGATACGAAAGCGAATACTACAGTACTTCCGTTCCCCGCCATTCCAGGCGGAGCAGGTTCAGGCAAGGACGTTGTAGGCGGCTTCGGAACTGGCTTCTACATGTCGACGGCAACTTATGAGAACGCTCAGAAGAAGGACGCTGCCGTTCTGTTGCTGAAGCATCTGACTTCGAAAGACACGATTAAAGCGATTGCAACGGCTAACGGCGGCACGCCGGCAGCACAGGGCGTTGAGCCGGAAGGCTTGCCGCAAGCGGCGCTGGACGGCTTCAAGATGATCGGAGAAGCGGCTTCCATCAGTATGCCGATCGACAGCAAGGTTACTCCGGAAACGTTCAATACGATTCGCGCCAACGTTCAACCGATTCTGACCGGCGAGAAGACGCCGGCCGAAGGATTGGAAGCGGCAAGAGAGATCGAGCTCGCCAACAAGAAGTAATCTCTTAACATGCAACGATAGGAATAGTCGCCGCCCCTCTGGTCTCAAGGGCGGCGTCATCATTTCAGGGTTGCGCGTGAAAATAATT
This sequence comes from Paenibacillus sp. J5C2022, assembly GCF_025567625.1. Lineage (GTDB taxonomy): Bacteria > Bacillota > Bacilli > Paenibacillales > Paenibacillaceae > Pristimantibacillus. The sequence continues at coordinate 206,199 of NZ_JAOQJC010000006.1, read as the reverse complement.
CCCAAAGGTGATGACGATGAAGGGCGATCGCAAATATATAATGATGTTTCTGCTGCCTGCCGCAGCCATCATGTCCGTATTTCTGTACTATCCGTTTTTCAAAAGTGTATTCTACAGCTTCTTCCGAACGAAAGGCTTCTATGAGAAAACGTTCGTCGGCTTCGAGAACTATGCCAGAATGCTGTCCGACGAGCTGCTCCGGGGAGCGACGCTGCATACTTTGGAGATTATGCTGTATGTGATCGTCTTCCAGGTCGGCATAGCGCTGGTGCTGGCGGTGCTTGTGGACAGCATCAAGTGGGGCAAAGGTTTTTATCGCATGGTGTTCTTCTTCCCGGTCGTCATATCCGGTACCGCCATCGCATTGCTGTTCGTGCTGTTCTACAACTTCCAGTTCGGCTTGCTGAACAATCTGCTTCAGCAGATGGGCATGGACAAGGTGCTGTGGCTGAGCGAGAGCTTTGCGCTGAAGGCGATATCCATCCCCACCGTGTGGCATTATGTGGGCTTCTACTTCGTCTTGTTCCTGACGGCGATGTCCAAGATTCCGTCCGACTTCTATGAAGCGGCGAAGCTGGAGGGGATTACCGGGTTCAAGAAGACGATGAAGCTGACGATTCCGCTCATTATGAGCGACATTAAGGTTGTCATCACGTTGGCCATCACGGGCACGTTGAAGGTGTTCGAGTTCATCTTCGTTCTGACCAGAGGACAGAACGGCACGGAAGTGCTTGGCACGTATATGTACAAGAAGGCGATAGTCGATCAGAACTTCGGCTACGGCTCTACGATAGCGATCTACATTGTCGTATTCGGCGTGCTGCTGGCGCTGCTCGCGAACCGGCTTATGAAGAGGGAAGAAATCACATACTAAGCAGTATTAGGGGTGTTCAACCATGCAACAGACAGTAAGGGGAAACGTTCCGCTCCATCGAACGGTTACGAAGAGAAGGGGCCGGATAAGCATCAGCATGATTCTGATGTATATTGTGCTTACGGCCTGGTCTTTCACGACGATCTATCCCATGTTCTGGGTCATCAACAACTCGTTCAAGGTATCCAGGGATGTGATGAACAATTCATTCGCTATATCCTGGCATCCTGTCATGACCAACTATACGACGGCTTTCGATCGCATCAACATCGGCAAGAGCTATATGAACAGTCTGATTATGTCGGGCAGCGTCGTTATCCTGGTATTGCTGGTTGGCGGGCTTGCCGCCTACGTGCTGTCCAGATTCCAGTTCCGGGGAAGAAGATGGATTTACTCCATTCTGTACGCCAGCTTGCTGATTCCGGCATTCGCCACAGTCGTTCCTGTCTACGATCTGTTGATCAGATGGGGGCTGGTGAACACGCATCTGGGCTTGATTCTGCCTCAGACGGCGGGCAATCTGACCTTTGCCATCCTGGTGCTTGCAGGTTATATGGCGACCATTCCTAAGGATTTGGAAGAAGCTGCATTCATCGACGGCTGCAACCGCTGGAGCTTGTTTACGAGAATATTTTTCCCGGTGGCAAGACCTGCGTTCGCTTCAACGAGCATCTTCGTATTTCTGTGGTCCTATAACGATCTGTTCTCGGCGTTGATCTTCGTCAATAAAGAGAATGTTCGTCCCATTGTTGCCCTGCTGAGCGAGATCAGCTCCCAGTACGGCACAGACTTTGGGCTAATGGCGGCAGCGGTATCGCTCACAGTCGTACCGGTTCTCATCGTCTATTTGTTTATCCAGAAGTATATCGAGAAAGGGCTGACAGAGGGTGCGGTCAAAGGCTGATGGCAATTGACGGCGCCCGTATGCCCTCGCTGCACGTTCTGACGGAGAGTCGAAAGCCAAGCAGCCACGCTATAGCCGGAAGATGCCGGTTATGCCGTGGCTGCTTGTCGTGTAATGGGAAATGTTCCGGCAGTTAATGCTTCTTTTTTTTGCGGGAAGTAAAGTTGGAGACGGACTTGGAATCCTCTACTGTATCGTTGACGAAAGCCATATCCTGATTTTTGGCATGCATTTTTGTCGTTCCTTTATAGTTGCCGCGATGCGTGTTGTTCTCCATACAGGCGTGTCACCTCCTCATGAACTGTAGTATCTCCTTCCTGCCTTGAGACATTCTGAACGACTTGGCAGGAAGATGTCTTCCAATGCGTTATAATTGATGCAAGAGTATGTCCAAGCCAGCATAAATTGCGATGGGAGTTGATCGTTGTGAGCGTAGTTGTTGTACACCGTTATAACGCCCCTGCCGAGAAGGTGTTCGATGCGTGGCTGGATCCTTATGCGGTCGTGAGCTGGATGTTCCCTGACGGCCAGATTGGCCGTGTGGATATTGACGCCCGAGAAGGCGGGTCATTCTCCTTTATCGATTTGAGAGATGATGTGGAGATCGACCACCGAGGTGAATATTTGGTCATTGCTCCGCCGAAGCGTCTCGTATTTACGTGGGGAATACCGAAGGAATCGCCGGATTTCGACCGGGTCGCCATCGATATCGAAGGGACGGAGACAGGGTGCGAGGTTACGTTAACCTATGATCTCGATCCGAAGTGGGCGGAGTATGCCCCTCAGTCGGAGAAGGCTTGGCGAACGATGCTTGAGGCGATCGATAAGGCATTGACAAGGCATTGACAAGGCATTGACGAGGGAATAGGACGTTCTTGTTCGTCGGAGTTCCGCATTTTCCCCGGATGCCGGACAAGAACGTTTCACAAAAGATGGCGTCTGGGGTATAATGACTGAAGTTGTTTACTTTCGGAAATAGGGGTGTCTTCTCGCATGGCTTTGAAAGCAGGGATAGTAGGGCTGCCGAATGTCGGCAAATCAACGTTGTTTAATGCAATTACGCAAGCGGGCGCCGAGTCCGCGAACTACCCGTTCTGTACGATCGATCCCAATGTCGGGGTAGTGGAAGTGCCGGACGAGCGTTTATATAAGCTGGTGGAGCTCGTGAAGCCGAACAATATCGTGCCGACCGCATTCGAATTCGTCGACATTGCGGGACTCGTGGCCGGTGCCAGCAAGGGAGAGGGGCTAGGCAACAAGTTCCTGGCCCACATTCGCGAAGTGGATGCGATCGTGCACGTTGTGCGCTGCTTCCAGGATGAGAACATTACGCATGTATCCGGCAAGGTCGATCCGCTGGGAGATATCGCTACGATTAATATGGAGCTCATTCTGGCGGATATCGATTCCATCGACAGAAGGCTGGAGCGTTCCAGGAAGAACCTGAAGAGCGGCGACAAGAAGGTGGCGCAGGAGGTCGAAGTGCTGGAGCGTCTGAAGGAAGCGCTGTACGAGGACAAGCCGGCGCGCAGCCTGGAGCTGACCGACGACGAGAAGCTTCTGGTGCGGGACCTGCATCTGCTGACGATGAAGCCGATTCTGTACGCCACGAATGTAAGCGAATCGGAAGCGGGCGATACTGAGGGCAACGAATACGTCCAGACAGTGCGCGAGTTCGCGGCGGCGGAAGGCGCCGAGGTCGTGCCGATCAGCGCCAAGGTGGAAGCGGAGATCGCCGAGCTGGAGGGCGAGGACAAGGAGATGTTCCTGGAGGAGCTGGGTCTTGCGGAGTCCGGCCTGAACCGTCTCATTCGCGCGGCGTACAAGCTGCTGGGACTGTACACGTACTTTACCGCTGGCGTACAAGAGGTGCGGGCATGGACGATTCGTCAGGGCATGAAGGCGCCTCAGGCGGCCGGCGTGATCCACACGGACTTCGAGCGCGGCTTCATTCGTGCCGAGGTAGTGTCTTATGACGATCTGGTAGCCGCAGGCTCCATGGCGGTCGTGAAGGAGCGCGGCCAGCTGCGGCTGGAGGGCAAGGAGTACGTCGTACGCGACGGCGATGTCATGCATTTCCGGTTCAATGTGTAATCATTAGCGATAAGCTATATACAGCTTTAAGCAGCCTCTAACCGACAAGGTTGGGGGTTTTTTGCTGCATCCGGCAAGATTGTGGACAAGATGTGCACAGGCTGTGTATAATTATGTGGATAATTCCAGTTGTTTTGTGGACAAGTGTGCGTAATTCTGTGTACAACCATCGCTGAAACAGTTATCCACGTGGATAACGAGCAGCGAACAGCCGTTCACGGAGACTTCTCCAGAAACCTCATATTCAACCGGAACTTTCGTTATGCTATAATGATGATTATCTTAATGGAAAATAAACAGAGGTGAATAACGGTGCTAGACCGATTACAAGCGCTGGCCGACCGATACGAGAAGCTGAGCGAGCTGCTGTGCGATCCCGATGTATCCAGTGATCCCAAGCGGCTTAGAGAGCTGTCCAAGGAACAGTCGGACTTACAAGAGGCTTATGAGGCCTATACGGAATATAAAGAAGCGTCGCAGCAATTGGAAGATGCGAAGCTGATGCTGAACGAGAAGCTTGATGACGAGATGCGCGAGATGGTGAAGCTGGAGATCGAAGAGCTCTCGCCGCGCGTGACGGAGTTGGAAGAACGCATTCGCGTCCTGCTGCTGCCGAAGGACCCCAACGACGACAAGAATGTTATTGTGGAGATTCGCGGCGCTGCGGGCGGCGACGAAGCCGCCTTGTTCGCTTACGATCTGTATCGGATGTATACGAAGTATGCGGATACCCAAGGCTGGCGCGTGGAGCTGATGGACTTCAGCGAGAATGATCTGGGCGGATTTAAAGAGGTCATCTTCATGATTAACGGCAAGGGCGCGTACAGCAAGATGAAATACGAGAGCGGGGCGCACCGCGTGCAGCGCATTCCGGTGACGGAATCCGGCGGACGCATTCATACATCGACGTCGACGGTAGCCGTGATGCCTGAGGTAGAGGACGTTGAAGTGGAAATTCTGGATAAGGATATTCGCATTGATACATTCTGCTCCAGCGGCGCCGGTGGCCAGTCTGTCAACACGACCAAGTCCGCCGTGCGCGTGCTTCACGTGCCGACGGGCATTATGGCGACATGTCAGGACGGCAAGTCGCAGAACGACAACAAGATGAAGGCGCTGCAGGTGCTTCGGGCGCGCATCTTCGACGTTCGTCGCCAAGAGGAAGAAGCGAAGTATGCCGGCGAGCGGAAGAGCAAGGTGGGAACGGGCGACCGCAGCGAGCGGATCAGAACGTACAACTTCCCGCAGAGCCGCGTGACGGACCATCGCATTAATCTGACGCTGCACCGGCTGGATTCCGTCATGAACGGAGATCTGGAGGATATTATCGGGCAGCTCACGATAGCCGAGCAGGCGGACCTGATGGAAAGAGAATCGATGGGCAGCCAATGATCAGCTGAAGCGGAATAAGCAAGTGCCGGATAGCCGCAGAATTTATCCCTTGGCGGGACGATTCAGGCGGTCATCCGGTTTTTTGTTGCGGTAGCAATAGCGTTAGCGCTATTGACGAAAGGAGCATTCTGGTGACCTGTAGCGGCAGATGCGCGAGAGGAGTGGACGTACGATGCAGAATGAATCGAATACGGGGACGACTGCGCCGTTCAGCGAGGGGCTGACTATCAGAGAGGCATGCCGCAAGGCGACCGCTTGGCTGGAGGCTCAAGCGGTGGAGGAGGCTGACAGCAATGCGGAGCTGCTACTCATGCATGTGCTGGAGCTGGACCGCGCGGCGCTGCTGCTTGCCTGGAACGACACCTTCCCCTCGCATAAGAGGGAGCAGTGGCAAGCGCTGCTGCAGCGCAAGGCTTGCGGTGAGCCGATCCAATATATGATCGGCGAGCAATGGTTCTACGGCCGGCCGTTCACGGTAACTCCGGCCGTGCTGATCCCGCGCCCCGAGACGGAGCTGCTCGTCGAGGCGGTGCTCACCGCCGCCGACCGGCTATGGCCGGCGGCGGAGCGTTCTCCGGCGCCGCATAGCGTCGGCGCCGGGACGGGCGCCGCAGCAGGGCCGACGGTCGTCGACGTCGGCACCGGCAGCGGCGCCATCGCCGTGACGCTGGCTGCGCAGCGTCACAGCTGGCGCGTCAGCGCGTCCGATCTGTCGCCGGACGCGCTGGAGGTCGCCCGCAGGAACGCGGCCCGCCATGGCGTGGCGGACCGCGTGCAGTTCCTGCAGGGCGACTTGCTCGCACCCTATCTAGCAGGGTGCGTCAGCGGCGGGCGCGGCGGCGTGGCGATCGACGCGCTCGTGTCCAATCCGCCGTATATACCGGCGGCGGATCTGCCAGGGCTGCAGCGCGAGGTGCGGGAGTATGAGCCGCAGCTCGCGCTGGACGGCGGGGCGGACGGGCTGGACCCGTACCGCCGCATGCTGGAGCAGCTGCGGGAGCTGCCGCAGCTGCCGCGGCTTGTCGCCTTCGAGCTGGGCATCGGCCAGCCGTCCGTCGTCGCCGACATGATGAGGGAGATGGGGGTGTGGAGCGGCATCGCGATCATCAAGGATTATGCCGGCATCGAGCGCCACATTATTGCGACACAGGAGTAGTGGTCGGCTGGTGATTGTACGATAAATCGTAACTACTAAGGTACTAAAGCAAATAGGGGTGGGGCTTATCGCTCAAAAAGTTCACATAGTATCGGAAAAGTAGAGGAAAGTGTGCGCAATCCTCATTTTAGTCACATAGCCCCGCCAAGCGTGCCTCGTACCGAATGGACCCAAGTAGTAACGATAAATCGTACAAATTGAACCAAAAAGTGACTCGTGAAGCGGAAATTGTACGAAAAATCGTACAAAATGTGAGCCGAAGCGGGTAACTCCGCCAGCTTTGTACGATAAATCGTACAAAATGGACTGGAAAGTGGCTCGTGATGCGAAAATTGTACGAAAAATCGTACAAAGTGAGAGCCGAAGCGGGTAACTCCGCCAGCTTTGTACGAAAAATCGTACAAATTGAACCAAAAAGTGGATCGTGATGCGGAAATTTTACGATAAATCATACAAAATGTGAGCCGGAGCGGGTAACTTCTCCAGCTTTGTACGAAAAATCGTACAAAATGGACTGGAAAGTGGCTCGTGATGCCGAAATTGTACGAAAAATCGTACAAAGTGAGAGCCGGAGCGGGTAACTTCTCCAGCTTTGTACGATAAATCGTACAAAATGGACTGGAAAGTGGCTCGTGATGCGAAAATTGTACGAAAAATCGTACAAAGTGAGAGCCGAAGCGGGTAACTCCGCCAGCTTTGTACGAAAAATCGTACAAATTGAACCAAAAAGTGGATCGTGATGCGGAAATTTTACGATAAATCATACAAAATGTGAGCCGGAGCGGGTAACTTCTCCAGCTTTGTACGAAAAATCGTACAAAATGGACTGGAAAGTGGCTCGTGATGCCGAAATTGTACGAAAAATCATACAAAATGTGAGCCGAAGCGGGTAACTCCGCCAGCTTTGTACGAAAAATCGTACAAAATGGACTGGAAAGTGGCTCGTGATGCGGAAATTGTACGAAAAATCGTACAAAGTGAGAGCCGAAGCGGGTAACTCCGCCAGCTTTGTACGAAAAATCGTACAAAATGGACTGGAAAGTGGCTCGTGATGCGGAAATTGTACGAAAAATCGTACAAAAAGTGAGCCATAGCGAGTCCCCCTTCGGCTTGCAACTCCCCTCCCCCTGTTCTTCCGCTTATTCCGGCATCATGCCGGTGCTGATGGCGATCCGGTTCCAGCTGTTGATCGTGACGGTCGCCATAATCAGGTTGCCAATCTCCTCCTGATCATAGTGCCGCGCCGCTTCTTCATATACCGCATCCGGCACATGATTATCCGCTATGAGCGTAATGGCTTCTGTCAGTGCCAGGGCGGCTCTCTCCTTGTCCGTGAAGAATGGCGTCTCCCGCCATGCGTTCAGCGCATAGATGCGCCGCTCGGATTCACCGTACGCCCTCGCGTCTTTCGTGTGCATATCGATGCAGAACGCACAGCCGTTCATTTGCGACGCCCTGATCTTGATCAGCTCCAATGTTGTCTTATCGATTCCCGATGTCTGCACATAATTTTCCATGTTCAACATGGCCGTGTAACCTTTCGGAACCACTTTGTTCATTTGCATCCTTTGCGTCATGAATATCCACTCCCTAATTTGAGATGTCGCCGCTGACAGTGACGGTCGAATGCGACTCGATACAGTGCCAATACAACTGGCAGACGCTGCATGGATGAACAGCAAACCAATTGAAGCTAAGCGTCGGCAGCGAAACGTCTAGAAGCTGCTTGCAGTTGATCGATGATCGGAAGCGAAACGTCTAGAAGCTGCTTGCAGTTGATCGATGATCGGCAACGAAAGGTCTAGAAGCTGCTTGCAGTTGATCGATGATCGGAAGCGAAACGTCTAGAAGCTGCTTGCAGTTGATCGATGATCGGCAACGAAAGGTCCAGAAGCTGCTTGCAGTTGATCGATGATCGGAAGCGAAACGTCTAGAAGCTGCTTGCAGTTGATCGATGATCGGCAACGAAAGGTCCAGAAGCTGCTTGCAGTTGATCGATGATCGACAGCAGTGTGCCGCGGCTTACATCTCTATGACAACGAAGCGTCCGGAATTGTGACATGCTCCAGTTTATCCGGATTTTTAATCATATAGATTGATTCGATCCGCCGACTGTCTGCAGCCATGTGGAACGACAGCACTGTTACAGCCACCCCATCCTTCACAATGACCACGCCCGGCGATCCATTGACTAATACAAGCATATGGCCATCAGCCAGGAATCCTCTCGGTACGATGCCGCACATAAGCGCGACAACGCGCTCCTTGCCCATAATGGGGAATATTGCGGTGCGCACTTTTCCTCCCCCGTCGTTTTTCATGACGACATCCGCCGCAAGCAACTCAAGCAGCGCTTCCTTGTTTCCCGTTTCCGAAGCATGCATGAACGCTTTCACGATAGCGTCCGCATTCGGGACGCGAAGCGCGGGTTCTCGTCTTCCCTCCCCTAGCTTAGCTTTCGCTCTGCTGAATATTTTGCGGCAATTCGCCTCCGACTTCCCCGTCGCTTCCGCAATGTCCGGATAGCTGTAGCCGAGCGTTTCCTTCAGCAGGAACACTGCTCGTTCCATTCCGCTCAGCTCCTGCAGCATGATGAGCATCGCATAAGTCATCTCTTCTTGCCGCTCCAGCCGGTCCCCAGGCTCCTGACTGCTTGTATAGGCGGTTACAAGCGGCTCCGGCAGCCAGATGCCCGTGTAGACTTCCCGCTGCTTGCGCGCCGATTTGATGAAGTTGAGGCAGCGGTTCGTCACCATTCTTACCAAGTATGCCTTCTCATGCCGAACATCCTGCTCCTCCAGCCGATAGTATCGAGCGAACACCTCCTGCACCATATCCTCCGCATCACTGTAAGAACCCAGCATTTTATAGGCAAGCCGATGCAATAATCCGTAATACTGTCTATAGACCGGTGAAATGTCCAATTCGTCACCTCTTCCGCAATCTTTGTGAAGCCATTATAGCGGACCTCATCCCAAAAAAGAAAGTTTCATAGAGTTGCGAGGTTTACAGACTTATCATGCCGGGCATAATGACGGATAGAGACGTTCCGGGACGCAAGCAGGCACGCCGACGGGCGAGCGAGAGGAGCTTGTGTATATGTCCAGCTATTATTCTACTTATTCGGTTCACGCTTATAAATTTCCTTATCGTTCTTCGTACGGATTTATCGTTATTGCTATTATTCTGTTGATTATGAGCTGGGAAGCCCAGAAGACCGACGCCGCCATGACGGCGGGAAGCATACCCGAAGAGGCTATCCGCCTGCGCATTCTCGCCCATTCCGATTCCCCTGCAGATCAACTGGTGAAGCGTGTTGTGCGCGATGCGATCGTGAAGCAGATGGGAAGCTACGCGGCGCAGCCTGCAACGATTGAGGAGGCGCGAGCAGTGATGCATGAGCATATGCCGGAGATTGAGGAGACGGTAGCGGAGGTGCTGAGAAGCAGAGGATTTTCCTATTCCTTCTCCGTGGAGCTGAATAACGTGCAATTTCCTACGAAAATGTACGGCAACGAAGTATACCCGGCAGGCGAGTATGAAGCTTTGCTCATTACGCTCGGGGAGGGCAACGGTCAGAATTGGTGGTGCGTTCTGTTCCCTCCGCTCTGCTTCGTGGATGCGGCGACAGGCGAAGCGTCGGCGGCATCTTCTTCGGCGGATGCGTCGGCAGGCATAGTGTCTGCTGCACAAGACGCTGGTAAGCAGCCTGCGGCGGCAGGCGAAGCGCCCGAGGTGAAATTTTTCTTATGGGAAATGATCCAGAAGCTGATCGACTGGATTAAATCGTTATTTTGAAAGACCGGCCTGCGATTATGTTATAATAGCGTTGAATTAACGACTATTGTATGAAGGTTGAATATAAGACATGATGGATACGAAGATATGGCAAGCTAACGGGCATACCCAGTCCTTGAAAGAAGCGGCGGAACTGCTGCGGAACGGGGGGCTGGTCGCATTTCCAACAGAGACGGTGTACGGCTTGGGCGCCAATGCGGCGGATAACGATGCCGTGCAGGGCATATTCCGCGCGAAGGGCCGCCCTTCCGACAACCCGCTCATTGTGCATATTGCGGATATGGAGCAGTTGGACGGGCTGGTAGAGCCTTATCCGCCTCTGGCAAGACGCCTGATGGAGAAGTATTGGCCGGGACCGCTTACGCTGGTGCTGCCGGTGAAGACCGGGGCGCTGTCGCCGCTCGTGACGGCAGGCCTTCCGACCGTAGGCGTCCGCATGCCGGATCATGCCCTTGCGCTGCAGTTGCTGCGGCAGGCCGGTTGCCCGGTGGCGGCGCCCAGCGCCAACCTGTCCGGGCGGCCGAGTCCGACGACGGCCGACCATGTGGCGGACGATCTGACGGGACGAATAGACGGTATCGTAGACGGAGGAGCTACAGGTGTGGGACTGGAGTCGACGGTCGTGGAGCTGGTTGACGAAGGGACGGTGCGTATTCTACGGCCCGGCGGCGTAACGATGGAGTCGCTCGCAGAAGAGCTGTCGAATATCCGAATCATTCGTGAAGGCTTGCTTGAAGCGGATCAAGCCCCGCGTTCGCCCGGCATGAAGTATACGCACTATGCACCGAAGGGCGAGCTGTGTCTCGTGCGAGGTCGCCCTTCCGATGTAACAGCCTACATTAACGATAAGCTGATGCAGGCGAAGGCGGCGGGAGTGAAGACAGGCGTTCTCGCTTTTCGCGAGAGGGCTCATAGGTATGATACCGCTGACCGGGTGGAGGATTGCGGCAGCGAGCGGAATCTTGAGGAAGCGGCTCATCGCCTGTATGGGGCGTTGCGACGGTTCGACGATGAAGGGATAGAACGGATGTGGGCCGAAGGGTGCGTACCGGACGGCGGCATCGGAGAGGCGTTGCTGAATCGGTTGGCGAAGGCGGCGGGACACCTTATTGTGAATACTTAGAACATGTTTCCCCCCTTGTCCGCATATGTTGAGTAGAGACGCATGTGGACATGGGGGAGATAGTGGGATGGAATATACAGGCGGATTCATTACCCTGTTTATTATTGCCGTCGCCTTGGGCTTCGACGCCTTCTCGCTTGGACTTGGCATCGGGCTGAAGGGTATTCGGCTGCTGGATATCGCCAAGCTGGGCGTTGTCATCGGGTTATTCCATGTTATTATGCCGATTGGCGGCATGCTGACGGGACAGCTTGTAAGCGGTCTGCTCGGCGATGTGGCGACCATTTCGGCCGGCGTATTGCTCATGCTGCTGGGCGGCCATATGATTTACAGCTCCTTTAAAGGAGAAGAAGTACAGTCCTTTAACCACCGATCGGGCTGGGGACTGTTCATGCTGGCGGCAAGCGTAAGCGTAGACGCCTTTTCGGTTGGCGTGACGCTCGGCATGTTCTGGGCGGATTTTTGGCTGACCGTGCTGCTGTTCGGATTTTTCGGCGGACTTATGTCCATGCTGGGCTTGCTGCTGGGACGCAAGGTAAGCGCCAATCTGGGGGAGTACGGAGAAGCGTGCGGCGGAGCCATTCTGCTCGTGTTCGGCATTCTGTTCATAACCTAGAGATAACGTCAAGCACAACAGGAAGGAGATGACAGCATGAAGCGAATTTTATTCGTATGTACAGGCAATACATGCCGTTCGCCGATGGCCGAGGCCATCTTGCGGCATAAGGCCCGGGAGAGAGGGGTTCCGGTGGAAGTGCGCTCTGCCGGCGTGTCGACGATTGACGGATTGCCGATATCGGCACATTCTCTGGAAGCGCTGCGCCGCCGGGACGTCTTGCATGCCGGTTCGTCTTCGTCCTTAACGACGGAGGCGATCCGGTGGGCGGATCTGATTCTGACGATGACGTCAGGGCATAAGCGTGAATTGCTGCAGTGGCATCCGGAGTCGGTGGACAAGACCTATACCTTGAAGGAATACGCTATACAGAGTGCATCGGTATTGTGTGATATTGCGGAACTGGAGGGGCTCTACACCGATATGCAGATGAAGCAGGCGCTGGGAGACCAGCTGTCGGATACAGAGCGCGCACGGCTGCTGGAGCTGGAGAGGCGCATTCCCAGCTTCGATATCGCCGATCCCTTCGGCGGTCCGTTGTCGCTGTATAACAGCTGCTCCGATGAGATCGAAGAAGCGGTGGACAAGCTGCTTGACCGGCTATAAGAAGTTGTTCAGGTTTATTGAACACGCACTTTAAGCAACTTTACGTCAATGGATTGATTATTTTCATCGTTTGAGCTATGATGAGGGAGAAGATAATAGTATCCAATGTAACTGGCGACGAAAGTGGGCATACCACGGTGGAGCATTGGATGATACGGCCGGTCGCCTGGGCAAAGAGCATCATGCATATGTGCATGTATTGCTCTTTTTTCGTTTTTTGCGGCGGAACAAGGTATACTATCAGCAGAGGGATATGCAGCATGAGCGCGTTTGCGGGCACATGCCAGCAATATGATTTTGCGAAAGGGTGTTTACTTTGAAAATTGCAATTGGTGCTGATCACGCAGGATACCGGTTAAAGGATGTAATCGTTCCTCTTATTCAATCTATTGGTCACGAAATTGTAGATGTCGGCTGCAATTGCGAGCAATCCGTCGATTATCCCGACTATGCGTTGCCTGTCTGCGAGATGGTGACGGAAGGGAAGGCCGATCGAGGCATTCTCATCTGCGGCACCGGCATTGGCATGTCAATCGCGGCGAACAAGTATCCCGGCATTCGCTGCGCGCTTGTGCACGACCACTTCTCCGCGCAAGCGACTAGGGAGCATAATGATACGAATGTGCTTGCCATGGGTGAGCGCATCATCGGTCCGGGCGTTGCAATGGATATTGTGCGCATATGGCTGGAGACGCCGTTCTCTGAAGGTGAGCGTCATATCGGACGGGTTAACAAAGTGATGCAGCTGGAGAAGAAGTTCTCCATCCATCCCTAGTGCGGTGGTCATTCGCGCTCTAACGGAAGGAGTCGGCTTATGGGAATAGATGAATCGAGCCATTCGGGCTGGTCTGCGGATGTTGAACGAATCGTTCAGGAACTAATAGAAGCGGGCGGGCTGCAAGCCGGCCAGCTGCTAGTCGTCGGAGCAAGTACGAGCGAGGTGCTGGGCGAACGGATCGGAACGGCAGGAGCGCTGCAAGTGGCGGAGAGCATATTCGCCGGAGTGGAGGCGGTCCGAGCCCGTATTCCGTTCGTTCCGGTCTATCAGTGCTGCGAGCACTTGAATCGAGCGCTTGTCATAGAGCAGGCGGCCGTTGAAGCACATAGCCTCGAACCTGTCCATGCCGTCCCCGTACCGAAGGCGGGCGGCTCCATGGCTGCCTACGCCTACAGCCGGTTCGTTGCGCCTTGTCTCGTGGAAGCCGTGCGGGCACATGCGGGCATTGATATAGGCGATACGTTCATCGGCATGCACTTGCGTCATGTTGCCGTACCCGTGAGGCCGACGATTCGCTCCATCGGCGCCGCCCATGTCACGATGGCTTATACAAGGCCGAAGCTGATTGGCGGGGAGAGGGCGCAGTACCGGATGTCCGAACAGCAGCTGACGGAGAGGCAATCTGCGCATCATTGTGAATAACGAACCAGTGAATCAGCGAGCATATGGCATAAGCATGCCGTATGAACTCGCCTCAAATATAAGGAGGAATTGAGAGTGGAGCAACTACGCAAGCAAGATCCCGAAGTACTGAAGGCACTAGGACTGGAGCTGCAGCGTCAGCGCGACAACATCGAGTTGATCGCATCGGAGAATATCGTCAGCGAGGCAGTACTGGAAGCAGCGGGTTCTGTTCTGACGAATAAGTATGCGGAAGGATACCCGAGCAAGCGCTACTATGGCGGCTGCGAGCATGTCGATATCGTGGAGGATATTGCACGCGACCGCGCGAAGGAGCTATTCGGAGCCGAGCATGCCAACGTGCAGCCGCATTCCGGCGCGCAAGCGAACATGGCAGTATATCTGGCTGCCTTGAAGCCTGGCGATACGGTGCTTGGCATGAACCTGGCGCATGGCGGACACCTGACACATGGCAGCCCGGTCAACGCTTCCGGCTTGCTCTACAACTTCGTAGCCTACGGCGTGCAGGAAGATTCCTTCACGATCGATTATGAAGAAGTGCGCAAGCTGGCGTTCAAACATCGTCCTCGGATGCTGGTGGCAGGCGCAAGCGCGTACCCGCGCATTATCGACTTCGAGAAGCTGGCGGCTATCGCGAACGATGTCGGCGCTCTGTTCATGGTGGATATGGCGCATATTGCCGGGCTTGTCGCTGCAGGGTTGCATCCGAATCCGGTTCCTCATGCCCACTTCGTGACTACGACGACGCACAAGACGCTGCGGGGACCTCGCGGCGGCATGATTCTGTGCCGGAAGGCATGGGCGGCGGCGATCGACAAGGCGGTCTTCCCAGGCTCTCAAGGCGGTCCGCTTATGCATGTCATCGCAGCCAAAGCGGTAGCATTGGGCGAAGCGCTGCAGCCTTCCTTCAAGCAATACGCGCAGAATGTGGTGAGAAATGCGAAGGTATTGTCGGAAGAGCTGATGGCGAAAGGCATCAATATCGTCTCCGGCGGAACGGACAATCACTTGATGCTGATCGATACTCGCAATCTGAACATTACAGGCAAAGCCGCCGAGCATGTGCTGGATGAAATCGGCATTACGGTGAACAAGAATGCGATACCGTTCGATCCGACGAGCCCGTTCGTCACAAGCGGAATCCGGATCGGCACGCCGGCCGCGACGACTCGCGGCATGGATGAAGAAGCTATGAAGGCTATCGCAGACATTATTGCCACGGTATTGAAGCAGCCTGAGGATGCTGCAGTGAAGGAGCAAGCGCGTGGCAAAGTAAGGGAACTGACATCGAGATTCCCTCTCTATCCCGAGTTGAAATACTAATATTGAATGTTGATGAACGTCCCGGTTTCGTGCCGGGGCGTTTTTTGTTTAATGATATAGAGTTTATAAAGTTCGAGTTGAATAACAGAAGGTAGAGGAGCGACCTGTGAATCATAATAGTGTAGGAATCCTACACTGGAGCGCCGAAAGGGTGCGTGCGGGCCAGACTGGTGTAGGAATCCTACACTGGAGCTCCGAAAAGAGGCGTGCGAGCCGGGCTAGTGTATGAATCCTGCACTGGAGCACTGAAAGTGCGCGTGCGGGCCAGACTAGTGTAGGAATCCTACACTGGAGCTCCGAAAAGAGGCGTGCGAGCCGGGCTAGTGTATGAATCCTGCACTGGAGCTCCGACAAGGGGCGTGTATGTGGGAAGAGAGTAGGAGGTCATCAGGAATTGTGATCTCGGCTGGAGAGTGGGAAGCGGGTGAATGGTGAGCTGCAAGCGATGAGACCTCGGTTGCAGGGTGGGGACAAGGCGAATGTGAAGCTGCAGTCAAGGTGACCTGTGCTGGAGAGTGGGAAGTAGGTGAATGCTGAGCTGTAAGCGATGAGGCCTCGGTTGCAGGATGGGGAGAAGGCGAATGTGAAGCTGCAGTCAAGGTGACCTGTGCTGGAGAGTGGGAAGTGGGTGAATGCTGAGCTGTAAGCGATGAGACCTCGGTTGCAGGGTGGACTAAGAACGAAAGGACGCCGTCAGGCGTTTTTCTATAAAGCGATATAAGTTCTGGTGTCCCCGCCAAGTACCTGAGTAAGCTTCGAAGCAGAGCCCCACTTTATGGGGTTATTTTTGTTTGCCGCAAGAAACTTTTTGCCGCATTGGGACATGATAAGACAGTGAACCAACGGATGGTTATTTAGGCGCAAGGAAGGAAAGAAAGGAGGAGGGATATTGCAAATAATCCGACTTTTCAAAAATAATAAATCCCATAATATTACTATAATGTTATCTATGAATTAAGAATTTTCAAAAAACTACACCCGAAAACCGCTGCGACGTACCATAGCTTTAAAGCAAATTCGCTATAAAGCAAATAGGTGTTAAAGCGTTAAAGCGTCCATCGGACAGTGTTTTAAAGCGGATTTCGCTATTTCAAGCCAGTACTGGGTTTGCTGGCGCAGTCGGCATTTGGAAAGAAATTTCGACAAATATATGATTGACAATAATAAAAATGAAATAGTATATTGTTAAACGTTACTGTAGAATATGAATCTTGTGTAAAACTGGTTATTTTCAATAAAATGTATGTTTTACCTTGGCATTCAGTTCGGTCCATATTCCTGTTAATACGGTTTCAAACAAAATACACATAGAAATGGGAGTTGATTTTCATGAAAGGAAGTTTCAAAAAGTCAACGCTGTTCATGCTTGTATTCGTACTTGCGCTCAGCACATTGCTCGCAGCTTGCGGCAAATCCAAAGAGGAAGCGGGCCAAGGCGGCAAAGGCGAGGAAGGTAAAACGGCAGCCGCTGAATTCAGATTTACGATAGCGAGCGATCCACCGTCCCTGGACCCTGCCCTGATGAAGGATTCTACATCCGGCATCGTAGCGGCCGGCCTGTATGAAGGCCTTACGCGTCTGAATGCGGAGGGCTTCCCGGAAGCGGCTGTCGCAAAGGATTGGACAGTATCGGAAGACGGACTGACATATACATTTAATCTTCGCGATGATGTGAAGTGGAGCAACGGCGACAGTGTTACGGCGCATGACTTCGAATATGCCTGGAAGCGTGTCATCGATCCCGCAACTCCTGCAGACTATGCTTACAAGATGAACTACATTGTGAATGCGGAAGCTTATAACGCTGGGGAGATTAAGGACGCCGATCAAGTCGGAATCAAGGCCACAGGCGATTACACGCTGGAAGTGAAGCTGCATTCGCCGACTCCTTACTTCCCGAGCATCGTAGCCTTCTACACATTCTCTCCTGTACACAAGGCAACAGTCGAAGCTTCGGAAGGCTGGGCTGCGGAGCAAAAAACGATTGTCTCCAACGGACCTTTCTTGTTGAAGCAATGGGCACATGAAGACAAGCTCGTGCTGGAGAAGAATCCGGACTATTATGCAACTGACAAAATTGGCTTCGATAAAGTGACGTTGACTATCGTGAACGATGAGAACACGATCTTCAACTTGTATGAGACGAACAAGATTGACTGGATTGGCGCACAAGCCGGCGCTCTGTCCATTGACCGCACGCCTAAGATGATCGAAGAAGGGAAAGCAACGGTTCACAATGTCGGTTCCGTGTACTACTACGAGTTCAACCATCAGAAAGCGCCGTTCGACAATGCCAAAATCCGTAAAGCGTTCGCGATGTCGATCGATCGTCAATCGCTGATCGACAATGTTACGAAAGCGAAGCAAACGCCGGCATTCGGCATTGTGCCGCCGAACATTGCAGGCGCAGACGACAAGACTTACCGCGATATGTATGCGGACGACTTCTTCCAGGAAAATGTAGAGGAAGCGAAGAAGCTTCTGGAAGAAGGACTGAAGGAAAAAGGTCTGACAGAGCTGCCGGAAATCACCTTGCTGTACAACACAAGCGAGGGCCACAAGAAGCTGGCTGAAGCAATGGTAGATATGTGGCGCAAAAACCTGGGTGTGGAAGTGAAGCTGGCCAATCAGGAGTGGGGAACATTCCTGGAAGCGAAAAAAGCGGGACAATTCGATATCGCCCGTTCAGGCTGGGGAGCGGACAACAACCATCCGAACTCCTTCGTTGTAGACCTGCTTCACCCGAACTCCGGCAATAACGACGGCAAGTATATCAATGAAGAAGTGGGCAAGCTGCTTGACGAGTCGCTTACTCTGCCGGACATGAAAGCAAGCCTCGATCTGGTGGCGCAAGCCGAGAAGATCGCATTCGAGCAAGACATGGCCGTACTGCCGGTGTACTACTATACAACTGTTACAATGCTTAAGGACGGATTCAAAGGCGTTGGTCCTGACTACTCCGGTACGATCGACTGGGTATTCGGCAGCAAAGAGTAACCTTCAAACGAAAGGGTATATATAGTCATCCTATATATACCCTTTTCAAGGTATTAAAGCGTATAAGCGAAGGATAGTTATCCGGAATGCGATACGCCGCTTCAATAAAGATCTAGAGAGTAGGTGAACCTTTGGTCCGCTACATTACAAGCAAATTTATCTTTATGCTGTTGTCCTTATTTCTGCTTGTTACCGCCACGTTCTTCCTTATGAACGCCATTCCGGGCAGTCCCTTGCAGTCAGAGAAGGCAACGAGCGAGGCGGTCCAGAAAAATCTGGAGGCTTATTACGGGCTGGATAAGCCTTTGTTCCAGCAATACACGACCTATTTGAACAACTTGCTGCACGGTGACCTGGGCATATCCATGAAGAAGAAGTTCCAGTCAGTTGACAAAATGATCAAGGATTCGTTCGGCTATTCGTTAAGCCTTGGCTTATCTGCCATAGTCACATCCGTTGTGGTGGGCAGCTTGCTTGGCATTATTGCGGCGATGCATCACCGCAAATTTTTGGACAATCTGGCGATGATTATCGCCGTTATCGGCTTGGCGGTGCCCAGCTTGGTATTGGCGCCGATATTGCAATATCTGTTTGCTGTGAAGTTTCCTATATTTGATGTAGCAGGTCTTGATGATCCGCTTGATTATGTGCTTCCGACCATCACGCTTGCGTCGGGGCCGATTGCGTTTATTGCCAGACTGCTTAGGTCGACCATGATTGAAGTATTGAACGCCGATTTTATTAAAACTGCAAAATCCAAAGGCCTTTCCGGTCATCTGATTGTATGGAGACATGCGCTGCGTAATTCCATGCTGCCTGTTGTCACTTATTTGGGATACTTGACGGCGGGAATTATTACTGGCTCTGTTGTCATTGAAGAAATTTTTGCCATACCTGGCATCGGAAAGTACTTTGTTCAAAGTGTAACAGATAGAGATTATCCTCTCATCATGGGGATTACGATTTTCTACGCCGTTATATTGATGGCAGCCCGGTTCTTGGCGGATGTGGCGTACGTGCTAGTGGACCCGCGTATGCGCAAATCCGGTGGAAAGGGAGGGAAATAACATGTCCGATAAATACAATACAGCCGCTCCTGACGGACTGACTCCCGACATGTTCGAGAAGCTTCCGAAGTCTGACAAGACGGATTCGGGAGAAGGGCGCAAGAGCTTAACGGCATGGCAAGATATATGGATGCGTCTCGTCAGCAACAAGCTCGCTATGACGGGCTTCTGGATCATCGTGGTCATGGCCGTATGTGCGATCGCGATTCCAATCCTGTCGCCGAACGATCACAGCACCAATTATCTGGACAATACGAATGCAGCGCCTAGCGCCGCCCACTGGTTCGGTACGGACGATCTGGGACGCGACATGCTGGAGAGAACGTGGAAGGGCGCGCAAGTATCGCTGTTCGTTGGCGTTGTAGCCGCACTGATCGATTTGGTGATCGGCATCATTTATGGCGGCATCATGGGCTACTTCGGCGGCAAGGTCGATGAAGTGATGAATCGGTTTTCGGAAATTCTCGCTGCCATCCCTTATTTGCTGGTCGTTATTCTACTGCTGGTTGTCATGGAGCCCAGCATAACGACCATTATAATTGCGATGTCGATAACCGGCTGGATTAATATGGCCTGGATTGTGCGCGGTCAAATTATGCAGCTGAAAAATCAAGAGTATGCGCTGGCATCGAAGTCGCTCGGCGCAGGGGCGTTTCGCATCATTTTCCGCCATCTTATTCCCAACGCAATGGGGCCGATTCTCGTTACGCTGACGCTCACTATTCCGAACGCGATTTTCACCGAAGCGTTCCTGAGCTTCCTCGGTCTCGGCGTGCAATCGCCGGTCGCTTCCTGGGGGACGATGATTGATGAAGGGGTCAGCGCCATTGACCTGTTCCCTTGGCGTCTGCTGTTCCCTGCATTTTTCCTGAGCTTGACGATATTTGCATTTAACGTTCTGGGCGATGGCCTGCGGGATGCATTCGATCCGAAGCTGAAAAAATAAACATTCCGGCAAAAAGGAGGTCATGACAGCCATGAAAACTTTGTTGGAAGTCAATAACTTACGTGTATCCTTCGACGTATATGCCGGCGAAGTGCAAGCGATACGCGGCGTCAGCTTCGATGTGAAGCAAGGCGAAGCGGTCGCAATCGTCGGCGAATCCGGCTCCGGGAAAAGTGTGACGGCGCAATCCATTATGCGATTGAACCCGTCGCCGCCAAGCCGGATCAAAGAAGGTTCTATTATATTCGATGGAATTGATCTGCTCTCACTATCGGAGAAGGAGATGCAGAAGATCCGCGGCAACAAGATCGGGATGATCTTCCAGGACCCCATGACGTCGCTTAATCCGACAATGACAGTCGGCGCGCAGATTATGGAGGGCTTAACCAAGCATCAGCAGCTGAGCAAGGCGAAGGCGACAAGCCGTGCAGTGGAGATGCTTGACTTGGTCGGCATTCCGAATCCGGCGGCGCGCATGGACGCCTATCCTCATCAATTCTCTGGCGGTATGCGCCAGCGGGTGATGATTGCGATCGCGCTCGCTTGCAACCCGTCGCTGCTTATAGCAGACGAGCCGACGACGGCGCTTGACGTAACTATTCAGGCGCAGATTATGGGAGTTATGAAGGATCTGCAGAAGAAGATGGGGACGTCGATTATTCTCATTACCCATGACCTGGGTGTCGTCGCCGATGTGTGCGACCGCGTTATTGTCATGTATGCGGGCAAAGTGGTCGAGACAGGCACAAAGTGGGAAATATTCCATAATCCTCAGCATCCTTATACACGCGGCTTGCTTCGTTCGCTGCCGCGGCTGGATCAGAAGAAGGACGAGCCGCTTATCCCGATCAACGGCATGCCGCCGGATTTGATCAAGCCGCCTGCAGGCTGCAGCTTCTGCGCTCGTTGCGATGAGGCGATGAGGGTATGCGTCGATCATGATCCTGCCCTGGAGCCGATCAAGGGCAGCGATACGCATGCCGCCGCCTGCTGGATGCTGCATCCTTATGCGAATCGGGAGGTGCCCGTATGAGCTCGCCACTAGTGGAAGTGAATGATCTGCGCAAGTTCTTCAACTTGGGCGGCAACAAAATATTGAAGGCTGTCAACGACATCAGCTTCTCCATTGGCCGCGGCGAGACGGTTGGCGTCGTCGGCGAGTCCGGCTGCGGGAAGTCGACGGCCGGTCGTACGATTCTGCGTCTGTATGAGCCGACCGGCGGCAACGTGACGTTCGACGGCAAGGATATATACAAATTGCGCGGTTCCGGCTTGAAAGGGCTGCGCCGCAATATGCAGATGATCTTCCAGGACCCGTACGCTTCGCTAAATCCGCGTCTGACAGTGACGGATATTATCGGCGAAGCGCTGGATATTCATAATCTGGCGGGCAGCAGGGCGGAGCGCAAGCGCAAGGTGGAAGGTCTGCTTGATCTCGTCGGCCTGAACCCGGATCATGCCATCCGTTATCCGCACGAATTCTCGGGCGGCCAGCGGCAGCGTATCGGGATCGCCAGAGCGCTGGCGGTGGATCCGAAGTTCATTATTGCCGATGAGCCGATCTCCGCGCTGGACGTGTCCATTCAGGCGCAGGTCGTCAATCTTATGAAAGATCTGCAGCGGAGTATGGGCTTGACGTATCTCTTCATCGCCCATGACTTGTCCATGGTCAAGCATATTAGCGACAGGGTAGCGGTGATGTACTTGGGCAAGATCGTCGAGCTGGCCGAAAGCGACAAGCTCTATGACGATCCGAGGCATCCTTATACGCGCGCTCTGCTGTCGGCTATTCCGATTCCGGACCCCGAGGTGGAAGCGGGGCGGGAGCGAATTGTGCTGCAAGGCGATCTGCCGAGCCCGATCAATCCGCCGATGGGCTGCCAGTTCCACACGCGCTGTCCGATGGCAACGGAGAAGTGCAAGACAGACGAGCCGAAGCTGCTAGAAGTGAAGAAGGGGCATTATGCCTCCTGCCATTACGCCTGATTGCCCATGTGATCGGTACAAGATCGCCATGGCATTATATGTAGGAACAAGCCGGGAGGCATGCTTGCGAGCAGCTTCCCGGCTTGTCTTGTTTGCACACAATTGTTATGGGAAGAATAGAGATGCATCAGACTATTGACAGTGCTATAATAAATGGGATTGTGTCCATGCTAAGGGATGGACGACGTTGATAAAGTTATTGTGGGAGGAATTACGCTCCATGAGCAAATTGGTTATATGTGATCATCCCCTGATACAGCACAAGCTGACATTCATTCGGGATAAAGAGACGAATACGAAGGATTTCCGCGAGCTGGTGGACGAAGTGGCGACGCTTATGGCTTACGAGATTACACGCCATATTCCGCTGGATACGATTAAGGTGGAGACGCCTGTCGCGATCGCCGATGCCAAGGTCGTATCGGGCAGAATGCTGGGGCTCGTCCCGATTCTCAGAGCCGGTCTCGGCATGGTGGACGGCATATTGAAGCTGATTCCATCCGCCAAGGTAGGGCACATCGGCCTTGCGCGGGATCATGAGACGCTGAAGCCTATGGAATATTACATTAATTTGCCTACGGATGCGAAGGAGAGGCTGCTCATCGTCATCGATCCCATGCTTGCGACAGGCGGCTCCGCGATAGCGGCGATTAACTCGCTCAAGCAGAGGGGATGCGACCATATCAAGCTGATGTGCCTCATCGCTGCTCCTGAAGGTGTGAAGGCCGTTCAGGACGCACACCCGGACATCGATATCTATATCGCCGCATTGGACGAACGGCTGGATGAGAAGGGCTATATTATTCCAGGTCTTGGCGATGCGGGAGACCGCATGTTCGGCACCAATTGACAGGCAATCCGAATTATAGAAGTGGGAGTGGGAGATTCGTGTCTAAGTTGAAGGTAATGACGATATTCGGCACCAGACCGGAGGCGATCAAGATGGCGCCGCTCGTGCTGGAGCTGCAGAAGCGCGAAGAGGACATCCAATCGATCGTCTGCGTGACGGCCCAGCATCGGCAGATGCTGGATCAGGTGCTTGAGTTTTTCGAGATTCAGCCGGATTACGATCTGGATGTCATGAAGCAGCGTCAGACGCTGACGGAGACGACCGTGAAGGTGCTGCAAGGGTTGGAGCCCGTCTTGGAGGAAGCGAGTCCGGATATCGTGCTTGTGCACGGGGATACGCAGACGACATTCCTGGCGAGCTATGCGGCGTTCCTGAAGAAGATCAAGGTCGGCCACGTAGAGGCGGGACTCCGTACGTGGAACAAGATGTCGCCTTATCCGGAGGAGATGAACCGTCAGCTGGCAGGTGTGCTGTCGGACATCCATTTCGCGCCTACGGACTGGTCGGCGGGCAACTTGCGCAAGGAGAATAAGTCAGAAGGCGCCATCTACGTGACGGGCAATACCGCGACGGATGTGTTCCAATATACGGTGGACGAGTCGTTCACACATCCCGTACTCGATTGGGCGCGCGGCAAGCGGATGATTCTGATGACGGCACACCGCCGGGAGTCGCTGGGCGAGCCGCACCGCAACATATTCCGCGCGGTGAAGCGGATCGCGGATGAGCATGAGGACGTCGCCATCGTCTATGCCGTCCATCTGAATCCCGCCGTTCGCGAGCCGGCCGAAGAGATATTGGGCAATCATCCCCGGATCTCGCTTATCGAGCCGCCTGATGTATTCCAGTTCCATAATTTCTATCCGCATGCTTACATGATCTTGACCGATTCCGGCGGGCTGCAGGAGGAAGCGCCTTCGTTCGGCGTACCTACTCTGGTGCTGCGGGATACGACGGAACGGCCGGAGGGCATCGAAGCCGGCACGCTGGAGCTGGTCGGTACCGATGAGGAACGTGTATACGAGCGTACGAAGGCGCTGCTGACCGACACGACGCTGTACTGCCGGATGAGCCAGGCGGCGAATCCTTACGGTGACGGACGTGCATCGGAGCGCATAGTAGATGCGATCCTGCATCATTTTGGAAGAGCGGCGGAACGTCCGCAATCGTTCACACAACGTTCATAGTTGCCATCTCCATAAGGCGCAAGCTGCGGAATGTACAGCGTACAGTGCTACTGTACGGTTTCGCGGGTCCGGGAAACCTTGTGAATCAAGGATTTCTGGGATGTTATACTAGCAATTTGACGCCGGATTTCAATTGACAAACCTTGCGCCGCTTCGATAAAATATATGAGGATTGACAGGGGTAATGACCATGAATGGGAGTAACAAAGGGGATAATCCGTGGAAGGCTGCGGCTCTCGTCGGAGCGCTTGGCATGGATGTCGGCATTTGTATTTTCATAGGTTATTGGCTGGGATCGATGGCCGGAGAACGCTTTGGCGATGTCAAGGCTTGGACGGTCGGGGGCTTGCTTGTCGGTCTGGCTGTCGGATTGTTGACAGCGGTTTTAATTGTGAAGAAGGTGTTGGAGGACTCCGATGGATAACATTTTCAAGACGGCGATGCGTACGGTTCTGATCCTCGCGGCGGCGTGCCTGCTTTTATGGGGTATTCTGCCTTCGTATCGGGCGGTATTTGCCGGACTGCTTCTGGGTGTTGCCGCGAGTTCTTTGAATGCGCTTTTGCTGAGGCGCAGAGTGGAGATGGTAGCCAGGTCCATGGCGAACCGAAGCGTTCGCAGAATGGGACTGGGTCTCGGCAGCCGTATGGCCATGGTGCTTCTTGTCGCCATGATTGCCTACAGATATCCCGAGACGTTCAATCTGCCTGCTGCGCTTGCGGCTAGTATGGTGATGCCGTTCATCGTATTGGTATCAGCTTTCATATGGAACAAACGACAATGACAAGGGAAAGGGGTGAAATTGTTACATGCATATTTTTCCCATAATAGAGGTTGGGGGCTTTAGAATTGACCTGTCCACATGGGGAGCCATTATTATCTCGGCAGCTATTACATTCTTGTTGGCAAGGCTGGCGGTTCGCAATCTGTCGGTGGACAACCCGTCCAAGATGCAGAACTTCATGGAATGGATCATGGAATTCGTGCACAATACGATTGCAAGCACACTGCCGCTGGAGAAGGTGAAGCGCTATCTGTCGCTGGGGATGACGCTTATTCTGTTCATCTTCATCTCGAACTTGCTGGGATTGCCTTTCGGTATTGTATTCGACGTTCATCATGCCAGCTGGTTCGTTAGCCAGGAGACGTTGGATGCGCACGGGGGCCATGTTCATATGGCGTTCTGGAAGTCGCCGACGGCTGACTTGGCCGTAACAGCAGGTCTGGCGGCGATTGTTATCTTCCTGGTGCATTTCCTGGGACTGAAGGAGAATACGAAGCATTATCTGAAGCATTACTTCGAGCCGTATCCGATCTTCTTCCCGCTGAACGTGATCAAGGAGATTTCCAAGCCGGTGACGCTTGCCCTTCGTCTCTATGCGAATATCTTCGCAGGCGAGGTATTGATCTCCACCATTCTCATGCTTAAAGTGTGGGGCGTTGTGTTCCTTGCAGCATGGCAAGGCTTCAGCGTGTTTGTCGGCGGTATCCAGGCGTTCCTGTTCACGATACTGACGATGGTGTACATTTCGCAAGCGACGATCCACCATCACGAGGAAGACCATTAAGTTGTGCTTTAGCCCAGTTGCCCGGTCATGATGAACGGAGCATGCGGGATTTAGTGATAAACAAGCATCACCCTAATAATAAAGTTAATTTGAGGAGGATTTTTCAATGGATTACGGAGTTCTGGCAGCAGCATTGGCAGTTGGTTTGGGCGCACTTGGCGCTGGTATTGGTAACGGTATGATCGTCAGCAAGACAATCGAAGGCATCGCGCGTCAGCCTGAATTGCAAGGCAAGCTGCAGACAACGATGTTTATCGGTGTCGGTATCGTCGAGGTTGTGCCGATCATCGGCGTCGTTATCGCCTTCTTGGCATTCTTTGGCTAAGACATAGTTACGCTTTTTTGGCGGGGAAGGCCTAGCCCTCTTCGCCTTCGTTTTGATTACAAGCAAGTAAGGAAGGAGTGGCAGCAATGGATTTCGTATGGGAGTCGACGGTGTTCGCGATTATTGCGTTCCTCCTGTTGTTCTGGCTATTGAGCAAATATGCTTTCGGTCCTCTATTTGCAGTCATGGAGAAACGCAGAGATCTTATTCGCGAGCAAATGAATACAGCGGAAACAAGCCGCCAGGCAGCAGAGCAGCAGATGGAAGAGCAGAAGGCTGCGCTGCAGCAGGCGCGCAAAGAAGCGCATGAGATTATCGAGCAAGCTAGAACGACCAGCACGAAGCAAGCAGATGAGATTGTTCAATCCGCGAAGTCGGAAGCTACTCGTCTGAAGGACGATGCGCTGAAAGACATCGAGAGCGAGAAGAACAAGGCGATTGCCGCTCTTCGTTCCGAAGTGGGCGGTATCTCCGTCAAGATTGCTTCCAAAATTATCGAGAAGCAAGTGGACGAGAAGTCGCAAGAGCAACTGGTTGACAAGTACCTGAAAGAGGTAGGAAGCAAATGAGCCGGGATGCGGTCGTAGCGAAGCGCTACGCTAAAGCGTTGTTCGAGCTGGCATCGGAAGGCGGCAAAGTATCGGAAGTGGAAGCGGAGCTGAAGCTGATCGCTGAGACGCTCCAGCGCGATCCCTCCATCGAGAAGTTCCTGTCCTTGCCCAGCGTGGCACCAGTAGGCAAGATTGCCGCGCTGAAAGCATCGTTCGGAGAAGCGGTATCCCCGCTTGTGTTCGATACGCTGCAGCTGGTTATCTCCCGCGGGCGTCAGACGATCATCGGTGAAGTATACGAAGCGTATACGAAGATTGCCGGCGACACGCTGGGACAAGCGCATGCCATCGTATATACGGCGAAGCAGCTGTCGGATGACGAGCTTGCCGGCGTTGCGGCTCACTTCAGCAGCGTGACGGGAAAGAAGATAATTGCAGAGCAAATCGTCGAGCCGGCGCTGCTGGGCGGCCTGCAGGTTCGTATTGGCGACCGCCTGTACGACGGCAGCCTCTCCGGCAAGCTGGATCGTTTGTCAAAGACGTTAAATTCCAAAGCACTGTAGATAGGGGTGAACGAATTGAGTATCAGACCTGATGAAATAAGCACGCTGATTAAACAGCAGATTGAACAATATAAATCCGAGATTCAAGTCGTGGATGTCGGCACAGTAATCAACGTCGGCGACGGTATTGCCCGTGTACACGGTCTCGAGAACGCGATGCAAGGCGAGCTGCTCGAGTTCGCGAACGGTGTAGTCGGCATGGCTCTTAACCTTGAGGAGAGCAATGTCGGCGTCGTTATCCTTGGTCCGTACACAGACATTCGCGAAGGTGACCAAGTGAAGCGGACAGGCCGCATCATGGAAGTTCCAGTCGGCGAAGAGCTGCTCGGCCGGGTTGTTGACCCGCTGGGACAGCCGCTTGACGGCAAGGGCCCTATTAATACGACACAGACTCGTGCGATTGAGTCTCCTGCTCCGGGCGTTATCGATCGTAAATCCGTACATGAGCCGATGCAGACAGGCATCAAGGCGATTGACTCCATGGTACCGATCGGCCGCGGCCAGCGCGAGCTGATTATCGGTGACCGCCAGACAGGTAAAACAGCTATTGCCATCGATGCAATCATCAACCAGAAGGGCAATGGCGTGAAGTGTATCTATGTTGCCGTAGGCCAGAAGCAATCTACAGTTGCCAACGTTGTGGAGACGCTGCGTCGCAATGGCGCAATGGAATACACGATCGTCGTAACGGCGAGTGCTTCCGAGCCATCCCCATTGCTGTTCCTGGCTCCTTATGCAGGCTGCTCCATGGGCGAGTACTTCATGTATAAAGGCGAGCATGTCCTTGTTATCTATGATGACCTCTCGAAGCAAGCGGCGGCTTACCGTGAATTGTCTCTCTTGCTCCGTCGTCCACCGGGCCGCGAAGCTTATCCGGGCGATGTCTTCTATCTGCACTCCCGTCTGCTGGAGCGCGCTGCGAAGCTGAGCGACAAGCTGGGCGGCGGTTCTCTGACGGCACTGCCGTTCATTGAGACGCAAGCATCCGACGTGTCGGCATACATTCCGACGAACGTTATCTCCATTACTGACGGTCAGATCTTCCTGGAGTCGGATCTGTTCTACTCCGGCCAGCGCCCTGCGGTTAACGTAGGTATCTCCGTATCCCGCGTCGGCGGCGCTGCGCAGATCAAGGCGATGAAGAAGGTTGCCGGCACGCTCCGTCTTGACCTTGCGGCATACCGCGAGCTTCAAGCGTTCGCGCAATTCGGCTCCGATCTGGACAAGTCGACGCAAGCCCGTCTGAACCGCGGTGCGCGCACGATGGAAATCCTGAAGCAAGGCGTCAATCAACCGATGCCGGTCGAGAAGCAAGTCATCTCCATCTATACAGCGGTGAAAGGCCATCTGGACGACATCGCGATAGAGGATATTCTTCGCTTCGAGAGAGAGTTCCTGGCGTATCTGGATACGAACAAGCCGGAGATCGGCGCTTCGATCCGCGATACGAAGGATCTTGCGGCTGACAACGAGAAAGCCCTTGTCGACGCCATCAATCAATTCAAGAGAAGCTTCGCGTAAAAGACGAAGCAAGCTATATAGCAACAAGACGACCGTTGGTCAATGATGTCTACGCCCATCCGCTCTAGACCGGGCGTAGGCCCCTTACCAAGCTTCGGAGTCATTCCAAGCATCGAAGGCGGGTGAAATGAAAGTGGCAACGAACATGCGTGATATTAAGCGCGAGATTAAGAGCAAACAGAACACGAAGCAGATCACGAAAGCGATGGAGATGGTCGCGGCATCCAAGCTGAGGAAGGCTCAAAGCGCTGCGCAAGCAGCACGGCCTTACGCCGACAAGCTGAAGGAAGTCGTAGCGAGCATCGCTTCCGGCACGAATGATGTGAAGCATCCGATGCTGGAGACTCGTCCCATCAAGAAGACCGGCTATCTGGTCATTACTTCCGATCGTGGTCTTGCAGGTGGTTACAATGCGAATATTCTGCGCAAAGTGATGAACACCATTAATGCAAAGCATAAGTCTGCCGATGAGTATGCCTTATTCGTCATTGGCCGGAAGGGCCGCGATTTCTTCCGTCGCCGCAATATGCCGATCGTAGAAGAAGTGATCGGTCTGTCGGATTCGCCGACATTCGCCGATGTGAAGTCAGTGGCTACGGCGGCTGTGCAGAAATTCGCAGATGGAGCTTATGATGAGCTGTATCTGTACTATAATCAATTCGTCAATGCGATTTCACAAGTTCCGACGGAATCCCGCTTGCTTCCGCTTGAAGCGGTGAGTGAGGGCACGGCGGTATCCTCCTATGAATACGAGCCATCGGCAGAAGGTGTGCTGGAAGTGCTGCTGCCGAAGTACGCTGAGACTTTAATCTACAGCGCGGTATTGGATGGGAAGGCCAGTGAATTCGGTGCTCGAATGACAGCAATGGGAAGCGCAACGAAGAATGCGACGAAGATGATCAACGGACTTACGCTCACTTACAACCGTGCGCGTCAGGCTGCGATTACGCAGGAGATATCGGAGATCGTTGCAGGAGCGAATGCACAATCGTAATTTTTATATAAGAAGGAACCAGGAGGGAAAGCAATGAAAAAAGGACGCGTTGTATCCGTCATGGGTCCGGTCGTTGACTTGGAGTTCGAACGCGGCAACCTGCCGGAAATTCTGAACGCTGTCAAAATCGACCAGAAGGCTGCAGCTGGCGGAGTGGACATCAACCTTACGCTTGAAGTAGCCGTTCACCTTGGCGACAACATGGTTCGCGCGGTTGCGATGAGCACAACCGACGGTCTCGTTCGCGGTATGGAAGCTGTAGATACCGGCGCAGCGATTACGATCCCGGTTGGCACGCCGACTCTGGGTCGTGTATTCAACGTACTTGGACAACCGATCGACGAAGCTGGCGATGTGACATCGGAGAATAATCTCCCGATTCACCGTCCGGCACCGACATTTGACGAACTATCCACACAAGCGGAAATTCTTGAGACTGGCATTAAAGTTATCGACTTGCTTGCTCCTTATGCCAAGGGCGGCAAGATCGGTCTGTTCGGCGGTGCGGGTGTAGGTAAAACCGTTACGATCCAGGAATTGATCAACAACATCGCGCAAGAGCACGGCGGTATCTCCGTATTCGCAGGTGTAGGCGAGCGTACCCGTGAGGGTAATGACCTGTACCATGAGATGAAGGATTCCGGCGTTCTTAGCAAGACGGCGATGGTATTCGGTCAGATGAATGAGCCGCCGGGCGCACGTCAGCGTGTTGCTCTGACGGGTCTGACAATGGCTGAATTCTTCCGTGACGAAGAGGGCAAAGACGTGCTTCTGTTCGTCGACAACATCTTCCGCTTCACACAAGCGGGCTCCGAGGTATCCGCGCTTCTTGGCCGTATGCCTTCGGCCGTTGGTTACCAGCCTACGCTGGCAACCGAGATGGGTCAGCTGCAAGAGCGTATCACCTCCACGAAGAAAGGCTCCGTTACGTCCATTCAGGCGATCTACGTTCCTGCGGATGACTATACGGACCCGGCTCCGGCGACGACGTTCGCTCACTTGGACGCGACGACGAACCTGGAGCGTAAAATTTCCGAGATGGGTATCTTCCCGGCGGTTGATCCGCTGGCGTCGTCATCCCGTATCCTGAACCCGGAAGTTCTGGGCGAGGAGCATTACAATGTCGCTCAGGGCGTGAAGAAGATTCTTCAGCGCTACAAGGAGCTTCAAGATATTATCGCGATTCTGGGTATGGATGAGCTTAGCGAGGAAGACAAGCTTACTGTTGCCCGCGCTCGCCGCATCCAGTTGTTCCTGTCCCAGCCGTTCCACGTTGCCGAGCCGTTCACAGGCACGCCGGGCAAATATGTGGCGGTTAAAGAATCCGTTCGCAGCTTTAAAGAAATTCTCGAGGGCAAATATGACCACCTTCCGGAAGAAGCCTTCCGTTATGTAGGTGTCATTGAAGAAGCCGTGGAGAAAGCCAAAACGCTTCAATAGCGAAAGGCGGGAGGAATCCACATGAGTACCTTTCTGGTAGAAATCGTAACACCTGAACGCAAGGTGTACGAGGAGACGGCGAATATGGTCAGCGTAACCGGCGTGGAAGGCGAGCTCGGCATATTGCCGAATCATATTCCACTCGTGACGCCGCTTCGCATCGCTCCCGTAACGATCAAGCGTGACGGCAAGACCGATGTAATAGCTGTGAATGGCGGCTTCATCGAGGTGCGCAAGGACAAGGTCGTCATTCTCGCGGAGAGTGCCGAGCTGCCTACTGACATCAACGTGGAGCGTGCGCAGGCTGCCAAGCAGCGTGCCGAGCAGCGCCTGAATGCGAAGCAGCAGGATGAGATTGATTTCCGTCGTGCAGAGATGGCAATGCAACGCGCGATGAATCGTCTGCACGTGAAGCATCGTGTATAAGCAAGATAAATGAGAAAGCCGCCAGTGCCCCTCCGGGTGCTGGCGGCTTTTTTGCCATATAAGCGTATAAACGCATAAATTTTCCTCGCGAGTGGGACGCTAGTGGGTAATGAAGCAGGAAAAGGAGGCGAATTTCCGTGCGGAGTCGAAAGCAACTGCTTCGTTCGATGAAGGAAGAACAAATTGAGCAGGAGCAGCTGAAGGATTACGAAGCAATGCCCGTGTCAAGCTCGCTTCAGGAGATGCTGGATGCTATCGGCTTCGAGCTCGGGAACAGCGCCGATCTCAATATCAGGCGGTTATCCTGTTCGGATTGCACGGATTCTGACAGCATTGCTGTTGTCTATATAGAAAATATGGTCGATGAGACTCAACTGGACGAATTCGTCATCAAGCCGCTGCTGAACGCTTCCGGAAGCTCATCTGCTGAAGAGCGGGTTGAGCAGTTGCGCAATAAGCTGCTGGCGACCGGAGCAGTAACCGTCATCACCCATTTCAAGCAATTGTTTCAACAGCTCTTCGCGGGCAATACCGTTATTCTCGTTGACGGCTGTGCGCACGCCTTGTCAGCAGGTACGGCAGGCGGGGTAAAGCGCAATATGCAAGAACCCAGAACGGAGCAGGCACTGAGAGGCCCAAGAGAAGGATTCACAGAGACATTGCTGGACAATACGGCGCTGATCAGACGGAAGATTCGCAGTCCCAAGCTATGGCTGGAGAGGAAGACAATCGGGAAGGTGACCCAGACCCCGGTTGGTATCATGTATATGAAGGACTTGGCCGATGAGGGTGTGCTGAAAGAACTGCGGAATCGGCTGGATCGCATTCATATTGACGGCATTCTGGAGTCCGGTTATATCGAAGAGATGATCAGCGATCAGAAGTGGACACCATTCCCGACCGTCATGAATAACGAGCGGCCCGATGTGATCGTCTCTTATCTGCTGGAGGGAAGAGTAGCGATATTGATGGAAGGAACGCCGTTCGTGCTGGTTGTACCTACGACGCTGAACGCTTTCTTCCAGGCCGCGGAAGATTATTATCACAATTACCAGATGGCCACATTCCTTAGAATGCTGCGGTTCGTCTCTTTCGTCATCGCATTGCTGATGCCCTCGATCTATGTCGCGATCGTTGGCTACCATCAGGAGATGATTCCGACCCCGCTGTTGCTCAAGCTTGCCGCGCAGCGGGAAGGCGTCCCGTTCCCGGCCTATCTGGAGGCATTCCTTATGGAGTTCGTATTTGAAATATTGCGGGAGGCCGTGCTCAGAATGCCTGGCAACGCCGGCAACGCCGTGCCTATCGTCGGAGGTCTTGTCATCGGCCAATCCGTTGTAGAGGCCGGTATTGTATCGTCGGCTGTCGTAATCGTCGTCTCGTTCACGGCTATTGCCAGCTTCGTCGCACCAGTGTACAGCTTGGGCATCGCGGCGCGC
This sequence comes from Paenibacillus sp. J5C2022, assembly GCF_025567625.1. Classification (GTDB taxonomy): domain Bacteria; phylum Bacillota; class Bacilli; order Paenibacillales; family Paenibacillaceae; genus Pristimantibacillus. The sequence continues at coordinate 173,035 of NZ_JAOQJC010000006.1, read as the reverse complement.
CTGCTTCGCTTCATCCTCTTGCTGGCCGCTTCTACGCTTGGCTTCTACGGCATAGCGCTTGTCGTCCTCTTGCTGCTGCTGCATCTTAGCAACTTGCGCTCATTCGGCTTGCCTTACTTGAAGCCGTTCGCACCTTTCAACTGGAGAGATATGAAGGATTCTCTGATCCGGGCGCCGATCTGGATGTTCAAGCAACGGCCGCACCAGCTTGCGGAACGTAATCATACCCGTCAAGACAACCGGCTGGAGCCAAGAGAAGAACCGTCCCAATAGTTTTCGTTGGCAGGTAGAGGAGGAGCAAGTTATGGTGCCACGGTTACTGGCTGTATGTCTTGTTGCGATGTCGATTATGCTCGCGGCGACGGGCTGCTGGGATATTCAGTATCTGGACAAGCTGGGCGTTGTAATGGCGATTGGCGTGGACAAAGATCATTCGGGCAAGCATCGCTTCAAGATAACTGTGCAGACGGTGTTGCCCCAGAATGCGGTAGGTGTGAAAGGCGGTGACGGCAGTCCCGTTATGACGCTCTCTGATACAGGAGATACCTTGTTCGAAGCGATGAGGAAAATGTCGGCGAAAACGTCGCGACGATTGTATTTCTCCCATACTCAGCTTCTGCTCATCAGCGAGGAAGTGGCGCGGGAAGGTATCTATCCCATCATGGATCTGATCGAGCGCAACAGCAACGTACGCTCCGATATTAGCGTGATGATAACCCGCGGACTGCGCGCGGAGCAACTGCTGCAGATTCAGACGCAGATGGAATCTATTCCGGCCAATCAGATGAAGGATTCAGTCGTTATCAATCAGAAGGTTTACGGCAAGACGTACAATGTGCAAGTGCGGGATATAGCGCATCTGTCGGAGTCGGCAGGCATGCAGGCAGCTGTACCCGCAATCGGGATTGACGGTCTGGCCGATGCGGGCAACTCCAAGAAGAGCGTCGATGTCATCAGCATGAAAGTGAAACCGGAATTGAAAGCGATGGCTGTCTTTCGCAATGGGAAGCTGAGAGGTTACTTGACGCCCGAACAATCCAGAGGATTGGCCTGGATTCAGAACAAGATCAAAAATACGGCCGTCAAGCAAAGGTGCCGAAAAGATAAAGGGCATTACATTATCGAGGTCATTAAGTCCGATACGAAAATAAAGGCGCGCAAGGGAGACAACGGACTTCCGCTCATAGAGATTGAAGTGCGTCTGAAAGCCGCTATGCATGAAGTGGTATGTCCGGACATGCATGTTCATGATGAAGCGATGCTGCGGCAGATGGAAAAAAAACTGGACGAAACGGTGGAAGCGGAAATCATGAATGCCATACACAAGGTGCAGAAGGAATTGGGGGCGGACGCGCTGGGCTGGGGAGTGGCAACCTACCACTATCAGCCTAAGTTGTGGAAGCAATTGTATAGGGATTGGGAGCATGTATTTCCCGATGTGCCCAGCCGTGTGAAATGCATTAGCGAGATTATCTCGACCGGTGTCCGGTCCGACACGATACCCCAATAGAGGGAGGGAATAGATGATGAACATCTTGCTTGTCTTCGTTTTCGCTCTCCTCTTGTCCATCGCTTTGTGGTGGAATTATGAAAAGAAGAAGCTTATTCGGGAAGTGGTATGGAGCATCGTGCTGTTATGGTCGGCGGCATGTCTCAGCATGGCGCTCCTGCTTCACATTCCCATGGTATCGCCGGCAGATTGGATATCCGTCATCGTTGCGCCAATCTATAAGCCGGTCATCGCGTGGATCAAGGGGGGCGGCAAGGGATGAAAGACATGCAAAGCGGTGCCAACGGAAAGATTGGCGCAGGTCAATTGGGCAAATTGCTCTATCTGTTCTCGCTGGGAAGCGCTGCGCTGATCGTTCCGACCGCGGTGGTGCAGATTGCCAGACAGGACAGCTGGCTGTCCATGCTGCTTGTCATTCCGCTTCACTATTTCATCATCCTGATTTACCTGGCGCTTGCGAATCGCTTCCCGCATCTTTCATTAGCCCAATACAGCCAACATATACTAGGTACATGGCTAGGCAAAATCGTTACCGCTACCTATATCTTTTATTTTTCTGTGTTGTGCGCGCTCGTGCTTCGCAATATGTCCGATTTTATTGGCAAATCCGTATTGCCACAGACTCCGGAATGGTTTCTAAGCGGAACATTTATGCTGGTCATTGTCTACGGCACTTATCTGGGAATAGAGACGATTGGAAGAACGGGAGACATCTTGTTCGGGTGGACGCTGATCGTTATCTTCATTATTTCGGTGGCGCTATTCAATCAAATGTACGGCGGACATTTCCTGCCCTTGTTGGGCGAAGGCATCGTGCAAGCGATGAAAGGCATGTATCCCGTATTGGGCTTCCCCGTGGCGGAATGCGTCTTTCTGACGGTACTGCTGCCGCTGGTTCAGACGAAGGAGAGGAGCAAGCTCTATGCAAAGCTTGCTGTGGCGGTAGCGGTTAATGGAGGCATCAGCACGCTGAATGTGGCCATGCTGATTGCCGTGCTTGGCGTATCCGAGACCGTGCGCAGCCCATATGCGGTGTACGAGATGGTGAAGGCGATCAATATTGAAGATATTTTAGTACGCGTCGAAATTTTGTTCGCGGTCGTTTGGATCGGGACCGTATTCATGAAGCTGCTGCTGTCCTTCTATACCGTTACGGTATTGCTTGGACAATTTCTTCATTTGCGTACTTATCGCCCGCTGGTTGTGCCGTTAGGGCTATTCATTGTGCCGATGTCCATCATCATCTATCGCAATAGCGTCCATAGCACGATATTTGCGATGGATGTATGGACGATATACAGCGTAGGACAGGGTGTAATGATTCCGCTGGTTCTATTGCTTATCGCGTGGGCAAGAGGAGCCAGGAGCGAAGAGAAGGGGGCATTTCCATCAGAAGCGGCGAATCGTACAAGGTCATAGCACCTTCTTTCGAATGATAACTCTTACATAGACTGTAGTGGAAGCTTTTGTTATAATTGTGAGGACTGTTGGACATCGTAGAGTATTCTGCATCGAATTCGTTTTACGGAGGCGATTGTGTGGAAAACTACGTCAATAACTACGTCGTTGTCGCCATTTTCGGAGTACTTGGGATATTGCTGCCTGTGGTGGCATTGACCATCGGCAGGCTGCTTCGTCCGCATAAGCCGACAGAGCCGAAAGCAAGCACTTACGAGAGCGGCAACGAGCCTGTAGGGGAAGGTCAAGTCCGTTTCAACATTCGGTATTATCATTTTGCTTTGATGTTCGTCATCTTTGATGTGGAAACCGTATTTTTATACCCGTGGGCCGTAGCGTACCAGAAGCTCGGCCTTTTTGTGCTGGTCGAGATGATCATCTTCACGGGAATGCTGTTGCTGGGACTGTTGTATGCCTGGAAGAAAGGGGTGCTCAAGTGGAATTGAATCTGGAATCCATCTCGCTGGAGGAGCGCAAGGAACTGGAGCGCAATGTGTTCATGGGTACGCTGGAGCAATTGAAGGCTTGGGCGAGAAGCAACTCGCTGTGGCCGTTAACGTTCGGTCTGGCCTGCTGTGCGATTGAGATGATGGGGACGGGGGCGTCCCATTACGATCTGGACCGGTTCGGCGTCATGTTCCGCACTTCGCCGCGCCAGTCCGACGTCATGATCGTCTCCGGCACCGTCACGAAGAAGATGGCCCCTCTGCTTCGCCGCCTCTATGATCAGATGCCGGAGCCGAAGTGGGTCATCGCGATGGGCTCGTGCGCGACGGCAGGCGGTCCGTACGTGAAGTCATACGCGGTTGTGAAAGGCGTGGATCAGATCGTTCCCGTCGATGTATACATACCGGGTTGCCCGCCGAATCCCGCAGCGCTCATATACGGCATTAACAAGTTGCAGGAGAAGATTCGTTACGAAGCCAAGACCGGGAAGCGGGTGACGGGCGGATGAGCGAGGACCAGAATAAGGCGCAAGTAGGCTCCGCCGCTTCCGATGAGGAGCGCGAGGCGAAGCGCAAGGCTGCGGCGGAGGCCAGAGCCGCACGAGCCGCGGCCAAGGCGGCTGCTTCCGAAGCGCAAGAGCCGGAGCCTAAGCCGCCGTCGCCAAGGCAAGGCGAGCTGGACGGGATCGTAGCGCTGCTGAAGCGGGAGATCGGGGAAGAAGCCATCGTAGAGGCCAGCATCAATGAGCTGAACGGCGATATGCCGATGGTCGAGGTGCGGAGCGAGTATTGGCTGGAAGCGGCGCGTCTGCTCAAGGGGCACGGGGATATGAATTATCGCTATCTCCGCAATGTGTCCGGCGTCGATTACGAGTCGCATCTGGAGGTTGTCTATTGTCTCCTGTCTCTGGATAGCGGACGGGACTGCGCAGTGAAGGTGAAGACGGATCGGACGGCGCCGTCCATTCCGTCCATCACTCCGCTATGGTCGGCCGCCAATTGGAATGAGCGGGAAATCTTCGATCTGCTGGGCATAGACTTCCCGGGGCATCCCGATCTGAGACGCATTATGATGCCGGACGACTGGGACGGACATCCGCTGCGCAAGGATTACATACCGCTTGATCCGGAGGTGTAAGGGAAGATGATCCGAACCGAAGAGCTGTTGCTGAACGTAGGCCCTCAGCATCCCAGCACGCATGGCGTCTTTCGCATTATCGTCAAGCTGGATGGAGAGGTCATCAAGGAAGCGACGCCGGTGATGGGCTACCTGCATAGAGGGACAGAGAAGCTGGCGGAGAGTCTGAATTATACGCAGATTATTCCTTATACGGACCGGATGGACTACGTATCGGCGATGACGAACAATTATGTGCTCGTTCATGCGGTGGAGACGATGATGGGTCTTGAAGTGCCGGAGCGGGCGGAATTCCTCCGCCTGATCGTCATGGAATTGCAGCGGGTAGCCAGCCATCTGGTATGGTGGGGCACCTATCTGCTCGATATTGGCGCTATGAGCCCGTTCCTGTACGCCTTCCGGGACCGGGAGATGATTATTAATCTGTTCAACGAGCTGTGCGGTGCACGGTTGACTTACAATTATATGCGTGTCGGCGGCGTCAAATGGGATGCACCGCCCGGCTGGATTGACAAGGTGAGGGAGTTCATTCCGTACATGGAGGGGAAGCTTGAGGAATATGACAGGCTCGTCTCCGGCAATGAGATCTTCCTGGCGAGAATTAGGGGAGTCGGCAAGTACGATTCGGAGACGGCGGTCGATTACGGGCTGTCAGGTGCGAACCTCCGCTGTACGGGTGTGAATTGGGATCTGCGCAAGAACGAGCCGTACAGTCTGTACGACCGGTTTCAGTTCGATGTGCCGACCGGCAGCGTCGGCGACTGCTACGACCGGTATCGGATCAGACTGGCGGAGATTGCGCAGAGTCTGCGCATCCTGCGGCAAGCGATTCAGCAATTCCCGGATGACGGACCGACGATGGGCAAGGTGCCCAGGGTCATTCGTCCGCCTGCCGGAGAGGTGTATGTCCGGATCGAGTCGCCGCGCGGCGAGATCGGCTGCCATATCGTCTCCCAGGGGAAAGCGGAGCCGTACCGCCTCAAGTTCCGGCGTCCATCCTTCGTCAATCTGGGCATTCTGCCAAAGCTGCTGGAAGGTGAGACGATGACGAACCTCATAACGATACTGGGAGGCATTGATATTGTGGTCGGGGAGGTGGACTGCTGATGGGCGCTTGGCTGGGAGAGGCTATGACATGGAATAATGCCATTATCTTATTGTTATGGGCGGTCGTATTCCTTCTGATCGTGCTGGGCTTCGTAACGTATGCCATCTACTATGAGCGCAAGGTGATCGGATGGATGCAGCTGCGCATCGGCCCGAATCGGGTCGGCCCGCTGGGACTGCTGCAGACGGTAGCGGATATATTGAAGCTGCTCGTGAAGGAGGATACGGTGCCTCGCAAGTCCGACCGGCTCCTGTTCACGTTGGCGCCGGCGCTCGCCTTCGTTCCCGCGTTCATGGTGCTCGCCGTCATTCCTTATACGGAGAAGCTTTACTTCACCGATCTGAATGTGGGCTTGCTGTATTATGTAGCGCTATCGGGCATCTCGACGATGGCGTTCGTCATCGGCGGCTGGGCTTCGAACAACAAGTACGCGCTGCTGGGCGGCATGCGCTCAGCCGCTCAGATGATCAGCTACGAAGTCCCGCTTGTCATATCCGTTACTGGCGTTATTCTGCTTAGCGGCAGCTTGAATCTGAGAGACATCGTGGCAGCGCAGAGCGGATGGTTCTGGCAGTGGAACTTTGTTCCTCAGATTATCGGGTTCGCCGTCTTTGTCGTTGCCGCCGTCTCGGAGCTGAACCGGACGCCGTTCGATCTGCCGGAAGCAGAATCGGAGCTGGTCGCCGGCTATCATGTGGAGTATAGCGGCTTCCGCTTTGCTTTCTTCATGCTCTCGGAATATGTCTACGTGTACGCCATTGCCGCGCTGACGACCGTCCTGTTCCTGGGCGGATGGCATGCGCCGGCGCCATTTCTTGATTTTGTACCAGGCATCATCTGGTTTCTCATGAAGTTCGTCGGGGTCGTCTTCACGCTCTTCTGGATCAGGGCGACCTTTCCCCGCGTCCGTGTGGATCAGTTGATGAGCCTGGGATGGAAGGTGCTGCTGCCGCTGGCGCTGCTGAACATATTTCTGACGGCTTTTTTCGTGGAATGGTTTGTGAAATAAGGCGAGAGGGGGAGTACGACGATGAAAGGCATGCTGAAAGGATTGGGAGTTACGCTGGGCTCCTTGACTGCGCCTAAAGTGACGACCCAATATCCGGACGTTCCGATGGATATGCCGGACCGGTTCAGAGGCATCCAGCACTTCATACCGGATCTGTGCATCGTATGCAATCAATGCGCCCGCATCTGCCCTACCGACTGCATTACGCTGACGGGCAAGCCGAATCCGGACCCCGAGAAGCGGGGCAAGGTGATCGATACGTTCGATATCAACTTTGAAATCTGCATTCTGTGCGACTTGTGCACGGAAGTCTGTCCGACGGAAGCGATCGTCATGACGAACCACTTCGAGCTGGCGACATACAGCCGCGACGAATTGTATAAGGACGCCAAGTGGCTGACCGACAACAATACGCTTGTGCGTGAGGACAATAACAATATAGGAGCGCCGGGCAAAGGGGGCGCCAAATAATTGTTGAACTTTACGATGTCGGGTGAACTGGTCGCCTTCTTCATCTTCGCCGCTCTGATGATCGGCGGAGCGGTTCTGATGATAACCTTGGAGAAGGTTGTTCATATGGTCGTCTCCATAGCCGTCGTATTCATTGGCCTTGGCGCGATGTATGTGCTGCTGGAAGCGGAGTTCGTCGCCTTCGTGCAGGTGCTTATATACGGGGGAGCCGTCTCCATCCTGATGATATTCGGCATGATGATGACGAAGCACGGCTCGGAAGGCAGCGGACGCTCCAGACCGTTGTATGAGACGCTAATCGCTGTCGGCGCGCTCAGCTTGTTCGGCTTGTTCTTCTATGCCATTCGCATCACCACTTTCCCGCAGACGGCCAGATTCCATCCGGGAGATGACAATACGATGGCGCTTGGAGAGCTGCTGTTCACGGAATATATCGTGCCGTTCGAGCTCGTGTCCATTCTGCTTACGGTCGCCTTTATCGGTGCCATTGTGCTGGCCAGAAAGGGGGAATAAGGCGTGCTGCCATCTTATCTGACATTAGCCGCCATTCTGTTCTGCATCGGGCTCTACGGGGCGCTTGCCAAGCGCAACGCCGTTATCGTGCTGCTGTCGCTGGAGCTTATGCTGAACGCAGTCAATTTGAATTTGGTCGCGTTCTCCAAGTACGGCGTTGTTCCTTCATTGACAGGCCAAATATTTACCATCTTCACCATTACGGTAGCCGCTGCGGAAGCGGCCGTCGCTGTTGCGATTCTTCTGGCGCTGTTCCGTGCCCGCGGCACGATCAATGCGGATGAATTCGACAAGATGAGGGGGTGACGGAATTGGTAGACGTGTATTCCAAGATCGCATGGATCATACCGGTGCTGCCGTTGGTCAGCTTCCTGCTGCTGACGGCTATGGGGAAGAGCTTCCGCAACACAGGCAAGCTTGTCAGCATCCTGCTTGCTCTCGCTTCCCTCGTCTTGTCGACGCTTCTGCTGATCGCGCGTTCCGCACCGGACGCGGTGGACTATTCCTACAGCTATGATTGGATCGTCATTGGAGACTTCACGCTGCGCATCGGTTATGAAGTGACGAATTTGACGACGCTTATGCTTGCGGTCGTCTCGCTTGTCAGCCTCCTGATTCAAGTGTACTCCATCGGATACATGAGCAAGGATGAACGGATTACCGTATTTTACGGCTATGTGTCTCTATTCACCTTCGCGATGCTGGGTCTGGTGCTGGCAGATAATCTGTTGACCTTCTATGTATTCTGGGAACTGGTCGGCGTATGCTCCTTCCTGCTGATCGGCTTCTGGTACAGCAAGCCCGCAGCCAGAGCCGCGGCGAAGAAAGCGTTCATCGTTACACGAATAGGAGATGCGGGGCTGCTGCTGGGCATCATTCTGCTATTCTGGCATATGCCTGAGCATTCCCTCAGCTTTACTCTCATTCAGAGCGTCTTCGAGGGCGGCTCAGGTGCGGTAACGGAAGGGATGACCACGCTAATCGCCTTGCTTCTCTTTATGGGCGCTGTCGGCAAGTCCGGTCAATTCCCTCTGCACGTCTGGCTTCCGGATGCGATGGAAGGACCGACGCCGATCAGTGCGCTTATCCATGCCGCGACGATGGTTGCCGCAGGGGTGCTCCTGGTCGCCCGTACGTTCAGCTTGTTCCAGGCGTCGGACGCGGCGATGACGACCGTCGCTTACGTCGGAGGCTTCACGGCGCTGCTGGCGGCCACGATTGCGCTGGCGCAGAGGGATATGAAGCGGATACTGGCTTATTCGACGATGAGTCAGCTGGGCTTTATGATGCTCGCTCTGGGGCTGGGCTCGCTGGCCGGCGGCATCTTCCATCTCTTTACCCACGCTTTCTTCAAAGCGCTGCTGTTCCTCGGAGCAGGCAGTGTCATGATGGCGATACATAACGGCAATATATTGGAGATGGGCGGTCTGGGCAAGCGCATGAAGATGACGGCCTGGACGTTCGCCATAGGAGGACTGGCACTGGCCGGTATGCCGCCGCTGGCGGGCTTCTGGTCCAAGGATGTCATCCTGGCGGCAGCGCTGGAGAAGAGCCCGGTCTTGTTCATCGCCGCTATTGCGGCCGCATTCCTGACCGCGCTCTATATGACCCGGCTGTTCGTGCTTGTCTTCATGGGGAAGCCTCGGGGCGGGATGGCGGCAGAGGGCGTGAAGGAATCGCCGCTGGTCATGATTGCGCCGATGCTGATTCTGGCCTTGCTCGCTGTCGCTGCAGGCTGGCTGGAGACGCCATGGCAAGCTTCGTTCAGCGGCTGGCTGTTCCCGGATGAGCCGGAGGCGCATGGCAGCTATGTTGCGATGCTGATCTCCACGGTCGTAGCCTTGCTGGGGCTGCTGCTCGGCTGGCAGCTGTACGGCAGAGGACGGCGAGAGGGAGATGTGCTGGTGGAACGAATGCCGGGACTTATGCGCGTGCTGGAGAAGAAATATTATATCGACGAGCTCTATGAGGCTTTATTCGGGGGACTCCTGCGCTTGGGAGGATTCCTTCTATCCGCAATCGACAAGTATGTGGTGGGCGGCCTTGTCGCACTTGCCGGAACAATTGCAGGCTATGCCGGCAAGGCGGTTCTCAGGCTTCAGAACGGGCAGATCGGAACGTATAGTCTGGCGATTGTGCTGGGCTTCATCATCTTCGTCGTGGTTACCGCCCTGAGGAGGCTGCTGCTATGAGCATATTGGCTGATATACCCATCCTGTCGCTTATCGTATGGTCTCCGCTGCTGGGGCTTATCCTCATTCTGCTGCTGCCGCGGAGTCGGTCCGGGCTGTTGAAGGGGACGGCCATCGCCGTGTCGCTCGTGCCGCTTGTCCTGTCCGCATGGCTCTATGCGGATATGGGGGGCGATCGGAACGCATCGGCGTACGAGGAAGAAGTCGCATGGGGCGATATTCCGCTGAACAGCGAAGCGCTGAACGATCCCGGCATCGGCGTTGTGTTCTCGATGCAATACTCGCTTGGCATAGACGGCTTGTCCTTGCCGCTCGTCCTGCTGACTGCGCTCGTGACGGCCATGGCCTCCTTTGCGGCCATCCATGTGAAGAAGAGATGGAAGACGTTTTACTGCTGGTTTTTCTTGCTTGAGCTCGGTATGCTGGGAGCGTTTCTGGCGAGGGACTTATTCCTGTTCTTTATATTTTTCGAGATCACGCTGGTCGCCATGTACTTCCTGATCGGCATATGGGGCTACTACAACCGCGAGCGGGCGGCCAACATGTTCCTTCTGTATAACGGAATCGGCTCCGCATTGATGCTGATCGCCTTTGTTATGCTGACGATGACGGCAGGCTTTCGCGCCGAGGCCGGCGCGAGCGGCATGCAGCTCATTTATAGCGCGAATTACGCGGATATCATGCACAATCTGGCCAATCCGTCAGCCTGGGTGAATGTGATGCCGAGTGAAGGAACGGTCAATCCGTTCTATATGAACAGCGGCATGCAGTGGACGACATTCATTCTGCTGTTCATCGCCTTCGGCATCAAGCTGCCGGTCTTCCCCTTCCACACCTGGATGCTGAAGGTGCACGTGGAAGCGCCGCCGGCCGTCGTCATGATTCACTCCGGCATCTTGCTGAAGCTGGGGGCTTACGGTCTGATTCGCTTCGGCCTCACTCTATTCCCTGAGCAGTACAAGGACTGGGCGCCCCTGTTGGCGGTGCTTGGCGTCATCAGCCTGCTGTACGGGGCCGTTATCGCCTTCAGGCAGACGGAATTCAAGCTGATGCTGGCTTATTCGTCAGTAAGTCATATGGGAATCGTATTGATCGGTCTTGCCGCCGTGAATGAGCTTGGTTATCAAGGAGCCGTCTTCCAGCTCGTCTCGCACGGCGTCATCTCCGCGCTGCTGTTCCTGATCGTGGGCAGCCTCTACGAGCGCACGCGCACGACCGAGCTGCAAGAGCTGGGTGGACTATCCAGAAGCATGCCTTTCATGAGCGGAGTACTGCTGATCGCGGGTCTTGCTTCTCTCGGGCTGCCGGGGTTGTCGGGCTTTATAGGCGAGTTGCTATCTCTGCTGGGTTTGTTCGACACGATGGAATGGGTGGTTGCCGCAGCGATGCTCGGTATTGTGCTGACTGCCGTCTATGTGCTGCGGGGCGTGCTTGCCATTACGTTCGGCGCGATAGACGAGAAGCATGTAACGCTGCAAGATGCCAGATTCATTGAAGCGCTGCCGATGGCTGTGCTTGTCGCGGTTATCGTGCTGCTGGGCTGTTATCCGTCGCTGCTGACGAATATGGTGGAGCCGGGCACGGCGGCCCTGATGGAGCAGTTGATCAGTGCAAGGACGGGGGGATAAAGGATGGCAGGAGATTCCGGAATGACGTCTGTGAATTGGAGCGACTTCGGCCATATGGCTCCCGAGCTGCTGCTTGGGGCAGCCTTCATCGTGCTTGTCGTAGTGGACTTGCTGCTGCCGAAAAGATCAAACCGACAGTTGACAGTCGGCTTAATAGGAGGCTTGACGCTTGCCAGTCTGTTAGGAGCACTGGCGCTTGTAGGCATAGGAATGGCCGGACTCGAGGAGGAAGGTGTCGTGTCGCTATTCGGCGACAGCTATCGGATTGACGGCTTCAGCAGTGCGGTGAAGCTGCTGCTGCTGTCGGGGACCGCGATCGTCGCTCTGCTCGGCCTCGGGGAAGCGGGGAGAGACGAGGCCATCCAGGAGAAGGGAGAATACTTCTATCTCCTGCTGCCTGCTGCAATCGGAGCGATGATGATGGCTTCATCAGGAAGTCTGGTGACCTTGTACGTGGGGATAGAATTGCTGAGCATAACAAGCTACGTGCTGGTCGGATTGCGAAGGAGGTCTTATGCTTCGGCGGAAGCCGCATTCAAGTATGTGGTGACCGGCGGCATCTCCTCGGCTTTCATTCTGTTCGGCATGTCGTATCTGTACGGAGTGACGGGCTCCATCCAATTGGCTGAGATCGGAGCGGCGTTGCCGGAGGCGGTAGCCGACTTCGAAGCGCTGGTCTATGTCGGCTTCGGCTGCCTGCTTGCGGGACTGGCGGTGAAGATCGCAGCGGCCCCTTTCCATGCATGGGCGCCCGATGTGTACCAAGGCGCTCCCGGCGCGATCGCATCCTTCCTTGCTGTCGTATCGAAAGGGGCAGCGCTGGCGCTCACCTTCCGCCTGATGTATACAACGACTTTATTCGGCGGCTCATGGATGGCGCCTGAGGTGCGCGATGATCTGTTCTTCGCCTTGCTGCTGCTCGCCGCAGTATCTATGCTGGCCGGTTCTCTGGCGGCACTGCGGCAGCTGAACGCGAGACGGCTGCTAGCCTTGTCGGGTGTGGCCAACGCGGGTTATTTGCTGGTACCGATCGGCTTGTACATTACTTCGACACATAGCAATAATGCTGCGGAGCTCTTGTTCTATCTGACAGCTTATATGATGATGACGTTGGGAGCTTTTGCAGTATTGAGCGCCGTCAGCCGCTCTAGCGGTCATGAAGAGCTGAAGGCGTTCAGCGGTATGTATTACCGGTCTCCCTGGCTTGCGGTTGCCATGCTCGTATTTATCGTTTCGCTGGCTGGCCTGCCCATCTCTGCCGGTTTTTTCGGCAAGCTGTTCATTCTGCTGGGCGCCGCGGGAGCGAAGAGCTATTGGATCGTTGCGGTCATGGTACTGAGCAGCGTCATCTCCTATTATTTCTACTTCGGCATCGCAAGGCAGATGTTCATGCGCAGCGGCGGTTCGCTTGCAGCGGGCAGAGAGAGAATTCCGACGGGTGTTCCAATTGCCGTTGTCATATGGCTGTGCGCGGCAGGCACGATTGTGCTGGGCTTGTTCCCGGGACTGCTAATGGACGGGGTAGACGCGGTCTTCTCCTTCAGCAGGGATTTCCGACCATAGTCTTCATGGCCGCCAGCGATGAGGGGAGTGGGAGTGATGCCCGATGCCCGTCGGACAGCCCGAATTTGTACCCGTAACATAGGAGTAAGCTTGCCTTGAGCGCCGGCCGCGGATTTTGTGCGTGGCCGGCGTTTTTTTCGAACCGCGAAGCCTGTCACCCGTTAGGGCGGTTTGATCACATTATAGTTACTGTCGCCGCGGTTGGAGATGGGGGAGTGTGTGAATAGAGTACTGCATGCGATGTCGCCAGATGATGTCTCTGCGCGGTTGCAATTCGGATTAGGTGTGAAGGACGCTGTGGGACGTTTATTTGCGATATATAGAAATTATAAGTTCCGGGGGTCCCCTGCAAAGTAACTCAGTAAGCTTCGAATCGGAGCCCCACTTTGTGGGGGTTATGCCGATAAGGAGCGTACGGGCCATATGAGTGTATGAATCCTACACTAGAGTGCCGAAAAAGGTCGTTCGAGCCGAAATAGTGTATGAATCCTACACTGGAGCGCCGAAAAGGGTCGTTCGAGCCGAAATAGTGTATGAATCCTACACTAGAGCGCCGAAAAGGGTCGTTCGAGCCGAGATAGTGTATGAATCCTACACTAGAGTGCTGAAAAGGGTCGTTCGAGCCGAAATAGTGTATGAATCCTACACTGGAGCGCCGAAAAGGGGGCATGCGTAGCAAGAGGGGAGGACGCTGTGGGGCGTTTATTTGCTCAATCCTCTGCCGCCACCGTAACGTGCAGGATAAGCGCATCGTAATGTGGGAATAGGCTGTTGGGGCTGGTTTTCCGGCTTAGCGCGATCCCAATCGAGTATATCTATCAATATTCCTAGTGTTAAGGGGGGTAGTTCAAGAGAACTAGATTAGGCCATTCGGATTGAATTGAAAGGAAAGTGTTGGTTTGCATAGCTAAGCCATAGGTTAAGTGATATGATTAGAACGGTTTGAGAATATAAGGAATACACCGACAGAAACAAACTGCTACTTGCGAAGTATATATAGTATACAGATTCGCTGAAATGAACTTTCAGAGCATCGTTGCACTCAATAAGCAAGTTTGTGCATCTATCGTACTGGTGACGTACCGGAATGGATCGATTAGGTGCAAAGGTGCGCGGCTTCTGTCCTACTAAACTAAGTTAGCGATTGAACAGTCAATGAGGTTGAAATGGCAAAGCGGGTCACTTGTTTTCACTGGGCGTAACTTAACTACTATTTAACTGCATTTATTGCTATTATTTTTCGGAATGCATCTACGTATTACCAATGAACTGGATTTCATGCTATTAATTCGGGCGAGAGACGAGATATTGTGCTATATGACCTGATTCAACTGTATCTTTTCCATTTATAGATTTAAATGTGGCGATTTTTATTAGAATAACTACACAAAATCCAGTTAGCAGTCTCCATGCTACAGCATGCATTAACATCCTTTGAAGCTTTATTTTATCAGGAAACCATCCGGGCATGTCGTTCCCAATATGTGAGGTTTTATCTGGCAGACGGTAGAGTGCAGTGTCTATTACTTACTTTTCTATTACTTTCATTCCGCTGATGAACAGGAGTTAAGAAGGCTGCTGTTTCAATAATCACTGAACGGTGTACATCAATAAATAGATTATTCTCAGCTCAATTCATTTCAAAGATTAAAAAAGGTAGAACACATACTATGGCGAAACTAGCATTTCTCAGCTTTGGCAAAGGGCGAAATGAGACGCCCACGGATAGAACGGGGGAGAGCCGTCGCGCGAACAAGCCGCGACGGACGTACCGTCATGCGCTGCTGTGCCTGCTCGCCAGCAGCGTCATTCTCGGGAGCGTCGCCCCTGCCGGGCTCGCTCCCGCCAGCGCGGCTCCGCCAGCTGCCGCCGTGCCTCCGGCGGCGGCCGGAGCCGCAGATGAGCAGCCGCAGAGCTGGCTGCTCAAGTGGACCGACCCCGCGCTCGCGCACGAGCTGCGCGGGGTCGAGGTGCTCCACCGCCAGCCGGAGACGGCGGTGGAGGTCGTTCGTCCTGCGCCGGATTCCGGCGAGGACGTGGAGAGCTGGCTCGGCCGTCTGCGCGGCGAGCCGGGTGTGCAATATGTGCACCCGAACAATCGGGTTAGCATTCTGGATGCATCCGCATCGGGGCAAGGAGAGACGGGGGAACTTAGCGATGAGGCTGGAACAGCGGCATCTCAACTGCAATCGGAGAAGCCTGAAGCTGCAGCGTCTCAGTGGCAATCGGAGAAGCCTGAAGCTGTAGCGTCTCAGTGGCAATCGGAGAAGCCTGAAGCTGCAGCGTCTCAGTGGCAATCGGAGAAGCCTGAAGCTGGAATGTCTCAGCATCAATCAGAGAAGTCTGAAGCTGCAGTGTCTCAGCAGCGATCGGGCAAGTATGAAGCTGCAGTGTCCCAGTATCAATCATCAGAGGAGTCTGAAGCGGCGACATTTCAGCAGGAAGAACAGCCGCAGACTGAAGAGCAGCCTTATGAGGGCGCCGCGCAGGAGCCGGTCATGCAGGAGCCTGTCACGCAAGAACCTGCCGCGCAAGAGCCTGCCGCGCAAGAGCCTCCTGCAGCGTTGACACCGGATCAGCAGGCTGCGAAGGATGCGGTGGGCGAAGCTGCGGAGAAAGCCGCCGCTTCGCCGACGAAGGCCAATGATCCGCAGCTGGACAAGCAGACGCATCTGTCCCGCATTGGCGCTCAAAAAGCTTGGCAGACCGTGCGCGAGCAGAAGGATGTCATCATCGGATTAGTGGATACGGGCGTCGATCTGGATCATCCCGATCTGAAGGACAATCTTGTCGCAGGCACTAATCTGATCTATCCTGAGCTGCCCCCGGACGATGACAACGGCCACGGGACGGGCGTAGCGGGCGTCATCGGAGCTGTAGGCAATAACGGCATCGGTGTAGCGGGCGTCGTATGGCATGCGAAGATTATGCCGATCAAGGCGCTGGATCAGTGGGGCGACGGAACGGAGAAGGATCTCGGGGAAGGCATTCTGTATGCGGTGCGCAACGGCGCAGGCATTGTTGTAATGTCCGTCGGCTTGCATCGCTACTCGCCGTATATGGAAGATATCGTGCGTTATGCTGAGAGCCAAGGCGTGCTGCTGGTCGCCGCGGCGGGCAATGACGGCACCACGCTCGGCTCCAAGGCCGCAGTGAAGTACCCTGCGGCGTATCCTACCGTACTGGCGGTAGGGGGATCGAATTCTAACGGCGCTCCCGATCCGCGTTCCAATCCCGGATCGGAGCTGGATCTGCTGGCGCCTTGGAATGTGTATACGACAGCGTTGGATGGCGAGTACAAGTGGGATGAAGGCACATCGCTTGCGGCTCCGCAAGTGGCGGGAGCGGCGGCGTTGCTGCTTGCCATGCATCCGGAGTACGAGCCTTACCAGGTGCGCGCCATGCTGCGGCAATCCGCGAAGGATATCGGAGCGGCAGGCGTTGACAGCACTTCGGGTTACGGCTTGCTGCGAGTCGATCAGGTCGTGGCCGGGGAGCTTGTGCCGGATGCGAACGAGCCGAACAACAAGCAGTCGGCCGCCGCCAAGCTGCCCCTGTTCTCGCAAGTAACGGCGGAGCTGCCTCCGAAGCAAGACGTTGACTGGTATGTGGTGGATACGCCGACGGAAGGAACGCTGAAGCTGGATTTTCAAGCATTGGATACGGAGCAAGCCGTCTCTGCCGTAAGAATTAGCCATTATACGCCCGGCGGAAGGCTGCTGCGCAGCGAGGATACGAAGCTGTCCAGTAAGTCGATCTCGTTCACGGCCGGCAAGGGAAAGCAATACGTGGAAGTGAAGTTCAGCAATCCCGCCAACGACAAGCCGATGGCTTACGCATTGACGACGTCATTCACGATGAAGGAAGATCCTTACGAGCCGAACGACCGTCATGATATCGCATTCCAGCTGCAGCCCAAGTCCCAGACCATAACCGCTTCCTTCCATCAGAAGGCGGACAGGGACTGGTACAAGGTGTCGTTCGAGCAGGAGGGCAAGCTGCAGCTGTCACTGAGCACAGATACGGTGCGCATTGATCCCGGCTTGGCGGTCATGCGGGAAGGGCAAGCGCTCACGCTGTTCGATGAGAATGGCGAAGGAGAAGCGGAGCATTCTTCTGTCATATCTGTCACGCCGGGCCAATATTATATTCGTGTTCATAATGCGATAGCGGTGGAGGCTAATGCAACGGTGGGGACATATCGTCTCCAGGTACAGTTCGAACCGCAGCTGATGGACCCCAATGAGCCCAATGACATATCGTACGAAGGCTTAATGATGAAGCCGGGCACAGACTATATCGGCCTCATCCACGAGCGGTCGGATACAGACTGGTTCCAGTTCCGGCTGAGCAGCAAGAGCATTATCAGCCTGGGTGTGACCGGCGTGCCGAACGATACAAGCTTGAAGCTGCTGCTCTATGACAAGAAGATGCAGCAATTGCGCGTCTCGCATACCGGCTCCGACGGACAGCTGGCGACAGGCGATGTCGTGCTGCAGCCCGGCGTCTATTACGTTCGGCTGACGGCCGACCGTGCATTCGCTCATCAATATTACCGGATGAAGCTGACGGAGGAAGAGCTGGTCGCCGGATTCCGGGACATTGGCGGCCATTGGGCGCAAGAGGAGATTGCCGCATTGACGCAGGAAGGCATCATCAATGGCGTTGGCAATTACAGCTTCAAGCCTGACCGGAATATTACGCGCGCGGAGGCTGTCGCACTTATTGTGAAGGCCTACAAGCCAAATGCTGCGAAGCCGCCCGGCGCTTACTTCTCCGACCTGGCTTCTACCCATTGGTCGTATCCCTATATTATGACCGCCGTGCAGGAAGGCTGGGTGAAGGGGTTCCCGGATGGCAGTTTCAAGCCTGACCAGCCCGTTACAAGAGCGGAGATGGCGATCATGATCGGCAATGCGGAGAACATTCGGCCGCGCGCTCCGCTATCGCCTCCGTTCGCTGACGTGCCCATGAAGGAATGGTATGCCCCCATGTTGTACAGTATGAAGCTGGAGGGCAAGCTGAAGGGAATGGAGGACAACAGCTACAAGCCCGACGATCGAGCGAGCAGAGCGCAATTCACGACGCTGATTTACCGTTATTTGACGGGATAGCGGCTACATGACTCGTATGTTTAGGAGGATAACATGGGCGGTATCGATGCAATTTCCATGAGCGGATTTATGAACACTGGCGTGACGGGGCTGTTTTTTATCGTAGTCGAAGTGCTCAGCATTGTATTTGTCTGGTCGCTGCTGCAGGAGGTGAAGTGGGATAAACTGTTCCGCTTCCCCCGCAATGCCAAGGCAAGAATGTTCCAGGTCATATTGGCTATTGTGATCGGCCATTCCTTCGCGCAATTTATTCTCCAGTATTGGGGATATACGGTTCTGCTTCGCGGTTTTGCCGAATAACATCGGCGAATTTTGCAAACAATGGATGATAACTTGCAATAACTAGATGACGAATGCGGTCGATATTAGAAGGCAGGACCAGAAATAAGTGGAAAATAATTTGTTCTTGTCGACCAGTAGCAATGGATGTTAAGATGAAGTTTAGTATTGTGAGCGCAGTATGCCTTGCAGTAACTTACTAACCAATTCAAATGGAATATGCAATAAATATGCTATTCGCGGAGGGAACACGAAGATGACAAAAATTATCGTCCGCGGAGGCCAGCGTTTATCGGGAACGGTCCGCGTCAGCGGGGCCAAAAATGCAGTGCTCCCCATTCTTGCTGCCTCATTATTAGCGACGGAAGGAGACAGCGTCATCTGTGACGTGCCCCTCCTCGACGACGTTATGACGATCCAGCAAGTGCTTGCCTCATTAGGCGCAGGGATAACTTATAACAATGAGACGATGCGCATATCCGCACCAATCATTACTTCACATGACGCGCCTTATGAGTTGATCCGCAAGATGAGAGCTTCTTTCCTGGTGATGGGGCCGCTGCTTGCCCGCATCGGCAAAGTTCGAATTTCATTGCCGGGCGGCTGCGCAATCGGAACGCGTCCCATCGATCAGCACTTGAAGGGCTTCGAAGCGATGGGCGCCCAGATTCATCTGGGGCATGGCTTCATAGAAGCAACTACAGCTGAACGCCTTAAGGGAGCGAAGATATATCTCGACGTTGCGAGCGTAGGCGCCACGGAGAATATTATGATGGCCGCCGCACTTGCAAGCGGCACGACGACGATTGAGAATGCGGCGAAGGAGCCGGAAATCGTCGATCTGGCCAACTATATTAATGCAATGGGCGGCAAGGTGCGCGGAGCCGGAACGGGCATTATCCGCATTGAAGGCGTAGAGCGGCTTAGCGGCGCCCGTCATAATATTATTCCGGACCGTGTGGAAGCCGGTACGTATATGATCGCAGCGGCAATTACAGGCGGCGATGTGTTCATCGAGGGGGCGATTGCCGACCATCTGACTCCGGTGATCTCGAAGCTTCAGGAGATGGGGGTCGATGTGATCGACAACGATAATGGCATTCACGTTCGCGCCGGCAAGCAATTGAAGGCGGTAGATGTGAAGACGTTGCCGCATCCCGGCTTTCCCACCGATATGCAGTCGCAGATGATGGCATTGCTGCTTACGACGGAGGGCACTAGCGTCGTTACCGAGACGGTATTCGAGAATCGCTTCATGCATGTAGAGGAATTCCAGAAGATGAACGCTCATATTACGGTAGATGGCCGATCGGCCATCGTAACGGGCGGAGTGCCTCTCACCGGCGCCAAGGTATGCGCATCGGACTTGAGGGCCGGCGCGGCGCTTATCTGTGCCGGGCTTCGTGCAGACGGCGAGACGGAAGTGACGGGACTGCACCATATTGACCGGGGATATGTCGATATTACCGGCAAGCTGGCTTCGCTGGGAGCGGACATCGTCCGCGTAGAATCCGCCCAAGCCGAGCAGGCGGCGGAGGCAGTCGTCGCCAAGCCGAGCAAGGCGGAGAAAGAAACGGCGGCATACGATCGCGAGAAGGACGTCGCCGTATTGAAGGTCCAGCCTACCTGGGCGTAGCCTACATAACGAGAGAAGCTTATGTTGTTCCTTGTTCACCAAGGGGATGGCATGCGGCTTCTCTCGTTTTTGGTTCATGAAGGGGGCAATTCGGCAATGTGACGATGAAGTGGGCCCCTCTCCCGTCTGCAGAGGAAGAAGCAAGCTCGATCGTGCCTCCGTGCAGCTTGACGATTTTACTGGAGATGGACAATCCCAATCCGCTTCCCCCTGTATGACGATTGTGGGAACGGTCCGTCTTGTAGAAGCGCTCGAATATGCGCTCCCGTTCCTCCTCTGCAATGCCGACTCCCGTATCCGTAACGTGCACCTCAGCAGTATTCTCCAGCCGTATAAGCCGGAACACGATTGTTCCCCCATCCGGCGTGAATTTTATGCTATTCACAAGAAGATTGGTCCATACCGCGTTCAGGCAATCTTCATCCGCTGTAATGAACGTTTCTTCGGCATACAGCTCTACTTGAAGCCGCTTCGCAAGCCAGGCAGGCTCATTGGCGAGAATAACGTCGCGCAACTGCCTGTCAAGCCGATAAGGCTTCGGATGGAAGGGATGATGCTGAGAGTCCAGTGAAGACAGCTTCAGCAGATTTTCGCTAAGTTTGGATAATCGGGAGCTTTCGAATCGGATAATGCCGATATACCGCTGTCTTTCCTCGGCTGACAATGTCTCGCTGCTTAGTGCTGCGGCGAAGCCGTTAATTGAAGTAAGCGGCGATTGTATTTCATGTGATACATTGGCGACGAATTCCTGCCTCATCATCTCAATACGGGAGAGGCTCTCGGCCATCGTATTCATGCTTCCCGCGAGCTGTCCCAGCTCATCCTTGCCATGTGCGGGCAGGTGAACGGAGAAGTTCCCGGCGGCTATTCCAAGAGCCGCCTCATGCAACTGCTTGATCGGCTTGACCAGGTACTTCGCCGCGATGGCGATCAGGGTGCTGCCGATGACGAGCAGAGAGCCGATCAGCGTAAGTACAGTAAGCAGGAAATTGCTGTTCTTCGGGAATTGGTTCGGCTGCACGAAGAGGGCCCAATCCTGTCCGTTCAGCCGGATCGTCTTGCCGATTGCGGGAGGGCGGCGACGCTCTCCGGATTCCTCGTCGCCGCTCCAGGCATAGGGGAAGACGGAAGCGCCTCTCAGCGCCATTCGTATATGACGATTCGTCACTTGTTCCAGCATGGCGTTCCCATAAGGCCCCGCTGCCAAGCGCGTGCCGTTGCCATCTGCCGCAACGATAGAGAAGTGATGCATATTCGCCACTTCCTCCAGGAACGGCTGAAGAGAGGCAGGCCTGGACACTTGGTAGAGTTGTTCAATCTGCTCGATCGCGCGATGAATATCGCTCTGCAGACTGCCTCTGACATGCTGCTTGAACAGCTGATTGGTCAGGAGGAAGGAGAGGGCAATGCTGATAAGCACGATGACAAGAAAGGTTAACGTAATGCGGAAGTAAAGGCTTCGTATCATAGACAAGGCTCCAGACGGTAGCCAAGACCGCGTACTGTCGCAATGCGGAATCCGTATTGCTGCTCCGGGAAGCGGTCTCTCAATCTTTTAATATGTACATCGACGGTCCGTTCATCTCCGTTGAAATCCACTCCCCATAGCTGGGTGATAAGATCATCGCGGGCATAGGTTTTGCCAGGATAGCTGCCCAGCTTGAACAGCAGCTGAAATTCCTTCGGAGGCAACGTCATGCTCTCTCCATTCGCCGTCATGGCGAAGTCGGCCTCATTCATCGTCACATGACCGAATGCGACCTGATGGGATGCCGATATCCGGTACCGCCTTAAGAGAGCCTTCACTCGGGCAAGAAGCTCGGGAGGATCGAAAGGTTTTACCATGTAGTCGTCCGCGCCCAGTTCCAGCCCCAGCACCTTATGCGTCGTCTCCCCTTTCGCCGTCAGTATGAGCATGGGGATATCGAGACAGTGCTTCATACTTTCGCACAGCGACCAGCCATCCATTCGGGGCATCATGATATCGATAATAGCGAGATCGGGATGATGTCTTTCCAGCTTGCCCAATGCATCCAAGCCGTCTTCCGCTTCTATGACGCAGTGCCCGTCTCTTTCCAGGAAGAGTCTGATCAGCTCTCGTATATTGGCATCGTCATCGACGACAACTATTTTGGACATGACGTTCCTCTCCTCGTACAGGATGCTTTCTATTATAAAGCGCGAACATGAAATGAAGCTGAAATCCGTTCACATAGCGTTCATTTTTTCGTGCTACATTGGCGCTGGACGAAGCTGCCGGTAGCAATTGAAGCAGTAATGACGAGCTTGATGGAGGGTGTGTGTAGTGAGAAAAGGATGGAAAATAGCTTTATCCGTCATCTTGATCGCGGGATCTGCGACAGCGGGCGGCTATTACTATTGGTCGAAAGGGTCATCGGTAGAGAGCGAAGCTGCTGCCTCCTTCCGCACGGCGCTTGCCGCTCGTGGAAATATTAAAACGGTTGTGAGCGGCACAGGCACAGTAGTGGCGGAGGAGCGAGCAGTAGTCAAGGCGGGTGTCGGGGGCGAGATTGCCGAGTTGAACGTGAAGGAGGGAGAGCGTGTGGACCAAGGTCAAGTGCTGCTCTCCTTCCAGAAGGAGGATACAAGCAGAGCGGTTCGTCAGTTGGAGCTGGATATAGAGAAGCTGCGGTTGCAACTGCGGCAATACGAGACACAATATAAGGAGGAAGCGGCTAAAGATCAGGAGGATTCCGCGCTTGCTTCGCTCGACATTCAGATGAAAGGCATTAAGCTGGATATCGAAGGCAAGCAAGCCGAATTGGCAGAGAAACGGGATGAAGGACAGGTGACGGAAGCGGTGATGGCTCCGCTGTCGGGCACAGTGATCACTGTTGATGCGGCGGCGGGAGATACCGTTCAGGGCAGCACGGTTGTTGCCGAGATTGTGAATTACGAAGAGCTGGTATTCATAGCCGAAGTGGATGAGCTGGATATCCCTCTTGTGAAGGAAGGGATGCCGGTCGGGATCTATCTCAATGCGCTTCCGGAGGAAGAGGTGGCGGGAACCATTATTGGTCTGGCCAAGGAAGGTACGGTATCGGGAGGCGTCGCCTCCTATGAGATTACAATCGGCTTGCGGCAGCATCAGGATATGCTGGCAGGCATGTCCGGCCAGGCGGAAATCACGATTGAATCGAGGGAGAATATCATCACTGTACCGGTAGAAGCGGTGATTGAGCTGCAAGGCAAGTCCTTCGTACGCATTCCTGCGGAGGCTTCCGGAGAAGCCGAAGGAGACGGGGAGATTCCGCAGAGAACCGCATCGCAGCAGCAGAGGCCGAACCGGGCGGATGGCCAGACGGGAATGACGGGATTCGGTCGAATGTCTGCTCTTGCCGGCTCGGAAGCAGAGCTTCGAGAGGTGAAGGTGGGCATAAGCGATGAGAATAATGTGGAGATTATTTCGGGATTGCAGGAAGGCGAGGCGATATTGCTTCCTCTTCCGCAAGGCGAAGTGGGAACGAGCGCGCAGCAGGAGCAGATGATGAGAGCATTTGGTGAGATGCGCAGAGGGAATGGCGGGACCGGCCAGGGCGGCGGCTTCGGCGGTATGACCCGTGGAAGCGGCGGCTTCAGTCCGGGCAGCTTCGGCGGCGCCGGGGGAGGCGGCGGCAGATGACGAACGGAGGCCGATTGATCGATATCCGCGACCTGACCAAGCGGCACAAGATGGGCGGTGCGAGCGTGAACACATTGGATGGCATCAGCCTGCAGGTAGAGAGAGGCGAATTTGTTGCTATTGTAGGACCTTCCGGCTCGGGGAAGACGACCTTAATGAATATGATAGGTTGTCTTGACTTGCCCGATTCCGGCAGCTACATGCTGGATGATGTGCGCATTACGGAATTAACCGATAATAAGCTGGCGGGAATTCGCAACCGCAAGATCGGATTTATTTTTCAATCGTTCCATCTGCTGCCGAAGCTGACGGCGCTCGATAATGTGGAGTTGCCCCTTATCTATGGCGGCGTTCCTGCCAAAGCGCGTAAAGAAAGGGCGCTGAGAGCGCTGGAACAGGTCGGGCTGAAGGAGAGAGTCCATCATCGCCCCAGCCAATTGTCGGGGGGACAGCAGCAGCGCGTAGCCATTGCCCGGGCGCTTGTGACAGAACCTCCTCTTCTGCTGGCGGATGAACCGACAGGTGCGCTGGATATACGCACCGGACAAGAAGTACTGGCATTAATCGAGCGACTGCATGCCAACGGGCACACGATTGTACTCATTACACACGACAAAGAAGTGGCGATGAGAGCTTCCCGTGTACTGGTCATGAGAGACGGCCGGTTAAGCGAGGGAGGGGGGGACGGGCATGAAGCTGGTTCAGGCATTCCGCATGGCTCTTCACAGCATTTGGTCGAACAAGCTTAGAACCTCCTTGTCGATGATGGGCATACTGATCGGTGTCTCCACAGTTATCCTGCTGGTTGCGATGAGCGAGGGCTCCTCGCAGGAGGTGGAAGAGCGGGTATCAGCTCTGGGCACCAACATGCTGTCGGTTACGATTACCGGACGGGGCGGGGATACCTCCTTGTCGAAGGAAGAAGCGCTTCAGCTCGCGGATATTCCCGATGTGACGGCCGTGTCTCCGGTAGTCAGCTCCAATGCCTCTATTAAATACCGGCGGACTTCGGTCAATGCAACCGTAGACGGCATTACGCCGGAGTACGAGACCGTTCAGGACTTCAGCGTCCAGCGGGGGAGGTACATTACGGCAGTCGATGAGCGCAATATGACGAAGGTAGCGCTCATCGGAGTGTCTACAGCTACGGAATTGTTCGGTCAGAGCGACCCCGTAGGCGAGATAGTCCTGCTGAATGGACAGCGATTCACGATTGTCGGCTTGCTGGAGCCGAAGGGGAGTACGCTGGCAGGGTCCAATGACGAGAAGCTTCTTATTCCGCTTTCCGTCGCCCAGAGGCTGTTCGACAGTGAAGGCGTCCGCTCTGTTTATGTGAAGGTGAATAGCGTAGAGGCTATGGACGCTGCGACAGCGGCGATGGAGAGTCGGCTTACGGACAAGTTCAGGGGCGACACCGACAGCTATCGCATCTTCAATCAACAGGATGCGATGGATACCTTGCAGGAGGTGAATGCGAGCATGAATCGCATGCTGGTAGGCGTTGCTGCGATTTCTCTCGTTGTAGGAGGAATCGGGATTATGAATATTATGCTGGTATCCGTAACGGAGCGTACAAGGGAGATTGGCATTCGCAAGTCGCTGGGAGCCAGACGCCGTGACGTTCTGGCGCAATTTCTCGTCGAATCGGCAGTCATTAGTGCGCTTGGCGGCCTGCTAGGCATACTGCTCGGTTATGGCGCTTCGATTGCGGTAGAGGAACTGACGGGAACGGCCATGTCCTTGTCCGCCGATGTTTCCTTAACCGCCTTTCTGTTCTCGGCAGCGGTAGGTGTCTTGTTCGGGCTGTTCCCTGCCTATAAAGCATCATTGCTCAGGCCGGTGGATGCGCTGCGATACGATTAGCAAGCGGACAGCCCATTCATTAAGAAAGTTTAACTTTGTCAAATCGTCGTGGGAGATTCTATCCTAGCATTCGGGCTCATAGGATAAACCATCACAAGGAGATGATGGGAAGGAGCCTGTATGAGAGGGAAAGAGAGTCAGTCATTCGCTAGAGTGCCCGTCGTCGGAGGCGTCGGCAGCAGGGACTGGTGGGTCGTATTCGGAGTAGGGATTCTGCTTGGTGCAGCCATCCTGTCGATGAAGCTGCTTCTGACCGAGACGGATGCGGGACCGTCCAGAGCACGGCTGGAAGCGCAAGCCGTGACCGGAGTGAAGAGTCTGGCGCAGCCCGGTCTTCCGCTTGTGGAAGTTCGGGCACAGCCTGCTCCGGGCAGGGGGGAGGAGAATGAGGGGGATCGGCAAGAGCAAGGCGTTAAGGATGTTCAAGCGGTGACGAAGCCTCCGGTACCCAGTCCGCTGGATCAGGTAGTGGTGCAAGTCTATAGAACGGCTAGCGGAAAGGTAGAGAGAGTAGCGCTTGAGCAATACGTGCAAGGTGTACTGGCCGGCGAGATGCCCGCAAGCTTCGAGATGGAAGCGCTGAAGGCGCAGGCGATTGCGGCTCGGACTTACATTATGCGCCGGCTGCTGCTGTCGGATCGAAGCGGCATGGAGGGGAAGCGGGGCGATGTAACGGATTCGGTGCAGCATCAGGTTTATTTATCGGAGCAGGATCTGGCAGCGAAGTGGCCGGAAGAGGAACGGGAGGACAATTGGCGGAAGCTGAAGCGGGCGGCAGACGAGACGAAAGGCCAGCTGCTTATGTATCGGGGAGAGCCGGTGCAAGCGTTCTACTTCTCCACAAGCAACGGGTATACCGAGAACTCGGAGGATTACTGGGGCAGCGAAATTCCCTATCTGCGCAGCGTGGCCAGCCCATGGGACGAGGGGATCTCGCCTCGCTATGAAGCGGAGATCAGCCTGACCTTGAAGGACTTCTATCGCAAGCTGGGCATCTCCGGCAAGGCGGCGTCGGCCAAGCTGAATATGAAGGTAGTCGAGAGAACGGAAGGGAACCGGATTCTTGCTGTAAAGATCAACGGGGAGACGTTCGCCGGGCGGGAGCTGCGAGAGAAGCTGGAGCTGAATTCTACCGCATTTCAATGGCAGGTGAACGGTGACAGGATCGTTATCAAGACGCAGGGCTTCGGGCACGGCGTAGGGATGAGCCAATGGGGAGCCAACGGCATGGCCATGCAAGGAGGGACGGCTGAGGATATCTTGCATCACTACTATAAGGATACAAGCGTGGAGGAAGCTTCGAAGCTAGCAATGAAGCTATTGCAGCCAATCTCTAATTCTTGAAAAATTGCATATCGCCAACGTATAAAGCTAGCAGATGTGGCAACAATGGCTAGTGAGGTGATATGAATGAATGATCAAAACCAAAACAATTCACAGCAAAACCAAGAAGAATCTCCCAAAACTGTAGTGGGAGAAGTGTCTGCCGCCAAATCTAGCAATGGTGCGAGAAAGCTGTTTGCAAAACGATGGGTTTCTCCGGCAATCTTCATGGCAGCGGCAGCAATTATCGTAACCTTAATGTGGCTCTATCAGGGATCGGACCCGGCTGAACCGACAACCGGACCCGAGAATGGAACTGAGGTAGCCCAAGGTGACGAAGGAACAGGCGTTAACACAGGCGGGGAGAAAGGCCCCGATGCCGTCGCGGTGGGCACGATGAGCTGGCCGGTCGTCAATAAGGACGCCATGAATGTCGAGACGCATTATTATGATGCCGAAGCGAGCGAGACGGAGAAGGAAGCGGCGCTTATCCAGGTGGGTACGACGTTCTCGCCGCATACCGGCGTCGACTTCGTAGACCCCGAAGGCGAATCGTTCGACGTGCTGGCGGCGTTGTCCGGAGAGGTGACTTATGCCGGCAAGCATCCGCTGAACGGCAACATGGTGGAGATCAGCCATGGCGAGGGACTGGTTACGGTCTACCAAAGCTTGAACAGCATTGGGGTAGCCCAAGGCGACGAGGTGGAGCAAGGCGAGGTTATCGCGCAGGCGGGACGCAATGAACTGGAGAAGGATCTTGGCGTCCATCTTCACTTCGAGACCCGCTTGAACGGCGAGACGGTTAATCCCAGCGATTTTATTTCCGAATAATTCGCGAGTCGCTGCGAAGGCCGAAATAACAGGCAGGCAAGGGATTTCACCCTTGCCTGTTTGTCTTTTTTGGAAAAATTATTTCATTTCAGAGCTTGTCACGCTTGGACACAACGAATATATACCCGCTCGACTCATATAATGTACCAAACTATTTCGAGTAGGGAGGCGGGAACGTGCACGATTACATCAAAGAGCGAACCATTAAAATAGGCCGCTGCATCGTTGAAACGAAGCATACGGTGCGAACGATCGCCAAAGAGTTCGGTGTGTCCAAAAGCACGGTGCACAAGGATCTGACCGAACGGTTGCCGGAGATTAACCCGGACCTGGCAGACCAGGTAAAGCACATTCTCGAGTACCACAAGTCGATTCGTCATCTGAGGGGAGGAGAAGCGACGAAAATTAAGTATAAAAAGTCAAGCGGCAAGAAGCGGGAAGTGATGGCGGCAGGCAAGGTGTAGTCATTTTGCGGCGTGGTCGTACAATCCCCTAATTTTTGCGATATGCATAGAGGAATTTCTATTATTTTGGCGAATAATGTTCGTTAGGTATTATACGGTAAACATTATTCGGTTGGAGGACTTTAGCCTTATGCTGAGCAAGGACATCGGGATTGATCTTGGAACGGCCAACGTATCTATTCACGTGAAAGGAAAAGGCATCGTGCTTGACGAGCCTTCAGTCGTCGCCATTGAGAGCGATAGCAAGAAGGTGCTGGCAGTCGGCGAGGACGCGCACCGGATGGTTGGGCGTACGCCGGGCAATATTATTGCCATACGGCCGCTGCGTGACGGTGTTATCGCCGACTTTGAAATTACGGAAATTATGCTGAAAGCGTTTATTGATCGCGTGGAAGGCCGCAAATGGTTCAGCCGCCCGCGAATCCTCATCTGTGCCCCCACGAATATTACCTCGGTGGAACAGAAGTCGATCCGCGAAGCGGCGGAGCGAAGCGGAGCCAGGGAAGTATACTTGGAAGAGGAGCCTAAGGCAGCCGCAATCGGGGCTGGAATGGACATATTCCAGCCCAGCGGCAATATGGTCGTGGACATCGGCGGCGGCACAACCGATGTGGCGGTGCTGTCTATGGGGGATGTTGTGACGGCTTCCTCTATTAAAGTGGCTGGCGACAAGTTCGACGACGCGATTATGAAATATATTAAAAACAAGTACAAGCTGCTGATCGGCGAGCGGACCAGCGAGGATATCAAGATCAAGATCGGGACCGTCTATGACGACGGCCGCAAGGAAGAAGTGGATATTCGCGGCCGGGATATGGTGTCGGGTCTTCCCTTGACGGTGACGATCCGTTCCGATGAGGTGAGAGAAGCGCTGTGGGACCCTATCATGTCGGTCGTCGCCGCAGCCAAGTATGTGCTGGAGCAGACGCCGCCGGAGCTGTCGGCGGACATCATTGACCGCGGAGTCATTCTGACCGGAGGCGGGGCGCTGCTGGGCGGTCTGGATGCCTTGCTGGCGGACGAGCTGAAGGTGCCAGTTCTTATCGCGGAGAACCCTATGCATTGCGTCGTGAAGGGGACGGGACTGCTGCTCGATCATTTGGACAAGCTGAAGAAGTAGGAGCGGACGGCGGACTGCTGCCGGATATAGGCGTTTCGTCCCACCTTCGGGTGGCGGACAAGCCGTAATTGATGCGAAAGTCACAGGGACAAGCTATTCAGCGTCTTTCTCTTTATGCCGATAATAGAGGAGAATAATGGACTTTCGCAGCGAATGAGGAGGAGCATAATGCTAAGAGGTTTACACACTGCAGCGTCGGGCATGATCGCTCAGCAGCGCAGGCATGATACCGTGACGAACAATATCTCCAATATTCACACGCCCGGATACAAGCAGAACAACGCGGTAACGCGTTCCTTCCCGGAGATGCTGCTCGCCATCACCGGTGTGGAGCCGGCTGAGCGACGTGAGATCGGACGTTGGACGAGCAGCGTGTTCGCGGAGGAGAGCTTGTCGATTCATGTGCAGGGGGATCTGCTTCAGACGAATCTGTCCTCCGATTTCGCGTTAATCTCCAATATAGATGTGGATGGACTGGCATTTGACGCATCCGGCAAGACGATTGCCGATAATGGCGACGTCATCTTCCAGCCGCAAGCCTTCTTCACGGTGCAGGATCAGAACGGCGAGATTCGGTATACGCGCGGCGGCAAGTTCACAGTGACGGGAGACGGCTTTCTGATGAGCGGCGACGGTTCCAGCGTGCTGGGTGTGGACGGTCAGCCGATCCAGCTGCCGCCCGGCACAGGTCTCGATCAGCTTGTCATGACGGATAATCAGCGCTTTCTGAACGGAGCGGGCGAGGATATCGGCGTACAGCTGCTCATTACGCGCATTAATAATCCGAACGATCTCGTGCGGGAGGGCAACGGCAATTTCCGCTTCGCGGGAGATGAAGCCGACACTGCTCCGATCGCGGCGGATGAGCGAGTAGAGGTGCGGCAAGGCTACGTAGAGCGTTCCAATGTGGACCCGACGCAGGCGGCTGTCGATCTGATGTCTGCGATGCGCGCGTATGAAGCGAATCAGAAGGTCATTCAGTTCTACGATCAGAGCTTGCAGAAGACAGCGAACGAAATTGGACGAATCTAGCGCGGCTGCTTCTCGGCTACCGGCTTAAGGAGGAAATGCGAATGAATGCTTCTATGATTAATGCCATGGTATCCATGAACTCCCTTCAGCAGAGGCTGGATGTCATATCCGACAACATTGCCAACGTGAATACGGTGGGCTACAAGAAGAAGGACGCCACCTTCGAGGACTTGCTGAACAACCTGAAGAGACAGCCCGATGCGTTCAATCAGCCGGGGCGTCTGACGCCGCTTCATTTCACGCAGGGCTGGGGCGCAAGAATGACGATGGTGGAACCGAATTTGTCGCAAGGGCCGATGAAGGGTACTGACAATCCGACGGACCTGGCGATCGAGGGCAATGCGTTGTTCGAGGTGCAGGTAGACGGCGCGGGAACGCGCGCATACACGCGCAACGGGGCTTTCCAGTTGACGATGGGCGCAAACGGTGATACGATTTTGGCAACAGAAGACGGTTATCCGGTAGTGGCGAATATACCGGATGCCGACGGGAATATGGTGGAGGGCAATATCGTCTTGCCTGATGGCTACTCGCTCCGTGTGGAAGCTGACGGAACGGTGCGGGGCGTGTCTTCGGGCGGTACGATTGCGCTGGGCAGCATCAAGCTGCTGCAGGCCTCTCGTCCCGCGGCTCTCACTCCGGTGGCAGATAATTTGTTTACGATAGCGGACGGAATTAATGTAGATGATGTCGTTCAGGAGATCATTCCTGATTCCGAGAATCGCATTGCATTGCGACAGGGCTATTTAGAGCAATCCAACGTCCAGCTTACGGATGAGTTGACCGAGCTTATCAACGTTCAACGCGCCTATCAGCTAGCTGCAAGAGCATTGTCGTCCAGCGACCAGATGATGGGAATTGCCAACACGATGCGCGCGTAGGACCAGGATGAAGGTGATATGTATGACTGATGATCGCTTAGATTCGGAGAATGACGTCACTACCCATAATCATCGAGGGGTTACAGCGGAACCGGAGGATGATGATTATGAGGATCGTCGTCTCCCCACTTGGGCGAGAGTCATCTTATGGCTGCTTAGGAAGAGCATAGTGCCCATTGTTATGGTCATTATGCTTGCTCTCGGGCTGTATGTCGGGTATGTCATTTTGGGCAAGATGCCGAAAGGCGACGTGTTCGAATGGTCAACCTGGAAGCATATGTACGATCTGGTGTTTACCGACTCGTAGCAATGGGAAGGGGCTGTTCCCGGTCTGTATGACCGGGAACAGCCCCTTCGTCGTATGTCCAGTCTTCTAAGACTTGGGCACTTCGCTCTTCCTGATGAATAAGGCGACGACAAGCGCGATGACGGCGAAGATAAGGCCGAACTTGAACGATTCGCTTACCCCCGCGCTAAGGGATGGAGCGAATAACGGATTGGTGACATCCAGCGGCGTTCCCGCAGAATGCCCGGCCTCCTCCAGGAATCGATTCTGCCCCGACGTCATAATGCCGAAGAAGATAGCGATGCCCAGTGCGCCGGATACTTGCTGCAGCGTATTGTTGATAGCTGTGCCATGCGGGTAGTGCGAGCGCGACAATCCGTTAAGACCGTTCGTCTGAGCCGGCATAATGATCATCGACAAGGAGATGCTCATCAGGCAGTGAAGCAGAATGATCATGGACTTGCTGGTCTCCAGATCGATGCGGGTGAAGAGCCACATGACCAGAACGAGCAGCGCGGCGCCCGGAATGACCAGCGCACGAGGTCCGAACTTGTCGAACAACTTGCCGGTAACGGGAGACAGGAAGCCGTTCAATATGCCGCCCGGCAACAAGACGAGCCCCGCCGCGAAAGCGGTCATGAGCATCCCTTGCTGCATAAGAATAGGCAGCAGCAGCAGGGTGGAGAAGAGGGACATCATCACAATGATAATGAGTATCGTAGCGAGAGAGAACATCGGCGTCCTGAAGACGCGGAAGTCGAGCATCGGCTCCTTCGATCGAAGCTGCACCAGCACGAAGAGAAGCAAGCATACGATACCCGAGATGACCGTCAGGTATACTTCAGGGCTTTCCCAGCCTTTATCCGGCTTGCCCAGCGTGCTGAAGCCGTACACGATGCCGCCGAAGGCGACAGTGGAGAGGAGGATGGACAGCACATCGATGCGCGGCTTGGTTACGTCCGTCACATTCCTCATGTAGATCCAGGCGATCAGAATGGATAATGCTGCGAAAGGCAAGACAAGCCAGAACAGCCAGCGCCAGTCCAGCGACTCCAGAATAAGACCGGATAGCGTAGGACCGATGGCGGGGGCGAACATGATGACCAGACCGATACTGCCCATCGCTGCGCCCCGATTCTCCGGCGGGTACAGGACAAGGATGGTATTCATCATGACGGGAAGCATAAGCCCCGTACCGAGCGCCTGAATGACTCGACCTCCGAGCAGGATGGAGAAGTCGGGCGACAAGGCGCATACGAGAGTGCCCAGCGTGAACAAGCTCAAGGCCCCGATGAACATCTGGCGCGTAGTAAGCCAGCCGATGAGCAGCGCCGATACCGGTACTAATATGCCCACGACAAGCATATAACTGGTAGATAGCCACTGTACCGTCGTATAGGCTACCTGGAAGTCTTCCATCAGCCGGACATAGGCGACGTTCAGCAGCGTTTCATTCAAGATGGAGAAGAATGCTCCTATAACTAATGCGATCAGAATGGGCAGCCGTTTCAAGTTCTCCGTAGCGTTTGGAGACCCGGCGGCCGCAGAAGTGCTATTCAATTGGTTTTCCTCCCTAAGCGAAAATGGTCTTATTTCTCTCTACTTACCGATTAACTTGACGAATCGGCGGCGATTCCATGCAATATGATGGCGATACTGTCGCGGAACAATTTTTGCGCTTCTTCATAGTCCATGTTCAGGGCGATTTCCGAAAGTCCGCGGAACAGACTTTCCATCGTAAGGGCCATTTGATGGGGGGCTAGGTTTTTGAATTCTCCACTATCGATTCCCTTCTGGAAGAAGTCTCTGTAGTAAGCGCGGTTCTCTTCGGTTTTTTTATTGATTTGCTCCGTTACGTAGCTGTTTTTCCCCTTCGTCTCACCGAGGAACTCTCCCGCCGCCTTGTGCAGGGGATGGTGGAATCCGGCCTTGATGCCTTCTTCGGTCATGCCGTACATTTGCTCGGCGTACGTGCGATAACGGGATTTTTGCTTTGCCCAATGCGCCTTCCACTCGCAATCGTGCTCATCCATCAACTGCAGGAATAGCCCTTCCTTGCTTTTGAAATGATAATAAATATTGGCTTTGCTGCTGCCTGTAGCGGCTGCAAGCTCCTCAAGCGAGGTTGCCGTATACCCCTTTCTGGCGAACAGCTCCTTGGCAGCGGACAGGATATGCTGCTTGGTTTCTTCCGCCTGTGCTCGTTTTTTGTTCAATTGACCAACTCCATCTGCTATACTAACTGAACGTTCAGTCAGTATTATAGCAGTTCGATTTCGGCAGGGCAACAGGGTCAGTTTTCATTTTCCATACGGTGGTTTATAATAGTTGGGAAACTACGGGGCCAATTGGGAAGATTTGAGGGAGTGTGGGCAATTGAATCTGCCTAATGTCTTAACATCGATACGGTTTTTGCTTATACCGGTCTATATCGTCATTTTTGCCAGCGGACATATGATTCCGGCTTTTCTGATCGTTGTCGCGGCTGGCGTTACGGACGTGTTGGACGGCTATATTGCGCGAAGGTACGGTCAGGTGACGACAGTCGGTGTCATGCTCGATCCGCTTGCCGACAAGCTCATGCTGATTACGGTGATCGTTTCGCTCCTTGTTGCGGGGCATCTGTCCTGGATGGCTGCCGGGGCGATGTTTTTGCGTGACCTCGGCATGATTGCGGGAGGACTGACGGTGCACTTTCGCAAGAAGCAAGCGATACCCGCCAATTGGCTGGGCAAGCTGACGACGGTGCTGTTCTATGCCGTTCTTATGCTGATCTTCTTCCAATCGCCGATTGCCCATGCTTGTCTTTGGTTTGTCATCGCGTTGTCTTACGTAGCTACATTGGTATATATCGCCTCATACAGATCCATGAATTATGCGGCTGCGGGCAAGCCTCCTGCGGAATTGTAGCGCATAGCGCGTGGCTGTCCGTCAACGCAGAAAGAGGCTTGACAGGAACTCATGGGAGAAATCCTTTTGCGTCAAGCCTCCTTATCTTAACCTTCATAAACTGCAGTTTTACGAAGGGTATCTATAGTTTCGCTTATTTTCCGCTTTTTTATACTTGCAAATGAACATCTGCCGGAAAACATGCCATTGAAAGGAGCATATTGAATATGCAGCTAAACATTAATGAAATTCAGGAGATCATCCCGCATCGCCCCCCGTTTTTGCTGATTGACCGTATTTTGGAGGTAGAGCCCGGCGGACGGGCGGTCGGTCTGAAAAACGTGACGATGAACGAACCTTATTTTGTAGGCCACTTCCCGGGATATCCCGTCATGCCGGGTGTGCTGATCGTGGAAGCGCTGGCTCAAGTAGGGTCGGTCGCCATGCTTATGGTGGAAGCGAACAAGGGCAAGATTGGCTTCTTCGCGGGCATTGACGGCTTCCGCTTCCGCGATCAGGTGAAGCCGGGCGACACGCTGACGCTGGAAGTGGAAATTACCCGATTGAAGGGGCCGATCGGCAAGGGCAAGGCGACGGCGAGAGTGGAAGGGAAAGTAGTGGCGGAAGGAGAGCTTATGTTCGCTCTGCAAGATCCGTCATCATAAATCTATTATAGAAAATTGAAGGGGTGGAATGGATGACACAGTTGACGTTGGAACAAGCGATGGCCAGATTCGAGGAATGGATGAACGATCCGCTTATTGACGAAGCTACAAAAGAGGAATTGCGCGGCATTGCCGGACAAGAGAAAGAAATCGCAGATCGCTTCTATCGCGATCTGGCATTCGGCACCGGCGGCTTGCGGGGTGTGATGGGAGCGGGTACGAACCGCTTGAATGCTTATACGGTAGGCAAGGCTACGCAAGGCTTGGCGGATTGGCTGCTGGCACGCGGGGGCGACGGCTCGAAGCCGCTGTCGGTCGTCATCGCCCACGATTCGCGCAATCTGTCGCCGGAGTTCGCTCTGGATACGGCATTGGTGCTCGCAGGCAACGGCATTCGCGCTTGCTTGTTCCATTCGCTTCGGCCGACACCGCAGCTTTCCTATACGGTGCGCGCCTTGCAAGCGGACGGCGGCATTGTCATCACTGCCAGCCATAATCCTCCGGAGTATAACGGCTACAAGGTATACGGCTCCGACGGTTGCCAGCTTGTGCCGGAAGATGCGAACGGCGTCATCGCCGCAATTGGCGCGGTGGCGGGATTGGATCAAGTGAAGCGAATCGACCGCGAGTCGGCTGAGCGGCAGGGGCTGCTTGTCTGGCTGGACGAGTCTGCCGACCGCGACTACGTCGAGACCGTTGCGGCGCAAAGTCTGAATAGCGATCTGATTGGCAGCGACGCATTGAAAGACTTCCATATCGTGTTCACTCCACTGCACGGGTCGGGCAATATGCCGGTGAGAGAGGTGCTGAAGGCGGTAGGCTTCAATCATGTACATATTGTAGAACAGCAAGAACAGCCTGACGGCTATTTCAGCACGGTGAAATCGCCCAATCCGGAGGAACGCGAAGCATTCGCGATGGCTATCGACCTGGCCAAGGAAGTGAATGCCGACATTATTATCGGAACCGATCCCGACGCCGATCGCATGGGAGCTGTCGTGCGCAATCGGGAAGGAGAATATATTCCCATATCCGGCAACCAATCCGGCGCTATCATCGTCAATTATTTATTGAGCCAGCTCAAGGAGCGCGGCGCGCTGCCTGACAACGGCGTAGTCGTCAAGACGATCGTAACAAGCGAGATGGGCGGCGACATCGCCCAAGCTTACGGCGCGGACGTAGAGAATACGCTGACGGGCTTCAAGTATATCGGCGAGAAGATAACCGGCTACGAGAAGACGGGCGAGAAGTCGTTCTTGTTCGGCTATGAAGAAAGCTACGGCTACTTGACGGGCACTTATGCGCGCGATAAAGATGCTGTCGTAGCGGCGATGCTCATATGCGAAGCGGCGGCTTATTACAGCAGCATGGGCAAGACGCTGCATGATGTGCTGCATGAGCTGTACGAGCGGTTCGGTTTCTACATGGAGGCGCTGGAGTCTCGCACGTTGAAGGGCATCGACGGCATCGCCCAGATTGGCTCTATTATGGAAGATTGGCGGACTGGGGCGCCGGCCGAGATTAACGGCGTGAAGGTGAAGGAAATGCAGGATTACGCGAGCGGCCTGAACGGCCTTCGTCCGGAGAATGTGTTGAAGTTCATGCTGGAGGACGGCTCCTGGTTCTGTCTGCGTCCTTCCGGTACGGAGCCCAAAATTAAAGTTTACTTTGCAGTGAAGAGGGAGTCCGCTGAAGCATCCGCAGAAGCGATGCAGCAGCTCAAGGCTGCCGTCATGTCGCGGGTGGACGGGATTTCTTAAGCGGCGGCCGCCATCAGGCGGCTATTGCCGTTCATGCACGAAGAACGGAGGAAATAGAGTGTTGAATCGTTGGCAGCAGTGGAATCGGCAAGCGAAGTTATGGCTCTCTATCGTTACGCTGATTGGCGTTATTGCGGCATTGCCGCTGGGTGTCCAGAGGATGACGATGGAGAAGTCCGCCCAGAGTGTGGAATACGTATTCGATTACCGGGACATTGTAGAAGCGTCGGATCTGCAGCCGCGCCCTCGGCAATTCGTTGAGGATCGCTTGAAGATGCTCAAGGACGCGGGAGTGACCTCCATGGCGGTCTATGAGAGCTCAATCAAGGAATTGATGCAAGCCGGAAGACTGACGTACTACAATGAGAAAGAAGCCGCGTTGCTGCAAGGCAAGCTTGCGGACGAGCGTTCCCACAATACGTATATACTGTTTAGCGGAGAACGGGAAGCTGAGCTTATCGGTCCCGTTGTTAGAGATGCCTTCGACCGGATGGGCATATCTTACCGCGATTGGTCCTTCGATGGCCATGAAGGACTTATTGTGGAAGAATCCACATCGGCAGCCGCGCTGAAGACGATGGACTTCGATCCCATGGCGCTTGAAGCGATTCATGAGGCAGGATTCCATATCGTTGCCCGGTTCTCCGACCGCGTCGTGCCTTATGATCCGGAGCGAACGGAGGAACAGCTGGCGCGCCTTCAACAATATGGCGTAACCCGCCTTCTGTTCGACGGGGAGAAGGTGAAGGGATTCAGCAATCAGGCGGCCGACAAGAGCCTGAATCACTTCGCGTCGCTGCTCAACAAGTATGAGATCGGACTGACGACGATTGAGAATTTGAAGCGTCCACAGCAAGGTCTTAATAAATTGGCGTATTTAACGAATTATAATATAGCCAGGTTGTATTCGCTGTCGCCGGAGGACAGTATCGAGATGACGCAAGAAGGCGTGGTGGACCGGTTCCTGCTGGCGGCGAAGGATCGCAACATTCGGATGTTCTTCTTGAACGCGATGACGCTCGGCAATGCGGATACCGGAACGTTGGACCAATCGGTGGACAAGCTGGCGGAGATCATGAGCGGTGAGCACGGCGTGGTGCAGACGCTGACAGACAACGGCTTCCCGGCCGGGCCTGCGCAGCCGTTCAACTATGAGAAGCCTTCGTGGGAGAAGCCCGTGCGCGGCGTGGCGGCGCTCGGCGCCGTAGCGATTATCGCTCTGCTGATTGGCGCCTATCTGCCTGCTCTGCTTATTCCTGTGTTCGGTATCGGACTTGTCGGATCGGCAGGCCTGTATGTGCTGAACAGCTCTCTTATGGAGCAAGCGCTGGCGCTCGGCGCTGCCGTGAGCGCACCTACGTTGGGATTGATATGGGTGATGAACCGCATCTACGCCCGGACGATCGGCGAACGCCGCATGGTTGGCGGCGAAGATTGGACCATCGGCGGAAGCGGCGAGGAGCCGCGCGGGACCAAGTGGATTTTCCCCGATGTGCCGATCGGCAAGCGGATCGGTCTCGCGCTGAACTGGTTTCTGGTGGCGACGTGCATATCGCTGTGCGCAGTACCGCTCGTATTCGGCCTGTTGAACAATATTACATACAGCCTGGTGCTGGAGCAGTTCCGGGGTGTGAGCGTGCTTCATCTGGCGCCGATCTTCCTGGTCGCCGTTTATGTGTTCCTATACGAGGGTAATAGTACAAGAGGCGTGCCGAAGCGTGTGATGGCGATATTGTCTCAGCCTATCACGATTATGTGGGTAGTGGTTGTCGCCGTTCTTGGCGCAATAGGCTATTACTACTTGTCCCGGACGGGCAATGCCGGTCAGGTATCCCAGCTTGAGCTTATTATCCGCAATTGGCTGGAGTCGACGTTCGGCGTTCGTCCGCGCTTCAAGGAATTCGTGCTGGGTCATCCGCCTCTATTTCTTGGACTGTTCCTGGCGCTGCGCTACCGCGCGGCTTGGGTATTGATTATTGCAGGGACGCTGGGTCAGCTTACGATGGTGAGCACGTTCACGCATATTCATTCGCCGCTGGCGATGTCCATTGCTCGCACGCTGCTGGGACTGGGCGGAGGCCTCGTGATCGGATTGATTCTTATCGCAGCATGGATCGTACTGGAAGGAGTATGGCGCAGATGGGCTTGGCCAACGATTCAGAAGTATTCCGCATCGTAATATCGGGCTACTACGGCTTCCGCAACAGCGGCGATGAAGCGGTGCTGCGCTCGATTCTAATGGCGCTGGAGGCGGAAGGCGCCGCCCGGGGCGTCCAGATCGTGCCGGTCGTGCTGAGCATCGATCCGGCCTGGACGAAGAAGATGTACGGCGTGGAGTCCGTACATCGGATGCGGCCGGCGGAGGTGCTGCAGGCGGTGCGCGGCAGCGATGGCCTTATTAGCGGCGGCGGAAGCTTGCTGCAGGATGCCACGAGCGCGAAGACGATTCCGTATTATGCCGGAATCATGAAGCTTGCCCAGCTGCTGGGCAAGCCGACGTTCGTCTACGCGCAGGGCATCGGCCCGGTGAACCGCCGCTATATGGACCCGCTGATTCGCCATGTAATGCGGCGCAGCAGCTATGTGTCGGTGCGGGACTTCGCATCCGCCGAGCTGCTCTCGGCGATGGGCGTCCCGCAGGACCGGATCGAGGTCGTACCCGATCCGGTGATGGGGCTGCCGCTGCCGGATGGCTCGGCAGCGGAGCGCGGCGCCGCCGGGACGCCGCCGGTCGTCGGCGTCTCGCTGCGCCGCTGGCGCCAGGACGGCGCCGATATGGCGCGCGCCGCCGAGGCGCTGCTGGCGCTGTCGCACCGCAGAGCCGTGCGGCTGCGCTTCCTGCCGTTCCATACCCCGGACGACCGCGAGGTGTCGGAGTGGATGATGGAACGGCTCCGCGGCAGGCTCGGCGAGGGCAGCTCCGTCGAGCTTGCCGCTCCCGGCGACGACCCGCAGCAGATGCTGCTGGAGGTGAGCCGCTGCGATATGCTGCTGGGCATGCGTCTGCATGCCCTTATCTACGCCGCCAACCAATCCGTCCCGATGCTGGGCCTGTCCTACGATCCCAAGATCGATCAATTCCTGCAGCGGATCGGATTGTCGCCGATCGGCACGACGGAGTCGCTGGATGCGGAACGGTTCGCGGATGCCGCCTGTGCATTGCTGGACAATCCCGTCGGCTGGCGCGATGCGCATGGAGCGGCAATCAGCCGATTAATCGAGCAATCTCAACAACCGGCGCAACAAATCGTGTCTAAATTGCGTCATAATAGATCGAGGTGATTCCCTCATGTCGAAAGAGGTTCCAAAAGTATCCATATTCGGCGTGCCGTTCTCCAAGATGGACATGGATGAGACGGTCGGCCACATAACAACCAGAATACAGGAGGGAAGCCTGACGCATGTCATCACTGCCAATCCTATTATGGTGATGGCGGCACTGGACAATCCCCAATTCGCAACTGTGCTGAATAGCGCGGATATTGTCGTTCCGGACGGGGCCGGCGTCGTATGGGCGGCCAAGTATTGCGGCGATCCCGTAGCGGAACGCGTTACCGGCTTCGATATGATGCACCGGCTTCTGGAGCAAGCGGAGAAGCACAAGTGGAAGGTGTTCCTGCTGGGAACGTCGGATGAGATTATCGGCGCTGCTGCCGAGAAGCTTCAGCTCCAATTCCCGCAGGCGAGAATCGTCGGCTACCGCAATGGCTTCTTCACTCCGTCCCAAGAAGAGGAGATCGTAGAGGAGATCCGGTCGCTGTCGCCTCATCTGCTGTTCGTTGCGCGAGGCATGGATAAGGAAGAGTGGAATGTCAGATTGAAGGAGCGGCTCGGCGTTCCATTTATTATGGGAGTGGGAGGCAGCTTCGACGTCGTGTCCGGCAAGCTGAAGCGAGCGCCGATGCTCGTGCAGAAGCTGCGGATAGAATGGCTTTACAGACTTCTTCAAGAGCCATCCCGCTACAAGAGGATGCTTGCGCTGCCGAAATTCGTTATGAAAGTGGTCCGCGAGCGAGAAAACGTGACAAAAACTCGTCCTTAACGGGGAAAATCGCCCTTTTCCCATGAAAACAGGTTGAAAATGGGGTTGGAAATTCTTCATATAACGGAGTATAATTCTCTCGGTAGCAAACGTTGCTAATATTCGTCCCCTCGGGCGGGCATAAGAAAACGTTATGCAGTGAAGGATAAGCAGAGACCCACCAGCCTTGCGGGAAGCCACGTAATGAATGATGGCGAGATCATGCTGCTTATGTTTAGGAAAAAGGAGAGTTGTTCGTACATGCCAACAGGCCTTTTGCTTTATTCCATTGGATTTGTAGCTGCACTCATACTGGCGCTCGTCATGACGCCTCTAATCAAAAAGCTGGCATTTAAAGTGGGGGCTATCGACAAGCCGAACCATCGCAAAGTTCATACGCGCATTATGCCAAGGCTGGGCGGTCTTGCGATATATATCGCTTTCGTAGGCGCGTTCCTGATTCTGCAGCCGTTCATTCCGGAAGGGCTGCTTCGTCCCTGGGATGTCAATATGATTAACGCCTTGCTTGTGGGGGGCACGATTATCATTATACTGGGGGCGCTCGATGACCGGTTCGAGCTGTCGGCCAAGGTGAAGTTGCTTGGACAGCTGCTGGCGGCGTGCGTCGTCGTCTTCGGCTTCGACATTCACATTAATCTGGTCAACGTTCCGTTCGGCGAGTCGATGCAGCCGATCGCGGAGTGGATCGGCATTCCGCTCACGCTGTTCTGGATTGTAGGTGTAACGAATGCCATCAATCTGATTGACGGCCTGGACGGTCTGGCAGCCGGCGTATCCGGCATCGCAATCGCGACGATTGCGGTCATGGCTGCCTTCATGGGCTATCAGCCCGTTATTCTGCTCAGCACTTTGCTGCTCGGCGGCATTATCGGTTTTCTGGTATTCAACTTCCATCCGGCGAAGATATTCATGGGCGACTCAGGCTCGCTGTTTCTTGGCTTCAGCCTTGCGACATTGTCCATGCTGGGCTTCAAGCAAGTGACGATCGTATCCTTCGTTACGCCGCTGTTGATTATCGGCGTGCCGTTGTCGGATACCTTCTTCGCCATCGTCCGCCGCTGGGTGAACAAGAAGCCGCTGTTCGCGCCGGACAAGGAGCACCTGCACCACCGTCTGCAGGATCTTGGCTTCAGCCACCGCCGTACGGTGCTGATCATATGGGGAGTCGCAGCCGTGTTCGGCTTGCTCGCCATCTTCCAATCCGTCGTCGTGCAATCCACTGCGGCGAACTGGATTACATTTGCCGTCATCTGTCTGCTGATGTTCTTCCTGCAGATTGGAGCGGAGGTAACGGGCATTGTCGATAAGACGCGCAGACCGCTTATCAACTTCCTGGGCCGCTTGGGACTCCGCATCTCGAAAGTGAACGCGCAATCGCGCGGCAAGTAATCGCACTAATAACATGCTGCCTCGTATCCATTCGTGGATACGGGGCTTTTTCTTTTGGCCTATTTCCAATCTGTATAAACATATCCGCCGCTCGGACCGATATAGATGATACGGAACTTTTTCGCGGCCGACACGTCTATGAAGAAAGAATATGTCAGATGTTGTATGGCCTGGAGAGCAGGGGAGGAACGATTATCGGCTTGACTGATCCGTTAATTATGGTCATGGAGAGAACCGGAGCAACTATACATAAAGGAGGATTATCGTTGTGAGAAAAGCATTAGCCGTACTGTTGACTTTCGCATTAATGATTACTTTGCTGCCCATATACAGCACGCCGCAGACGGCGTCCGCAGCAGGGGTTTATTTTTTATTCCCTAACGAAAACGATATAAGGGATAACGCCCGCAAAGTGTCGACAAGCACTATTCAGCTGGAAGGCACGATTAACGGGGTAGTGGGCACTTCCATCAGCTACAATGTGAAGCAGATTACCAATACAATTGAAGAGAAGGTGCTGAACTCGACGGAGGAGATTACGACCGGCATCTTCACTACAGGTAACAACCAGATCTCCATCAGCAATATTGCCCTGTTCCCGGGAATGAACAAAATAACCTTCAAAGGGGTAGCGGGCGCTTCCACCGTATCGGAGTCCATCTATATCGAATTCCGGGATAGCCCGATGCTCTACGACCTGAAGATTACATTCGAGAACAAGGATTATGAATTGAAAGAAGACCAGCCGACGATGCTGTACTCAACGGCTCCGAAAGTGCCGAATGTGCCATCCCAAGGCCAAATCGTCATTACAGGCAAGGCGCCGAACGCCACCAAGGTGAATGTCGACATTAACGGACGCAATTACGATTTTAACGTGTCCACTACGTCCAACAACAACCGGTTCAGCACGTCCCAGCTGACGCTGGACAAGGGCATGAACATCATCAAGTTCAGAGTGTATAACGGCAGTCAGGTTGTCGAGACGACACGCCAGGTCGCCTATTATGACGGCGATGTTACTTATTACGATCTTGTTGTGATGGAAGGCACGACCGCCATCGATCTGGAGTCCAATGCGGACATCCTGACAGGCAGCGTTGACAATCTGAAGATTGAGGGTAAGGCTATTATCCCATTGCCATTACATGATCTGAACAACAACCCCAACGATCTGATCGACTTGACGGTGCCAGGCGCCGCGGAGAGCGCATTGATGAGCATGATGAGCCTGGAGATCGATGGACTTGCGGCATCCCCGACTTCGATCACACCCACGGTCCTGACCGGAGTGCCGTCCATCATTGATGTGGATGAGACGAAATTTATTGAGGTAGGCTTCTCATACAACTTGCCTAATGGGACTCTCCAGTTCGATAAGCTTTACAAGATGCGTTTTATTGCTCCCAACTATGGGAATAACGATGTATCGTCGGATGTCCAATTCACGTTGCGAGATGATACCAAGTCGTATATTTACGATATCAATTACTTGTCCGGCTTTGACGAGACGATGTTCACCATCGACGGCTCCGACAATGCCGTGGCCGTGAATACGAGCCGTATTTTTTCCTTGAATGGCACCGACATTCCCGCCAATGGCGTCGACGTCTACTCCGTCCCGATGGGGATGGAATTGCTGATTGGCAAT
Organism: Paenibacillus sp. J5C2022; assembly: GCF_025567625.1. Lineage (GTDB taxonomy): Bacteria > Bacillota > Bacilli > Paenibacillales > Paenibacillaceae > Pristimantibacillus. Next base: position 129,131 of record NZ_JAOQJC010000006.1, on the reverse strand, counting down.
TACAGTAGTCTTAATACAAGTCAGCTGCTGAATGGCATTAAGCTGGCTACGGCAGCCAACGCTGCAACTAATGTTGATTATAAGGTGATTGTGGAATCCGGCACCAATCCATTAACGCAGGTAGTTACGAAGACGGTAAATAATGAACAGGTATCTTTCCTGCGAGTGTTCGTGATGATTCAGAAGCTTCCCAAGTCCGGCACCAATACGCTGCAGTTCAATCTTGATAGTTCTGTCGTTACAAATGCGACTAACGCGATCAAGTCTGTTATCATCCGATTGCTGTATGGCCCTTACATGAAGTTCGACAAGATCGTGAACGGCATGAGCGTCAACTTCGATACGGTCAATGAAACGAATAACGATCTGCTGCAGAAGCTGGGGGCATTCCAAGGCCAGCTGTTCAATATCGTGAATCAAGGCGAGATTGTTTATCAACCAACGACCAATACCGTGCAGTCTGTATTCATGTATATTAATAATGTAGAAATAAAGCTGGAGCAACAAGCTCAAATGCCGCCGACAAAATTCAAGCTGCACCAAAGCGTTACGACGGATATGGTCACCAATATTTTGAACAAAGCCGGTACTAATACGATCAAGTTCGTGTTCATCTCCAACGGCAATTTGTACGAGAATATCATTACCTTTAATATCGTACCGACCAACTTGCCTGTCGTGCCTGCGCCGAATACGGATGGCGTATACCCCTATACGTTGAGTTCATGGCCGCCAATCGCCAATGATCCCAATTTCGTCAAGCAAGGCTCGGTCTATACAACGAGAGAAGCGCAGTACAACGTTTACGGCACGTTTGATTTTATCGATCTGGGCAAGACGAAATCCCAAGTGGATACTAATCTCTCCGGGACGAGAATTAACAAAGACGAATATATTGTGACGATCGATTCGCCGGAGTGGGACACGACCGTGACCTGGAATCTGGACGATCAACTGCGCCTTGTAAACGGAAGGGAGCTTGTTGAACCGCCTTTAATGGCGAATAATTCAAATGGAGACCCCAAAACTCCTGATGCAGATATCGAGTTTTACTATGATATGACCAAAGAGAATTTCTTCTTTAGAATACTGAATCAGGAGATGCCGGTCGACGGAAGCACGATGGTCTACGTCATTACCGTGTTCAATGCCGGGGTGAACGGGCCAAGAGCTACGTACCGCCTTGAGGTGAATCCGATATCGATTCCGTATAGCATTAAGTCGCCGGTAGTGGAGCAGCGCGTAACGAATAAAAACTTCGTTGAAGTAATCATCAGCTCTCCGGGCGCCGACTCCATAACAGTGGACAAGGTGCTGGCAGAGAAGGTGACGTTCCGCGATTACTCCGGCGACACAGAGACTCCTGTCGAAGCTTTCCGCGCCGTTGTGAAGGACTTGCGTCCGAATCGCGAGACGGAGATCGACTTTACCATTACGCGCGGCGAGGACACGATCAATCAGGTGTTGACGGTGAAGTATGTGCCGACCAACATTCCCGGCGCGCAAATCATGGAGACGATGGCCAAGAAGCACAAGCTGTTCAACAATGCGTTGACGCTGGAATTCGAGAAGAGCACCCAGCTGATCCGTCCAGGCTACAACGATCCGAACAAACACGCGACGCAAGTGTACAACGGGAACGATATATTGTTCGCCATCGCCAATCCGGATGACGGCATCGTAGACCGGCATCCGTATGAAAGTGATCCGCCGAACTATGCGGCCAACAGCCAGGCGGAGGGCAACCTGCATATCGGCTACCGGTTCCAGGATCAAGCCAGACAGTTCATTAAGGCAAGCCCGCTGTTCTGGGTAGACGCCGGTCTGGCTGATGATCCCGATCCGCTGTCTGAGAAATACGATCCTATCACGACTGGACTCGATCCGTTCCCGTTCCCGAATGTTATCGGCAAGTACGAAGGATCGTTCGCCAGCCGCTGGAACCAATTCGGCAGAGAGCTCATCCCAAGCGAGCCGGGTGAGCTGACGATCACGTACGACTCCAATATCGTACAGAGCGCTGGAACGACGATTACGGTATTCCGCTTCGACCCGTACAACAGCACGTGGGAGAACATTGGCGGCGTTGTAGACGATCGGAAGCGCACGGTGACGGTGCCGTTCACGAAGTTCGGCTATTATGTGGCCGTCAAGCTGACGCGCGGCTTCAACGATATTACGGATCATCCGTACGCCAGAGAAGCTATGGAAGCGATCTTCTCGAAAGGCATTATGAACGCTGTCGATCCCATCGGCATGTTCGGCGGAGACCGCTACGTCACGCGCGGCGAGTTCACGCGCATGATCGTCCGTGCGATGGATCTTCAGTTGAATTATGCAGGCGAGCATCACTTTACGTATTATCCGGAGACGATCACGAACGCGAACAATGCCAGCGCGATCTATGATTACCGCTATATCGAGACGGCGGCAAGAGCGGGTATCGTCAACGGCAAGCGTCCGGGCTTCTTCGACGAAGATGTGGAGCTGACGCGCCAGGAAGCGGCTACGATATTGGCCAGAGCGCTGCAGCTGAAGCTGGAGACGGATTCAGAGAAAGCGAAGAAAGCGCTGGACAAGGTGTTCAAGGATTCCGGCAGCTTCGACTTCTATTCCATTCCTTCGGTTATCGCGATTCAGAAGAAGGGATTTATCCAGGGCAAGCTCATCAATCAGGAGAATCCGAAGGAAGGCTCGGTGTTCGAGCCGAGAGCGAGGTTGCTTCGCAGCGACGCAGCCATTATAATGGCAAGAGTCATGAAAGACATGAAGAAGCTTCCGCCAATCTACAATTAAGCATAGGCGTTGGCAGGGGTGCGGAGACATCGGCGATGCCGGTGTTGCCGGCCCCTGCTTTTAACGCTCAGTAACGGTGACCGGGGCTTGTACTAGATTCATAGGTGAAACATTATCCATGGAAAAAGTTTTGCATCGACGGGGCGCCTTGAAACAAGCTATACTAACAACGGGAAAAGAAGGAGATATCCTTCATGAGAAAATACTTAGAAAGTTTTTTCGGGGATATCGCAACTTTTCTTTGCAACCAACGTTTAAATACATGACGTTAGCACAATGCGGCATACATAATGGCTCATGGGGCCGGTCTGGGAATGAAATGGAATGAATTCTCAACTTCCTCTTTACGGTATGGGTAGCCCATTGTATAATGTTATAGTGATGCGGCCAATCTAGCATCTATTCTTTCATGGTTTACGAGTTTCTACTACATGAGCTTACAAAGGGTTAACCATGTACGTAGACATCATTTATACATTAGTGCTCTACTCTGGGAAGGGGGTGAATCGGCTATGGGGGAAACGAGCAATTCATTATCCAAACAAAACTCTCAACAACCGAAGCAATTTAGAGGAGGAGAAAAAAAGGTTATGAAGAAAAGTTTATCACTGTTAGTTGCGATCTGCATGGTCTTCTCCATGTTCGCAGCTGTAGCATCCGCTGCAGAAACTGAAGTTCCTGCTGGCGAATATTTGCAAGAGCTTGGCGTTATTAAAGGTAACCAAGATGGCGATCTGAAAGAAGATCAAACTTGGAAGCGTCAAGATATGGTCGTTCTTCTTTCCCGTCTGGTGGGTGAAGAAGCTGAAGCGAAAGACACTGAGAAGTCTCACAGCTTCGAGGACGTAACTGACTCTTACTACGACGGTTACATCTCTTGGGCAGTTGAGCAAGGTCTGGTTAACGGCAAATCCGAAACTAAATTCGGTTTTGGCGATGAGCTGGAAACTCGCGACTTCTTGGCACTGTTGATTCGCGTACTTAATCCAGAAGCGAAATACGAAGAAGTTGAAGCAGATGCGATTGCTCTTGGCTTCGCAACTGAAGACACTGACTTCGACGCTAACGCGCTTCGCGGCGAAACTTACACTGGTATCGTAACTGCTCTGAAAACTGAAGTAGGCGAAAACGGTGAGACTCTGGAAGAGCTTCTTGGTCTGGTTGAAGGCCCAGCAGTTGATGCTGAGCAAGCAGGCGTTAAGAAAATCTCCGTGAAGTTCAACAAGCCTGTTGACGAGTCCAAAGTGAAGTTCGCTGTTAAAAACGGTGCATCTACACGTGATGTAGTAAAAACTTCTTTCTCTGAAGATAAAAAAGCTGCTGAGCTTGAACTTTCTTCCAAGCTGCGTGCTGGTGAAACTACAGTAACAGTTACTGGCGTTGGTTCTGATGATCTCGTATCCGAGTTCACTGCTGAAGATGAGAAAGTTACTGAGATCAAGTTCACAAGCGACAAACTGGCTCTTGGTACTGTAACAGGATCTCAAACAAACGAAGCTGACTATGGTAAAGTAAGTGTTGGCTATAAAATCATCAACCAATTCGAAGAAGATGTAACTAAAACAAGCGGCGGTTCGTTGACTTTCCAAGTCGGCAAATCCGGCGTGACTACATCGACTAGCAATGGTGTTCTGACGCTGTCATCGGGCAGCCAAAACAGCAATTTCTACTTCGGTGAAACAGTATATGTAAATGCAATTCTAAACTTGAGCTCTTATGGTGTAACTGCTTCCCAAACTTTCACAGTTGACCGTCAAGCGATGGTTGACAGCGTGGAAATCCTGGAAGTGTACCACCAAGATGGAAAAGAATTGATGACTAATTCTAACTTCCCTGACTTCGTTGTTCTGGTCGACGCTAAAGACCAATACGGCAACTCTGTTACACTTGATCAATTCAAAGCAGGCGTATTCGCATCTGTTGAAAACCCAATGCTGTTCATGATTGACAAAGATCAAGCGCTGGATGGTCAAGGTCCAAACAACGACAAGATTGGTATTCCTTTGACAGCACCACAAAACGGAACGCTTGTGTTCGAAGGTACAAACACAGTTCGCGTTCAAACATTGTTTGGCGGTAAAGTAGATACGATTGAAGTTCCTGTCAAAAAGGCTGCTACTTTGACAACATTTACTCTGGAAGCACCTGATAAGACTGTATCTGCTAGTCAGACTGTGAAGATTCCTTTCACTGCATACGATCAAAATGGCGAACAGCTGAAGAAGTACAGTGAGCTGAGTGGTAAGCTTACCCTTAATGCAACCGCCGGCAGCGCCGTTACTTTGAAACAAAACTATTCCACTAAAGAAGCTTATATTGAGTGGACTGCTCCTAGCACAAAAGGTTATGTTGTATTGACTTCTTTTGTAACTGGCACGCCTAACAACTCTCAATTGTCAATTAATGTTGAAGACGCAGGCGTTGCTGAATCGGTTTCCAAATTGGATGTTAATAAAAACATGATGGTTGACGCTACTGTAACAGTTGAGCCTAAACACATCATCGTAAAAGACCAATTTGGTCGTGACATGAAGCTTGCTGATTTGCTGGGTGCTGGTGGATACAAAGCAGTTGTATCTGCTGCTGACGGTACTCCAAATGTAGTAACTGGTTTCGGTACACTGAATGTAAGTGGCGATTCTCTTACTCTGACAGCAGCTGCTAAAGGTAGCGAGCGTGTTAAAGTTGAACTGATTAAACTTGCTGTAGGCACTACTCCTGAAAAAGTGATTTCTACACTTGACAACTTCACATTCAAAGTAGTTGATAACTCAGCAATCGACTCTTACGAAGTAACTGCAATTGACATGATCAGCAATAAAACATCTGCTCATGACAAAAAAGTTGAAGTTAAAGGTAAAATCAATAGCAGTGAGTCTGTAACACTTCCTACATCTGCATATAGTGTTACAGTTACAGCTCCATTGACTTACGATCAAGGTACGAACAAGATTTCTGCAACTAATGCAACTGTAGCAGGTTCCACTTACAGCTGGAACAACGGTAAGTTACACGGCACTTTCAATGTAACTATTCTGGCAACAGGTGAAAACATTGTGAACAATATTACTGTAACTGACGAGGCTTTGGTGCCTAAGACTTTCGGACAAAAAGATGCAGGCAGCCTGACAGCAGCTGATGGAGTAGTTCAAGGTCCATCTGCAAATGTTGCAAACCTTAGCCAAGTATTTGCTACTGTAGAAGTTAAGGATCAATTCGGTGTAGTAATGACTGCTGCTAATATGGGTCAATTCACTGCTACAGTGACGAATCTTGATAATGTAACAGCTCCAAACATGGTTGTTAACAACAATGGTGAAACTGTACAAAATGTTTCGATTACCAATGTTGAAGCAGGTGACAGCTATTCTGTAAGATTTATCTCCAGATCGAGTGGAGAGAACTACTCTGTTAAAGTTGTAGCTAACAGCTAATTGTAAGCTATAACCAAGAACCTCCCGATAATTCGGGAGGTTCTTTTTTTATTGCTATTTCACCTCGAACCTGAAACAAATTAGAGATTGAAGCGTCTAATTATGTAACGATACTTTCAAAGGAGAGACGATACATGAAAAGAACGATTAAAGTGTCGGCATCGATTATGATTGCTTCCAGCGTAGCGATATCGACCGTGAATGTACCGCTGGCCTCAGCCGACCAAGCAAAGCCAGCTGCGACGCAAGCGCAGACGAACAAGATGACAGCATTTAAAGGTGCTGATTTTAAAACGTTTAAGCTTTCTTCCAATAGCTATATCAAAATTAAGGATATCTACTTTCAATATAACAGCAGCCAAAAACGAGTGTTTTATACGTTAACTGTACATAATGGCGACAATACGAGCCTTAATTTCATGGATTATTGGGTCGAGCTGCACTCAGGTTCAGGTGCTAAATATCCTGTTAAACAGCTGTCCGGAGAGAATAAATCGACAATCGTATCAGCAAAAACATCGAGAGACTTTGTATTTTACTCCGATATTAATTCATCTTTGAGCTATTCCGATTTGCTGTTCAAGGTTGTGAAGTGGGACTTTTCCTTGCCGAATTACACACGAGTCATTGGTCAAGCCAAAGTAACAAACTATGCAAATGCCGTACCGCAAAATGCTTATTATGTCGATACGCGAGACAATCACAAAATTAAGACGTTTTTGAACGCTGGTTCGAAATTCACGATGGGGGATTACAACCAAATTCAGATTGCATTCCAAATGGAAAACCAGGGGATGTATGAATATACACTCCCGGATTATCAGTTTTATTTGAAAACGAGTAAAGGGCTGGTCGTGAAGCTTGCTGCTGAGAAAGTGGGAGAACCCAATTTGGCGGCAGGGGAAAAGGCTGCTTGCTCCTTACGCACGTCGCTTAAAAATTCGATAGATTTAACAAGCTCGCAAATTTTAGTCACAACGATAGATTCCGAAAGTAAAGTGGAAATGCCGATTGGCATTTACAATATTGGATGGGGCCAACAGAGCGATTTCGTTGTTGATGAAAAAGCTGTCGCAAAACTTACGATCGATAGCATTCCTGTTGAGGCTTCAATAGCAAATGTATACAATTATCAGAATGGTTCACAAAATGAAATTATTTTAACGACAAATTGGTTAAATAAAGGGCAGGAAGCTGTTGATCTGCCGGGATATAAATACGAACTGATGACAGCAGGCGGAACCAGATATCCAATATCGGCAGGCGATACGGAATCTGCTTCGCAATTGGTTCCAGGAGTCGGACAAGAGCTAGTTCTGCAAGCTGCCATTCCCGATAAGGTGAAGGAAGGACTGACATTGCTCGTCAAGCAGCCAAAAAGCGAGACGAATTCATACGAGTATGTCGTAGCTGCCTTTAAACTATCCAAGCTTGAGGAAATGGAAGGTGTAACGAAAAAATCATATAAATCCGATAAAGGAATATATGAGGTGGATATTGAGAAAGTAGAAAGATTGCCATGGGGGAATCAGGATATTCTCAATATTCACGTGGATATTGAAAATATCGGGAAGGAATATCAAGCTATTCCCCAGTTGGATGCAATCTTGCGCTTGAATGGTCTGTTGATCAACAAAGAAAATGTACAGCTTATTGAGCTAAACAGTGAAGGTATTATTGGACCGAAGAAGTCTGCACGTTATGTCATTTCGACGAAGGTGCCTTATACGTATCAGTTCAATGAAGTGAGCGTTAATCTATCTGACGAAGTGAATGAGAAGTCGAAGCAAAGCATCGGATTGTTCAAATTTGATGAGGTGAACGATATAGCGGAAGTTGGCCCGCTAGACAAGTATAAGATCGATTCGATTGGCAGAAGAGCAGCGGTTGACTTCATGAACTACTTCTTGTTCGAAGGCAAAGATAACGACATGTTGTATGCCGAGTTCAAGTACACCAATGAAGAAACGCGTTACAGCACTCTTCCAGCGCTGAAAGCTTACTTTAAAACTGGAGATGGACAATTCATTGATGCAGAGCTGGCTAATGTAAAAACGCGTATCAAGCCGGACGGCAGTGCGATAATTTCGGTCATGGCTCCAGTGCCAAAAACGTTTGTGGACGATGGCGATACACAATTACTGATCGGTGAAGCGGTTCAAGACGGAAAATACAGTACTCCGGAAGGGACGCCAGACAGCTTCATCTCGGCCAGTGCATTCAACCTGCCGAAGATTGACAATCCGGTACAAGATGTTCTGCATGATTTGAAGCTGGAGCCGTATGAGTTCACCCTTCATAAGCTTAATACGATGCTTATCGATGTATCCAATGTGAAACTGCAATTTAACTATACATTGTTCCAATCTGGAGCTTATGATGTGAACGAACAAGAGAAGAAGCTTTACTTTGAGGTAACTAACGGATCGCATTCATATGGCACTTCAGTGGCGATCGAACCGGAATCGGGTGAAGGATTAGAAGTCGGAGAGGATAATGAACTCATTGTTCCTATTCAAGGAACGCAACTTGCCAATATGATGTACGGCGGTTACAGTGTGAGCGTTTATGAAGAGATTGACGGCTATAAGCGCCTGCTTGGGACGAAAAAATACGGTCAATTCCAAATCTCGAATAAATAGGAATGACAGAGAGGGAGTACGAGATAGCGGTGAAAGGGAAACTGGTTAAAATCGCATCAGCTACTGCTGTTCTAGGTGCAGGTATTTGGATCGGGACTTTATGGCCTTCAATTGTAGAAGGCGATGGCATCTCGCTAGTTCCAGGCTCCGCCGAAGACCCTGTCGTGACAAAGAGTTATGTCGACGAGCAGATCGCGAAGCTAAAGGGCAGCTCGTCTAACGGCGGCAATTCTAATAGTAGCAACAACACGAGCACAAATGATGGTACTACCGCCAGCGTAAAGCTGGAAGTCGTTAAAGTACCCGTCGGACAGATCCTGATGGCGGATGCCGGTACTGAAGTTGTTGTTCGCGTAGGCGACGCTGTCGCATACAGCTCTGATACGAACGGCATTTCCGACGTGACAGAGGGCAAAGACATCAAGAGCGGTTCTCCCGTACCGAAAAATCATTTGATCTGGTTCCCGCGCGAAGGCAGAGGCATTCAAGCCGCTGAAGGCTATAAGGAGCCTTTGACCGTACTGGTGAAGGGGCCTTATACATTAAAGTAAGCCTGTGACATAATTTGCCCGGAATGACAATAGATTATACGCTTGAAAGCGCCGATATGGAGACACATTAGAGATGTAATCTTATCTTCATGGAGGTGCTTAAGGATGAGTCGTTCCAATCAGAAGGTTGTTCCGGGCTGCAAGGCGGCCCTTGATCAAATGAAATATGAAATCGCTGCGGAGCTGGGCCTCATGAACAGCAGCTTTGCCGGAGGCGGTGCGGATACGGAGTTCGGCGGCGAACTGGGGACTGCATCATCAGGCGGCGCTTCAGGCAGTGTCAACTGGTCGGCTATCTCTACCCGACAGGCAGGATCGGTCGGAGGAGAGATCACGAAGCGGCTCATTGCGCAGGCCGAGCAAGCATTGGGCGCGGGGTTTACGCTGTAATTGGAATAAGCGGCATCCATTGACACTAAGCGACATTTTCGGTATCATGTGATTTGTACTAATATCGGCCATATATTACAATGTGAAACGTGCTTGTGCCGCCATAGGACGGTGTAAGCCGTTTCTGTTTGTTGTAGGGTAATTATACAGGTTATTGGAGGTTGATACGGATGTCGGTTAAAGGACGCCACTTATTCACATCTGAGTCAGTTACAGAAGGCCATCCGGATAAGATCTGCGACCAGATCTCCGATGCGGTTCTGGATGCATTTCTGGAGGCAGATCCTAATGCGCGCGTTGCGTGTGAAGTATCTGTAGCGACAGGGCTCGTACTTGTTATTGGTGAGATCAGCAGTAAAGCGGATTTTATTGATATATCTGCAATTGCTCGCCGCAAAATCAAAGAAATCGGTTATACGCGCGCGAAGTATGGCTTCGATTCCAGTACTTGCGCTGTACTAACCTCGTTGAACGAGCAGTCTGCGGATATTGCGCAAGGCGTTAACGCAGCGCTTGAGTCGCGCGATGGCAAGGATATCAAGCTAGAGAATGAAGATATCGGCGCCGGCGACCAAGGCCTGATGTTCGGCTTCGCAACGAACGAAACGCCTGAGCTGATGCCGCTGCCTATCGCACTGTCTCATCGTATCGCACGTCGCTTGTCGGAAGTCCGGAAGGACGATACATTGGATTACTTGCGCCCGGATGGCAAGACGCAAGTGACGATTGAATATGTGGATGGCAAGCCGGTCCGTGTCGACACCATTGTCGTATCTACTCAGCACGCAGAAGAAGTAACGCTTGAGCAGATTCAGAAGGACATTATGGAGCAAGTCATTCTCCCTGTCGTTCCGCAGGAATGGCTGGACAATGAAACGAAATACTTCATCAATCCGACTGGACGCTTCGTAATCGGCGGACCGCAAGGCGACGCTGGTCTGACTGGACGCAAAATCATCGTCGACACGTATGGCGGCTACGCGCGTCATGGCGGCGGCGCATTCTCCGGCAAAGATCCGACTAAGGTTGACCGTTCCGCTGCATACGCAGCGCGCTACGTAGCGAAGAACATCGTGGCAGCGGGTCTTGCGGACAAGTGCGAGATTCAGCTTGCATACGCGATCGGCGTTGCTCAGCCTGTATCCATTAACGTGGATACGTACGGCACGGGCAAAGTTGCCGAAGAGACGCTCGTCGAGATCATTAAGAGCAATTTCGACCTTCGTCCCGCAGGCATTATCAAAATGCTTGATCTTCGCCGTCCGATCTACTCCCAGACTGCGGCGTATGGTCACTTCGGCCGTACCGATGTCGACCTGCCGTGGGAGCGCGTCGACAAAGCGGATAAGCTGAAGGCTGACGCCGGACTGTAAGCCAAACCAAATATATCGATGAAACGCAACATAAACGCCGTTTCTTCCGTCATTTTCCATGATGGGAGTAACGGCGTTTTTATGCTGCCATTGTAGGGCTAGCGAAGCAAAATCGGCAAGAACCTAAATTTTTGAAGCTCCAAGACCGAAAAAGAAGGTACGAGTGTAATTTTTGAGGAGTGAAAAGAGATGTATCGTATCCGAAAGCTGTCAATCTTCATTGCTTTAATTATGGTACTTCAGTTAGGCCTGTATGGATGGTCGGAACCGACAGGCGTATCGGCGGCAACTGGAGGGCCTGTAGCGTCAGGTTATTCGCCGGCGGATAACCTGACAAGCGTACCGCTTAATTCGGATCTGAAAATAACGTTCGACGAGAAGGTAAAGAAGGGGCCTTATACGGCCAATATCGCCATCTACAAATCCGGAACTAATAAATTGGTTGAAAGCATCAGCGTTACTTCTAGTCAGGTGTGGATCAATTCCTCGGATCAGCGCGAGGTAACGATCAACCCTTATCTGAATGGAACGAGCGGCAAGTTCGAGCTGAATACGGATTATTATGTGCTGATTGATGCAGGCGCATTCTTGAATGTATCCAACAGCGCCGCATATGCAGGCATTCAGAATGCAACGACATGGAATTTCCGTACGGTCGCTCAAGAGGACAATCAACGTCCATCCCATGTGACACGACTGCCGGAGGGCAGCAATGTGCCGATTACAACGACGCTGTCGCTGTCTTTCGATGAGGCTGTCTATGTAGCGGAAGGCTCCATCCGAATCAGTTCAACCGACGACACCAGATATATTCCCGTCACGTCGAGCGGCGTAACAGGCAGCGGTTCTTCACAGATTATTGTCCGTCCTGACAGTGCACTGCTTCCGAATACGACATATACGATAACGATAGCAAGCGATAACTTCCAGGACGCGTCGGGCAACGGCTATCCAGGCTCCTCATGGAGCTTCACGACAGCGCCAGCGCCTGTGAACATGGCGAGTTCTTCGCCCCTTAATCCTGCAGACGACGCGGCTCTCGTACCGATCGATACGAACTTGACCATCCAATTCGATCAGAACGTACAAGCCAATAACGGCAAATATATTGAAATACGCAAAGTAAGCGATAATGGGCTGTTCGAGCGTCTCCAGGCAACCTCTTCAAGAATAACGGTTAACGGCAGCTCGGCAACGATCGATCCCAGCTATCCGTTCGCGGCCAATACGGCCTATTATGTGCTTATTGAGCCAGGTGCCTTCTCCAAGCCGGACCCTAACGCCAGCGAATGGTTCTATGGCATACCTGCGGCAACGGTCTGGAACTTCAGTACAGGATATGGCAACGACAACTCGGCGCCTTATGTGACAAAATACAAGCCAGGCAGCGGCAGCTCTGCGAACAGTGCGCAGTCGAAGCTTGAGCTTACGTTCAACGAGCCTGTCTATCCGCACACAGGCAACATAGAAATTCGCCAATCCATAGGCGGTGCATTGTTCCGCAGCATTCCGATGACTTCAGAGCGGGTGAAGGGCGGGGGGACGAAGGAACTGGTCATCGATGCCACCTCGGCGATTGGAGGAGAAGCTGCCAAGTCGTTCATCAACAATACAAGGTACTATGTGACGATCGGCAACCGCGCGATTCGGGACGGCGCAGGCAACTTCTACAGCGGCATCTCCAGCACGTCCGGCTGGACCTTCACCGTATCCAAGGATACGGACAGACCGCAGCTGGATGCGTTAAGTCCGGCCAACAATGCTACGGCTGTGGCGGTACGCGCGCGCTTCGCGGCAACCTTCAATACGCCTGTAATTCCGGGAACAGAGAAAATCTATTTCCACCCGATAACCTCATCGGCATCGGTCCCTTCCGTAGAGGCTAACTTCTGGGTAGATTCCGGCAATACGAAGCGAATGTTCATTCAGCCGAGCCAGGATCTGCAGCAGGACAAGGATTACTATATTTACATTGAAGAGAACGCTATTACCGACCTGGTAGGCAACAGCTTCATCGGCATTCAGAATCAATACCAGTGGACCTTCAAGACGATTGGTGGGGACAAGACGGCGCCGACCGTCGCGAAATCTGAGGTCAGCGGCTCCGTTATCCGGCTTATCTATAATGAGCCGCTGAATACTAAGCTGAAGCCGACTCCGGCCAGCTATTATGTGACGGTCGCAGGGGCGCCAAGAAATGTGACCAGCGTCAAAATTGAAGGGAATATGGTCCTGTTGACGCTGGCTAGCTCTGTAAGCAACAATCAGAAGGTCATCTTATCCTATTCCAAGCCGTCAACGGGGCTAGTACAGGATATATCCGGCAACGAGGCGGCATCCATCTCCAATATGGATGTATCCAACGGTTATACGAGCACGAATCCGGTCGTCTCCAGCGGCTCTGTATCCGGCAACACGGTCCGGCTGAACTTCAGCGAGTCGTTAATGGCTGTCAGCGAGTACGCGCATACGCAATTTTCCGTCAATGTAGGTGGAAGCAACTATTCAATTCTATCGATGTGGCATAGCGGATCTGTCATCCAATTGACGTTGTCCAACAACATACCGAGCGACAAGAGCGTGCATGTGACCTACTCGCCGTCGAGCTATCCGCTTACCGGCACTTCCGGCAATCGTGTGAATGGCTTCAGCAATTATAATGTACGCGAGGGCAACAACGGCAACAATAACGGCGGCGATTATTATGCGCCGTACGTGCAGTTCATAACCGCAAGCGGCAATGCGATATTGATCAAATATAACGAGCCGTTAAACTCGACCACAGCACCAGGAAGCTATCAATACAGCGTAACGGTCGATGGACAGCTTCGCAGCGTATTGAGCGCAAGCGTCTCGGGGGATACGGTCGTCTTGACCGTTAATGAGGCGATCGATTCGGGAGCCGTCACGAAGGTGTCTTATATTGGCTCCAGCTATGCGCTGAAGGATTACAATGGCAATCCTGCCGCCTCCTTCGCGAATATTGTCGCGAACAGCGGCACGGGAACGGGGCAGACAGGCACGCTGCAAGGTGCCATACTGAAAGGGAACATTCTGACGCTCACGTTCAATCAGGTATTGAATCAGTCTTCCATTCCGACAACGAGCCAGTTCGTTGTCAATGTGAAGAGTACGATTCGCCTGGTCAGCAACGTGCAGGTAACCGGCAATACCGTTATTCTTACCTTGGCTTCCGCCGCGAATGCGGGAGATGCCGCTCAGGTATCCTATATTAGCAGCAATACAGGTCTGAAGACGATCGGCGGCGGGCTTGTCAACGGCTTCACGAATATGAATGTCGCCAATCAGACCTCGCTGCTGGACTCCTTGACCGGCGATTTCGAGGCGGCGGATGGCGGGGGAGTCGGCATCAAGACGTCGGCGGCAACGTCAACGACGGATCTGTCGCCGTCGGGGCAATCGACGAAGCGGTATGCGATCAAGAACGACAAATTCGTCATGGCGGTAGCCAAAGCGAGGGAAGCGGGCATAACTGTTCCGCGCATCGTGTTCAAGGTGCCGGACTATGAGAAAGCGGCCATGGCAGGCGTCTCGATCGCGGCATTGGATATGGCAAGCAAGCAAGGAGATGTCATCTTCGTCGTTCAGCACGGGGATATGACCTACGAGCTTCCGCTAAGTGCAGTCGATCTGTATGAGCTGTCCAAGATGGCAGCCGGGAACAATGTCAATACGCAGCTGGTCATCTCGATTGATAAAGGTACGACAACGGCTGCGACTTCACTCAAGACAGCCATCTCGTCCAGCAAGGCCTCGATCGTGAACGGACCTGTTCATTACGAGGTCATGATCGTGAACGGAACCTCCAAGCAACAAGTAACGGAATTCGAAGGCTACCTGGCCCACACGCTGCAAACAAGCTATAGCGTAGACGCCAGCCAGCTGGCAGCGGTCTGGCTGGACCCGGTAACCAGCACATTGTCCTATGTTCCGACTTCGGTCAAGAAGGAGAACGGCAGGACAATTGCAAGCTTCAAGCGGCAAGGCAGCGGCGCCTATGCGCTTGTCCGCCATGACAAGAGCTTCACTGATCTGAGCAAGCATTGGGCAGCTCGCGAGGTGGAGATGATGGCAAGCAAATTTATCGTCGAGGGGCATAGCGTCACGAAGTATGCGCCTGACAAATCCATCACGCGCGGCGAATTCGCGACCTACATTGCGAAGGGCTTGGGACTGGGCGGCAACCGGGAAGCCGCGGCCAAGTTCAAGGACGTCAACAAGGATACCGCGATGGGCGCCTACATCGGCGCTGCGGCTGCAGCCGGCATCGTGAACGGCACGTCGGGCGATACGTTCAAGCCTAACAGTTATATCAAGCGTCAGGACATGGCGGTCATGATGATGCGTGCGGCGAAAGTAGCGGGTCTTCAGGAGCAACTGCCGCAGTCGGCGGATTCCTATCTGAATGTCTATCGGGACAAGGGGGAGCTGAGCGATTACGCGAAGGAGGATGTGGCGCATGCGATCCACCTTGGCATTATCAACGGCAAGTCCGAGACGAGATTGAGCCCGACGACGAATGCCTCCCGCGCGGAGGGAGCAGTCATGATTATGAGGCTGCTGGAGAAGGCGGGATTTCTAACCCAATAGGGTGGACGTTCATAGCGCTCGCTTTTAAAGCGGGCGCTTCTTCGTATAGGGCCATCAGCCTACATAATATTTTTCTTTCAGAAATTGGATGACGATAGTAGTCTTTTATGAACGTAACTTTTCTCCCATTCTCGTAGTCTAATGAGGTAGATACATAGAGATGGGAGAGTTGTTGGAATCATGCGGATGGAAGCAAGCAGCAAGAAGAAGCGTCATCACAAGGTTGGCAGAGCAATTGGAAGAAAGGTGATCGTCGTCGTCATTAGCGGCAGTATGCTCGCAGGGCCGATAGCGGAGCTCATGCCGGATCGCCTGCAGCAATCCATAATGGAATCTGTACACGCGTCATCCGCTCCGGTATTGAAGCTGCAAAGCGAGTCCATGCTGACGTCTGGCGCGAAGAGACTGGATTATATGTGGCATACGACGCGGAAGGGCCAGTCGGTGAAGACGGCCGTGCATGTCATTGAAGTGGATTTATCGAATCCGCATATATCATTGAATGCGATGAGCGGTGTCAACAACAGTACAGGACAGAAAAATCACTTGATGAATATGACGAAGGACAATGGCGCGGTCGGCGGCATTAACGGCGACGTGTTCGTCATGACCAATGAAGGAGCGCCGCTAGGCGCACAAGTTACTTCCGGCACGCTCATCTCCAGTCCGTCATCTCTCAAAGGCATGTATGCCTTTGCCGTGACGAAGGAGCGCGAGCCGATTGTCGACGCGTTTGCTTTCACAGGAAGCGTAACGGCACAGAATGGCGGCGTCTTTCCGCTGGAAGGGCTGAATCAGTCTTCTTACTTCTCCGAGAAGGAGGGCGAGACATACAGCCATGTCAATAAAATGTTCATTTACACGAATGCATGGGGGGGGGCGGAACGTCCTGCTAACTCTGCAACGAAGCCTACCGAGGTGCTGGTCATCGACGGTGTGATTGAGCAGATTACATATGAAGCGCCTATCGCCGATCCCATTCCGGAGAATGGATTTATATTGCGGGCAAATGGCGAGGCGGCCAAGTTCGTCCGGGAGAATCTCGGTATTGGTCAGCCGCTTCAGGCGGAGTACACTCTGAAATCGCAGTCGACGGGGAAAGTAGTCGATCCGGCTTCCCTGGACATGCTTATGGGCGGGCATACGCTGCTGGTGGACAAGGGGGCGCCTTCCATCTTCACAAGAGATATCGCGGGGGTCAGCGGTACGGCTTATACATCGCGTTCTGCGGTCGGTTACTCCAAGGACGGCAAGAAGGTCTATCTGATTACGAGCGAGAGAGCGGATGGCAATACGGGTCTCAGTCTGAAGGAGCTGCAGCAGGTGATGGTCCAGCTCGGCGTCTATAAAGGGCTTAATCTGGACGGCGGCGGATCTACGACGATGACGGAGCGTCCGCTGGGCCAGAGCGGCATCAAGCTGGCGCACTCCACGCAGCAAGGCTCGCAGCGCTACGTTGCCAACGGCATCGGCGTATTCACGTCCGCGCCTGCAGGCGCGCTGAAGGGCTTGATCGTAGGCGGCTCCAATGTGATGTTCAAGGGACAGAGCGCCACTTATTCAGTGAACGGCTATGATACGTACTACAACCCATATCAGGTGGACAAGTCTACACTGGAGTGGGGAGTGTCCGGCAAGGCGGGCAGCATGGAGGACGGAACGTTCACGGCGACGGCGACCGGAAAGGCTGCCATTACGGTGAAGTCGGGCGACGTGAAGTCGCAGTATGACATTCAAGTCATCGGCAAGGAGGATATTGCGTCGATCAAGGTGAATGCGTCGGCAGGCATGCTGACTCCGGGCTCCACGCTTAGCGTTCCTATAACGGTGAAGCTGAATAACGGCAAAGCGTACAAACTGTCCGGCGATTCGCTGGAGTGGGAATTTGTCGGCTTCGAAGGCTCATACAGCAATGGAGTTGTGACGGTGGACAGTGTGGAAAAGGATGCGAAAGTAGGCTATGCGATTGCCCGCTATGACGGAGCCAGCGCGATGGTGCCTTTTGTCAAAGGAGAACAGGTGACTGTCGTCGAGGACTTCGAGGTGTCCCGCTACGCCATTACATCGCAAGTGACGCCGAAGGAGACGACGAAAGGCGGCGTGAAGCTCGTCAGCGACTTGCCGGGTCAGAAGAAGGGCAGAGCGCTGCAGATTGCTTACGACTTCACGGAAGGGACGGGCACGAAAGCGTCTTATGCCGTATTCGGCAGTGATGGACGAACGCTCTCCGGCTCGCCAAGCACGATGAGCATGGATGTGTACAGCGACAACAGCAAGAACTGGCTGCGCGCGGAAATTATCGGAGCGGACGGCGCCGTTCATCTGGTGGATGTCGCCAAAGAGCTGAACTGGGATGGCTGGAAGCGAATGCATATCGATCTGGGCTCTCAAAAGATTGCCTATCCTGCCAAGCTGAAGCGGGTCTACGTCGTCACGATCGATCAGGACAGCGACAAGCGCAAGCCAGCGGGAGCCGTGGCCATCGACAACATCGAGCTGCGCACTTCCGCATCCGTGACGGAGCCGCCGAGGTCTCAAATTACGATGACGGTGGGGCAGACGAAGGCGCTGGTCGACGGCAAGGCGATCAAGCTGGAAGCGGGTCCGATTCTGCTGAACGGTTCCTCGTATGTGCCGGTGCGCTTCGTCACCGAAGCGATGGGCGCAGAGGTGCTGTATGAGCACGAGACGCGAAGAGTGACCGTGCTGCGCGGCAATCAGATGCTGGAGATGAATATCGGCAAGAAGGGCTATATGCTGGACGGGGTGAGCTATCCTTCCGAGGTAGCACCGTTCACCCGCAACGGCAGAACGTTAATTCCGGTAAGGCTGTTCTCGGAGAAGCTGGGCTTCGACGTCGATTACGATGATGAGAAGCGTATGATAATTATTCAGTAAAAGCGTTAAAGTGTGGTATGATAAAAGAGTATATCTTTTGTCAAAGAGAGGGTGCCATAAGCATAGTGGATCACCTTACCGTGGATATCAATAGTGTCATTGCCAACGCCATTAAGGTGATGGAGAACAGCAAGTATCAAATATTCGAAATATGCGAGACGGCGCGAGCCGAGCTGGAGACGCTGGAGCAAGAGCTCGAAGGAGTCATTGAAGAGACGGTCCGCACGATTGGGAAGGTGGACCAGCTTGAGCGGGAGTACCGGCTGGCCCGTATCCGATTGACGGAGGTCAGCCGCGACTTCGTTCGCTTCAAGGAGGAGGACATCAAATCAGCTTATGAGAAGGCCACGGGCATCCAACTGGATCTGATGGTCTATCGCGAGAAAGAAAATTATTTGAAAGCGCGCAGGGACGACTTGCAGAAGCGTGTCCGCAATGTCGAGCGATCGATTGAGCGGGCCGAGGTCATCAGCTCTCAAATGAATGTTGTACTGGAGTACTTGTCGGGCGATCTGAACCAGGTTACTCGCATTTTGGAATCAGCGAAGACCCGTCAATTGCTGGGGCTGAAGATTATACTTGCGCAAGAGGAAGAGCGCAAGCGCATTGCGCGGGAGATTC
Organism: Paenibacillus sp. J5C2022; assembly: GCF_025567625.1. Lineage (GTDB taxonomy): Bacteria > Bacillota > Bacilli > Paenibacillales > Paenibacillaceae > Pristimantibacillus. The sequence goes on along the minus strand of NZ_JAOQJC010000006.1, from coordinate 109,815 downwards.
ATGACGGCCCTGCACAATCGCTCGCCAATATTGTATTGCGTACGGAGATTGCAGAGCGGATGCTGATGAAGCAGGATTTCGAGCTTGTTCAGGAGGAGCTGGTCGATCTGAAGGGACAAGTCCGTTCGGGACTGGAGGAAATCCGCAAAATCATCTTCAATCTGCGCCCCATGGCGCTGGATGATCTGGGCCTGGTGCCGACGCTGCGCAAATTCACGCAAGACTTCGAGGAGAAGTCGAGAGTGCATACCGTCTTCGAGCTGTCGGGCAAGGAGCTGCGCTTGCCTTCAGCTATGGAGGCGGCCATATTCCGCCTCGTGCAGGAAGCGTTCTCCAATGTGCTGAAGCATGCGAACGCATCGTATGTCGTGTTGGAGATCAGCTATAAGAAGGATAACATCACACTCTCCATACTGGATAACGGCACCGGATTCGTCGTCGGCAATGTCGAACAGTTGACTAACCGCAACGGCCACTTCGGTCTGGTCGGTATGAGGGAACGTGTAGAACTCATTGAAGGAAGGATGGATATTGACTCGAAACCTGGTCAAGGCACCAAAATTGTGATCGACATTCCTATGACATCAGAAGGAAGAAAGGAGACTGAAACTAATGAATCAGACATCGTCTAATGGCTCCGGCAAGATCAAAATTTTGCTGGCGGATGACCATCAATTATTCCGGGAAGGCTTGAAGCGAATTTTAAATATGGAGAACGATCTGGAGGTTATCGGTGAATGCGGCGATGGCATCCAAGTGCTGGAATTCTGCAATCATACGGAGCCGGAAATCGTTCTGATGGATATTAACATGCCAATTGAGACGGGTGTCGTAACGACCGAGCGCTTGAAGGAAATGTTCCCGAACGTCAAGGTTATTATCTTATCCATACATGATGACGAGAGCTATGTGTTCGAGTCGCTTCGCAAGGGGGCGACAGGTTACCTGCTTAAAGATATGGAAGCGGAATCGCTGATCAATGCGATCCGTTCCGTTCATCAGGGCCATTCGTACATTCATCCGAAAGTAACGGGCAAGCTGATCAATCAGCTGCGCCGGATGACTTATCTGGATGAGATGGGCGTCGCGTCGGGCGCTGCCGCGGCCAGAGAGACGGGAGCGAAGTATGTATCGGCAGAAGAGAGTCCGCTTACCCGCAGGGAAGCGGAAGTACTTCGCCTGATGGCGGAGGGCAAGAGCAATAAGCTGATTGGCGAGTATCTGTTCATTAGTGAGAAGACAGTCAAAAATCATGTCAGCAGCATTCTGCAGAAGATGGAAGTGGATGACCGTACACAAGCTGTCATTAATTCCATCAAATTCGGCTGGGTGACCATCTGATCATCGTGCTTGAAGTGCAATAAGAAGCCCGTGGAGCTTAGCTCCACGGGCTTCTTATACTTAAGGATTGCTGCGGTTGCGGCGCTTCAGAGCCATCAGCCCGGATACAGTGAAGAAGGTTCCCAGCAAGTAATATGGAATCGGGCTGGATTCGCCGGTCTTGGGCAGATTATCCAGCGGCACGGTTTCTTCCTCTACCTCTTCCGTAGGCTCTTCATCTCCCGGCCCTCCGTCGGCAGGCACATCTTCATCCTCGATGATGACGACTTCAGGTGTCGAAGACGGCGGAGGCGTCTCAGAAGGCGTCGGTGGAGTAGTCGCCGTAGATGTCGGTGGTGTAGTCGCCGTAGATGTCGGTGGTGTAGTCGCCGTAGATGTCGGTGGAGTAGTCGCCGTAGATGTCGGTGGTGTAGTCGCCGTAGATGTCGGTGGTGTAGTCGCCGTAGGTGTCGGCGGTGTAGACTCCGTAGGTGTCGGTGGCGTAGACTCTGTAGGCGTCGGCGGTGTAGACTCCGTAGGTGTCGGCGGCGTAGACTCCGTAGGTGTCGGCGGCGTAGACTCCGTAGGTGTCGGCGGCGTAGACTCCGTAGGTGTCGGCGGCGTAGACTCCGTAGGTGTCGGCGGTGTAGACTCCGTAGGTGTCGGCGGCGTAGACTCCGTAGGCGTCGGCGGAGTAGACTCTGTAGGCGTCGGCGGTGTAGACTCCGTAGGTGTCGGCGGCGTAGACTCCGTAGGCGTCGGTGGCGTAGACTCTGTAGGCGTCGGCGGAGTAGACTCTGTAGGCGTCGGCGACGGTGAAGGCGACTCTGATGGAGTGGTCGTCGGTGTCGGCGTCGTGCAATCATCTACTGAATATAGTACGAAATTTCTTAAGGTCAAGTGGTCATGGCCATATTCCGGATTTAGAGTTTCTTGCACGGGACCGGCATACAGGTCCAGCTGCGTTTTGCCGCAAGGCGGCATATCAATCGTTAATTCGTAGCTGCCGGCTGTATCGTACTTCATGGATGAAGATGCATAGTGCGTTTGATCTTCATAGGGCTTTGGAGTGTTTTCATAGGTGTAGACGGAGAAGCTGACCTCCACGCAATCTTGTACAGTCGAGAACTTGGCTGTTGCCGTAGCGCCATTAATGAAAATATAAGTGTTCGGGTGGTCGGGATGAAAGTCGATTCGGTTAAACAGCTTGCTGTATTGCGTACAGCCTTCCGGCTCCCCTGCAGGTTGCACAGTGGTGTCTCCTGCAGCCGTGACCGATTCGTCGCTGGCTCCCTCAGCCCATGCAATAGTACCAAGTGAAAGAGACAATAACATTAGAACGGCTAACAAAAGCGACAGAGTTTTCTTCGGCTTCCGCAAGCGATCACACTCCTTATTCAGCGAATAGTTTTCATATGTGGTCAAAAAGTCCTTTTCAAGGGTGAGTAACCGGGTCAATAGGCTGAATGACGGTTATCTGCCCTACATATCGAATATATGTTTAATGATTTAAAAAAATCACCATCGAGGCTTCTCAAAGATGAGCGACAGCGTTTAAAGCTAGATTTATCGCCCAAAAGACTTGCGATTTCTGCAAAATTTAGTTGTGGTAAAAAAATGATAACACATACCAGAAATCCGGCAAGGGTGTAAAAATGTGTGATATTGTTGAGCGATCGGGTATTTTGTCGATTCCGTATGGAAAAGCCTCCAATAGCCGTAACCGATAGGCGCGGTGAAGCATATAGTGTCACCAAGAGGAGGTGGCCGACATGTTCGAGCTTCTGCTAATGATCATTGGATGTTATGCAATGGCGGCTGTGTTGGTGCATCTGGCATTTTGGGTGGGGCGCAGGCGCCGGCAAGTCAGCAAGCAGTTCGTATTCATAGCCAATCATAATGAGAACAATATGGAATGGTATTTAAGATCTTTGAAGGGATTCTCCAGATGGATGGGCAGAGATGTCCGGCTGACGTTAATAGATCGAGGCGTATCGGATGAAACGAGGGGTATTGTGGATCGATGGAAGAGAGCGGGGCATACTGTGCATGTGCAGAGGTACGAGGCCGCTAGAGGCGATTATGCCATGCCGCACGGGAAGCGTTCACATGACGGAGAAGACAAAGCATTTCATATGATGTGGATGCTGCAGGCGGAAGGCATTGTTACGGAAGCGGATCATGCAGTTATTGTGGATTTACAAAATCCAGCAGACTTGTCTAAAATGCCATTTTAGCTTATAATTTTTGGTAATTGAATAAATGGTTGAAAATGAAGAGTGAAGCACACTCGAATACGCTGGTCTGGCACCAGTATATTCGGTGTGCTTTCTTTACGTTCTGGGGAGGGACAAGGATGAGGGCAAATGTGTATGTCGTGCTGACGAACGAAGGCTGGCAGGCTGGATTGACCATTCATTCAGGTGTTGATTATGCGTACTGGTTCGAAGATGCGTTCGGAAGAGGGGATGCTGCAGTCGCCTGGTATTGGCGGGAAGCGCTCTCATTCGGCGAAGCATGCGGATTCGCAGAGCGGTGGCGGCGGGAAGCAGAAGGGAAGAAGGGCAGCGAGGCGTGGGCGCTGGAGCGGATGGCCTGGTTCATCGACGGGGAGAAGCGATCCGGAAGCGGCAGAGAAAATAGAAGGGATCGCAGCAGAGTCCGCAAGAGCGCCACTGGCGGGATGCAAGGCAGGGCGGAACGATGGACGGGAGCGAAGTTGGGGCAGAGGGCACGAAGTCACGGGATGAGCGGGGCGGAGCGAGCGAAATTGGCGGCGCAGGCGAAGCTCGCCGCCGAGCTGTTGCAGGGGCGCGCGCTGCTTGGCAGCGAAGCGCGAGCCTTGCTCGGCGCCCACGGCCCCGCGGATGATGCAAGCTGGAGCGCAGCGATACAGCTTGCATCCCTGCAGGGGCGTGTGCGCCTGAGCGGAGCGGTCGCCGCCGATCGAGGCGGGCGGCCGGACGCGGCTGCGCGGCGCAGCCGCTGCCTGCGGTGCGGCAGCGGGGAGGCGCGCCTGCAACGCACGCATTGCGAAGCTTGCGGGCGGGAGTGCGCTTATTGCGAAGCCTGCCTGACGATGGGGCGAAGCCGTGAATGCGAGATGCTGATCGTCGGTGTCTATCAGCCGCATGTCGGGACACAGCGAGGGCCTGAGCAGCCATTGGAGCCGGCAGCGACCAGACTGAGGAGATGGGGGCTTAGTCCGGCACAGACCGCAGCAGCATCCAAGGCGTTATCCTTTGTAGAGAATAAGCCGCAAGGCGGCAAAAATAAGGAGCGAAATGCGATGAACATGAGCAAACGAGGGGTTATTTGGCGCAAGATGTGGAAGAGCGGACAACGTAATGGGGATACTTACTCATGGAACAGCGACAGAGGAGAGAATCGCAGCATTCAACAGGACGGCGATTCCCTCCAGAGGAATAAGCTTACGGGCACCAGCCGCTGGCCGGGGCTTGTCTTGGATAGCGGCGCTGCAGAGGGGGGTGCGGGTATTGCGCAAGGTATCCGCCAAGCGCTGTCACGGGGGCGGAGCCGCACTCTGCAGCCGATTATGGCCTATGAGACTGGACCGTTAGGCGGAGCGGACGACGGGCAAAGCCTCGTTCGCATTCACGCAGGGCAGCTATCCGAGGGCAATGGTGTGTACATGGGCGATTCGGTGAAAGGTGTTGGTGCGAGTGGAGATGGGACTAGGGTGCTTGAGCATAGGATGATGGAGAAGCAGCAGATCGGCGGCATTTTCAACCGGCTGCACAATAAAACCAACAGGCCGTTCCTGCTGTGGGCGGTAACGGGAGCAGGCAAGACGGAGATGATCTTCCCGCTCGTGGAATCGGTGCTGCGAAGAAACGGAAAAGTGTTAATCGCATCTCCGCGCCGCGATGTGGTCATCGAGCTGGACCCCCGAATTCGCAAAGCCTTCCCGGACGCTAGCGTGGTTACGTTATACGGAGGGAGCGGGCAGAAGTGGGAGCAGGGACAGATCACGCTGTCTACGACGCATCAGCTATTCCGCTTCCAGGAGGCGTTCGATCTGGTCATCGTCGATGAGATTGACGCATACCCTTACCACGGCGACCCTATGCTCTATTACGGAGCGGATAAATGCTGCCTGCCGGGCGCTCCCAAGCTGCTGCTCTCGGCTACGCCGCCTAAAGAGCTGCAGCGCGAAGCGAAGCGCGGGAGGCTGGAGCACGCCCGGGTGCCTGTCAGATATCACCGTCATCCGCTGCCATTGCCGAGGCTGCTGCGCAGTCCGAAGACGCAAGAGCTGCTAAGCACCGGGAAGCTTCCTGCCACACTCTTAGCCTTGCTTCGTTCATCGCTGGAGCGAGGGGCACAGATCTTCCTGTTCGTATCGCGCATCTCTCATGCAGAGCCGCTGGCCAAGCTGTTCATGAGGAAGCTGGGCACATCCCTGATCGAAGCCACTTCATCTCAGGATGCGGAGCGCGCGGAGAAGGTGAAGCGATTCCGGGCCGGCGATTGCCGGATACTGGTGACCACGACGATATTGGAGCGAGGCGTCACGATTCCGAAGAGCGACGTATTCATTCTGGATGCCGACAGCTCTCTGTTCGACGAAGCTTCACTTGTCCAGATGGCAGGCCGGGCGGGGCGTTCCGCAGACGACCCGGATGGGAAGGTTTACTTCTTCGCCAGCGAGCGCAACAGTTCGCAGCTGCAAGCGCGCAGTCATATCCGGACGATGAATACGATTGCCCGCAAGCAAGGCTTTCTTCTGCCCGGTACGAGCCGCAAGGAGAAGAGATGAGAGCGCTGCTGTCCTGTAAAGTGTCATCTTGCCCGTGGAACGGGTTGAAGAGATGATGGGCATCCCTGTGATCTCATCTGTCAGGGATTTCTCTAATCGGGCGCTGCAGTGGCTATCGCCGCAAGCGGCTTCATGCTCTGTATGCGGCGGATTGCTGCGTGGAGCTTATGTAGGAGAGGTGCCGTCATTCGCCAGAGAACTTGAACGAATGCTGTGCGGGTCTTGCTTGCAGGCCATCCCTTGGCTGAATCGAATTGCTTGCCGATATTGCGGTCGAGGCATTCCCTGCCCCGATTGCATCCAGCACGACGAGCGGTCGTTCCGCTTGAATCGAAGCGCCGTGCAATACAGTTCTGCCATGCGGGAATGGCTGGCCCGATACAAGTACCGGGGAGACGAGGCGCTGGCACCGCTGCTTGCCGCCATGCTGGAGCCTCCCTTCCATGCGATATCGCAACAAGTTATGCGACAAGCGGAGGTTTCAAGCGAGCACGATCCAGGTCGTAACAGAGAGAAGCTGCAATTTACCAATGGCACGAGCTTCAGGAGCTGCTTATTGGACAAATGTGTCACTTTAGTTCGTTTCATGAAAGGACACCATTCTAAGCGGGAGGCGTCACATCTGTGGGACGCCATCACCTATGTACCGATCAGCAGGGAGCGTGCGGAGGAGCGGGGCTTTAATCAAGCTCGTCAGTTGGCAGAGGGATTGTCGGACAGGCATGAGTTGCCTCTGTTTCATTTGCTTAGACGCACAAGGCATACGAAAAAGATGAGCTTCAAGACGCGGGCCGAACGGCTCCGCGATGCGCACACGCTATTTGCCGTCAACGAGAGGCAGATACAGCTGCTTGCAGGCAGCGGACAGAGCCCGGCACCGTCAGAGCTTCGCATTTTGCTCATCGACGATATTTATACGACAGGCAGCACGGCCTCCGCATGCGCGGCTGCTATAAAGAAGGCGTTGCCTTGCCCGGCAGACATTTATATTTTGACATGGGCGCGGTCGTAAGAGCGATAAGAGGAAAAGCGTACATCCTTCCGATAAGAGATCGTATTTCATCGAATACGGTCTTTTCGTGCTGGGAAATGATGAAAGTTTGTTGAATGCGATTGAATAGTAATGAAAATACAGGGAAATTCCGTTAAACTATATATAAAGGTTTCGTTGAGCAAAGGGGAGAACCGATATGATGAACCTGGATAATTGTCCGCGGTGCGGCAAGCTATTCGCTAAAAATTTCAGAGACGTATGCCCGGTGTGCATGCGGGACATCGATAAAGAGTACGAAAAATGCGCAACTTATCTGAGGGAAAATAAAGGTGCGATGATTACGGAGCTGTCGGATCAGACGGGCGTATCGATCAGACAGATTACGAAGTTCATCCGTGAAGGGCGAATCTCGATGATGGATGCTCCCAACCTATCTTATCCGTGCGAGTCGTGCGGCGTATTGATTCGAGAGAACCACTTATGCGACGCTTGCCGCAAGCGGCTGACGAAGGATACCCGGCGCATGCTGGACGATGAGAAATCGAGGAAAGAGACGGAGGCAGCGAATGCTGCAGAGATATATAAAGGACTTGACCGCTATAAGAAATTAGAATAACCATTCATTTGCACTTGCATCGCTATAAAATATGACTTGACTGGAGCCGATAATACTTGTAAAGGTAATCGGCTCTTTTTTTAGTTCTTGCAAATAACGAGGTGGAGAAAGTGAAAATTAACGATATAAAACGGATAGGCGGCATCAATCCCTATCAGAAGCAAAATGAATGGCGCACGGAAGGGACGAGCAAGGCTCGCCGCAAGGATCAGGTGCAAATCTCTCCGGCGGCAAAAGAGATGCTGTCTACGAGCAAAATGACCAGCGCTGAGCGTGCGGAACGCGTCCATGAATTGAAGCAATCCGTGACATCTGGCACTTATCATGTGGAATCGGGCAAAATTGCGGAGAAGCTGCTGCCCTACCTAAAGGAGTAAGCGGATGAATGAGCATATCAGGCAAATTCTAATTATTCTCCAAGAGCTTACAGACGAGCATAAGCAACTTGTGGAATACGGGAAAGCCAAGACAGAGGCGATCAGGAACAACAACATTGATGGAATCGCATATATTTCGAATAAAGAGAAGAAGTCTCTCGATCACATCGTGGAGCTGGAGCAGAGCCGTGCTTATCTGGTGGGCAAGTATATGCTTTCCCAGAAGATGGTTAATCGCCAACAACGCACTTATAAAATGGAACAACTCATCCAAGTTGTATTTCATCCGGAAGAGAAGCTCCAGCTTCAACGCATGTGGAAGGAGCTTGGCGCAGCAGTGACAGAGCTTCAAGATCTGAACGAGTTCAATCAGCAGCTGGTGAAGATGACGCTAGAGTATCTGCATTTCAGTCAGGATCTGTTGCTGGGCCCTGAGGATGACGATTACACCTATCATCGTGCCGTTCAAGGGATGGTCAACAATCGGAGCGGACGTTTCAATATCAAGATGTAAGCAGAGAGGAGTTTTAACAGATGCCATCGACATTTCATGGACTCGAGACGGCGCGCAGAAGTCTGTTCGCCACACAGTCCGCGCTGAATACAACAGGACACAATATCGCGAATGCGAATACAGTTGGTTATTCCCGACAAGTCGTCAATTTGAGCGCGTCAAGACCGATGGAAGCACTAGGTTATACGAAGTCGGTTGCTGCCGGACAATTGGGGACCGGTGTGGAAGTGACATCCATTACCCGAATACGCGAGAGATTTCTGGACAATCAGTTTCGCAACGAGTACAAATCACATGGCAACTTTACGGTTCAATTGGATACACTGTCGAAGCTGGAGGGAATTGTGAACGAGCCGAGCGATACAGGCCTTAGAACGGTCATCGCGAACTTCTGGAATTCCTGGTCGGATCTGAGTAAAAACCCGGAGAATGCGGACGGCCGCAAAGTCGTTATGGAGCAGACGATGGCGATGGTGGATGCGTTCAATTATACGGCCAAGCAGCTGAGCGATCTGAAAGCAGACTTGACGGAGAATGTGCAAATTAACTTGGATACGGTCAACTCCCTGGCGAGCAGCATTCATCAGCTTAATTCGGAGATTACCAGAATCGAAGGACTGGGCGACAACGCGAACGATCTGCGAGACCAGCGGGACTTGCTTGCGGACGAGCTGTCGGGTCTGGTGAATATCCGGGTAGAAGAAGGGCAGGACGGCTATAACATTTCTATGGGCAGCGTGCAATTGGTGCCTGCAGTCGCAGGCGCGGAATTGGACATGGCCGCCATCGAAAGTGCTTTTGCATCCGGCGATCTGAACAGCGGAGAGATCTACGGTACCATTCATTCCCGTGACCACTTTGTCCAGGGGTATATGAACGAGCTGGATAATCTGGTGCAGACGATGGCTTACGGTGAGTTCGAAATTACGCTTCCTGCGGGCTCGGTTCTGCCGGAAGGAACGGTATTGGAAGGAGTGACGTATTCAGGCGCCAACCGCACATTAGCCGAGGATACAATCGTGAAGGTGCAAGGCTTGAATGGTCTTCACCAGCTGGGCTATAACCTGTCAGGCGAGAAGGGTGAGCCGTTCTTCACAACTGCCGCCGGCGCGGTGGGAGGAATTACTGCAGCCAACATTACTTTGAATCCGAATATTGCCGCGAACTCCAACCTGATTGCCACGTCAATGCGCGTAATGATGAACCCGGATGGTACGGAGACGGTCGTGAAAGGCAATAACGGGCTGGCTGTATTGTTCTCTCAAATGCGGGATGTTCGCTTTGATTTCGATCAGTCGGCTACAGGAGAAAATAAAAATACGGTAGACGCTTACTTCCGATCCGTCGTTGGCCAGCTTGGGGTGCAGGCTGCCGAAGCGACCCGCATGCAGAAAAACCAGCATATTATTGTCGAGCAAGTCGATTCCCGCAGACAATCCGTCAGCGGCGTATCGCTGGATGAAGAGATGTCCAATCTGATTAAATTCCAGCATGCCTATAACGCTGCAGCCCGGAATATGACGATGATCGACGAGGTGTTGGAACGGGTTATCAATGGAATGGGCCGCGTAGGTCTCTAAATTAATTAACCGGAGGGATTAGACTATGTCACTACGCGTTACACAAACCATGATGAACACGCAGATGCTGCGTAACATATCGAATAACCTGGGACGCATGAACAATCTGCAAAATCAGCTCTCTACTGGCATGAAGATTAATAAGCCTTCCGATGATCCGGTCGGCATTACGTTCGCACTGCGCTATCGCAGCGAGCTGGATGCGAACGATCAATACACGAAAAATGTAAGTGCCTCGTTGTCGGTGATGGAATATACAGATACGACGATTGGACAAGCCGGAGATATTATGCAGCGCTTCAGGGAGTTAATGGTGAAAGGCGCTAACGGTGCGTTGGAGGAGACGAGCCTTGAAGCGATTCAAACGGAAGTGTCGCAGCTATACAATCAGATGGTCGAAATCGGTAATAGTCAGTTTAACGGCAAGCAAGTGTTCAATGGAGAATTGACGGAAGAAAAGCCTTATCCGGCATTGGAGCTGGGAGCTGCGGCAGATCCCAATGCGAATCCGCCAGTTCTGAAAGCCTATCATGTTAGTACGGATACTGGCACTATCAAGTATGAATTGTCCGCGGGTATGAAGATGGGTGTCAGCATAACGGGCAATGAAGTGTTCGGAGAAGCGCTGCCCCCGAATGCAACGCAAGCGGACATTGAAGCAAGCGACAATGTATTTGTGTTAATGCAACGAGCACATGATATGCTGGCTTCCGGAGATCAAGAAGGGCTATCTGACCTGATCGGTCAGGTCGATACGCGTATGAACACAATGCTGACGAAGCGGGCAGAGGTTGGGGCGCGAGTCAACCGTCTCGAAATCGTTCAAAATCGATTAGATGATATCGATGTGAACTTGCAAACCGTTCAATCCAAAACCGAAGATGCGGATATTGCGGAGGTTATCACTCATCTGAAGATGGAAGAGAATGTATACCAGGCTTCACTTTCTGTGGGAGCCAAGCTCATCCGTCCTAGCTTGGTGGATTTCCTGAGATAAGGAGGTAGCGATGAATATACCTCATATCCAGATTCGGACGCAGCATGCGGCCTTATCCATTGATGCCGATATCGGTAAGCAGCATCTGGAGCAACCGAGGCCGACTGTGCACATGGAGCAGCCAAGGGCAGAACAAAGCATTCGGACGGCAGCCGGTCGGTTGGAAATTAATCAGGACAGAGTATGGGATGCTCTCGCTTTAGGCAATAATTTGGAGACGATGCACAAAATATACTCCATGGCTTCCGACATTGCCCTGCAGGGACTAGCGAGAATTGTGGAGAAAGGCAACCAGATGGCTGCCATTCATCTCGGCGGCAATCCGATTGCGGAAAGCGCTAGTGAGTGGCAGCGAACGTTTCCAGAGTTCGATTTTCGTGGAGAGGCTTCCTTCGATAATATCGATTTTCACTATACGCCTGCGGAAGTTTCTATTGAGACGACTCCCGGCAAGGTGAACATGGACGTTCAGGTGAACCCTCCTGTTCATCGCTATGAGCGAGGGAAGCTGGATATTTATATGAGCCAGTATCCCAGGGTAGACATTACACCGCCACAGATCGATCAAATGATATAATAGGTTTAGCATAATGATAACTATAGATGATTGCGTATGACGCAAGAGGTCTATAGTTATTATTATTATAGATGGAATACTTAACTTGAGGGGGATACAACGTGAACACAGGGCAAACTATGTATCGCTTTGAACACGGCATACCGGGATTCGAGCATATTCAACAATACACTTTCGAGAAGCTGGAAAATGATCTCCCTATGATGCTAATGCGTGCGGTTGGGGATGAAGAAGTATCCCTGTTGGTAGCCAGTCCGTTTTTATTTTATCCCGAATATGAATGGGAGCTGTCAGCTTCCGTGAAAGAAGAGCTGGCTATTGAAGGGGAAGCGGATGTGGAGGTATGGTCGGTCATTTCCGTGACGCAGGAGCTGGCGAACTCCACCATTAACCTGCTCGCTCCGCTCGTAATAAATACAAGAACTGGCGCAGGCAAGCAGCTTATACTCCACGATCATGCTTACAGCTCCAAAGCGCCGCTCTACCGCAAATAAGGAGGGAGGAAGGACATGCTTGTACTATCGCGTAAATCGAACGAGTCTATCATGATCGGCCCAAATATTGAAGTAGTTGTCATTGGGATGGAAGGCGACAATGTAAAGCTTGGCATCCGCGCTCCGAAGGACGTTCAAATCTATCGCCAAGAGGTGTATAAGACGATTCAAGAAGAGAATCGAGCGGCGGCGCAAGGGGTTCGAAGTATTGAAGATCTTTCACAGCTCTTTAACAAATAAATTTCCTACCAACTATAAACAAACTTGATTTTCTTCCGATAAATATATTAGCACGGTAATAGTGCGGCCGAATTATTACCGTTAGCTACCGCAAGGACGCGGGACTACATATTTCAGGGAGGAAATTTTTTATGATTATTAACCACAATATTGCGGCTTTGAACACTCATCGTCAACTGACTAGCAACAACGTTGGTGCAAGCAAATCTTTGGAGAAGCTGTCTTCTGGTCTTCGCATTAATCGCGCTGGCGACGATGCTGCAGGCTTGGCAATCTCCGAAAAAATGCGCGGTCAGATTCGCGGTCTGGAAATGGCTTCGAAAAACTCGCAGGACGGTATCTCCTTGATCCAAACTGCTGAGGGCGCGCTGAACGAAACGCACAGCATCCTGCAACGTATGCGTGAGCTGGCTGTTCAAGCTTCTAACGATACAAACACTGCTGATGACCGTAACGAGCTGCAAAAAGAGATTCGTCAGCTGAAAGAAGAAGTTGACCGTATCTCCAACACGACTGAGTTCAATACGAAAAAGCTGTTGAATGGTAACGTTGCTAACACTGGAACTGTTACTGGTACAAATTCAGCTAACATTGATAGTGCCGAGGTGCTGAATTCATCTCTGGCTAGCGGTAATTATCAAATCATTATTACAAATACAGGAACTGCCGCAACCGCTAATGGCGTAGATGCTGGAACTGGACTTTCTACTACTTCGGTTACACTCGGAACTGCTGCAGATGCGAAATATGGATCCTATCAACTTAAAATTGAAGATGATGCAGAAAACGTAGGTAAGAAGGTAATTACTCTTATCGATACGGTGTCTGGCGAGGAAGTGGCATCTCAAAACAATGTCCTTGCTGGTGCTGGTGGTGGAAACCATGAGCTCGCGGGTATCGACATTGATGCGACTGCGATTTCAGGCAATGGTACTTTCTCCTTTACCCTTGAAAATGACCATGACATCGAATTGCAAGATGCTACTGGAAACACTCTATCTACAGTCTCCCTTACTGGCTATAACAAATCCGAAATCGAAATTGGCGGCTTGAAATTCTCCTTCAATGCAGATTTAGCGGATGCTGCCGCTGCGGATACGAATGTTACCGTTGTTAACAACTCTTTGAATATGCAAATCGGTGCCAACGAAGGACAATCCATGGGTATTTCCATTGGAGATATGTCTGCTAAAGCATTAGGCATCGATGGAGTGGATGTATCCTCTGTGGCTTCTGCTCAAAGTGCAATTACTACAGTTGACGATGCTCTGAAGCAAGTGTCCGGCGAGCGTTCCAAGCTGGGTGCTTACCAAAATCGTCTGGAGCACACAATCAACAACCTGGGTACTTCCGCTGAGAACTTGACAGCTGCCGAGTCCCGTATCCGCGATGTGGATATGGCGAAAGAGATGATGAACTTCACGAAGAACAACATTCTTACTCAAGCTTCTCAAGCTATGCTTGCTCAAGCGAACCAACAGCCACAAGGCGTTCTGCAACTGCTTCGTTAATACACAATAAACTTACGAAAACCTCTTGTCTTCTGGACAAGAGGTTTTTTGCGTTTGTATTCTCATACGGAATTAAGCATTTTCCTCTAATTATATCGGTGAAGATAACCGATATATTAGGTAACAAATGACATGTGGAGGAATGATTTGCGATGAACGTGAATTCATCCGTTACGGGAGCGGGGAGTGTAGACCGCAGCGCACTTGCCAAGATTCCTGTAGATGCTTCGATCTCCCAATCTCAATCATCGACGACTACTATTTCGAGCATAACAAATCTGAACGATCTCAAATCGGCAGAGATGCGTGGAGAGCAAATTACGATTAGCGACGAGCAATTAGTAAAGGCAATCGAGCAAGCGATTAAAGCGATGCAAGGGAAGGCTACAAACCTTGAATTCTCCGTACATGAGAAAACAAAGCAAATCGCAGTGAAGGTACTGGATAGTGAATCAGGAGAAGTTATTCGGGAAATTCCTCCTGAAAAGATATTGGATTTCGTAGCGAAGTTATGGGAAATGGCCGGCATTATTATTGACGAAAAGCGCTAATACGACATTGAATTAGAGGAGTGTGAGGATATCGTGCGTATCGGAGGATTGGCTTCGGGAATCGATACAGATTCGATTATTAAAGACTTGATGGCGGCACAACGTATTCCGCTAAATAAGTTGAATCAGAAAAAGCAGCTGCTAGAGTGGAAGCGTGATGATTATCGTGCTTTAAATAACAAAATACTGGAATTTCGCAATCTAGCTTTCGATATGAAGCTTCAGGGTGGATACTTATCAAAAAAAGCTTCGATTTCACAAGAAAGCATCGTATCGGTTGCTGCAACATCATCAGCAAATGAAGGCCAATATACGATTAAAATCAATGAGTTGGCTAAGACGGCTTCGTTGACTTCCGGAGATTTGGCAGGAGCTGCAGGAGGCTCCAAAACTCTGGATAGCCTTGGATTAAGCAGCGACACCCAAATAACGATTACGGGCAGTAAAGGTTCCAAGACGATCAATATTAAACAAGCGGATTCAATTGACACTCTTGTGGCCACCATTAACGCGGAATCCACTTCAACAGGCGTCAAGGTAAATTACGATGCTAATATGGATCGCATGTTCTTCACATCTGCGGAATCAGGTGAGTCCTCGCAAATCAGATTGGAGCTGGGCAACGGGGATAACATCGGGAGTATGCTTGGCATCTCATCCAATGCAGAAGTGAGCGAAGGGTCCGTCAGCTTTGCTTCCAAAAACACCATCATCGACAATACTTTAGGCGGCACAGAAACATTAACGATTGGCTATGACGGACAGTCTTATTCATTCGATATAACGGCAACGACAAAAATCGGCGAGCTGGTAGACCAAATCAATGCGGAGATGAGAGGCTCGGGAGTTACCGTCAGTCTAAATGACAGTGGAGAGTTATCCTTTCACAATGACGATAGCGGGAAGGCGATCGGTTTCTCTGAAAGCGCGGGCAGCGGATTGATCAATACACTGGGTGTGAACGCTCTTGCGGTGAACACGTCAGCTATTGTGGCGAAGGGCTCTGATGCGGTTGTTGAGTTCAACGGTATTGAAGCCAGATACGATTCCAATACATTTTCCATTGCAGGCATGAATTTCACGGCTAAGCAAGTGAGCGATACGGTTGTCGACATCGGTGTCACGCAAGATGTGGATGCGGTGTTTGATCGGATTAAGAGTTTTGTTGAGAAATACAATACATTACTTGATGATGTGAATAAAGAACTGCTTGAGAAGCGTCATCGCGATTTCAAGCCCCTTACTGCCGAAGAGCGCGAAGCGATGAGCGAGGATGAAATAAAAATATGGGAGGAGAAAGCGAGAAGCGGCATGCTTAGAAATGACGGCATGTTGTCAAATGGCATAAGCTCGATGCGTTTTGCACTGACTAATTCGGTTGCTGATCTTCCTGTAGGACAAATAAAGAGCTTGTCGGAGATTGGCATATCAAATGCCAACATTGCTGGTAAATCCATTAGCGGCAGTTATTCTGACCGAGGCAAGTTATATATTGACGAAACGAAGCTGAAGAAGGCGCTGACGGAGAAGCCGGAGGAGGTTATGGCGCTATTCACTCAGAATGGCGACACCGAGGGGACAGACGGCATAGCGACAAGGTTGTATGATCAAGCTTCACAGCTTTTTGAACAAATTACTGAAAAAGCAGGAACAACCACTACACATGAAGAAAAATATTTAATGGGGAAAGAAAACAAAGATATAAATGAAAGAATCGATCGCTTGAAACTGCGAATGATCGATCTTGAAGATCGTTACTATAAGCAGTTCACGGCGATGGAGAAATATATTAATCAAATGAACTCTCAAAGCGCATGGCTAGCACAGCAATTTAGCTCATAGGAGGTTACAGCATGCAATTGCAACAGCGCAATAAATACTTGGAGACGACCGTTCAGACCGCTTCGCCGGCTCAATTGCTTATTATGCTCTATGACGGAGCCATTCGATTCTGTCGACAGGGCATTGAAGCGATTGAACAGCAACGTCCTTCGGACGCCAATACCTATCTGCTGAAAACGCAAGATATCATTAGCGAGTTCATCATTACGCTGGATCGTTCCAACCCTATGTCGGAGCAACTGCTTAGTCTCTATGAATATTTCAATCAGCGTCTGGTAGAAGCCAATACGAAGAAGTCGGCAGAGCCTGCGCGGGAAGTGCTCCAACATCTTATTGAGCTGAAGGAAACTTGGATGCAAGCGGCAAAACAAACCAATGCGCAGGCGGGTCATGCAAATGGAAATGGAAGCAGTCCTAAAGCATATCAATCAACTGTCGTCTAATCTGATCGGGCAGCTGGAGCAATGCGACCTGGAATCGATCGAGCAATATATGGAGCAGCGCGATGAGCTTTTCACCCAATTGCAGAAGCATGAAGGTATTCCCGCTCAGAACGAGGCGATGAAGCTTCTCGCCGCCCAGATTCAGAAGCAGGATGCGCTCATCGTCCAGCGGATGATTCGGCTGCGCGATGAAGCCAATCGCGAGATGGTCAAGCTGAATCAGGGCAAGCAGACGAAGTCGGCTTATGAAGCGGCTCCCTATGGAGACGATAGTTTCTTCTTTGACACGAAGCGATAATGGTAGAGTATGGAGCTGTCTGAGACCGTCAACCGGTCCTTGGACAGCTCTCTTTGTATTGGGGCTTATCCCTTGTTCCTACGGGGATGAATTCGCTTTCAAGAAATTGTTTGACAATTCCATAATTGCGGTGGTATAGTCAAATTGTGGGCCGGACCTAATGAGGTCACACAGTATTTGAAGATGAAGGGAATGTTTGCACATGCAAGGTAAAGTGAAATGGTTTAACGCAGAGAAAGGCTATGGATTTATCGAGACTGAGCAAGGCGGCGACGTATTTGTTCACTTCTCCGCGATCCAAACGGAAGGCTTCAAGACGCTGGAAGAAGGCCAAGCGGTTGAATTCGACATCGTTGAAGGCGCACGCGGTCCACAAGCTGCAAACGTAGTCAAACTGTAATCATCCGGCTTTCATTAGCCACCTTATAGATGATTTGATTGACAGTGCCTAACACACACAGACCCCGGGTTTCCGGGGTTTTTTCTATATCCTGATAAGTCGCTGTCGCAGAAGACGGGACCACTTTTGACAAGGACGTGAACAGTCGAAAAAATATTATCTGAAAATTCCAAATAAACAAAAATCAATTTTGAATTGGGCTTCTGCATATGCTATAATAAGGACAAGTAAAGGAGGAATGCCCCATGAATTGCAACATTCGAGGCCAACGCTTCCAAGTGACTGAAGCACTGAGAGATTACGTCGAGAAGAAGCTTAGCAGATTGGAGAAGTATTTCGAAACTCCGATAACCTCCGATATTAATGTTACTCTATCCGTAACGAAGGGACAGCATACGGTAGAGGTTACGATCCCGCTTGTCGGCGTTATGCTCAGAGCCGAAGAGAGAAGCGAGGATATGTACGCATCCATCGATCTGGTGGTGGATAAGCTGGAACGTCAGATTCGCAAGCATAAGACGAAGGTGAACCGCAAGTTCAAGGGCGGCAGCGGCGTGAAGGCCCTGTTCCGCGAGGAAGGCTCGGCTGCAGTAAGCGTAGCTGAGGAAGAAGACGAGCTGGAACTGGTTCGCACGAAGCGATTTACCCTGAAGCCCATGGATGTGGAAGAAGCGATCCTGCAGATGAATATGATTGGACATAATTTCTTCGTATTCGCCAACGCTGACAGCAAGGAAGTGAACGTTGTCTACAAGCGGAACGACGGCAAGTACGGATTGATCGAGCAAGGCTAAGGCATTATAGCTGGAAATACATGAACAGCACTAATCATACATGAAGCTAACAACAGCCCGTCTCATTCCGAGGCGGGCTTTCTTACATTATTAGAATTGAAAAGTTCCGGGGTCCCCGCAAAGTACCCCAGTAAGCTTCGAAGTAAAGCCTCACTTTGTGGGGTTATTTCACGCCTCCCTGCCGCATTGCGGGGGATTGAACAAACTGTTACAATTTAATAATAAAAAGACCTACTACCGAAAGGGGAAAACCATGCTCGGACTGGTGAAGAAGATATTCGGAGACGCGAATGAGCGCGAAGTGAAGCGGATCATGCGCACGGTTGAAGAAATAAACGGCATGGAGTCCAAGTTCGCCGCATTATCGGATGACGAGCTTCGTGCGAAGACGGAGGAATTCAAAGCGCGCATTCAGAAGGGCGAGGAGCCGACGGCACTGCTGCCGGAAGCCTATGCGACCGTACGGGAAGCGTCGAAGCGGACGCTGGGCATGCGCCACTTCGACGTGCAGTTGCTGGGCGGCATGGTGCTGCACGAAGGCAAGATCGCAGAGATGAAGACAGGTGAAGGTAAGACGCTCGTGGCGACATTGCCTGTCTACTTGAACGCACTGACGGGCAGAGGCGTTCACGTTGTTACGGTGAACAACTATCTGGCGGAGCGCGATAGCGAGATTATGGGCAAGCTTTATAACTTCCTGGGCATGACTGTCGGCTGTAACCTGCACGGCTTGTCTCATGCGGAGAAGCAAGAAGCTTATGCTTGCGACATTACGTACGGAACGAACAATGAGTTCGGATTTGACTACTTGCGCGACAATATGGTGCTGTACAAGGAGCAGATGGTGCAACGTCCGCTCCACTTCGCCATTATCGATGAAGTGGACTCCATCCTGATCGACGAGGCGCGGACTCCGCTGATCATATCCGGACAAGCCGCGAAGTCTACGGAGCTGTATCATGCGGCTGACCGCTTCGTCGTCCGACTGAAGGAAGACGAAGACTATACGGTTGATATCAAGCTCCGCAACGTACTGCTGACGGAGGACGGCGTGGAGAAGGCTGAGCGCGCCTTCGGCATTGAGAACTTGTTCGATCATGCCAATGTGACGATCAACCATCATATTCAACAGGCGTTGAAGGCGCATGTCATTATGAAGCGCGACGTAGACTATGTGGTGCAAGAAGAGGAAGTTGTCATCGTCGACGAATTCACGGGACGTCTCATGTCAGGCCGCCGCTACAGCGACGGACTGCATCAGGCGATCGAAGCGAAGGAGCAGCTGAAGGTTCAGAATGAGAGCATGACGCTGGCGACGATTACGTTCCAGAACTACTTCCGGATGTACCGCAAGCTGGCCGGTATGACAGGTACGGCGAAGACGGAGGAAGAAGAGTTCCGCCGCATCTACGGGCTGGATGTTATCCAGGTGCCGACGAACCGCTCGATGATCCGGAAGGACATGCCGGATGTCGTCTACAAGACGGAAGACGGCAAGTTCAAAGCCGTTGTGGAGGAGATCGTGGAGCGCCACGGCAACAATCAGCCGGTGCTGGTCGGTACGATCTCCATCGAGAATTCGGAGAAGCTGTCGGCGATGCTGAAGCGCAGAGGCGTGCAGCATAAAGTGCTGAACGCCAAGTTCCATGCGGAAGAAGCGGAGATTATCTCCCGAGCGGGACAAGCCAGCTCGGTGACGATTGCGACGAATATGGCTGGACGCGGTACGGATATTTTGCTGGGTGAATCTGTAGCAGAGCTGGGCGGTCTGCATATTATTGGTACAGAGCGCCATGAGAGCCGCCGGATCGACAATCAGCTGCGCGGTCGTGCCGGTCGTCAAGGCGACCCTGGTTCCTCGCAGTTCTACCTGTCGCTGCAGGATGAGCTGATGCGCCGCTTCGGCGCGGAGAACATTATGGCAATGATGGACCGTCTCGGTCTGGAGGAAGATCAGCCGATCGAGAGCAAGATGATTACACGCGCGATCGAATCCGCCCAGAAGCGGGTGGAGGGCAACAACTTCGATACGCGGAAAGTCGTCCTGCAATATGACGATGTGATGAATCAGCAGCGCGAGGTTATCTATAAGCAGCGCCGCGACATTCTGGAGTCGGCCGACATTCGCGGCGAAGTCATGAACATGATCAAGCCGGTCATCGAGCGTACGGTGGAGGCGCATTGCTCCGAGGACATTCCGGAGGAGTGGGATCTGGAGGCTATCGTGGAGTACGTACAATCTTCTCTTCTGGAGGAAGGCGCACTGTCGAAGGACGATCTGTGGGGCAAGGAGAAGGAAGAGATCGTCACATTCATCTATGACAAAGTGGTGGCGTACTACGACCAGCGCGAAGAAGAGATGGGACAGGAGACGATGCGCGAGTTCGAGAAGGTCGTTGTGCTGCGCGCGGTAGACAGCAAGTGGATGGATCATATCGATGCGATGGACCAGCTGCGTCAAGGCATCCATCTTCGCGCTTACGGCGGTACCGATCCGCTTCGCGAATACCAGTTCGAAGGCTTCGAGATGTTCCAGGCGATGATCGAGACGATACAGGAAGAAGTGTCGAAGTATATCATGAAGGCACGCGTCGAGAGCAACCTGCAGCGTCAGGAGGTCGTGAAGGGGCAGACGACGTCCACGAGCGGCGGCGGAGAATCGCAGGAGAAGCGTCCGGTTCGCCGGGAGGAGCGCGTAGGCCGCAACGATCCGTGTCCGTGCGGAAGCGGCAAGAAATACAAGCAATGTCACGGCAAGTAATAATGGGGTAAGGTGAGGCGAAAGCTATGATCGATATTACGGTGAAGCAAGACCTTCGCGAGATGGCGAAGCGACTCCAGGAACTTAGGGGGTCTCTTTGACTTAGATCTGAAGCAAGAGATGATTGCGAACTTCGAAGAGAAGATGTCGGCTCCCGACTTCTGGGATGATAACGAGCGTGCGCAAGGTGTCATTGCGGAGCTTAATGCCGTTAAATCCGTGGTGGAGCAGTATGAGCGACTGAACAACGATCAGGAAGAGCTGGCCATGATTCTGGAGCTGGCGGAAGAGGAAGGCGATGAGGCGATGGCGGCCGAGCTTGCGGAAGGCGTAGCGGCTCTGCGGGCCAAGATCGAGGATTTCGAGCTGCAGCTGCTGCTCAATCAGCCGTATGACCGGCTGAATGCCATCCTGGAGCTGCACCCCGGAGCGGGCGGCACGGAGTCGCAGGACTGGGGCTTGATGCTGTACCGCATGTATACGCGCTGGGCGGAGAAGCGCGGCTTCAAGGTCGAACTGCTGGATTATCTGCCTGGCGATGAGGCGGGCATCAAGAGCGTCTCCATGCTGATCAAGGGCTATAATGCTTATGGCTACTTGAAGGCGGAGAAAGGGGTGCACCGTCTGGTGCGTATCTCCCCATTCGATTCCGCTGGCCGCAGGCATACCTCCTTCGCATCCTGCGATGTCGTGCCGGAGATCGACGATTCCATCGAGATCGACATTCGCTCGGAGGATTTGAAGGTGGATACGTACCGTGCCAGCGGCGCGGGCGGCCAGCACGTCAACAAGACGGAGTCGGCGATCCGGATTACGCATATCCCATCAGGCATTATTGTAGCCTGCCAGCAGGAGCGGTCCCAGATCGCGAACCGCGATCGGGCGATGAAGATGCTTCGTTCCAAGCTGTATGAGCGCAAGATCGAGGAGCAGATGAAGGAGCTGGCGGAGATTCGCGGCGAACAGTCCGAGATCGCATGGGGAAGCCAGATCCGCTCTTATGTGTTCCATCCTTACAGCATGGTGAAGGATCACCGGACTTCGGTGGAGACGGGCAACGTGGGGGCAGTTATGGACGGCGATCTGGATATGTTCATCGACGGCTATCTGCGCCATCAGGTCGCCAAGCCATCGGAATAAACGGAATCAGGGCAAGGTATGGAATATTCGGGGTTGCAGCCCCGGCGGGGAGAGTTCCAACACGTAACGGGTGTGGAGCTCTTTTTTGTGAGAAACCAAAGGAGTTGGAAGCAATGACAGAATGGTTAACGAGGCGAAGAGGAAGCAAGCCTCTCAATCCAGGAGTGCAAGCGGCGTGGAATTTTATCCAGATCATTATCGGCTGTATGGCTGTAGCGCTCAGCTTTAATATGTTCCTGGTACCGAACGGCATAGCGGCGGGCGGCGTGTCCGGCATGTCGATTCTGGTGAAGGAGCTGGTGGGCATTACGCCGGCGGTGACGCAGTGGCTGGTCAATATACCGCTATTCCTGCTTGCGCTGTGGCTGCTGGGCAAGAAGTTCGGGGCGAAAGCGGTGCTTGGCTCGACGTTCCTTCCTTTATTCGTGCTGTTAACTGTTCATGTGCCTAATCCTACACTTAATCCGCTCCTTGCGGCGATCTACGGCGGCATCGGCATCGGCCTGGGGCTCAGTCTGGTATTCCGCGGCGGGGGCTCCACGGGCGGACTTGATCTGGCGGCACAGATGGTGCACCGGCTGACTGGGCTGCCTTACAGTCTCGCGATTGTCTTGTTCGATGCGATGGTCATTATTGCGGCGGGCTTCGTGTTCACGCCGGAGACGTCTCTATACGCTTTGATTGCCACATTCGTGACGAGCAAGACGATCGACTTCATGCAGAACGGCCTGCAGCTCTCCAAGATTGCGTTCATTATTAGCGAGCGCGCCGAGGAGGTGGCGGAAGGCATTCTGCACGATTTGAACCGCGGGCTGACGCGTCTGGAAGGGCATGGCGGCTATACCGGGGCGGGCAAGACGGTGCTCATGGTCGTCGCGTCGCAGAATGAAGTGCCCAAGTTGAAGCAGCTGGTGCGAGCGATAGATCCCAGCGCGTTCGTGATTATAAGCAACACGGCCGAGGTGCATGGCGAAGGCTTCAGGCTGGAGG
The DNA here is from genome assembly GCF_025567625.1 of Paenibacillus sp. J5C2022. Lineage (GTDB taxonomy): Bacteria > Bacillota > Bacilli > Paenibacillales > Paenibacillaceae > Pristimantibacillus. Next base: position 86,596 of record NZ_JAOQJC010000006.1, on the reverse strand, counting down.
ATCATCGGTAAGCGGGCCAACCAATCGCGTGTGCGGTCGATATAGAGTCTAGTCCATCAGAACAGGGCGTCTGATAGGGCCGGACTCTTTTCTTATTGAAAAGAACAACTAACTCTCGACAAATATGTTCGTTTAATATAGTATAATGTTATAAAAGAACATAAATTGTTCGACTCATGTAGAGGAGAGGATATAACAATGATTGGAAAACCGAGATTAAACAGGATGTTCAGCGAGCAGGGCAAGTGCTTCGACGTGGCTATCGACCATGGATTCTTCAACGAGTATTCCTTCCTGGGCGGTATCGAAAATATGAAGGGCGCGATCGAGGCGGTCGTGCAGGCGGGACCGGATTGCGTGCAGCTCAGCGCGGGTCAAGCGAGACTGCTGCAGGAGATTCCCGGCAAGCAGAAGCCGGGGCTTGTGCTTCGTACAGATGCGGCCAATATCTATGGCAATAAGCTGCCGCACTTCTTGTTCAGTGAGCTGATCGACCGCGCGATTGAGCAAGCGGTGCGTCTGGATGCCGTGGCGGTATGTGTGAACCTGCTGCTGCTGCCGAATCAGCCGGAGCTCCATCATCAATGCGTGCGCAATGTAGCGGTACTAAAGACGGAAAGTGAGAAGTACGGCATGCCGCTAATGGTCGAGCCGCTTGTGATGCTGCCTAACGAAGAGAAGGGCGGATATATGGTGGACGGAGACATTCGCAAAATCATGCCGCTCGTCCGTCAAGCAGTGGAGCTGGGAGCCGATGTGATCAAAGCCGATCCGTGCGACGATGTGACGGAATACCACCGCGTCATCGAAGTGGCCTCCGGTATTCCCGTACTGGTGCGCGGCGGCGGACGAGCAAGCGACGAGGAGATTGTGGACCGCACGGTGGAGCTGATGAAGCAAGGCGCAGCGGGCATCGTATACGGTCGCAATGTCATCCAGCATCCCAATCCCGGCGCCATGACCTCCGCTCTGATGAAAATCGTTCACGAAGGCGCTGGCGCGAATGAGGCGCTGGCGATTCTGGAAGGAGTGCGCAGCTAATGGAGAAGCGAATCATAAAGTTCGGCGTTATCGGGTGCGGACTGATGGGCAAGGAGTTCGCCAGCGCGGCGGCGCGCTGGTGTCATCTGACCGGCGTGGACTTCGAGCCGCGCATCGTCGCCGTCTGCGATGCCAATCCCGCTGCCACGCAGTGGTTCCAGGACAATGTGCCCAGCGTCAACAGGGCATATTCCGATTATAAGGAGCTGCTCGCGGACGATGAAGTAGAAGCGGTCTATTGCGCTGTTCCCCACAATCTGCATGAACAGATCTATATTGATATTATTGCAGCGGGCAAGCATTTGCTGGGAGAGAAGCCTTTCGGCATTGATCAGGCGGCGAATGAAGCGATCTCGGCCGCGATCAGCGAGAACCCGAATATTGTTGTGCGCAGCTCATCGGAATTCCCTTTCTTCCCCGGCGTCCAGCAAATTATGAAGTGGGTGGAGGAAGAACGGTTCGGTAAGATTATCGAGGTGGAAGCGGGCTTCTGGCATTCCAGCGATCTGGACCCCGGCAAGCCGATCAACTGGAAGCGGCGTATCGCCACTAACGGCGAGTACGGCTGCATGGGCGATTTGGGCCTGCATGTGCTGCATCTGCCCCTGAGATTCGGCTGGAAGCCTGCAAGCGTCCGCGCGCTGTTGAATAAGATTATGGAGGAGCGCCCTGATGGACAAGGCGGCATGGCGCCATGCGAGACATGGGACAATGCTATTCTCGCTTGTGATGTGAAGACGGCGGATCAGCAGTTCCCGATGGTGCTGTCGATGAAGCGGATCGCGCCGGGCCATGCCAATACATGGTTCATCCGTATACAAGGGACGAAGCTGTCCGCGGAATTCTCGACGAAAAATCCGAAGCAAGTGGCATTCTTGCCGTACGAGCCGGGCGGCAGACAGGCATGGCATGTCGCGGATGCGCCTTACCAATCCGCCTACGGCACGATTACGGGCGGAATATTCGAGTTCGGCTTCTCCGACTCCATCCTGCAAATGTGGGCAGCGTTCTGCGACGAGATTGTACACGGCAAGGAAGGCATGCAGCAACCATTCAGCTGCGCGCTGCCGGAGGAAGCGGAGGGAAGCCACCGCCTGTTCACAGCGGCGCTGGAGTCTCACAAGACGAGCGGTACGATAGCGATCGATTGGGGGAACGAAGGGTGAGCAGGCGGCATCCCGATAGCGCCGACATTATAGTAGCCGGCCATATCTGCCTCGATATCATTCCCGCCATGAACGGCGGGAAGCGGGGGCAAGGGATTGCGGAGCTGTTCGTCCCCGGCAAGCTGATCGATGTTGGAGCGGCACGATTGTCCACGGGCGGTGCGGTGCCCAATACCGGCATCGCCCTGCACCGTCTCGGCTCGAACGTGAAGCTGATGGGCAAGGTGGGAGACGACCCATTCGGGCAGGCGATTCTGTCCATCCTGCGAAACTATGGTGAGGATTTGGCGGAAGGTATGATCGTCGCCGCTGGCGAGTCCAGCTCTTACTCGATCGTGATCAGCCCGCCTGGGGTGGATCGAATCTTCCTGCACTGTACGGGAGCGAACGATACGTTTTCGTCTGAGGAAGTGACGGCGGACGCTTATGCCGGAGCAAAGCTGTTCCACTTCGGCTATCCGCCGCTGATGCAGCGGATGTATGAAGAACAAGGTGCGGAATTGGAGCGATTGTTAGCCGGGGCGAAGGCGGCGGGGCTGACCGTTTCCCTGGATATGGCGCGTCCCGATCCGGATTCCATGGCGGGGAAGGCCGATTGGCGGGCGATTTTGCAGCGTGTGCTGCCGTGTGTAGACGTGTTTTTGCCCAGCTTCGAGGAAATTCTATATATGCTTAGACCGGAGCTGTATAAGGAATTGTCGGAGCGTTATAAGACGAGTGAACTGTTGCCGTTCGCAGATGGCGACACGCTCGCTGCCCTCTCTGCGGAGTTGCTTGACATGGGAGTGGCCGTAGCGGCGATCAAGCTCGGCGAATACGGGTTGTATGTGCGCACGTCTGCAAGCCTGCAGAGATTGCGAAGCATGGGACGCAGCACACCGCTGGATGAGGAACTGGAGGCATGGCGGAACAAGGAGCTGCATGTTCCTTGCTATAAGGTAGATATGGCGGGAACGACCGGAGCAGGAGATTGCACGATAGCGGGTTTTCTGTCCGGATTGGCAAGAGGGCTGTCCATAGAAGATACGCTGTTGACTGCCGTCGGCGTAGGCGCTTGCAATGTGGAACAGCCGGATGCGGTCAGCGGCATTCCCGACTGGGATGTTGTGCGGCAGAGAATCGCGTCAGGCTGGGAGCAGAGGGAAGTCGTTATGCAATTGCCCGGTTGGGACCATGATCGCCAGCGCGGCGTCTGGAGACGCAAGGGAGAAGGCTAATGCGGAAGAAGTGGGATCGTCTCCTGACGAGAGGTTGATCTAAACATCGGAGCGGGCGATAATGGAAGGAGACAGAATGAGGATAATCGGAGGCCGCAGGGGATGAAAGGGAACGCATATGCGAAATTAAATGACAGGCAGCAGCAAATGCTGGATCATATTACTCGCGAAGGCGAGCTTAGAGTGTCCGATCTGAAGGAGACTTACAGTGTAACGGAGATGACAATTCGCCGTGATCTGGAGCGGCTGGAGGAAACGGGCGCGGTTAAGCGGACATTCGGCGGAGTGATCTTCGTGGGGAAAGATATCGCCTTGCAGGAACGGACGGGGGTGCTGATCGAGGAGAAAGCTCGCATCGGCCGTCATGCGGCTTCGCTTGTTCAGTCCGGGGAATCGATCTTCATAGACGGGGGCACGACCACGGCGCAGATCGCCCGCTATCTGGAGCCGAACAGGAATGTGACCGTTGTGACGAATGCGCTGAATGTGGTGACGGAGCTGTCCGGCAAGGGTATGCCTGTGCTGATGACGGGCGGCATGCATGTGGAGGCGACCAATTCGCTTGTCGGCCCTGTTGCGGCCGGCATGCTGGCCGGCATGGCTTTCGACCGGGTGTTTCTGGGCGCTACAGGCGTCAGTGCCGAGCATGGCTTCAGCAATTCCAACATCTATGAAGCGGAGATCAAGCGGATTGCGATCCGTCAGGCGAAGGAGAGCAATGTCGTCATAGACCATACGAAGTTCGGAGCGAATGTACTCATTTCCTTTGCATCGCTTTCCGGCGTGCAGCGAATCATAACAGACGCCATGCCGAATGATGAACTCGCTCTCGCGTGCCGCGAACGGGATGTGCTGTTGGAGATTGCTGAGAAATAGGGATGAACGTTTAGAATTACATATACGGTTGGAGCCTTCCTTCGGGGAGGCTTTTTTGATGGGTTAAAACCCATTGTCTCTGCAAGGTTCTGGTATCAAATGAGTCGATTTATTCTGAATCCAATATTTTAAACATGAATCAAATACATTGTTCATTTACCATCGGACTCATGCGGGGGTAGTCTGAACAAGGAAGAATCTTTACGACTTTATTCATCATGAATAGAAGGGAGAAGGAAGGTATGAGGTTATGGAATGAGATAGGGCTTATAGAACAATCAAATGTATTGCTGGAGTCACCGAATCGCAATCTCGCCCGCGGAGAGCTCATCAGAGAATGGCTCGTCCAGAACGGTTCTATCTGCGGAGATCGGCTATCTGTGGGAGTTGGAGTAATCTGGTCGACTTCTAATACACGGTTTGAGATTGGCGATAATGTTACGATTGGGGCTTACAGTGTGTTGAATGGGGGAGGAACAGATGGAGAAAGTGTTATGAGCATGCTTTCCATAGGGAACCGAACGAATATTGGCAGTTTCTTTTCCATTGATAGTTTGACTTGTCGGCTAATCGAAGTACCGTCAGGTCCCATTGCGACACGTATTGGCAATGAAGCGACAATAGGCCCTAGAGTAACGTTGGAGGCGGGTGTAACGATAACGGACGGAGGCAACATCATTGGAGGTTCAATAGTGAGGATGGATAGGTAGTGAATATTAAATCAGTGAAATCAAACCATCAAGGCAATGAACCAGACCGGGTTGAAATCATGAAGCAGTTCATGGAGCAAACATTAAGCTCGTCCTGCAAATCCAGAGGGCAGCAGATGGCACCGTACTTCGCGGCGTGCGGTGATGACTTTACTGCAGATTTTGGCACGATAACGGTCAATCCCAAATTGATCCAGATCGGAAGCGGTGTGTATCTTGGTCGTTATGTGTATATTCCGGACATCCCTCTCATTGTGGAGGATCATGTTCTAATCGGCCCTTATGTAACTTTTATGGCTGGTGACAGTGATGCAACCACGGTTCTCCGCGAGGGCTGTTGGCTAGCGGCGCATGTTACTTTGCTTCAAGGTGTGGTCATTGGGGCAGGAAGTACCGTTGCAGCGGGTTCATTCGTACGAATGGATGTTCCGGATCATGTGTTGGTTGGCGGCAATCCTGCATCCATTATTAAATATTACGATCGGAATGATAATCATGAGTGAGTCCGTATTGAAAACACTTCAGAAACTTATCTCGTATTGGAAGAGCAGAGAGGTTTGCGAGAAGGAACGACTGTATTTTCTGTACGAAGACATGGGTTTAAGCTCAGGGCGTCCCTTCTCAGCCCGTCTGGCGGCAGATATCGGACTTGGTTATCTGGTCTTCGGACTGCTTGAAGAAGATGACGTCATATTGAAGAAGTCCGTTCAAATACTCCGTTACGTTCTGGATCAGCAGCATTTGTCAGGTGCCTTTGAATGGAACTTACCCGACCCGATCGCCGGGCCAGGCAACCCTGTCAAAGATCAGGTTGATCTTGCAACTGTACTCGATGTGTATTATTACTTCTCTGCAAGCGGTGTAATGGATGGCTCGCTGCTGCAAGACGTACAACGATCAACCCGTCGTGCGATTGGTTACCTGCGCCAGCACGCGATTACTGTATATCCCGGAGTCATTAAGAAAAGAGATTATGGGCCCGCATATTCCTCCACTGTAGATGTTCTGAATGGAGATGCGATGGTTGTTGCTGCGTATACACGAGCAAGCCAGCTATTGGATGATTCCGCATTATTAAACGAAGCCAAGCCCTACCTGCACAATCTGCTGGACCGTTTCGGCGCCCATTATCCAGGTTGGTGGCCTTATAGCGAACGATTGCCCGATCGAGCAGATACTTCGGTTCAACGGCCAGGAATCAGTCTTTTTTTTCAAGCGATGATTTTATTGTATTTGGAGCCCTATTACAGGATTACGCACAATCAACAGCTCGAATCCGTGATGAGAGAAGGATTGCTCTCCCTCTCAACTGCGACATCTGCATACGGAACCATCCAATACGCTTACGAAAGCCGCCAAGAATTTATCAACCGCCCCAATGTCATGCTTCCCGCTTGCATGCTCGCTCTTCACGATATCATGAATTGCCAACCGTTCATTTCATCGAGAATGAAGTTTATTACGGAACGGCTGGTAACTGATGACGGGATTGTTTATGACGACAATGGAGGTCAGACTGGCGAGCTTTGGCGCATATGGCTGATGAGTGATTTGGCCCTGTATTTGCTATATTCCACTCAGTTCGGAAGGGGAGGAGAAGTGTGCATGAATCAATGATGAACCAGGTGGAGGAACTGCTGACTTCCATTCAACAGCCCAAGCGGGATCTTCAGCGCGGAGTATGGGTCAGAGAGTGTCTGACTCGGGCGGGCTGCGAATGCGGGGATGACTTATCCGTTGGCTATGGCGCGATTCTTGAGTATCATAAGCCTTTCTATCGGATAGGCAAAGGAGTTCGGATCGGTTGTTACTCGTACTTGGGGCCTTCCGACTCGGAACTGGGGATCGGCTTGATTCTTGACGATCGTGTAACGCTGCACCCGTATGTCAGTCTCTCTCCCAACCAGCATATATACAGTGCAGCGTTGCGCAATTATAAGGGCGGCAATCAGGCCAACCTGATTCATATCGGTGCGGACGCTGCTATCGGCACCCGAGCTTGTATCGCTCCCGGAGTCAAAATCGGTAAGAAAGCCATCATCCATGCGGGTTCTGTAGTAACTAAGGATGTACCTGATTATGCAATTATGCAGGGTGTTCCTGCGAAGCTGGTCGGCTATCTCGACGACCTCGATTCTAATTATAGTAAGAAAAAATAAAATAGGTGCCTATCCATTGGCAGAAAGGAGAACAGACATGCGGCTTCGAATGATCGATTTGTATAAGTACAGATATTTATATTTGCTGTTGTTACCAGGTGTGCTGTGGTATTTAGTATACCGCTATTTTCCTATGGTCGGGGTCATTATTGCATTTAAGGATTACAGCTTTGTAAAAGGAATTTGGGGAAGCCCCTGGGCCGGATTGAAGCATTTCCATACTATCTTCAATTCTCCTGATTTCTACCTGATTGTCCGGAATACGTTGCTAATCAATTTGTATAGTCTTATGTTTGTATTCACTTCATCCATTATACTTGCCCTGCTGCTGAACGAGTTGAAGCAGATGGTGTTTAAACGCGCGATTCAAACAATTGTGTATTTCCCCCACTTTCTCTCATGGGTTATATTCGGCGGTTTGATTGTTCAACTGCTAAGTCCTAAGGAGGGAATCATTAACCAGATTATTATGCTGTTTGGAGGAGAGCCGATTTATTTTATGACCAAATCGGAATACTTCCGTTCTGTTATTACTGTTTCCTCTATTTTGAAGGAAGCAGGCTGGGGGGCGATTATTTATTTGGCAGCGTTGGCCGGGATCGATCAAGAGCAGTATGAGGCAGCTACGATCGACGGTGCAAACAGATGGCATAAGCTGCTGTATGTGACATTGCCGGGAATACGCAACACGATTATATTAATGCTGATTCTAAGGGTAGGGTATATGCTGGATGTCAGTTTTGAGCAGATCTATATTATGTACAACCCGGCCGTATACGATGTTGCCGACGTTCTCAGCACCTATATATACCGGATGGGGTTGCAGAATGCCCAGCTCAGCATGACGACGGCGGTAGGTTTATTTCAAGCGGCTGTCGGATTCGTACTCATCTATATGACCAATCAGGTAGCCAAGAAAACAAGTGACATCTCGTTATGGTAAGAGAGAGGACGTGATATAATGTTGACATCAAGGAATAAACTTCCTTCATTTACTAGCAGTTGCATTGCTGTATTTCTCATTTTGTTTTCGATCGCCTCCTTTATTCCGTTTTATTATGTGATCGTAGCCTCCTTCAGCAACCCGGATCTGGTTGAGGAAGGTAAGCTCATGTTGTTCCCCAAAGGCTTTACAATCGATGCCTATGTCGAAATATTAAAAAATGACAAATTCATCAACTCATTCATCGTTACGATTGAGCGTACGCTGCTTGGGACTGTATTGAACCTGGCGCTTCAACTCACAATTGCCTACTCGCTGTCCAAGTCATACTTGCCGGGCAGAAGATTGTTTTTGATTTTTATCATCATTACGCTTCTTTTCAATGGAGGTATCGTTCCAACCTATCTGATTGTTAAGAATACGGGCTTGATCGATACGATCTGGGCGCTGGTTATTCCAAGTGCGATAAGTACATGGAATGTTATCCTGTTGCGTTCGTTCTTTGAATCAGTCCCTTCAAGTCTGGAGGAATCCGCGAGGACTGATGGAGCTAACGATATTTATATATTTTGGAGAATATATTTGCCGCTATCATTGCCTGCGGTTTCTACGATAGGATTATTCATAGCGGTAAATCATTGGAACTCGTTTATGGATGCCGTAATTTATTTGAATTCCTATGACTTGCAAGTTTTGCAAGTTTACTTGCGGGATATGGTTGTCCGTCAAGAGGTGCAAGCCTTGCTTGGTGATTCCACTTTCGATGGGAATGTTTCCTCGTTGTCTCTTCGCACGGCTTCCATCTTCCTTTCGGCCTTGCCTGTGTTGCTGCTCTATCCGTTTATCCAGAAGTATTTCATTAAAGGGGTTATGATTGGAGCAGTCAAAGGTTGATAATCTATTTGCGAAAGCGGAGGCATTCAATGCAAAGTAAAGGGATACGAGAGCTTAATCTGGACCGCAAAATATTGCTCATCTATATGACTATATCGCTGGCTGTAGTGGCAGCCAGCTTCTTCATGTACAATGCGGTGTCTCGCATTCATTCCGCCAAGCAGCAGATGGAGACATTTCAGAATATTAACGAAGCGCTTGCCTCCTCGATACGAATTATTGATAACAAAGTAAATTCGGTATATACCCAAATTTCTGTTGACCCACTAATCTCCAGTTGGATTTCGGCTCCGATTGGCTCTGAGACAGATTACTACGTGCTGGGTGAGATTCAGAAGAAGTTCTTGGGCATACAGCAATTTTATCCGGAGATTGCCTCTTTCTATTTGTATAATTCCGTTGAGGACAAGGTGTTAGCAACCAATTATATGATTTCGAGCAAGGCGGAGTTTCCAAACGGCTCCGTTCTTCAGCAATTTCAGGAATCTGGCGAGAAGACGATATTGTACTATCGAGAGCATGAGAAAGAAGCCGATACGCCTGCCGTACTGTCCTATGTAACAAACGTGCCTGCCTATTCCGACAAAGGAATACTTGTCATCAATTTGAAGGTAGCCTCGCTATTGTCCGTATTTCCTGACCAGGGGCAAGGAATCGTTCTGTTGGATACGGATAATCGTGTTCTCGCTCATTCCGATGCAGCTTCGTTTCAAACCTTTCTTTCCCGTAAGGACTTGATTCTCGAATCGCTTATCCATAAGCAGAGCTTCCGAACGGATTCCCACTTCTATTATGCTTCCGATAAACCTAGCGCAATAGGGCTGAAAATCATCTTTATATTACCCGAGTCCAAGGTTCATCAGAGACCAAGCGTAGGGTATATTGCCGCTATTCTGCTCATTTGTGCGTGTATGATCTATTATTCCTTTCGACTTATCAAGAGGGGGTATTCCAAGCCTCTGGACTACTATCGGAGCAATCTCTCTACCAATATGGATGAGCTAAGACATGTGGCCGTATCCAGTCTGCTGTCGGGCAAGCAAAGCTATTCACTGCTGAAGCCTAAGCTGGTAGAGCTCGGTCTTGAACTGAATGCACCGCACTATGCAGTCGTTGTGCTGCAGATTGATGATTTTTTTAAGCACCTGCTCTCCACTTCGCAGCAGGATCGCTTCTATACGAACAAGCTGATCTTTAACACTGTTAAATGGATGTTCATGATTGATCAAGGCATCAGCGTCGTTCAATCGGAATTTGAGAAGATTGGAATATTGATTCCTGTAGAAAGCGGGGACGACTGGAACGAGCAGATGATTCAGGTGGAACGAACGATTCAATATATACAGAAGGAAGTAAAGGATAACTTTCAACTTACGGTGTGTGCAGCATTAAGTGATAGCTGCGATGGAATTGAACAGGTGCATCTTGCCTATGACCAATGCTTGCGGACGCTTCAGTATAAAACGATATACGGCAAGGAAGCGATAATCCATTACCGAAATCTGCCCTCAGGGGGAGTCAGTCTCAATCAGTACCCTCTCGAATCCGTGAACCGGATGAGTGAGCAGTTGAAGACCGGAGATCTGCAAGGCTTGAGCGAAGAGCTCGAACGCACATTCAGTTTGATTATTGCTGCGGATTCCTTCTCCCCTGATCTCATTCATGCCGTTTCCTCCAACTTGATGTATGCGTTTGTTAAAGTGATTCTCGAGTTTCGTTATGAGATCGGGGATATATTCCATGAGGATCTATTCATTACCTTGTACAGCTTGGAGGATCTGAAGGATAAGGAAGTTTATATCCTGAATGTGTGTGAACGAATCATTGCCTATCGCAACAAAAAAGAAGCAAGCACCGGCAACAAAACGTTGCGCTTGATTATGGACTATATTCATCAGCATTTTGACACAGACTTATCGCTGACGATGCTCGCCGATGAACTGAAGATGAACGCTACCTATTTAAGCACATTGATTAAAAATGAACTGGGCATTGGTTTCTTGGATTACGTAAACGACCTGCGCATTAACAAAGCGGTTATTCTTCTGAAAGAAACCAGCCTGACCGTGCAGGAAATATCCGAACAATGCGGATATTTGACCGTTCATTCCTTTATTCGTAATTTCAAGAAGAAGCATAGCCATACGCCTAGTGAGTACCGGCATGTGCATGCGTCAGAACGTATGTAGAATGGCAGCAGGATGTAGAACATTTCAGGAAGCTTACTAATTATTCAGTTTTTTTCAAGATCTGACCAAAACGACATGAATCCAAAGTATTGTAAATTGGCTGAACGTGCTTATTCGCAGATGATTGATGTAAGCGCTTCATATGTGGGGCGTTAACCCAAATATCACATGAGGAGGAAAAGTATGCGCAACAGAAGTAAGGTGGTTGTAATTGGTTTAATTTCAGTACTGCTTGGAGTCATTCTGCTCGCAGCCTGCAGCAATGAAAAGAATATCAAGCCTGAAGACAAGTCCGCAGATCAGTCCACAGATCAGTCCGCCACAACGGCCGATCCGAAACGGGCGGCAACGTTCAATGTTTTATTCGCTATTGCAACAGATCTCAAGGGGCTATCATTAACGGACAACATTTACAACCGCTATATCAAAGAGAGGACGGGTGTGGAGATCAAGCTGGAATCACCAGGAATGGAGCAATACTATGAAAAGCTAAATATTCTCCTGGCTTCCGGGCAATATCCGGATGCGTTCATGACGGACGATTCATACATTGCCAAGATGAAGCAATTGGCCGCTGATGGATTGCTCGAGGATCTCGCGCCTTATATCAACGATACCGCGCGTTACCCGAACATTAAGAAGAACATGCCGGCAGATGCTTGGCTGCCTGTCAGTGAAGGCGATAACATATGGGCGTTCCCGTTCAATCGTCAGGATGGACTTAATCAGGTTGTCTATATTCGCAAAGACTGGCTGGATAATCTGGGACTCGAGGTGCCAACAAGTATTGATGAATATTATAAAGTCTTGAAAGCTTTTGCACACAATGACCCGGACGGAAACGGGAAGGATGATACCTATGGTTTACTGGTTACGTCCGTTCCGACAGGGACAGGAGGGCGCGTATTTAAAGCGGCATTTGATGCGGAGCGGTATCGGATTGTTGATGGCAAGGTGACGCCGCCGGAGATCTTACCGGAATATAAGGAGCTCATCAAGTTCCTCAGTCAGCTAGTCAAAGAAAAAATCATGGACAATGAATTTCCGACTATAACGACACCGATTTTCCGTGATAAGATCAAGTCGGGCAAATACGGAATGTTCGTTAACTTCTGGCATTTAGCCTCTGGCAATGAAATTCCGAAGGAAGCCATGGATAAGTATACGGCTGTGGAGCTTCCGCTTATGAATAACGGAGAACAGGCCAAGTTCAAGTATGTATCAACTAATCGACACTATATCGCGATACCTAAGCAGACTAAAGACATTGACAGACTGATGGATATGTTCGATTGGGCACTTTCACCTGAGGGCACCAAGTACACATATCTTGGAGTTGAAGGCGTGAACTATAATATGGTCGAGGGGAAAGTGGTAAAAGAGGGGATGGAGGAGCTGCATATTCTAAGCTCGATCTATTCATTAGTAAAGCAGGGGAACGTTACCCCTGAAGTACAAACCTATATGGAGTCTACTTATGCAAAGTCTGTTATCGATAATCTGGTCCTAGGCAATCATTCAGGAGAGATCGATCGGCTGCAGGCAATGCTACCTCCATTTGCCGATAAACCAAATCTGGACAAGATTACTATCGAGTTTGTAACCAAGGCGGTTCTTGGCAACATTGAGGTGGATAGCGCGTGGGACGACTATGTTAAACGTTGGCGTGAAGCGGGCGGCGACAAAGCAATTCAGATCTGGACGGAGTGGTACAATGCCAACGGGAGCAATGTCGGTGAGTAATTTCAGGATACAAATGAGTCCTATTATAAAGATCGGAGGTGGCTCACATGCCATCAGGTACGATTTGGATAAATGCGATATCTGTTATGCCTTCGCAATTCGGTGCCGTCGGTGATTTGGTTGCGGATGATTATGAAGCTCTGCAAACATGGATAGATTTCTGTAGAGAAAATAATCTTAAGGGAGTGGTGGATCTTGACGCTAAAGGATACAGAATCGGCTCGAAATTGCGCACGCAAACCACAATAAACTATGCGCCTATTCATTTGGATTTCCTGGGAAAGGCTGTTGAAGCGGCGTTTGATGACGATGACGCATTCCTGATCGAAGGGAGTTTTCACTATCAAACGATTGCAGGAATGAACTTTAAGCCGGCAGAAGGTTATAAATACACGGGCACATATTCGGGAACTGCTTGCGGTGTGCGGGTTCTCAATGCAAGGCACAATATCGAAGGGAGAAGTACTGAATTCAAAGGAGACAACATCGTTTTTGAGTCAACAGCAGTCCAAATGAATGGCTCTCGCCATGACGTCAATGTTCAAGTCGGAGGTCGAGGAATACATGTGATCGGGAGTCAGGATGACATCAGTGTGATTGATAGCAGGATACGCGCTTATGGGAATGGAAGGGAGGGCATAAGAGTAGATGATGCGTCCGCTATGCGTCAGTGGCGCGGATTCTGGAATTGTGAGGCTAACTGGACGGAGTCGCCGAGCTCAACAAATTACGCTGTCTACATTGGAAAGTCATTAGGGTCGGAGTTGTGGATTTATTCTGAACAGAGCAATTCGGCAGGTGAAATATTTGTCAGGTCGGCAGGGTGCTTCAATAACAGAATATACAGTGCCAGACAGAATAAAGATTCGATAGGTGGCTCCAATACCGCTACAGTAGGCCGTGATTTTTACCAAAATGAACCGGGAGTCAGGCCTGCTGAGCCTATGCGATTCGTTGGGAAATTAGCGCGCACTCATTCAGCAAGCGAATATGTCAGAGTTCCGTTTGTTGGGAATGGTGACGTCATAATGGGGTATATTTATGCCGAGCAGCAGCAAATAGGAAGCAAATCCCAGAATGGCAACAATTTTTGCGGAGTTGACCAAAGAAGAGCGATAAATAATAAAGAACACATTTATGGAGCGGACATCGTTCTATCTGCCGCATCGTCATCGCAATCTGTCGTACTGGGGACACTGACTGCCGGAACGATGCTGACCGGTACTTTGAAATTTAGCGGCAGGGCCAATTCTTCGGGCAACGGGGCGAAAATTCTAAAAACAGATTTTTATTGTCAAGGTTTGACTTTAACAACAGGGACGCCATCTGTAAATGTGGAGCCCGGAACATTACCTCCGATTGTGACATTGTCGGTTAATGGGAGTAACCAATTGACGGCAGAGGTTTCGTATTCATCTGCTCAATGGGGACCTTCATACCAAGGCGTGTTGAGCGTCACAATTGTATCCTTCGGGATCTTTTGATAACGTTCACTCTGATAAATGCATGGGATTAACTGGAACAGCTGCATCATTCGAAACGGAGATCAAAAACACGTCATCGCCCGTCTGCGAACTGTAACCCACAATGTAAGTCTTCCACTCCGCACTTAAAGTCTGCATTGCATCCTTATAGTTCGCCACTGAGCCGACAAATTTCAGGTATCCACTCCTGATTTTCGTTCGGTTTTTTTCTTGCTCATTCTCAGGTATCATTTAGTTGCAGAGTGGAAGGGGGGCGGAAGTGTAACCACAGGCGGGGCTACCTCGGCTGCAATGCGACGTTGTTTCTGTAATAATCCCCTTTCTGACGGAATAAATCTCCACGCATTATGCATTGTATTATTATTAATACGAATGTATAATAATACAATGTCAACTCGTATTTCATTCGTCTCATTGTTGATGTAAAATAAGGTGTTGTAGGACGGGTGTCCTGAAATGCAAAGAAGACCGCGTGAAGACGGTCGGATATACATAAGCATGTATTTCTATTCAGAAGAACAGGAATAGACAGATAGAGAAGCTTCATCTACCAATCAGACAGAAGGAGAGGATCGCATGAGCAACAAAACGGGAATCGCAATCGTCGGTTCGACAGGCTATGGAGGCGTGGAATTGATCCGTCTACTGGCTTCCCATCCGCAAGCGGAAGTGACCTCCGTCATCTCCTCCTCCAGCGCAGGAACGCCGATTACGGACGGTTATCCGCATCTTGCGGGCATTCGCGAAGAGCTGCTGGACGATGTGGAGCCCGCGAAGATCAAGGAGAAGGCGGATATCGTCTTCCTGGCCACTCCGGCAGGCGTGGCGTCGAAGCTGGCGCCGCAATACCTTGAGGCGGGACTGAAGGTAATCGACTTGTCCGGAGACTACCGGCTGAAGTCACCTGAGCTCTACGAGCAGTGGTATGGCAAGCCGGCGGCGGATAAAGCTTATTTGGAGCAGGCCGTATTCGGGCTTGCGGAGATATATGGCGACAACGTGCGCGGAGCATCGTTCGTATCCAACCCGGGATGCTATCCGACAGCTACGCTGCTTGGTCTGGTGCCCGCAGTGAAAGCGGGCTGGATCGACCCGGCGTCCATTATAATCGATGCGAAGTCAGGTGTCTCCGGCGCCGGCAGAGGAGCTTCGTTAGGCACTCATTATTCCGAATTGAATGAGAACTTCAAAGCTTACAAGGTAAACAAGCATCAGCATATTCCGGAGATTGAGATGGTGCTTGGCGATGCGGCAGGGGAGCCGGTCGTCACGACGTTCACCACGCATCTCGTGCCGATGACGCGCGGCATCATGTCCACGATGTACGCGACGATTCAGGGCGACCGCAGCTTGAGCGATTTTATTGGGCTATATAAGCAGTTTTATGAGGGGCGCTCCTTCGTGCGCATTCGTCCGGAGGGACAATGGCCGGCTACGAAGGAAGTATGGGGCTCCAACTATTGCGATATCGGCTTTGCGGTGGATGAACGGACGAATCGGGTAACGATTGTTTCCGTAATCGACAACCTGGTGAAGGGCGCTGCAGGGCAGGCTATTCAGAATATGAACGTCATGATGGGATGGGATGAGACGCTAGGTCTGCAGTTCGTCCCGGCATATCCATAACGAAGGGGAAACGATCCATAATGGGACAGGAACAAATTCATCAACCGTTTCAACTGGTGGCAGACGGCTCCATTACGACGCCTCAAGGCTTTCAGGCGGGCGGACTGCACTGCGGCTTGAAAAAAACGACGCGCTATGATCTGGGCGCGATCGTATGCGAGGTGCCGGCAGCGGCGGCAGGCGTATATACGACGAATGTCTTCCAGGCCGCTCCGCTCCAGGTAACCCGGGAGAGCATCGGAGCGGGCGGCATGCTGCGCGCCGTGCTGGTGAACAGCGGCAATGCCAATGCTTGCACGGGCAAGCAGGGCGAAGCGGATGCTTATGAGATGCGCGCCCGGTTCGCCGAGGCGATCGGTGTATCGGCCGATCAAGTGGCTGTGGCATCGACGGGCGTAATCGGCGAGAATCTGCGGATGGATAAAGTTCGCGAAGGCATCGACAGGCTTCCTGCCGGTATGAGTGCGATGGCGGAAGGCGCAGATGATTTCTGCCAGGCGATTCTGACGACAGATCTGGTGCAGAAGATGGTTTGCGTCAAGCTGGAGCTGGACGGACGTACCGTTCATGTGGCGGGCGCAGCCAAGGGCTCCGGCATGATTCATCCCAATATGGCGACAATGCTCGGCTTCGTGACGACGGATGCCTGTATCGGCGGCGAAGCGCTGCAAGGGCTGCTGCGCCGGGCGACGGACCTGACCTTTAATATGATTACGGTGGACGGCGACACCAGCACGAACGATATGCTCGTCGCGATGGCGAGCGGTCTGGCGGGCAATGACGAGCTGACGAGCGGGCACCAGGACTGGGCTGCGTTCGAGGCGGCGCTGCGCTATGTGTGCGAGGTGCTGGCCAAGGCGATTGCAAGAGACGGGGAAGGCGCCACCAAGCTGGTGGAAGTGAAGGTGCGCGGCGCCGTGAGCGACGAGTCGGCCAGCGCGATTGCCAAGACGATCGTAGGTTCGTCGCTTGTGAAGTCTGCTGCGTTCGGGGCGGATGCGAACTGGGGACGCATTATTGCGGCGGCAGGACGTGCGGGAGAACCGATCAATCCCGATACGGTAGACATATCTATTGGCGATATCGTGACGTTGACGCAATCGCGGCCGGTCGCTTTCGACGAAGAGATAGCGTTGGAATATTTGAAGGGCGACACGATTCATATCTACGTAGACCTGCATATGGCTGATGGCGAGGCAACGGCGTGGGGCTGTGACTTGACTTACGATTACGTCCGCATTAACGCGGCATATCGGACATAGCGGGAAGACGGTGGAGGTTGAAGGGATAATGGAACAACGGTTTGTCATGAAGTGCGGCGGAAGCACGTTGGCGGCGCTGCCGGACGGATTCTTCCAGGAGCTGAAGGAGCTTCAGCAAGACGGTGTGAAGCCGGTGATTGTGCATGGCGGCGGACCTGCGATCTCGGAGTCGCTTACGAAGCTGGGCATCGCTTCGGAGTTCGTGAACGGGCTGCGCGTTACAAGCGACGAAGTGCTGGACGTGGTGGAGATGGTGCTGGCTGGCGCGATCAATGGGGAGATTGTCCGCAAAATCATGCAAAGCGGAGCGGACGCCTTAGGCTTGTCCGGAGTGGACGGCGGATTGATTACGGCTGCGCCGGTAGACAATGCGGATGAGATCGGCTTCGTGGGCGACGTGACGGATGTGAAGGCCTCTCTGATCGAGGGCGTTATGGCGATGAATTATATTCCTGTTATCGCACCGATCGGAATCGACGCTTCGGGCCAGCGCTATAATATTAACGCGGATACGGCCGCGGGCGCGGTTGCCAGTCATCTGGGCGTGGAGCGCATGATCGTCGTAACCGATGTGCCGGGCATTATGAAGGAGATCGACGGTAAGAAACGGGTGCTTCCGTCGGTGACGGCGGCAGAGATCGAAGAGATGATCGCCAGCGGCGACATCTACGGCGGGATGATTCCGAAGGTACGCGCAGCGATGAAGTGCATTCACGGTCAAGTGAAAGAGGTCGTCATCGTAAGTGGACAGGAGCCCGGCGTGCTTACGCGCGCGGTGCGCGAAGGCGGCGTCGGCACACGGATTACGGCAAGCGAAGGAGGAGCGTTATGAGCGAGACGAAGACAGTATCGGCGGCGGAATCGCTGCTGCCTACGTATGCCCGCTATCCCATCGCGCTTGTGAAAGGCGAGGGCAGCTGGCTGTGGGATGACAAGGGCAACAAGTACTTGGATTTCATGAGCGGCATCGCGGTAACGAATCTGGGGCATGCCCCGCAGCGCGTGAAGGAAGCGCTTGTGCAGCAGCTGGATCAGCTGTGGCATGTATCCAATCTGTTCCAAATCCCGAATCAAGTGGAGGCAGCCAAGCTGCTGACGGACAACAGCTGCGGCGATGCAGTGTTTTTCTGCAACTCGGGAGCGGAAGCGAACGAGGCCGCGATCAAGCTGGCCAGAAGGTATCATCAGCTGGTGAAGGGCAATGGACGTTATGAGATCATTACGTTCCATCAGTCTTTCCATGGCCGCACCCTGGCTACATTGACGGCGACGGGACAAGCGAAGGTGAAGGAAGGCTTCGCACCGCTGCCGGAGGGCTTCACGCACTTGCCGCTGCATGACTTCGCGGCGCTGGAAGCGGCGGTCAGCGACAAGACTGCGGCCATTATGATGGAGCTGGTGCAGGGGGAAGGCGGCGTGAACCCCGTAGATCCGGCTTATGTGCAGCAGGTGAAAGCGTTGTGCGAGCAGAATGGCATCTTGCTGATTATAGATGAAATTCAGACGGGAATGGGACGGACAGGCAAGTTGTTCGCTCATGAGCACTACGGCATCGAGCCGGATATCTTCACCTTGGCGAAGGGGCTCGGAAGCGGCTTCCCTGTCGGTGCCATGGTAGCGAAGGAAGAGCTGCGCGAAGCGTTCGGAGCGGGCAGCCATGGCTCCACCTTCGGCGGCACGCCGATCTCTACAGCGGTCGTGAAGGCGACAGTGGAGACAATTGTCGGCGAAGGGCTGTCCCAGCGGGCGGCAGAGCAGGGGGAGTATTTGGTAGCGCAGCTGCGCGAGAAGCTGGCCGAAGCTCCTTTTGTACAGGAAGTAAGAGGGCTTGGCCTTCTCGTCGGTATTCAGTGCGCCGGGCCGGTAGCCGGCTTGCTGACGGAAGCGCAGAAGCGCGGATTGCTGGTCATATCCGCGGGACCGGAAGTAGTGAGGCTGTTGCCGAACCTGCTGGTGACGCGCGAGGAGATAGATGAAGCGGTAGCGATACTAGAAGAGCTGTTGAAGGCATCAAGCTGAAGGGGGATATTCCATGCACGCAATTAATGAAGAGCTGGCGCAGAGCATGAAGGGACGCGACTTCCTTATGCTGGTGGATTTCAAGAAGGAGGAGCTGCAATACCTGATCGATCTGGCGATCGACCTGAAGGCGAAGCAGAAAGCCGGCGAGACGCATCAGTTGCTGAAGGGCAAGACGCTGGGCATGATATTCGAGAAGTCGTCCACCCGTACCCGCGTCTCGTTCGAGGTCGGCATGTATCAACTGGGCGGACAAGGGCTGTTCCTCAGCAGCAACGATCTGCAGATCGGCCGCGGCGAGCCGATCTGGGATACGGCTCAGGTGCTGTCGCGTTACCTGGACGGCATTATGATCCGCACCTTCGCTCATCGCAAAGTAGTAGAGCTGGCAAGAGGGGCGACGATCCCGGTCATTAACGGCCTGACAGATCTGTCCCATCCGTGCCAGGCGCTGGCCGACTTCCAGACGATCTACGAGCATAAAGGACGACTGGAAGGGCTGAAGATGGCCTACATCGGCGACGGCAACAATGTGGTTCACTCGCTGATGATGGGCGCAGCGAAGCTTGGCATGCATATGTCGATCGCGACTCCGGAAGGCTACGAGCCGGATTCCGACATCGTGAAGCAGACGATGGCGAACGCGGCGGAGACGGGCTCTCGTCTGGAAGTGGTGCGCGATCCGAAGGAAGCGATTGCCGATGCGGACATCGTTTACACTGACGTATGGGCCAGCATGGGGCAGGAAGAGGAGCAGAAAGAGCGCGAAGCGGCATTCGCCAACTATCAGGTGAACGAAGAGCTGGAGAAGTACGCCAAGGCGGATTACTTGTTTATGCATTGCCTGCCGGCGCATCGCGGCGAAGAAGTGAGCGAGGGCGTCATCGACGGCGGCAATTCCATCATTTTCGACCAGGCGGAGAACCGTCTGCACGCGCAGAAAGCGATTATGGCGGCGATTATGTCCTAAGCAATCACTATATACACGAATAGAGAAGGGAAGTTGGCCCATGGCTAAGCAAAAAATAGTTCTCGCCTATTCCGGCGGGCTGGATACGTCGGTCATTCTGAAATGGCTGAAAGAAACCTATGATGCCGAGATCATCGCATTCACCGCGGATATCGGCCAGAAGGACGAATTGGACGGACTGGAAGCGAAAGCGCTGGCTACCGGCGCTTCCAAAGTGTATATCGATGACCTGCGTGCGGAATTCGCGCAAGACTTCATCTATCCCATGTTCCAGTCGGGCGCGCTCTATGAAGGGCAATACTTGCTGGGCACTTCCATCGCCCGTCCGCTGATCGCGAAGCGGATGGTGGAGATTGCCCGTGCGGAAGGCGCGACGGCGATCGCCCATGGCGCAACGGGCAAAGGCAACGATCAGGTTCGCTTCGAGCTGAACGCTGCGGCGCTTGCACCGGAGATTAGCGTCATTGCGCCTTGGCGTCTGGAGTCGTTCCGCGACCAGTTCCCGGGACGTGCGGAGATGATCGCTTACGCGGAGAAGCATGGCATCCCGGTAACGGCATCGGCGGCGAAGCCTTATTCTACGGATCGCAATCTGTTGCATATCAGCTTCGAGAGCGGCATGCTGGAGGATCCGTGGTTCGATGCCAGCTCCGAAGAGAACGAAAGCATGTATGTGCTGAGCGTATCTCCGGAGCGCGCGCCGGACGAGGCGGAATATGTGGAGCTGACGTTCCAGCAGGGCAATTGTACGGCGATCAACGGCGTAGAGATGAATCCGCTGGAAGCGATGGAGAAGCTGAACGAGCTGGGCGGCAAGCACGGCATCGGCCGTGTCGATATGGTGGAGAACCGCTTCGTCGGCATGAAGAGTCGCGGAGTATACGAGACGCCGGGCGGCACGATTCTATTCACCGCTCATCGCAAGATGGAGTCGTTGACGATGGATCGCGAGGTTATGCATCTGCGCGATTCCTTGATCGCAAAATACAGCCAGCTCGTGTATAATGGCTTCTGGTTCGCGCCGGAGCGTCTGGCGATGCAGGCTCTGGTAACGGAGTCGCAGAAGAACGTGACGGGTGTCGTCCGGTTGAAGCTGTACAAGGGCAATGTGATCGGCGCCGGCGTACAGAGCCCGGTCAGCCTGTACAATCCGGACATTGCGACAATGGAGGCTGATCCTTCCCAGGCCTATGATCAAGGGGATGCGGCAGGCTTCATCGCGCTGAACGCGCTGCGTCTGAAAGTGTCGTCGGGCGTGGAGCAAAACAAATAATATAGAGCGGATAAAGGCGGAAGCTTGCATGGATAACATCATGTCCATCGACAAGCTTCCGTCCCTTGCATCCGGAAGGGAGAGCTAGACCAGTGAGTAAATTATGGGGCGGTCGATTTACGAAGAAGACAGATCAGCTGGTGGAGCAGTATACGGCTTCCATCATGTTCGACAAGGAGATGGCGGAGGAGGATATTCAGGGCAGTCTGGCGCACGTGACGATGCTGGGCAAGCAAGGCATCCTGTCCGATGACGACGTAGATAAGATTAAGGACGGCTTGCATCGCGTACTGCAGCGCATCAAGCGCAACGATATCGAATTCACGATCGGCGACGAAGATATTCATATGAATATCGAGAAGTCGCTCATTGACGATGTCGGCTCTGTCGGCGGAAAGCTGCATACGGGACGCAGTCGCAACGATCAGGTCGCGACGGACATGCATCTGTGGCTTCGCAAGCGCGTCGTGGAGTTCGTAGACATGCTGCATAAGCTGCAATCCGCGCTGGTCGAACAGGCGAAGGCGAATACGGATACGATTCTGCCGGGCTACACGCATCTGCAGCGCGCACAGCCGATTCTGTTCGCGCATCACCTGATGGCTTATGTGTCCATGATCGGACGCGACATCGAGCGGCTGCAGGACAGCTACAAGCGGATCAACGTATTGCCGCTTGGAGCAGGAGCACTGGCCGGCACGACGTTCCCGATCGACCGCCACTTCGTAGCGGAGCAGCTGAAGTTCGATGCGGTGTACGAGAACAGTCTGGACGCGGTAAGCGACCGCGACTTCATCCTGGAGTTCCTGTCGCACGCTTCCATTATTATGATGCATCTGTCCCGCCTCAGCGAAGAGCTGATCATGTGGTCCAGCACAGAATTCAACTTCGTAGAGCTGGATGACGCCTTCTGTACCGGCAGCAGCATTATGCCGCAGAAGAAGAACCCGGACGTGCCGGAACTGGTGCGCGGCAAGACGGGCCGCGTATATGGCAACCTGTTCGGCTTGCTCACGGTGCTGAAGTCCCTTCCGCTTGCCTACAATAAGGACATGCAGGAAGACAAGGAAGGCATGTTCGATACGGTAACGACGCTGCAGGGCGCCTTGCAGCTGTTCGCGCCTATGATCGCGACGATGAAGGTGAACAAGGAGCAGATGCGCAAGGCCGTCAATCAGGACTTCTCCAATGCGACGGATATTGCGGACTTCCTGGTCGGCAAGGGCATGCCTTTCCGCCAGGCGCATGAAGTTATCGGCAAGACGGTGCTCTACTGCATCGAGCAGAACAAATATTTGTTGGATCTGACGCTGGACGAGTTCAAGCAATTCTCCAAGCTGTTCGACGACAGCATCTACGCTATTCTGCAGCCGGAGCAGGTTGTGAACGCCCGCAACGTATACGGCGGCACAGGCAAGACGCAAGTCGAAGCGGCGATCGGCCGGGCCGACGAGGTGCTGGAGCAGACGGCGGCATGGATTGCGGAGTATATGGAGCGGAGCCGTTAGACAAGACGAATAATATAGCAAGGAAGCAAGCCCCTTGCCGTATCCGGGATGGTAGCCTACCGTCCTTCTAGGATGCGGGAAGGGGCTTTTTTATCAGAATTTACCACATAAGAATTTATAAGTTTTCGAGATGCTCGAAATCCAAAATTCTTATTGGCGATAAAACCAACCTTTGAACGCGGTCGCTCATCTTGGAAAGGCCTCGATAGAGGTTTTCTCATAAAATTTTGGGTTGGAGTTGTCTTTCACCTCAACGGTGAGCTGTAAGCGATGTGATCTCGGTTGCAACTTGGGAATATGTATGGAGGATGTCGCCAGGCGTTTCTCTCAACTATATAGAGTTTATAATTTTCGAGTTCAATACCTGACGCCTGTGAATAGACCCGTGTGAGCCGGACTAGTGCAAATCCTACACTGGAGTGCCGAAATTGTGCGTGCGGGCCGGATTAGTGCAATTCCTAAATTGGAGCGCCGAAAGGATGCGTGTGCAGGAAGAGAGCAGGACACAGTCAGGCGTTTTTCTTTTTCATACTCAAGCCTAACAAAATGACGAATCAAGTCGGACAAAAAGAAGAGATTGCCCCACGCTTCCCCACATTCCGAACAAAATGGAGAACAATAGGATGTGCAAGCAAGTCTTCGAAACGTGACAAATCCACTATTCTAAATAGTATATATATTCAAATTATCTTCTTCGGGCCTTGGGAGTGAGTTTGCGAGCCAGACCGCATTTTTATCATTCCAACATTGACCCAAACAACTGGATTTCTTGCTATTAGTTTTTTTGAAGTACCCGTATTGTCACCATGAACTGGATTTTATGCTATTAAATTCACCGTAAGACGAGCAGTTCCCCGTTATGAGCTGATTCAACTGTACGTTTTCCATTTAGAGGGAGCGAAAATGGCGATTCCAACTGCAATAAGTACAAAAAATCCAGTTAGTAGAAGACCTGGAGCGCCGAGACCGAAGAAATGCCACCAAAACAACACCCCGTTCACTCTTTCAACACACACGATTAGCATACGAGGAGGATAAGCGATGAAATTCTCAATCGAGCAAGTGCCTTACAGCCGATACGGTTCATTCCTGGTCGTCTCGCCCTTGAAAGGGGTGAAGGCGATGGACGACGGTCTGTATATTCGAACGGTGCACGGCGGAGATCTGAGCCACGGAGCTGTATTCCGAATTCAGCTGATCCGCAGCTGCGACAACGGCGGCGCATACTCGCCAATTGAACAAGAGGAGATCCAGATTACAGCCGCCCCCGAGGGGGTTACGATCTCGAGCCGCCATGGCGATGCGCAGCTGTGCATAACGGGAGAGCGCTCCTTGCGGATGCGGGCTTCCGGAGTAGGGATAAGGCTGAGCATGACGGGAGGCAGCTACGACTATGCCTCTCCCATGAGCGACGGACGGTGGGAGGTGAACCACTTCACGACGGAATCGCGCTTCATGCTGCAAGCGCTTCAAGGCGGGCTGAAGGTCGAGGCGCCATGGTCGGGCACACGCTGCTCCTACGTCGTCGCCGAGCTGCAGCCGCATGATGATAGAAGGCAGCCCAGCGACAGCCCGTCTGAGGCGGAAGCGATCCTGCAGCAATTCTGGACCGTGCGTCCGCCATTCACGGAGCAGGCGAGCGTCATGGAAGAGGCGATGCAAGAAGCGGGCGACGCATTCCGGGAATGGGTGGGACGCACGCTGCCGGTGCATGAGAAGCAATGGAAAGAAGCGCGGCTGCTCGCCGCTTACATTACATGGTCATGCGTTGTTCCGCAGCAAGGGCTGCTGTCAAGACCGGCGATGTATATGTCCAAGAACTGGATGACCAACATATGGAGCTGGGACCATTGCTTCAATGCGATGGCGCTCGTGCAGGGTCAGCCGCAGCTTGCCTGGGATCAGTTCATGATCTTCTTCGATGTGCAAGAAGAGAGCGGAGCGCTGCCGGACTTCATCAATGACAAATATGCGCTGTGGAACTGCTGCAAGCCGCCGATTCACGGCTGGACGCTGCGCTGGATGCTGGAGCGATCGGATTGGATCGATGAGGGGCGTCTGGCCGAAGCGTACACCCCATTATGCCGCTGGACGAACTGGTGGTTCCAGCAGCGCGACGATAACGGGAACGGCATACCGGAATACCAGCATGGCAATGATTGCGGCTGGGACAACAGCACCGTCTTCCTGGATGGCGGACCGGTAGAGACGCCCGAGCTATGCGCCTTCCTGATCCTGCAATGCGAGACGCTGGAGTTGCTGGCAAGCCGGCTTCGGAAGCCGGATGAGGCTGCGCAATGGCGGCGGAAGGCGGAAGAGCTGACAGAGCTGATGCTGCAGCGGTTCTGGGATGGAGAGAAGTTCGTCGCTTGGGTGAGAGACGAGAAGCGGCTGCCGCAAGGAGACAGCTTGCTGCTCTATATGCCGATCTTGCTCGGCAAGCGGCTGCCGGAGGATGTCTATCGGACCTTGCTTGAGGGCCTGAAGCGGGAGGGGCGCTTCCTGACGGAGCACGGATTCGCCACGGAGAGTATCGCCAGCGCCTTCTACGAAGCGGACGGCTATTGGCGCGGACCGATCTGGGCGCCTGTCATGCTGCTGCTCGTCGACGGCCTGGCCGCGGCAGGCGAGAGCGAGCTGGCGCGTACGGCGGCGCAGCGGTTCTGCCGCATGGCCGCCGCGAGCGGCATGGCGGAGAACTTCGATGCCCTGACGGGAGCGGGGCTGCGTGACCGCGCCTTCACCTGGACGTCCAGCGTATTCCTCATTCTGGCAAGCGAGTACGCCTAGAGAGAAGGTGGACCAAGCCAAGCTGCTCTCAGCACACCGCGCATATCCCCTGTAAGCTTCAGAGGCATTCTCGCAGGGAGGCCGAAGTGGGAAGGGATGAGCGCTATGCTCTCAGCGCACCGCGCATATCCCCTGCGAGCTTCAGGCATTCTCGCAAGAAGGCCGAAGTGGGAAGGGATGAGCGCTATGTTCTCAGCGCACCGCGCATATCCCCTGCGAGCTTCAGGCATTCTCGCAAGAAGGCCGAAGTGGAAGGGGATGAGCGCTATGCTCTCAGCACACCGCGCATATCCCCTGCGAGCATCAGGCATTCTCGCAGCAGGAAGACCGAAGTGAAGGGGATGAGCGCCATAGCGACCCGACGACTGGGCAATCTGGCAGCCAGGCGGCCTAACAACCATTTCCTGCGCTGCAATATGGAGAAAAGCGGGCCGGCGTGTTAAACTTCTGATACACAACGAAGAATGACCAAGGGAGTGCGGCATTATGGCTAAAGCAATGAAAGCATTACTGCAGAAGGCATTCCAGTCTCCGAGGAAGAGCATACGCTTCAAGCTGGCGGGCTTCTTTCTGGTCGCGGCCATTATCCCCTTGTTGTCGCTGGGGTTGTTGTCCTATACCTCCTCATCGAACCTGCTGCATGTCCAGTTCAGCAAGTTCGGACAGAACGCGCTTTCGCAGCTGCAGACGTATCTTGACGACCAGCTTCGGCAGATGGAGCTGACCGCGAATTATATCCATTCCTATTTGCTGGACCCGGCGAAGAGCGTCATTACGGAAGAAATTCCGGTATCCTATTCGCAAATTCAAGAGAAGAACAATTTGGAAGACTTTTTGAAAGCGCTTAATACGGAGGCGCATGCCGGCATTTTCATCGTCACCCGATCCGGCTACTATTACGGACAGAACGTCCTTCAAACGCAAGAGCTTGCGAACGAGTCATGGTGGAGCGATATCCCTCCGACTTATCGGGGTCAATATTGGGCGGGACTGTACGAGCCTCGCCATTATTCGAAGTCTTACGGCAATCCGTCGCGGCGTGTGCTGGGGTTGGTCGTGCCCATTCGCAATCAGGAAGGGCCCCTGCGGGACAGCCGCATATTGATCGAGATGAAGGCCGACGAGCTGTATAGACAGCTGAAGGCTTTCGAGCAGGATATGAACGCCTCCCTGACGATTCGCGACGGCGGCGGCGCTATCGTCTATGCGACGGATGCTACGGAGGTTAGCGCGATGCAGCGGGACGACGACGTCATATGGACGGAGCGGATGGAAGAGAACGACTGGACGATGGAAGCGCGCGTTCCCTATGCGCAGTTCTATCAATCGTCAACCGTCATCCGGCTGTATACCTTTATCAGCGTCGGCATTTCCGTCTTGCTTGCCTTGCTGCTCGCATTCCTGCTGTCCACCTGGTTCACCTCCCGCATCAAGCGATTGAAGGAATCCATGAACAAGGCGAGCACGGGGCGACTGAGTACCCGAATTCCGGTCGATTCCGACGATGAGCTGGGCGTGCTGGGACGCAGCTTCAACCATATGCTGATGCATATCGAGGAGTTGGTGCATGAAGTGACGCGTACGGAGCAGCAGAAGAAGGAAGCGGAGCTGCGGGCGGTGCATTATCAGATCAATCCGCATCTGTTGTTCAATACGCTGAATTCCATACAATGGAAGGCGAGGCTGCAAGGGAACGAGGAGATTCGCCAGATGCTGTATCATCTTACGATGGTGCTGGAGGGCAATCTGAATATTCAGCAGGAACTGGTGACGGTAAAGCGGGAGTTGGAGATGATCGACCACTTCCTGCACATCCAGCGCATCAGGTACGGCGACGTTTTCCGCTACACATGCGAAGCTGATGCATCCGCCATGCAGTATCTGATCCCGAGAATGAGCTTGCAGCCCCTGTTCGAAAATATATTCTTTCACGGCTTCGAAGACGGAGAAGGCACCATCGTGCTGCAGCTTCGCGAAGAGCAGGACAAGCTTGTCCTGACGCTGGCAGATACGGGAGCCGGTATGTCGGAAGAACGCAGACGAACGCTGTTGTCCTCCGGCATGCCTCGCAAGGGAAGGGGCGGGCTGGGCATCGGCAATGTCGATCAGAAGTTCAAGCTTCACTTCGGACCTCTCTATGGCTTATCTATCGATTCCGTCCACGGAGAAGGCACCACCGTAACGATCATCTGGCCCAAGAAGGAGGTCGAATCCATTGCGTGAACCGATTAAAGTGCTTATTGCAGATGACGAGAGCATCGTTCGCAAAGGACTGAAAGCGACGATCAATTGGAGCGAATTCGATATGAGCGTTGTCGCCGACGCCGCGAACGGGAGAAGGGCGTGGGAGAGCTTCCTGGAGCATCGGCCGCAAGTCGTCATTACAGATATTGTTATGCCGGAGATGAATGGGATCGAGCTGACTCGTCGCATTAAAGAAGCCGCCCCCGATACGAAAATTCTGCTCCTCAGCTGTCACCGTGACTTCGAATATGCGCAGCAGGGCATTCAGCTCGGCGTCTCCGGCTACCTGCTCAAGACGGCGTTCGAGGATGATGAGATTCATCGGCTGCTGCGGGGCTTCCGCGAGGAGCTGGGCGCTCCGGCAAGGAAAACGGATGAAGGCGGCGCGGGGCGATGGGAAAGCCGCTTCTGCGCCTGGCTGTATGGCGCTGCTCCGGAGCTGGAGGCGGGACCTCATGCGCAGCCGTTCTGGCTCACGGACGATACGGAGTACCATGTCTACTTGGTGCAGCGGACGGACGGTGTCGCGTCGATTGTGGAAGGGATGCCGTCCGGCTTGCAAGCGGTCTGCGTCACCTGTCACGACGATCGCTGCTATATGTGGTTCCCCTCTGCCGGGAAGAAGGAGATCGACGCTTATCTGATGGAGCAAGCGGGCTGTGACTCCGCCTTGCATTGGTACAAGGGAGGAGCGCAGAGTGGCCTTCCGTCCTGGGAGACGGCGGTGAAGGAACTGCATGCCAAGGCGGAGCGGGACAAGCATTACGGCATTCATTCGGAATGCTGGCCGGATGCGCTGCAGCAGGCGATTCATATTGTCGCTCAGGACTTGAAGCACCCCTGGTCCGTCAGCGAAGTCGCGGCGCGCGTAGGCTTGAGCCGCAGCCACTTCAGCACGCTGTTCAAGCGGGTGACCGGGGAGAACTTCATCGAGTTCCTGTACCGGATCAGACTGCGGGTCGCGCGCGACATGCTGGCGAACACCTCACTTACGCAACAGGACATTGCGGAGCATATCGGTCTTATTGACGGCAAGTACTTCAGCAAGTGGTTCAAGCGATCCAGCAACGAGACGCCAAGTGAATACCGGCAACGACAAAAGAGAGAACGGGAGCAAACAAAATAAAGAAACGATGCAAGCTCTCCCCGCTATCGAACAAAATGGGGTACAAAAGAAAACGTTTACAAGTGTTGAACCGCTTTCATTCTCGATACAATGAAAGCGGTTCAACAATTTCCGACCACCAGAACAAAGGGGGATACAAGAAGATGAAGAGATCGGCTATTGTACTTCTCGCCACTTGCATGATGCTCGTATTCGCGCTAAGCGCATGCAGCAATTCCGGCAACGGAAACGAGACAGGGAGCAACGCAAGCAACAATAAAAATGAAACCGCTTCAGAAGGCGGGGACTCCGGAGGGAAGAAGGAGCAAGTGACGGTAAGATTCGCCACATGGGATTCCGGAGAAGCCTTGAAAATTCAACAGGATATTGCCAAAAAATTCGAACAGCAGCACCCCGGCATCAAAGTGCAGGTAGAGCCGTACAGCGACGGCTTCGATCAGAAGCTGGCCGCCGGATTCGGCGCAAGCAACCCGCCGGATGTCATGTACATGTGGGATTTCCCGACTTATTACAAATCGCTGGAGCCGCTGGACAGCTTCGTGGAGCAAGACGGCAGCCTCGGCATCGACGACTTCTATCCCGGACTGTTCGCTTACAACAAGGTAGACGACAAGCTGTACGGCTTGCCGGCGGGATTCACCACCCGCGTCTTCTATTACAACAAGAAGCTGTTCGACGATGCCGGTGTCGACTACCCGCAGGACGGCTGGACGTGGGACGATATGGCGGAGATTGCGAAGAAGCTGACCGACAAGGGCAAGAAGCAATACGGCCTCGGCATTCGCGCCGACAACGATACGTACGACCTGCAAGGCTTCGTCTGGAGCAACGGGAGCAGCTTCATTAGCGACGACGGCAGCGCAATCGAAGGCTACATGAACAGCAAGGAGACGGCAGAAGCAATTGGTGTGCTGGGAAGCGCTGTGAAGGAAGGCTACGGCGTACTGGTCGGCGGCAAAAACCAGCAGAGCGGCGACGATATTTTCAAAGCGGGCAAGATTGCGATGTGGGAAAGCGGCATATGGCCGCTGGAAGGCTTCAAGGAAGCGGGCATCGATGTCGGCACGGTAGAGCCGCCTGCATTCCCGGGCAAGCCGGTGAAGGGCGTGCTCGCGCAATCCGCGGTCTCCATCGCCAAGGATTCCAAGCATAAGCAGGAAGCCTGGGAGTTCGTGAAGTTCTATGTGTCGGAGGAAGCGATCAAGATGAGAACGGCAGACCTGCCGATCCGCATCAGCGTTGTCGAAGAGAAGGGATTGAAGGACGATGCGCTGTACAAGCCGTTCTACACGATGCTGGAGCGCTCGTCGAACGGACCGGCCTTCCTGCTGCACCCGAACTGGGGCCAGATCAATCGCAATCTGTCCACGGCTGTGGAGGCGATCATGCTCGGCCAAGATCCGCAGGAGATGCTGGATAAAGCCGTGAAGGATTCAGCCAAGTTCCTGCAATAAAATCCGCTTTACAAGTTCAACCACAGTAGGAAAGGGGCCGTTACGATGGCAACAAGCGACACCACAATCGTTCCTCCTTCCGCCGGAAAGCGAAATCGGTTATTCAGGAGGGGTAGGGCTATTCCCTACCTCTTCATTTTACCCTGGATCATCGGCTTATTCGCTTTTACGCTGGGACCGCTCATCTTCTCCCTGATCATCAGTTTCTTCGACTGGCCGATTGTCGGGGAAGTGACGTTCGTCGGATTCCGCAATTATATCGAAATGTTCACCCAAGACTCCATGTTCTGGAGCTCGCTGTGGGTCACGGTCAAGTTCGCCGCCTTGTTCGTACCGCTCAACATTATTATCGCGCTGGCGCTGGCCATGATGCTGAATGTGAACATGCGCGGCAAGGCGATATTCCGCACCATCTTCTATATGCCGTCGGTCATCTCGGGCGTGGCGCTGGCCATGATCTGGGCCTGGGTGTTCAGCGGTGAATACGGCATTCTCAACTACTTCCTGT
Source organism: Paenibacillus sp. J5C2022 (assembly GCF_025567625.1). GTDB lineage: Bacteria > Bacillota > Bacilli > Paenibacillales > Paenibacillaceae > Pristimantibacillus. The sequence continues at coordinate 55,394 of NZ_JAOQJC010000006.1, read as the reverse complement.
CGCTGCTCGGCATGGAAGGGCCGGACTGGCTGAACAGCACGACATGGGCGCCGGTCGCGATCGTGATCGCAAGTCTGTGGGGACAGGGCACGATGATGCTGATCTTCCTCGCAGGATTGAAGAATATCCCGAAGGAGCTGTACGAGGCGGCATCGATCGACGGGGCGGACAAGCTGAAGCAATTCCTGAAGGTTACGTTGCCCATGCTCAGCCCGACCATTCTGTTCAACCTGATTACGACGATTATCGTGGCGTTCCAGCAGCTGACGCTTGCGCTTGTGCTCACCGGCGGCGGTCCGATGCGCTCCACCTACTTCTACGCCATGTACATGTACGAGAATGCGTTCAAGTTCAGCAAGATGGGCTATGCATCGGCCAACGCCTGGTTCATGTTCCTGATCGTGCTGACGCTCACGATGCTTGTGTTCAAGTCGTCCAGCATGTGGGTGTATTACGAGGGTGAAATGAAAGCGAAACGCAAGTGAGGAGGGAATAGGATGAAGAGACCGCTTATATATATTTTATTGATCTTCCTGTCCGTCCTGTTCCTGGCGCCGTTCTTCTGGATGCTGACGACTTCGCTGAAGTCGCCGCAGGAGCTGTATGTGTATCCGCCTCGCTGGATACCTTCCGAGCTGCTGCTGAACAACTTCGCCAAGGCGTGGCAGTCACAGCCGTTCAATCGATTCCTGGAAAATTCGGTGATTGTCACGGTCGCCTCGCTCATCGGCCAGCTGATCTCTTCGGCGCTTGTCGCCTACGGATTCGCCCGGTTCCGGTTCAAGGGCCGTGATGCGCTGTTTATCATCCTGCTGTCGACGATGATGATTCCTTGGGAAGTGACGATGATTCCGCTCTATATGGAATTCAATTATCTCGGCTGGATCAATACGCTGAAGCCGCTTATCGTGCCCGCCTGGTTCGGAGCGCCGTTCTTCATCTTCCTGCTGCGCCAGTTCATTATGACGATACCGGTCGAGCTGGAAGACGCGGCAAGAATCGACGGAGCCAACCCGTTCCAGACTTTCGTCCGGGTCATTGTGCCGCTTATGGTGCCGGCTCTGATTCTGGTCGGCGTATTCCATATTCTCAACAGCTGGAACGATTACCTCGGCCCGCTTATCTTCCTGAACGATCAGAGCAAGTATACGTTGACGCTCGGACTTGCCCAGTTCAGAGGCATGTACGGCGTCGATATGGAAGGCATTATGGCCGTTACTTCGCTGATCTGCATCCCTCCGCTGGCCATCTTCTTCTTCGCGCAGCGGTACATTGTGGAGGGCGTGGCGGGTACGGGGATTAAAGGATAGGAGCAGCATGGCATAACAGAGACGAGAGGAGCAAGATTATGAATGAATGGGATAAAAGGCCGGATTGGCAGCGGTTGGACGTGCTGGAACGCGGCCGCGAGGCGGGACGAGCTTATTTCATCCCGTATCCCGACAAGCGGTCGGCGCTGACCGGCGACCGCGGGAATTCCCCCTGGTTCCGGCTGCTGAACGGCACATGGAAGTTCCACTATGCGGAAGCGCCGCATCTGGCGCCGGACCGCTTCTGCGAAGACGAATTCAACGCTGAGTCGTGGAGGGATATCGCCGTTCCGGGACACTGGCAGCTGCAAGGCTGCGGCAAGCCGCATTATACCGATCTGTACTACCCGTTCCCGATCGATCCGCCGCTTGTACCCAGCGACAATCCGACGGGCTGCTACAGACGCGAGTTCAAGCTTCCCGCCGCATGGCTGTCGCATAAGGTGACGCTGCGGTTCGAAGGCGTGGACAGCGCGTTCCATGTATGGGTGAACGGTCAATTCGTAGGATACAGTCAAGGAAGCCGGCTGCCGTCGGAATTCGACATCTCCCGGCATATTCGGGAAGGCGCCAATAATATAGCCGTGAAAGTGTATCAATGGTCGGATGGCAGTTACATCGAAGATCAGGATATGTGGTGGCTGAGCGGCATCTTCCGCGACGTCTCGCTTATCGCGCAGCCGCTCGTTCATATTCGCGACTTTACGGTGCGCACGATACTGCCGGAGGGGACGAATGGAGAGACTTCAGCCGCCTCCGCCGCCGAGTTAACGGTAGATATGGATATCGCAAGCGGCAATTCTTCAGCCGATGCTGCACGCGAAGCTTACACGCTGGAGTATACTTTGATCGATCACGCTACAGGGCAAGCATGTGCGGAGCATGCAAGCGATACGTTGTTCATCTCCGGCGGAGAGGAGCAGTCCATTCCCGCGAAGATAACGGTGGCCGCTCCCAAGCTGTGGTCGGCGGAGCAGCCATCCTTATATACATTGTTACTGACACTGAAGTATGCGGACGGGACCGTTGCGGAAGTCGTGCCGTGCCGTGTCGGCTTCCGCCATATCGAGGTCAGCGGCGGACTAATGCGGGTGAACGGCGTGCCGATTACGTTGAAGGGCGTCAACCGCCACGATCATCATCCCGTGCTGGGCCGTTATGTGCCATACGAGATCATGAAGCAAGATGTGCTGATAATGAAGCGGCACAATATCAATGCCGTCCGCACGGCGCATTATCCGAACGATCCGCGCTTCTACGACCTGTGCGACGAATACGGCTTGTATGTCATCGACGAGGCGGATCTGGAGTGCCACGGCGTTGAGCTGATCGGCAAGCCGGACATGCTCAGTGACGATCCTGCATGGGAAGCGGCGTATGTTGAACGGGTCGCCCGTATGGTGGAACGCGACAAAAATCATCCTTCCATCATCATGTGGTCGCTCGGCAACGAATCGGGCTTCGGCTGCAACCAGCGGGCGATGAGTGCCTGGTGCAAGGCGGCCGATCCGACCCGGCTCGTGCATTACGAAGGCGACCGGGAAGCAGAAGTATGCGATGTCGTCAGCACGATGTATTCCTCCGTCGAGAAGATGACGGACTTCGGCAAGCGCACCGACCCCGACAAGCCGCATATTCTGTGCGAATACGGCCATGCGATGGGCAACGGTCCCGGGGGCTTGCAGGAATACGAGGAAGTGTTCCGGACTTACGCGCGGCTGCAAGGCGGCTTCATCTGGGAGTGGATCGATCATGGTCTGGAGCAGAAGCGGGAGGACGGCACGCGCTTCTACGCCTACGGCGGCGATTTCGGCGACGAGCCGAATAACGGCAACTTCTGCCTGGACGGGCTGATCATGCCGGATCGCACGCCGTCTCCGGCGCTGCTGGAATATAAGAAGACGATTGAGCCGGTTACGATCGAGTCGTATACGCTCGATCACGGCGAGTTCGTCATTCGCAACCGCTATGACTTCCTGACGCTGGAGCATGTGAGGCTCGTATGGTCCGTCAAGGCAGGCGGCGGCGAGCTCATCGACAGCGGGGCGCTCGACCTGCCGCCGATACGCGCCGGCGAGAGCGGAGTCGTCCGGCTGCCGGCAGGAGCTGTCCGATCCGAGGGGGCGGACGCTTGGCTGCGAATCGGCTTCGTGCTTGCGACAGACGAGCCGTGGGCGGCAAGCGGGCATGAGCTGGCGTGGGAGCAGCTCCGGCTTCCGGCGCTCGCCGGCTCCAGGCAGTGGGACGAATCGGATCGTTCCTTAGCCATGTTCGGGGATCTCAGCTGCGAGCGTACGGAGTCGAAGCTGGTCGTCTCCGGCGATCGCTTCGCGATGACCTTCGATCTGCCGTCGGCCGCGCTGACCGATTGGAAGTACGAAGGCAGCTCCCTGCTGAGGACGGGACCCGTCCTCACGTTCTGGAGAGCGGCGATTGACAACGATATGTATGTCGTCCAGGAATGGCGGAAGCAGCATCTTGACCGATTAATGACGCGCGTGGATGGCTGGGATGTTGCGGCTGGCGAAGATGGCTGCGTCAGGGTAGCCTTCAAGCTGCGAATAGCGCCGCCGGTCTATGACTGGGGCTTCGCCTGCGAGGCGGTCTATACGATTCGCAAGGACGGCTTCGTCACGCTGCGGACATCCGGAACGCCTCAGGGCAAGCCGCCGGAGCTGCTTCCCAGAATCGGCTGGCGGCTGGAGCTGCCCTGTGAGATGCGGCATGCCGCATGGTACGGACGCGGTCCCGGCGAGAGCTACTCCGACAGCAAGCGGGCCAGCGCCATGGGCCACTACCGCTGCGATGTCGAGAAGCTGCAAGTGCCTTATGTGTTCCCGCAGGAGAATGGCAACCGGACCGACGTGCGCTGGACGGCGCTTCACGACGACCGGGGCGTCGGACTGCTGGCTTGCGGCATGCCGGAGCTGAACTTCAGCGCTCATTACTATACGACGGAAGACTGGGACAAGGCGAAGCACCGTTATGAATTGGAGCGGAAGGAATACGTCACCTGGCATCTGGACTGGAAGCAATCCGGACTGGGCAGCAACAGCTGCGGTCCCGGACAATTGCCGCCTTACCGCGTCACGCCGGAGCCGTTCGAATTCCGGATCGGGCTAATGCCATTCCACACCGAGGAGATTACTCCCGCTGTATTGGGGAGCACATTGCTGCAAAGGAGCGGACAGAAATGACCATGACCAATATAGACGAACTGTTGAATTTACGCGGCAAAGTAGCTGTCGTAACGGGAGGAGCCGCGGGCATCGGCCTGGCGACGGCTCGAACGCTGGCGAAGTACGGCGCGAAGGTCGCGATCATCGATATTCACAAGGAGCAGGAAGCGGCTGCCGATATTGCCGCTGCAGGCGGCGAAGTGTCGGGCTTCCGCTGCGATGTGACGAATGCGGCGCAATGCGAGGCGGCGGTTCATGCCATCAAGCAGCAATATGGCCGGATCGACATTCTGTTCAACAATGCGGGCGTCATTCGCCGCAAGTCGGTCGTCGAGCTGGAGGAGCGGGAATGGGATCTGGTCGTCGACGTATCGCTGAAGGGGGCGTACTTGCTGTCCAAGTACGCCATCCCGATTATGGCCGAAGGCGGAGGAGGCAGCATCGTCAACACCGGCTCCGGCTGGGGGCTGAAGGGCGGCGATCAAGCGGCCGCATACTGCGCCGCCAAGGCAGGCATTGTCAATCTGACCAAAGCGATGGCGATCGACCACGGTCGCCCGGGCATTCGCGTCAACTGCGTATGCCCGGGCGATACGGATACAGAATTGCTGCGCGACGAGGCGCGGCAGCTGCAGCTGGAGGAGCAAGCCTTCCTTCATTCTTCCGCCGACCGTCCGCTTGCCCGTCTCGGCACGCCGCAGGACATTGCGAACGCCGTCTTGTTCCTCGCCAGCGATATGTCGCTATGGGTGAGCGGATCGGTGCTTGTCGTAGACGGAGGCGGACTGGCGTAACCGCGGTCAAATCACGGTGATATCGTGGCGTAATCGTATTGATTAACGAACTGGAGGAGAACGAGATGACACGCAACAATCGGGCATCCCACCCTTATATTCCCAATACCGTACCGGAAGTGCAGGAAGCGATGCTGCGCGAGATCGGCATCTCCGATGTGGAGGAGTTGTATGTCTCGATACCGCAGCAGCTCAGGCTTCGGAAGCCCATGAATCTGCCGCCCGCGCTTGCGGAATACGAGCTTCAGCGCCATATTGAGCGGGTGACGAGCCGCAATGTCAGCTCCAGAGAAGCGGTCAGCTTCCTCGGCGGGGGCTGCTGGCAGCACTTCATCCCGGCCGTCTGCGACGAGATTGGCCAGCGCTCGGAGTTCGTCACGGCATACGCGGGCGAGCCGTATGAGGATCATGGCCGCTTCCAGGCTTTGTTCGAATATCAAAGCTTGATGGCGGAGCTGCTGGATATGGATGTAGTGAACGTGCCCACATTCGACTGGGCACAAGCGGCGGCGACGGCGCTTCGGATGGCGGGCCGCATGACGGAACGCAAGCGCGTACTGATAGCGGGATCGGTCAGTGCGGACAAGCTCCGCATTATCGTCAACTACTGCCATCCCCAGGTGGAAGTGCAGTCTATTGCATTCGACGGAGCGACGGGCTTGATGGATCTGAACGATCTGGAGACAAAGCTGTCGCCGGACGTGGCTGCCGTCTACTTCGAGAATCCCGGCTATATGGGCATGATCGAGCATCAAGGACGGACGATTGCCGATATGGCCCATCGCGCGGGAGCGGAGTGCGTCGTCGGCGTGGACCCTAGCTCCCTAGGGGTGCTGGCGCCGCCTTCGGCCTACGGGGCGGATATCGTCTGCGGCGATCTGCAGCCGCTGGGCATCCGCATGAACTACGGCGGAGGGCAAGCCGGATTCATCGCCACCCGTGACGAGCCGCGCTACGTCATGGAGTACCCGTCCCGCCTGTTCGGCATCGCTCCTACCTCTGTCGATGGGGAGTACGGCTTCGGCGACGTCGCATACGAGCGCACCTCCTTCGCCTTGCGCGAGAAGGGCAAGGAGTCGGTCGGCACGCAGACGGCGCTATGGGGCATTGTCGCCGGCGTCTATCTGGCGCTGATGGGGCCGTACGGCATGCAGGAGCTGGGGACGACCATTATGCAGAAGTCGCAATATGCCGCCAATCGTCTGACGGCAATTCCGGGCGTGCATATGAGATTCGGCGCATCGTACTTCAAGGAGTTCGTCCTGGACTTGAATGGGACGGGCATGACCGTGAAGACGGTCAACGAGCAACTGTTGGAAGCAGGCATCTTCGGGGGCAAGGACTTGTCGGAAGAGTTCCCTGAGCTGGGGCAGTGCGCCCTCTATTGCGTCACGGAAGTCATTAGCCAAGAGGAGATTGACCGACTGGCCGATGCGCTCTCGGCTATCATAGCGCAAGCGGCGGCCAATGGAGATAAGGAAGCATAAGGCGAAAGGGAGGAGAGGCACGATGAATCGTATCCGCAGAGATCATAAAGTGAGGGATTTCCACCAGGCCAAATGGGACGAACCGATCATATTCGAGCTGCATCAGCCGGGAGAGAGAGGCGTGCTGCCGCCGGAGGCGGAACAAGGGATCGCCGCGGCAGTAGGTGACGGCGTATCCGCCATTCCTGCCGTCATGCGGAGAACGGCTCCGCCTTCACTGCCGGAGATTGGGCAAGCCAAAGTGCTGCGCCACTACTTGCGCTTGTCGCAGGAGACGCTGGGCTCCGATCTGAACGTCGAGATCGGGCAGGGCACATGCACGATGAAATATATTCCGCGCGTCAATGAAATGCTCATTCGTTCGCCTAAAGTGGCCGATCTTCATCCGCTGCAGGATGAGAGCACGGTGCAGGGCATGCTGGAGATCTATTATGCCATGGATCTTGCCATGAGAGAGATTAGCGGCATGGACGCCTTCTCATTCCAGCCCGGCAGCGGTACGCAAGCGCTGCTTGCCATGGCCTCGATCGTACGGGCCTATCATGAGGCGAACGGCGAAGGAGAGCAGCGGGCCGAGATCATTACGACGATCTTCTCCCATCCGTCGCAGGCGGCCACAGCGGCGGTGAAGGGATACAAGATTATCACGCTGCATCCCGACGAGAACGGCTTCCCCGATCTGGAGAAGCTGAAGGCGGCGGTGTCGGAGCGTACGGCCGGATTCGTCGTCGCGAATCCGGAGGACACGGGCATATTCAACTCCAGAATTAGAGAATTTACCGATGTCGTGCATGCTGCCGGCGGAATCTGCTATTACGATCAGGCGAACGCGAACGGCTTGCTCGGCATCGCCAGAGCGAAGGAAGCGGGCTTCGATATGTGCTTCTTCAACCTGCACAAGACGTTCGCCGCGCCGCATATGTGCGGCGGTCCCGCTACGGGCGCGCTGGGCGTCACGGAGCAGTTGAAGCCCTACTTGCCGGGGCCTTGCGTCGTGAAGGAAGGGGATCGCTATACGTTCGAATGGGATGAAGAACGGAGCATCGGCAAAGTGCGCTCCTTCCACGGCGTGGCCCAGACCGTCCTCCGATCCTATGCCTGGATTCGCAGCCTGGGCGCGGAGGGCTTGGAGCAGGTGGCGAAGATTGCGGTATTGAACAACAATTATCTTTATCGCAAAATTACGCAAATCCGGGGGGCAAGCGCACCGTATGTGCAGGGCGGCCGCCTGGAGCAAGTCCGCTACAGCTGGGAGCAAATGACGAAGGAGACGGGGGTGACGACGGAGGATGTGCAGCGTCGAATGTGTGACTTCGGCTTGCATTATTGGACGAGCCATCATCCTTATATCGTCAAGCAGCCGTTCACGCTGGAGCCGACGGAGTCCTACTCCAAGGACGATCTGGACGAGTATATCGCGGCGCTGGAACAAATCTCGTACGAAGCTTACCATACGCCGGATATCGTGAAGGAAGCCCCTCATGCGAGCACCGTTCACCGGATTGACGAATCGTCGCTGGACGATCCGGACAAGTGGTGCACAAGCTGGCGCGTCTATTTGCGCAAAACCTGCTCCTAGTTGCTATAATAGAAGAGTCGATTCACCTCGCCACTTGCAGAAGTGGGAGTCCTCTCGACTAATTTGGATAGATTTCTGCAGGACAGCAGTATACATTGGGGAGACATGCATCTTGAAGGGGAAAGCCGAGCAATTTTTCAGCAGCAAATTCGGTGTCGTTGTTGGCGCGACTACGGCAACGTTATTATGGGGAAGCGCATTTCCTTTTGTCAAAATCGGCTACGGCCAGCTGGACATTCATCGTGACGAAGTGTTCGAGCAGATTCTGTTTGCGGGTTACCGCTTCCTGCTTGCGGCGGTACTGATTATGGTCATGATGAAGCTGTTCCGCATCAAGGAAGTGCGCTCCCTGCAAAATGTGCGCACAGTCATTGCCGTTTCCATTTTTCAAACGGGATTGCAATACTTGTTTTTTTATATCGGTTTAAGCGCAAGCAGCGGAATGAACGGCTCGATTATTGCCGGCACCACTTCATTCTTCCAAATGCTGCTTGCTCATTTTATGTACAAAAACGAACGCTTGGACAGAAGCAAATATGCGGGCTTAACGCTAGGCATGGCGGGAATAGCCATGGTCAGCCTGAGCGCCGGCTCCTATATGTTCTCCTTCGGCTACGGCGAGATGCTGCTGTTGCTGGCCATGTTCTGCGGGGCGCTGGGCAACATTCTGTCCAGAGAAGGCGCGCAGCGGATGGATGTCTTCTACCTGACCTCCAGACAAATGCTGTTCGGTTCGCTGGCGCTGATCGGCATCGGCGCCTCGCAGACGGGGCTGCTTCCGTTCACGTTCACACTGCAGTCGGCGGCGGTGCTGCTCTATCTGGCCATGCTGTCCGCAGCGGGCTTCATCTTATGGAATTTCATTATGAAATACAATCAGGTCGGCAAAGTGTCGATGTATCTCTTCCTCATCCCCGTATTCGGTGTCATCTTATCCAATGTGCTGCTGTCGGAGACACTCCGGTGGATAACGCTGGTATCGCTGGCGCTGGTTGCAGCCGGCATTGTTATGGTGAACGGGGAGCGACGTCCGACGCGAAAGCCTCAGCGCGGACCTCTAATTGAGGACCGCCACAAGTCGGGCTTATGACGGACCCACCTCTACAATAGCGGGCTGTGCCCGATACGTATCGCGGGAGACGCGCTCGCGCGATACGACCTCTCCGTCGCGGAGCCGTGTACGGTAAGTGTCTACCACGTAGCCTTGCTTGCCTTTCTCCTTCACTACCCTGCTGCCGGGAGCCAACGCCTCGTTAACCGATTGCTTCACTTCCGGGGCGATCGTCCGCACTGTCTCTGAATGGATTTCGTAGCGTTCATTGTCCGGCATCGTGCCGAACAGCTTGACGGTGAGCTGGCGATCCTTCACTTCCGTGCGGATAATCAGATGCTTGCCCGTGGAATTGCGGAACTTGAAGTCGATCGCGTCCGTCGCGTAAGTGGCGTCGTGGCCAAGCGGCAAGTAAGCGACGGGCAGTGAGTGGTTGCGGCGCTCGACGATATCAAGTCCAGCCCGCAGCACGGCCTGATACAAGGTGCTCGACACCTGGCAGATGCCGCCGCCGATGCCCGGCACCAAGCGCCCGTTCAAGATGACGGGCGCTTCCTGGTATTGATGGCGCTCCTCCGTCAAGGCGATCAGCTCGCTATAGGAGAACACCTCATCAGGAGCCAGATGCCAATCGTGCAGCGTCTCCGCAGTCACTGTGATGTTATGCGCCCTTCCTTCGCTGCTTGTAGCGAAGCTTGTCGTGAAGGACATCATTTTGCGAGAGACGCCTTCATCCTGCAGCTTCTCCAGCGTCGTCTCCGGTTCAACGACCGCGACGGGCAGCTCGGCCCGGAACACCTGCGGCTCCACGTCCGCTACGGGACCCTGCTCCTTCTCGATCATCCACCCGCTCACAGCGCTCACCAATTCCGACGTCTCCAGTCTGAATGCGTTGCGGTGCGCCTTATAGCGCACTTCGTCATCTTCCGTGATGAAGCGCACGGCATTCTGCGGCTCGCTCTCCTCGATCCAGCCCCACTGCATGCGCAGCGAATCCTCGAATAGCTCCTGCTTCCAGGACTGAGTCAGCTCGAACGCGCCGGGGAAATGGTAGCGGTATTTCGCGCGTTCCAGAAGATTGCCCTCGCGCAGCTTCAACAGAGCCGCCCTCAGCTCCAGGAATTGCGCCCTGTATCCCAACTCCGATGCCAGCCTGATATATCGATCGCTTGCCGGACCCGTGCCCTGTATGTCGATTTTACGCGCCATCAGGGCGTTCTCATAGTCTTCGGCGAGTTGAATCGCGGCGTCTATCTCCATTCCGCCGATGGGGATATGGCCGGCCAATACGCCCGGCGGCACAGTATCCTGCTTGGCATATTGCCACAGCAGCGCCCAGCCGGCAGCCGCAGCCAGCAGCAGCAGCGACAGTGCAGCGATAATCGTGATGCGCCATATTTTCATTTCCGGCAACAACATCCTTTCGTGACAGAGTGCAATTCTACATATATATGCTGAACGCATCGTTACCTTTCCAATCCGTACAGCGCGATGCGAATAACGGAATGCCGATGTCCATTCGACAAATCGCTCAAACATTAGAATTGTGAAAAAAGATGAAAGACTGCTCTTGTTGAAGGAATTAGCAAGACGCTGTCGAAATAGTAAAACTGGCTATACATACAGTACAGCTTCAACTTCATACAGGATGTGATATCGCGTGATCGAGATGCAAGACATATGGAAGACTTACGCAGACGGAACGCATGCGCTTCGCGGTGTTTCGGTTTGTATAGATCGTAATGAATTCGTTTATCTAGTCGGCCCGTCCGGCGCGGGGAAATCAACGTTTATGAAGCTTATCTATCGGGAGGAAGTTCCTACGAAGGGGCAAATCTCGGTGAATGGCTTTAATATAGGCAAGCTGAAAGCACGTAAAATTCCATACGTGCGGAGAAACATCGGAGTTATCTTCCAGGATTTTCGTCTTCTTCCAAAGCTGTCAGTGTATGATAATGTCGCTTTCGCGATGGAGGTTATCGAAGCGCCACGCCGCATTATGAAGAAGCGTGTGATGGAGGTGCTGGAGCTTGTCGGATTGAAGCACAAGCACAACAGCTTGCCGTCGCAGCTGTCCGGCGGCGAGCAGCAGCGCGTGTCGATTGCCCGGGCAATAGTGAATAATCCGTCGGTTATCGTAGCGGATGAGCCGACAGGGAATCTGGACCCCGACACTTCGCTCGACATTATGAATCTGCTGGAGGAAATCAATTTCCGGGGCACGACCATCGTTATGGCTACACACAACAAGGAAATCGTCAACTCGATGCGCAAGCGGGTCATCGCGATCGAGAACGGCAATATCGTGCGCGACGAAGCAAGAGGGGAGTACGGTTATGAAGCTTAGTACGATCCTCCGGCATATACGAGAAGGTGGCAAGAGTACGATTCGCAACGGCTGGATGACATTCGCCTCCATGAGCTCAATATTTATTTCGCTGCTGATATTAGGCATATTTGTGCTAATGGCGATGAATGTCAACTATATGGCCGACCAGATCGAGAGCAGGGTGCAGATTCGGGTCTATCTGGAGTCCAATGTGGATGCGGCGAAGGAGAAGGAGCTGCAGAACAAGATCGGCAACATCACGGAAGTAAGCAAAATCACTTACGTCTCCAAGCAAGAGGGACTGCAGATGCTCCGCGATTCCATGGGCGAAGAGAACAAGGACTGGCTGGAGGGCTACACGGACGAAAACAATCCGTTGCCGGTATCCTTCACCGTAGAAGTCTACGATCCGCAGACGGTAGAGTCGGTTGCGAAGCAGATTCAGTCGATTAACGATGCGGACGGCACGGCGCCGATCTTCCGGATCAAATACGGGCAAGGAACTGTAGAGACGCTGTTCAAAATTACGAATGCGGTGCGCAATGTCGGGTTCGTCATCGTCATCGGACTTGGCGTAACCGCCATGCTGCTTATATCCAATACGATCAAAATGACCATTATTAATCGAAGCAGAGAGATTAGCATCATGAAGCTGGTAGGCGCGACGAACGCGTTTATCCGGTGGCCGTTCTTCATCGAGGGAGCCTTGATCGGGGTGATCAGCTCCGCATTGACGACCGCCGTCGTGCTTGCGGGCTACGGGCAATTGATAAAGTACGCCCAGTTGGATTTGTCGCTTATGCTCATCCAGATGGTTCCGGTGTCTGAAGCTTGGCCGCTGACGGCGGGCTTGATTATGATTATCGGCACGCTGATCGGTATTTGGGGCAGTACCATCTCCGTTCGAAAATATTTGAAGGTGTAGGAGGATTATATGAAGAAACTGAACGCAATCGTCATAGCCGCCGCTATGTTTACGGTCTTCACGCTTCACCCTGTTGGCAGTGAAGCGTCCTCTCTATCGGAAATCAATAAAGATATCAATAAAGTGAACAGCGAAATAAGAGATGCAGAGCATGAGGCTGCCCATACGAGCGAGCAAATCAAGCTGACCGAGAAGGAAATGAAAGAGCTTCGGGCCAGAACGGACAAGCTGGAGAAGGAAATCAAGCAGCTCATGGCAGATATCAATAAGGTTGTTGCCCAAAAGGTAGATACAGAGGGAAAGAAGGTCGCCAAGCAGGAAGAGATCGATCAAACCGGCATAGAGCTGAACGAGGCGATTCAGCGAGTGGAAGAGCGGGATGCGATGCTGCAGAAGCGCATGAAAATTATGTACACGAACGGCGCCGTCTCCTATCTGGAAGTGCTGCTGAGCGCCAAGAGCTTCACGGACTTCCTGGACCGATTCGACGCGCTGCAGACGATTCTGAGCTCCGACCGCAAAATTCTGGACGAGCACAAGCGCGACCAGAAGCTGGTGGAGGAGAAGAAAGCGGAGCAGGAGAGTCAATATGCGGAGCTGCAAGAGCTTGTGTATGAGCTGGAGCTGCAGGAAGCGGATCTTCATGACAAAGAGAAGGACAAAGAAGTGATGATGGCCAGCTACAATGATAATCTGAAGAAGCTGGGCGAGACGCTGGAAGAGCTGGAGCAGATCAGCGAGGATCAAGAAAAAATGCTGCTGGATCTGGCAGGCAAAAAATCGAAGCTGATTGCGGAGAAAAACCGGATTCAAAATCCTTACACCGGCGGCAAGCTGGGCATGCCAATCGGCAAAAATTATCGTGTCACCTCCAGCTTCGGCATGCGGGTTCATCCTATTACCGGCAAGAAGAAGCAGCATACCGGCACGGACTTCGGAGCGCCGTCGGGCACCGCGATCCTCGCGGCTGAGGACGGGATCGTGCTCGTCTCCAAGTTCATGGACGGTTACGGCAATGTCATTATCATCGATCACGGCAACGGGCTTTGGACGCTGTATGCTCACATCCGTCACGGAGGATTGCTAGTCGAAGAAGGCGATGCCGTCAAACGGGGCGATCAGATCGCCGAAGTAGGCAATACGGGCAACTCTACCGGCCCGCATCTCCACTTTGAAGTGCGCAAGGATCAAGTGCCGGTCAACCCGGGCGGATATTTGAAATAAGCGATTCTCAGGCAGCCAGCAGACCGCTGGCTGTCTTGTTCTACGGGAGGCTTCGATAGCCGGCATCGGATATGTCATGACGGCGGGGACAGAGGGACTTTCTAATAAATGTCTGTCTGCTGTCATATACTAATGCGGTGTTGTGTCGGTCTTGTCAGTCGGAATCAGATGAAGGTGGTGGGCAAGGTGAGCTTCAAGGGACGTACAGTATTAGCCTTAGTGCTATTGACAATGATGGGGTCTGTCCTGATTACGTTGTCGGTAGCGGATCAGTGGGACAGAGAGACGAAGCAGGCATCAAGCGGATCAGTGGCAGCCGCCGCTGACGGCGGCGGACAATTCGAGCTGAAGAAGGAAGAGCTGGCGAAGCTGAATGCCGTCATGGAACTGATTGAGACCAAATATTATGAGGAAGTGGATCGGGAAGAGCTGGTCGACGGCGCGGTGGAAGGAATAATGAGCGCCTTGAAAGATCCTTATTCCGTCTATATGGAGGAAGAGACAGCGACGCATTTCTCGGAGTCGATTGAAGGCTCCTTCTCGGGAATCGGCGCTGAAGTGACGAGCGAGAACGGGAAGATCGTCATCGTATCGCCAATAAAGGGATCTCCGGCGGAGCAAGCGGGCTTGCACGCCAAGGATATTCTCATGTCGGTGAACGGAGAGAGCATGGAAGGGCTGAGTCTGCAGGAAGCCGTCATGAAAATCCGCGGGCCGAAGGGAACGAAGGTGAAGCTCGAAGTACAGAGGAGCGGATTCAGCGAACCGGTGCAAATCGCGCTCATTCGGGATGATATCGATATCGAGACAGTCTACGCCACGCTCGGTCCGGATGGCATCGGCGTGATCGAAATACGTCAGTTCTCGCTCAATACGGCCAAGCGGTTCAAGGAAGAGCTGGAGAAGCTGGAGCGTGAGGGTATGACGGGGCTGGTGCTGGATGTGCGCAACAATCCCGGCGGCGTGCTGCCGGTCGTGGTGGAGATCGCTCAGACGATGATGAAGGAAGGCGCTACGGTCGTGCAGGTGGAAGGGCGCGACGGAGACCGCAAGGGCACGCTGGCGGAAGGCGGAGAGAAGAAGCCGTATCCTATAGCCGTGCTGACCAATAAAGGCAGCGCCAGCGCATCGGAAATACTGGCCAGCTCCTTGCAGGAAGCGTCCGGCGCTAAGGTTGTCGGAGAGCGCTCGTTCGGCAAGGGAACGGTTCAGGTTAGCTATAATAAAGCGCTGGGGGATGGCAGCCTGATCAAGATGACGATTGCAAAATGGTTGACGCCAAAAGGCAATTGGATACATGAGAAGGGTGTGGAGCCGGATATCGAGGTCGCTCCCCCCGAGATGTACAGTGTCGCCAGAATGACGAAGGAAGTTACGCTGAAGCGCGATCAGCTGAACGAATCCATTCGCAGCGCCCAGATTATGCTGGAGGGGCTTGGCTACAAGCCTAATCGGGATGACGGCTACTTCAGCATCGATACGGAAGAAGCCGTGCGGAAGTTCCAGTCGGAGCGGAATTTGCCAGTAACCGGGGAGATTGACGATAACACCGCGCTGGCGTTGGAGAAGGCGGTTATCGATTGGCTCCGCGACAAGGACAACGATGTGCAGCTGCAGAAAGCGATTGAAACGGTTAGCAGGAAATAACGGAAATGCGTCGAACATATACAAGGTTGGCTTTGTTTAGCAAAGCCAGCCTTTTCTGGTTGTTTGTCCTGTCACTTGAAACGCGATCAGCTTGGAGGGAGTGTTTCCATTGGAGATAGCGTCTGCGATGCTGAATATGTTCGGAAGAGCTGTTGCGGGACTCCTGACGCAGCCCTTTTATTATATTGCTGTCCTTTTCATCATTTTGCAATATACTCGTCAAATGACGATGGAGCGCAAGCTGTTCGCCGTGAAGCTGCGCGATTGGAAGCCGCTTGCGCTTAAGGCGCTCGCAGCCGGTCTCGCCGCAGGTGTTGCGGTCTCTGCAGTGGGCGCATTTATCGGCGCGTCGATTACGGGCTATGCGGTAGTATGGCTGTGGTCGGTCGCGCTTGTTTTGCTGTTGTTTCGGATTCGTTACTTATGCTTCGCCTACAGTGCCGGAATCATAGCGCTTCTGCAGTGGGCGCTGGGCTTCACGGATTGGGCGGAGAGAGATGGGCTGACAGGCTCGGTGCTCGCCACACTGGCGGACATAGACGCCGCAGGGCTGCTCTTGCTCGTCGCGCTGCTTCATATGGCGGAAGCCGTCCTGGTAAGATGGCAAGGCGACAAGCTGGCCAGCCCGCTGTTCCTGGAGGGGAAGCGGGGCAAGCTTGTGGGCGGATACATGCTGCAAGGATTCTGGCCGGTTCCGCTGTTCCTGCTGGTTCCGCTGTCGGGAAGCGCGGGCGAAGCGGCGGGCTATTCTGCACAGCCTCTGCCGTGGGGTACACTGTTCGGTGCCGACTGGGCGCAGGGATGGACGATCGCCGCGCTGCCGATGGTCATCGGCTTCACGGAGATGACGCGTGCGCAGCTTCCGCAGCAGAAGGCGAAGCATGCGGCGGGAGGACTGCTGGTATATAGTGTGCTGCTGGCGGGTGCGGCGCTCGCCGCCTGGTGGCTGCCTGCTCTGCTCCCGCTGGCTGCACTGCTGTCCATTGTGCTGCATGAGGCGCTCGTCTGGCGGAGTGCGTCCGCAGAGGCGAAGCTGCCGCCCAAGTTCGTTCATGACGAGCGCGGACTATGTATACTGGGCATTGTGCCGGGTACTCCTGCGGATGAGATGGGACTTGCCGCGGGCGAGATTATTCATAAAGTGAACGGAACGACCGTACGAACGAAAGAAGAATTGTATGCGGCGCTTGTCCAGAATTCCGCTTTCTGCAAGCTGGAGGTATACAATCTGGAGGGTGAGTTGAAATTCCTCCAGCGCGCACGTTATGCGGGGGAGCATCACCAGCTTGGCGTCATTCTTGCACCCGATGAGCGGGCGGACTATTATGCGGAGAGGGGTCCTTCTTCCTTGCTGGGATTGCTGAGAAGGAAGCGGACAGCGAACAAGCGCGTATTGCTGAATGCGGGTAAGGATAGAGAGAGCGAAGCGGCGGGAGGGAATATGAAGGGTGAAGGGTAATGCGAGACGCATAGCTTCCCTGTGGGCCCTATTCACCTTGCTGAGCGCGACGCTTCTTGCACAGGATGCGAGAAGCTATGCCGCGGGACTGTCGCTATTTGTCGATACCGAAGGCTACTGGGCGCAGGAAGCAATCGAATGGGCGGTGCGGGAGGGCATCGTGACTGGGTATGAGGACAACACATTCCGGCCGGACAAGCCGGTCACGCAAGCGCAGTTCTTGACGATGCTGCTGCGGGCGTATTCTCATCAGAGCAGTCCGGATATATCGAAGAACAGCCCTTGGGACGAACCGTCGTGGCGCTTCTCCGAGGGGATGAATTGGGAGCTCGGAGAGCGGTACGCTGCGGCTTCCCGCGGCAGAATTGCGATTCTTATCGGCAATTCTCTCGGATATGCCTGCGATGAGAATCAATATATTCAGCTGCTGTACGATAGAGGATTGTCTAGCGGCAAGAAGGACAAGACGATTGCGGGATATGCGAAGGAGGAAGCGTTGACCCGTGCCCAGGCCGTCGTCTTCATCCGCAATATGCATGGTATGGTGGAGAAGCTGCAGGCCAGGCCCAGCTTGCCCTCAGCAGGCTGCCCAGAGGTGGGGGCGTCATCGGAGGAACGATCCGTGACGAAGGGCGGCTATACGATTACCAGCGACAGAACGAACTCCAGCAGCGTGACGCTGACGGGCTCATTCACCCGGGAGCGCGACGTGCTGGTCAGAATATCGAAGGGCGATAAAGTGGAGAAGGAAGTCTATGCGACGGAGGGCAATCGGCTGCGGCAGCCGTTGTACTTCAGGCATGGTCCCGGCCAGTACCGCATCGAGTTGTTCGAGAGGGACGCCGGAAGCGAAGAGGGCGAATTTACAGGCGTGCTATGGGGGGAGCAAGCTTTCCTGGTCAGCAATGAAGACCGGCGCGACCTGTCCTACCTGCTGCCGACGCCTTATGTGCAGAGCGATCATCCCGACATTATGGCGCTCTCCCAGGAGATTACCGAGAGTCTGGTCAGCGATTACGAGATAACGAAGGCGATTCATCAATGGGTCGCGACTCATATCGCTTATGATGTGGAAAGCTTCCGTAACGGAACCTCGCAATTGCACACGACTACGGAAATTTTGGAGAGAGGAATGGACGTCTGCAGCGGCTACGCCAACATAACGGCCGCCTTGAACCGCGCCGCCGGCATTCCGGCGAAAATTGTCATCGGAACGGCCATATGGGCCGATCAGGGAGAAACCTGGGAAACGACGATAAAGACCGACAACCATGCCTGGGTGGAGACCTATGTGGACGGCCGCTGGATCGTTCAGGATACGACCTGGGACGCCGGTTCCGTCGATGACGACTGCGGTTGCTTTCGGTTCAATTATGACACGGCCTACTTCGACCCTGATCCGGATCAATTCGCGATTACCCATCGCAAATCGAGAGACCGAAATATGTAGAATGCGCTCTAGCAGCTGCCACGCAAGCGGAATGGACTTGTCTGGCAGCTTTTCAATTTCTTCGACGTAACAACCATTGCATGGCCGGAGGGATAACGTTATAATAAGTGTCATGAGAACAAACATTCTTATTTATGGGAATGTGCTTGAGCGGACTGAACAATGACTATACTGAAGCTATATGGAAGAAAGCCGGAAGCCAGGCACAACGGGACGGAGGGGTCATGCAGTGAGTGGAATGGAACGCGAAGCCAGACTGTTTCAACTGAAGTCGGAGTACAAGCCACAAGGCGATCAGCCGGGAGCGATCGACAGGCTCATTGAAGGCGTGACGGAAGGGAAGAGGCACCAGACGCTGCTGGGTGCGACGGGCACGGGCAAGACGTATACGATTGCCAATACGATTGCAAGGCTGAACAGGCCTACGCTCGTCATTGCCCATAACAAGACGCTGGCGGCGCAGCTGTGCAGCGAGTTCAAGTCGTTCTTCCCGGACAATGCGGTGGAGTACTTCGTCAGCTACTACGATTACTATCAGCCGGAGGCGTACATCCCTTCCACGGATACGTTCATCGAGAAGGACAGCAGCATCAACGACGAGATCGACAAGCTGAGGCACTCCGCGACGAGCTCCTTGTTCGAGCGCCGCGACGTTATTATCGTAGCGAGTGTATCGTGCATATACGGTCTGGGCTCACCGATGGAATACGGCAGCCTGGTGCTGTCGCTGCGGACGGGGATGGAGAAGTCGCGGGACGACATTCTTCACAAGCTCGTGGATATCCAGTATCAGCGCAATGACATCAGCTTCACGCGGGGGACGTTCCGCGTGCGGGGAGACATTGTGGAGATATTCCCTGTCTCCAACAATGAGCGCGCGGTCAGAGTGGAGCTGTTCGGCGACGAGATCGAGCGCATCTCGGAGATTGACGTGCTGACCGGGGAGATATTGGGGGAGCGCGAGCATATCGCCATCTTCCCGGCCTCCCACTTCGTCACGCAGGAAGAGACGATGAAGCGCGCCATCGTCAATATTGAGCGGGAGCTGGAGGAGCGGCTGGCGGAGCTGCGCGGGGAGAACAAGCTGCTGGAAGCGCAGCGGCTGGAGCAGCGAACGCGCTACGATCTGGAGATGATGGCGGAGATGGGCTTCTGCTCCGGCATCGAGAACTATTCCGGTCCGCTTACATTCCGGGAGCGGGGAGCGACGCCGTACACGCTGCTGGACTACTTCCCGGAGGATATGCTGGTCGTCATCGACGAGTCGCACGTTACCCTGCCGCAGATACGAGCGATGTTCAACGGAGACAAGGCGCGCAAGGAAGTGCTCGTCAATCACGGCTTCCGGCTGCCGTCGGCAATGGACAATCGGCCGCTGCGCTTCGAGGAGTTCGAGGGTAAGACGAAGCAGCTGGTCTACGTCTCGGCTACGCCGGGACCCTATGAGCTGGAGCACTGCCCGGTCATGGTGGAACAGATTATTCGTCCGACGGGTCTGCTGGACCCCGTTATCGATGTACGCCCTACGAAGGGTCAGATCGACGATCTGCTTGTCGAGATAAGAGATCGGATCGACAAGGACGAGCGGGTGCTCATTACGACGCTGACGAAGAAGATGGCGGAAGACTTGACCGATTACTTCAAGGAGATCGGGATCAAGGTCCGGTACTTGCATTCCGATATCAAGACGCTGGAACGGCTTGCGATATTGCGCGATCTGCGTCTTGGCGTATTCCATGTGCTCATCGGCATCAATCTGCTGCGGGAAGGGCTGGACTTGCCGGAGGTATCGCTCGTCGCCATTCTGGATGCGGACAAGGAGGGCTTCTTGCGCTCCGACCGATCGCTTATCCAGACGATTGGGCGAGCAGCCCGCAACAGCGAGGGCAGAGTTATCATGTATGCCGACAAAATAACAGATTCCATGGACCGTGCCCTCAAAGAGACGGAGCGCCGCCGCGGCATGCAGATTGCATTCAACGAGAAGCACGGTATCACGCCCCAGACGATCCGAAAGCAGGTGCACGCCGTTATCGAAGCGACGAAGGTGGCGGAGCAGAAGGCGGATTATCTGACGGGATCGGGCGCCGGCAAGATGTCGAAGAAGGATCGCCAGTCGCTGATCGAGCGGCTGGAGGCAGAGATGAAGGAAGCGGCGAAGAGTCTGCAGTTCGAGCGCGCTGCAGAGCTGCGTGATGCGCTTCTGGAGCTTCGTGCGGAGATGTGAATGTAGGAGGAGAAGGAATTGGCTAGTGACAAGATTGTAGTAAAGGGCGCAAGAGCCCACAATTTGAAAAATATTGACGTAACGATTCCCCGCGACAGGTTCGTCGTGTTGACGGGACTAAGCGGATCGGGCAAGTCCTCCCTGGCATTCGATACCATCTATGCGGAAGGCCAGCGCAGGTACGTGGAGTCGCTCAGCGCGTATGCGCGGCAGTTCCTGGGGCAGATGGAGAAGCCGGATGTGGATTCCATCGACGGCTTGTCCCCGGCGATCTCGATCGATCAGAAGACGACGAGCCGCAATCCCCGCTCTACCGTCGGTACGGTCACGGAGATATACGATTACTTGCGCTTGCTGTTCGCCCGTGTAGGGCGGCCGCACTGTCCTCAGCACGGCATTGAGATTACGTCGCAGACGGTGCAGCAGATGGTCGACCGCATTATGGAGTATCCGGAGCGCACGAAGCTGCAGATTATGGCTCCAGTCGTGTCGGGACGCAAGGGGGAGCATGCGAAGCTGCTGGCGGACATAGGCAAGCAGGGGTTCGTGCGCGTACGCGTGAACGGAGAGCTCCGGGAGCTGAGCGAGAAGATTGAGCTGGAGAAGAACAAGAAGCACAGCATTGAAGTAGTTGTCGACAGAATCGTCGTCAAGCCGGACATTCATGCGCGGCTGGCGGACTCGCTGGAGACGGCGCTCAATCTCGCGGACGGGCGTGTGCTCGTCGACGTGATGGGGGAAGAGGAGCTGCTGTTCAGCTCCAATCTGGCTTGCCCGGAATGCGGCTTCAGCATGGAAGAGCTGGCTCCCCGCATGTTCTCCTTCAACAGCCCTTATGGCGCTTGTCCGGACTGCGACGGTCTGGGAGCCAAGATGATTGTAGATCCGGAGCTGCTTGTGCCGGATACGAGCAAATCGATTAAAGACGGAGCGTTCCTGGCTTGGGCCGGAAGCACGTCCAATTATTATCCGCAATTTCTGAGCGCGGTCTGCAAGCATTACGGTATATCGGAGGACGTCCCTGTATCGGAGCTGACGCCGGAACAGATGAAGAAGCTGCTGCAAGGGACAGGCGGCGAGAAGGTGCGCTTCGTCTATGAGAATGACTTCGGGCTTCGCAAGGATGCTTACGTTCCGTTCGAGGGGATTGTCAATAATCTGGAGCGGCGTTACCGGGATACGGCATCGGAGATGATGCGGGAGCATATCGAGGGATATATGAGCTCCAAGCCGTGCGCTTCCTGCAAGGGAGACCGGCTTCGCAAGGAGACTCTCGCCGTCACGGTCGGCTCCAGCAATATCGCCTATGTCACTTCATTGTCGATTGGCGACGCCAGCCGCTTCTTCGACGGCCTGCAACTGACGAAGAAGGAAGAGACCATTGCCCACCTGATCTTGAAGGAGATTAACAGCCGGCTCGGCTTCCTCGTCAACGTCGGCTTGGAATATCTGACGCTTAACCGGGCCGCGGGCACCTTGTCCGGCGGCGAGGCGCAGCGAATTCGGCTGGCGACGCAGATCGGGTCCAGCTTGATGGGGGTGCTGTACATTCTGGATGAGCCCAGCATCGGCCTTCATCAGCGGGACAACGACCGGCTGATTCAGACGCTGGAGCATATGCGCGATCTGGGCAATACGCTGATCGTCGTCGAGCATGACGAGGATACGATGCTCGCGGCGGATTATATTATCGACATCGGACCCGGCGCAGGCATTCACGGCGGTCAAGTGATCGCGCAAGGCTCGCCTCAAGAGGTGATGAACGACGAAGCCTCCTTGACGGGACAATATTTGTCGGGGCGGAAGTTCATCGAGGTGCCGCTGCAGCGGCGCGCTACAGGCGACAAGTGGCTGGAGGTGCGCGGCGCCAAGGAGAATAACCTGCGGAATATTAACGTGAAGATTCCGCTCGGCGTCTTCTCTGCGGTAACGGGCGTATCGGGTTCCGGCAAATCGACATTCGTGAACGAAATTTTGTACAAGACGCTGGCCCGCGACTTGAACAAGGCGAAGACGCGCCCGGGGCAATACCGCGAGCTGCGCGGACTGGAGCATCTGGAGAAGGTGGTCGATATCGATCAGTCTCCGATCGGACGTACGCCGCGCTCCAATCCGGCTACCTATACCGGCGTCTTCGACGATATTCGCGATCTGTATGCCAACACGAATGAAGCTAAGGTAAGGGGCTACAAGAAAGGCCGCTTCAGCTTCAATGTGAAGGGCGGACGATGCGAAGCTTGTCGCGGGGACGGCATTATCAAGATCGAGATGCACTTCCTGCCGGATGTATATGTGCCGTGCGAGATATGCAAGGGCAAGCGTTACAACCGCGAGACGCTGGAAGTGAAGTACAAGAGCAAAAATATTGCCGAAGTGCTGGAGATGACCATTGAGGACGGATGCTCCTTCTTCGAGAACATTCCCCGCATTCACCGCAAAATTAAAACATTGCTGGATGTCGGTCTCGGCTATATGCGGCTGGGTCAATCTGCGACGACACTGTCCGGCGGCGAGGCGCAGCGCGTGAAGCTGGCTTCGGAGCTGTATCGGCGCAGCACCGGCAAGACGCTGTATATATTGGATGAACCTACAACAGGCTTGCATGTCGACGATATTGACCGGTTGCTGACAGTGCTGCATCGACTGGTGGATTCCGGAGAGTCCGTGCTGGTCATCGAGCATAATCTTGATGTGATCAAGACGGCTGACTATCTGATCGACTTGGGACCGGAAGGCGGCAGCGGCGGCGGCACAATCGTTGCGACGGGATTGCCGGAGCAAGTGGCGGAGGTGGAAGGCTCCTATACTGGCCGGTATTTGAAGCCGATATTGGTACGCGACCGCGAACGGACGGAGAAGCGATACGCAGGGAAGGAGAGCGTTGCAGCAGGAGCGGAGCAGTAGTTGCTCGCTCCCGCGCGGCTTGCGAAGCGAGTTTGCTTTGCAAGCTTGCAAAGCGCTCATCTTCGAATGATCTCGCTAGAAGTTATTCTCATAACATTGGGAACAGTTGGACAAAGTAAAGGTGTGCAAATGTGAACAACCGGTGACAAAGTTGTTACGATAGAAACTTCTGTCTTGCATTGAATGCGTAATCAAGCTACCATAGATGAATAATAGGCTACGTGTGATTAAGAGGAGGTCCCTTCATGTTTTTAGCTGAAGAAGCAGCCAAAGCAGGCGGAATTGATCCGTTCGACTGGTTCATGCTTGCGTTCACGGTCATTATTTTAATCGGATTCGTTCGTCTGATTTCGGCGCGTCCGAGGAAAAATTATTTCGCGATCGGCTTTACGGCAGTAGCACTCGCTTTGTTCCTGTTTATCGACTTCGTTATGATCACGAAGTTTTGGTAAGACGAACCGCATCAGCCAAAAAAAGCTCCGGCGATTTACATCGCTGGAGCTTTTTTACCACATAAGAATTTATAAGTTTTCGAGGTCCCCGCAAAGTACCTGAAAAGCTTCGAAGCAGAGCCCTACTTTGTGGGGTTATTTCACACCCACCACATTTCGCCCAGTGGCTCGCGGATCAGCACTTGCTGCAGATTCTGCACTGCTTTGGTGAAGCCTTCATCCACCGACATCAGGCCGTCTTCATGCTCGATGCTGACGACGTAGTCGTAGCCGACAAGACGAAGCGCGCTAATAATGTCCGCCCATACCTTCATGTCATGTCCGAAGCCTACGGTGCGGAACTGCCATGCGCGATCAAGCATCAAGGCGTAGGACTGCATGTCCGTCACGCCGTGGCGGTTCACGTTAACGGGATCGACCGTCGTATCCTTCGCGTGGAAGTGATGAATAGCGCCGGCGCGGCCCAGAATGTGAACGGCTTGGACAGGATCGATGCCTTGCCACCACATATGGCTCGGGTCCAGATTGGCGCCGATGGCATCGCCTGCCGCCTCGCGCAGCCGGAGCATGGTGGCCGGGCTATGAACGGAGAAGCCGCCGTGCAGCTCGAGGCCGATCTTCACGCCGGCGTCCGTGGACAACTTGGCGATCTCGCTCCAATAAGGAATGACCTTCTGCTCCCATTGCCACGTCAAAATTTCCTGATAGTCGTTCGGCCACGGAGCTACTGGCCAATTCGGATATTTCGCATCCTCATGGTCGCCTGGACAGCCGGAGAAGGTGTTGACGACACCAACCTCCAAGCGGTTGGCCAGCTCGATCGTCTTGCGCAATACGGCATCGTGGTCGGCGGAGATTGCCTTCTGCGGATGCAGCGGATTGCCGTGGCAGCTGAGCGCACTGATGATCAGGCCGCGGGATTCAACCGCATCCTTGAATGCTTTCAGCTTGCCGCTGTCGGCGAGCAATTTATCTGGATCGCAATGAGCGTTGCCGGGATAGCCACCCGTTCCGATCTCAATGGCCTCAAGTCCCTTCCCCGCAATGTAGTCGAGCGTTTCTTCCAATGACTTCTGTGCGAACAATACACTGAATACGCCTAATTTCATAATCAAAAAACCTCCCAATTATAGTTGAGATGTAACGATAATGCAGACGAGCTTATTATATCACTATTGCTGCCGAAGAAGAGATGGCGGAATCGCAAGATCACAAAATTGCATAAATATTGAGCAAAAAGAATGAGTACCCGGCTCATTGGCAGCAATGTATGGTGGAATCGCAGTCGCCTCTTTGATAAACTAGGGAGAGCAAAAGGCGCGTACAGGTGAGGCTGACGCCGGGAACGAGAGGAATTGCGAATGATGCAGAAGACAGAAATCACACGATCGGATATAGAATTGCTGGCTCCGGCCGGCGACTGGGATTGTATGCGGGCAGCCGTGGCGAACGGAGCCGATGCGATATTTTTTGGCGTGGAGAAATTCAACGCACGTGCCCGGGCGAACAACTTCCGCAGCGAGGAATTGCCGGAAATTATGGCATTCCTCCATACGTACGGAGTGAAGGGATTCCTGACCTTCAACATTCTCGTATTCGAGGACGAACTGCGCGACGCGCAGACGTTAATTGAAATGTGCATAGATGCCGGGGTAGACGCTGTCATCGTACAGGATCTGGGGCTTGTGAAGCTGATCCGGGAAATATCGCCTGACTTCCCGATCCACGGCTCGACACAGATGACGATTACGTCTCCCGAAGCGGTAGAATTCACGAAGCCGTTCCATATGGAGCGCGTCGTATTGGGCAGGGAGAACAACCTGAAGCAGATTCAAACGATCGGAGAGCAAGCGAAGCTGCCGATGGAAGTGTTCGTGCATGGCGCGTTATGCGTATCCTACTCCGGACAATGTCTCACTTCGGAGATGTGGGGCGGACGCTCCGCCAACCGCGGCGAATGCGCGCAGGCTTGCCGCTTGCCTTACGACTTGATTGTAGACGGGGAGACGAAGCCGATGGGCGATGTCGCTTATCTGCTGTCGCCTAAGGATCTGGCGGCGATCGATCTGGTGCCGGAGCTGATCGAGGCGGGCGTCACCTCCTTCAAAATCGAAGGCAGGCTGAAGACGCCGGAGTATGTCGCCAATGTCGTAAGCAAGTACAGAGCCGCTATCGACCGTTACTTCGACGGCGACCGCTCGGGGCCGTCCAAGGAAGAAGTGCGGGAGCTGCAGCAGAGCTTCTCGCGCGGCTTCACGCACGGCTTCCTGCAAGGCACGAACAACAAGCAGCTGGTGGAGGGGACGTTCCCGAAGAGCCGAGGCGTCTATCTGGGCAAGGTAGAGCGGATCATGCGCGATGCGGTGACGGTCAGGCTGGAAGCGCCGCTGAAGCGCGGCGACGGCATCGTGTTCGATGCGGGAGACCCTACGAAGAAGGAAGAAGGCGGCAGAGTGTACGATATTCGCCGCCAAGGCGTCAAGCTGGAAAGCGAAGCGCCGGAAGGCATCATGATCGAGCTGGTGCCGGGGCGCAACGATGTCGATCTGCGCAAGGTTCACATTGGCGACCGGGTATGGAAGACGAACGATCCTGCGCTGGACAAGCGCCTTCGCGCCACCTTCGAGACGGAGAAGCCGTATCGGGTATTCCCGCTGCATGTGCAGGTGACGGGCAAGCTCGGCGAGCCGCTTCGCTCCCTCTGGACCGATGTGGAGAAGGGGACGACGGTACAGGTCAGCTCCGAGCTGGAGCTGGAGGCGGCGCAGAAGCGTCCGATGGATCGGGCATTGCTGGAGGAGCAGCTGGGACGGCTGGGCGGAACGGTCTATCAGCTGGAGGAACTGAATGCAGAGCTGGACGGGGAGCTGATCGTGCCGATCCGCGAATTGAACCGGATGCGGCGCGAAGCGGTGGAGCGCCTGGCAGGAGAGAGGCCGAAGCCTCCCGTCTATATCAAGCATCAGGTCAGCGCGTTCGATGATGCGTTCGACAACGTGAGCAATCGCAGACCGTTGAGCAGCGGCAAGGATGCCAAGCTGGCCGCGCTGTGCCGCAGTCTGGAGCAGGTGGAGGCTGCGCTGGCGACGGATGCGTCCTATATATACGCGGACTTTGAGTTCATCAAGCAGTTTCCCGCCGCCGTGGAGGCTGCGCGTCGTGCCGGCAAGCCGATCGCGCTGGCAACGCCGCGTATTCATATGCCGCGGGAGAACGGCTATCACGCCAACATTCTGAAGCTTCAGCCGGACGCGGTGCTCGTGCGCAATACAGGCGCGCTCTATTATTACTTGCGAGCGCGCACGGAGAATCCGGGTCGGCCTTTCCCGAAGCTGATCGGAGATTTTTCTCTTAACGTGGCTAATCATAAGGCTGTTAAACTATTCGCCGAGATGGATCTGGAGCTGATTACGCCATCGTACGATCTGAACATTCAGCAGATGGTGGATATGCTGGAGAAGAGCGACACATCGAAGCTGGAAGTGGTCATTCATCAGCATCTCCCGATGTTCCATACGGAGCATTGCGTATACTGCACTTTCATGAGCGAAGGCACGGATTATACGAATTGCGGCCGTCCTTGCGAGGAGCATCGCGCATCGCTGGGCGATCGCATCGGCATGTCGCATCCCGTGCGCGTGGACGAGGGCTGCCGCAATACGGTGTACAATGCGATTGAGCAGTCCGGAGCGGAATACATCCGCAACTTTATCGAGCTGGGTGTGTCGCATTACCGCGTGGAATTTTTGGAAGAGTCGGGGGATCAGGTGCAAGAAGTGCTGTCTCTGTACCGGGATGCGCTGGACGGCCGCATTAGCGGCACGCAAGTATGGCGCAGTCTGAAAGCGACGAATCAACTGGGCGTTACGCGCGGTCAGTTGGTGAAGTAGCCTGCTGAACAGGCAGGTTAAGATGCAGCAGCAGTGAACCGCTATCTCATGATTGGACGAGACTCCAGATCGTGAGGCAGCGGTTTTTGTTGTCTCATAACAACTTCTGAGTTTTCGAGGTGCTGTTGGTATTCGGGGGACTGAATGATTGTCGAAATTGGGCTGTTAGGAGTTGACTTCTGGTATACTTTAGATTAAATTTTATTATATGAACGGAACTTTAAAGTTGAATTGGATCATTTTAGTCCAAAAAATAAGGAGGGGATCAGTGTTTGGAGCGGCATGTACATCGGAATTTCTCGAAATCGCTTACAGTTGAATCGGCTCTTGTATCCGTCCAATGCCATGAAAGCGTATACCGGCATCAGGATGCGCAGTTCGAATTTTCCGATCAAGGAGGATGTATTTGGAAGTGGGAAAGTGTGTTGGTTCTTAGCGAGAAGGAACGAGACGGTGCTGTAGGGATCATACTTAAAAACAGCGGAGGTACGGCTATTTCTCTTCAGCGGGTATGCTTGGAATGGCCGGCCTCATTCTTCGTCCCTTCGCTGGATGCAAGAGACTATACGCAGCTTTATCATTCACGCGATTTCACGAGTTTGTCAGGCGTACGACCGGTGCATCGACCCAATGACTGGTCCGATCCTTCCGATCCTTCGGCAATGGCGACGGTTCTGTCTAACAGACTGGACGGCACCGCAATATTACTTGGAGCGTTGCCGCCTTATGGGGATTGCTTCGTCGATATACCGCTGGTTCATGAACAGCCTCATTGCGACGGCCGCTTCGGCATTGCCGTCCATCTGCAATCACCGCGGCAGGTGGCGCCCGGAGAACGGATCGAGCTTGCGCATGTAACGTTGATGGAAGGGAATGACGGCAATGAGCTGCTGAAAGCCTACGGTGCTATGATGCGCAATCGTCTGCATCCGTCGTTCCAATTCAAGGAAAAGGTGAGCGGCTGGAACTCTTGGGATTATTATGCGGGCGCAGTAACGGAACAAGATGTGAAGGAGCATGCCGCTTACTCCCGAAAGCGGTATGGCGATTTGCTCCGGTATATCGTGATCGATGAAGGGTACGAATGCCAATGGGGGGTGTGGGAAGCGGGCTGGAAGTTTCAGTCGGGCCTTTCCTCTATATGCCGTGAAATCCGGGCAAGCGGCTACGAGCCGGGAATATGGACAGCGCCGCTCATGGTGAACGTTTATACTCCTTTGTTTCGAGAGCGTCCGGAATGGTTCGTCGGCGATGCGAGCGGGAACGTCTATCTCGTCAATATGGGTTATGGCAGTATGGCGCAGCTGGACATTACCAGGCCTGATGTCGTTCGGCATATTGAAACGGAATTCTCACGTTTGCGTCAAGCGGGGTTTACGTATTTTAAATGCGACTTTACGCAGTTGCTGCTTGGTGCCTCATCCTTCTCAAAGAACGATATTACCCATTCCGGCATGATTCGCAAATTATTTACGGTGATTCGTCAAGCGATTGGGGAAGATGCCTATCTGCTGGCTTGCGGCGCGCCGTACGAAGCAGTAGTCGGCATTGCGGATGCTCATCGGACAACAGGCGATATTCATCATTATTGGAGTCAAATTAGACAAAATGTGCGATCCATGTTCGCACGCTGGTGGATGCAGGGAGCAATAGGCAATACCGACCCTGACTTCGCCATTGTCCGTTGCGACGATACGAGCGACGATCCTCACAGGAGCAGACGGTTACCGTTGAAACCTTGGAAAGCGGGCGCGAATTGGAACAACGGCAGAGAGATGGATTTGGAGGAAGCCAAGACATTGCTTCTCGCTTGTTTGGTTACGGGAGGTGATCTGGTGTTGGGCGATGCGCTTCCGTTGTTGAACGAAGAAGGCCATATGCTGCTGGAGAAGCTGCTGAACACGCCAGTCGATGCAGGTATGCCGCTAAATATGTTCGACAGGGACGGGGATGATCTGCCGATTGTATTGGCCAAGTTAAAAGAAGGGGGCGAAGCGGAGAAGTATTTGCTTGCTGCTTTCAATTTGAGCGACGATCCGCGGGAGCTTCGGTTGCCGGCGGCATGTCCCGAAGGGGATTGTTGGAGCGACTTCTGGACGGATCAGCCCGCACAGCCTCCCGCTGCTTCCGATCTCATCCTGCCGCCGCATAGTACAAGAGCTTGGTTATTTATACCCCGTTCATTGAAAAAATCAATCTCTAGTTGACCTGTTAATACGAAAGGCGCAAGCTCTAGGCTCGTACAGCCTCCAAGCTTGCGCTTTTTATTATGAACAGATATGCACTGTGAACTCATTGTCGGGGGCGCTTAACGTTAAAACGAACTTTTACAACGATTGCTTAAAGCGCTGCAAGACCGTATCCAGTTCCTCCAGCTTGGACCAGTAATACCGCAATTCGCTTCCAAGTGCGTTCAATTCATTCGCCGACATCCCCAGATCCGAATATAAACGGAACGTATGGACGATCTCTCTGTACATATGGAAGCGGTGCGGGCGCTGAACGATCTCCTCGCCCGTCCATTCCGCGGCACGCTTATGGCTCGGCAAGCTTAAGGTGTGCCGGCGGATGTATAATTGCGATTCGTACGACAGAAGAAAGTCCATGAACTTTCTGGCCGCAGGTTTCTCGCCGGAGCGCTTGCTCATGGCCAAGCCGATGACAACCAGCATTGTACGGGATTGCTTTAACTGTGGGAGCGGCGCGATATCGTATTCGAAATTTACTGATTTAAGCTTATTTAGATAGGAGTAGGTAGCCATGATAATCGACACTTTCCCGTTGACGAACAGATTCATGGCATCGGAGTCGCTTTGGGACAAATAGGATGGAAACTGGTCGTTCACGATGCTCATGCAGGATTTGATGGCCTGCTTCATGTTGTCATCCTCTAACTGCAGCTGCCCTTGATCGTCGCGCTGCAGATGAACGTCATTCTGAAGCAGAAAAATCGGCCAGCGATTCTCCGACATGAGGTGAAAGTGGAATCCCACCCGATCCTTGTCTTGGCTTAGCCTGGAACCTGCCTTGCACAAATCGTCCCATGTCCAGCCGCTGTGAGGCTCGGGTACATTCATCTCTCTGAAGTGGTCCTTATTGTAGCACAGAATCACCGGAGTGAATACGAACGGCAGCACATATTGCTTCTTGCCGGAAGAGAATGGTTCATTCAGGAATTCATAGGCGTCTTCGAGCCGCTCGAATGGCTCCAGCAGCTTGCTTGTACCGTCATCGTCTCTCATAAATTCATAGTTGTACAAGTTCACCGTCAAGACATCGAATATATCATCCTTTAAGTATTGCTCTAACATTCCTTGCTTCCTCGGCCAGGCAACCGGAATAGATTGTACATGGATATCGTCGTGCAGCGCATTAAACTGCTCCACCAATTGCAATAAATTCGTTTCATCTACCAGCGAGGGGTAGTACCCGAAACGGAGTGTGACGGCCCCGCTTTTTCTACGTTTTCCCAGCACTTGTGCGCCAATACGCGGAATTTTCTCGATCAGCCCTTCATCAACCAGCACCTCAAGCCCTTTGCGGACCGTATTTTTGCTTAAACCGAACTGTTGGTACAATTCTAACTCGGATGGGAGGAAGCTGCCTTTCGGGTAAGTTCCGATTTCGATTTCACTCCGCAAGGTTTGAATCATATTCTCCAGTCTATGTCGAGAAGTTGTGCGTTTTGGTTTCATTTCCTTCAATTCTCCAATCGTTTGTGAAGTACAACGGATACCTTATTGTTGAATATTTTTATGATTAAAAAAGGAGTGATTAGCTTGACAGGTTCATTATAGCTCAAAAAAACATCTATGTCATCATGATTATTGAACCAGAATGAGTTGGAGTTTAGAGTGAAAACGTACTAAACCTTATATTTAAAAGAAAGGTTTAGAGGAAAAACATTGACATACCTCTCAATGGTCAATATAATCTGAAATATACCATAAAGAACCAGTAGACAAATAATAGCGATTTATTTTATCGCTGGTTCATTTTGAATCAATTTAAAGATGCTGGAGAATAGGAGAGGTACAAGATGAAAATTGCATTTTTGCAGGGCAGTGACCAGCGGGAACGCATATTTACGAATCGTCATTTGGAACAGCTGAGGCAGTGGGGGGAAGTCACACTGAATGAAAGGAAAGGGATTCAGAAAGAGGAACAATTGGCCAATGCGATTAAAGATGCGGATGTTGCGATTACGTCATGGGGGGTATCTGCATTGAATCATCGGGTACTCGACGAAGCACCTAATTTGAAGGTAGTTCTGCATGCGGCGGGTACGGTTAAGACCATTGTGACGCCGGAATTATGGGCGAGAGGAATTCGCGTTGCCAATGCGGCAGCTGCGTTGGGCAAAGGAGTGGCCGAGACGGCGCTAGGCATGACGATCGCATCCTTGAAGGATATATGGAGGCTTGGTCGCTATACAAGGAAAGGACAGTGGGGAGAGGTTCAGAACGTTAAAGAAATGTTCGATGTGAAAGTAGGCGTTGTCGGGGCCGGTATGGCCGGTACGCACTTCATCAGGCTGCTGCAGCAATTTGAAGTAGATATTCTGGTGTACGATCCCGTACTATCCGCAGAGCGCGTCGAGGCAATGGGGGCCGTGAAAGTATCGTTCGAGGAATTGCTGGAACAGAGCGATGTCATTTCCATCCATGTGCCTTCTTTGCCCGATACGTTCCGAATGTTCAACGAGAACAGCTTCCAATTAATGAAAGACGACTGCATTCTGATTAATACGGCGAGAGGGGCAGTCATCGATGAACCGGCTCTCGTCAAAGAACTGGAGCGAGGACGTTTTTTTGCTTGCCTTGACGTGACGGACCCGGAACCTCCGACCGCGGATCATCCCTTCCGAAACCTGCCCAATGTCGTCTTGACTCCCCATATCGCAGGCGCGGTAAATAATGGCTTGCAGCGCGTTGCCCGCTCTGTTATGCATGATCTTCAGTTCTATATGCAGGGGAAAGTAATGAAAGGCGAGGTTAAATGCGAGGAATTGAATCTGCTTGCATAGCGGCAGCGGCGCAGATCAGTAAGATGAAAGGAGTGTACAGCAATGGCGGAAACATCCTTAAGTTCACCGGAGACGCGTGAACGGCGTAACGCTCCGCGGTCAGAAGGGTTGCGCAGAATTTGGAGGAAAGTCGTATGGAATTGGCAGCTATACGTCATTATTTCTCCCGTTCTCGCTTATTTTATTATCTTTGAATATATCCCTATGTACGGCGTGCAGATTGCATTCAAGGATTTCATAGCCAATAAAGGGATCTGGGGCAGTCCATGGGTTGGATTTAAGCATCTGGAGATGTTTTTTGACAGCTTTTATTTTGAGAGGCTTCTGAAAAACACGATATTTATTAGTTTATACACCCTGATCATTTCTTTTCCCGTACCGATTGTATTGGCGTTGATAATCCATGAGCTTAGCGGCAAAACATTCAAAAGATTTGTGCAAACGGTTACATATGCGCCGCATTTCTTGTCTATGGTCGTTCTGGTAGGGATGATGTTCATCTTTCTCCATCCGGAACGCGGAATCGTCAATCATCTTATCGGCCTGTTCGGAATCGGGCCCATAGCTTACATGGAGGAGCCGGGATGGTTCAAAACATTATATGTGTTCTCCGGCGTATGGCAAGGCATGGGCTTCGCATCGATTATTTATTTGGCCGCTCTGGCGGGCGTCGATCCTCAACTTCACGAAGCGGCCAAGGTGGACGGGGCTTCACGAATGCGCCGAATCTGGCATATTAACATTCCCGGGATTATGTCGACGGCCGTTATTATACTCATACTCAGCGTGGGAGGATTGCTCAGCGTCGGCTTTGAGAAGATCTTTTTGATGCAGAACGAAAACTTCATCATGCTGGAGACTTCGGAGGTGATCTCCACCTATGTATATAAACAAGGTATTCAGGGAGCGCAATACAGCTTTGCTGCGGCGGTCGGCCTGTTTAATTCGGTAATCAACTTTACACTGCTTGTACTGGTGAACGCATTCGCGAGACGCGTAAATGAGACCAGCTTATGGTGAGGAGTGAGAACAATGGAGATAAGAAGCAGGTCAGACAAGCTGTTCGAAGCGGGAATTATCGTGATTCTTTCTATTATTTGCATATTGGTCATCTACCCGTTAATTTTTGTCGCCAGTGCTTCAGTGAGTAATCCTTTAAAGGTGATTAGCGGGGAGATGTGGCTGTTGCCTGTCGAGTTCAACTTGGGCGGCTACGCGAAGGTATTCGGCAATCCGGATATTATGCGAGGGTATGGCAATACGATTCTCTATACGGTAGTCGGGACCGCCATTAATTTGATACTGACGATTTGCGCAGCATTCCCGCTGTCACGCAAAGATTTTTTTGGACGAAATGTCATTACCGGAATGATGGTGTTCACGATGTTTTTCAGCGGCGGGCTGATCCCTACTTTTCTGCTGGTGAAAAATCTGGGTATGGTTAACACGATGTGGGCCTTGATTTTGCCGGCTGCGGTAGGGGTGTACAACATCATTATTATGCGAACTTTTTTTCAATCCAACATTCCATATGAGTTGCAGGAGGCGGCGTCGATTGACGGCTACTCGCATTTTCGCATTCTGTTGAATATTATTCTTCCTTTATCCGCGCCCATTATCGTCGTCATGATTCTGTTCTACAGCGTCGGGCATTGGAATTCCTACTTCGCAGCGCTGATTTATTTAAAGGACAGGACTGCATACCCGCTTCAATTAATATTGCGAGAGATATTAATCGTCAGTTCGACGCAATCGATGACATCCGACGATACGTTCGCGGCACAGCTTATGGAAGCGGAGAAAATTAAATATGCCGTCATCATTGTGGCCAATCTGCCGATTTTGATGCTTTATCCGTTTGTTCAGAAGTATTTCGTGCAAGGGATTACGATCGGTGCGCTGAAAGGATAAGCTAATAAGCCGAAAGGCAAGCATTGATCTATCCATAGATAACAGGGAAGAAATCAGAATGAGAGGGGATTAAACATGTTGACGAAGCGTATAGGCTTGTTGGTATTGGCGCTGGTTACGGCAATGGGGCTGGCAGCTTGCAGCAACGGAAATAATGGGGGCAATGCAGAACCGCAGACGGCAACCAATTCGGTTGAAACCGGATCGAACGAAGGGGCGGAGAAGGTCAATCCGACGGGGTTTCCCATCGTGAATGAAACGCTTGACGTAACCTTCTTCACCGGACTGGCTCCTATCGCGGCTACGGACTGGAGCCAAGTAAAGCTGTGGCAGGAATATGAGAAGATGACGAACATAAAGGTGAAGTTCGATCTCGTTCCGAGAGCCAGTCTCTCGGAGAAGCGTAATCTGGCATTGGCAGGCGGCGAATATCCGGAGGCATTCTATCAAGCTCTCATTCCGAATGGCGACATTCTGAAATACGGTGAGCAAGGCATTTTTGTCAGACTAAATGAATATATTGACAACTTCGCACCAAATTTTAAGCAAATTCTGGATTCCAACCCTGCGGTCCGTAAAGCGATTACAATGCCTGACGGAGGCATCTATTCCTTCCCTTGGATATTCGATCCGGCATTCACCTCGCTGACGATGGGACCGCGTGTCTGGATCAACAAGGATTGGCTTGATCAGTTAGGTATGCAGGAGCCGACAACGCTGGACGAATTCTATAGCTATCTTAAAGGCGTGAAGGAAACGGATCTGAACGGCAACGGGAAAAGTGATGAAATTCCATGGTCTGCTGTCGGTCTGCAGCAAATTATCGCGTCTTTAAAAGGCTCCTATGGATTTGCAAACCGCGGCAACTCGCATCCGCTCGTCGATGTGGAACCCGGTACTGACCAATTGAGATTCTTCCCAGCCGACCCGAAATACAAGGAAATGCTTGAATTTATTCATATGCTGTACAAGGAAGGGCTGATCGACCGCGATACGCTTACGCAGAAGACGCCTGACATGTATGCGAAAGGAAATCAGAACTTGCTCGGTACGACGA
Organism: Paenibacillus sp. J5C2022; assembly: GCF_025567625.1. Lineage (GTDB taxonomy): Bacteria > Bacillota > Bacilli > Paenibacillales > Paenibacillaceae > Pristimantibacillus. The sequence goes on along the minus strand of NZ_JAOQJC010000006.1, from coordinate 19,493 downwards.
TTACCGTCAACCCCCGGATTACGATGAAGCTGGAAAACTATGTGGGAGCAGGCGCGCTTAAAGGGCCGCACGGCGATCAAATCTATTCCTTTGTGAACCCTTCTGTGCCGTTGATCGGAGGTTTCGTCATTACGGACAAAGCGAAAAATGTGGAAGCGCTTGTGCGCTGGATCGATTACTTCTACGGTGAGGAAGGCAGCCGAATGCTGATGATCGGGTTTAAGGATGTGACCTACAAAGAACTACCGGATGGCAAATTCGAGCTCTTGGATAACATTACGAATAATCCGGACGGCTTGTCGCAGGATCAGGCTTTGTCCAAGTATGTGACTTACCCCGGAGGCGGAGCGCCTACGATCGTCTTTCAGAATAACTACGCGGGCGGGGAAGCGCAGCCCGACAGCTTGATGACGGCGGAGAAGGTTCAGCCGTACAAGATTGATGAAGTGTGGCCGACCTTTAACTTCACTGAGGAAGAAAATGACCGGATGACTAAGCTGAGATCGGATCTGTATACCTACGTCAACGAACACGAAGCCAAGTTTATTCTCGGAGACCTACCGTTCAGCCAGTGGGACAAATTCGTGGCGGGTCTGAAGGACGTTAAGCTGGATGAATTCATGGAGATCTACAACACAGCGTACGAGCGTTACAAACAATAAAATCGGCACAATGCTTTCTTTAACGGTATCTTGTTGAATCATCGCTTGATGCGGCCTTGCCCGGACGCCAGTCAGAAGGCGCGTCCGGAACTCTATATCGAGAGAGCGAGGAATGCGAGATGAAAAAGCAGGAGCAGGCACAAACGATGACTGGGGAAGAAAAAGCGGGAGCGGCGGGCATGAGCAGAAGACAAGCACTGGCGGCGCTTGGCGCAGGTACGATCGCTGCCGCAGCGGGGACGTTTATGCTGCCGGGTAGCAAAGTATTCGGCGAAGGAGCGGGCGGAGCGGAACCGTCCACGGAACAAAACGGCGAGTCTGTCGGACTCGTTACGGACCATCCCGTTATGCTGACGACGATAGCCGATATCCGCTCGGGGGCTGCTGTTCCGGATGCAGGCACGTTGTATTATATGACCGATCCCGGAAGAGAAGGAGAGTTTTTCTACGATGCGGCCGACACGGCTTCCTTGGACGATGACGGCATTATTTTCGTATCGGCTACTGGCGCGCGCTTCAAGCGGCTTCATGCCGATAATCTGAATGTGAAATGGTTCGGCGCGAAAGGCGACAACGTGACGGATGATAGCGCGGCATTCCAGAAGGCCATAGAAATTGCAGAAGCGAGAATCGGCGGCACGGTCTATATTCCTATGGGCAATTATGTCGTGACGAACTTGCGGGTGAAATATCATTATGTGAGCATTAGAGGCGAAGGCTACCAAGCGACGCGGCTGATCAATCGCCATCAGACCAATCCCCTACTAGATATTCGCCTGGAGCAAGTCAATACGATCACGCACTTCGAGCTTGCCGATGTCATGATCAAGAATGAAGTGCAACGGCCCGGCGATTATCCCATTGTTTATGCCTACAGGCCGGTCGGTGCGGAATTCCGGAATGTTTTTTTTCAGAATTCTACTCAATTGGTGGGAGGAGGTCATTACCGGGGGAATGGCATCAGGCTGGAGGATGCGTTTGAAGTCACTTTCTATAGCTGTGCTTTTCGCCAATGGCAGAAGGGATATGCTGTGGATATGCCGAATACAGGAGTCAATGTTGGCAACATTCACTTTATTGACTGCTTATGGATGTATTGCGGTCATGCCTTGATCTATGGCCGCGGCAAAGGCTCGATGTCTAACTCGCTGTTGCTGTCCAATCCGAAATTTGTTGGCTGGCAAGGCGGTCATTATGTCAGGGATAACCGTGTCAGGTACTTTCAAACCGTCGCGACATCGGATGTGGTTGACGCCGATTGGGTGCCGGTAGCGGATGTATCGATGTTCAAGAGCAACGAAGTTGTCATGGTGGGCAGCCAGGAGAGGCTGCAGCCGGGTTATATCGAGGAAGTCGACATGATAGGCGGCCGAATTCGTCTGGATCGAAATGTTGTGAAAATCAACAGCGGAGATACAGTATTGCAAGGTACGGTCGCTGTTCACCAGGGTTGGCGCTCGCAAGAGCTAAAAATCAATGTCGGCCACTTTGAAGGGTTAGACGTCGGGGTGTACGCAAGTAACCGGTTCGGTCTGCTTACACTGGATAGCGTTCATAGCGGCAGCTGCTCCAATATTATTCTGGTGGATGATCAGATCAAGTATTTGTCCCTGTCCAACAGCCGTTTATTTTACAATGATGTCAACAAAGTCATGACGGACTGGTGGACAGTTGTCCGAATTACAAAGCTGGAGGACAGCAACAATATCATTCTTCTTGAAAATAACTACATGGAACCCGGCGATGCGGAGCAGCTTATGGACAGGCAGGTGATCAACCATACGCCGCATAAGCCCTTCGTCCGAATCATGGACCGCTTTAAAGGCATTCAATATTATTCCGGCGGGCTTGGCACGGTATATCATGACGAAGTCAAACGTGACTACAATCGCTCGGATACGAACAAGACGTCCCGCCAGCGATGGACGGAATCAGGTGTGGAGAAGTGGTCGCTGAATTTCAAGGATGTCGACGGGCATCTCGCTTACAAGCTGGCAACCAAGACGCAGGACAGCCTGCAACTGGATGGAACCTCCGGCAACGTCGTGATTGGGGCGGGTTGGAATGAGCCGCATCTGCAGCTAGGCAACTATCATCTATGGATCGACTCTCTCGGGAATTTGAGAATTAAGCACGGGACGCCGACAAGCTCGGACGATGGAGAGCGGTTTAAAGTGAATGGCGGCAACGGCATTTGGACGAACGGTGAATGATGCGAGATTAATGGATATGCAATCAAACAGATAAATCGAGGTGAGCAGGTAGGATGGCCCGCTATATTACAATCAGCTGTCTGGGACCGCGGCCGCTTGTCGTGCCAAAGGATGTGCCGCCGCAGGAAACGGTAGAGCGCATGATGGAACATTGGAGAAGCCAACTGGAGCGCGTCCTTCCGGACGGTCCCGATCTGATCGTGCTGCCGGAGGCATGTGACCGGCCGGACAAAGTGCACTACCCGCAGCAGCAGCGGATGAACTATTACAGAACTCGCGGATCTCAGATCCGTGAGTTCTTCTCGAGGATTGCGCGCGAACATCGCTGTTATATCGCTTATGCGTCGCATACAGAAGCAGCCGACGGCAGTTGGCGCAATGCTGTGCAATTGATTGGCCGAGACGGAGTCGTTGAGGGCATCTACCATAAGAATCATCTGGTGCCTGACGAATATTATAAAGATGGCATTTTGTACGGCAAGGCCGCTCCTGTCTTCGATTGCGATTTCGGCAAAGTTGCTTGCGCGATCTGCTTTGATTTGAACTTTGACGAGCTTCGGGAGCAATTCGTCAGGGAGAAACCGGATGTCATCGTGTTTCCTTCGATGTACCATGGAGGGATTATGCAGAACTACTGGGCCTATTCATGCAGGGCGTATTTTGCGGGAGCTGTTGCCGGTTTGCCATGCACGGTAGTATCGCCGTTAGGTGAAGAGATCGCCCGAAGCACGAATTATTATCCTTTCATAACCGCCCGCGTGAATCTCGATTGCGAGGTGCTGCACATTGATCGGAACGGCGCTAAGTTCAGCGAGATGAAGCTGAAATATGGCACGGATATCCGCATCCACGATCCCGGATTTTTGGGTAGTGTGCTGCTGACAAGTGAATCGGAGTCCGTATCCGTGAAGGAGATAATAGAAGAGTACGGCCTGGAGCGGCTGGATGACTACTTCGGACGAGCTTTGGCGGAACGTCATGCGCCTGGCCATATCGAATTATAACATGAAGCCTGCATTGTAGAAGAGCTGCTTGAAGGGGGATGCGCTTTCTTAAGGTGCGTCATACCCGGTAGAGTTGCATCGGAAGCTGAAGGAATAGAAGGGTTTGATCTTTCACGAGCCGAATGATTAACGATGGAAATGATTGTACATGAATACGTTAAAGGCTGGTGGAGGAAATGACGTCATTATCTCAAGACGCAATAAAGCCGCCGCTGCGAATCGCCTTTGCAGGGGATAGCATTACATGGGGCGAGGGATTTCTCACCGACGGCTTTGTAGGAGAAGCCGACCGCTACGTGCGGGAACGAGCGGCACACACTTTATTTCATGATGAGCTTGTCTTCCAGGGCGACACGCGCGTCATACGCAATCGGAAATGCTATCGGGGGCAATGCCGTCTGTTGGCCGGGACCGGCGCGGAAGTAAGCTTTAAGTGGCCGCACAACCGTCTGGTGCTCATCTTGGCGAAGGAACGCCATAATGACAGGGCTGCAATGATCGACTTGTATGTGAATGGGGAGAAGATCGATACGTTCTCCACGTACAACGAATCGCCTGCCGGAAGCGGGAAGGTCGTCCATACAACAGACGGGGTGCAGGACAAGTACGATCTGGGCTGTGCATTCACTTATGAGCATCAAGTGCTGCTGGAAGGCGCTCCTCTGAAGGGAGAGCTGAATCTGGCGGGTTATGCGGGAGCTATACCGGAAGGACACGATTATAAAATCGTGCGGAAGTCGGTTATGGACGCGGACAGCGGGAAGTGGGAGGTGCGCCATTTCATCTGGATGCGGGAGGTGCCGGCCTCAGGGTTAAGGCTGGAGGCCAGCTTCCGGCACGGAGAGAGCGTCACGTATGCCCGCACGACGATCGGTGAGTTGAGCGCAGGGCTGGACAGCGCGCTGGAGAGCAGCTACGGCGAAGGGGATGTAGCGCATGATCCCGCCCATCCCGCTCCGATAAGCAGCGGGCTTGACTTCCGTCAATCGGATGAACGGGCGATGCTGGAATGGCAGTTGCCGGGAGAGGGCGACCGGGAGATCGCGTTCCGCATCAAGGGCTTCGATCCCCGCGGAGGCATGCAGGGAGAACCGGGCTTGTTCGTGAACGCCGTGACGAACAGCGCCCATCACATCATGAATGCCGGAATCGGGGGATGGACGGCCAAGCTGTTCAATGAGGACCGGGGCTTGCGTCATGTGAAGCAGGTGGCAGCATGGCGTCCGGATATCGTATTTGTCGGTCTCGGGACGAATGACGATTGGGGAGAGGGCAATGGGTTCGTTGCTTCGAGAACGTTGAGCGGCTTAACGGAGGAGCGGGTGCGGGCCATGCCGACGCTGCTTATGAGAAGCTGCAAGCGGCAGCCGGACGGGAGCTACCGTCTGGAGACGGCCGATCTTCTTGTCGAACAAACAACGGACCGAAGCGTGACGATCGACGGGCAGGACGCCGACCTCTCCGACGTTCGGCCCGGAGATACGCTTGTCATAGGCGATTATTACGGCGACAACCGCAACGTGCTGTTCCGGCTGGTAGAGCGCTGGGATTCCGCTTCGCGCACGGCCTGGTTCGACAAGCCGCTTGCGGCCACGCCGATAACGGCTGAACGATCCGCATTCGCCGGACAGGCGATCCGGGTGAAGCGAATGGACGGCTTCCTGAGCCAATTGCGCAAGATGGTCAAGACGCTTCGGAGCGAACTGCCGGATGTTGAAATTGCCTTGACGGAGACCGGCCTTAGCAACTTCCATACACGGCTGCTTACCGGCTATCCGGATGCGATCGGGCGATTGGCGAAGCATGAAGGCTTGTGCCACGTCTCAGTCTATGAGGAACTGATGCATTGGCAATACGGCAACCCATGCGATCTTCCGGTGCAGCTATGCTCCGACGGCGGACAGGCAACCTCCGGAGAAGCGGTCTACCGGCTGCTTGGCGAGGATGGCGGAGATATTCAGGAAAGCGTCGGCTATCAGCTGCGGAACTGGTCGGTGAAGGTAGATGGTAAGGAACGGTATGGCCGGGGGTGCCGAATAGAGGGCGGCTATGGGCTTGCCTTCCGTCCCGAAGCTTCTGCGGACGAGCTGCTCATCGACAACTGGAACGGACGTCCCCGACCGCGGCATCCCGCTGTCTGGTACCGCTTCCTTCCGACCCGACTGGTATTCACGCAGGAGGCTCCTTCGCCAGGCTCGCGGATCGAGGTGAGCGTCTCCTCGGCGAAGTGGAGCTACGATGATGCCCATCTGCAGCTGGAGGGTGGTCAAGCAGTGTACAATGCAGCCATCATCGCAGAGCTGCAAGCGTGGCTGGAGAAAAGCTGACCCCCATTTGACAGTCCCTCTGCCCTGGCTTAGCATAGAGAAAGCAAATCTATCTATGAAGAAGCGAGGAGCAGCACATGAACGGGACTTGGCATTCGCATTGGCGGCACGCATTCAAGCTGGACCCGGACAAAACGATTGGCGACGAGGCGCTCGAAGCGATCTGCATGTCCGGTACGGACGCCATAATCGTAGGGGGCTCCAGCGGCGTCACTTATGAGAATACGATCGACTTGATGGCGCGGATACGGCGGTATGAAGTGGACTGTGCACTGGAAGTGTCCACATTGGAAGGAGCGGTACCGGGCTTTGACGGCTACTTCGTGCCACTCGTACTGAATACGGATCGTTCGGAATGGATAGTGGGCAGACAGCTGCAAGGGCTGATGGAATACGGCGCATTCGTCCCGTGGGAGGAGACGGCTGCGCAAGGGTATGTCATACTGAACGGCGAAGCGACGGCGGCTCGACTGACGGAAGCCCGGACAGCCTTGACAGAGCCCGAGCTTGTTGCCCATGTCCAGTTGGCAGACCGCTTGCTTCGTCTTCCTATTGTCTACATCGAATATAGCGGAGCGTTCGGCGATATGAATATGCTGTGGGCGGCGTCCCGCCATATACAAGACGCCCAGTTGTTCTACGGCGGAGGGATAGACAGTGCGGAGAAAGCTGCACAGGCTGCCGAGCTCGCCCACACGATTGTGGTGGGCAATGTCGTCTATACGGATCTGAATGCGGCTTTATCGACGGTTCGAGCGGTGAAGCACGGCGAAAGTAATTTGCCGTAACGAGCGGTGAGCAAGGTTAAATGACCGGCGCCATTCTGCTACTTCGTGACTATATTGGAATATAAAGCTGCACGAGCGGGAGTGAGAGGATGGAGGCGGGGATTCGAGCCTGCAGGAGGGGCAAGCGGGGAAGAAAGGGCAAGGGGAGAAAGCAGCGGTATGGAGGCAGGCGATATGGAAGGCTGGTGCGGACGAAGACGTATTATTACTATGCGCTCGGCGATGGCTGCAAAAAGCGGTTCACGATGAGCGACGCTATACCAGGCTACAACAGCAAGCTTCCGAATCCGGCCAGACTGTCGCTTGCCAGCGTATTCGTTGACGGCTTGCTGCAATCGCCGGACACCTATGTTTTGGGAGCGGGATGCCTATCGTTCACGTCGGAGGATTCCCCTCCTGACGGTTCCAGAATTATCGCACAGTTCGTGACCATATATGTATGAGACAACACCCTGCAGAGGCTGCAAGGGTGTTGTCTCGTCTTAGAGGAGGAATTAGGAGTAGCTGGTGGTAGTGTCTACTTGGTAGATGGTTAATACGACACGCGCCAGACTCGGAATTGTGCCCGCCGAAGCAGAGGTAAGCTCCAGTACGGTGTTGGTGACGTCCGTCATTAATCCTTCTTCTTGCACCTGCCCTTCGATGATGAGCTGATAAGCGTAAGTGGTGCCGGCAGGCGGATTGCTGACGTCTACAGCGAATTCGGTAATGGTTGTTCCCGTATCGTCTTCCCAAGTTTCCTGCGTGGGACCGATGTCGGTAGCGGTGGCGGACGGAAGAGCGATGCCCAGCAGCGGGGCGGTCATGAAATAGTTGTAAATCTGGTAGTCTACTGCGACGGACAAGGAACGGGGAAGTATTAAATCGGCCATATCCCTTCACCTCCTTTTCTAATGTTAGTTAATGTAAGATAAGGGGAGTAGGAAAGGGACAAACGATTGGGATATCGCGATTTGTGCGTTTAGCATAGCCGGTGCTGCCATACTCCGCCGTTTTCAATTGACACACAGGCATGCCGTTGTCTAAACTGGGAATAGGCGAACAAATGGCGAACAAAGGAGTTAGAGCATGTTCAATCAGATCAGTATAGATGACGCAGTGCAAAGGCTGAATCCGCCGCAGCGGGATGCGGTTGTAGCGACGGACGGGCCGCTGCTCATTATGGCGGGTGCAGGCAGCGGCAAGACGCGTGTCCTGACGCACCGCATCGCATATTTAATCGAGAAGAAACGGGTCGCGCCATGGAGTATTCTGGCGATTACCTTTACGAATAAAGCGGCTAGAGAAATGCAGGAGCGGGTTGGCGCGCTGGTAGGCCCTTCGGGCAGGGACATCTGGGTATCCACGTTCCACTCCATGTGCGTGCGGATTCTGCGCAAGGATATAGACCGGATCGGTTATTCGTCGAACTTCTCTATTCTGGACTCCTCGGATACGCTGTCAGTCATTCGGAACTGCATGAAGGAGATCAATGTCGACACGAAGAAGGTGGAGCCGAAGGCGGTACAGGCTACGATCAGCGGAGCGAAGAACGAGCTCGTCACCCCGCAGCGCTACGAGGAGAAGGCAGGGGACTATTTCGAGAGCATTGTGGCAAAAGTGTATACCATGTACCAGAAGCGGCTGAAGAGCAACAATTCGCTCGACTTCGACGATCTGATCATGTTGACGATCCGGCTGTTCCAGGATGTGCCGGAGGTGCTGGAATTCTACCAGAACAAGTTCCGCTTCATCCACGTTGACGAGTATCAGGATACGAACCGGGCGCAGTACATGCTGACGCGGCTGCTCGCCGATAAGCATCACAATCTGTGCGTCGTCGGGGACAGCGACCAGTCGATCTACCGCTGGCGCGGGGCGGACATCACGAATATTCTCAACTTCGAGAAGGATTACCCCGAAGCGCGCACCATCATGCTGGAGCAGAATTATCGTTCCACGGCCAACATTCTGAATGCCGCGAACGCCGTTATCGACCAGAATACCGGACGCAAGCCGAAGAAGCTGTGGACGGAGCAGGGAGCGGGAGATCCCATCTCCCTCTATTACGCGGATTCCGAGCATGATGAAGGGTACTTCGTGACGGGCGAGATTCGCAAAAATGTACAGAGCGGGCGGCGATACACCGATCATGCGATTCTGTACCGGACGAATGCGCAGTCCCGCGTTATCGAGGAAATATTGATCAAGTCGGACATTCCGTATCAGATCGTGGGAGGAATCAAGTTCTACGATCGGAAGGAGATTAAGGATGTGCTGGCTTATCTGCGGCTTATCTCCAATCCCGACGACGATATCAGCTTGACGCGCATTATCAATGTGCCGAAGCGGGGGATCGGGGATACGACAGTGGGCAAGCTGGAGGAGGAGGCAGCGCGCCGCGGCACCTCCATCTATCGTGTGCTGAACGATCTGGATATGGTCGATGTCAACAGCCGCGCTCGGGGACAGCTGAAGCAATTCCATACGATGATTGCGACGCTGGCCGCCATGGTAGACTATCTGACCGTGACGGAGCTGACGGAGAAGGTGCTGGAGATGTCGGAATACCGGATGGAGCTGCAGCGGGAGAATACGCTGGAGTCCAAGGCGCGCATCGAGAATATCGACGAGTTCCTGTCCGTGACGATGGACTTCGAAGCGCGTAATGAGGACCGCTCCCTCGTCTCGTTCCTGACGGATCTGGCGCTTATCGCCGATATCGACTCCATGGACAAGGACGAGGAGGATGCGTCGGCGTCGGACGATGCCGTCGTACTGATGACGATGCACAGCGCGAAGGGGCTGGAGTTCCCCGTCGTGTTCATTATCGGCATGGAGGAGACGGTGTTCCCGCATATGCGCGCCATGAACGACAACGAGGAGCTGGAGGAGGAGCGCCGCCTCGCTTATGTCGGTATCACCCGCGCAGAGAAGCGGCTGTACTTGACCTGCGCCCGGATGCGGACTTTGTTCGGACGCACCGGGATGAACATGCCTTCACGCTTCCTGGAGGAGATCCCGGAGAGCGTGAAGAGCGCGGTGTCGCCCGGCGGCGGGATGCCGCGGGCGGCAGGGCGCTTCGGCGCCGGCAGCGCTCCGGCGCCGCGCCAGAGCTTCCGCTCCCCCGGTACGGCGGGGAGCGGCAGACCCGCAGCGGGCGGCGGGAGTGGCGTGCGCGTCAGCACGCCGATGGATGCCGCCCGGGCGGCAGGCGCGGGAGCGTCTTCGTCCTCCGCTCCCGGGGGCTTCGCTTCCGGCGACCGCGTGGCGCACGCGAAGTGGGGCGAGGGCGTCGTCGTCGCCGTGAAGGGGACGGGCAACGACACGGAGCTTCAGATCGCTTTCCCCGCACCGACGGGCATCAAGCGGCTGCTTGCAGGCTTTGCACCGATCACCAAGCTGTAGGCGTTTGGGATCGGTATTGAGGATAGATAAAGGAGGCTCCGCACGTGGACAATCAGTTGGACCGGATGAAGGAGTTAATTACGCTCATTAACGAGCACAATTATTATTATTACACGCTGGATCAGCCGCGCATCAGCGATGCCGATTACGACAAGCTATACGATGAGCTGACAGCGCTGGAAGCGTCAACCGGCGTGACTCAGCCGGATTCGCCAACGCTGCGGGTCGGGGGCGAGCTGCTCAAGGGCTTCGAGCAGCATCGCCATCGGGCCCGGCTGTGGAGTCTCGACAAAGCGCAGGACAATGAAGACCTGCTTGCTTGGCACGCCCGCGTTCAGAGGACGATAGCGGACTATAATGCGAAGCATCCCGATGAAGCGCCGCTGCCCGAGCCGAGCTATGTTATTGAGCTTAAGTTCGACGGCTTGACGCTGAATCTGACGTACGAGAACGGAGAGCTTGTTCAGGCGGCAACGCGGGGCAACGGCACGGTCGGCGAGGGCATATTGCCGCAGGTGCGGACGATTCGTTCTGTGCCGCTGTCGATTCCGTTCAAGGATGGCATCATCGAGGTGCAAGGCGAGGGTATTATGGGCTTGTCCGTACTGGCGAAGTACAACGAGACGGCTGCCGAGCCGCTCAAAAATGCGCGAAATGCCGCTGCGGGAGCGCTTCGCAATTTGAACCCGAAGACGACGGCGGAGCGCAAGCTGGATGCCTTCTTCTACAATGTGGGGTTCGCGGATGGCGTAGCATTCGACAATCACCGCGAGATTCAGCAGTTTCTGCGCGACAACAAGCTTAAGGTGAACCCGTATGTGAAATACGTGAACACGATCGAAGAGGTGCAGCAGGAGCTGGCGGACGTGGCAGCCAAGCGGGATACATTCGACTTCCTCATTGACGGTGCGGTCGTGAAGCTGACGGATATGCGGACCAGAGAAGCGCTTGGCTATACGGACAAGTTCCCCCGCTGGGCGGTGGCCTTCAAGTTCGAGGCGGAGGAAGCAACGACGGTACTGGAGTCCGTCTCATGGGAAGTAGGCCGTACGGGCAAGATTACGCCGGTCGCCCGCGTGGAGGCTGTCGAACTTGCCGGAGTGACGGTGCAGAACTGCACATTGAACAATATCGGCGACATCGAGCGGAAAAACCTGAAGCATGCGCTTGGCACACCTGTGTTCATCCGCCGTTCCAATGACGTCATACCGGAAATTCTGGGCAAAGCGGACGACACGCCGGGCCTGGAAATTGGATTCCCTGAGGTGTGTCCTTCATGCGGCATGGAGCTGGAGCAGCGCGGAGCTCATCTATTCTGCAACAACAAGCTGGGCTGCCGGCCGCAAATGATCGGACGCATTACGCACTTCGCCTCCAGAGATGCGATGGACATTGAATCGTTCAGCATTATGACTGCGGAACAACTGTATGAAGACTGCGAAGTGAGGGACCCTGCGGATCTGTATGCGCTGACGTTCGACAACCTGATCGGGCTGGAGCGCTTCGGGGAGAAGAAGGCGCAGAAGCTGCTGGATGCGATCGAACAATCAAAGGACCGCGAGCTGGCGGCATTCCTGTTCGCGCTTGGCATTCCCAATACAGGCAAGGCGACGACGCGAATGCTGGCGGATCATTACCGCGACCTGGATGCGGTGATGAAGGCAACGCCGGAGGAACTGGTCGAGCTGCCGGACATCGGCGGCATTGTAGCGGAGAGCATCGCAGGCTTCTTCGCTGACCCTGTCATCGCGGACAGCATCGCCCGGATGAGAGCGGCCGGCGTGAAGGCGGAGGCGGAGCAGCAGCCGGAGGTTCAGCGGGACAGTGTATTCACGGGCAAGACGGTCGTCTTGACGGGTACGCTGCCGACGCTGACCCGCGATGAAGCGGCCCGAAGGCTGGAAGCGTGCGGGGCGAAGATTACGGGAAGCGTCTCGAAGAAGACCGACTTCGTCATTGCGGGCGAGAAGGCCGGCAGCAAGCTGACCAAGGCCCAGTCTCTCGGCATTGCCATCATTGAGGACGAAGCGGAGCTGTTGAAGCTGCTGGGCGAATAGGAGGGACGGTTCGTGCAAGATATCTTTGCCCCATCCGGCGTGGCGCGGGATAATGAGCAAAGAAGAGAAGTATCTCCTGGATAGGGGACGCTTCTCTTTCCTCATGCCATGCAGTCTGGTACCTGCATCCGATCAATAAATTGCAAATAGTCCTTTGCTCTTTGAGTTTCAGGACAACCGTAGCAAGCCGCTATACGCTCGGCGGTGTCTCTACGGGAATCATTATCATAAACTCCGGATCTGCATCGTAAGGGTCCTGCTGCATCGGATATTGTTCGAAATGGTCGACATCGCCTTTATGCAGTGTGTAGCCCTGCTCTTCGATCCAGGCAAATATATTGCTGTAAGAAGTATCAATGTGTTGTCCCTTCTTATGCTCGCACTTGGCATAAGTTAATGTTGGCAGCGTGACGATCGTCATTCCGGCGGGAATACGCTCTACTTGCTCGACTTCGACGACGGCATAATGGGTAAACCCGCCTTCGACGTTCATATAAGACAGTCCGAGCAGTATATCCGGATGCAAGACGTGAGCAATTTCCGGTAATCGCTTCTGCATGATGGCAATGACCGCCCTTATCCCGCCTGCTTCAGCCTCGGCGAAGGTTCCCGACCATACTAGCCCGACAGCCTGAAAACCCTGTTTCGTGACAAGCATAGCTTCATTTTTTTGCATCAGTTCATTTCCTCCCGACAGATGGTTTTTGTATACATGCTCCTTTTATTTTACAATGATAATGTGACAGTTACTGTCAGAATAATCGGCGGCAGGTGAAAAAAGTTGACTAAAACATCCCGTATGCATGAAGTCATGCAGCGAGTATATGAAAAAAAGAACTTCACAGTAGCTGAGCTGGCCGAAGAATTTCAAGTATCCTATCGCACGATGCTTCGCTACTTGCAGGAACTGAGCGGTATGGGAGTGCCCCTGTACTCGGTGACGGGCAAGCGAGGCGGATACAATCTACTAACGAAAATCGCGGCGAAGCAAGTGACAAAAGTGATTAAACCTTCTACATATGTCATTGGGATGGAATTCAAAGCGCCGTTCACAGCGCTCTACATGGCTCAGGTCCATATTCCGAGTATATGGCGGACATTCAACGAACGAATAGACGAGGTGCTGAACGTTGCAAATAGAACAAACAGGATTGGCGTTGCGTTCGGCAGAAGCAGCATTTACCACTATGTGGCCGGAGTGGAAGTGACCAGTCGTTCCAGGAGGATTCCTCATGGCATGGTGGAAATTGCTTTGCCCCCGCGCGAATACGCTGTGTACAATCATGCCGGTGAAGCTGGTCGGGCCGAGATGGACGAGACTTATTTTCTCGTTCTTCAAAAATTGCGAAGACAAGGATTGAATCACGACCCTGATGCGTGCACATTGGAAGTGTTCCGAAGCGGTAATGGTCGTGAACGCGCCGTTCATCTGCCATTGAAACAAACTTGAGCGAGTGCTTGCCGGAACTATAGCTGAAAAAAATAATGTTGCCACCATTGGAGAATTATAGTAGAATACAAACGTGAAAACGCTTAACATGTCGTAATAAGCGCAAATAACCGATTGGGTTCGGAGATTATGAGAAGGCCCAAGAGATTGAAGGGTCAATTGGCAATCGCCAGTTGATCATCAACTCTTGTTGCATTCTTGTAATCTCCTTTTTTGCGTTCTGCGGCTGGCGGCGTTAAGTCCACTAATCGAAGAGAGGGGTTATACGCATATGAAGCATATGCTGAAAGCGTTATCTTGTATGGTCATTATGGGCATGGTCGTCGGCTGTTCCGGCTCCAATTCCGGGGAAGGCTCCGGCACCGGGAATGAAGGCGTCCAGATTCCATCCGAGCCGCCTAAGGAGGATACGACGCCGATTACGATCCAGTACTGGCATTCCCATGCGGAGCCGCAGCTGCCCGGCTTGGATTACATGATCGCCGAATTCAACAAGCAATATCCGCATATTACGGTGGAGCCGGTGTATCAAGGCGGATATCCCGACTTGCACAAGAAGCTTCAAGCTGCGGTGGCGGCCAAGGATGTGCCCGCCGTTACGAACGTTGAAGTGTCCGCCCTGCCCAACTTTGCCGACGGAGGCGTGTTCACTGATCTGACGCCGTATATCAAGCGGGACGGCGTCGATACGAACGATTTCTCCCAAGGCATGCTGGGAGCCTACTCGTACAATGGCAAGCAATACGGTCTTCCATTAATCGTCAGCACAAGCGTATTCGTCTATAACAAGACGCTGTTCGACGAACTGGGCGTTCAGCCGCCGGCCAAGTGGGATGAGATCGAGGCATTCAATGAGAAGGTGACGGTGAGAGAAGGAGGCGCAACGACGAGATATGCCTTCTCCGTACCGGGCTGGGATACCTGGTATTACGATCCTTGGATTTCCAACGGCGGAGGCTCCATTCTGAATGAGGATATGTCGGCGACTACGCTGGATCAGCCGGAGAGTCTTCGCTGGATCGAGAATTTCAACAAGTGGCTGAAGGACGGCTCCTTGCATATGGGGTATGGCAAAGGCGCTTCCAGCAATATGAGAACGATGTTCCTGGAAGGTAAGATCGGCATGGTTCAGCATTCCTCCGCTATCATTAAGACCTACATCGAAAATGCCGACTTCGAAGTAGGCGTGTCGTTCATTCCGGGAGATGTGGAGCGCAAGTCCCATATCGGAGGAGCGGGCATTGTGATGATGGATGGCGCTTCCCAGGAGCAGAAGGAGGCCGGCTGGAAATTCATTCGATTCATGACTTCCGCGGAGCACAACATCAAATGGGCGGAATCCGTCGGGTACTTGCCGACGCGCAAGAGCGCCTTCCAATCGGAAGAAGGCGATCAATATTTCGAGAGATGGCCGCAATACAAGACGGTATTCGAGCACTTCGACGACGTTGCGCCGAGGCTTCAGCATCCCGCCTATCCGGAGTTCAGCGCGGAGTATAAGGAAGTGGTAGGCGAAATGATCTTGAACGGGGAAAATCCGGTTCCGCTCATGCAGGAAGCGGTGAAGACGATCAACGATATACTGACCGATTACTAGAAGGCAGGAAAGGAGTGGTACTATGACGGGAATCAGCGGCAAGACTGCCGCCCGGCCGGGCAAGCGCCGTTTCAAAGCGATTGAGGCGTTGAAGGATTTTTCCTTCTCGCTCCCTGCGCTTATCGTGCTGATAACGTTCATCTATTATCCGCTCGCGAACTCATTCTATTTGAGCTTTACGAACTGGAATATGACGAAGCCGGTCAAGAAGATGGTAGGCTTCAAAAATTACGACTGGCTTCTCTCCAATGAAATGTTCTATAAAGTGCTCGGCATCACATTCACCTATACGATATTGGATGTTATCCTGACGCTGGGCATCGGCTTGCTGCTTGCCCTTCTGTTTAATTCGCTTTCCAGGCTATTCAACTTTATGAGGGCTATCATCTTTATGCCGCATTACATCTCCATGGTTATCGTGTCCATGGTGTTTCTATGGATCTTCAATGGGCAATACGGCTTTGCCAATGAAGTGTTGAAGGTGCTGGGCATGGAACCGGTCATGTGGCTGCAAAATCCGAAGACGGCACTTGGCGTTCTGCTTGCGGTATCGGTGTGGAAGGGGGTAGGCTTCGCTATGATTATTTTCATCGCGGGGCTGCGCGGCATTCCGCTTGAATACTATGAGGCCTCCAGTATAGACGGGGCTACAAAGTGGACGCAATTCTGGAGAATAACGCTGCCGCTCTTGTCGCCAATCACGCTATTCCTTGTCATTACGAACTTTATTTCTTCGATGCAGGTGTTCCAGTCCGTGGACGTCATGACGAACGGCGGTCCTCTGGAAGCGACGAAGGTGATGGTGTACTGGATTTATACGATGGCTTTCACGGAATTCAGAACCGGCCGAGCTTCGGCGCTGGTCATCATCTTCTTTATCATCATCATTGTGCTCACGACCGTCCAGCTGTACGTATCCAAGAAAAAAGTTCATTACGAAGGGTAGGTGTGATGTTCCATGTTCTTGCAAGTAAAACATACGACCCGCATCACGCTTGCCGTCTTCATCACGTTAGTCATGTTTTTTCCCGTCTATTGGATGCTGGTGACCGCATTCAAATCGCAACAGGAGCTGCAGCTAGCGATACCCACGTTCTGGCCGGAACGGCTAATGTGGGAGAATTTCTCGCATCTGTTCGACAAAATCCCATTCTGGCGCTACTTCATGAATACGGCCGTTCAAACGGCGGGTATAGTCTTGCTCCAAATCAATATCGGCCTGATGGCGGCCTATGCGTTCGCAAAGGGGAGCTTCCCGGGCAGAGAAGCGTTGTTCATGCTGGTGCTGGCCGCACTTATCGTGCCGGAACAGGTCACCTTCGTGCCGGTCTATGTCATGATGGCGGATCTGAAATGGCTGAATACGTTCTATGCGCTGATTATTCCCAATGCGGTATCCGCTTATGGCATTTTCCTGCTTAGACAGACGTTCAGATCCATTAATAATGATGTCATTGAAGCGGCCAAGGTGGATGGCGCGAACCGATTGCAGGTGTTATACAAGCTGCTGACGCCGATGGCGCTGCCGACAGTTGCCACCCTGGTCGTAATGAGCTTCATTGGCAGCTGGAATTCCTACTTCTGGCCGCTAATTATGACCAATACGAACGATATGCGCGTGCTGACAGTCGGCATAGCCATGATGCGTGACGCCATCGCCGGAGACGAGATGCTCAACTTTCATTATTTGATGGCGGCAAGCCTGATCGTCATTATTCCCATTGTAATCGTATTCGCGTTGGCTCAGAAGCATATTATTGCGGCTATGGCCAACTCCACTTTCAAATAGGGACGAAGCAGATACAGAAAGGACAGAAGCACTATGGTCAAAAAGAATATGCTTGTCATTGCGCATCGGGGAGCATCGGGAGAAGCTCCAGAAAATACGCTTGGCGCTTTCAAGCTGGGTCTGGAGCAAGGCTGTGACGCAATAGAGCTGGACGTTCATCTGTCGCGGGAAGGTGAAGTCGTCGTCTGCCATGACGCTACATTGAAGAGAACGACCGACCGGGAAGGGACGATTCGGGAGCTAACGGTAGACGAACTGAAGCGGGCGGACGCCGGCTTGTGGTTCCATGAATCATTCAAGGGGGAGCGTATCCCTCTAATGGAAGAAGTCTTCGATCTTGTACCTCCCGGCGTTATGATCAATATCGAAATGAAAGACTCGTATAGCGGCGCTATGGAGCCTGCATTACTGGCTTTAATGAAAAGGAAGAATCGACTTGACGATGTTGTTGTATCCTCCTTCGACCATAAGTGTCTATACAAGCTGAAGCAGCTTGAGCCGGATGTGAAGATAGGGCTGCTGTATACGATGAATCCGCGCACCCATGCCGGATTTGCTCAGACATTCGGTCTTCCTGTCTATTCTCTGCATCCTCATAAGGCCCATGTATCCGAAGCGGATGTGAGAGAAGCCGCCCGTTCAAATCTGCACGTTTATCCGTATACCATTAATGATGAGGCAACGATGAGACAGTATATGGATAATGGTGTGTCTGGCATTATTACCGACTTTCCGGGCAAGTTGAGAAAGCTGTTGGAGTCGGTGGAAGGATGAGGAGAGGCTTGGTCATGTTGGCATGGCTCTTCCTGTTGATGACCGCAGCCGGTTGTCAGAGCAGCAGCTCTCCTGCAGTTTCTTCAGAAGATCAATCGGACGCGTATTCAGGCGAAGGGGAAGTGGAACAGGCCGAATCGGCAGAGTTGACTGGAGAGAGCGAGTCCGATGTCATCACCCAAGAAGAGGCGGATATTAAGTTCCGGATCGATATGCCGGAGATTGAGCAATTCCTTGGCATAAGTGAAGAAGGGCCGGTCATTCCGGGGTTGAAGCAAGGGGCCATTCCGCAAGGACTGGCGTATATGCCGGAGAACGACTGGCTGCTTATCTCTTATTATCGGGAGGACGGAAAACCCAGCCTTCTGGCGGCAGTCGACAAGAAGTCGGGCGAATTCGTAAAAGCTGTAGAGCTGTTCGAAGAGAACGGAGCACCATATACCGGACATGCCGGGGGCGTGGCAGTCAGTCGCAGTCATATATGGATATCCTCCGGCGGCTCAGTCTACTGGATGAATTCCGAACGGCTAATTGAGGCGGAGAATGGCGGGCAGCTGACTTTTCAAGGGGCAGTCCTTACAGATACGCGCGCTTCTTTCGTCTCCTATGCCGACGGCATACTATGGGTGGGGGAATATGCACAAGGAGTCGATTATCCAACCGGAGAGCATCATTACAGGCTGAACCGAGAGGGTCAGGAGCATCGGGCATGGGCTGCCGGCTATAAGCTGGATATGGAGACGGATCATCTGCCGGTAAGGGAAGGAAATGACAGCTTACTGCCGGCAGTGCCGGACTATATTTTGTCCATTCCCGACAGGGTGCAAGGAGTAGCAATAGCGAATGGTGAAGCATGGCTTAGCCAATCCTACGGAAGAAACAACAGCAGCGAGCTGACAGGTTACAGTGTCGATATCCAGCAGGGTGAGCCGCATGAGATGGCGAGTATAGAAGGGAAAGATGTTCCGCTTTGGTTTTTAGACGGAATGAATCAACTGAAGCAGCACATTATCCCACCGATGTCCGAGGGAATTGTGAATGTGGAAGGAACGCTTTACATTCTTGTAGAGTCTGCCGCTCAGAAATTCGTAACCTCGTCCGCCTATCCGATTGACCGCTTGATTATCTGGAATAGTGAGAGAGACGTTGTGGAGTAGCGGAATGGCATGGTGAACAAACCCCTGTTTTTATCATAAGGAGCAGGGGTTTGTTGAATTCCAAATAATACAAGTTGTAAAGTGGTTTCAGATGTGGTACATTATTTCTTGTCGCTTCTGAGACATGGTGTTGAGCAAGAAGAAGCTTAATAATTAAGCGAAAATAACGCTTGACATGATGAGGACGACCTGATAATATGAATACTTGTCACGGCGAGAACGTGACAGTAAGTTCCTTGAAAACTGAACAAATGGATTACGTCAATTCTAGCAAGTTATTGCTAGCTT
>NZ_JAOQJC010000059.1 GCF_025567625.1 Paenibacillus sp. J5C2022 | reverse complement strand
CTATGCAGGGAATCTCTGTCTAAGTGAGTCGCCCCCGTGCTTCCACAAGGAAGCTCCTTATTTTAATGAGGAGAGGATGTCACGATACAGACAATACGGCATAATGAGGAATATTGAATGTTCGAAAAAGGAGAGTAATGAAATGAGCCAATCAATCATAAAAGAGGGAAAGAAGGAGCCATCCATACCCGAGATTAAGAAGGCGTTGAAGCAATATGAGAAGGATGCGTTGATCGCTATGCTGGTCGATTGTTACAAATCAAGCAAAGACGTGAAAAATTACATTCATGTTCTGCTTAATCCGGAAGATGCGACACAAGAGTTGTATGAGAATGCACGAAAACAGATTAAGAATGAATTTTTCCCGCTGAAAGGAGACGGGAAGCTGAGGCTGGCCAAGGCCAAAAGCGCTATATCAGAGTTCAAGAAATTAAGCAACGATGAATTGCGGACGCTTGATTTGATGATTTATTACGTTGAGCAGGGGGTAGAATTCACTGTTACCTACGGTGATATTTGGGAAGCATTCTACTCCAGTATGGAATCGATGTATACGAGCGTGTTGAATAAAATAGGCGACAGCGTATCGAAGCGTGCCTTATTCAATGCGCGCCTTCTGAAAATCGTCAATGATACGGATGGAATAGGCTGGGGATTTCATGACTATTTGGCGGGCGAGTATTATGAGTGGGCTTCGAGCGAAGAGGATGAATCGGAGTTCCTCTAAATTCAGAGTGAACGGACCTATGTTAGTGTAACCAGGTCAAACGACAATGACAGGTTGGTGAAGGCTATACTGAGGCGCAAAGGGATGCGGTTATGTGGGACGGCTGCATGTGAAATAGTAATCATTAAGGGTTCTGCATATTAGTCGCGTCTAATGTGCTGAACCCTTTATATCTCACTAACGTATCCGAAAGTCTAATCTTCGGATCTGTTTTCCAATAGTTCCGCAACTCGAAGATAGCCTCTTTCCTTTGCAAGGGATACTGCATCATTGCCATCTTCAACTTTGGCATCGACATCAGCGCCATGTTCCAACAATAATGTGATCAATTCAACATTGTCATCGTGGAAGGCGGCTGTATGTAAACTTGTGTGACCGTTACTATCCAATATATTTGGGTTTGCCTTATTCATTAAAAGCTCTTTTATAACTTCTATCTCCCTTTCTCCGGTGATCGCTGCGTGGAGGGCAGTATTTGACGGAATATAATCTATTTTTGAATGCGATATTGCATTAACCTCGGCACCATACTCCAAGAGAACTTTCACAGCAGCAGCATTTCCATAATGAGCCGCGTAGCCTAAAGGGGTTAATCCATCTTCATTTTCAGTGTTTGCCAATTCAGGTTCCTTGCTCAATAATTCCTTTAATCGATTGCTATCTCCCAATCTAGCTGCATAGAATACTTCATTAATCATGTGCACTCTACCTCCGTATATTTTTGTTTGACTTTCGGATTACTTATATTGTAATGGCCGGAGAATGCCTTTGCTTATTCGAAACCACCTTTTTTACGGAAGTTCGAGGGTGAAACACCAAAACGTCTTGTAAATAAATTTGTAAAGGTTCCATGGCTTTGAAAGCCTACACTAAAACAAATTTCTGTTATTGTTTTTCCTGTGGAATGAAGCTGTTTCTTTGCCTCGTGAAGACGCCTGTCTACTATAAATTGATGCGGTGTAAAACCAAACAGCAGCTTATAATTCCGCAGAAAGTGATTCGGTGACAAACAGGCAACCCTAGCTATTTCCGATAAACCTATCTCTTTATCAAAATATGCTGACATGTATTCATGTCCGGCCCGGATTCGTCTATATAGCTCCTTTCGCGTTGACGCACGCAAAGAGGGCAACTTCTGTATTTCGTGATGAACATGGGTATGTGCAATTAATAGTTTTTGTATAAGTCCATGCATTTTTTCATCCAACCATAACTTGTTGCGAAAGGAATGCAGTGATAGGGGGAGCAAGGGAGACAATATATTCTCGTTAGGATAAGTTCTTTCGATGAATTCAAAGCGAGAATTGTTAGTTATTTCAAACGGAGTGTCCAACAGCAAAGAACTTGATGTGCTCAGGCTCCGAATTACATCTTCAAGCATTCCGTCTGGAAAAAAAACGCAAAATGATTCAACAAGAGTATCAGATTCAATGGTAATGGCGTATTCTTGCCCGCGATTTAGTAATAAATAGCTTCCTTCCTCTACCATATAATGGCCGCGTCCAGCATTGTAGTAAGCCTTGCCATTTCGAAATGTTTTTATTGAGAGGGCGCCTGAGCCTTTCCAATAAAACTGTTTGCTTTTCTCGTGTAGAATTGGTGAATTAGTCATTAATTCAATCACCTGTTTGATGAAATGATGTAAATGCAGATCAGTCAATTGAAGTTGATGTTATTTATGTTACGGTTCTCCACGCTATCTGTAAAGTCGAGTTTTATTGAGGGCTTGTGGGGCAATCTTAGCTTCATTTCTGAGGAAGCGCTACCGCTCACGACAATCGACTCGGTAGATTTCATCCAGCACTGATTTCGGGATCGACTCCGGCTTCCTCATTCAGTCGATGAAAGTCATATTTTAATATCACGGATTCAGGTAACTATACAATACTGTTCCATCTTCATTAATTAATCGAATTTCAAGTGGCACAATATTACTGATATTATTTTCATTAACTTCATTCAAATTGGAACATGCAGATAAGAACAGAGACAACAGTGCAAGTAGGGGCCTATCGCTCAAAATGGTCACATAGAATCGGAAAAATAGAAAAAAGTGTGCGCTATCGCTCATTTTGCTCACATAGCCCCGCCAAGCGTGCCTTGTATCGCCGAAAAGTAGGAGCTATCGCTCAAAATGGTCACATAGAATCGGAAAAATAGAAAAAAGTGTGCGCTATCGCTCATTTTGCTCACATAGCCCCGCCAAGCGTGCCTTGTACCGCCGAAAAGTAGGAGCTATCGCTCAAAATGGTCACATAGAATCGGAAAAATAGAAAAAAGTGTGCGCTATCGCTCATTTTGCTCACATAGCCCTGCCAAGTGTACCTTGTGCCGACTGGACCTAAGTAGCAACAAATTTTTTCGCTAACTTCTTGATTGAAAATATTTATTAACCTGTTTCTGTATTCTTCTTCAGACTCTTTATCGAATTTCAAATTTGGTTTACCGCAAATTGGTGATAGCTTCGTCCATAAATAATTTTTTTTCGGCCCGCAGGTTAGGGAGCATCATTCCAGGGTGCAAGCAATATCAAAAAGATCGCCGACCACCTGTGACAAACAAACAGGCTGGATAGCGATCTTTTTGCCGATATTAACAACTCTCTTTCCCGCCGCTGCGGGCTTCGTTCCGGTAGAGGCCTGGCGGCATGCCGGTCACTTGCTTGAAGATGCGGGAGAAGTTCTGTGTCGTCGTATAACGCAGCCGCTCCGTAATCTCCTTGATCGGCATCTCCGTATGTACCAGCCATTCCTTCGCCTTCGCTACCCGGTATTGGATGACGTAGTCGACGAAGGTTGTGCCCAGCTCATCCTTGAACAGCCGTCCGATCTGGTAGATCGACAACCCGCAATAATCCGCGACTTGCTGCAGGGACAGGTCCGTGTCGTAGTGCCGCTCCACATATTCCTGAATTTGCTGGACAGTCTTCTGCTTGCCGTTCCCGTTCAAATGTTCGATGTGCTGTCGGAGGGCAGGGAATATTCCTTCACGGAAGCATTCCTTGATCTGCTCGGCAGAGGAGGCGGGATAGAGGTGCCATTCCAGCTGCTCCGCCAAAAATTCACTCATGGGATTGCCCGATTCCCTGAGCAGATGATCGATCTCCCCGATGAAATGGGCGAACAGCCCGATAATCGGCTTGGCGCTTGTGACCAACTGGCGCATGGAGTCGATCAGCTCGATCGTTTGCCGCTCTGCTTCTTTCAGCTCTCCTGTCCCAATTAACCTGACGATTCGCTTCTGCCAAGCAACAAGCTCCATGCTGGACGGCGCTAGCTGGGCGGAACTGTCGGTTATTCCCGCTATCAGCGTAGTATCCTGACCAAGCAGCAGCCGGTAGCCCAGCAAGTCCGCCGCTTGCATATAGCCTTCATGAATAGAGCCGTAGCCCTTGCATGGCTTGCTGATGGCTACGGATACGGTAAGGCCGAAGTATTGGCGGACGTTATCTCGGATGCTTTCGCTGAAATGCTGAACCAACAGGTCGCTATCATCATCCGTTACATTCATGCCGGCGATGCCGGCAATCCGGCCCAGCTGCGGCGCAGCCGTAATGAAAGAAGGAAGCTGCTCGCACAGCTCGTCGATCAGCTTGGCCATCGCGTACATGATCAGCCCACGGTCGCGCCCGTTGCTGTAGGTTTTCATGAATCCCGGAATGTCGTCCACCTCGACGGCCAGCACGTAGAACCAGTAGCCGCGGAGCGGAGGCTCCAACGAAGCCAGTTTGCCGGACAATTCCTTCTTTGTCATGTCGCCTCGCAACAGCTGCAGATAGAAGCCCTCCCGCATGCGGGGAAGCTGCTCGTGAATTTGCCTTGCCAGACGCTCGTTGGTTCGCTGCACTTGCTGCATATAAGAATCCAGCTGCCGCAATTCGCCGACTTCGCCCGTTTCCTTACTGCGAGGCAGCCTCCGAAGCAGCTGATCCAGCGGGGAATAGAGACGGTTGGAGCCGATAATCGCAATGGCGAGCCAGAGTGCAATCAGTCCGCCGGCAACCGCCCATGTCGTGCGTTTCATCAGCATAGCTTTCCCATTAAGCTCGTCGGAAGGCGTAATGACGAGGTAAGACCAATTTTTGAAGGCGGATGGATGCAGGGACACAGTGAAGTCGCCATCCAACGTCTTTATTTCCTCCCGCGGACTTCTCTCGCCCGACCAGACGCCGTACCAGAGGGAGGTAGGGGAGAGCTTATGGCCGCTCTCCCTTCGATCTGTACTGATGACAATCCGGCCTTCTTCATCCAGCACCATCATTTTGCTCATGGACGGGATAGGCAGATGCTCGAAGTATTCATCGATCGCTTCCCTGCTTACCTCCAGTATGAGAATGCCGTCCAATTCGGACACGCCGATCGGCCTGACAAGCAGCAGATCATGCTGATCCTGGCGCGTATAGGGCGGTACGACGAATGAGCTCATATTGGCCGCCGTAACGGAACGGATCAGCTCATAGTGAGGCGATTCATGCTGCGGCGACAAGCCGTTGCGATCCGAAGCGTTGGAGTAGACGGTATCGTACCGGGAATAGACGAGCGATATATCGAATGCGATGTCGGCATAGCTTCTGTACTGTTGAATCGTCTCCAGCATATCCAGCGTAACAGCCAGCGGCTCAGGTTCGGTCATGGAGATGCCGAGCCGCAGCGACTTCTGAATGATCAGGTCATCGGCAATCCGAATTGAAGCGCTTTCCAAATCGGCCAGCATCGTATCCACCTGATACTCCATCTGCTGCAGCAGGACGGCATGAGTCCGGTCGACTTCTTCCCGAATGCTTCCGGAGGACAACTGCGAGAAGATGTAACCGAGCAGCAGTACAGGAAGCACGCTAAGCAGAATGGAATAGAGCAGCAGACTTTGCTTGAACGTTAGCCGATAGCGCAGTGGCGACCGCCGCATCCTGCATCCCATCCTTTCCGAGTCAATGTCCTACTATCCTACCATAGGAAAATGCTGGGGGTAAACGATTTCTGTCAACATGAGCCGGCAAGCCGCCGATTAGCTGTCCGCACGGAAGCCGACGCGATACTTCGCAGACAGATGCCATATCTGATTCGCCGCAACCGCTTCCGTATGCGGTGTATACACTCTGGATGGGTATATCTTGTTGTAGGCTGTTCCTCCGTATACCCAGATCCCTTTCCCGGCAGTCGCCGCATATTGATTGAAGAATGCGGTGTCCGTCAATTCAACGGACAAGTCCAGGCCGTTGACGGCATTGTAGGTGACAACTCCGTAGCTGTTCTTGCCGGGAGCGCCATGGTAAGCCGTGCTGATGTCATACTCATAGGCTTCGTCGATGTAACGGAAGCGGCTACTCACATCGCTGCTCCGGACGGCGGGCAGCATAGCCCCGTATGCCAATGTTACCGTATAGGCTCCTGCCCATATGAACTTCCAGTGCAAGTCCCATTCGCCGCCCGAGAAAATATATCTCGCATGCATATCTCCGGTCTTGCTTGCCGGCAGGGAAGGGTTGTACATAACCGTATGCTGGACAATCTCCAGCCGGTCGCAGGCGGTTATTCCGCTCCACTCGGCTAACGGTACGAGCGTTCCGTCGCGTATGAATGCAATCTGCTGCAGCTGTTCATCGCCGTGCAGGCCGCCGAAGAAGTCGGGCGCACCGTCAAGCTTGATGGCGTATTCGAAGTTGGAGCCCGTTGTCGTGACGGCAAGCACATCGTTCTCGGTCGTGCCCAGGAGCGGATTCGCTTCCGCCAGATCGACGGCTTCAACCTTGAATATTCGCCAGGCATCCAGATTCGTCGCTGCGCTTGTCAGCCTGCGGAAGTGATAACGGGCCCAGCGAACGCTCCTGTCGCTCTTCATCCAGATATGGAATTGCGTATCGTTGATCTTCTGCATATACACGTTCCGATCGACGGCTTCCTCCGCCGCTACGGCTTGCCACTGGCCGGGAGTCCCTGCGGCGGTGCATATCCAGTGCAGTATGCCGCTGCCGGCTTGGCGGGGAACGACGATCATGCCTTTCTCCCAATACCCTTCCGAAGGAGGCGCGTCGGCGCTGATCGTGAAGGAGAGATGCACGTCAGCCGTTGCGCTCCTAAGCATCCCGTCCCGATTGCCGCTTAACTGATTGGCGCCAATATGCACGTTGGACGCGCGCCCTTCGACGAATATGCCGTAATCTTGCGTTTTCTGCGGTTGATTGTCGTAGCACCGGTTCCCGACGACAGAGACATTCTCGCAGGGCAGTCCCGTTGCGTCGCCGTTGATTCGAATGCCGCCGCGCGGATAAGCGGTGAGTATGCCGCCGTAATTCTGATAATTGTTGTAGACGATGTTGCCGGTGACGGTGCAGTCGACCGAGGTCCACACGCCGATGCCCACGGTATTGTTGTAGGCCGCTACGTTATCCGATACCGTCACATTAGAGCTGCGGCTGAGCGAGACGCCGACGTCGCCGCCGGACACCACGATATTGCCGCTGACGATGCCGTCGTCGATGTCGTACAGGGCCAGCATATCCGCATTCCCGCCTTGCGAGTAGGCGAGCCCGTTGCCAATAACTTCGTTGTACAGAATATGGACGGAGCGATGCTTGTTATTCTTCTTGTTGCAGGTATAGTAGATGGGATACATGACATGCGTGCCGGGCGTTCCGACGATCGTATGAATTTTACAGTGGCGGATGGTGGAGTGGTCCGTGCGAGTCGTCTCGTCGCCGCTGACGCGAATCGCGGTCTGCTGAATATGGGCAATCTCGCACTGCTGGATCGTCAGATGGCTATTGTTCTGCCGAATGTCCATGCCGATATAGCCGTTGTCCAGCCTGCATCCGGTTATGGTCACATTCGTACTCTCTTCGACTCGGACCAGAGCGGAGTAACGAACCGGATTGTTGAGAAGGTCGACATGCTCGATGAAGACTCGCTGGCAATTATGCCAATAGAGCAGCGCTTTCGGCAGCAGTCCGTTCCCGTCGACGATAAGATCGCTTACTCTGCTGCCTGCGGAGCCGATCCACTCCAGCATATGATCCCCAGTGAAGGGGGCTGCTGCGGCAATGGTCGCTCTGGCAGCCTGGGAGGCGAGCGCGACGCCGGCGGGGATGACGAGCGTTGCAGTGATTCTGTAGACGCCTCCCACCGGGAAGTAGACCGTGCCGCCGCCCGCGGCGGCTGCCTCAGCGATCGTATTTTGAATCGCGGCAGTATCGTCTGTTATGCCGTCGCCAACGGCGCCATTCCGCTTCACATCGTACAGGTCGGCTTCCATCGTCAGGAATTTGGGGTGTCCGGTCGTCGCCAGCAGCCCATCATCCAGACCAACCAGGTCCTCCAAGCCGGTACCCGGGCCATAAGTGGATTCGCCGACTGTCTTGGCGCTTGCCGCTGAAGCTTGCAGCCAGCTTCCGGCAGCCAATGTTACACCGGCGGCGCCAAGCGCCGCCAGCATCTTCCTTCTGCTCAGGAGCAAAGGGGTGTCCCTTTGCTCATTTTGCAGCTCCGTATGCTGTTCCTCGCTATCCAACAACTGCTGTGCTTCCGCTTCTTCCTGCCATTGCTTCTTGCTCATCTTGCACCGCTCCTCTCCTTCATGAAAGCTGACTTATTTCGCGGCTTGCCGCGCTTGGATGCCATCGTTCATTTCCTGGATAATTTGCGTGCCGCCTCTTGCCTTCCATTCCTCGACTATGTCGTCCCAATCCGATAACGGACGTTGGCCCGCTATCATCTTGATCTGTTCCCCGATGATGAACTTGTCAATCTCACCGCCCTTCGTCGCTGCCGTCTCGGAGAAGATGCCAAGCACGGGATTGTCGTACGGCGTCTTGTTGTACTGCAGCTCCATCTCTTCGATCGCTGTTGCGAGCTTCCGCATATCGGGGTCCGTATACAGCGTCTTGGCGAATTGGTTCGCCTCGTTGTTCGGAGCCCACGGCTTCCAATACTCGTGACGGGCCAGCATATATTGAATCGGCGTATTGGATTCCTCGCCGGATTTCAGTACGGCTTTGCCGTCCTCCATATCGTAGCCGATGCCTTCTCCGCCGAACAGCCAGTCGAACCGCTCGTTGTCCGCCGTGCGCTCTTCGATCGGGATGAATGTTCTGCCATAGTCGACGATCTCCAATATTTTCTTCACCTTCTCGGGATTATCCTTCAGCTTGCCGGACAATGTTGTCAACCCGACGTAGCCCGGAGCCTTATAGCCGCCTTGCGAGCCGTCAGGGGCAACGAAGAACGGTATAGGCGCCACTTCCGCTTGAGGATGCGTCTGCTTGAAGGCGACGAATTCGCTCTCGTTCATGCCGTGCGGCACCCCGATATAGATGCCGGCCTTGCCGGAGAAAAATTCCTTCGCCGTCTGAGAAGAGTTAAGTACCGCGAAATCCTTCGTCACGCCTCCCTCCGCATAAGCCTCTGCCAGCGTCTGGATCACTTCCTTGCGGCCGGGACTGATGATGCCGGGAATGTACTGTCCCTCTTCGTCCTTGTGATACCAGGCAGTCGACCAGAATGCCCCCATGGCGTAATCCGGCCGGATATTCATGCCGAGCGCGATGCCGTATGTATCGTCTTCGCCGTTGTTGTCGGGATCATTCTTCGCGAAGGCGATGGCAACCTGCTTCAGCTCCTCATAATTGGTGGGCATATCCAGCTGCAGCTGATCCAGCCAGTCCTGTCTGATGATGCCGCTGAACGTATAGGTGGGCGCGTAGCCCGGTATGCTGTAGATGTTGCCGTCGACGGCGATCTGATCCCATACGACGTCCGGCACGAGTCGGAATGTCTCATAGTCGTCAATGTAATCGTTGAGCGGGAGGAAGGCGCCTTGCCTTGCCCACTTCACATAATTGTTGCTGGAGCCGGTAATGAATACCGTATCCGGCATGTCTCCGGACGCCATCAGCACGGACAGCTTGTTGTTGAAGTCGGACGCCTGCACGAATTGGGAGTCGATATTGGCATTGAACTTTTCTCTGATCATATCTACACCGTTGCCGCCGGGATCGGGGAAGATATTGTATGCGAAGCTCAGGTAGCTAATATCGACCGGCTTCTCCGGGGTATTCGTTTCCTCTGCCTGCTTCTGTCCACTGTCATTCTGGGGTGCAGGCTGGGATGTGGGGACAGGTTCATTGCTGTTGCTGCAGGCCGCAGCCGTTAGCGACAGGGATAAGGCGAGAAGCAGGACCAGTCTTTTTTTGTTCTGCATAGTAAGCAGTGCCTCCTTGGTCTGAAAGTGTGTATAAATGAACTTCTACATCGGGCCGCTCAGCCCTTCACCGATCCCAGCATCACCCCCTTGGCAAAGTGCTTCTGCAGGAACGGGTAGACGATCAGGATCGGCAGCGTAGCCAGCAGCACCGCAGCCATCTGAATCGTCTCGGCCGGCGGGGACGGAGCCAGCGTCTCGGCAAGCGCGCTGGTGTCATGGACGATGACGATCTGCCTCAGCAGCACTTGGATGGGCCATAGCTCAGGCTTGTTCAGGTAGAGCACCCCGGCGAAGTAGCTGTTCCAGTGCAGCACGGCATAGAATAAGCCGAACGTGGCCAGGGCGGGCTTGGAGAGCGGCAGAATAATGCTGCGGAATATGCGCAGCTCGTTCGCTCCGTCCACCGTCGCCGATTCGTGCAGCTCGGCGGGGATATGGCGGAAAAACTGGCGAATGACGATGAGATTCCAAGGGCTGATCAAGCCGGGAATAATGAGCGCCCAGATCGTATCGATCAAGCCTGTCGCCTTCACGACGAGATAAGACGGAATGATGCCTGCCGAGAACAGGAAGGTGAAGAGCACCATCAGCATCAGCGTCCGCTGTCCGTAGAAGGGTCTGGCGAGTCCATAAGCCATCGACGCGGTGAAGATCAGGTTCATGACGGTACCGATCAGCGTAATGTACACGGTGACGAAGAGAGAGCGGATGAACCGCTCATTGCCCAGCACATGCTCGTAGGCGTCCGCGACCCATTGCTTCGGCCAAATAATCAGGTCCTGCTCCAGGTAGTTGGTCATGGTGGAGAAGGAGACGGAGAAGATATGCAGGAACGGGAAGAACATCGTCCCGGCTATAATAATGAGCAAGCACCAATTGAGTGCGTCCATGAAGCGGTCACCCGCTGTTTTGTGCAGCATGGCTTATGCACCTCCATCATTAGTAGATTCCTTCCTCGCCGAATCGCTTGGCAAGCCGGTTGGCCGCGACGATCAGAATGAAGCCGATGACGGATTTGAACAGGCCGACGGCCGTAGCGAAGCTGAAATCGGCTTGCTCGATCCCTTTGAAGAATACGTACGTATCCAGCACGTTGCCGACTTCCTCCACGAACGGATTCAGCATAAGGAATATTTGTTCGAACCCGGAGTCCAGCACATTGCCGAGCCGCAAGATGAGCAGAATGACAATTGTGCTGCGAATGGCGGGAAGCGTAATATGCCATATGCGCCGCATGCGGCTGGCACCGTCGACGAGCGCCGCTTCGTACAGCTCGGGATTGACGCCGGCAAGCGCGGCGAGGAAGACGATCGTGCCCCAGCCGGCTTCCTTCCATACAACCTCCAGCACGAGCAGCGGCTGAAACAGCCATGGAATTTGCAGGAACGGGATCGCTTCCCATCCGAACATCGCGAACAGCGCTTTATTGACGAAGCCTTCGCTCTTCAGGAAGAAGGTGGCGATGCTGATGACGATGACCCAGGACAGAAAGTGCGGCAAGTAGATGACGGATTGCACGATTTTTTTGAACCAGTCATGCCGTACTTCATTCAGCATCAAAGCCAGCAAGATGGGAACCGGGAACGCGAATGCAATCTGCAAGAAGGACAAGGTGAGCGTGTTCCATAATACCCGGATCACTTCAGGGCTGTCGAAGATGCGCGCAAAGTGCTGCCAGCCGACCCATGGGCTGTTCAAGAAACCTTGAAACGGATTGTACTCTTGAAATGCGATTACGGAGCCCAGCAAGGGAATGTACTTATAGACGATGAAGTAGAGCGTGCCCGGCAGCACAAACAGATAAATATATCGGCTCTTCCACAGCTGGATTCGCCATCTTGCTTTCTGCCGCTCGGGCTTGTGCAGCAGCGCTGCTCCGGTAATCGCATCACCGCCGTTTGCGGTGCGTGTATTCATAGGGGGATACCTCCTTGCATCCATAATTTGCATCATAATGTGGCGGCTTGCGGCGGCTAAGTCCACTATAGGAGCTGGCGGAGGAAAGGGAAAGTTTCGATTCTTTGGGCGGTGGTGCGGGATGGAGATACAAGATTGCGGGATGAGGATACAGAGGATTGGAGTGCGGAAAGTGTGCATGCGAGTGGCTGCAAGCGATGCAGCATCGGTTGGAGCGCGGAAAGTGTGCATGCGAGTGGCTGCAAGCGATGCAGCATCGGCTGGAGTGCGGGAAGCGAGCGTGCGAGATGCTGCAAGCGATACAGCATCGGCTGGAGCGCGGGAAATGAGCGCGCGAGTGGCTGCAAGCGATACAGCATCGGCTGGAGCACGGGAAGTGAGCGTGCGAGTGGCTGCAGACGATGCAGCATAAGCTGGCGAGCGGGAAGAGTGCCGCAAAGCTCAAGCTCTGCGGCTGTCGATGTTCCGGTATTCGCCGGGGTTGATGCCTGCGTGCTTCTTGAACAGGCGGCGGAACGTAAGGTCGTTGTCGAAGCCCACTTCGCAGGCGGCTTCGCGAATCGTCATCCCGCTCAGCAGCAGCGGCTTCGCCAGCTCAATTCGGCGGCTGTTCATATAGTTGACGAAGTTCGTGCCCGTCTGATCCTTGATGAACCTGCTCATATAAGAGAGCGACAGGCCGAAGCGGTCGGCAAGCGACGTCAGTGTCAACCCGCTGTCGGTCAGATTCTCCCCGATGAAGGCAACAATGTCGTCCCGCAGCTGTGTATTCCGGCTCTCCTTCTCCTGCAAGATCATTGCGCACGCCTCGCGGTACAGCTCCTCAATGAAATGCGTCATCTCATGAACGGTGTCCATCTGGAAGAAGTCGTCCATATGCATGTGCTTCGGCATCTCGATCCCCATATCCTCCAGCGCCTTCAGGGCGGTAGATGCCATGTTGTAGAACAAGTTGCGCGCCATATGCGGTGTAAGGGCCGCTTCCGCCAGGTTCTCATTGACAATGTTGCGGAACCGGGCAATCGCTTCCTCCGGATTGCCGCATTTAATATGATTGGCGATGTGCTCCTCGTTCTCCGCATGATAGTAATAGGAAGCGGGTGTATGCGAATCCTCGATGTCTGAATAATAGATGACAGAGCTGTCACCCCGTATGAAGCGGTAATCCATGGCCGTATTGGATTCCCGATAAGACTGTCCCAGCTCTTCGAGTCCCTTGCAAGTCGTGCCGACTCCGATTGCTTTGAACGCCAGGCCATGCTCGTCCAGCTCGGCCCTTATCAAGTCTACGATGTGTCTGACCTGTTCTTTGCTCGGCGTATTCAGCAGCAATACCTTGGTCTTCCCGCCCGGCTCGACGAGGTGTACAGCCGCTTTATCTTGCATCAATCTATCCGATAAGGCCCGCTGGACTTCGACGGGAAGCGGTTCTTCCGTATCCAGCAGCAGCGAGACGGGGGTGAACCAGCTGTTGCTGAATGTAATATCCAGCAGCTTCAACATGCTGCGATGTTCATCCGAGGTGTATGGCCCGCCTTCCAGCAGCTGGATGAACAGCGAATTTTGCGCCAGAGGCTTGTAGGTCTGAATCTGCTGCTTCGTCTTGTCTTCATATTCCAGCATCGCATGCATCGCCCGCTGCAGGAAGTTGAACTCGTTCTGCCGGCTCGCCACAGGCGCGGACGGCTGCTCCAGCAGCCGCGGACTGACCGCGTTCACCAGATTGGCCAGAGGGGTATAGTTGCGCAACGCCAGCATGTAAGAGACGACAAGTCCGATAAGCAGAGAGACGACAGTGAGTACCAGCGTCACCAGCTTGATCTGATTGACCTTGGCCATGGCTGTGCCGGTAGGGATCGCGGCGACATAGGACCACTCATTCATGTCGGATACGGCGCGGAATACGATATACGGCTCGCCGTCTGCCCCGTTCAGCGTCGCAATCGGATCGGCAGCCGTTGGGGCCGCCGTGAGCCGGGCCGTCAGCAGCTCCTGCATGCCCTCATCCGCGTGCACGCCGCTTATATAATTCCCATCGCCGTCCCACACATACAAGCTGCCGCTGCCCGATATCGTGCCCATATTCAGGCTTTCCTGCAGCGATTGCTCGCTAATAAAGGCGATGAAGGTCGCATTGAAATCCTTGGTGCCCATCGGCAGCGACTGGGTGAAGGTAAGTAGCTTGCGCGGCTGCTTGTACGTGAGTACGGCTGCAGGCGGCGACAGGTCGGATACATGAAGCCGCGACAGCTCCTCGTACCAGTCGTCCGGTGCGGCCGCTCCGTAATCGAACGCATCCTCGAAGAACGTCTGCAGACTGTACTTGCCCTGAGTGGAGAGGACGATATCCTTCATGTGGAAGTAGATGGCCATATCGTCGATCAATCCGTTCATTTCCAGGAAGGTATTAAGATCGCGCATGTTGTAGTTAAAAGAGTAGGGATGGATGACGGTATAATCGACCGTGCTGCCGCGCGAATACATCAGCTTCTGCACCCACTGCTGTTCGGAGAGGGAGATGGCCAGCGCACTGAGCGACCACAGCTTGTCGTCCATCGTCTTGCGCACATCCTGAACCGCGTTCAGATAGGTTCGCTCCGTCTGCGACTTCACGATATGGTAGGTCCAGAAGTAACTGATTGTGCCCAGAATGAGAAGCGGAATGGTGAAAACGGTTACATATGACAGTAAAAATTTGGTGAATACAGAGCTTTTGGCAGGCAGCTTAAACTTCAACTTCAACAGCAAATTCCCTCCTTCCCATAGCGAGATAGTAGCATGAATAAGAAGGAAGGGGAAGAGGAGGGAAATATTGATCGTGTCAAAAAATATTGTATATCCGCGATGTAAAGAATGATATGCCTTCTCGAAAGTTGTACGTTGTGCTCGCGGGTGCCGTTATTTACCATAACAATTGCAAGCGGTTACAAGCGTGGCGATTAGCATGTGCCATGTAGGAATGATTTCTATTCTAAAGAGGAGGGTTCAGATGAAAGGAAAGCACACAACGAGATTGATGGTCGCGGCCCTGGCCATGCTGCTGCTGTTCACAGGCTGTGCGGGGAACAACAACGAACCGGAAGCGGGGACGAACGAAGGGAAGCAGGCGGCAACGGAACAGCCGTCACAATCCGGCAATGACAACCCGGACGAAGCGAAAGGGAAAGACTACACGCTTCCGATCGTCGAGGACGGCTCCACGACGTTGACGGTCGGAGCGGCAGACAACTATTATACGCCGGCCAGCTATACGCAAAATTTGCCGATATGGAAGGCGATCGAAGAACGAACGGGCGTGAAGGTCAAGTGGGACGTCGTGCCGGCAGCGCAGTATAAGCAGACGATGACCGTCCGTCTGGCATCGATGAAGAACATTCCCGATCTGCTCACCATTCCCGGCGATCCCGCGAAGCTGGGCAGCGACGGGGTGCTGGAGCCGCTGGAAGAGCTGATCCGGCAGTACGCTCCCAATATCCGCAAGCTATTCCAGGAGAATCCGGACATCCACAATTTGCTCAAGTCGCCCGACGGCCATATATACAGCATTCCCAGCATCGTGACGGGAACGAGCCTGTCCGATCCGGGAGCGTTCCTCATCCGTCAGGACTGGCTGGATAAGCTGGATCTTGAGCAGCCGAAGAGCATCGACGATTGGTATGCGGTGTTGAAGGCGTTCAAGGAAGGCGATCCCAACGGGAACGGGAAGCCGGATGAATTGCCGGTTGCGCTCGCCAGTCCGGAGGCTGTCTATTTCTTCGGAGACGCATGGGGGCTTCACCTGATCTATAGCGACGGCTGGTGGCCGGATTCGAACGGCAAGGTTCAGGCGGAGTGGATGAAGCCGGAAGCGAAGGAGCTGGTGGCATGGCTCAGCAAGCTGTATAAGGAAGGATTGCTCGATCCGGATTACCTGACCTCCCAGGATGACCAGCTCAGCTCGAAAATTACGAAGGATCAGGTCGGATCGACCCGTGTCTTCATTAACCGGATAAGCCAATACGACAGCAATCAGCAGAAGGCTGGAGTGGAGGATGTGAGCTGGGTGGCCGTCACTCCGCCGACGGGACCGAACGGTTACAAGGGGCATGCGGAGCGATACGGTCCCATTAGCGGCGCATTCGGCATGAGCGCGCTATCGAAGCATAAGGAAACGGCGATCAAATGGCTGGACTTTATGTATGCCAGCGAGGAGGGCAACCGCTTCACCACCTTCGGCATGGAAGGCGTCACCTACACGATGGAGAACGGCGAGCCGAAGTTCACGGCGTACACGACGAACAATCCCGACGGGCTGAACATTATGAACGCGCTCAGGACGCAAGGCGCAGCGCCTACGCTGCCGTGGATTCGCCATGATTCCGGCATCTGGTCGAAGCAGCCGCCGCAGACGATCGTCGGAAAGCCCAAGCTGGAGGAAGCGGCGGCTATGCTCCAATCGTCCATTATCGACCCCATTCCGTTCCATTACATTGCGTTGACGCCGGAGGAAGCGAGCAGCTTCAAGCCGCTTCACGCGGACTATACGACCAAGCTGAAGGAGCGCTTGTCGCAATTGATTACCGGCGCAGTGAATATCGACGAAGGCTGGGACAAATTCATGAAGGAATTGAAGGATCTCGGCATTGACGAGTTGCTAGCCATTCGGCAGCAGCAGTATGACCGCTATATGGGCAAGTAAGAACAAGACAACGGCGCGGCTTCGCCAGTCATACAGGATGGGAAGGAGGAGTCCGCGCCGCAAAGCAGAGGTGGAGAATAGTGAAGCTGGAGAGAGGACCGCTGCCGCTTGCAGCTTGGAAGAAGAGAGAGAGAGGACTGGTCCGGCTGGCACGGAACATCAGGAGAGACAAGTTTCTTTTGCTGCTGGTATCTCCGGCGCTGGCCTATTATTTATTGTTTGAATATTTGCCGATGTACGGGGTTATTATCGCCTTCAAGGATTTTTCGCCGATGAAGGGTATATTGGGGAGTCCCTGGGCGGGATTGAAGTGGTTCCAGCAATTTTTCGATTCCATCTATGCGGCCCGAGTCATCAAGAACACGCTGCTGCTTAGCACCTATATGCTGCTATGGAGCTTCCCGGTGCCGATCCTGTTCGCTTTGCTGCTTAATGAGCTGAAGAACGCCTTGTTCAAGCGTGTCGTGCAGACCGTCAGCTACCTGCCCCACTTTATCTCGATAGTCGTCATTAGCGGCATGATCATCAGCTTCTTGTCTCCTGCGGAGGGCGTTGTGAATATGCTGCTCGTTCAGCTTGGCATCGGCCCGATCAACTTCTTGAACGAGCCGGACTGGTTCCGTACGATCTATATCGGATCCGGCATCTGGCAGACGTTCGGCTGGAGCTCTATCATCTACTTGGCGGCGATCATGTCGATCGACCCTTCTCTCTATGAAGCGGCGAAGATGGACGGGGCGAAGCGATGGCAGGGCATCCTCTATATTACGATTCCCGGCATTTTGCCTACGATTATCATCCTTCTCATTATGAATTTGGGCCATATGATGAGCGTCGGCTTCGAGAAGATTATTTTACTGTACAATCCGGCGACTTACGAGGTATCCGATGTCATCTCCACCTTCGTCTATCGCAGAGGGCTGGAAGGGGCGGAGTATGGATTCGCGGCTGCTGTCGGGCTGTTCAATTCGGTGGTCAATTTCACGCTGCTTGTTATGGTGAACCGCATTAGTCGAAAAATATCCGGAATCGGGTTATGGTGAGGGGATGCAATTGCAGAAAACGATAGGAGAGAGATTGTCCGACCTGTTCATCATCGGGGTGAACCTGCTTGTTATTGTGGTGACGCTGTACCCGTTTTTATATGTGCTTAGCATGTCGATCAGCGATCCGGTGTTCGCGATGCGCAAGGAGGTATATTTGTTCCCCAAGGGGTTCTCTGTGGAGGCATACGGCATCGTGTTCGAAAATCCCGACATATGGATCGCGTATTACAACACGCTGTGGTATACGATTGTCGGCACGTCCATCAGTGTCGTCGTGACCGTCATGGCCGCTTATCCGCTGTCGAGATCGACGTTTTTTGCCCGCAATCCCCTTATGTTCTTTTTCGCTTTTACGATGTTTTTCACAGGGGGATTGATCCCTACCTACATTATCGTCAACAGTCTGAATCTGTACGATACGAGGTGGGCGGTCATCTTGCCGGGGGCGATCAGCGCCTTCAACATCATTATTGCCCGCACCTTCTTCCAGAGCATCCCCGAGAGCCTGCAGGAGTCGGCCAAGATCGACGGGGCGAACGAAGCGAGGATACTATGGAGCATTATGCTGCCATTATCCAAGCCGATTACGGCGGTGCTTGTGCTCTTCTATGCGGTGGGCTACTGGAACAATTATTTCTCCTCGCTCATCTATCTGTCCAACGCCAAGCTTCAGCCGCTTCAGCTGTATCTGTTTAAAATATTGGTGAAGCAGCAGGATTCCTTGATGGAGGGCATGACGGACCAGTTCGAGCGGGCGCTTGTAGGCACGCAGGTGAAGTATGCCGCGATTATGGTGACGATTTTGCCGATCATTTGTCTCTATCCGTTCTTGCAGAAGTATTTCGTGAAAGGCGTGATGATCGGCGCAGTAAAGGAATAAGAAGCGAAGGGGAGGTATGGTTGGTGAAAAAGCAAGGGATGACGTTCATTGCAAAGCTGCTGACGATAGCGCTTTTGTTCGGATGCATAATGGAATGGGGTACTGCGGGGTACGCGCTGGCGGCAGGCAACACGTATTACGTGTCGCCTGCCGGCTCGGACGGCAATCCCGGCACGGAGGCGCAGCCTTGGGCGACGATGGCGATGGCTGCAGCGACGCTGCAAGCGGGCGATACGGCGATATTCGAGGATGGGGTGTACGAGGAGACGGAAGTCGCCCACTTCGCGAATAGCGGCAGTGCAGCCGCTCCGATCACCCTGAAGGCAAGGAACAAGCACGGAGCCGTGCTGCAATATGTGGGCCTGAATCATACGAGCAAGCTTGTTCTATCATCCAGAAGCCATATCGTCCTGCAGGATTTCGAGATTACGCAGGATGTGAAGGGGACGGTGAGCGTCGACGGCTTCATCGATAGCCGCAACAGCTCCGCGATCGGCATTATCGGCAATCGGATTCACGGAGCCGGAGGCAAGGGAGTGGTCGGCACGGGCGGCGGTCCCGTAACGATTGAGGGCAATGAGCTGTTCGATCTGTCCGGACAGGGCATCTTGCTGAAAAATATGGATTCGCCAGTCATTCGAAACAACGCGCTGCAAGATATTGACGTGAGCGCCATCGGAATTATGTCGGGCACGAGAGATGCCAGAATCTACAACAATGTCATTCATACGGGAACGACATTCATGCGCTTCGGCATCCTGCTAGGCGCCAATTCCCGGGCGTCGAGCTCGTACGACCCCGACGGTTATGAGGCCTATCATGCGGCTGCATGGAACAATACAATTATTTCTGATGTTCCGGGCATGCTTCAAAGCGGGGTAGGCTTTTTGGGAAGTTTGGACAGCGCTTTCATCAACAATGTCGTTGCGGGATCGCAATACGGCGTCCGCTTCGCCGCGGGCGGCTTGACGACGGAGAGCTGGTCGCCCTTGCCGACTAACTCTATCGTGAAGAACAATATCTTCTCGGATATCGTGGGCGGCGCGCAGCTGCATTCCGTTGCTCCGGTCAACTTGTCGAACGACCATAATCTGTACTTTAATACGGCCGATGAGCCGATTGAGCCGAACGGGGTGTACGCCGATCCCAAGTTCGTCGCCGCTTATACAGACCTCAGGTTGCAGTCTGACAGCCCCGCTGTCGGAAGCGGCGAAGTCATTGCCCTGACGGGCTTCGACGGCCTGCCGATTGACGTGTCGCATGATGCGGCGGGCGAGCAGCGCACGGCGTCATGGGATCTCGGCATTTACGCCGAAGCGGCAACCGCCCCGTCGCCAACGCCAATACCTGATCCGACACCGACGCCGGCGCCGACGTCCAATCCCGTCACTGACGGTACGGTCGTGTTCACGGACGATTTCGAGAGCGGCGACGGCCAGTGGACGGTGACGTCCGGAAGCATGGCGGCGGCGGAGGAGACGCCGGGCGGCAACCAGGCCTATACGCAGCCGGATGCGTCAGTCGCAAGCGGCGTAGCGAAGGCGACTGCGGGCTCGCTGGAATGGGAGAGCTACGCCGTCGATCTGCGCGTCAATTTCCGGCAATTTTATCACAAGAACGGGTTTTTCACCCTGTATACGAGACATACGGACTCTCAGAACTACTATCTGCTGGAGATGAAGGGTCATCCCGAGACCGGGTATATCGGCCTGAAGAAGAAGGTGGGAGGCGTAGTCATTCCGCTGCAGGAGAAGCTGGAATGGAATCCTTCACCCGGCTGGCATAACCTGAAGTTCACGGTCAACGGCACAAGCTTGCAGGTGCATATGGACGGGCATCTGCTGCTGAGCGGATCGGATGCGGGCTTATCGAACGGCGGCATTGCGGCTGCAATATTCAGAAGCGATATTCTGATCGACGACGTTACGGTGACGGAGATTGAGGGCAGCACCGTACCGGGAGGACCTGGTGACCCCAGACCGGAGCCGGGAGGCACGTATTATGTGTCGCCTGATGGAGATGACGAGAATCCGGGTACGGAAGCCGAGCCATGGCGGACGATGTATCATGCGGCATATTCCGCCCAGCGTGGAGATACGGTTATTTTCGAAGATGGATTATATGAGGAGACGAGGGTTGCCTACTTCGAGGAGAGCGGAACGGAGACGGAGCCGATTCTGTTCAAGTCGCGGAACAAGCATGGCGCGGTCATCAAATACATGAATATGCCAACGACGAAAATATATATCCGCGGCAAATCCTATATTACGCTGCAAGATTTCGAGATTACGCAAAACAGGAAAGGGGTCGATACGACGGATATTCTCATCAGAGTCGTCAACGATACGAATTATATCCATATTATCGGCAACAAAATTCATCATGCCTTCGAGGATGGGGTGAAAGGCTCTCATACCAGCAACATGCTCGTGGAGGGCAATTATATATACGATATTACCCATGAGGGCGTCGACTTCGTCAATGTGAAGGACAGCACGATGAGGAACAACGAGGTGTACGATGTCGAGCGGAACGGGCTGCTCGCGAAGGGCGGCTCGGAGAATATCCTCATCTATAACAATTACGTGCACAATGCCAACGTCATGATGAGAGGCAGCGGCATCTACCTGGGCGGACAGACCGATCCCGTATCGACGGCCGATCCTTCTGTGAACGGATTCGAGATGTGGAACGGCCTCGCTTACAACAACGTCGTCATCTCCGAGCTTCCGGGGCTGCTCCGGCAAGGCATCACGTTCATGGGCAGCAAGGACAGCGCGGCATACAACAATATCGTCATCGGGGCGAAGTATAACATTCACTTCTGGGAGCCGAATAATGTCGCCATCGGATGGGACTGGAATCCGCCGAATGTGAATGCCGTGTTCAAAAATAACATTATTGTGGGGGCGACCGTAGACGGACTTGGCATCGTTCAGACTCCCGACAATCTCGTCCACGATCACAACCTCTATTACGGCAATGCGACCGAGCCGTCGGAGGCGAACGGCGTATACGGCGATCCGCTGCTGGCCGATCCATACAACGGCAACTGGCATCTCGGCTACGGCAGTCCCGCGATTGACGCGGGAGAAGTCATCGCAGGCTTCATGCTGAAGGACGGAACGCTGATCGATGTATCGCATGATTATGACGGCGCGGTGCGGGAAGCGGACTGGGATATGGGCATCTACAGGGGCGGCGAGCCAAGCGCCAGTCCGGCGGTGTTCCTGATCGGCGATTCCACGATGGCGGACTTCCCCGCCTACCGTTCTCCGCTCACCGGATGGGGCACGAAATTCAAGGAGATGTTCGACGATGCTGTCACCGTATACAATTACGGCTCCTCCGGACACAGCTCCAAGAGCTATCTCGATATGGGGCAGTTCGCGAAGACGGAGCTGGCGATCGAGGATGGCGATTACTTGTTCATCCAGTTCGGCCATAATGACCAGTCAACGTTGGAGTATAAGCATACGGAGCCGTTCACCACATACAAGGATCACTTGAAATACTATATTCAGAGCGCAAGAGCGAAGGGCGCAATTCCCGTACTGCTTACTTCGATGAACCGGCGGCAGTTCCATGAGGACGGAACGCTGATCATGTCGCTGGGCGATTACCCTGTTGCCGTAAGAGAGATGGCAAGCGAGCTGAATGTTCCGGTAATCGACTTCAACGCGACGAGCAAGACGCTATACGAACAATTGGGGCCGGAGCTTACGAAGGAGCTGTTCTTGTGGCTGGAGCCCGGAGAGTCGCCGAATTACCCCGATGGCAAGCAGGATAATACCCACTTCAACGAGCTTGGCGCAGCCTACTTCGCCCATCTTGCCGCTGAAGGAATCAAGCAGCTCGGCTTGCCGCTGGCGGAGCATATCGAGGAGGAGGCGATTGCCGCTCCCATCACCGTAGCTGCTGTATCCGGACAGCAAGGAGACAACGGCTGGTATACGAGCGAAGCGACGGTAGAGCCGGAGGCGACGAGCGATGAGCGCACCGCAATCGCTTATACAGAATACAAGCTGACAGTTATCGAGAGTGTGTATGGCATATCCCTGCCCCCGACGGAAGGTTATGTCGCGTACACTTCATCCATCGTGCTTCCGGACGGCGTCTATGAGCTAAGCTTCCGCTCAGTCGATCTGTTCGGCAATGTGGAGGAGCGGCAAGAGTCGGAAGAGGATCTTCGCATTCAGGTGGATACAATAGCGCCGACGCTTGACGTTACGCTTGACCGGACGGAGCTGTGGCCGCCGAATCATGAGCTGGTTGCGATTCATGCGGACGTTGCCGCAGAGGATACGGGCTCGGGCGTCAGGGATGTGATGCTCAGCGGCATAGCGATGAACGAATCAGACGATGGCGGGGACATCGTGGCGAATATCGGCTCGGCGGATACGAGCTTCCAACTGCGAAGCGAGCGCGACGGCGGCGGTACGGGGCGCATCTATACCGTCGCTTACACAGCGACCGACGAAGCGGGCAATGCCGTTACAACACAGCGAACGGTGACGGTGCCTCATCATCGTTAAGCCGGGAAGAGGGGCTCCCTGTCAGGGGAGCCCTTCATTGTGCGGCAGTGAGCAGAGGATGGCAACGGATAGCGGAACTTCATGCGAGGCACAAGACACACAAGGCATAGTATTGACAGCCCGACAGAAACCGTGTATTGTATAGCCGTAAACAATATTGATAATCATTATCAAAATAAACAAGAGTACTGGGGAGAACACGATGAAAGCATTTCAATTTACGATTGGGCTGGCTATTTTTCTTGCGTTGCTGACGGGCTGCGGGCAAGGGCAAGGCACAAACGGTCAAGAAACGGTTGAACCGGAGCAGTCGGGGGTGGAGGGGACGATCGTATACGAATCGGAGAACGGGCCTGTCGAGATTCCCGCAGAACCGCAAAGAATTGTCGCGCTTACGAATGCTCCGAACGTCATCTCGCTGGGCGGTTCTGTTGTCGGAGTTGACGAATGGACGGCGGGAAGCCCGCATTTTCAAGAGGCGCTGGAAGGCGTAGAAGTTGTCTCCTATAAAAATGCGGAGCAAATTCTGGCCCTGAATCCGGATCTGATCATTGCCGGCTCACACTTCGAGAATCTGGAGGATCTCAAAGCGATAGCTCCGACCGTTGCTTTCACCTGGGGCAAGCTGGACTATCTGGAGCAGCAACTGGAAATCGGCAAGCTGTTGCACAAAGAAGAGGAAGCGCGTGCCTGGATACAAGACTTTACGAAACGTGCCGATGAGCTCGGAAAGCAAGTGAAAGAGAAAATTGGCAAGGATGCAACCGTCTCGGTGTTGGAGATGTATGATAAGAGTATCTACGTGTACGGGAACAATTGGGCGAGAGGGACGGAAGTATTGTATCAGGCAATGGGGCTGGCCATGCCGGACAATGTGAAGAAGGATGCTTTAGGTCCCGGGTACCACGAAATTTCATTGGAGACGATTCCCGAATACGCCGGCGATTATATTGTGCTTAGCCGCAAGCCGTCGGCGGACAACGAGTTCCTGCAAACCGAAACTTGGAAGAACGTGCCTGCCGTCAAAGCAGATCGTGTAATTGAAATCGATATGGAAGCCGCAACGTACAGCGATCCGATGACACTAGAGTATCTCATGAACATTTTCGAAGAAGGATTTCTGCAAAGATAGAGCCTTGAGAGGCGACGATATTATCCGCCAGGCGACGGAACGTTTCAGGAACGGGTGAAATAGTTGCCAATATTCACTTGCTAAGTGGAGGTATGTGTTATAAAATAGGGGCAATATTGAAATAC
Source organism: Paenibacillus sp. J5C2022 (assembly GCF_025567625.1). Taxonomy (GTDB): domain Bacteria; phylum Bacillota; class Bacilli; order Paenibacillales; family Paenibacillaceae; genus Pristimantibacillus. The sequence goes on along the minus strand of NZ_JAOQJC010000059.1, from coordinate 14,525 downwards.
GACGAAGAGGACTAGTACGATTTTCTTAACGCCCAGAGAGCTGCTGGCCGGTGCGAAGCAGCCGTGAGGAATATCGGAACTCACCTTGGAGTAGCCCGCTGAACGAATGAAGTAGGCGGAGCCGGGACCTGGCCGTTATCACCAGGGCGGATAGCGGTTCGTATGAACATCTGTCTGCTTGAGCGCATACCTTATAGGTATGAATGAGAGTGGTACCGCGTAAGATGTCAAAGTCTTTCGTCTCTTTATAAGAGACGAAGGACTTTTTTTCATTCTTAAGACGACAGTTATGGGCAAGCACCTCTAAAGAAAAGGATGATTAGCATGAAAAATGACCAAAAGTATGCAAGAGGGTATTTTATGCCGCCTGAGACGAGTTTGGAGTGGACGAAGAAGGAATACATTACAGAGCCGCCGATCTGGTGCAGCGTCGACCTGCGGGACGGCAATCAGGCGTTAGTCGTTCCGATGAATTTGGAGGAGAAGCTGGAATATTTCCAAATGCTTGTCGACATCGGCTTCAAGGAGATCGAGGTAGGCTTCCCCGCCGCTTCGGAGACGGAATTCGCCTTCTTGCGCACGCTGATCGAGCAGAATCTCATTCCGGACGATGTGACGATTCAGGTATTGACCCAATCGAGAGAGCATATTATCCGCAAAACCTTCGAGTCGCTGAAAGGCGCGAAAAAAGCGGTCGTCCATCTGTATAACTCCACCTCCGTAGCGCAGCGCGAGCAAGTGTTCCGCAAGACCAAAGAAGAGATTATTGCGATTGCGACTTCCGGAGCGGAGCTGTTGAAGCAATGCGCCGAGGAGACGGAAGGCAACTTCCAGTTCCAGTATTCGCCTGAGAGCTTCACAGGCACGGAGATCGACTTCGCGCTTGATATATGCAACAGCGTGCTGGACGTATGGCAGCCGTCGACGGACAATCCGGTCATTATCAACCTGCCGGCCACAGTGTCCATGTCCATGCCGCATGTATACGCCAGCCAGATCGAATATATGAGCAAGCATATGAACTATCGCGACAGTGTGATCCTGTCTCTGCATCCGCACAACGACAGAGGAACGGGCGTGGCGGACGCCGAGCTGGCTATGCTGGCGGGAGCGCAGCGCGTCGAAGGCACGCTGTTCGGCAACGGGGAGCGCACGGGCAATGTGGACATCGTCACCTTGGCTCTCAATATGTATTCCCATGGGGTAGATCCTCAACTCCGCTTCGACAATATTCCGGCGATTATTGCCGTATACGAACGGTTGACGAAGATGAAAGTGGGCGAGCGCCAGCCGTACGGCGGTGAGCTTGTGTTCACTGCCTTCTCCGGCTCGCATCAGGATGCGATCGCGAAGGGGATGAAGTGGCGCGAAGAGCAGGAATGCCGGCATTGGTCCGTTCCGTATCTGCCGATCGATCCGAAGGATATCGGAAGAGAATACGAAGGCGATATTATTCGCATTAACAGCCAGTCGGGCAAAGGCGGCATCGGGTACTTGCTGCAGCAGAAGTACGGCTTGGATCTGCCGCCGCTCATGCGCGAGAATTTCGGCTATTGCGTGAAAAATGTGTCCGACCAGAAGCAGCAGGAGCTGATGGTGGAGGAAATCTACGATATTTTCTTGAGCACGTACGTTAATTTGAAGTCGCCGGTCGAGTTCGTGAAGTACCGTTATACGGACGATGATGACTTCAAGACAGTCGTCACGATTAAGAGCGACGGTGCTGCGAAAGACATCTCGGGAACGGGCAACGGCCGTCTGGATGCGATCAGCAATGCGCTTCAGACCGAGCTTGACGTCGAATATTCCGATCTGGTCTACAAGGAGCATGCGCTGGAACGCGGCTCCAAGTCGCAGGCGGTATCCTATATCGGCGTTACGGCAGCGGACGGTGTCGTCTATTGGGGCTGCGGTACCGATGTCGATATTATGACCTCTTCCGTGAAGGCGCTGTTCAGCGCCGTCAACAATCTGCTGATCGCCAAGCGATAAGCGACTCGGCAAGCTGCGCAAAAACCTCGTCTTCGTCCGTGCGAAGCGAGGTTTTTGCGCGTGGTATTCGCGCGGGACGGATTAGTGTATGCAGCCAACACTGGAGCACCGAAAAGGGGGCGAACGGACCGGATTAGTGTAGGTGGCCTACATTAGAGCGCCGAAAAGGGGCGAACGGACCGGATTAGTGTAGGTGGCCTACATTAGAGCGCCGAAAAGGTACGAGCGATTGGAAATAGTGTAGGAATCCTACACTGGAGCGCCGAAAAGGTGCGAACGGACCGGATTAGTGTAGGTGGCCTACATTAGAGCGCCGAAAAACTGTGAGCGAGCGGAAATAGTGTAGATGGCCTACATTAGAGCGCCGAAAAGGGGCGAGCGAGTGGAAATAGTGTATGCAGCCAACACTGGAGCGCCGATAAGGTGCGAGCGAGCGGAAATAGTGTAGGTGGCCTACATTAGAGCGCCGAAAAGGTACGAGCGAGTGGAAATAGTGTAGGTGGCCTACATTAGAGCGCTGAAAAGGGGCGAGCGAGTGGAAATAGTGTAGGTGGCCTACATTAGAGCGCCGAAAAAGTGCGAGCGAGTGGAAATAGTGTATGCAGCCAACACTGGAGCGCCGATAAGGTGCGAGCGAGTGGAAATAGTGTAGGTGGCCTACATTAGAGCGCCGAAAAGGGGCGAGCGAGTGGAAATAGTGTGGGTGGCCTACATTAGAGCGCCGAAAAGGGGCGAGCGAGCGGAAATAGTGTAGGTGGCCTACATTAGAGCGCCGAAAAGGTGCGATCGAGCGGAAATAGTGTAGATGGCCTACATTAGAGCGCCGAAAAGGTGCAAATGAGCAGGACGAGAATAGTAAACGGACGCCATTAGGCGTTGTGCACAGTGAATGACATGCTGGCAACCATATATACTTGCTGTATCATCCTGTCTCCAGACTATCTCCAGTCTCCGTTAAATCGTCCATTGCGAATGGACGATAGCGACAATATACCAACCGCCGTCATGCTCCTCCAGTACGAGGATCAGGCTTTCCCAGTCCATGCCCTTGTAATCCTTGTTGAAGCCGCTGAAGTAGTAGTCGACCAGATAGCTGTCGGGATACACGTCCTTTATGTTGGGAATTGAGTTGCCGCTTCCCTTCATTTCGTTCCAGCCGATTTCTTCTGCATTCATGAATACAAGGTATCGCCCCACATTAGTCTGAAAGGTTGATGCAATCAATGCGATCATTTATCTCGCTACGAAACAAGATTTTCTCTTGTGACTTAAGGTGAAGTCTGTTTCTCGCGGCCTAATTCGTCATGAGGAGGAGTTATATGAGTGCTAATGTAAGTAAAGTTATTGTTAGAGTCAGCATTTTCACGTTACTTATCGGACTATTGGCAAACTTTAATGTTTATGCACATAACGAAGTAAGCGCTATCACGAACTTTTATTTTGTCTCTCCAAGTGGAGATGATAACAATGACGGAACAGAGCAACAGCCATGGAAGACGCTTCATAAAGCAGCTACAACGCTTCGAGCTGGTGATACGGCTATATTTGAAGACGGGGTATATACTTCCGACCAAATCATCGAGTTCAGCAACAGTGGAACCAACGAGGCCCCCATTACGATCAAGGCGAGAAATAAGCAGCAAGCTCAGTTGTTGTTTACGGGACTGAATACGAAGGGCAAAATGCAATTGAATCATTCACAATATATTACGATTCAAGATTTTGAGATTACACAGGACGTCGCTGGAACAGGCAGTGCGGATACATACATTCATATGAATAACTGTTCAAATTGTATCGTCAGCGGCAATTTTATTCATGCTGCTGGCGGAAAAGCTGTTCAAGCGCTGGGCGGAGATCATATCACTGTTGTAGACAATACATTATATGATCTTAATATTGCGGTCGTAATGGCCAACGTAGACCAGCCAGTCATTGCAGGCAACGAAATACGGGATGCGGTCAATGCGATTATGGTGCCGGCAGGGACACGCAGTGCTCAAATTTATAACAATTCGATTCGCGCCGTCAATACGTCTATACAAAATGGGATCGTCCTTGGCGGATCATACCCATCATCTGTCGCGTAAGACCCCGATGGATATGAAGCCTATCATGCGGCTGCATGGAATAATGTTGTTGTTTCAGAAACTCCAGGATTAGTAAATAGCGCACTCGTGTTCAGAGGCAGCACGGAAAGCGGCTTTTATCATAATATTGTCATTGATGCGCAGTATGGTGTGCGATATATGAACGGTGGAGGGGCGACAGCGGGATGGTCGCCGGAGAACGCATCTCCCAAGTTTTATAATAATATCTTTGCAGGTTGCACAGGAAATGCAATTGTTGAATCGCATGCACCGATTAATCCTCAGCATGACTATAATTTGTATCATAACTGCGCAAGTGCACCGGTTGAAGGAAATGGTGTATACGATGATCCGCTGTTCGTTAACAGCTACGAAGATTGGCATTTGTCTGAGAACAGTCCGGCATGGGGCAAAGGAACCGCATTGGATGTTGTTGGATTTTACGATGAAAAAATAAATGTCGATGTGGATTATGACGGTGTTTCAAGAGATGACGTATGGGACTTAGGAATCTATAAATACGTTTCTGTCGATCTGAATCCGCCAATTTGGCCGGTTGATAGCGGACTAACCCTATCAAACATGACTCACAATAGCTTACAACTGACTTGGCCAGACGCCACGGATAATGTTCATGTTGCAGGTTATCGCTTATACGTAAATGACGATGAAGTTGCAAACGTCGATAGCAGTGTGAATGAACGAAACATCGATAATCTTGAAGCCAATACAAGTTATAAACTTGAACTAATCGCATACGATGCAGCAGGCAATGAAGGCAGTCCATTAATCGTGATTGCAACGACCTCAGCTTCTTCCAACGGAAGTTCCGGTCATTATAGCGGAGTGGCCTATCTTTCTTCAAACGCATATTTGAATTCTTTAGTCGTGCAAATTAACGGAGAAGCTGTGTCGCTTGATCCAATATTTACGGAAGAGCAAACGAACTATAATGTTCAAACGAATGCGAATCAAACCGAGGTACTGCTTTCACCGTCTCATTTCGCAGCGAAAGTAACTTTACAGGGTGAAGTAATAGATAAAAGTATCGTGGTAGATCTAGAAGAAGGCGACAATTTATTGGAGTTCATCGTGCAAGCAGAAAATGGAACAAGCAAGACGTACACATTGACGATACACCGGGAATTGTCTGAACTTGAATCACCAACACCTGAGATTTCGTTAATAGATATTAACGGGCATTGGGCGGAGAGCTCGATTATGAACGCTATACTAGAAGGAATCGCTAGTGGGTATCCCGACAATACGTTCAAACCGAACAGTCCGATTACGAGAGCTGAATTTACCGTTATGTTAATGAACACATTAGCGAAACAATCGGAAATGACAGAGAAATTGGTTCTGCCGGTAGAAGCGACATTGTCAATGTTCACAGACCAAGCACAGATTGGCGAATGGGCTGAAGATGCAATAGCGAACGCAGTACAAAAAGGAATTATTCAAGGGTATAACGGTGGTCAATTCCGTCCAAATGCCCAAATAACTCGTGCAGAATTGTCCGTTATGCTCGCAAGGTCGCTTGATCTACAACTTAGTTCGTATGCAGAGACGGCTTTTCAAGATCATGCAGACATTCCAAACTGGGCAAAAGCTGCAGTCGAAGCGATGCATGAACTTGGAATCGTAAATGGCCGAGAACAAAATAGGTTTGTGAATGAAACAGCAACGCGTGCGGAAGCAACGACGATGTTACTTAGGCTACTTAACCATTCGAGAAGTGTTGACGGTTAGAGGTTAAGGGGGATTGCGACAGCGCGGACTAGGTCATTCTAGGGGGCGAGAGCAAGGCATACGGTGTGCAAGTGGCGTCAGCGGCAAGGCAACGGCGGTCCCTCTGCTCTATCATACAGCCTGGAAATAGCTCCTGCCCGGCAGAACATTCTGCCGGGCAGGAGCCGTTTTTCACAGTGAAAGAGCCGCATATATTTGCTGCAACTCTATCTCAGCCTTCGTTATATCGTCCATTGCGAATGGGCGATGGCCACGATGTACCACCCGCCGTTATATTCCTCCAGCACGAGAATCAGGCTTTCCCAATCCATTCCCTCGAAATCCTCGTTGAATCCGCTGAAGTAGTAATCGACCAGATAGCTGTCGGGATACACGTCCTTTATATTGGGAATTGAATTGCCGCTTCCCTTAATTTCGTCCCAGCCGGTTTCTTCCGCATTCATGAAGTCCTGGTTATAGACGAACTTCTCATAATATTGCTTGAAGGTCAGCTTGATCGGATCGCCTATTCCGTCGTATTCGCCCCACTCATATTCCGTCGCGTCCTCCATATCCGGCAGTTGTTCGCGCTGGAATACTTGTGCGGTGTCCGTGTCGATATGGACATAAGGCGAGAAGAGCAGTCCCTTCTCTGGATGAATGTATGATTGGAGAGTGGCCAGATCGCTCTCCTTCAGCGCCGCTATTAATGCTGCGGCCGCTTCTTCCGAAGTGGCTGCGACTTGGGGCTCTTCAGTTGCCGTGACCGGCTCATCAGTCGAGACTGGCGGAGCGGGCGTTACAGTTGCGACGGGAGCCGATGGGCCTTCCGACGGCGTCCCCTGTTCATCGTTGCCGTTTGAATTGGAGCAGCCGGCCGCCAGTAATAGTGTTGAGAGTGCTATAACAAGCCATTTTTTCATTATGAACCCTCCTCGTATTGGTGTACGTATTAGATTAGACGTTGCTTTTGCTGCGAAAGGTTGCAGGCCGATCGCCCGAACTGCGGGAGCGATGTCTCTTCCAGGCCAATGTCATTGGCCTGGAACTAGACTGGCCGGATATAGCTATTATAGCCGTTTTGCTGTAGTATCGAACTAAGACAGAGAAAATTGCATTCCGTTACAGATTTCTGGGGGAGGACGCCAGCATGCAGAAGTGGAGAGAAGCGGAAGAAGCGCTGGACAACATCAAGGTAGAGGGCAATGACCGGAATGAAGAGGTTCATATAACGGGTTATGCGGAAGGGCTTCACTGTATCGGTCTAGGAACGGACGCCGCTGTGTTTGTGCATGACAAGGCGCCAGGCTTAGCTTTCAAATTGTATACGGATGAGGCGCTCCATAAGAAGAGCAGGGAACGGGAAGTGTACAAGCGACTGGAAGGGATTCCTTATTTCCCTATATGCTACGGCGAAGGGCGGAATTACTTGGCAATCAGCTATGAGCCGGGTCCGACGCTGATGGATTGTCTGCTGCAAGGCATCGAGGTGCCGAAGCAGGTTATCGGGGACGTAGAGGAAGCGAGAAGACTTGTGCGCGGACGGGGAATGAATCCAAGGGACATTCATTTGAAAAATGTCATTATCCAAAACGGTCGCGGAAAGGTGCTGGACGTGTCGGAGTATGCGCTGGAAGGCGACGATAAGCGTTGGGAGCATCTGGTATGGGCGTATGATACGTTTTATTCCGGCATTGCGGGCAAGAAGCTGCCATTATGGCTTGTTGATTCCATTAGGAACGGCTATAACAAGCTGGATGAAGCGGGCTCTGGTCTGGAGGAATTCGCCGGACGTGTCAGCGCGCTGTTTTCCCGATTTTTGAAGTAAGCAAGGGGATCAAGGCAAGAGAGAAATACATTGAACATCGGTGGACATGGTGCTACAATGATGACAGAAATCGATTTCCGAATAGGGTGGAATGGAGCAAAGCTTCACAGCAAGTTGTCTATAAAATAGAGGTCGTCGTATTGCGTAGCGGTTCATTCGTAATCCATGCGGCCGTAAGTCAATACGTCGAGCTGTCGAGGGGCCTATTGGCGAATGTACCTCTATGAAAGCGCATAATCTCGGCCACGGTCTTGTCGGCATATAAGGGGGAGACAGAAGGTGAACGGGAAAGAACAGCGCAAAGATAAGCGTGTTCGATTCGCAATTGTGGGGTGCGGCATCATTGCTGCTGCGCACTTGAAAGGAATTGCCGAAGCGGAGGAAGCGGAGCTGGCGGCGGTGTGCGATATGAGCGAGGAGAGGGCCAAGGAACTAGCGGAAGAATATGGCGTCAGTTATTACACAGATTATGACGAAATGCTGGCAAGGGCGGATATTGATGTTGTCTGTGTATGTACGCCCAGCAGTCTTCATCCCGAGCAGACGATGAAAGCCGCCATGGCCGGCAAGCATATCGTCTGCGAGAAGCCGCTTGCCATCGACATGGAGGCGCTGGATGAGATGCTTGATACGTGCCAGGATCAGGGTGTGAAGCTGGCGGCTATCTTCCCGAGAAGAATGTCTGCCGCCGCTCGCTTCGTCAAGTCGCTTATTGACGAAGGAAGGCTGGGCAGATTGAGTCTGTGCTCCGGCCATATTAAGTTTTATCGGGATCAAGCGTATTACGACAGCGCGGGCTGGCGGGGAACATGGAGCATGGACGGCGGCGGCGCGATGATGAATCAGGGCATTCATACGATCGACCTGCTGCAATGGCTCGCGGGTCCTGTAGAGACGCTTACCGGATATGCACGGCCCGTGCTGCGCAATATTGAAGTGGAGGATACGGCCGTCGTCTCGTTGCAGTTCAGCAGCGGAGCGCTAGGCGTCATTGAAGCGACAACGACTGCTTATGAGCAGCCGTCTCACCGTATTTGCCTGCATGGCGAGAAGGGGACGGTCATATTGACCGGAGATGAGATATCTTCTCTGGACCTGATTGATGAATCTGTGGAGATCCCTGTTTTCCAAGATGAATATTTGGGACATGTGATTCAAATTCGCGACATGGCGCAAGCGGTGCTGGAAGATCGCGAACCCGCCATTACCGGGATGGATGCGCGCCATTCGCTAGAGATTATTATGGGCACTTACGTGTCTTCCCGCAGCAGAGAGGAGTATCGGCTCAAGCCGGTGGCGGTATCGCAATTGTAGGGGTTGGATACCGCTTCAATCTGTCATTTTGCAGGCAACATGTGGGGGACGGAAGGTTCCAGAGCTTTCATGGAGGACGGCTTGCTTAGCGCGCTGATGTGCTTCAAGGCGAAGTAATTCGCATGAGAATAGAGGTTCTCAGCGGGTTGGCTGGCGAGATAGATGCGGAGGAATCTGCAGCCGATCAAATTCGCAGTAGCAAGGAGAAGACGGGATGAGGGTAACGATTAAGGATATTGCCAAAAGAGCGGGAGTGACGTACGGGACAGTTTCGAGGGCGTTGAATGGGGATCCTCGCGTCAGAGCGGCAACACGTGAAAAAATTGCCGAACTCGCGGAAACGATGAACTATATTCCCAATTTGGCAGCCAAGCGGTTAACGGACCGCTTGTCTTCCTGTATCGGTTTTATATGTCCACAGCTGCACGGCTATTTCATCTCGCACTTATGCCAGGGGTTGCAGGAGGAAGCGGATAAGAGAGAATTTTCACTGCTTACTTCATCGACCGATGCAGAATCGGCGCTGCGCGTGCTGACGGAGCACTTCGTAGATCGAATTTTGCTATGGGCAGTGCCGGAGTGGGTTCCGACTGAACGGTTTTATAGAGCTGTCTCTCATGTTCGCGGCCAGTTTGTCGTTGTGGGCGGTGCCCATATCGATGGCGTGCACCGGATCTCGATCGACCGGAAGAATGCGATATACAAGGCCGTGCGGCATCTTGAAGAATCCGGGCACAGACGAATTATGTTCATCGGTGATGAAACAGATAAGCTGACCGGCTTCACATTAGGGCTGTTGGATTTTCAAATGCAGTACCGTCCTGAATGGATTATTACAACTGCCAAGCAGGATGCAGGAACAATTGCGGAGCGTCTGGATAGACTACTCGATCTTCCGGCGCTTGAGCGTCCAACGGCATTGGTTGTAGACAGCCATGGCGTCTTGTTACGGGTGCTGCATGTCATTCGCAATCGCGGTCTGAAAATTCCGCAAGACCTGTCACTTATCGTTTACGACAATATACCGGAGATGGAGCAGCTGTATGATGTCCCGCTTACGTCGGTAGGCCCGGATATCAACGATCTGGTCATGCGGTCTCTGGATATATTGACCGATGACAGCCTCCTTCTTCCAGGTGCCGGATGGCGGGAGGTTGGAATCGAATCCCGGATAACGGAGAGGGCATCGGTGCGCAAACTTTAACAATATTCCGTATTTTCAGGATCTGACACAGAAGCATTGCTGCTGCGTCGGGTCCTTTTTGTTTAGCCAAGTACGCCACATAATAATACAAACGTTTGTATTCTGTGTAAACCCTTACGAATTAAGTGTTTTTTAGACTTTATTAACAGAAATTTAAAATGTATATTGCAATTGTTTTTGGATTACGTTACTATGAGGAAGACAACTTGTTCTCACTTTAAAAGAAATCGATTTCTTAATAAAAAGGAGGGAAACATGTTGAAACACAAATGGATGTTGTGGACGTTCGTGTTAACCGTATTCTTCACTTCAATGACCTTTTTAACAGAGAATACCGCTGCGCAAGCAGGACCGGACAGTCTGACGTTGGATCAGATCAATGAAGTACAATTGTTGCTGGATCAGTTGATCTTATCAGGGGATGTGCGGCATCCGTTGTCCAAGCAGCTTGAAAATCAATTACAGCAAGCCAAGCATCAGTTGGAGAAAGGCTCGATAAAGCAGGCACGCAAGAAGATGGAAGATTTCCTGAAGCATCTTAACATTAAGGGGATGCAGAAAAATATTGCCGAAACCGCAAAAACTCAGTTGGAGGAATCGGTTATGGCGGTGCTGGAATGGGAGAGGCCGCAGCTGTACATCGTCCGTGAAGGTCAAGCAAATGCTGTTATTGTAAAACCTGAAAAGAGCGGCGTAGAGATCAATGAAGCAGCAAGCGCTATATCGGATTACTTTGAGCGTGCTACAGAAGTTGAACTCCCGATCTATACTGTTGACCAGCTTGAGAATCTGAACATAGATACATCGACAATCATGCTGCGTATTGGGGAAGGCTCTTATCTTGCGGATGAACAATTTGCTTCAGAAGTGAAAGCGCTTCATTCCGATGGCTTCATCATCGCTCCTTCAGAAACGCAATTAATTATTACAAGCCCGACACTAGTCGGAACACGCAATGGAGCATATGCTTTTCTGGAGAAATACGTAGGTGTTACATGGCTGTTTCCGGGAGAAGAATGGATTGACGTTCCGCAGCTGGAAGAACTGCGTATGCCGAGTGAACAATGGACGGATGAGCCGTCAGCGTTCACATTAAGGCGCACAATGAATTTGGGCAGCGGGTCAATATATGGGACGGTTCGTTCAGATTGGAGCCGCCAGAACCGGACTATTTCTGCTTCAGAAGTAGCGCTAGGCCATAACATGTTTACTATTTTTCCAGTTGAGAAATACGGAGATACAGAACAGTATCCTAATTTTTATCCCAATAATACGCCGCCTGCTGTAGGAAAACATTCCGGCTGGCAGCCGTGTTACAGTAATCCAGCTACGGTTCAGGTAGCGATAGAAGAAATCAGAGCGTACTTTAGTAACAATCCTAATGCAAATTCTTTTTCTCTTGCTGCTAACGATGCGAGCGGGTATTGTGAAGAAAATCCTGCTCATCCCGCATTTCCGAACAAGATTAATTCAGTTGGCCAACAGCATATGTCTGAAATTTATTACAAGTGGGTAAACGATGTTGTCGAAGGTGTGTTGATGGACTATCCGGACAAATGGTTCGGTCTTTACGCTTATGAGCAACTCATAGATCCTCCTTCTTTCTCGTTGAATTCGCGAGTTATTCCCGTGATCACGAAGGATCGATTAGCTTGGATAGATGCTGAAGTCGAAGCACAAGGCAAAGCTCATTCCGATGCTTGGAGCGAAAAAGCGGCACAACTGGGCTGGTACGATTATTCATTAAGTGGGGATTACCCATTGCCGCGAGTTTATCCGAATTGGGTAGAAGAATTGTATACGTATGCACAGGAGCAGAACGTGCTGGTGCACCATTGGGACATGCATCCAGTACTCGGAGATGGTCCTCAGCCCTGGATCACAGCTAAGCTTGGCTGGAGTATGGAACAAGATGTGAACAGCTTGCTTGACCATTGGTATGAATCAGCAGTCGGTCCTAATGCAGCTGCGGATTTGCGAGAATATTTTCAGTTATGGGAACAATTCTGGAGAACGGAAGCGTTAGAATCATCTTGGTTCAAAACATCAAAGTATGAAACCTTCTTATCAAGAAGAAATAACTCTTATTTAGCATTTGCAAGAGATGAGATCATTCGAAGCCGCTCATTGCTAGAATCGGTTATCGAGAAGGCTCAGACACCAGAGCAAAAAACAAGAGCTGAGCAGTTGTTGCACCAATTTGAATATTATGAAGCTTCAGGACTGACTTATCCGCTTCAACTAGAAAAGCCTGAGAAGGATGACGACGTGCTGGCAATATTGAATGAATTGGAAGAAACGCTGGAAGAACGATTAGAAATGGTCAAGCGTCGACCGGAGCTCATTGAAGAATATAACCAAAACCCTACACAAAGATATCCTAGTGATCCTTTTAAATTAGGGGAAACATGGTCCGGCTGGAATCCCGATGAATTTTGGCATGTACAGCATTACTTGAAGGCTAACGACGCCTTGAATGAGGATAGTGCAATCCAACAACGCCTTCTCTCTTTTCAACAAAATACGACGAAGCCAAAACTTCGTGAATTCGCTTATTTGCTAGATCAGAGTAATCTCGAACAGTCATTAGCTGCTGATTTCTCTTTCGAGGAGGATGGCGTACCATCCTGGAACTTATGGAATCCCAAAACGTCTGCTATAATCGAAGTTACAGATGAACAGGCTTCCGACGGAACTCACAGTATGCGTTACCAAAACGCAACGCTGGCAGGTGTGTGGAAATATGTGGATGTAAAACCTGGTTTATTGGCATCTTCCGTCAAATTCTTCACACCAGCAAATACGACTAGCCAAGGTACCGTACAATTAGTCATTGAGCTTCATGCCGGAAGAAATAAATTGGTGTATTTCTCCGATGCGCTGACGCTGGCTGATCATGTCGGAGAATGGATAGAACTCACCATATTTGATGAATTGCCAGCACAAATTAATGGGGCAGATATTGAAAAAATTCTGATCAATGCGCAAATTAAAAATGCAGTTGATGCCATCGTTTATTTGGATGATGTTGGGGTCTATCAAGTCCAATACGGTGCAGCAGATTTGATTGACATCGCCAATCTCTATATTAATGAAGGGAAATTGACTGGCGAGCAGGCTCAGCCAATGCTTGATTTGCTAGAATCAGCCGAAGAAAATTTTCAGCAAGATGAGATTCAACAATATGTAAGCCTTCTCGTAGAGTTCATAGCAGAAGTGGAGCAGCTTCGATCCGATGAGGTGTTGAATCAAGCCGATTCTCAGTATCTGATTCAAGAAGCTTATGTGCTGATCAGACAACAAATCGATCTTCAGCTCTTAAGTGAAGAAATCTCGGCTACATATTCCGGGACGTATCAATTTCCTGTCACGATTGAAAATAATCATTCTGAAGCGCTAACATTTGAATTGTCTGGCCATACAACCAACGGTATTCAACTCCATTTTGGCAATCCGGTTCACGTACCTGCGAACCAATCTTTAACAGTAGAAGGGACACTAACCATTCCTGAGGGATTGGAAGAAGGCAATTACTTCGCGGATATTCGTTTAAGACTGGGCGACAAGGATGTGCTGCATTCGAATCTCAAGATCGTATACTACACAAACTTGTTGAAAAACCCCGGCTTCGAGGAGGGTGATCCGACAAACCCTTTGCTTTCAAAGTATTGGAATCATAGAGCGATGGAGCGATCAACTGAGCAAGTGCATAGGGGAGAATATGCTGTCAAAGCGACGTTGGATCCAGAAAATCCGGCTTTAGCTGTACTAGGTCGTTCTTTTGACATTGCGAAAACTCCTGGAGTCAACTATCGTTTGAGCGGCTGGGTGTACAGTGAAAACAGCCATGCAAGGTTTGCTATACGTGAAACCAATGAGTCGGGTGTATCTTTGAGATATTCCTATACTCCGATTAGCACTTCAGATGCAGGGTGGCAATTTTTAGAGGTGGAGGTCACTCCCTTAGCAGAAGCTACACTTCTACAGGTGTATTTAAGATTAGATGCGAACGTTGCAGCACCTGCATGGTTTGATGATATGAAGCTTGAAATCATACCTGTACATTAACATGGAAATCGATTGCCTTTATTCCATTTTGAATGTAACCGATTTCTTCATTTGATACAACTAATTCAAAGAAAAGGGAGTTGGTATGTTTTGAAAAAGGGGTCTGCTATATGGATTATGATGTTAGCTCTGGTAATGGTATTCACTGCATGTTCTTCTGACGGCGGAGGTTCCAATAATACGCCATCCGCTTCGCCGGGGAATGATTCTTCTGCTCCATCGGAGGAGCCTCAGAAGCAATTGAAGTTAACAATTGGTCTGCCTGGCAGTTATGAAGTGACAAAGAAAGAGATCATTC
>NZ_JAOQJC010000058.1 GCF_025567625.1 Paenibacillus sp. J5C2022 | reverse complement strand
TTCCCCCGCTCCATTGTATGCCACCTACACTAACTCCGCTCCATAGCACCATTTCCCTACTCCAATGTATGCCACCTACACTAAATCCGCTCCATAGCACCTTTTCCGCACTTCAGTGTATGCCACATACGTGCTCACTCTTCCCGCACCCCATAATTCCCGACAAACAGAGGAAAGAACTGTCCCGTTCAAACGGAACAGCCCTTTCTTCGTGTACGCATTAGAAACCGAAACGGATGTCGCCAGTTCGTTGGCTCACACAAATATCGAGCGTGATATTTACGCTGCCCCTGCCGAAGAAACAACAGATTTTCACACAGTCGAAACCTGGCCTTTTAAAGAAGCATACCGTTCTGCATGGAAAATCAAACAAGTTGTTCACCGCTCTTGCATCGCAATGACGAATTGCTGCTGCAAGCTTTCTTGCCTGGCTTCTTCTCCTGAGATTGTTAAAGTCAGCGCCAAGCACCTTGCCTGCTTCCTGAATACCTTCTACTGCGGAATCATCAAAAAAGCGCCGTCTGCGACGATGGCGGCGTTTGAATGCGCCCCCCACTCTTCTGCGGTTCCAACCACTAATCTCAACTCTCGCGGACATAGGCACCCTCCTCTCTACCATGGCTTATATAGTATATGCTTGACTCATAGAGAGGTATGGGTAGTGATAGCATGTCAAAAGTTGAATTGCTCAGTGTAAAAATTTTATGCTTCACACTTCTCCCCAATATACTTCCGTTTCATAATCAAAGTGAACATAGCCCTCTTCTTGATTCTTCTCGAAAATAGTTCGCAGCTTCCGCATCATCTCTTCGAATCTGGGGTCGTCTGCGGTGGGACAGTAAGAGGAAGACATCAGCCGTCCACTTAAACCTGCAAAGTCGAACAATTGCCGATTAGGAAACTTCTCCAGTTGCAAGCGCCCATCCCGAAAAAAAGCTTTGAGATCATCGAACGTTATATTTTTATGATTAACCTCTTTATAATCATGGCCGTACTCGTGCAGCAGCGCCTCATATTGCTCTAAAAATGCTGTGCCTTGTGTAAGTCTGGAATTCCAGATCAATATCACTTTGCCGTTAGGCTTCAAAATCCGCAAAAACTCGCGATGCGCAGCTTCTCGATTGAACCAATGGAACGCTTGTGCACATACAATAAAGTCTATGCTACCGGAGGGAAGCCCGGTATTCTCGGCTGCAGTAAAATAAGATGAGTAGTTGGCATGCTCCCCCAACTGCCGGTTCGCTTCCTCACGCATCGGACCATTCGGTTCCACGGCCGCCACATGAACATCCCGATCCAGCAGCAGAGCCGAAAAAATGCCCGTCCCCGCCCCAATGTCAGCGACGGTACATTGTGGATAAACGCCGACGACATCAAACAAATAATCCAATGCTTGTGCAGGATAACTGGGACGATACTTCGCATAAGCATTCACCCTATTGGAAAAACGCGCCTTCGTGTCCATGAACCATCTCTCCTATCTCCTTTTTTTGAAATGAATCAGGCTTTTTACTCAAGAAATCCATCCTCTATGGCTGCCCATAACTTGGAAAGCATCAATTCTCATTATATACCTTTGACATACTCCCACCACTTACGCTAACGCTTAGAGGCGGGGGCTTCTTGGGACGTACCAGCTAACGCCAGTATCATGACCAAGCTATCCCCATTTGTCCAACGGTTCTTTATAACTGACTAAGCTATACCAAGCATCCAGCAGCCTTCATTTTTGATGTTGATTGCGGCGTTTACGTCTCTGTCTAATTCTACACCGCAATGATGGATTGGAAAGAGAATTGGGTGGGGACTGTCCTGTATGAACCGGATGGCGAGGAAGGGAGAATGCTGCCCGTATGGTTGATCCTGGAGGGGAAGCTGGTCGAGCATGACTGGCAGGGAACGCTTACCGTTCCGATCGATGCCCCCTTCCAGAAAGCTGACATCGATGAGTGGGATTATGAGTTACCGGCACTGGCCGTGCCCGATTATGTCTACATCCTTCAAGCCAATGATTCCGCGAGGCTGGTTGGCATTCACATGCCAGCTTTGCGTACTTATGTCGAAAGCATAGCTATTACCGCCGGACATCCCTTCAAACCCGAAGACATTGGAAGGCTCATGCTGCGAATATCGGACTTAGAAGAGATGCTGCAGTTGACGCCGAGGAGTCGGTGATCGCTCTACTGGCCGCTGAGCACTTTTGGGCTGGGCTATGTGAGCATTTTGAGCGATAGCGCACACTTTTCGACTCTCTTTCGGGGCTATGTGAGCAAAATGAGCGATAGATGGTTACTTAGGGGCGGACGTGGCACAATTGGCGGTGCTATGTGAGCATTTTGAGCGATAGCGCACACTTTTCGACTCTCTTTCGGGGCTATGTGAGCAAAATGAGCGATAGAGAGCGACCTGGGGGCGGACGAGGCACAATTGGCGGTGCTATGTGAGCATTTTGAGCGATAGCGCACACTTTTGGGCTCTCTTTCGGGGCTATGTAAGCAAAATGAGCGATAGATGGCTACTTAGGGGCGGACGAGGCACTCTTGGTTGGGCTATGTGAGCATTTTGAGCGATAGCGCACACTTTTGGGCTCTCTTTCGGGGCTATGTAAGCAAAATGAGCGATAGATGGCTACTTAGGGGCGGACGTGGCACTCTTGGCTCGGCTATGTGAGCATTTTGAGCGATAGCGCACACTTTTGGGCTCTCTTTCGGGGCTATGTAAGCAAAATGAGCGATAGATGGCTACTTAGGGGCGGACGAGGCACTCTTGGCTGGGCTATGTGAGCATTTTGAGCGATAGCGCACACTTTTCGGCTCTCTTTCGGGGCTATGTAAGCAAAATGAGCGATAGATGGCTACTTAGGGGCGGACGAGACATAACGTCAGCAGCATGAACGCGCTCACTAAACAAGCAATCCATCTTTTCTCCTTCATCCGTCATTAATCCTCCTTTTTCGTGTACTGAAAGGACGGGCTGCAAGAAGCCTGGAACCCCATCGATTCCGATTCTGCAGCCCGCCAGCGGATCTATTTCAAGCTTACATTTTTCGCTCTTTCGAACGCAGACTTCTGAATGTCCATCATCTGCTCCAGCCCCAGCTTCTTAAGGCCTTCCACATAACCCTCCCACTCGCTGAAATCCTTGTCTCCCAAAATAAACTTCGTCACATTCTCCTGCTGGTATTTCTGAATTTGCTCGCCTACCGTCGTATTGACTTCCAGCTCCTGCTCGTTCAGCTCCGCCTTCGGACGATAAGGCGCGTCGTATTGGCGCGCTCCTTCGTAAGCGGCCTTCAGCTCGTCGGATGCCAGAGACAGATGCGCGTCGTAATCGATCCATGTATATGTGCCGTTAGTCGCCAGACCTGTCGACTTTCTCAGCTCGGTAATTTCCTTGTAGTCGCCCAGGAATTGCTTCTGTCCGCTCTCATTCTTGAACGTCTCGCCTTCCTTGCCCCAGCTGGACATGATGCGTCCTTCTTCGCTGTAGAAGAAGTCCATTACCTTCATGAACGACTCGATCTTCTTCGATGTGGAGGCGACGGTCAAGCCAGAGTTGACAACATGCCCGTTGTAATTAAGCGCCTCTCCGTCCGGCAGACCAATCGGAGGCGTCATGAACTTCATCGTATATTCCGGCATCTCCGCGCGCATAGCCAGATTGAAGAAGTCTACACGCCCGATGTAGTCAACCGTAACGAAGGCTTTGTTCGTGGACAGCATATCCTGCCACTTCTTCGTATCGACCGTAAGCCAATCCGGAGGAATAAGCCCTTCCTTGTACATCGTGTTCAGATACTCCAGCATCTTCTTGTAATTGTCTTCAATCGGTCCGTACTTGATCTCTCCGTTATCCATATAGTAAGTGTCGTGAGTACCGAAGTGGGCAGCCAGATTGCGCAGAATCATCAGATTCGGTCCGAAGCGGAACGTGAACGGATAGCTGTCCGGGTATTCCTTCTTCAGCACGCGCAGCACTTCCAGAAGCTCGTCGAATGTCTCCGGCTCCTTCAGACCATGCTTCTGGAACACGTCGTCGCGATGAATCCAGATCTGGCGGTTCGTCTCGCCGAAGCCTTCATTCGGGAACATATACATCTTCCCGTCGGCAGCCAGCTGGGACTGGGCCACTTCGGGATACTGCTCCAGCCACTTGGCAAAGTTCGGCATCATGTCCGTATACTCCAGGATGTTGACAAGCGCCCCTTGCTGACCGTACTTGTTCGCCATATCGCGGTTGCCCATGAACATGACATCCGGCATCGTTCCGGAGGAAATCGTCAGGTTAACCGTGTCATCCAGCTTGCCGGACGGCGTCGTTACCTCGAAGGAAGCTCCCGTATTCTCCTCGATCAGGTCCCATATCACCCACTCTTTGTCGTAGGGCCAATTGGGATGAGATTCTACCAGCATCGTGAACGTATTTTTCTCTTTCGCAGGCGAATCATTCTTCTTGCCGCCTTCACCGGAGGCGTTGCCTTGCGTCTGCCCGGCAGGCTTCTCCGATGCGGCGGGCTCATTTCCGCCGGAGCTGCAGCCTGCGAGCGCCGAGACGACCATAACTGAAGCGAGTGCAATCATCATTGATTTTTTCATATTGACCTCTCCCTGAATGTTCTTTTTCCCTCGCGAATATTGTCAGTATACCAGCTTTGCCCTAACCCTTGATGGCGCCAATCATCACCCCCTTGACGAAGTGCTTCTGCAGGAACGGATAGATGAGCAAGATCGGAATCGTCGCTACCATAATCGTGGCATACTTAAGCGATTCCTCGACGACCATCTGATCGCCGCCGATGCCCATCGCATCCGTCCCGTTCATCTGCCCGACCAGGACGATGTTGCGAAGCACCACCTGCAGCGGGAACAGATCGGGATCGCGCAGATAGAGCAGCGGAAGCTGGAAGTTGTTCCACATCGACACCGCGTAGAACATGCCGATCGTGGCGAAGACGGGCTTCGACAGCGGTGCGATGATGCGGATGAACAGCCCGATATCAGTCAAGCCGTCCAGCTTGCCGGACTCCTCCAGCTCCGCCGGCATCGCCTGGAAGAAGGTGCGCATAATCATGAGATACCAGGTGCTGACCGCGCCCGGCAGCACCATGCCCCATAACGTATCGATCAGATGCAGCTCCTTCACGACGAGGAAGGTGGGGATCATGCCGCCGTTGAAGAACATCGTAATGACGATCAGGATTGTGAAGCCGCGGTGGAACGGCATCGCCTTCTTCGACAGGGCGTACGCGCCAAGTCCCGTCGTAATAAGGGCTATCGTTGTATACAGGGCCGTGTAGATGAGAGTGTTCATATAGGATTGCAGGATACGCGGGTCCTTCAGCACCAGCTCGTAGTTTCCGAAGTTCAGCCCTTTGGGCCACAAGCCCACTTCGCCCTTCAGCACAGGGGCCGTATGGCTGAGAGAGATCGCCGCCATATGAAGGAACGGGAACAGCGTGACGGCAATGACGACCAGCATGACGGCCAGATTAACAAGTGAGAATAGAGATAATCGCTTACGCATAAGTTGTCCTCCTTCGCATTACCACAAGCTGGAGTCGGAGAATCTGCGACTCAAATAGTTGGCGGAAAGCAGAAATATAAGGCTGATGATACCGGTGAACAAGTCGATTGCACTGGCATAACTGAAGTTGCCCTGCGTAATGCCGACACGGTACGTGTACGTGCTCAAGATGTCCGCCGTAGAGTACGTTGCGGGATTATAGAGCAGGAATACCTTCTCGAAGCCGATCTCGATTATTTTGCCGATATTCAAAATGAGCAATATGATGACGGCGGTGCGTATGCCGGGCAATGTGACGTGCCATATCTTCCTCATCCGACTCGCGCCGTCGATCTCCGCCGCCTCGTATAGCGAGGGATCAATACCCGTAAGCGCTGCCAAGTAAATGATGGACGCCCAGCCCGTGTGCTGCCATATTTCCGATCCGACGAAGACGGACCGGAACATCTCCGCTTCCACCATGAAGTTGATGGGTCCGATGCCGAACAGCCCGAGCATTTCGTTCACCCAGCCTCCCGTCGGAGAGAGGAACATAACGACCATGCCGGCCACAATGACGTTGGATATAAAGTGCGGCAAGTAGCTGACGGTTTGCACGAAGCGCTTGAACACCATGCTCCTCAGCTCGTTGAACAGGATCGCCAGTATGATGGGCGCCGGGAAGCCGAAGACGAGGTTATAGAAGCCGAGCAGGAACGTGTTTTTCATCAGGAGCAGGAAGTCCGGGTTGCTGAAGAACATCCGATAATAATGGAAGCCTACCCATTCGCTCTCCCATATGCCGCGGAACAGATTGTAATTTTTGAATGAGATGATGATTCCGAACATCGGCAAGTATTTGAAGAAAATATAGTACAGCAGACAGGGAAGGAACATAAGCATCAAATACTTCCCTTGCAGCAGCTTGGACCAGAATCTGGTCCGGACTAGTGAGCGCGCTTTTGTCGCATCCGCTACCGGCGGCATCTCCATCGATTTCATAGTCAGTCTCCAATCCTGTAAAGTTGGCCTCATCGTACCCCCTCCGCCACCCCGCTTCCACCCGCATCATGTATGATCTTGTGCAGTTCATGCCGTTATCGAACAATCGGATAACTATCGAACAAGATGCGCATTCCCGATGCAAAGCCTAGCTATACCGCAGGCTGGCGCGCTCGTGCTATACTTTTCCTATCTTAGATATTGGAAAGGGACAACAACATGAAGCTACGTTCATTACTATCGTTCACCTCATGGCGGCGCTCGCGGAAAACCCTTTTTGTCCGGATGCTCACCTGGTTTCTCAGCATCATCGCCCTCTTGCTGTCTTTCAACTTGCTGACATACACCTTCTTCCGCTCCACGATTCAAGACGAGATTATCCAGAACAATTCGCTTAACCTGCAATCCGCCGTCAATCTGTATGAAAGTCACTTCACCCGCATTCGGACAATTGGCATCGGGATGCTTCTGGACGAGCGGCTGGGGGCGGTCATCAAAACGAGGGACGGAAGCATCAACTATGAAAGCGCATCCATGGTTCGCAACGATTTTATCCTGTCGACGATCCGCGATCCCATGCTGTTCATTGACAACATCATGCTCTATCTTCGCGATCATGCGTTCATCGTCGACAAAGCTGGGACGAGCGAGGCAGATGACATGTTCGAACGCTACTATCACCATCCCGATTACGAGTTCGCATTCTGGCAAGGGGAATTGGAGGGCAACCATCACTTCCGCATCTACCCTTCCGCCACATTCCAGTACAAAGTGTTCGGCTCCAGCAGCGACATTGGAAGAACAGTGCCCATACTCGTTCAGAATGTGTACGCCAGACAGATGTCCCTCCTCTTCTTCCTGGATCAGGAGAAGCTGATCGATGCCTATGTTCAACGCTCCGGCGAAGACAGCTTCTATATATTGGATGGCAATGGGACGAAGCTGATCAGCAACGGCAGTATGGATGCAGAGCTGGAAGTCGGGCATCTGGTTGTGCGGGAGCCCGGTCATATCACCTACCGGAAGATTGGGGACGACTACTACTTTTTCACGCAAGGGTCCGATACCGGACTGACCTACGTCAGTGCTGTTCCCACGACCAAAATCGCGGCGCAAATGACCAAGCTGAACGTTATTCTGGTCCTTATCTTGACGCTGGCTTTATTGCTTGGTTTGGCGGCGGCCGTGTATTTCGCTCGCAGGCTGCACACGCCGGTAAGCCGTATATTAGCGGCCATGGAGGGACAAGCTGCTTCCCCGTCGACGGCGACGCACATTAAGGAATTCGATCTGATCAGCGACAGACTGACTCGCCTGTCGCAGGACAACAGAACGATGGATCGGGATTTGCAGCGCAAAAATTCGCTTCTGCAGCACTACCTGCTCACATCAAAGCTGAAGCGGCTATACATTCATTCGGAAGAGGAAGATCGCCACTTCCCTGCGGAAAGCGATAAGCCCTACTGGTTCGTGGGCGCACGGCTGCTGTTCGTGAGGATGGATGACGAAGCCGGGACGGACATTCGCCAGGATCGCGCGGCCAAGGTGGTGCAGGAATTTCTGCAGGCGTACTTCCGTACGCTATTCAAGGACGCCACAACGCTCCAGGTGGAGAGCAATCTGCTCGTCTCCTTCCTGCCCGAAGCGGAGCAGGTATCTCCAGAGACGATAGAGGAGCATCTGCAGGAGCTGACAGAAGTGTTCGATCTCGACCATGCGTATTATCTCGCCACGATAGCCGCCAGGCACAACGATGCCGGGACGGCTCCTGCGGAATCTTATCAGCATATTCTGCACATGCTGGATAGCCGTAAGCTGTCGGATACAACGCAACTGATTATGGGAGACTCTGGTGAGACGGAGATGATGGCCGAGGATGAGGGGAGCGCCTTCTATACTCATCTGGAGCAAGGCAATGAAAGCGAGCTGCTGAAGCTTGTCTCCCGGAAGCTCGCGGTTATGGAGAAGCGCGGAGCGAGCCAGAAGCAAGTAGCGGAATTTGCAAGAGGCATCGTCTATCGCACCGCTTCCTCCCTTCATCCGGAAGATGTGCTGCGCGTGCATCCCGCGTCGCCGCTTGACGCGATCAAGGCATGTTACACGCTGCCCCAATTCGAAGACTTCTTCCACGCCTTCCTGCCGTCCGCTCTCGCGCTCATGAAGGAGCGACGGGAGGTAAGCGACCCGGTGGTGCAGTATATGCTGGATTACGTGGACGAGCATTATGGAGCAGGCGTCTCGCTGGATCAGCTGGCGGACAAGCTCAAGATGAGCCGGACGTACTTGTCCAGCTACTTCAAGGAGAAGCACGGGAAGACGTTCAGCGAGCATCTGAATGATGTGCGGATGAATAAGGCGGTGGAACTGCTTACTTCCTCCGATCTCATGATCTCCGAAGTCGCGGAGCGGGTAGGCTATTACAGTGTCAACTCTTTCATCCGCAACTTCAAGAAGGTGAAAGGCATGCCGCCGGGGGAATTCCGCAGGTCATTACTATAATCATCACCGAATAGTTTTCTCCGATTAGGGAAGTAATGAGAGGAGTTGAAAAGATGGTTAAAGGAGAATAGCTATGACCGAAAGCAATGCATTGCCCAAATTCCCTGAATCCTATTGGATGGATAGTGTCCATGGAATGACTTCCTTCCCCAAACTATCTCAATCAATAGACACGGAAGCGGTTGTTGTCGGTGGCGGTATCTCCGGCATCACTACAGCGTATTTGCTGGCGAAATCCGGCCTTAAGGTCGTACTGCTTGAAGCCGACAAGCTGCTAAATGGAACTACTGGACATACAACTGCAAAAATAACCTCCCAGCACGATCTGATTTATGACAAGTTAATGAAGAACGCAGGCAAAGAAAAAGCCGCATTATATTACCAAGCGAATCGGGATGCGATGCATTTCATCTTGCAGACGATTGAGCAGTACGATATGAATTGTGGGTTATCCGTCGAAGATGCTTATATATTCACGAATTCGGTAGATTATATCCCCGATCTGGAGAGCGAGATGAACGCTTACTCTGCACTTGGCATTGAAGGGAAGTTCGTAGACAGCATTCCCCTCTCCATTCCAGCGAAAGCAGCCGTCAGGATGAACAAGCAGGCTCAATTCCATCCGCTTCGCTACCTGAGCACGTTAATCCGGGAAATCATAAAAGACGGCGTCGACATCTATGAAGGGACGACAGCGGTTGATATTCAGAAAGGCACCTTGCCCCAGGTTATAACCAGCGAAGGGCATAAAGTCACCTGCAAGTACGTCGTATCATGCTCGCACTTTCCTTTTTACGACGGCGGCGGTTTTTATTTTGCCAGAATGTATGCCGAACGCTCTTACGTACTAGGTGTGGAAACAGGAGCGGAATTCCCCGGCGGCATGTACATTAGCGCGGAGGAACCAAAGCGTTCCATTCGCAGCGCAGTCATGGAGGATGGAGCCATGCTTCTTCTGATCGGCGGGCAAAGCCATAAAACCGGACAAGGCATATGTACTATAAACCATTACGAGATGCTTGGGCAATATGCTGTCCGCCACTTCCAGCTGCAAGAAGTCGCTTACCGTTGGTCGGCACAAGATTTGATCACCGGGGATGACATTCCTTACATCGGGAGGATCACGGAGTCATCTCCTAATATTTTCGTCGCAACTGGCTACAAGAAGTGGGGCATGACAAGCGGTACAGCAGCGGCTATGCTGATTAGCGATCTTATTATGGAGAGACAGAATCCGTATGAGCAACTGTTCGCGCCATCACGTTCCATGTCCCTGGGCACGATCAAAAATCTAGCAGTCGAGAATGCCGACGTGGCCAAGCATCTGATTGCCGGCAAGCTGGGGATGATATATAGGAACCTTGAGGAGCTCGGCAAAGATGAGGGAGGAATTGTAAGGGTGCAAGGCCGAAGAGCGGGCGCTTATAGGGACTCAGAAGGTAAATTGCATCTGGTGGACACGACCTGTACTCATTTGGGCTGCGAAGTAGAATGGAACGACGGGGACCGCACTTGGGACTGTCCTTGTCACGGCTCCAGATTCTCGATCAGCGGCGAGGTCATCGAAGGTCCTGCTGACAAACCGTTGAAGTCTATTAAGAAAAAGTAAGTACCGAACACGCGATCTCTGATATAATAAAGAAGCATGAACACTTGGATTGGAAGTAACGCCTCCAAAAGGAGGTGGTTACATGAAATTTTCGTTGACAGAAGTGATTATGCTTGGCATGTTTTTGCTAGCTCTGCTCACTTACCTGAATAAACGAAAATAACCCACCCAGGTTAGCGCCAAGGGAATGGGTTATTTTCTGACTTACTTAGGAGGTATCCCGCCTAAGTTTTGTGCAGGGAGTCGGTTGGTGCACCGGCTCCTTATTCTTATCCTAATCATATCACGAGGGTATTATTCATGCAATTCTCTTATGCTAATATTACTGCAACGCCTATACTAATCCGAACTCCTTGCCCACATTCTCCAGAACATCGGCAGCAAAGCCCAGATCCGCCTCGCTGTGCTGCGCGGTCACGATGAGCCGCACTCTGCCCTTGTCCATCGCCACGGTCGGATAGACGATGCCTTGCGCACAGACGCCTTCCTCCAGCAGACGCTTCGAGAAGGCAAGCGCCCGCTCCGGCTGGCCGACGATAATCGGGATAATCGGCGTCTCGCTCTCGCCGGTATCGAAGCCGAGCGATTGCAGACGGCTGCGGAAGCCGTCCGCATTCTTCCACAGCCGCTCTGTCAGCTCCGGCTCCTCCTGCAGCACCTCCAGCGCCGCGATGCAGCTTGCAGCTACGGACGGCGGCAGCGATGTGCTGAACAGGAAGGAGCGAGCGCTATTGATCATCAGCTCCTTGGCCGCTCTTGCCGTCGCTACATAGCCGCCTACCGCACCTACTGCCTTGGACAAGGTGCCGATCTGGAAGTGGACTCTGCCGTGCAGGCCGAAGTGGTCCGTAGAGCCCTTGCCATGCTTGCCCAGTACACCGCTGGCATGCGCATCATCCACATAGACGAGCGCATCGTACTTCTCCGCCAGCTCAACGATAGCGGGAAGCGGTGCAATATCGCCGTCCATGCTGAATACGCCGTCCGTCACGACCACTCTCTGCCGATAGTTGCCGCACTCCTTCAGCACCGCTTCCAATTGATCCATATCCTTGTGCGCGAAGATGCGGCGGCTTGCCTTCGTCAGGCGGATGCCGTCGATAATGCTGGCATGATTCAGCTCATCGCTGATGACCACATCGTCCGGGCCCAGTATCGTCCCCAGCACCCCTTGGTTGGTTGTAAAGCCGGACTGGAAGACCAGTGCCGCTTCCGTGCCTTTGAACGCAGCGAGCTTCCACTCCAGCTCATCGTGAATCGACAGTGTCCCCGTTATCGTCCGCACCGAGCCCGAACCGACGCCGTACTTCTCCGTAGCGGCGATTGCCGCCGCTTTCAGCTTGGGGTGATGCGTTAATCCTAAGTAGTTGTTGGAAGACATCTGCAGCGCGCGCTTCCCGCCTTCAACGGTCATCCAGGCATCGGAACCGTCCTTCCATACCGTCATGGGACGATAGCGACCCGCTTCCTTCAGTCCTCTCAATTGTTCCTCTATATGTCGAAAATCCGCCATTTCAATTCCTCCCGTTTGTCAATGTCGGCCCTCGCCGTAACTCGTCAGCCTCGCTCAGGACACGCGATCATGCCAGAACACAATTTTGCCGCAATTGCCGGACGCCATCAGATCGAAGGCCTCCTCATAACGATCCAGCGTGAAGTGATGCGTCACCAGCGGCGTCAGATCTATGCGCTTCCGGTCCAGCAGCCCTTTCAGCTGATACCAGGTATCATACATCCGTCTGCCTGTAATTCCCTGAATATTCAGACCTTTGAAGATGATGTCCTGCGCCAGATCGAACGGTACCTCTTGCGTCGGAATGCCCAGCAGACTGACGCGTCCCGCCTGTGCGGCCACCTTCAGCGCATCGCGAATCGCTACGGGATGGCCAGACATCTCCAGGACGACCTCCGCTCCCTCTCCGCCCGTCGCTTCACGGATGACATCCACGAAGTTCTGCTGGCTGCTGTCAATGACGACATCCGCTCCCATCGCCTCCGCCATCTTCAGCCGGTAAGGGTTAATGTCTACGGCGAATACTCTGCCGCTTCCGCACGCCTTCGCCACGGCGATCGCCATCTGGCCGATCGGTCCGACTCCGACGACGACGACGCTCTTGCCGACCACGTCGCCGCTTAACACCGTCTGCACCGCGTTGCCCAGCGGGTCTTGCAGACAAGCGATTTCCGGCGGCACGCTTGCGTCGTTGTGGATCACATTGCTGGCCCTTATGACCGCATATTCGGCGAAGCAGCCCGGAATCGTGATTCCGAAGCTCAATGTGTTCTTGCACACATGAGCGTTGCCCGTCCGGCAAGCTTTGCAGATGCCGCATACGACATGGCCTTCTCCCGATACATAATCGCCCACCTTGACATTCGTCACTTCACTGCCGATCGCTTCCACAATGCCCGCGAATTCGTGTCCGAATACATTCGGCGTACGTACAGTGCGCGACGCCCAGTCATCCCATTTATAAATATGCACGTCCGTGCCGCAGATCGAAGATGTCTTCACCCGCACCAGCACCTCGTTAACTCCGCATACCGGCACAGGCACCTCTTTCAATACCGCTCCGGGACCGCGCGTCTCCTTCACCAGTCCAATCATCGTTTTGCTTTGAGACATAACTTTGCCCCTCCCCGCATTTTCGTCTACAATAGAGTGAAACCCAAAATAGAACGCTTACCACTCATCTTGTATATTATATTACACGTTTGTGCAGTATAATGTACATACCTTCGTGTTTATTTTTTGGATTATTTTTTTGCTGTGTCATTGAGAGGAGTACAGCCATGTCAGAAGCCATTCATCAGAAAATCGGCAAAAATCTGCAAGATATCCGTAAATCCCGCGGTCTAAGCCTGGATGCCGTAGCCGAGCTTAGCGGCGTCAGCAAGGGAATGCTTGGGCAGATTGAGAGAGGAGAGTCCAACCCGACTATCTCCATCCTGTGGAAAATCGTCAACGGGCTCCGCATCTCGTTCGCCGCGTTAATGGAGGACGCATCGCCGCAAGTATCCATCGTCAAGCTGGAGGATACAACGCCGCTCATTGCCGAGGATGGCGCTTATCGCACGTATCCCATCTTCCCGTTCAAGCAAGATCGGGGATTTGAAGTATATACCGTCGTCGTCGAACCGTTCACTTCCCATACATCCGAAGCACACTATGAGGGCGTCGAAGAATTCGTCATCGCGATGGACGGAGAGCTTCGCGTCGAAGTGGGAGAAGACAACTACCTGCTCAAGCCGAGCCTCGCCATGCGCTTCTCAGGCGATCAGCCTCACACCTATTGCAACGATACAGACCGCACGATCCGCTTCACTACGCTTATCCATTATCCTTCCTCCAACCGCTGACCGGCTGACAGGCGCGAAGCCTTTATGCCCGGCATGACTCTCCCATCTCTTGCATAGCTATAGACTATAGGCTTGAGATAGGAGGTTATCGATTTGTCCGAACAACGGGATAACGAAGCCGCGGTCATCTACGAAGCCAATCAGCAGCATACGGCCGCGGTTCAAGAAATTCGGGAACGTCTTGTGAAGATGTGCGGGGGACATATGCACCGTTTCGTACGCGTGCAGACGATCGACGGTCATGTGTACGAAGGAATGATCTTGCATGTCGACCGGCACATTCTCTATTTGCAATGCACGATTCAAGACCCCAGATTCTACAACAGCCGCTTCAACGCCATACTTCCACTCGTGCTGTTCGAGCTGCTCGTTATTACTTTGCTCATGTAAGGCGGGCCCCAGCCAGTCGGAAGGAATGGACATTACGCTTCAATTGCAGAGCTGCTGCAGTGCCGGTATTGCCGCGGCAAGCAGCAGAAAAGGCAGGACTTCAAAAAGTCCTGCCCGTCTGTTGAAAGCTCAGGACGCCTTCAGGCGTCCTTTCTTCGTCTTCGGGACGATAGCCGCTCCACACCGACTACAAGGGTGCCCGTTTTCTGCTATACTGAAGATCGCCGAACTAATATTCCAAATGACCGTAAAAGCAGACAGATGAAGGTGGTCTCTCATGCAATTTTTAGCTATGCTCACGATGCTTATCGATCATATTGGCGCCGTATGGCACCCGGGCGATCCTCTCTGGCGGATCATCGGCAGACTTGCCATGCCGCTGTACATATACGCCATGGTTATCGGCTATAAGCGAACCCGTAATATGAGCCGCTACTTCCTGCGAGTCGGCCTGCTGGCCTTGCTCTCGCAGCTCCCCTATCAATGGGCCTTCCATATTACGCAGATCAATGTCATCGCAACCTTATTCGTCTGTCTGCTCGTACTGCGATTGCTTGACCGGTATAAGGATTCGCCAGCGCTGCAGCTCCTCATTGCGGGAGCCGCACTCATCCCGCTTGACGCGCTACCGTTCGACTACGGCGGCTACGCTCTGCTGCTGATGCTCATCTACCGCTACGCTCCGGCTTCTCTCGCCCTGCTCATGCATGCAGGTCTGGAGCTGCTTGCCATCCTGACGGGCGGTGTGTCGCTGCAGCTGTTCAGCTTGCTTGGAACGGGGCTTATCTTCCATATGCCTCAGGTGCTGGCCCGCATGGATCGCATCCGCATGCCCAGATGGATCTGGCGCAGCTTCTATCCGGCTCACCTAGCCGTCATCGCCGCGCTTCAGCAGCTCATCTAGCTCCCGTTCGCACTCCGCAGTGCTTGTCCAGCCTTCGTCTTCGTTCAGCAGCTTGCGCAGGAACAGCTTGACCGCATCCGGAAGCTTCAGCTCTTCTTCCCAGCTTCGCTCCTGCCCGTCTTCCGGAGGCGTGTAGCCCGCATACATCAGGAACAGGAACAGATGGCCAAGCCCGAACCAGTCGCTTGCAGGATGCGCGCGACGCATTCGCGTCTTGAGCGCGGCAGCGCTATCCGCCGCAGCATCCGTCTCCCCCAATGCTTCCCGCAGCGGCTCCGGCAGCTGCTCGCCGATACGGCAAGCCAGGCCGTAATCGATCAGATACGGCTTCCCCTCCCTCATCAGCACGTTCGGTATGCGTACATCGCGATGCACGTAGCCGGAGCCATGAAGATGCTTCAACGGCTGAAGCAGCCCCTTCAGCACTTGCAGCGCTTCTTGAACCGTAAAGCTGTCTCCCTGCTCATAAATGATGTATTCCAGATTGTGCCCTTCAATATAGTCCATCACGATCGCTTCCTCGGAGCCGCTCGACCGGTATGCGATGAGACGCGGGATCTGCTCGTGGGACAACGCTTGCATCACATCCCTCTCCCGCTGCAGAAGCTGGATGCCCAGCTTTCGCTTGCTCGGCTTATTCCGCTTCAGCAGAACGATCGCCCCGCTTCCCCGCTCTCGGCACACATAAGCCTGTCCGTAACTGCCCATTCCCAGAAAGCGCAGCACTTCATATTGTTCTCCCCATACGCTTCCTTCCTGCAGGGGATAATCGCTCCAATTGTTGCGAACTTCCCGCCATCTATGCCAGGTTCTAGAGGCGATCCGCAATAATGCGTTCCACAATATCATCAACTCCTTCCACTAGCTTATCGTTTTTTTTAGAAACTTTCTATTTACAGCGTCGTAAAGTATATGAAGTTGCAGAGAAGAAAGGGGAAGTTACGATGTTGAAACGAATCTTCTATTCCTTGGCAGGCAGACACAGTCATCATTTCTATAGCAGCAGCGACTACAAGAAAGGGTACTATCATCCGCATCACCCGTATCCGCCACAGTATCCGCCGCAGCATCCGCATTATCCCAATGGACAATATCAGGCAGGACCGCCGCATCCGAGCCAGCATCACGGAGCTCCGCCACCGCAAGGCGCGCCGTATTATCCGCAGCACCCGCCGCATCCGCAACACCCGCATTATCCGCCGCATCCGCCGCGTTACAATCATCATTACGGACACGGCTATTACAAGAAGAAGTGGAAATACAGCAGCTCTTAGGAAGTTTAACGGCACGAAGGGATTGTTAGAAATGTATTAGCAAAATAAACAATAACCTGACGACAGCTTCACAAGGTGCTAAAACGTTAGCGGTATAATGGGAAAAACGCAAACGGAGGTGAATGGTGCAATGATGAAAATCATTACCTTCAAAAATCGTTCAGTACCTGTCTACTACCCTAACGAGCAATCGACATCCTTCGATCTACTTCATCATAAATTGAGCGAACTGGAACTGGACTTCGATTTCCGGAAGAAGTGGAAGCGAATCCGATCGGTTGAAATGGTGCGCGACGTCGCCATTTTCCAATATAACGATGGAACGAAGCTTTATCTGGAAGTCAGCTAGCTTAATAAGCAAAGAGGGGCTGTCCCAAGGTCAATCGACCTGAGGGACAGCCCCTTCTTCCGTTCCATCCATCCGCTGCCGGCTTACAGCAGAATTACAACCTGAACTTCGCCACTTGCTCCTGCAGCTGCTCCGCCATTCCTGCCAATGTCGTGGCTGCCGCGGAAATCTCCTCCATCGCCGCCATCTGCTCCTGGGCGGCGGCAGATACGGTCTGCGTCGCTGATGTGCCTTCCGCCGCAACCACCACGACGCCCTGCATCGCTTCCATCACTTGATCGGCTCCGGCCGCAATGGCGGACGTCGCTTGCGACAGCTCCCCGACTTGCTCCGCTACCCCTTCAATATCCTTGTTGATGGCAGAGAAGATATCGCTCGCTCCCTGCACGGACATCAGGCCGCTAGCGACAACTGCGCCGGCTTCATTCATGGTGGCGGCGACATGCCCCGTCTCCGAGCGGATCGCCTGCACGACGGAAGCGATATGACCGCTGGACTGATTCGTCTGCTCTGCCAGCTTGCGCACTTCTCCGGCTACGACAGCGAAGCCTCTGCCGTGTTCGCCCGCTCTTGCCGCTTCAATCGAGGCGTTCAACGCGAGCAGATTAGTCTGAGCGGATATATCCGAGATGATCTGCGCCATGCCGACGACTTCATCGGAGCGGTCGCCAAGATCCCGTACAGCTTTCGACAAGCTGTCGAAGGATGTCTGGATATGCCGCATCTGCTCCGTAGCCTGTCGCAGAGCTTCCTGTCCTTGAACAGACTGCTCCAGCGTACTCTGCGCTGCCGCGGACAGCTTTCCGGTATTGCCTGCAATCTGAGCCGTGGAATCCGACATCCGCTGAATGACGCCGTAGCATTGCTCGGCGCTTTCTTCCTGATGCTGTGCGCCTTCGGACAGCTGCTGAATCGTCTCCGCAATATGCGCGCTGGCGGCGCTCGTCTGTTCTCCCCCGGCCATGAGCTGCTGGGAAGTAGCGGCTACGCCGTCCACATTGCGTCCCACCTCCTGGATCAGCGCTCGAAGCTGGCGCACCATCTCATTGAAGCTCCAGGCCAGCACGGCGATCTCATCCTTGCTCTTGCACTCTACAGGCTCCACGGTGAGATTGCCTGCCGCCACTTCGGCAGCGAACGCCGTCACCCTTTTGATCGGCTTCGTCATGCGCGCTGCCGCTATGACAATGAAGACCATTCCCGCAGCAATTGTTACCGCAAGCGTAATAATCGTCATCTGAACGATGGCATCCGCTTCTTTGTTAAAGTCCTGCATATACGCTCCGGCCGCGATAATCCAGCCCCAATGAGGGTCCTTCTCGACATACGTAATTTTTGCCCCGTACACATCCGGCTGATTCGGCAGCTGGTAATCGTAATAGACGAATCCGCCTCCCGCATCGGCTACCGCCCGAACCGCTTCCAGCATCGGCTTATCGCTTGTCGACTCCAAGACCAGCTCGCCCTTATTGTTCCGTACGTCCGCGAAGCTCGTTCCTTCCACGGCGGGATGGGCTGCCAGCATGCCTTCGCCGTCTATGGCGAACGGATAGCCGTTCTTGCCAAGGTTAATCGTCGAATTGATAGGACGAGTGCCATCTTCCCGCATCTCCCCCAGCATGGCAGTCTTCACGAACCTTTCCGCTTCTTCTCTGCCCATCTCGCCCGCCTGCACTTGGCTGTCCAGCATTTCGATCAGCATAAGCGTGCTTTTCACGTCGTTTTTCAGTATCACTCGCCCCGTCTCGTCCAACGAGGAGCTTGCCGAAGAATAACTGAGTATGCTGACGATCAAGCTTGGCACAAGCAGCAGCCCAAGCCCGAGCAACATAAGCTTGCTTTTGAAACTCCATTTCACAACGGTCACTTCCCGAATCCCTCCCAGATAGTAAAGCTTAACGGATAACGATCCCTGTACAATCGATTAGCCGTCGATCTCTTCGGTTCTGCGGAACACCGAAGAGTCCAGCTGAGTGGGGTCCATCGGCATGCCCAGCAAGTAACCTTGCACATATTGGCAGCCCCATTCCTTCAGCAACTGCATCTGCTCCTCGAACTCCACTCCCTTGGCTATCGCCTCAAGCCCGAGTCTCCGTGCCAATTGGATCATGGATTCCACAATGAAGCGGTCCGCGCCCCTCAGATCAATATCTTTCACAAAGGACTTATCAATCTTCACACTATGTATCGGCAAGTACTTTAAGCTTGTGTAGGAGGAATAGCCCCTCCCGAAGTCATCCAGTACGATTCGCACGCCCGCGGCATGAAGCCCGCTTAACGCGGCCGCCGTCTGCTGAGTCTCATGAAGAGCCATCTGGCGCTCCGATATTTCCAGCTCCAGCGACTCCGCCTTCAGCTCGTATTCGTCAATGACATTGACAACTGTGGACACGAAGGAGGGGTCCATCAGCTGCTTCGATGAAATATTAATGGATATGCGCAGATGATCCAGTCCGTCATACCGAAGCATATCCGACAATCGCTTGCACACTTCCCGAAGCACCCATTCCCCGATGGGAACAATCAATCCATTGAATTCCGCGATAGGAATGAACTCCTCCGGACTGACGTTGCCCAGCTCCGGATGCTCCCATCGAATTAATGCTTCATAGCCTCTTAACCGACCATTGTCCAATTGATAGACCGGCTGATAGCTCAAGTGGAATTGCCGTTGGACCAATGCCGGACGAAGCGAGGTTTCGATCATAATTTTCCTGTTCATTCGGACGGTGTCATCGCTGCTGTACACTTGAACCCGATTGCCGCCGTTTTCCTTGGAGCGGTAGAGCGCAAGTTCCGCCCGGCATAACAACTGCTCGCTCGTCAAGCCGTCCTTCGGATACACGCAAGCCCCTATGCTTGAAGTCAGATAGAGCTCCTGCTCCCCATCCGCGACGGGACGTTCCACTGCGAACTTGATCGCCTCCAGCAATTGCGCGGCTCGAACCAGCTCCTGCTCATGGATAGCGATCACAATCTGAAAGCAGTCGCCGCCAAGCCGGCTCGTTCCGTGAAAGTGCCCGCCGGCGAGTGTCGCGCCTGCCTCACCCAGACGGCTCGCAATGACTTCCAGCACGTGATTCCCGAAGTCGGTCCCTTTCGTTTCATTCACGCGATAGAACCGATCCATATCCACAAGCGCAACCAGCATATGATGTCCCGATGCCCTTGCATGGTCGATGGCAAGCTCAAGCTCTAGAAATGCCGCTTTCCGTTCAGGCATATCAATAGCTTCCTCCATCACAAATGCTCCTTCCATCATCATAATTGTTAAGCTTAATAGTCACATACAAGTATTAGAATAATGCTGCAGCCCGACTCGCAACTTTGTTAGAATATCTAATGATTGTGGGGGGGAAGAAAAAAAAGCATCCCGAATATCCGGAATGCTCTTCGCCTGAAGCCCGTTCAGCTAGCGGCTCCCGTCACGTCATTACATGGCCGGCTCGGCCACATACTTGTACCCGAATCCCCATACCGTCTTGATCAGGCGGGGCTCCTTCGGGTTCAGTTCGATTTTCTTGCGGAGATTGACGATATGAACGTCTATTGCGCGATCGGTCACGAAGGAATCGAATCCCCGAATCGCATTAATCAACTCTTCCCTGCTGAATACTTTCCCCGGATGAGCCATTAACAGCTTCATAAGCTCGTACTCCGAGAACGTCGTCTCCACACGCTGACCCCTTACGATGAGCAGCCTTCTATCCGCATCCAATTGAATCAACTCCGATTGTCCGGTGTCCGAGGCCTCCTTCTTCTCGTTCATCTCCGCCTGTACCGTATGAGAGCGGCGAATCAGCGCCTCTACCCGCGCGGTTAGCTCGTGCATGCTGAACGGCTTGCATAAGTAATCATCCGCTCCCGCCTTCAGCGCCTGCACCCGCTCCGACACCTCGCTCTTCATCGAGAGAATCATTATGGGTACATTGGACGATTCCCGTATTTGCTTGCATACTTCCATTCCGTCCAGATCCGGAAGCATGAGATCCAGCAGAATCAGATCGGGCGCGAAGTCGGCAGCCTTCTGCAAGCCGTCTTCTCCACGTTCCGCTTGCTCCACCCGGTAGCCCTCTTCAAACAAATACATAGACAGCATATTACTCATCATGACGTCATCTTCAATAACTAATACTTTATACATTGTGGTCACCCTTAAATAGGATTGAAGATTTCTGTCAAATCAATTCTGTAACTCTACTATACAATACCTAAACACTAGGAACAATATTTTGTTAGAAAAATGTTAGACTATTTGTCGAATTTGGTCGGCACATCCTTCAACCCGACAAGCAGCTTCGTCAGCTCCTTCTCCAGCCGGGCCAGCAGTGCCTGCATGCTTTTCCCGGAAGACTGCTGGGCTTCGCCGTTCAGCCACTTCCCGGCTTCTCCGGCGGCATCCGCCAGCCCGTAAGCGGACAAGTAGCCGGCGGCTCCCTTCAACGTATGAAGCATGCGAATCGCAGCTTGCCGCTCGCCGTTATCCAGCTTTAACCGGAGCTGGTCCATGAACCGCTCATAGTCCATCTTGAATTGCCCGATCATATGGAGCAGAATTGATATTTTCCCGTTGACCCGTTCAAGCGCGCTCGCCACATCCATCCCCGCAATGCTGCCCAGCGATGAGGGAATGGCTGTAGTATGGCTATAGTAGGAAGATACGCCCGGCAGCAGCCCGCCGCCGTCCGTCACAGACAGCTTGCTGCCGCTGGCGGCCTCGTCCAGGCAGTACGTGATCGTCTCCTGCAGCGTATCCAGCGACAACGGCTTCGTGATGACATCGCGCATGCCGAGCCGGATATAATACTCATGGTCCTTCTTCACCATATTCGCCGTTACGGCAATGACCGGAATATGATCATACTCCCTCCTGCTCCTCATGATGCGGACGGCTTCCGTACCATCCATGACCGGCATATGAATATCCATCAGCACCAGATCCCACTGGCCTTCCGCCAGCACTTCCAGCGCCTCCTTGCCGTTCTCCGCCACCCCGACCTCGTAACCAAGCTCCTTCAACAGCTCGACCGCAACCAGCTGATTGATTTTGTTATCTTCCGCTAACAATATTCTAACAGTTGGCTGACATTCTTTCGACACGACCGCAATCTTCCTGTCCTCGGCTGTCTCTTGAACGTCTCTTCCCTTCTTCTCCAACGCCACATTCAGCGCGCGGCATAGCGCCAGTCGCGTCACGGGCTTGGTCAGTATCGCGATCGGCTGCTGATGCGATTGCAGCTGAAGCAGCTCGTCCCGGCCATAAGTCGTCGTGACGGCAATGATCGGGATCGCCGCTTCTTCCGCAGTTTGGCGGAATTCCAGCCATGTGTCGATTCCGTACATATCGGGCATCTCCATGTCCATGAGAAGCAGCAGCGGCCTGGCTCCTTCTCCGATGACACGCAGACGATCGCGTGCAGATTGCCAGCCATTGAACGTCAGGCTGGATACCCCCGCTCGCGCCAGCGTCTCTTCCCAGAAGCGCATCATCTGTGTGTTGTCCTCAACGATCCATATCGGCCGCTTGCTGCCGCTGTCGATCATGACGGCCGGCTGCTCCTGGCGGTAAGTGCTGATTGCGAACGGAAGAATGAAGCGGAATACGCTGCCGACGCCCTCCTCGCTGTTCACCTCAAGAGCTCCCCCCATAAGCTCCACCAGATTTTTTGAGATGACAAGACCGAGTCCCGTCCCTCCGAACTGTCTCGTCGTGGAGCTGTCGCCTTGCGTGAACGGCTGGAACAGCCGTCGCCGCTTCTCTTCGTTCATGCCGATTCCCGTATCTGCCACGGTGAAGGAGAGGCTGATCGCCTCCGCGCTGCGGCTTACCTTCTCGATCTCCAGCTTCACCATACCCATCGGGGTGAATTTAATGGCGTTCATGCACAGATTGAGCAGCACCTGCTCCAGCCTCATCGCATCGCCTACCAGCATATATTGCAGCTGTTCGGACTGGCGGATCATGAATTCGAACTGCTCCTTCCCGCCCATGAATACGCTTAGTCCGCTTGCCAGCTTCTCAAGCACTTCCTCCAGCTGGAACGGGAGCCGTTCCACTTCAATTTTGCCCGCTTCGATCTTGGAGAAGTCCAGCACATCGTTAATGATGCGCAGCAGACTCTCGGAGCTGGTCTCCATCTTATCCATATAATCGCGTTGAAGCGCCGTCAGCTCCATCTTGCGCATGAGCTGAGTCAGACCGATTATGCCGTTCAGCGGCGTCCGCACTTCATGGCTCATCATCGCCAGGAAGCGGCTCTTGGCCTTGTTCGCCTCTTCTGCCTCCAGCGTAGCGCGGACAAGCTCCTCCTGAACCAGCTTCTGCTCCGAGACGTCTCTGGCGATGCAGGAGAAGAACAGCTCGCCTGTCTGCGGATCGTTATGTGCGACTACGACCATCGATACGAACAGCGGCTCG
The DNA here is from genome assembly GCF_025567625.1 of Paenibacillus sp. J5C2022. Taxonomy (GTDB): domain Bacteria; phylum Bacillota; class Bacilli; order Paenibacillales; family Paenibacillaceae; genus Pristimantibacillus. Next base: position 16,570 of record NZ_JAOQJC010000058.1, on the reverse strand, counting down.
CCGCCCCTCTTGAGCAGCTGCGCGCCGCTCTCCCAATAGCCGTACTCCTTGGCCAGCCTCGCCCCTTCCAGCAGCTGCTCGTACATTTGGGGATCGACATATTGCTCCACCGCAAGACTTTCCACCGTCCTGTCTTCATCGCTCAGACCCAACAGTTCCCTTCCGGCACGATTCATATAGATAATTCGGCCCTTCATATCCGCGGAAGCAATCAAGTCCTTGGCGGACTCCACGATATCCAGCAATCGATTACGCGCGTTCTCGACATGCTTGCGGTCCGTTATATCCCGAAGCATGCCTACGACGCCGGAGAATTTGCCGTCGCGGCTGTAAAGGCCGTTCGAGCTATGAAGCGTCGGCACACGCTTGCCGTCCTTGCGGATTACGGTCCACTCCCGTTCATACGAGAATTGCTCCTTGCGCAGCTCCTTGAACACTTCCAGCCCTGGAAGCACCTCCCTGCCCAGCAGTTGCGTCAGCCGCTCCGCTTCCTTGCGTATTTCCTCCGGGTCGATGAAGGTAAGCGGCGTCGCTTGTCCCACCAATTCCTCCGCTTGATAGTCCAGCATATCCTCGGCGGCTTTATTCATATGAATGACGCGATACTGATCATCCAGCACGATGAAGGCATATTGATTCTGATTAATGATCGCATTCAGCCGGTCGAACATCTCCTGCAGATGCTCCATCATGCCGTTGACGGAGCCCGCCAGCTTGCCGATCTCATCCCCTTCCGACGTATCCAGATGCTGCGCTTGGAATTGACCCGAAGCTGCCTGCTTGGTTACTTTCAGCACGCCTTCCAGACGCTTCACGATCCGTTCGAAGTACAGATAGAAGAACAGCGCAATAATGATCTCCGATGCGGCAATCGTCATTACCGTGCGCCAGAATACCGGTGCAAGCGGCGCCTCCAGCAGCCGCAGCGGCTCCTGAAGCGCCATCCGCCAAGGCGTGCCGGCCACCTTCGTATAGAACACGACATAGCTCTGTCCGCCCGACGCCAGCCTCACTTCTCCGCCATCGCCGCTCAGCATGCGGTTGGCAATGCCGCTGAAGAGAGACTCCCGATCCGTCAGAGAATTGGATGGGTGCAGCTCGGGATGCGTGCTGTAGATAAGCCCGCCCCGGTCATTGTAGAAAAATACCGGCGCCGGTCCATTGTCGAAGTCGAAGTATTCCTGGAAGGAGTCGTATCGAATAGAAGCATAGATGACACCGGTCACGACATCCGCATTATTATATACCGGCACGGCAATGATCGCTTGCCGCATATCCGAGAAGGTAGGGGTATAGGGGTCCGTCATATGGATCTCCCCCTTCTTCGCCGCATGATAGAACGACTCGAAGCCCTGATACAGCCTCTTGCCGTCGCTGCGCACCGCATTGCCCTGCATATCGATATAGCCGATGAAATGGTACTGGAACCCGTTGCGATCCAGCTCGCGCGCGAAGTAGTCCAGCCGCTGCTCCTCCGTGCCGAAGCGCACAGCGTCCGTCCTGCTCATAACCATCACTTCGGCCTTGCGGATATGCATCCACGCTGCGATATCGTTGCTCTCGCTGCGAAGCCTGCTCATCATTTTATCCTTCTCCGACTGCAGCAGCGACTGCTTCACTGCGGAGTAATTGCCGACGCCTGCCAGAAGCAAGGGAATAAGCGAGATCAATACGATGAGAAGCAAGCCTTTCGTTCTGAGCGACATCTTGTTCAACGGGCATCCCCCTTCGAATCCTTCATCGTTATGCCGTCAAGCCGCTCAGCCAGTCGCTCACTTCGTCGCGGGGCATCGGCTTCTTGAAGTAATATCCCTGCATAATGGAACAACCCGCCTCGCGCAAGTAAGCCAGCTGCTCCTCCGTCTCCACCCCTTCCGCGATCAACTGCACGTTCAACTGGCTCGCGAGCGAGATGATGCTGCTTACAATCGCCCGATTGGACGGAGATTCGTATTCCCTCATATATTGTCTGTCGATCTTAAGCGCATGGAACGGGATGCTGCCCACAGAGCCGAGGAACGTATTGCCGGCTCCGAAGTTGTCCATGGAGACGCGCACTCCCGCTTCCTGCAGCGGGCGAAGCTGCTTGCGCACCTCGGAAGACTGCTGCATAATCGCCGCTTCCGTCAATTCCAGCTCCAGCAATTCCGGCGGCAGGCCGGAATTGCCCAGCGCACTCATGACCATATCGTTGAGCCCGTAAGTCTCGAATACATGCACGGGCAGATTGACGGAGACGCCAAGCTTCTTGCCCCCATTGTCGTTCCACGACATGCAATCGCGGCAGGCTTGCTCCAGCACCCATCTGGTGATGGGCACAATGAGTCCGGATTCCTCCGCTATCGGGATGAACTCCTCCGGCGAGACGGCGCCAAGCTTCGGATGCGTCCAGCGCAGCAACGCCTCGAATCCGACCGGCCGGTTCGTAGCCGCGTTCCACTTCGGCTGGTAGTAGGTCGCTAATTGCTTGTGCATGAGCGCAGTGCGCAGTCCTTGTTCGATCTCCATCCTCCTTGCAAGCCTCGTATCCAGCTCAGCGTGAAAAGCTAGATATTGGTTCTTGCCCAGGCTCTTGGCATAATACAGCGCTGTGTCCGCCGCCTTCAGCAGCGCGCTGCGGCTTGTCCCATGCTGTGGGGAGTAGCTGATGCCGACGCTTCCCGTCACATACAACTCATTCCCCTCCAGAACATAGGGCATTCTAAGCTCCTCCAGCAGTTCTTCCGCCAACCCTTCCACGAGGCGATAATCCTCCATCTCTTCCAGTACGACAAGGAATTCGTCTCCCCCAAGCCGGAAGATGTGTCGGCCGTTCCCCTTCGCGAAGCCCTGCAGGCGAGTGCCCGCCTCTTGCACCAGCATGTCCCCGATGTCGTGACCGAACGTATCGTTCACCAGCTTGAACTGATCCAGATCGATGAACAGAACGGCATTGCTCTCGCCCACCTTCAGCTTCTCGTCGAAAAACTGGTTCATCGCGTGCCTGTTCGGCAGTCCGGTCAGAGGATCGTGGTACGCCATTCGCTTGAGCAGCAGCCGCTCCCAATACAATGCCAGCATCGTCGTCGCGATCATGAGCATCATAACGGAGGAAATCGCAATGAGCAGCTCCGTATCCATCCCCTGCTCCAATGCCGCCATCATCTGCTCCGGAGTCGCACACCAGAACGAAGCCGCCTCCATCCCGGTATAATGCATGCCGGCAATCGCGACGCCCATGGAGACGGCGGCAAGCAGCTTCAGCGGAATCTTCCCGCTCAGACGGCGGAATCGGATGAACAGATAGAGCGCCGCGTAAGATGACGCCACGGCAATGATTGCGGAGATAAGCCATAAGACGGGATCGTATTGAATCGTCATGTAAGGAGTATTCATGGAAGCCATACCGGTATAATGCATCGTGACAATACCGATTCCCATTAGCAGGCTTCCCGACAACAGCCGGGTTTTCGTGACGGCTGTCGCCATTGTAACGTAGAAAGCGAGAAGAGATGCGAGGACGCTGGCCAGAATCGACAATAGGGTCAGTGGAAGATTGTATTGCACGTCGATCCGGATATGAAAGGCCAGCATGCCGACGAAGTGCATCGTCCATACACCACTCCCCATGACGATACTGGATACCGCCAGCCACACAAGTCTGGCGTTCCCTCTGGATTGCGAAATTCGATAGCATAAGTTCAATGCGGAATACGAGGTGAATAGAGCGATTATAAATGATAGCGCTACAATCCAGCCGTTGTAGCTTCCTTGTATTTGGACCACGATATAACCTCCAATATTACTCAGTCCTGCCATGTGCATTAATAGTATAGCAATTGCTTGCTTAAGATTCGACATTTCCCGCAAGCTTTTTTTTATTTAAGATTAAGGTTTTTTGGAACAGCATTTGTTATAGTAATGTAGAAACTGTAAATTCGAAGGGAGCCTACAGGATGAATAACAAGGATTCGCTGAACAACGAGAATAAAGGGGATCAAGCGGACGAGCAGTCCGTCAAGAAAGAGCGCTACACGTACGAGGAGGAAACCGGGCCTGCCGCCGGGCAGCCTGCCTTGTCCGAAGAAGAGAAAGAGACGGACAAGCATCATCCGGAAGACGAGGTAGCCGCCGCTTCAGCTATCGCGGCCGCACCTGCCATTCCGGCGGAACCGCCGGCTCCTGTCGTCAAGAAGAGCCCTTGGGGGTGGATCCTCTTGTCCGCAGCGCTCGTCGTCGCGCTGGCCGTCGTCATCGTGAAGCCGCCGTTCGGCGCGGACAACAGCAATGTGGCGACAGTGAACGGCACGAATATTAAGAAGGAAGATCTGTACGAATTCATGGTGAAGCGTTACGGTGCCGCCACGCTGGATAACATGATTACGGAAGAGCTGGTCCGCCAGGAAGCGGATGCGGCGAGCGTTGCGATTACGGATGAGGACGTGACCAATCAGCTTGAAGCTTTGAAGCTCAGCTTCCCGTCCCAGGAAGTGTTCGATATGCAATTGATGCAAGCGGGCATTACGGAGGAGCAGCTGCGCGATGACATGCGCATGCAGACGTTGCTGATCAAGCTGCTGGAGCCGCAGACCGATGTAACCGATGAAGAAGTACAGCAATATTTCGACCAGAATAAAGCGACCTGGTCCACTCCGGAGCAAATCCGCGCTTCCCACATTCTTGTAGAGACGGAAGAAGAAGCGAAAGCGATAGTTGCCGAGCTGGAAGGCGGCGCGGACTTCGGAGAGCTGGCGAAGGAGAAATCCAAGGATGAAGGGTCTGCTGTTGCCGGCGGAGATCTGAACTTCTTCGGAAGAGGCCAGATGGTGAAGGAATTCGAGGATGCGGCCTTCGCCCTTGAGGTGAACGAAGTGAGCGATATCGTCCAGTCGAGCTTCGGTTATCACATCATTAAGAAGACGGACAGCAAGGCCGCTTCGGAACCGGTCTTCGAGGAGAAGAAGGAAGCGATCCGCACGATGCTGCTCACCCAGGAAGCCAATCCGCTGTCCAATGCGTGGCTGCAGGAGAAGCGCGAGAAAGCCGTCATCTCGAATACGCTTGAGGAGGAATCGGAAGCTGCCGAGAAAGCAGGCAGCGAAAGCAACGAAAGCAGCGATACTTCGGCGGAATAATACGCCGTTATCATCGCAATCCGGGCCGATTGATTGAGGATACCCCCGTATCTTCATCCAATCGGCCCTTTACTCATTGCTTCGCTTCAGTCAAAATAGAACGTAACGTTTATTTTTTTGATGGAGGTTATGATTGTGAGTCAATTTGAAGTAAGCACATATGAGGATACGTATACAATATACGAGTTGAAGGAGCCGGGCACCTCGTCCAGCGTGCGGGTCTGCCCGGAACGGGGCGGCATCGTCATCGGCTGCCAGTTGCACGGAGAAGAGCTCTTCTATCTGGACAAAGCGACCTTCGAGCACCCTACCGCCAATATTCGGGGAGGCAATCCCATCCTATTCCCCATCTGCGGCCAACTGGAGAATAAGAGCTACGAATGGGAAGGCACACGTTACGAGATGGCCAATCACGGCGTCGCGCGCACATCGCCATGGGAAGTTGTCGGCACGAGTACGAACGGAGAAGCGTCGGTCACGCTGCGCCTGCGCAGCAACGAGGAGACGCTGGCTGCTTATCCCTTCAACTTCGAGCTGGAATTTACATACGCGCTTATCGGCGGTGAGCTGCATACTCGCCAGCACTACCGCAATTGCGGACAAGCGGGCTCCGGCGCTATGCCGTTCTATGCAGGATTCCACCCTTACTTCGCCATTGAAGGCAGCAAAGCGATCCCGTACGACACCGACGCCACGCGCTATGTGGATTACAACGACAACGTGGAGAAGCCGTTCACCGGCGTAGTCGATCTGGAGAATCTGGTGGAATCCGTCTGCCTGCTGGACGCCAGGAAGAGCGAGATCGCCTTCCCGATTCGCGATGGCGTGAAGGTGCGACTTCGCTATGACGATTCCTTCAAATATGTTGTGCTGTGGTCGGTGAAGGATCGTCCCTTCGTCTGCGTAGAGCCGTGGATGGCCGAGACGGGTGAGCTGAACCGTCAGGAAGAGCTGGTCTTGCTGGAAGCCGGAGAGACGCGCTCCTGCAACTTCGTGATTAGCCGCGTGTAACGAATGCAGACATGCCATAAAGCCCCACGAAGTGGGGCTCTGCTTCGAAGCCTACTGGGTCCTTTACGGGGACCCCGGAACTTACAAGCCATTACTCGGGCAGCCGGGACAGCGGTCGATTACGGCCGTTTCCCGACTGCCCTTATGCTATATGTACAGGTTGAGTGCACGATGAGCCTTCGAATCCCTATCGCGCATTGGCGATTGAGCTATTGGTATCATCCGGCATGCCTATTCAGCATCCGCATCCTGTCAGTACCCTTCACCCCTGCCGCCGGTCACGATTGCGATGCTGGAACTGGCGCCGATTCTCGTCGCCCCTGCCGCAATCATCGCCTGCGCCGTCTCCAGATCGCGAACGCCTCCCGATGCCTTCACGCCGAGCTCTGGCCCGACCGTGCTTCGCATCAGTGCAATGTCCGCTGTCGTGGCTCCGCCTTTCCCGAATCCGGTCGATGTCTTCACGAAGTCCGCTCCCGCGCGCTTGGACAGCTCGCATGCCGCAACCTTCTCCTCATCCGTCAGCATGCCCGTCTCCAGTATGACCTTCAGCGCCGCCTTGCCTTTGCACGCTTCCGCGACGGCTGCAATATCCGCCTCCACCGCCTCCAGATCGCCCGACTTCAGCTTGCCGATATTGAGCACCATATCCACTTCCGTCGCACCGTCCGCGATCGCTTGAGCGGCTTCGAACGCCTTGGACGCCGAACTTGTCGCACCAAGCGGGAATCCGACTACCGTCGTCACGCCGACAGCGGACCCCTTCAGCTCTTCCGCGGCAAGCTTCACCCAGCCGGCATTGACGCATACGGTAGCGAACGAATAGTCCCGCGCTTCCTCGCACAGCTTCCCAATCTCCGCCGCCGTAGCGTCGGCCTTCAACAATGTATGATCGATCATCGCCGCTATGCTCTCCGCCGATGCTTGTAATGCACGATCCATGGCATTTGCCTCCCTGTTCTGTTCTGCTGTTCTGATTCGTTCAATGTGGTTTCATTATACGGGACGCTTGCCCAAAGCTCAACTTTCCTAGTATTTACAATACCTTTGGAATCTTATTACAGATACACCCCGGTCTTAGCCGAATAGATACACCCTGAGAACCGAATGCTAAATAAGCTGGAGGGATGATCAATGATGGCCATGGTAAGAAGACGCTGGGTCTGGGTATGGATAGTCGCATGCTTGATGCTTTCGCTCGTTGTTGTCCGCAGCGCTGCAGCTTCGGTCGACGAAAACAGCCAGCCTGCCGCCTCTGCTCACATTACGATACTTCACACGAACGATATGCATGCGCGCGCGACGGAAGGCTCGCACGGGGAGCTTGGCTTCGCCAAAATCGCGGGCATCGTGGATGCCTACAGGGAAGCGAATCCTCATACGCTCTTCCTGGATGCCGGCGATGCCATTCACGGCACAACCTTCGCTACGCTCGTAGGCGGCAAGAGTGTCGTCCAGGCCATGAACGGTATGAGTTACGATGCGATGGCGCCGGGCAACCACGAATTCAATTACGGCACGGACCATCTGCTTGCGCTCTCCAGGCAGCTGAATTTCCCGATTATAAGCGCTAACGTTAGGAACGAAGCGGGTGAACGGATATTCGATCCCTATATGATGAGAGAAATCGCAGGAATCAAGCTGGGCATATTCGGACTGTCCACTCCCGAGACAGCTTACAAGTCGCACCCCGGCAACGTGAAGGGCATCGCCTTCACGGACCCCGTAAAGGAAGCACGGCTGATCGTGGATGAGCTGGCGCCGAAAGCGGACATTATCATCGCGCTCGCTCATCTCGGTGTTGACGAGTCCAGCGCCGATACAAGCCTTCGCGTTGCGCAGCAGGTGAAGGGCATCGATCTCTTCATCGATGGACATAGCCATACCGTTCTGGAGGAAGGGCTGGAGACGGAAGGCGGGACGCTCATCGCCAGTACCGGCGAATATACGCAGCATGTCGGCGTCGTCGATCTGTGGGTAGAGCAAGGCCGCTTGGTGAAGAGAGACGCCAAGCTGCTGAATGCAGAGTCGGCAGCGGTAATTGCCCCTAACGCGAAGGTTGCGGAGCTTGTCGCTGTCATTCAGAAGAAGCAGGAGCATATATTGGCGGAAGAGGTCGGGACTGCGGCGGTGCATCTGGAGGGAGAGCGAGAGTTCGTACGCGCAGGAGAGACCAATCTCGGCAACCTCATTGCAGACGCCCTGCTCCATGTGACAGGAGCGGATGTCGCGCTGATGAACGGCGGAGGCATACGCTCTTCTATCGATGAAGGAGTTATTACCAATGGAGAGATCATTACTGTGCTTCCATTCGGCAACCAGATTGTGACGCTGGAAGTGAAGGGCAGACATATGAGAGAAGCGCTGGAGAACGGCGTAGCCGATTATCCCCATCCAAGGGGCGCATTCCCGCAAGTTGGCGGCATGAGCTTCAAGATCGATTCTGCCGGAGAGAAGGGCAATCGCGTCCACGACGTCATGATCGGCGGCATGCCGCTGAAGGACGACGCCATCTACACGCTGGCCACGAACGACTTCCTGGCAGCCGGGGGCGATGAATACACGATGCTGGGCGGCTATCCGCAAGCCGGCATGTTCGGCTCCCTCGACGAGGCTCTAACCGCCTACATCCAGCATCTCGGTACGGCCAGCCCGTCGCTGGAAGGACGCATAGCGGAAGAGAGCAAGCCCGCTGAGACCGAGCCGCAGAAGCTGGCAGGCCTCCCTATCCACTATCCGGCGGATGTGGAGGCCTGTTCCCCCTGTGTGTCCGGTGGCTCAGTACCTAGACGGTAGCCGCTTCCTTCGCCTGCCAATAACGCTCGCTGCCCGGCAAGTCGTCGAACCATGCCGCATCTTCCGGACAATCCAACACCATGAATTGCCCATATTGCCCCTCTCGCGACTGATGATACTTCAAGTAGGCCTTGCCGCCCTCAATCGCCAGTATCTCGATCTTGCCGGAGGAATGACTCATCGACAGTCTGACCCGCTTGCCGAGACCGCTCGTCATAGCCTTGGCTTCCTCGACTACCCGGTACGCCCGCTCAAGCGATACGACAAAGTCGCGATTGCCCGCAACCGGGCGGTTAATAAAGAAGTAATACGGCGTTACGCCCGCCCATGACAGCTGATCCAGCAGCTCAGACAGTACTTGGGGATCGTCGTTAATGCCCCGGATGATCGGCGTCTGATTCACGACGATCGCTCCCGCGTTGTGCAGCGCCTCGAAGCCGCGCTTCGCCTCCTCCGTAATCTCCCTCGGGTGATTGATATGGGCCATGACATAGATTCGCTTCTCCGGGGTAGAGAATTCCGAGATGAGCTGCAGCAGCGCTTCATCTTCATAGATGCGCATCGGATTGAACACCGGGATCTTGCTTCCCAGACGGATAATCTTCACATGGTCGATGCTGCGCAGCCGTTCGAAGATGGTCCGAAGCTTCGGCGTGCCCAGAATCAGGCTGTCTCCTCCCGTCAGCAACACGTTGTTAATCTCGGGATGCTCTTCAATGTATGCGAGTCCCGGCTCCACATTGGAGACGGCTTCCTTCACGTCATTGCGGAACAGCCGCTTGCGGAAGCAATAGCGGCAATACGCCCCGCATACTTCCGATACGATAAGCAGCGCGGTCGTCCGGTACTTATGCTGGCAGCCCGGCACGACGTAATTGGCTTCCTCGTCCGAGGCATCCCACTTGCCGTATTCCATCAGCTCGCCTTCGTTCGGAATAACGAGCCTGCGGATTGGATCGTCGGGATCACTCCAATCGATCAACGACAAGTAATAATCGTTCACCCTGAACGCGAACTTCTCCGTAATTGGCTTTAGCAGTTCCCGCTCGCGCTCCGGAATTTCTGCAATCTTGTCCAGCTTCATAATGTATTTTGGCTGCGGCATACAAACTCCTCCTCAGAATTTGGTCTGCGCGTTATGCCAGTGGATGGTACCGATCCCCACAAAAATGACCCCAGCATTCGGACGCAAGCGGTCCGAGCATCTTCAAGCGGAGCGGGCAGGTTCATCCTGCCCGAATCCACCCTTGATGCACCAGGGTCAGATCAAACGTATTCACGATTCACTATGCTTGTGACCCATCCACTGCCGACGAGGTTAGCTGACGGACTCGGGTAAGATGGTCCCCTAAGACGAGCGCTGCCGCTCATCTATTCGCCCCGTGCGCAGCTGCCAGGCAGCTTCGCAACAATTGGTTCCCCCGCTTTCCGATCCATAGCATCGGAAATTAAGCGCAATTCCAGTGTAAGTCAACATTTGACAGACGTCAACCGCTCCGGACGTGATTCAACAGCATTCACAATGTTTTAACGTTGTGCTGAAGCCGGTCAGTGTGCGGCAGTTGCAAATTGCGCCGCATGCAGACGGCTGTATATGCCGCCCGCCGATACCAGTTCATCATGGCGGCCCTGCTCGCTTATGCCGTCTTCCGTTACCACGACAATTCTATCCGCATTTTTGATCGTGGCAAGCCGGTGGGCAATGACCAGTGTCGTACGCCCTGCGGACAACTCGGTCAGCGATTGCTGAATCGCCGCTTCCGTCTCGGTGTCGAGCGCTGAAGTCGCTTCATCCAGAATAAGAATCGGCGGATTTTTCAGGAACATTCTGGCGATTGCCAGACGCTGCTTCTGACCTCCGGACAGCTTGACGCCGCGTTCCCCTACGACCGTCTCGAGTCCCTGTGGCTGATCCATGATAAAGCTCTCCAGCTGCGCACGGCGCGCTGCAGCCCATATCTCCTCGTCGCTGGCATCCAGCTTGCCGTAGGCGATATTTTCACGAATGGTGCCTCCGAACATGAATACATCCTGTTGAACAATGCCAATCCCTCTGCGCAGAGACTCCAGCTTCATCTCTTGAATGTCGTAGCCATCCACGGTGATGCTTCCCTCATCCAGCTCATAGAAGCGCGGCAGCAAGCTGCACAGCGTCGTCTTGCCCGCACCGGACGGCCCTACGAAGGCAACCGTCTCTCCGGCTTTAATAGCGAGGTTGATGCCGCGAAGCACTTTCGTTTCTCCTTCATAGCCGAACGTCGCATTGTGATATTGGATATCGCCTTTCAGCTGATCCACTGCTATGGCGCCGGGAGCGTCCACAATGTCCGGCTTCGTATCCATCAGCTCCATGTAGCGCTTAAATCCGGCAATGCCTTTCGGATAGCTTTCGATAACGGCATTAATTTTCTCGATCGGCTTGAAAAATATGTTCGTCAGCAGCAGGAAGGTGAAGAAATCGCCGTAGTTCATCCCTTTCTGCAGCACATAGTAGGCGCCCGCCAGGAGGGCGAACAGCGATACAAGTCTCATTAGCATATAGGTGATGGAATTGTTCATGCTTATAATTTTGTAGGACAGGATCTTCGCCAGGCGGAAGCGCAGATTATTCTCCATGAACAGCTTCGCTTCATGCTTTTCGTTGGCGAACGATTGCACAACTCGAATGCCGCCCACCGTATCCTCTACCCTTGCGTTGAAATCTGCCATATCCTTCAGCAGCCTCTGAACCGCTACCGTCATTTTCTTGTTGAAGAACAGAACCAACCACAATATAAGCGGCACAATTGCGAAGGTGAGCAGCGCAAGCTCGGGGTTAATATAGACCATGATGCCAAGCGCACCGAGCAGCGTCATGATGGCAATAAACATATCCTCCGGGCCGTGGTGGGCCACCTCGCCGATCTCGAACAGATCGTTGGTCATGCGGGAAAGCAGATGGCCCGTCTTATTGTTATCAAAGAAGCGGAACGACATCTTCTGAATATGATTGAACAGCCGCCGTCGCATCTCCGTCTCGATATTGATGCCCAACATATGTCCCCAGTAGTTGACGACAAAGGTAAGCATCGTATTAATTGCATAAATGACGAGTAGCACCGCGCATGCGGACACGATGAGCCCCCAATCTCCGTCCGGCAGCACCTCTCTTATTACATAGCCAACCGCGACCGGAAAGACAAGCTCCAGCATCGCGAGCAGCACCGCGCTGAAGAAATCCATCAGGAACAATCTCTTATGCGGCTTATAGTAGGAAAAAAATCGTCGCAGCATTCTTTACTCCTCTTCTTTCTTCTTTCTTCTTTCTTCTTTTTTCTTTCTTCTTTCTTCTTTCTTCTTTCTTCTCTTTTCTGGCTTTTGGCTTTTGGCTTGACAACAGCCACTGCCTTAGCCATTGCCACAGTCACGGTCACAGTCACAGCACAGCACAGTCACAGCACAGTCACAGCACAGTCACAGATGATAATCGTTATCAATTAAATGGTATAGGATTGAAGAGCAGCTGTCAATCCAAGCTTAGCTTTAAACTAAAAATTACTTCGTATCACATATACCCTTACTGATTCAATTTGTATCCATTTACTGGATTTGATGCCCTTAGTTTTATTGATTTTGCTACTCTCGATACAATCAACTGGATTTTATGCCCTTAGTTTTATTCATTTGCTGCTCTCGATACAATCAACTGGATTTTATGCCCTTAGTTTTATTCATTTGCTGCTCTCGATACAATCAACTGGATTTTATGCCCTTAATTCTATTGATAGTAGGAAAATTGTGCTTTTTCACATGATTCAACTGTACTATTTCCATTTATTCAATGACAAATAAACAAATCCGGTTGCAACAACTGCATAAAATCCATTTAGTATGTTTCTTACGGCGTCCTTCATACTTTTTCCTAAATTCCAACCGAGGTCACATTGTCTACAACCCGCCATTCGCCTACTTTCCACTCTCCAACCGAGGTCACATCGTTTACAGCCCAGCATTCGCCCTCTTTCCACTTTTCAACCGAGGTCACATTGTCTACAACCCGCCATTCGCCTACTTTCCACTCTCCAACCGAGGTCACATCGTTTACAGCCCAGCATTCGCCCTCTTTCCACTCTCCAACCGAGGTCACAATGTCTACAGCCCGCCATTCGCCTACTTTCCACTTTCCAACCGAGGTCACATCGCTTATTTCACCGTAATAATAACGGAATCGTCTTCCCATTTTTGACCTGCAGCTTCTCATTGTGCTTGTCTACAAGCGTTCCCCATATTTATGTTCATCAAAGAAGATACGTTTCAGAATGTTTGTCTCCATACTCTTAACTTACCAAAAAAACTGAGACGCAAGACAACCCCAATCCGAGAGTTCCTAAAATGTGGTGAGAAAACCTCTGTCGAGTCTCATCGAAGATGAGCGACCGCATGCAAAGGTGGTTTTATCGCCAATAAGAATTTTGGATTTCGAGCATCTCGAAAACTTACATATTTGGTGTAAAAAAATACCGCTCCCAATGGTGCACTACGGGAGCGGTATTCACTAAATGACTGAAATGAAAGTCCGATACGGATAAGACCTACAGCAATTCCTTGCGAAGATCGTAGGCGGACTTGGGAGACAGGTGGCCGAGCGGAATATCGAACACTGTCTTGGCGCCTGCTTGTCCTTCTTGCGACAGACGATGAGCTGCGCGGGCATAAGCGATCAGCACGCTTGCCGTGAACTCCGGATTGCTCTCCAGCTTCAGGCCGAACTCGATAATCTGCGTCGTATTTTCGCCCGTCTTGCCGCTGCGAAGCACCATGCCGCCGTGCGGCATGGAGGAATGATTCTGCTTCATTTCCTCTTCGCTAATGAACTCCACAGTCGTATCGTAGTCTGCGAAGTAGTTAGGCATGGATACGATCTCTTGCTTGATCGATTCCAGATCGGCGCCTTCTTCCGCCACGATATAACAGGAGCGAATATGCTTCTCTCTTGTGCTCAGCTCAGGATTCTCACCGTTGCGAACGCGATTCACAGCCGATTCGCTAGGAATCGTATATTGCACGCCGCGCTTCACGCCCTTCACACGGCGAATGGCATCGGAATGCCCTTGGCTGACACCCTTGCCCCAGAACGTATACTCGTTGCCCTCAGGCAGAATGGACTCTGCAAGCAGGCGATTCATGGAGAATAAGCCCGGGTCCCAGCCTGTGGAGATAACGCCGACGCGACCGTTTGCACGAGCCACGCTGTCCACTTCCTCGAAGTACTCCGGAATTTTCGCATGCGTATCGAAGCTGTCTACAAAGTTGAACATACGAGCGAATTGAGGGCCTTGCTCCGGCAAGTCTGTCGCGGAACCCCCGCACAAGATCATCACATCGATATCGTTCTTGAACTTCTCGGCATCATCAATCGCATACACCTTCGCCTCGGAAGGAATCGTGGAAGGGTCTCTTCTCGTAAATACGGCATCCAGCCTCATATCCGGATTTTGACGAATGGCAAGCTCAACGCCGCGGCCCAGATTGCCATACCCGACTATCCCAATACGGATCTGCTCCTTCATGCTGTCACACACCTTTTCCTCTAAAGTATTGTCGTCGCTACACCCAGCCTCTCGCTTCCATCGCGGAAGCGATCCGCTTGATTGCGATCATGTACGCAGCCGTTCGCAGATCCACCTTGAACTGCTTGGCCAAGTCACGCACTGACTGATATGACTGTATCATATTTCCCTGAAGCTTCTCCAGTACTTCTTCTTCGCTCCAATAGAAATGCTGCAAGTTCTGCACCCATTCGAAGTAGGAGACCGTTACGCCGCCGGCGTTGGCCAGCACGTCCGGAATGACAATGATGCCCTTCTCCGACAGGACGCGATCCGCTTCAGGCGTCGTCGGTCCGTTCGCCGCTTCCGCAACCAGCTTCGCTTTAATCCGCTTAGCGTTGCTGGAAGTAATGACATTCTCCAAAGCAGCCGGCACGAGAATATCAACGTCCAGCTCTAGCAGCGCTTCATTGGAGATATGCTGCGCCCCGCTATAGTCGGCAATCGAAGCGTTATCCTTCAATTGCTCCAGCACAGCAACATCCAGCCCTTGCGGCTGATAGACGCCGCCCTTGGAGTCGCTTACTGCTACAACTTTGCAGCCAGCTTCCGCCAGCAACCTTGCAGCAATCCGTCCCGCGTTGCCGAAGCCTTGAATAGCGACCGTTGCTGTGTTAGCCGGAATGCCCATATCCTCAAGAGCTGCGAGAATCGTATACACGCATCCTTGCGCCGTGGCTTCATTCCGTCCCTTGGAGCCGCCAATGATAAGTGGCTTTCCTGTAATGACGCCAGGCGAATATACGCCCTTCATCCGGCTGTATGTGTCCATCATCCAGCCCATTGTCTGCGCATTCGTGTACACGTCCGGAGCGGGGATATCCTTGTCCGGCCCCACGAAGTCGGCAATAGCTTCCATGAAGCCGCGGCTAATCCGTTCCAGTTCCGCCTTGCTGTGCTCGCGCGGGTTGCAGATGACGCCGCCTTTGCCTCCGCCATAAGGCAGGCCCACTACGCCGCACTTGAAGCTCATCCACATGGAGAGTGCCTTCACCTCATCGAGCGATACCTCAGGATGGAAGCGAATGCCACCTTTAGTCGGACCGACGGCATCGTTATGCTGCGATCGGTATCCTTGGAATACACGGACAGAGCCGTCGTCCATCTTCACGGAGAAGCTGACGGAGAGGACACGCTTCGGGTTTTTCAAGATGTGGATAATATGCTCCGGCAGGTTCAACAGCTTCGCAGCAGTGTCTACCTGCTGTTGAGCAATTTCATAGGGATTCAATGTTTCTTGCATAGTTGCTACTGTCATCCTTCATTCGACCTTTCGATTCTAGTTTTCGACTCCATTTGTCAGCCGCTTTTTTGATTCTACCCGACAATAAAGCATTTTTAAAGATTTTATTATCGAAAAAATGCAAATTTTTCATAAAAAAGTCCATTCATCTGTAACGAAAAATTCATACTTCACATGTTATGTAACTTCACATAAGCATCAGAAACCGACAAAAAATGCAAAGTAAAAACGCCTTTCGGCGTTCGAACATTTCAAGCATTTGTACGATTTTTCATACATCCCCCGGTGTATGAGGGGGGCTACACTTTATACGATTTATCGTACAAACTGCCATTTTCAGGCACTCTAGCCGGGGGATTTGTACGATTTCTCATACAATCCTCGGCGGCTGAGGGATTGTGGGATATATTTTGTACGATTTATCGTACAAACTGCCACTTTCAGGCACTCTAGCCGGGGGATTTGTACGATTTTTCATACAATCCTCAGCGGCTGAGGGCTTGTGGGCTACATTTTGTACGATTTATCGTACAAACTGCCACTTTCAGGCACTCTAGCCGAGGGATTTGTACGATTTTTCATACAACCCTCGGCGGCTTTGGGCTTGTGGGATACATTTTATACGATTTATCGTACAAACTGCCATTTTCAGGCACTCTAGCCGGGGGATTTGTACGATTTTTCATACAATCCTCGGCGGCTGAGGGCTTGTGGGATACATTTTGTACGATTTATCGTACAAACTGCCACTTTCAGGCACTCTAGCCGAGGGATTTGTACGATTTTTCATACAAACCTTAGCATTACAAGGCAATCGT
>NZ_JAOQJC010000057.1 GCF_025567625.1 Paenibacillus sp. J5C2022 | reverse complement strand
TTTGTACGAAAAAACATACAAAATGGCCAACGATGGGAGGAACCAGGTGCGGTTTGTATGAAAAAACATACAAAAAGGCCAACGATGGGAGTGACAGGTGCGGTTTGTACGAAAAAACATACAAAAAGGCCAACAATGGGAGGGACCAGGTGCGATTTGTACGAAAAAACATACAAAATGGCCAACGATGGGAGGAACCAGGTGCGGTTTGTATGAAAAAACATACAAAAAGGCCAACGATGGGAGTGACAGGTGCAGTTCGTACGAAAAGGCGCACCAACCAAAATGCGCGCATAAGGCGCTTCGTCCCGCCGTTCAATATTGTACCGGCTTGCTCCCGCCCCAAAAGCCTCACATCGTGGGGCTTTTTACGCTGCACATGGCAGAGCGGTCAACAATGGCCAGCAACGGCTGGATGAAGAAAATTTAGTTGATGGAGAGGGGCAATAGCGGTAATATTAAACAATCATCCTATCCGGAAAGTAGGGAAAGCCATGTCGTTTGTAACACGTCTCCGATGGTTTTTCAAGGAAAGGTGGCTCAGCTATGCGGTAGCGATCAGCCTGATGGCTGCTGTCAGCCTGATGTCGACCTTGCCGCCCAGACTTATCGGGGATACGATCAACCGAATCGATACCGGGGAACTGACGTTCCAGGCGTTGTCCGAGACGGCGCTGCTGCTCATCGGATTGGCGCTCATATCCTATATTCTCATCTACATATGGATTACTACGCTGTTCGGCAATTCCGTCCTCATCGAGAAGCTGCTGCGCGGTCGGCTGTTGGTCCATCTCACCAGAATGAAACCTTCCTTCTTCCAGCGTAACAGTACAGGTCAATTAATGGCGCTTGCGACCAATGACGTACCGGCAATCGGGCAAACTGCGGGATACGGCGTCATGACACTCGTTAATACGATTGTAGGCGCGTCCGTCGTCATAACGATGATGATCCTGTTCGTCAGCTACAAGCTCATGCTCGCGGCATTAATCCCTCTGCCTCTGCTCGTCTTCGCAATCGGCAAGCTTGGCAGGCAGATGCGGGTCAGATTCATGGCAGCTCAAGCCGCGTTCGGCCGCATGAACGACCATGCGCTGGAATCCATATCCGGCATCCGGGTAATCCGCTCCTATGTGCAAGAGAAGGAGGATCTGAGAGCCTTCGATGATGTAACGAGCGAGGTTATGAACAAAAATAAACGGGTGGCGCTGGTCAATGCCATGTTCCATCCGCTCATATCCGTCATAGTCGGCGTAAGTTACGCGATCAGCATCGGTTACGGATCGTCGATGGTGCTGGACGGGGAAATTATGCTGGGACAGCTCATTACTTTCAACATTTATCTCGGCATGCTTATCTGGCCGATGATCTCCTTCGGCGAGTTCATCAACGTGCTGCAGCGCGGCAGTGCTTCCGCCGACCGGTTGGACGGCGCATTCCAGCAGCAGCCCGATGTGAAGGAACCGGAACAACCGGTCAAGGTGGAGCTGCCGACGTCTATCGAGCTGCAGGCGCTGAGCTTCACTTATCCCGGCGCAGAGTCTCCCAGCTTGACGAATGTCAGCTTGCGCATGGAACGCGGCGAGACATTGGGAGTCGTAGGGAAGACCGGCAGCGGCAAGAGCACCTTGCTGAAGCAGCTGCTGCGCCAATATCCAATAACGCCTTCCTCGTTATATGTCTCTGACGTCGCGATTGAGAAGCTGTCGCTGGATGCACTCCGATCCTGGATCGCGTATGTGCCTCAGGAGCACATGCTGCTGTCGAAGTCCATCCGCGACAATATTGCGCTAGGCAAGCCGGAGGCATCGGAAGAGGAGATTAAGCATGCGATAGAGATGGCTTCCTTCACGACGGATATAGCCTCCATGCCGGATGGGCTGGATACGATAGTAGGAGAGAATGGCGTTATGCTGTCAGGCGGACAGAAGCAACGATTGGCTATCGCCAGAGCGCTGCTGATGAACTCCGAGATACTGCTGCTTGACGATTCCTTGTCTGCGGTAGATGCACGGACGGAGACACGCATATTGGGACATATGCGCAGCGAGCGCAAGGGGAAGACTACGCTTATAACGACCCACCGCTTGTCGGCGGTAAGCCATGCGAACCAAATTATCGTGCTGGATGACGGAGCCATCGTGGAGCAGGGAACACACGAAGATCTAATGAAGCAAGACGGCTGGTACAAGCAGCAATGGGATCGGCAGCAGATGGAAGCCAGTCTGGAAGAATAGGGGGCGGCGTCGTGCGAGAAAATAGTGAAACGAAAGGAACTGTGCGGCGGCTAGTCCGCTATGCGCTGCAATACAAATACCGAATATTGGCCGCTTTGACGATACTGTGCTGCGCGGTGGGAGCAGAGCTGTCCGGACCGCTCATCGTCAAGACGATCATTGACAACTACTTGACGGAACCCGATGCTGCACTGGCGCCGGTTCTTCGTCTTCTCGGCTTGTACATGGGATTGCTGCTAATAGGCGGAATACTGCATTATGTGCAAGCTTACATGCTGCAGTCGACCGCACTGCAGATTATCAAGAATATGCGAATGGATCTGATGCGTCATATTCAGCGCATCCCGCTGCGCTTCTTTGACAATACGCCTATCGGGGCAATCGTCTCCCGTATTGCGAACGATACGGAAGCGATCCGCGATCTGTTCATGAGCTTCATGGCCACGTTCGTCGTAAGCTTCGTTCAGATTGCCGGCATCTACGTGGCGTTGTTCATTCTGGACGTGAAGCTGGCGCTGCTCTGCCTGCTGCTTCCGCCGTTGTTCGCGCTCATCATTAAGGTGCATCTGAAGTACTCCAAACGCTATATTACCATCATGCGCGCACGATTGAGCGATATGAACGCCATGATCAACGAGACGATCAACGTCATGCCGGTCATTCAGGCATTCCGGCGGGAGCGACGTACGGAGGAGGAATTCGAACGGCTGAACGAGGACCGGTACAGGAATCAGGTTAAGCAGTTCCGCGTATTCTCCTTGTCCTCACGTAACATTGTCGGGATGATCGGCGCTTTGGTAACGGCTGGCGTTCTCTGGTACTTCGGCAATGAAGCGCTGCAAGGCGTCATCCAGTTCGGGGTTCTGTATGCATTCATCGATTATTTGGGCCGCTTGTTCCAACCTATTATTGGCTTCTTCGACCAGATCACGAATGCGCAGCGGGCATATGTATCGGCAGAGAAGGTATTCGGCATATTGGATGAGCCCGGCACCGAAGTTGAGGAGGAGCCTAAGCGGGAGCGGCCGAGAGGCGATGTCAGCTTCCGCAACGTGACCTTCTCCTATAAGCAGGGGGAACCCGTATTGAAGGGCATCACGTTCGATGTTCAACGAGGAGAGACAATCGCACTGGTAGGTCATACCGGCTCAGGCAAGAGCTCCATCATGAATCTGCTGCTTGGCTTCTACAAGCCGGACAGTGGAACGATCAGCATAGACGGGAGAGATATATCTGGGATGTCTGAGCAGGAGCTGCGCTCCTCGATGGGTATCGTGCTGCAAGATCCTTTCCTGTTCGCGGGAGACATCGCCTTTAATGTCAGTCTTCATAATGAGTCCATTACGATGGATGGGGTGAAGGAGGCGCTTCATAAGGTGGGAGCCTCATCGTTCGTGGAGAAGCTCCCGGGCGGTTACAAGGAGCCCGTCGTAGAGCGGGGAAGCACATTGTCGGCGGGACAGCGTCAGCTTATCTCCTTCGCCAGGGCACTTGCATTCGATCCGGCCATTCTTATATTGGATGAAGCGACGGCGAGCATCGACAGCGAGACGGAAGGATTAATCCAGCGTGCCTTGGGAGTCGTCAGCGAAGGAAGAACGACGCTTGTGATCGCTCACCGGCTGTCCACGATTCGGGATGCGGATCAGATTCTGGTCTTGCATAAAGGGGAAATTGTGGAGAGGGGCAATCATGAGACGCTTATGGCACACAAGGGACGTTATTACAAAATGTATCAGCTGCAAAGAGGAGAAGCAGCGGCTGCTTCGACGGCATAAGATGAGAGGGGGATGGGGGATTTCGCGCGAGGCTGATATGGAGCTTCGTGCGAAATCCTTTTTTTCTGAAGCGGGACGATTTGCAGGGCAGCGGTTTCATATAATAGAATAACCTAGTAGAATTTTGACATTTCGGAGGTGGCCCCATTTGGCCGTAAACGTAAAGGCAAACGCAAACACGAACGTGAAGAAAGAGCACAAAAAGCTGTCCAAGCTTGAAGTTTTGAAACGGATTATTTTCATCACAATTGGCTCGGTATTGATGGGCGTGGCGCTGGAGCTGTTCCTCGTGCCATTCGAGATCATTGACGGGGGTGTAGCGGGCATCTCCATCATGCTGGCTTATCTGACGCCTCTGCCGCTCAGCGTATACCTGTTCATCCTCAACCTGCCCTTCCTGCTTCTCGGCTACAAGCAGCTTGGCAAGACGTTCGCCATCTCGACGCTGTATGGCATCGCCGTCATGTCGGCAACGACAGCGGCGCTGCATCATGTGGCGGCTTTCCCGGAAGACAAGCTGCTTGCCGTCCTGTTCGGCGGATTGATACTTGGTACCGGTGTCGGATTGGTCATTCGCTACGGCGGTTCGCTTGACGGCATCGAGATCGTATCGATTCTCATCTCCAAGAAGCTTAGAGTGGCCGTGGGCCAAGTTATCATGTTGTTCAACGTTGTCATCTTCATTATTTCCGGATTCGTATTCGCGGACTGGACCTCCGCCATGTACTCCATGTTCACCTACTATATCGTTATCAAGGTGATTGACATTGTCGTGGAGGGCCTCGATGAATCCAAGTCCGTGACAATCATCTCCAAGGAGCATGATGAGATCTCGCAGACGATTATGGACCGGCTGGGCCGCGGCACGACGCTATTGCAGGCGCGCGGCGGCTACAGCGGCGACGAGACGCAAGTGATCTATTGCGTGGTGTCGCGTCTTGAACTGGCTAAGCTCAAGGGCATCGTCCAATCCATTGATGCGGGTGCCTTCATCGCAGTGGAACATGTATCCGATGTGATGGGCGGCAACTTCAGCAAGAAGAGCATTCACTGATGCTGCGCTAGCGGCTGCTGTTCCTTCACGAACACCAAGCAGAGCAGGGCAAGCACCATACCGGCTGTTGCTGCATAGAACAATACGCCGTAATCGAATACGTCGATCAGGACTCCCATCAAGGGGGGAGAGACGACCGCAGCTAAAGATGAGGCGATATAATAAATGCCTGTTCTCGTTCCAATGCTGCTGTCCTTGCCCAGTGCAACAATGAACGGATAGGAATTAATGTTGATGCAAGCCCAGAACACGCCGCCGATAAGCAGCATAATGCGCAAGCCGAGCAGGGAATCGACAAAGGAAATGGAGGCGAAGATGATCGTCAGACCAATGACGCCTGCCATAATGACGCGCTTCTTGCCGAAGCGTCTTCCCAGCAGGCCGCTCGGAATCGCACCGATGACGAAAGCCAATGAGAAAAATGCGAGCGAGAATGCGGCTTGATCGTCCGTTAACCCGAGCTTCTTCGTCCCATATAGCGTGAATAGGGCTTCAACTCCTTGATAGGAGAAAAACCAGAAAAAAATAGCGCCAAGCAGCAGCATGGTCGGCACAGTCCATTCCGCCTTGTAAGATGACTCCTTAGCCGCATCATCGTCTGTCGCTACAAGAGGAATCGCATCGCGCCGTTCTTTAATGAAGTAAAGCAGCATGATCAGACAAATGATCGTGATGACGGAAGAAGCGAGAAATGGGAGGGAGCTATGCTGCTTGTACAGATATGATCCTCCCGCGAAGGCCAGAATAGAGCCGACTCCGCCCATGAAGTTGATGATGCCGTTCGCCTTCGTACGGTGCTCCAGCTTGGTGATGTCCGGCATGAGCGCAACCGTGGGAGAGCGGTACAGACTCATAGACAAGTTCATGAGGATCATAAAGGTAACTAGCGAAAGCAATCCTGTATACCAAGGGATTAGGGCGCCGAACAAGGCAGCCAGCGGCATGCCCACAAGCAAGAAAGGCATGCGCTTGCCGAATCGGGTTCGGAGCCTGTCGCTCCGCCGCCCGATGATCGGCTGCAGGAACATCGCGAAATAGTTGTCGATCGTCATCAGAAATCCAATGAAGCCGACCTGGACTATAAAGTTGTCAAGAAACAACGGGACGAAGGCATTGTATAATGCCCATGTAATGCTGATGCTGAAAAAACCAAGACCAAGCAGCCAAGTTTTTTTCACCTTAGAGAGCTCCCTTCTCCTCAATCAGATTCAGCAATCTGTCCGGATAATCCGTAATAATGCCGGATACTTCGCAAGCGAGCATCCTCTTCATCCCCGCCTCATCATTCACGGTAAAAGGATGATAGTGCACGCCATGCTCGCGCGCTTCCGCCACCCATTCCGGCAAGACGGCATAATGGTAAGCGTGCAGCGCGTCCGCTCCGATCGCCGCGGCATACTTCCACGGTTCATATAACCCTTCCATATACAGAACGCCGGTACGAATGTCGGGAGCAAGCCTGTTACACAACGCCAAGGAATAATGGTTGAAGCTCGAGATGACGATTCTGTCGCTCATGCCATGCTTTCTGACGGCATCTATGACCTGCTGTTCCATCCCTTCATAAGGAATGACGCCGTTCTTCAGTTCCAGATTAATGATCGTATCCGTGTCCTTCGTCAACTCCAGCAGGTCTTCCAGCAATGGGATGGACTCTCCGGCATACGCTGCAACTGATCCATACCAGTTGCCCGCATCCAGCTTCACGATTTCTTCGTAAGCGACATCCTTTACAAGCTCGTCATTGCCCGTAGTCCGCTTCAAGCTTTCGTCATGAATAAGCACAAGCTGTCCGTCCGCAGTCCGTTGTACATCCGTTTCGATGCCGGTGGCTCCAAGCTCCAATGCTCGGCGGAACGCCGCCATCGTATTTTCCGGGCAATACCCGCTGGCTCCACGGTGCGCGAATATAATAGGTGTTGGTGTAGTCATGTGATTCTTCCTCTCCATCGGTATTGTCGAGTAACATTATAACTGTCTTATGTATGCGCTATATTAAAGTTATCTGGATCGTATCATAATAAAAAGGGGATGGGTAGACAATATTTGAGGCGAAGGGCAGCATTATAGCTTTATAGCAATACAACTTTACATACCCCTTGGGGGTATGGTATGATGAATACGCAAAGAAAGATACCCCATATAGGTATATATAAAAGGAGGAATTCATATGACAACAGAAGTATTGCATGTGGAAGGCATGAGTTGCGGACATTGCGTCAATTCTATTCAGCAGGCATTGGCGGACATTGGTGTGAACGGTGAAGTCGATCTTGCAGGCAAGAAAGTAAAGGTAGAGTACGACAGCTCCAAGCAGTCGCTGGATAAGATCAAGGAGACGATTGAGGAGCAAGGCTACGATATCGCATAAAGCAGAGGCTCCCATGAGTGGATATATAAATTGGACAGGGCTGCACCACGGCAACTTCGGTTGTCATGGGCAGCCCTTATTGACGCCTCATGCTGAGGCCATATATTTAATCGCACCGCCGGGTGAAACATAACGGGAGGGCGGTGACATCCCCGACTAAGACCTAACAACTTCCAATACAACGAAAGCCCTGCCTCTCTTTCGTCCTTGCGGCTCCGATGACCGCGCCAGTGTGAATGGGAATAAATCAGCTAGTATGCAATAGTTGAAACATAGAAATTGAAACTAGAGGGTGTCCTTCGAATTTCACTGGGGATAATTGAGGATTAAATATACAATACTTTTCATAATACCACTTCTCCATATGAAATGCAATAGCGAATGACTTTCTGTTTATTGGAAACGATAAGAGGGAGGAGGGATGGCTATGCCGAACTGGCTTGAAATTGTGCTTCGTACATTAATGGCAGTCGCTGTGCTATTCGTATTAACCAAGTTGCTGGGCAAGCGTCAAATATCGGAGCTGTCTCTATTCGAGTACATTACGGGCATTTCCATCGGTAACATCGCGGGATATGTATCGCTTGATGTCGATAACCTATGGTACTTAGGACTCGTCTCCTTGATCGTATGGGTTGGGGTTGCCGTCGGAATTGAATGGTGGACGCTGAAGAGCAAGAAGGCAAGCAATTGGATTGACGGCAAAGGCAGAGTCTTGATACGTGAAGGACAGCTGCAGAAAGACATGATGAAGAAAGAACGATTGACAATGGATGAGCTGATGGCGCAATTGCGCAGTAAAGATGTGTACAGGGTGGCTGATGTGGAGTTCGCTGTGATGGAGTCGAGCGGTGAAATCAATGTGATGCTGAAGAAGCAGTATCAGCCCCTTACGCCGGATATGCTCGGTTGGCAAATGTCGGATGAACGGGAGCCGCAGACGTTGATTATGGACGGACAGGTGCTGGATGCGGCTTTACGGAATAGCGGGAAGGACAACGAATGGCTGAAAGGGCAGTTGAAACGCTATAAGTTGAAGCCCGAGGATGTGTACGTAGCGCAACTCGAAGCCGACGACAGTATACTATTCCACCTGCATGACGGACGGATACTGCCAAGCGAGAACGGCTCGAAGCCAGCCGATCGCATCCAGAGCTTGACCCGTCAGCTGGAATCGGAATTGCGAAGGCTGGAGAGATTCTCAAGGAATGAGAATGATAGACGGTTGTACCAGCATGCGATTGATACATTGCAATCCGGTATTGCCAAGCTCAACCCGAATTCCGGCAACAAATAATTCAAGCAGAAGAAAGGTGCCCCTGCAACCGGCAACGAGGCACCTTTCCTCAAGCTCTGCGAAAAATCTTCCTTATATATAGAAGAAATACAATGGGGCAGCCGGTGTGAAATTACCATTATTTCAAATGTTCGGGCCTTCGCGAATTAGGCTCGGCAGGCTGGGAGATCGCTTCCGGCCGGACGGCGCCGCCGCCGAAATGATATTGCACTACGGTATTGAATTGCTCGATCCAGGGCAGCAGCGAGCGACCGGCCCAGGCTTCCTTGGCGAATTCATTAAAATAATTGACAAGCTCCATGTTGGCGGAAATATGCACTTCCTGCACGTAAGGAGTAAATTCTCTGACGCGTGAAGCTACCGTCTGCTTCAGCTCCTCGGACAGATCGCTATGATCTTCGACAGTGAAATACGAATTGTATGGCGATACGACTCGTCGCGGGTTGCCGAATGGACTTCCGTTATCCGCATTGTATACGCCCTCCGTCGTGCCCGTGTTGTTTTGTTCTTCCGTGCCGCGCTTGTTCATCGTGCCGACGGAGGTCCAATCCAGAACGATAGCCACGTAGGCATTCTTTTCCGTCAGCATGACGATCGAGCCTGCGATGCCGTTCAAGGTATTCACCTTGCGCGACAGCATGGAGCTGTACTCGAAGAAGGCATTGTGATGCTGGTTCGGATTGCCGGTCATTGGACCATAAGCTTTCGCTCCCATCATTTTGGGATCGCCCGGCTGCCTGCTTCCGTAATCGGTGTCGCTCTGCTGAGCCAGCTGCTCGTAATTGCATCCCGCGGCAACGGTGAGCAAGAAGACGGCAGCCAGCCACGTCGTCATCCAGCGTCTTAACATATGCATCAACCCCCATTAGGAATGGATAAGGATAGTTTCTGTTCAGCGAGGTGAAATATACACTGTGCCAAGCATACATAATTGCCCATGGTTTTGGTGCACAATGTAGGGTAGTGCAGGGTGTTCCGGACAGGCGGAAGAAGGTGAGAATGGAAGGCGGCGACAAGGCTTGAAAAGCGCATAAAATCGCCTTTTTGACAGCTTTGAGAACAATTTGTGAACTCTCTGTGGAACATTGACAAAAAAGGGGTTCAACTTTATATTTAATAAAGTGATTTAAGTTGCAGGGGTTGAAACAACATCTGTGAAACACGCAGCGAGCCGCTTTGCCACGGATACAGGCAGCTGCGAAAACGTCAAAAGTGGGGTTGATGAATGATGAAACGGTGGCAATTTGTAAAACGGCTTGCGCCGCTAATGGCCATTATGGTGCTCGTACTATCGGCGTGCGGAAGGGAAGACCTGTCGGCATTGAACCCTCAGGGGCCGGTAGCGGAAGAGCAGCTCGGCTTGATGAAGCTTTCCATTACCATCATGTCGTTCGTGGTTGTCGTCGTTTTTGCACTGTCTTTGTACATAATTATCCGTTATCGGAGACGCAAAGGCGATAAGACCATTCCGGAACAGGTTGAAGGAAACCACAAACTGGAGATTATTTGGACCGTCATTCCAATCATCCTGCTTGTTATTCTCGCTGTTCCTACAGTTCAATCCGTATTCAATCTGTCCAAGGATTACAGCAATGATCCCGATGCGGTCAAGGTTATCGTAACGTCGCACCAATACTGGTGGGAGTTCGAATATCCGGAGCTAGGCATCAAGACGGCTCAGGAGCTGGTCATTCCGACAGGCAAGACGATCGCGGTTGAGACGAAAACGGCAGACGTGCTGCATTCCTTCTGGATTCCTGCGCTTGCGGGCAAGATTGACACAAATCCAGGCAGCAACACAAACCATATGTACTTCTCTGCTCCTAAGGAAGGCGTTTACCAAGGGAAGTGCGCCGAGCTGTGCGGACCTTCGCACGGATTGATGGACTTCAAGGTTAAAGCGGTGAATCCGTCATCATTCGATCGCTGGACTGCAGCCATTCAAGAACCTGTAGCGCTTCCAAGCGACCCTGCCGTCGCTGAGGCTTTCCAGAGCAAGTGTCTGACTTGCCATGCAATCGGCGATTCCGGAATGGACTTGTATCCGAACTTGACCGGTATTGCGAGCCGCGAAAGTGTAGGTGGCATTCTAATCAATGTTGAAGCTGGTGAACAGAAGTACAAGCACGAGGATACTCTATACAACAATCTCTACAAATGGATCAAAAATCCGGAAAAGCACAAGCCAGGCAACAAGATGGCCAATGCCTATGATTTGACGGATAAAGAGCTTGAAGGGATTGCGGAATATCTCTCCCAGATGACGCTTGATTATGAATAAAACTAACATCATCAGTGATTGAAGGAGGTACCTACCTTGGCTCATGCAAATGCGCATGCGGTCAAACGTTATACAGGCCTGATGGACTGGCTGACAACGGTTGACCATAAGAAAATTGGTATATTGTATTTGATTGCGGGAGGATTCTTCTTCCTGATCGGCGGTCTGGAAGCGATTCTGATCCGGATTCAGCTCTGGATGCCGCAAAACGACTTCGTTAGCGCGAATACATTCAACGAGCTTATTACGATGCACGGCACGACAATGATCTTCCTTGCGGCGATGCCGCTGCTGTTCGCCTTGATGAATGCGGTTGTACCGCTTCAGATTGGCGCGCGCGACGTCGCATTCCCATTCGTCAACGCGCTTGGCTTCTGGACGTTCCTGTTCGGCGGCTTGCTGCTGAACATCAGCTGGCTGACAGGCCATGTGCCTGATGCGGGCTGGACGGCATATGCCCCGCTGGCCGGCACGACGTACAGCGGCCATCACGGTATGGACTATTACGTGCTAGGTCTGCAGATAGCCGGTATCGGTACACTTGTGGGCGGCATCAACTTCCTGGTTACGATCATTAACATGCGCGCTCCGGGCATGACATTCATGCGCATGCCGCTGTTTACCTGGACGGCGTTCATTACATCCGCTCTTATCTTGTTCGCTTTCCCTGCCTTGACGGTAGGTCTGGCGGCATTGATGTTCGACCGGATATTCGATGCCAATTTCTTCGATCCGTCCGCAGGCGGCAACGCCGTTCTGTGGGAGCATATCTTCTGGATTTTCGGGCATCCTGAGGTTTATATTCTTATCCTGCCGGCATTCGGCATTATTTCTGAAGTGGTCAGCACGTTCTCGCGCAAGCGCTTGTTCGGATACAGCTCCATGGTATTCGCAACGATACTGATCGGCTTCCTGGGCTTCATGGTGTGGGCTCACCACATGTTTACGACAGGCCTTGGACCCGTGGCGAATGCGCTGTTCTCCATTGCGACGATGCTGATTGCGGTTCCGACGGGCATCAAGATTTTCAACTGGCTGTTTACGATGTGGGGCGGTTCCATTAAGTTTACTACGGCGAACATGTTCGCGGTGGGCTTTATCCCGACTTTCGTTATGGGCGGCGTAACGGGCGTCATGTTGGCCGCAGCTCCTGCGGACTTCCAATATCACGATACGTACTTCGTCGTTGCCCACTTCCACTATGTCATCGTAGGTGGATTGGTGCTTGGCCTGTTCGCAGGGCTGCACTTCTGGTGGCCGAAGATGTTCGGTCGCATGCTTAATGAAGGTCTGGGCAAGCTGACATTCTGGACATTCTTTATCGGATTCCATCTGACCTTCTTCGTGCAGCATTTCCTCGGGCTGATGGGGATGCCGCGCCGTATATGGCAATATCTCGACGGCATGGGCTTTAATGAGATGAACCTGATCAGTACGATTGGCGCTCTTCTGATGGGTGTCGGCACGATCGTATTCCTGCTCAACGTACTTATCACATCCTTCAAGCCGAAGAATGCGCCTAACGATCCGTGGGAAGACGGTCGTACGCTGGAGTGGACGATTCCTTCTCCTCCACCGGAGTACAACTTCGCGCAAACGCCGCTTGTACGCGGTTATGACGCTTACTGGAAAGAGAAGGAAGATGGGCATAGCAGCATGACGCCTGCCGAGCCGATCGGTCCGATTCATATGCCGAGTCCTTCCATCCTTCCGTTTATTATGAGCGTCGGCTTGTTCATTGCAGGCTTTGGCTTCATGTATGCCAAGGATTGGGGTTACGTTGGCGGCATCAAGATTGGCTTGATTGTAGGTGGAGCAGGATTGGCTATCACGTTGTTCTGTATGCTGCTGCGGTCCGTTATCGACGATCATGGCTTCCACATTGAAGAAGAAGAAATCCTTAAAGATATGGGGGGCAAAGCATGAGTGCACATTCACACGTAGAAGGCGCGCTGCCTCATGAGCCGGAAAAGGCGACCCTCGAGGGACGCAATAAAGTATTGGGCTTCTGGCTGTTCCTGGGCGGCGAGACCGTCTTGTTCGGAACGCTGTTCGCCGCGTTTCTTGCGCTGCGTCATCAAGTGCTTGACGGGCCTTCGCCGCAGCATCTGTTCGATCTTGGCCTTGTTGCTCTGGCAACGGGCATCCTGTTGACGTCCAGCTTGACGAGTGTATTCGCGACGCAGGCGCTGCATCAGCACAATGTCAAAGCCTTAATTAACTGGTTGATCGTTACCGTAGTGCTTGGTCTTGGCTTTCTGGTATTGGAAATTTACGAGTTTTATCATTATGTGCATGAAGGACACGGTTTTACGACAAGTGCGTTCAGCTCATCCTTCTATACGCTTGTAGGCTTCCACGGCGCCCACGTATTGTTCGGCATTTTATGGATAACATCCATTATTATTCAGCTGAAGAAGAAGGGCCTTACCGTTGTCACTGCGCCTAAGGCATATGTTGCCGGGTTGTACTGGCACTTTATCGACGTCGTATGGGTATTCATTTTCACAGTCGTTTACTTGATGGGAAAGGTGGGCTAACAGGATGGCAAGCAATCATTCTGCACCTGAACAGACGAAACGTCACAAGGTAGAAGGTCCCAAAAAGCATATTATCGCTTTTATCTTCTCCATTCTTTTAACGCTTGTCGCTTTCGCAACCGTTATGGGCGGGGGCATTAACAAAGACTTTATCTACATTATCCTGGTCGCCACGGCCATTCTGCAGGTGTTCGTGCAGCTGGCGTTCTGGATGCATATGAAGGACCGCGGACACGCATTCGCGATTATAGGCATTATGTCCGGCGTCGTCATCGTCTTTACATGTGTCATTATGGCCGAGTACTGGGTTTGGTGGTAATACGTTAGCATGAACTGAACAGAGGAGGGTCCCTTGTAGCGGGTCCCTCTTCTTTTGTACTACTGGATGGATGAGAAAGGAGCCACCTGGCATGTTTGGCTTAGAATTATTTAGTTTTCGAGCAGTGTGGACGCCCATGTTCCTATTTGCAATGATCGGACTGGTCATCTTGTATTTGTATCTGGTCGGTCCGTGGAGAGAGAAGCACTACCCGGGCGAGAGAGGGGCCAGCGCCTTGCAGAAGCTGTCGTTCATCAGCGCCGCTCTGCTTGTCTATATTGCGCACGGCGGTCCCGTCAATATATTGGGGCATCTCATGTTCACCTTCCATATGGTGAATATGTCGATCTCCTACTTGATTGTTCCGCCTATGGTATTGCTGGCTGTACCGGAATTCATCTGGAAGAAAATGTTCTCAGCCAGCTTCTGGGGCAAGCTTCGCTTTCTCATGCATCCTGTCGTGACGCTTGTTCTGTTCAATATGTTATTCTCGCTCTATCATGTGCCGCTCGTGCATGATTATGTCATGACGAATTTCCTCGTGCATCGACTCTATTATATTCTGCTATTCATTACCGCATTTATGATGTGGTGGCAGATTGCTCCCCCGGTCAGGGAATGGGCAAGACTGACCGATGTGAAGCGGATGGCTTATGTATTTGCGAGCGGCGTATTGCTAACTCCGGCTTGTGCGCTTATTATTTTCACGCCCGATCCGCTGTATGCGACGTATAACGACCCTGCCGTGTGGGCGGATGCTATGGGCTATTGCATTCCCGGCGACACCAGCTTCTTGCTGGAGCAATATGGCGGACCGGACTTCTTCAATCCGTTCGGCGTCCTGGAGGATCAGCAGATGGGCGGCATCGTCATGAAGCTGGTGCAGGAAGTGATGTTCGGCATTATATTGGCTTACATCTTCAAGCAATGGTTCAAGCGGGAGCATAAGGAAGATGATCTTCCTAACCCGGGTGCGGTGTAGCAAGATTCGGGAAGTGATATCGTTAACTTAGGATTGGGGAGTGGAGGAAGTGGACGAATTTACGCTTATGCCGACGATAAGCACATTTTTCATTGTGCTTAGTGCGATTCTGGTCGCCATTGGCTGGCGGTTGGCCGTCCAGCGCAAGCTGGAGCAGCATCAGAAGGTGATGTTCTATGCGGCGGTTGCGGCAGTTATCTTCTTTATTATTTACGCATCTCGCACTATATTTGTCGGCAATACGACATGGGGCGGACCTGATAGCTTGAAGCCGTATTACTTGGTCTTTCTATTCTTTCATATTACGCTGGCTACCGTTGCAGCCGTATTCGGCATTACGACGCTGACGCTGGGCTATAAGAAGAAGTTCGCCAAGCATCGCAAGCTGGGCCGGATCACTTCCGTCATATGGTTCATTACGGCGATTACAGGAGTGGCCGTCTATACGCTGCTCTATGTCATGTATCCCGGCGGCCATACGAAGCCGTTCATCGATGCTTTGTTCGGTTGGTAATCTGTTGGGCACGTCATTGAAAGCATGGAATAAAGAATATTGAAGAGCCTTTCCGTTGAGGAAGGCTCTTTTTTCCTTGTGCAATGGCGGTGCGGGCGTACATGACTGCACGAACCGCCATTGCATCGTTAAGCCGCGTCGTGAGTTTGAATGGAGCCGCTTAAAGCTTGACCAGCCGATCCAGCTCTACGGGCAGGCCGGTCTGCATGGAGATATTCCCTGCTATGCCGATAAGAATGGATTTAGCGCCGTCCACATGGGAAGCGGCTCGTTTGAACCGGTCTTCTCTTGGCTCGCCGATCAGATCTTCCATCAGAAGCGGGTCGCCGCCGCCGTGGCCTCCCTTCAAATTCTCTACTTCCACTTCATACGGACGGCCGAACATAGGGAACACCATCAGCTCCTTCGTCTCGACAGCGCCTTCCAGTTCCTTGCTTCCTCCGGCATTGACATACGTCTGCTCATTCAGCTTCACCTCTAATCTGCCCTTGCTTCCGTTGAAGGAGATCATGAAGCCTTCCCATGGCGCATAAGCATTCAAGGAATAGTTCAGGATGGCCTTATTCTTGTAACGCACCAGCAAGGCCATCGTATCCTCGATGCTAATGCCATCGCCGAATACGCTCTGATCGCGCTGGTAGCCGTCCTCATGCTCGGCATCCAGATACATCGCCTTTAGCGTCGGGTTAGAGGCCATGTCCAGGCCGAAAGGATCGCTCATCGCCGCTTCGCTGCCATGTGACCGTTGATAGAACGCCGTTACGCCCCTTTCCTCCGCGTTCTCGCGACCGTAGAACCGCAGATCGCCCATCGCCATAACCGTCTTCGGTTCAGAGCCTAGCCAGAAGTTGACCAGATCGAAGTGATGCGTCGCTTTATGGACAAGCAGGCCGCCGCTGTTGCGCTTGTCGCGGTGCCATCTGCGGAAGTAATCGCCGCCATGCTTCGTGTTCAGCATCCATTGGAAATGAATCGAGTACACTTCGCCGATAACCCCGTCCATGATGATCTCGCGGATTTTGGTATTGTGCGGTGCGTATCTGTAATTGAACGCCACCTTCACCTGGCGGCCTGTCCGGTGTACGGCATCGACAATCGCCTGGCACTTCTCGGCATCTACCGTCATCGGCTTCTCGGTAATGACATCACAGCCCATCTCCATAGCTCGAATGATATAGCGGTGATGCGTGCGGTCAATCGTGGTTACGATGACGACATCCGGCCGCTGTTCCTTGATCATATCGTCGAATTGATGGCTGCGGTAAGTCGGGACGCCGGGATGGTCATGCTGCTCACGCAGAATGTGGTTGGAGAAGTCCATGCGTGTCTGATTAATGTCGCAGAAGGCTACCAGCTCCGCACGTCCTTTAAAGTCATTGACCAGAGATTCATAGAAGTTTCTCGCTCTGCCGCCCGTTCCAATAATGGCATACTTCTTCATAGCAAATTCCTCCTCGTTATAATATGATTCCTTGCCGGACCGCCCAGTCGTACCAAGCTCTCACGGCTCTGGCATGCGCGGGCTCCAGCGTATTCCCTTGTCTGGTCAAGGGGCGGATAGGGATGCCGGTTAACGAAACCCAATATTTAGCGGTGGATGGGAAGCAGGAGCCCAGCACACTGTTCAATCCGACAAGCAAGCCGTGGGTATCGTCCGCGGCACCATCGTTCCGAATTACTTCCTCCCATAGCTTCAACAGCAAGGGCGTGCAAGCCGTGCTGAGCGTGGACATGACGCCGCCGGCACCGGCACGCAGAGCATCCAGAACAAAGGGGATGTTCGCCTGAAGCACTTGACTGGATGGAGCTTCCTTTATTTTCCCGGTTATGCCTTCTATCGTGCAAGTCGTGTCCTTAACGCCGACGATCGTGCCTGCGTCCACGAAGTGCTTATATACGGACGGGCGAATACAGCGGGGGCCGGCTCCCGGAAGCTCGTACAGGATGATGGGGAGGGAGGTTAAAGCAGCCATTGTCTCCACATATTCTATTAATCGCTCGTCCTCGTCACCGAGTCCTTGCGTCGTCAATACAAGCGCGGAGACGCCGGTTTGCTCCATGCGACGAAGTTCCTCCTTCTGCGCATCGAGGCTGGATTCGACATTGGCGGTTGCGACTACCGGAGTGTCTCCTGCCCGTGCGATGGCTCTCTCCGCAAGCTTCAGTCTCTCTTGCAAGTCCAGCATGCGCATCTCCGAGCTGCCGCAGACTGCGAATAAGTGATGCGGCCGGTGCGACAGCTGCCAATCGACATAGCGTTCATAGCCCGGCCAATCTATCAATCCGTCTTCCTGGAACGGAGTTAACAGCAAAGCATAGATTCCTTTAAAAGAGTCGGCTTGCATATACCCACCTCATTCATTTCTGCTATGCAGCAGGTTGATTTTCCGCTTAACAGCTTTAACGGCTGCCTTCCGTTATTTTGTCCAGCGGCATATGATTGACATGATTAAGGAAGTGCAGGGCGGCTGTGCCGTTATCCGCGACTTCCACAAGGGATATTGCGGCATGCGCTTGATGGAATCGGATATGGTCGCAGGGCGTTCCGCTCAGCAAAGCGTTCATCAGTACCGAGCCGAAAGCGCCGTGGCATACGACAGCTACACGGGCTTCCGTTCCCATATGGCTCTCGCATATAGCGGCAATGCTTCGTTCCGCCCGGTCGTAACAGCGTTCTCTGGTCTCTGCGGCAAGCTCGGGGTACCAGGCTTCAGGCCATGGATAAGGCTGCTCGATACGAATGCCGGGATACTGCAGCTGGAGCCGGGTGAGGGAAGGGTAATGCTCATTCAGTCCATGCCTCTTCATCGTCTCCGCTGCCAGATGCGTCTCATAGCCGCCTTCGCCTTGAAGCTTCCGCATAAGCGGCCATTCCCGTCTTCCGGTCTCGCAGAGCGAAGGCCAGACATGCCATGGCACTTGCAGCCTGTGATAGATCGGCTGTGCCGTCTGCATCGCTCGCAGCAGGGAACTGGAGTAGATTGCGTCAAGTCCGCCCCATCTCTCGAATTGTTCGGCGACGCAATCGGCTTGCTCCAATCCCAGATCGCTTAGCTGCGGGTCCTGCTTGACCGTGTACCCGTCTTCTTCCTTGGCAGGCTGTCCATGCCTGACGACATACATCATGAAGCTCATATCGCTATTCCTCCTTAATGAGACCGAAATATCTGGCCATCCAGTAGGGATGCAGGAACAAGGTGCCGTCTTCGGCTCTCATGCCGTTGCCGCGGTCCGCCAGGTACGGATTGGAATCGTATTTGGACAACGGCTTCTCGTCATACGGGAGCGGCTCCTTAAGCTGCTTGTAACCGCTCCGTTCCAACTCCTCATCCCACTTCAAGTCGCAGCGGTGGCTGTTGACGACCGGCCAGTGAATGAGATCCAGCGGGAGCTCGGCCATGCTCTGAACGGCCGCTTCAAGCTCGCAGGCTCTTCCCGTAAGCGCTCCGTAAATAATGTTCCATAGCGGCGTTCGCTCGGCCCGCTCATGCTGCCAGTGATGCTCCAGCCCCATAAGATACATGCTGCGAAGCTGAGGGTCCCGCTCGTAGCGCAGGAGAGGAACATAGCTGAGGAATGCAAGGTTGTCGTCGATGTGCGACAAGCGCTGCTCTATTTTCTGACGCATCGTATTCATAGCGTAATGATGCTCTTTAATCAGCTCGCAGTATGCCTCTTCGTAGGCAGCCTCGCCAGTCATATAGGCAGCGGCTTTCAGATGGGACAACAGTTCGAGCGAGTTCACACCGCGCTGTTCCCGCCACTTGTCTTCCCGGTTTAATTGATCCGGCCCCCATACAGCCCATGTCGTTCTTTCGCCATCCTTATCGATCAACTGATAACCGTTGCCCAGTATATGGTCGGCAATGCCCTTGACCGCCCGACGGATCTCTTCCTTCTGAGCTTCGTCAGCCGCAAGGTCGTAATAGAGCGAGTAGGCATAGAAGTGGCCGACCATCTCATCGCTTGACGTCTCTCCCTTCCATTCCCACTCCCCGTCTTCCGTTAGATGCCACTCTGCGCGACCGTTGCCGAACTGGCTCTCCGTGCGGTGACGGATAGCTCTGGCCGTGAAGCCCGGAATATCGGTAATGCCGGTGAGCTTAAGCATAGCTTCAATGGAACGCCAGGCCAGCCGCTTCGCTTCCTCCTCTCCGGTAACGGCGTAACGGAATGACTGCGCCGCTGCGTAATTGGCGGTCCAGAGACCGTCGTTGTCGGATATTTCGACCTCTCCGCTTCCGAGATTGCCTTCCTCTGACAGCAAGCGAATCGTCACATAACCCCTGCGCGTATGGTAATGCTCCACCTGTTCATTGAAGTGAACGGCCTTCTCCTCCAAAGTCATGCTTCTGGTCGATATCCGGCTAATACCCGCAGGTGTGGCGACCCAGACTGTCCCGTCGACGGGGGAGAGCGCGATACTGCGCACCTTCTGATCGGGAAGCCACCTCTTGTAGCCGTAGAATTTCATACGTCCTTCCAGAAGATGCACAAGTCCGCCTGAGGTGCCAATATACACGCTGCCGTCATTCCCCAGACGGATATCCGTGCAGTCGCAACAGGGCAGGCCGTGTCTGTCGTCGAGCACGAACCAATGCTGACGATGATCGTAGACGGCGACGCCCTTATCTGTCGCCGCCCAGATGTGCCCCCATGCGTCGACGGTCATTGCACGAATGTTATCGCTTACAAGTCCGCTGGCGGCAGAGGATATATGGAACCAATGGGGGCGCTTGCCGTCCAGTGCCAGCAGTCCGTCCGCCGTTCCTGCGAATACATGGCCGTCGCCGAAAGCGGCTAACGATGTGGCGGCGTTGGACATGCGGGCAATGCGAGTCCATTCCGCCCCTCTCAAGGCATACAGCGCCTCCGAGGTGCTCGCCCACAATGTGCCCTGGTTGTCCTCGTCCAAGGCAAGTACACTGCCGGGTATAGAGCTGATTGCCCAACTGCCCTCGCAGAGACAGTAGAGTGCGGACTCGCTTGCCGCCCATAGCCGGTCAATGCTGTCGCGGAACAGCAGATGGAATACCGTCCCGCCATCCGCATCCGGCGGGGACGCGTCCACGAAGCGTTCCCCATCGAATCGGACCAGTCCTCCTGCGGTGGATGCCCACGGGACGCCTTGTTCCGAGACGGCAATGCTCAACGCTTCGTCGTGCGGCAATCCGTCCTTGACCGTATAGAACTTTCGCTCCTTCATGGGGTATTTCCCCAGTGTGAGAGAGCTCTTGCATAAGCTCATTCGTGCAGTCCCCCTTGTTCCAACGTTAACTTATTCATTAAATTATTCACACCTTATTATAAAGCAAACTGGAGCAAAATCAACTGTTTCTTGGGAAGAGAATCGTTGACAGTGGGGAGACAAGCGCCTATAATTTGCTTAAAAAGGAGGATGTGAAGGTTGGTAGGCTCGCCAATAAGCTTAATGAATGAGAAAATGGAATGGTGAATGGCTTGAAAAAACGATCATCGCAGCAACAACAGTCCGAGGAGGGAGAATGAATGAAAAAGAAACTCCATATGATTGGAAACGCTCACATTGACCCGGTTTGGTTATGGAGATGGCAAGAAGGCTTTCAGGAGGTCAAGGCAACGTTCCGCTCCGCACTTGACCGCATGAAGGAGTTCGAGGATTTTATATTCACTTGCAGTTCAGCAGCGATGTTCGAATGGGTCGAGCATAACGATCCGGCTATGTTCCAGGAAATCAAAGAACGGGTTGCCGAAGGGCGCTGGGTCATTGTGGGCGGCTGGTGGGTTCAGCCGGACTGCAACATTCCGGGGGGCGAATCCTTCGTCAGGCAAGCGCTTGTCGGGCAGCGATACTTCAAGGAAAAATTCGGCGTAACCGCTAAAGTCGGCTATAACGTGGACAGCTTTGGCCATCATGGGATGCTGCCGCAGCTGCTTCGCGGAAGCGGCATGGACGCTTATGTATTCATGCGCCCGATGCCGCACGAGAAGTCGCTTCCGGGACCGCTATTCCAGTGGGAATCCGATGACGGATCGCGCGTTACTGCCTTCCGCCTTATGTATGAGTATGGAACATGGGGAAAGTCTCTGGAGACGAAAATTCGCCGCATATCGGGTCATCTCAATGATCCTCTGAACGAGCTGATGATGTTCTACGGGGTCGGCAATCATGGAGGGGGGCCGACTATCGAGAATTTAAAAAATATTCTGGAGCTGAACGGACAGCCGGATATTCCCGAGCTTGTGTTCAGTTCGCCGAATGCCTACTTCGAGGCCATTGAGCGGAACGGAATGGAGCTTCCCGTCGTGCATGATGACTTGCAGCATCATGCCAGCGGTTGCTATGCGGTCCATTCCGGCATAAAGCAATGGAACCGGCAAGCGGAGAACAAGCTGATCCTTGCCGAGAAGCTCTCTTCCCTTGCGGAGCGGG
Source organism: Paenibacillus sp. J5C2022 (assembly GCF_025567625.1). Lineage (GTDB taxonomy): Bacteria > Bacillota > Bacilli > Paenibacillales > Paenibacillaceae > Pristimantibacillus. The sequence goes on along the minus strand of NZ_JAOQJC010000057.1, from coordinate 21,029 downwards.
CAACCGGCCAGCCATATCCCGACAGCTTCGGCCGGGCATGGAAGAATGTATTGTTCAATCAATTCCACGATATATTGGCCGGTACAAGCATTGAGGAAGCGTACGACGATGCCAGGAACGAATATGGCGAGGCGATGGCGATTGCGGACCGTGCATTGAACTATGCGATGCAATCCGTCTCCTGGAATATAGATATTCCGCAAGAGGAACAGATGAAGCCGCTCGTCGTGTTCAACCCGCATGCATGGTCGCATCCGATGCTGGTGGAGGCGGAAGTAGGCGGGTTGGAGGAGCCTGTCATCGTCGATCCTGCCGGAAGGGAATTGCCGCTGCAGGCATCCTCCCCAAGTTCTACCACGTCCGGCATCAACAAGCGTTACAAGCTCAGCTTTGTAGATGAGCTGCCTTCGATGGGCTATCGGGTGTACCGCGTCTATCGAAAGCGTGAGCATGCAGTCATTGCCAGGGGGGCAGATACGGGCGGCAAGGAGCTGAAGGCTCATCATCACGGCATGGAGAATAGCCGCTATCGTCTGGAGTTCGATCCTTCGACCGGCTATATCTCGGGGCTGTGGGATAAGAAGCTGAGCGTCAACCTGTTCAAGGGAGAGGCGGCAAGGCCGGTTGTCATTGCGGATGATTCCGATACGTGGAGCCATTTCGTCCACCGCTTCGATAAGGAAGCGGGGCAATTCAAGGCGAAGAGCATCCGATTGCTGGAGCATGGCCCGGTGAGCGCGACGATTCGCGTTGTAAGCGAATACGGAAGCTCCAAGCTGGTTCAGGATTTTACGATGTACCGGGAACTCGATGTCATTCATGTGAGAGCAACGGTCGACTGGAGAGAGAGATTCAGCATGCTGAAGCTGATGTTCCCCGTCGCATTGTCCTGCTACCGGCCAACTTATGAAATTCCGTACGGTCATATATCCCGGGAGGCGAACGGCGAGGAGGAACCGGGACAGTCGTGGATCAACTATTCCGGATACATACCGCGAATCGACAAGCCTTACGGCATCAGCATTCTCAACGACAGCAAGTACAGCTTCAGCATGCATAACGAGGTCATCGGATTTACCGTACTCCGCAGTCCGATCTATGCCCATCACGAGCCGAAAGTGCCTGAGCCGGACGGAGAGTACACATTCATCGATCAGGGCATTCAACGGTTCGCTTATTCGCTGCTGCCGCATGAAGGAGAATGGGAAAGCTCAGAGACGGTTAGACGGGCGATGGAGCTGAATCAGCCGCCGGCAACGGTGACGGAGACTTACCATATCGGCTCGCTGCCCCAGGAGAATTCTTATATTGCGGTAGACCGGAGCAACATCGTGGTCATCGCATGGAAGAAAGCGGAGGAAGGGGAGGCCTGGATTCTTCGCTGCTGCGAGACCATTAAGGAAGCGTGCAGGGCTGTGATCAAGCTGCCGAAGTGGAACAGAACAATTGAAGCGGACTTCCGTCCCTGCGAAATTAAGACGTTCCGCATTCCGTACGATGAGCAGCTTCCGGTGGTGGAGACGAATATGCTGGAGTGGGAAGCGGTCCAGCCGAGAGATTGAAGCCTGCATTCGGCTTTCAGATCGAGAGAAGCTCTGCAGTTGCCGGGAGGCATCTGCAGAGCTTGCGGTTCAACCCCAGTATGCGGGAGAAGTGACGGTTGCCTGCCGATTCTCCATATGCTATGGAGCAGCCCAGATGCTCTCCAGTTCATGAATCTCGAGCGACAACAGCTCTCCGGCTCCCTCGCCGGCGAATATACGCAGTCCTTGCGCTTCCGGCTTGGGAGGAATGCTTACCGGCATATAGAGCAGGCCGTCGTTGCCGAATGTCTCCAGAGAAGTGCGGTCGGCAATGATGCGCAGCTTAACTGTGCCATCCGGTCTCTTGCGAAGCGGCGACACGGCCTGACCGCAAGTCACTTGTTCCGCATCCGCATCGTATACGATGGAGGAGCCGTTGGATTCAATCGTCAGCTTGCTGCGCTCATCCGGCTTCCATTCCAGCTCAATGTCCAGCAGCTCCATTCCATGCTCGAGAGGAGCGTGGGAGCCGGTCAATCTTCGGGGACCGAAGCTGGTTACGCCTTGCCTGATGAGGCGAATCTCTCGGATAGGAGTGAGTGCCATCCGAATCCCATCGTCAGTCGTCACGAGTGCCAGCTCGCATGGGAACGTCATGTAGCCGGTGAACGGCATTCCGGGCCAGGAGGTTCCGCGCGCCCAAGACGTCTGTATGACTCTTCCGTCGGAAGCGGGAATATCGCTCCAGGTCTGTGCGGCATAGCTGTTCGCCCCTTCCGGCACAGTGTACATCACGTCGCTCTCCGGGGTGAATATCTCGCCGTCGAAGTCGCCTAGTTGGTAGCCGCCCCTCTTGCATGCCCAGAACACCCACTTGGCGCGAGCTGCATCGCCATCGACAGGCAGCGGGAACAGATCCGGGCATTCATCCATGCCGGGCATCGTCAATCTGCAGGTCATATGCCATTGCTTCAAATCCGGCGAGACGAGGATGCCGTAATCGTTCCCTTCCAGATAAAGCGCCATGACCCAGCGGCGGGTAGGTTCATGCCATATGACCTTGGGGTCGCGATTGCCATCCGCCATGTGCGGCACAACGGGATTGCCCTCGTATTTGCTCCACCCGCCTTGCGCATTGCGATAGGCGAGGCATTGCGTATGCTGCTTGCCCTCTGATAAGGCAGATGTTCCGCCGGCAGCCGTATAAAGCATAACAAGAGGAGAAGCTTCTCCCTCCTGCAAGCCGCTCGTATTATGCCAATCCACTACCGCCGATCCGGAGAACATCGTCCCCATCTTATCGGGATAGAGAGCAATCTCTTGCTCTTGCCAATGCAGCAGATCTCTGCTCACCGCATGCCCCCAATGCATGTTGCCCCAATTCCGGTCATAGGGATTATGCTGGTAGAATAAATGATAGAGTCCGTCAGCATAGACCAGACCGTTCGGATCGTTCAACCATCCGCGTCTCGCGCTGAAATGAAGCTGCGGACGGGAATGCTCCCGATACAACTGTTCGGCATGTTTTATACTGCCGCCTTGCTCCAATGCCCCCAGCTGCTCCTGCTTGCATTCATTGACCGATACGGTTACCTCCTGGTTCCGTAAGGAGCCGATGTCTACGGACATCCAGTAATCCGCGGCTCCGTCAGCGAGCCTAATCGTGAACTGGCGAAGCATGTTCTCACCCTTCATTGTCATCTGCACTTCCGGTTGGCCTTCCTCGATCGGGAAGTGCATATATTTCTCCGTTAGGCGAAGCCTTCTCTCTGCCATAGTCGTCCCACCCTTCCGATACATAATAGAAGCAGGAAAACGGGGAGCAGAGCCGATGCTCTACTCCGCCGCTTTCCGCTTGCCTTCGGCTATTCAGTTGCTATTTTGTTTTTGATAAGCTTCGTTGAATTCCTTCAGAATTTGATCGCCGCCCAGCTCTTTCCAGCTTTGAATCGCTTTGTCCAGCTCGTCTTCCGCAATTTCTCCGGTAATGTATTTGTTCATGGCCGCTTCCACGTCTTTTTCCAATTGCTTGCCTCTCTCATTATATGTCTCCGAATCGATATTCGTCGTCGGATCGAAGATTGCGAACGATTCGCTTTCCGTTTGCAGCTTCTTCACTTTGGAATTTACGGCATCCTCGGCGCCTGGCAGCGCTTTTTTTCCATCGTCGCTTCTGATCTGGAATATATCCTGCGCATTTTTCCCGAAGTCGGGATTCGTGACGATAGCCTTTCCGTCTTCCACTTTATAGTTGACGTCCTCCAGCCCCCAATTGAACAGGTTCTGTCCGTCCGGACTCCACAGCATATCGAGGAAGCCCAGCACTTCCTTCAAGCGTTCTTCGGTTTTGACACTCGTCTTCGGAATCATGTACATGCCGTTGAACCCGCTCGTTCCCTTCGCTCGGCGCACGCCGTCCGGACCTTTCGGATATTGCATCACATCGAGCACCGCAGTCGGGGTCAGCTTCGGCAGCTCCTTGAACAGCTTGTCCACATCGTCAAGCGCTCCGGTTTTAATGCCGATATGGCTCTTGTTCATCTCCTCGGGTTCCTTCAGCAGCAGATAATCGGTAGGGATGACACCGTCGTCGTACATCTTCTTGAACAGCCGGACGACATCTTTGAACGGCTCTGTCAAGAACCAGACATTAATCGTTCCGTCCTCTTCCAGATGCCATTTTTGCGCGACGCCATGCATCGTTAAGAACGCTCTGACGTTGCCGCCCCCGGCGAAGATGCCGTACGTATCGTCCTTGCCGTTCCCGTCGGGATCGTCGTTGGTGAATGCGTAAAGCAGATCGATGAACTCATCGTACGTGTCCGGCGCTTCCAATCCCAGATTGTCGAGCCAGTCCTTGCGGAATATGATGCCTTCGCGCGATAGCGGACGAGCCCGGTAGACGCCGTAGATTTTGCCGTCGACCTTGGTATTGTTCAATACCTGCTCGTTCAAGCCGGCCAGGTTGGGGAATTCCTTCAAGTAAGGACCGACCTCCCAGAACAATCCCGACTTGATGGCGTTATAGATGGGACCGTCCGTCGAGCTGCCGACGACGATGTCCGTCAGGTTTTCGCCGGCGATCGAGGTGGAGAGACGCTCCTTGTACTTGTCCACCGGTACCCATGTGAAGTCGATATCGTATCCGGAGAGCTCGCGCAGCCTCTTAATGTAGGGACTGTCGTCCTTCAGTGTCTCAATATCGTAATTGGACACCGTGATGGATACCTTCTTGCCGGCATTCGATCCGTCTTTCCCGTCGCCCGAGCAGCCTGAGACGACGGACAACAATAACGCTCCCGATAATAGAGTGGATACGAGCTTCCACTTTTTGTTCCGAAGATTCATTGGATTGCCTCCCTTTTCTTTGCTTTGCCGCTTGCACCCTGCCTTATCCTTTGACAGAACCAAGCAGTACCCCTTTCGTAAAGTGCTTCTGCAAGAACGGATAAACGAGAAGAATCGGCACCGTCGAGATGACGATAATGGCATACTTGACGGTTAACGACGGCGGCACGAAGCTTTCGTTGAACAAATCGGAATCTCCCACACCTCCTTGCGCTAATATAACGACCTTCCTGAGCAGTACTTGCAGCGGCCATTTATCGGGATCGCTCAAGTAGAGGACGGCGCCGAAGTAACTGTTCCAATGCCCGACTGCGTAGAACAGGCCGAAGGTGGCGATGGCCGGCATGGACAAGGGAAGCACGATGCGAATCAGAATAAGCAGATCGTTGCAGCCGTCTATCTTCGCAGATTCCTCAATGCCCTCGGGAAGATTCTGAAAGAAGTTCTTCATGACGATCAAGTTGAAAGCGCTGATGGCGCCAGGAATAATTAGCGACCAAAGCGAGTTGAGCAATCCGACTTCCTTCACGATCAGGAAGGTCGGAATCATTCCGCCGCTGAACAGCATCGTGAACAGGATCAGGAACATCATGGTGCGCCGCCCCAGCAGATCCTTCCTTGCGAGAGGATACGCCATCAGAGTCGTGAACACCAGATTGCACAATGTCCCGACGATGGTGACGTATATCGTGACGAAGATGCTCTTCAGCACTGTGTCGGCAGACAAAATATATTTGTAGGCGTCTATCGAAAAGGAATGAGGGATAAGAATAAAGTCGCGGGACAGCACTTCCTCGGGTGCCGTGAACGATGCGGCGACGACGTAGAGAAAGGGGAGTACGGTCATGATGGAAAAGACGGTAAGAAACAGATAATTGGAGCCATCGAAAAGCTTCTCCAGCAGTGAAGCACGGTATTTGTATCTCATGGATTCACACCTCCCAATTTAGAAAATGCCTTCTTCTCCAAATTTTTTGGCCAAATGATTGGAAATGCCGACGAGAATGAGACCGACGACTGATTTGAATAGTCCAACAGCCGTTCCGTAGCTGTAGGCGCCCTTGGCTATTCCCGAAGTGTAGACGTAGGTATCGAATACTTCCCCGACTTCGCGGTTCAAATCGTTCAGCATAAGGAAGATTTGCTCGAAGCCGTTATCCAGGAAGCTTCCCATATGGAGAATGAGCAGTATGACGATGGTGCTGCGTATGGACGGCAAGGTAATATGCCACATCTGTCGGAAGCGGTTCGCGCCGTCGATAACGGCGGATTCGTATTGCTGCTGATCGACGCCGGCAAGCGCCGCCAAATAAATGATCGTGCCCCAGCCCGCCTCCTTCCATATCCACTGCATGACCAGAAGCGGTCTTAGCCAGTCGGTGCTTAGCAGGAAGTTGATCTTCTCGCCGCCCAATTCGCCAATGATTCCGTTAATGACGCCGTTCTGCGTGCCGAACAGCACGTAGACAATACCGATGATAACGACCCAGGAGATGAAATGGGGCACATAGATCATCGTCTGCATGATTCGCTTGTAAGCGGCAATCCGTATCTCATTCAGCATAAGCGCCATGACGATCGGCAGCGGGAAGAAGAAGACAAGCTGGTACACGGCCAAGATGAGTGTGTTGCGGAAGAGCTGGAAGAAGGAAGGCTCTGTGAACAATCTTTCGAAATGGTATAATCCTACCCACTCGCTGCCGCCAATCCCGAGAAACGGCTGATAGTTCTGGAAAGCGATGATGATGCCGTACATGGGAATGTACTTGAATACGATAAAAAATAAAACACCGGGCAACAGCATAAAATACAGCCAGCGATTTTTGATAATGGACTTCACAGGGCTTGGCTTGTACTTCGGGTTAGGCTTCAAGGAAACTTGTGTGTTCAAAGGATCACCTCGCAAGCTTGAAATAATGACTCCCTACTGACAGCGCTTACAATTAAACTGGATGATACAGTGGCAACGACAGCAATTGTGATAAGAAAGCCCCCTTTTTCTTTTGTTTAAAGATTAAGTAAATTAAACGAGCGATAGAACTGCAGTGACGCGAATATGGACAGTATATAGCCATAGACAAGCGCTGTCAACCGTAAAACTGGAGGATTATGGGTGTGCTACGGATAAGCTGGCATAGTCGCCGACTTGCTCTCCCAGCCCGGCCGGCACAATTCTGCAGCTGGCCAAGGCTTGCGGCAGCGCCTCCCGCCGCAGCTGCTCCATGACGAGCGGCTCCAGCAGAGCGCGCTGTCTGGCATAGATGCTGCCGATGACGATGATCTCCGGATTCAGCAGATCGATCAGCATAGCCAGCCCGTTGCCCAGCTTCGTCCCCACAATACGATAAATGTCGAGTGCGAGCGGATCGCCTTGCTGTGCGGCTTCGCTTACCGACTTCGCGGTGATGCCATCGAGCTGACCGAGATGAGGGCAGAATAGCGGAGCCTCTCCCGCCGCCAGCCTGTCCCGGGCCATCGTCCGCGCCAGATTGGCGATGCCGCCCCCGCTGCAGAAGCCTTCGAAGGAGCCGTTCTTCCCATAGCCTATAGGTCCGTCGGGAGCAAGGCGGATATGCCCCACTTCGCCGGCCATATCATTCGTGCCGGAATAGAGCTGCCCGCCTAGAATAAGGCCCGCCCCCATGCCGGTTCCGAACGTAAGGAATATCATATTGTCCGCGCCGCGGCCGGCTCCCCACTTCCATTCTGCGAGCGCGCAAGCGTTGGCATCGTTCTGCAGGGCGACGGGAGCTCCGAAGGCGCTGCTGATCGGGGAGATGACATCGATGCGGTCCCAATGCGGCAGGTTGGGAGGGGAGAGGACTAAGCCGCGCTTGCTGTCCAGCGGCCCGCCGCAGCTGATGCCCACCGCATCCAGCTTCGTTATGCGATGGCGCTCCATGATCAGGCGCAGGCGCCGAATGAAGTCGGCAACCGCATCTTCGGGCGACGGCATAGTGGGGTACATAACTTTGTCGATAATGCTCACTTCGCCCTGTCGCACCTTTCCGATTACGACAGCGCATTTGGTTCCCCCAATGTCAATGCCGCCGATAATTGTATCCATTGCATATCAGCCTCCTATTGGTCTTAGTAGCATAATTCCTCTAATTTCCGGAACGATAGAGCGTGACGTATGACTAATTTCCGGATGGCAGAGCGTGGCGTATGACCCGAAGCAGCATTCGTAGATTCAACTTGTCTGACTGCCAATAACTGGATTCCATGTCATTATCGTGCTCGAGTTGCTCCTGCTTGCCGTAAATAACTGGATTCCATGTCATTACTGTGCTCGATCTGCCCCTGCTTGTCGCAAATAACTGGATTCCATGTCATTACTGTGCTCGATCTGCCCCTGCTTGTCGCAAATAACTGGATTCCATGCTGTTAATTCGGCCGATAATGGGAATATTGTGCGATTTGGCCTGATTTAACTGCACGAATTCCATTTGGAGCGAATGCAACGACGGTTTCAGCTTTATTTCATGACAAAAAATCCATTTAGCAGTCCGCCGCACGATTTTGAAAGATGTTGGCAGTTATTATCTCAATCAGTAAGATTAATAACTCCATAGTAGCAGGAATTTCCAAGTTGTCAAATGAAATCGGCAGAATGATTTCCGGTTTTCGCCGCGATTATAATCTTTACAAGTACGGAGATTGCAGCTATACTGAAATAAATTTAATCAATAAGATAATAAGGAGGGCAAAATGAAGGAGCTAACGAGCGTGTTGTTCGACTTTGATGGAACACTGTCTACGCTGCGATCCGGCTGGGAGGAAGTAATGGCCCCTTTCATGAAGGAGTGCATTAGGGGAGCCGCGCAGCTGGAGCCGGAAGAAGATGCTGCCCTTGATCGTGAAATTGAGGACTACATCAATGAGTCCGCCGGCATTCAGACGGTCTATCAGATGCGCTGGCTGTCGGAGACGGTGCGCCGCAAAGGATGGAACGGGAAGGTGCTGGACGAGTGGTCCTATAAAGCGGAGTACAATCGACGGCTGCTGGAGAGGGTGGAGAAGCGGCTTAATTTGATAGAGAAGGGTGCGGAGCGGCGCGAGAACTATTTGATGAAAGGGGCGCTGCCCTTTCTGAAAGCGCTTCAGGAGCGGGGCGTCGCGATGCTGATCGCCAGCGGCACCGATCATCCCGATGTGCTGAGGGAAGCCGAAGCGCTTGGCGTTGCGGGCTTCTTTCGAACGATCGCGGGAGCGCCGGTAGGCAAGGCGGAGTGCTCCAAGGAGAAGGTGCTGGCGGAGCTGATGGACAATAGTGGACTGTCTGCACGACAGCTGGCCGTTATCGGCGACGGCAAGGTGGAGATCGGGCTTGCCCGGCAGCGGGGAGCGCTGGCGCTGGGACTGGCCAGTGACGAGAGGCGGCGGGAAGGCGTCAATCCCGTTAAGCTGACCCGGCTGCAAGCGGCCGGCGCGGATTGGATAGCGGGCGATTTTCAGAATATGGAGGAGTGGCTGGGCAGGCTGGAGCTGTAAAGAGGGAGAGGTGAGCCAGTTGAGAGAGAGGAATTACGGCTGTCGCATCGTCTCGGATATGACGTTCAAGCGGCATCGGGCAGTGGTACTGGAGAATGAGAAGCTTCAAATATGGCTCCTTCTTGATCGCGGAGGCGAGCCGGCAAGATGGCTGCACAAGCCTAGCGATACGGACTTCATCTGGCAGTCGAGGCTTGGCTTCCAGCCCCCGCATGCGCTGTATCCCGATTATCAGATGACCTATCCCGGCGGCTGGCAGGAGATGATTCCGGAAGTCAGCTATACGCATGAGTATCGCGGTGCGCTCGTTCATCGGGGCGAGGCGGCTGTCGCACCTTGGGAGATGAGCGTTATTCAGGACGAGGCGGAGGAAGTGCGGATCGCGCTTACACATCAGCTGCGCTCGCTTCCGCTGCATATTCGCAAGGTGATTGCGCTCCGAAGCGGCGAGGCGACGGTCAGAATAGACGAGACTGTAACCAATGAAGCGCCTGTCGCCTTGGAGACGAACTGGGGATATCATCTCGCCTACGGCGCCCCCTTCTTGCAGCCGGGAGCCGAAGTCGCTTTCCCGCCGGGAGCCGAGGTGATCCATCCCGTTACAGGCAGCCGATGGCCGTGGCCCGAGGCGGAGCAAGACGGGGAATTCGTTGACCTGTCGCGGATGGCACCTGCCGGTACGAAGCGCGAGCTGCTTGCGATTCGCGCGCCGGAGGGGCGATACAGCGTCCATCAGAGGGAACAGAGCGGACTGGGACTTGAAGTACGCTGGGATAACGCTGTATGGCCTTACGTATGGTACTGGCAGAACTTCGCCGCCGACCGGGATGCGCCTTTCTTCGCATGCGAATACAATATCGGGCTGGAAATGTTCAACGTGCTCCCGAAGCTTACGCTGGCGGAGGCGGCGGCGAGCGGTCAGGCACTGCAACTGGAGCCGCACGGCGCCATAAGCTCCTGGCTGGAAATTCAAGTGAAGGAGGCACAGTCATGAAAACGCATGCCAGGCTTTCTTTCCAGAGTGTGAAGACGAACTCTGTGTTCACGCGCAAAAATTTGGTGACGATCGCCAATATGGCTCAGCCATACACGGATGAGATTTCACCCTGGCCGGTGCAAGGCAATGAAGAGTCGGCTTTCGCCGGGCTGGTCGACCGGATTGTGGAAGCGAGAGCGGCAGGAAAGCCTGTCATCTGGTCAATGGGGGCGCATGTCATCAAGAACGGGATGTCGCGTTACGTCATCGAGATGGTGAGGCACGGCATCTTGACGCATGTCTCCGGCAACGGGGCTACGAGCATTCACGATTTCGAGCTGGCCTTCCTGGGGGAGACGTCGGAGGATGTGGCGGCTTCCATCGAAGACGGCTCCTTCGGCATGTGGGAGGAGACGGGGAAGTACATGAACGAAGCGGTGCAGCACGGGGTGACTCGAGGGTGGGGCTATGGGGAGAGCCTATACCGCTATCTGGAACGGAATCCGCAGCGCTTCCCCCATTACGAAGACTGCGTGTTCGTGCAATGCCAGCTGGCGGGCGTTCCGTACACTTGCCATATCTCCATCGGCACGGATATTATCCACCAGCACCCCATCGTTGATTTCGAAGCGCTCGGCGCCACAAGCGGCCGTGATTTCGATTCGATGTGCAGCTCCATTGCGGGGTTAGCGGACGGCGGCGTCTTCCTCAACTTCGGTTCCGCGATATCCGGGCCGGAAATTTTCCTGAAGGCATTGAGTCTGTGCCGCAACAAGGGATTGCCCATGCGAGACATTACGGCGGCCAACTTCGATATCGTGCCGGTATGGGCGGATACGGCGCCAAGCGAGGAACAATCGGAATATTATTATCGGCCGCGCCGCAATATGATCGATCGTCTGCAGAAGCTGGGTGGGGAAGGGCTGCTGTTCCACGGGCTGCACGACCGGACGATCCCGCAGCTGTTCAGGCGGGTGCTGCAGCGGAAGCAAGAGCTCGAAGCCGAATTCGTACCGCCCGGCAAGCCCCTGCCGCCTCACAGGAACGAGCACCTGCTGTATCCCGTATCGTCAAGGCCCGACCGTCTGCATGCGAGCGGAATCGGGAAGCTTGACGAGCTGCAGGAGAAGGGCTGGAGCGGCGAGGCCGATCCGGCCTTTCGAGAATGCCTGTCCGCATTGGAGCGGTCCAGGCAAGAGGGACGTTCCATACTCGTCAATCTGGGCGGCAATGTCGTAGGCAGCGGTATGAATTCGGCGCTGATCTCTCTCATACGGCGCGGTTATATTACCCATCTCGCGCTGAACGGCGCGGCCGCTTTCCAGGACTACGAGCTGGCTGCGTTCGGGCATACGGAGGAGGACGATTCCGACTCGCTGCAGCGTGGCCGGCTGGGCATGTGGAAGGAGCCGGGGGAGCGAATGCACGATTGCCTGAAGCGGGGTTACGCGCAGGGACTGGGCTATGGCGAGAGCTTGATGAAGGACATGGAGGACAGGGGAGAGCTGTATCCGTATAAGGCGTATAGTCTGATCTTCGCTTGCCTGGAGCAGGGCATCCCATGTACGGTCCACATTACGCTGGGAACCGACGCTATACAGCAGCATCCCGATGTCGATTACGGCATTCAGGGCGGCGCAAGCGGCAGGGATTTCCGCATCTATGCACATACCGTGTCCGGTCTGGACGGCGGAGCATTCCTTAACTTCGGCTCCACCGTCACCGGGCCGGAGGTGTTCCTGAAGGCGTTGTCCATCTCCAGGAATCTGGGGCATACCGTCAGCCGCATTATGACGGCGAACTTCGATATTGTGCGTCTGGGAGACTACCATGCGAAGGTAGGCTACGAGGATTGGGATTACTATTACCGGCCCAGGAAAAATATTATTCACCGCCCGACAAGCCTGGGCGGGAAGGGTTATCACTTTGAAGGGCTGCACAGGGAGACGATCGCCGCGCTCGGGCGCATGCTAAATCCGTAGCACGGGGCATGTCCGGGGTTCGGGGCACTACAGGCTTATTCCGCGACGTAGCCCCTGCGGGCGGCTTCGTAGACGTCCTTCAACGGGATGCCGCTTCTGCGCGCGGCCGCTTCACAGTCCGCATATTCCGGGGAGAACTGCACCACTTTGCCGTTATGCATGGCGATCTTGACCGTGATGGCCCCCCAAGGTGTGTCGACTTGCTCGAAGTAACGTTCAAGTCCCTTGCAATCCGTCTTCATGTATCGAAGTCCCAATGTCGTCGTTTCCTCGAAAATGACGGTTTCAATGGCTTCGAGAAGGCTGTTGCGGACCAGAACGTTCAATAGCAGACCCGGACGCCCCTTCTTCATAATAATGGGAATCCAGTAGACATCGTGGGCGCCCGCAGCCATCAGCTTCTCCGCCACATAGGGGCACAGCTCGGGGTTCATGTCGTCGATATTGGTCTGTACATGCACCATATCATCCTTGCCATGTCCGTTGTCCATCGGGATGGATGCCATGTCATCTCCTCCTTGGAATGAATGATCGAACAGGAATGAGCCAGATCGTCGTTGAATAAATATAATCATTAAGAAAATTAACTCTGCCAATTTGAATTTGATTATAAGGCGCGGCGTCGGATTGGTCAAACATTTTCTGCATTCTTCTGCTTTTTTACTTGTCTTTCGTACTTGTCTTTCTTACTTGTCTTTCGTACTTGTCTTTCTTACTTGTCTTTCGTACTTGTCTTTCTTACTTGTCACCCTTATGGTGAAGCAGCGGATATAAGGATTGGACGGTTGGTATGTCTGTCTGTAACGGTTGCGACGGAGCTTAATTGGCTCAGACAGGGCAAATTTGCAGGCTTACGGTCGTCCTGGCGCTTATGGAGCCGGGAAAGTGAGGTATCGGACGTCATTACATGAAATAAGCTCCATAGCGACCGTTACAGCAAAAAAGTGGGATTTGGGGACGCAATAAGCTCGATGGCAACCGTAAGAGCGTTGAATGGAAGCGTTGAACGTCGAACAAAAACGTCGAAGGGAAGCGTTGAACGTCGAACAAAAACGTCGAAGGGAAGCGTTGAACGTCGAACAAAAACGTCGAAGGGAAGCGTTGAACGTCGAACAGAAACGTCGAAGGGAAGCGTTGAACGTCGAACGGAAACGTCGAAGGAAAGCGTTGAACGTCGAACAGAACGTCGAAGGGAAGCGTTGAACGAAAACTTCCGAAGAACAAACGGTAAGCCTGTCTACCGTCAGGGTGATTTATTCCAACAATTCCTGCTATATGCTTGCGAAATTAGTGTGCTTTGCAAAACATTCGACCACTCATCATTGAATAGCTTTGATAAAAAAGCGGACGATCATCATTGAATGGCTTTGATAAAAACGCGGGCAATCAGCATTAAATGGCTTTCGATAAAGGTTTTCTTAATGATCATAGTAAATAGCCGATAGTTATAGTATGATGGTTGGTAAATACGGATAAAGGAATATGGAGTGAATATGAACGCGAAATCAGGTTATTTGAGACAAGTGAAGCAAAGCAATTTATCGCAAGTGTTGAAGTGCATATGGAGCATGGAGCCGGTGTCGCGAATCGAACTGGTCGAGAAGACGGGACTGACGTCGGGGACGATCACCAACCTTACCCAAGATCTCATCAAGGTGGGGCTGCTGCGGGAAGAGGAGCTCTCTACAGGCCATGTCGGACGCAGAAGGGTCAATCTGAGGCTGAACCCGCAACGTTTGAAAATGATCGGAATCGATATCGGCAGGACGTCTTATGAAGTGGTTATCACCGATCTGACCGGCCAGACGCTGCGCTCGACTGAGCATCCCCTCTCCGCATCGGATACGCCGGAGCAGGTATTATTCGCCGTATCGGCCTCCCTTAAAGGGATGACAGCGGACATGGGATTGCAGCAATCGGATATACTGGGGGCGGGACTAAGCATACCGGGACCGATGAACCTGCAGGAAGGTACGCTGCTCGTCCCCCCCAACTTCGCAAGCTGGGAGTACTACCCCGTCAAGCGTGAGCTGGAAGCACGGCTGGGTATGGACATTCTTATGAATGACGACGCCCGCACGTCGGCGCTGGCGGAGAGATGGTTCGGTTATGGCCGGAAGGAGCCGAACTTCGTATACGTGACGATGGGGCAAGGCATTGGCGGCGGCATTGTCTCGGATGGAGAGGTGCTGCAGGGCTCCAACGGATTGTACGGGCAGGTGGGCCATATTACGGTGATGCCTGACGGTGAGTTGTGCGAATGCGGCAATACGGGCTGTTGGGAGACGGTAGGCTCCATTCCCGGCATATTGCGCCGCTGGGCGCATGGAGCTGGTGCAGAGCATAAGACGATTGACGACTTCTTCACTGCGGTGAAGGAAGGCGAGCCGAGAGCGGAGCGCTGCCTGGAGTCGACGCTTAAAGTGATGGAGTCCACATTGACCACCTTGTTCAATGTGTACGATCCCGATCTCCTCATATTGGGCGGCAAGCTGTATCCTTATCTGCAGGGCTATCTGCCCCGCATCCAAAATCATGTCAAAGCAAGCGTATATCCGTTCTTCCAGCACCGGGTACGCATCGAGTCGGCTTCCTTCGGCGCCTCGCAGAGCGCAGTGGGCGCAGCTTCGCTAGTATTCGGAAGCTTGATGGAGCGTCCGCTTGACGTGCTGGAAGGGCTCCGCTCCAATGAAGGAGCATAAACAGCTGATCGCCTTATCGGGCGACGGGCGGCATTTTCCTCTATAGGGGAATGCCTTGTTTATATTACTTAATGAATAAATAAATTTAACCGGCAAGAGCTTTATTATGCTGGGAAAGGCGGGACTGCCAGATGAAAGAGAACGATATTGTGAAACGATTGATTGACAAATATCCCGAGCTCGCCGTCTGCAAAGGGGATATCGAGCGTGCGGCTGAGGCGCTTATCGCATGCTACAGCGGCGGCGGCAAGCTGCTGGCGTGCGGCAATGGCGGCAGCTCGGCGGACAGCGACCATATCGTGGGAGAATTAATGAAGGGCTTTATGAGCCGGCGGCCTCTGTCGTCCGAAGCGCGGGAACGATTCGCAGCCATGTATCCGGATGAGGGTGAGTATTTGGCGGAACATTTGCAGGGGGCGCTGCCCGCCATATCGTTGTCCGGATCGGCCTCTCTCACAAGCGCATTCGGCAACGATGTAGCGCCGGACATGATCTATGCGCAGCAAGTGTTCGGCTACGGCGGGAAAGGGGATGTGCTGCTCGGGATCAGCACGTCGGGCAACTCTGCCAATGTCATTCGCGCTCTGCAGACGGCGAAGGTGCAGGGTTTGACGACGATTGGCCTGACGGGCAGAAGCGGAGGGAGAATGGCGGAGCTGTGCGATATCGCGATCAGGGTGCCATGGGATTCCACACCGGATGTACAGGAGCGCCATCTGCCTGTCTACCATACGTTATGCGTGGTGGTGGAGCAGCATTTCTTTGGCCATTAAAGCATTTGAGACCGTCTTGGTGTTCAATAAGGGAGGAGAGTAGTTATGTTTTTGACCGAGGAGAAATTGAGGAAGCGCATCGATGAGCTGAGACGATACCGCTATGACCGGACTTATTCCATTCCGATTGACACTTATCGCTTCTGGGAGGATGAAGAGGCGGATATCGGGGCAATGCCGCCAGCCGATGCGATATGGTCGAATATCTCGGTTGGAGACCGATGGGAGGGCTGGGACAAGACGGTGTGGCTGCAAGCGGAATGCGCAATTCCCGAAGCATGGGCGGGCAGGAAGGCGGTCGGGCTGTTCGATATCGGTAAGACGGGCGGCGGGAACACGACGGGATTCGAGTCCCTGCTCTATTTGAACGGCCAGCCTTACCAGGGAGTGGACAGCAATCATCAGGAGGTGCTGCTGCCGCAGGAGCTGACGGGGCGGAGGGTGAATCTTCTATTTAAAGTGTGGAGCGGCATTTACGGCTGGACGAACGACAGAATTCCCCTTGTCCAGCAGTTGAAGCGTTCGGAATTGACTGTGGTTCACGAAGCGGCGGATGATCTGTATTTTACGGCGGAGGCGGCATATCGTACGGTGCTTGTGCTCGACAAGAACAGCTGGGAGCGCCAGCAAATATTGAAAGCGCTTGACCGCGCTTTCCTGCTGTTGAACTGGAGGAAGCCGGGCGACGAGGCCTTCTATTGTAGTGTCGGGCAAGCGTGCAGCCAGCTGAAGGAAGAGCTGGGCAAGCTCCCGAAGCATCATGCCGTGAAGGTGCGCTGCATCGGCCATAGCCATATCGACGTGGCCTGGCTGTGGCGGCTTCGGCATACACGCGAGAAGGCTGCGCGCACATTCTCCACCGTTCTCCGGTTAATGGAGCAGTTCCCGGAATATGTGTTCCTGCAGTCGCAGCCGCAGCTGTATGCCGATCTGGAGCGGGACTACCCGGACATCTTCGAAGGAATCAGGCAGCGCGTGCAGGAAGGGCGCTGGGAAGCGGGAGGAGCGATGTGGCTGGAGTCCGATTGCAACGTTCCGTCGGGCGAATCGCTGGTCCGCCAGTTGCTGTACGGCACCCGCTATTTCGAAGCAAAGTTCGGCGCGGCCTGCCGTTATTTGTGGCTGCCGGATGTGTTCGGCTACAGCTGGGCGCTGCCGCAAATTTTGAAGAAGTGCGAGATCGATACGTTCATGACGACCAAAATCAGCTGGAATGTGTACAATAAAATGCCCCATGACACGTTCATATGGCGCGGGATAGACGGCAGCGAGGTGCTGACGCACTTCATTACGACGCCGGACGCCCATAACTTCAAAGCGGACAATGTGTTCAAAAATTTCTACACCTACAACGGCGAGGTGCTGCCTGAGACGGTGACCGGCATATGGAATGCTTATCGAGACAAAGAAATCAACGACGATCTGCTGTTGGCATACGGCTGGGGAGACGGAGGCGGCGGACCGACCCGCGATATGCTGGAAATGCGCAGAAGACTGGAGCATATGCCGGGACTGCCGACGGTGACGACCGGCAGAGCGGATGAATACTTCGAGGAGCTGATCCATACGGTCAACGAGACCGATCGATACGTGCATCGCTGG
Source organism: Paenibacillus sp. J5C2022 (assembly GCF_025567625.1). Taxonomy (GTDB): domain Bacteria; phylum Bacillota; class Bacilli; order Paenibacillales; family Paenibacillaceae; genus Pristimantibacillus. Next base: position 3,629 of record NZ_JAOQJC010000057.1, on the reverse strand, counting down.
GAAGGCGAGCTGTATTTGGAGCTTCATCGCGGCACCTACACATCGCAAGCATACAACAAGCGAATGAACCGGCGGCTGGAGCAATCGCTGCGCAGCGCGGAGATGATTGCATCGGTGGGCTGCTCCGCCGTCACGGCCGCATCCTACCCGCAGAGCAGGCTGCACGAGGCATGGACGATCGTCCTCCGCAATCAATTCCACGACATCCTGCCTGGCTCGTCCATCACGGAGGTGTACGACGATTGCCGGCAGGAATATGCCGAAGCGGAAGCGCTGGTTAAGGGAGTGCTGGAGGAAGGATTGAGCTTGCTCGCCTCTTCTGTCATCAAGGGGGCGGAGCCGGGCTGGCTTCTCTTCAATTCGCTTGGCTGGGAGAGAGACGAGTCGATCGAGCTGCCATGGTCGAAGGAGTACGCGGGCAAGCGGTGGAGAGATGGCCGCGGCCGGCTACTGGAGGCGGAGCGGATTAGCCGGGAGGGGGGCGATAGCTTGCTGCTCCATGTACGAGGCATACCGGCTAACGGGTATGCAACGGTCAGCTATGCTTCCGAGGAGGATGATGATGGAGGATTAGAAGGGGATGGAGCGATTGTGCTGACCGAGGGAGGAGCATCCACACCGTTCTATGACATTCGCTGGAATGAGGCAGGCCAATTGACGCGGCTATACGACAAGCTCCGGAAGCGGGAGGTCATCGCCGAAGGCTGTGCGGCCAATCGGTTCGATGTGCATGAGGATAAACCGGCAGAGCATGAAGTATGGGAGATCGACCTGTTCTATAAGGAAAAGGTCGTTCATATCGACGATTTGCAATCGGTCGAGGTAATCGAGCGCAATCGGCAACGCGCAGTCGTCCGATTCCAATGGCGCTACGGGGAGACGGCGTTGAAGCAGGATATGACGCTGTATGCGAATTTGCCCCGAATCGACTTCGCGACTCATGTGAACTGGCGGGAGCGCCAGCAACTGCTGAAGGTTGCTTTTCCGGTAGATGTACGTGCTGCGGAGGCGACGTACGAGATCCAGTTCGGCAATGTGAAGCGGCCTACCCACTGGAATACGAGCTGGGATTATGCTCGGTTCGAGACGTGTGCACAGAGCTGGGTGGATTTGTCGGAGCGGGGCTTCGGCGTCAGTCTGATGAACGATTGCAAATACGGACACGATGTGTTGGACAATGTGATGCGCATTACGCTGATCAAGTCCGGTATCGCGCCCGATCCCTATGCGGATCTGGGTGAGCATATGTTCACGTATTCCATCATGTCGCACGGGGGCGACTGGTTCGAGGGCGGTACGCTGCAGCAAGCGCAACGGCTGAATGCGCCGGTTGCCGCTGTCAAGCTGCCGGATGAAGCGGCGGCGGATGGGCTGCAGCGTGAAGCAAGCTTCATCCATTGCGCCAGCCCCAATATTGTCATCGATACGTTCAAGAAGTCGGAGGACGATGAGCATTGGATTCTGCGCTGTTACGAAGCGGCGGGACAGAAGGGCATAGCGTCCTTCGGCAGCTGGTTCCCGATCGGCTCGCTGCAGGAGGTTAACATGCTTGAGCGCAACGGGGCGGAGATGGCGTTCGCGGAGAAGGAATTCCAGGCTCTGTTCGGCCCGTACGAAGTGAAGACGTTCAAAGTCGGTTGGCGTTAGCGGCAGCAGTTTGTCCCAATGAGGAAGGAGTAATGCTTGTGATAGAGACTAACAAAGAGATTGGCGGCAGCATAGAGGCCGGCCCGCTTTCCCGGGAGAAGGTCATGGCGATATTGGCGGGCATCCAAGGGCTGAAAGCGGGCATTATCGGTGACAGCTGCCTGGATATTTATTGGCAGATCGATATGACCCGCAGCGAACTGTCGAGAGAGACGCCGCATTACACGCTGCCCGTCGTAGGAGAATCCTTTACTCCCGGGGCTGCGGCCAATACGGCAGTCAACTTGAAGAAGCTTGGTTGCTCGGAAGTGAAATTATGCAGTATTATTGCCGATGACTGGCGGGGAAGGATTTTGCGGGAGAAGCTGGAGGAGAGCGGCATCTCATGCGAACACGTCGTGCTAAGCAAGGAGGGCAGCACTCCGGCATACTGCAAGCCTATTCTGCATGGCTTGCAGGATACGGTTCAGGAAGCGCCTCGCATCGACTTTATCCATGCGAGCAGTTGGCCGGAGTCGATTGTCGGTCAAGTCATCGATGCGGTGGATGCGATGGCTGCGCAAGTGGACGTCATCGGAGTGACGGATCAACTGGTCGGCGGCGTCGTCGGCGATGCCGTTCGCAGGCGGTTGTCGCATTGGGCGGAGCGGGGCAAGCTGGTTGTAGCCGACAGCAGGGAGCATATCGGCTCCTTCTCCGGCTGCATTGTGAAGCCGAACGAGGTTGAAGCTCCGAGAAGCGTAGGCATGGTTATGCCGGATGAGAATGCGCCACTCGAGGAGTGGATGGAGATCGGCCGGCGATTGTCTTCTCAAGTAAGCGCCCCTTGCTGCCTGACGATGGGAAGCAGGGGAGCGATCTGGATAGAGGAAGGCACGGCGACGGCCGTCCCTACATTGCCGGTGAAGCCGCCGCTGGATGTGGTGGGAGCGGGTGATTGCTTCGGCGCATCCTTGATGTCTGCGCTCGGAGTAGGTGCATCGGGAGCGGAAGCGGTCGCATTCGCTCATCTTGGCGCCGCCGTATCTGTCAAGAAGCTGGGCGGAGTCGGCCACGCCAGTCCTGAGGAAATCATGGAGCGGTACGACGAATGCGTGAAATGAGAGGAGGGTTGGCGAATGGTGGTCAGCTGTATGGTTGAAAGTAGCTATGTAACGAAAATGAGCGATAGCGCTCGAAAAAAGCCCGCAGTCGGCGTCCATGTGAGAAAAATGAGCGATAGGCTGGCGTAAGAGAGGTCGGTTGCTCGGTAGAAGGTAGCTATGTAACGAAAATGAGCGATAGCGCTCGAAAAAAGCCCGCAGTCGGCGTCCATGTGAGCAAAATGAGCGATAGGCTGGCGTAAGGGAGGTCGGTTGCTCGGTTGAAGGTAGCTATGTAACTAAAATGAGCGATAGCGCTCGAAAAAAGCCCACGGTCGGGGTCCATGTGAGCAAAATGAGCGATAGGCTGGCGTATGGGAGGTCGGTTGCTCGATAGAAGGCAGCTATGTAAACAAAATGAGCGATAGCGCTCGAAAAAAGCCCACGGTCGGGGTCCATGTGAGCAAAATGAGCGATAGGCTGGCGTATGGGAGGTCGGTTGCTCGATAGAAGGCAGCTATGTAACTAAAATGAGCGATAGCGTTCGAAAAAAACCTCGGTCGGGGTCTATGTGAGCAAAATGAGCGATAGGCTGGGCGGATGGGAGGGAGCGGACCGATAGATCCGCTCTTTATCGCTAACAAATGGATTTAACCTGAAACGACGAGAAGTCCCCCGCCTCTAAACAACATTGCTCACCAAGTGAGAGTGTAGGCGGGGGATGAATCGACGACCTCCGTGAACGTACTTGCACAGCATTGAAGCGGATTCTCATTCGTGTCGTCACTAGGAAAGGGGTCTCTCACACTTGTCTTAGGAACATATGTTTGGTAAAATGAGAGAGAACATATATTGCTACGGGAGGTGCCCGATGATTCGCGTGATGAAAACAAACTTCCG
>NZ_JAOQJC010000056.1 GCF_025567625.1 Paenibacillus sp. J5C2022 | reverse complement strand
AGACTATTTTTAATAATTCTTTTTCAACAGCATGCCTTGATATAGGCGGTATAGAATTTGAGATACCAATAGAAATAGAACCTGCTCCAAAGGAGTATTTCATAAGTTCCATCGGGAAAAGGCCATCAAAACCATTATTGGACCATAATGCCAGAAAAACACTGGAAAACTATGATACTATGGAAAACAAATTAATGCTATATGCCGGGATATTGAAGCTATCATCCGAGCTTTGTATAACGCATATGGGAGGGGAACCGTGTTTTGAAGTAGAGGAGATTGTAGAAAGATCTCTTGGTGGCAAGAAAGTGATATTTTCCGGATATTCAGATGCGGTTGCCTATATTCCGACAGATAAGCTTATTCCGGAAGGCGGTTATGAAGTGGACAGCTTCCTGGAATATGGATTTAAAGGGCAATTTAAAATAGGAGTAGATAATAAAATATTCGAAGCATTTAGAGCCGGAGGGGAAAAGCTATTTGGAAATAGATGAATTTATCGTGGATGGAAGATCAGCTTAAGGCGGAATAAGGAGGGAGACATACGATGCAAGACATAAAAGCTACCGTATCTGAACAATGGACGAAAAGATTGAACAAGGCGATCCCTTGCGGTTCGAGCACCGGTTCGAAAGCGCCGTTGTACGCGCCGGAGGAGCCGGGGGTAATCGTGCGGGGCAAAGGCTGCCGGGTGTGGGACGCCGACGGCAGAGACTATATCGATTTCCGCAACGGACTCGGTCCGGTAACGCTCGGCTACGGCTACCCGGCCGTCGATGAGGCGATTCGCCGTCAGCTCGACAACGGGATCATCTACGGTCATCCGCATACGCTCGAATGCGAGGTGGCGGAGATGGTATGCGAGCTCATTCCTTGCGCGGAGCAGGCGCGGTTTCTGAAGACGGGCGGGGAAGCGATCGCCGCATGCATCAAGCTGGCGCGCGCTTATACGGGCCGCGACCATATCGTGCAGATCGGCTACAACGGGTGGCTGAACAGCAACGCAGTCGGCGGAGCGGCATTGCCCGGACGGACGGCGCAAATGCTGCCGGGCGTGCCTCTAGCGGTGAGCAGTCTCCATCATGCTTGCCGCTGGAACGATATCGCGGCCTTGGAGCGGCTGCTCGACGAGTTCGGCGGACAAATTGCCGCGATCGTCATCGCGGCGGATTACGGCTCGATGGAAGCCGGCCACACGTTCTATCCGGCCGTCCGGGCGCTTGCCGACAAGCATAGCTCACTGCTCGTATTCGACGAGATCGTCACGGGCTTCCGCATCGCTATCGGCGGGGCTCAACAATACTTCGGCGTAACACCCGACCTCGCCGTATTCAGCAAAGGAATCGCGAACGGGATGCCGCTGTCCGTATACGCCGGACGCAAAGAAGTGATGTCATACTGCTCGCCGGGCAAAGTCGTCATTTCTTCCACCTTCGGAGGCGAGACGCTGTCGCTTGCGGCGGCGAAGGCGTGCATGGATACGTATCGGCGCTACGATGTGAGCGGATTTTTGTGGAGGCAGGGGGAGGCGGTATGGAACGTCTCGTATGTCAATTACAGCCATCGGGATGAAGATGTCGCCGAAGCGCATGTACGGCTCGAACGCGCCTGCGATGAATTTGTGGAGTCGACTGGAGGTTTGGACGATGACGAGTAGCACGGAATCAACGTTCGGGATAGTTCAGGCGGTTCGCGGCGAGGATGCTGCTCATCCCGCCATGCTGCTGCTCGAGCCCTTTATGAAGGAGCGGGCGATCGACTTGACGGCGTTCATGGGCCAGTGGCCGACACGGCTGCAAATTCGGGCGTCAGCCGAGGAAATGAGCGTCATGGCGGACCGGCTCGGATTAAGCGCGATGTGCGTCAGCCACATCGCTTCGATCTTCGGCTTCGACACGCGTTCCGGCAACGAGGAGCTGTTTCGCGAGGCGGCCCGCGATGAGCGGCTTCTGCCATTCGCGATTCTCAATCCGGCGGAGCCCGGATGGGAGCCGGAGCTCGAATGGGCCGTCAAGGAAGGTGCGCAAGGTATCAGGCTTGTTCCGGGCTATCACGGGTACAGCTTGACGTCGCCGCAGGTGGCGGAGCTGATCGCGCGGCTTAGCGGGCGGCAGCTACCGCTCCATATATGTGCGAGGCTGGAGGATGATAGGCTGGTCCATCCTGGGTTTCCGATCGTGCAGGTACCGTTTCACGAGATCGCGGAGCTGCTCCATCTGACCGGAGAAGATATGCCGGTCATTCTCGGCGGATTGCGCGCCCGGGAATGGGACAGCGTGAGCGAGCATCTGAACGCGGGGCATCAGACGGATAAGGTGCTGCTCGACCTATGGTTTACGAATGGGCCAATAGGCGCTATTGCTTCGCTTAGCCGCGGCAGCTTGGAGAACCGGCTCGGCTACGGTTCCTGCTTCCCGATCCAGGTGCCGGAAGCGACTGCCCTGCAGCTCGCCGCAGCGGATATTGGGGCGGATAAGCGCGCCGCCTTGTGCCGGGGGCATGCCGCCGCGTTGCTCGGGATCGAATAATATACCCTGCGTGTCACGCTCTTCATGCGAAAGGCTCTATGGAAATCGCCTGCTCAGAAGTGTTCGGCGATCGTGCGGGGGTCCTCCAGACCAAGCCAGAACAGGCTCATCTCGGCCATGAGGTCGGTCTGGTCCATCTGATGATCCAGAAGCTCATGCAGAAAATAGTTGTTGTCGATCAAGCCGCCGCCGATGTTGATGGCGTGCATATAAGCTTCCGATCTTGTCGCATCGTTCACCGCTTCGAGAACGGACAAAAAATTCGTACTTTCGCACATCGTCCGCTGTACATCGACCTGCAACGCCATCCTTACGAACTCCGACGACAGGCCGGGGTCGGCGCATTGACTCGGTACGAGCAGCAGGTTGGCCTGCATCAGCGTCGACTTCGTCTCGCCGAACGGCAGCGGCGCGATTTCCGGCTTGAAATCGATGCCGCGCTCCGTCCAAGTCGACATCTCGAACAGCGTTGTCAAGGTCATGGCCGATTTCCCGTAAGTAAAAGGGTTGATCAAGTTTTTGCTTTCCGTGTACACGGTGGCGATCCGTTTGCGGTGAAGCCAATCCTGCAGCTTGTCGAGCGCCTTGGCGATCTTGGGCCGATTGTCCCCGGAGTCGGGCCGCATCCCGTTCTGCAGGGCCACTACGAGCCATCGGCTAAGCGATGGGAACAGGCTGAAGCCGAATCGGTCGATCCGGCCGTCGGTTGCCGATGTGACGCGTTCGGCGGCCGATGTGAAATCGTCGACGGTCCAATGGGGACCCGGCAAAGGAACGCCCGCGGCGGCAAACAATTCCGGATTGTAGACGAGACAAGTCGGCGAGAACGTAATCGGCACCGCCGTAATCGCATTGTTCGGGCAAAACGAGTCACGCAGCTTCGGATACATCCCGTCTAGCGAACCGCCGACTGCCGGCCCCAGATCGACAAACACATTTTGTTCCTCCGCAACCGCCAGCTGGCTTTCCCCGATCAGCACGATGTCCGGGCAGAATCCCATCCGGTCGCTACGGCGAATCGATTCGATGAACTTATCCGCGGGAAAGCTTAGGACATGGACGTCTACATGAGGGTACTTTTGGCGGAATGCGTCGCAGATGACGTGCAGACCGTTATCGACGAAATAGGCCGGAAAAGGGGCGACGATGCGCAGCGTCTTCCGGTAGCCGTGTTGAAACGACACATCGGCGGGCACCATCGTGCCCAACCCGACCCGCTTGACGACAAGTCCCTCCTTATTCAGCTCCTCCAGCGCTTTTCTAACCGAATTCCGGCTTAAACCGTAATATTTGCACAATTCGTTTTCCGGCAATAAATACTCTCCCGGCTTGATCAGTCCGGTTAAAATCTGCTCTTTCAACGTCTTATATAATCGAACGTACAGAAAATCGCTTGCTCTGCGCATACTTCTGGGATGAATCTCCTTCCGGCATGAGATAAAAGGTAATGTTGGGTACATGTACCTTCAGTATACATGAATACACCGCAGTTTAACATACGAACGGTTATATGGATCGCGATCCTCGGAGGGGCTTTTCATTCCGGGATTCAAGGCGTATAGTAGGGATAAAGGAGGCGGGTATACATGCTGAGGCGAAAGATGGGAAATATCGGTTTCGAGAGCTCGGTGCTGCTGTTCGGCGGAGCGAAGCTGGGCAGCGTAACCCAGGACGAGGCGGACCGTTCGATCGCGTTCGCGCTGGAGCACGGAGTCAACCACATCGATACGGCAGCCAGCTATGGAGATTCGGAGGTGAGGCTTGGCAAATGGATGCCGGAAATACGCAAAGACGTATTTCTGGCGACGAAAACGGCACATCGCGGATGGAAGGAAGCGAAGGAGGAAATATACCGTTCGCTTACGCGGCTCCGCACCGATACGATCGATCTGCTGCAGCTTCATGCGGTCGGCACGATCGAGGAGCTGGACAAATGCATGTCGGCGGGAGGCGCTCTGGAAGCGGCGCTCGAAGCGAAGGAAGAAGGGCTCGTGCGCCATATCGGCATAACCGGGCACGGGCATTCCGCACCCGCGGTCCATCTGGAGGCGCTCCGCCGCTTCGCCTTCGAGACGGTGCTTACACCGTTCAATTATTACTTGTACGGATTGCCGGAATACCGCCAATCGTTCGATGCTCTTGTCGAAGAAACGAAGCGCAGGGAAGTCCCGCTGCGGGTCATCAAGGCTGTGGCGAAAGGCCCGTGGGCGGTCGGCCAGACGCGCAATCATGCGACCTGGTACGAGCCATTCGACGACCAGCGGACGATCGACGCTTGCGTTCATTACGCCTTATCCCATGAAGGCATCCACGGCTTCGCAAGCGCCGGCGATATACAACTATTCCCGAAAATCGCCGCAGCCGTCGAGAAGTTCGGTACGATGGACGATGCGGAGGCGCGCGCTCTGTTGGCGGCAATTCCGGAGTACGGCAGTCCGTTCGGCGCTCCGACATCCATCGCTTGACCGATTACCCATCTTCGTCCACCAATGGCAGCGTAAAGTAAAACAGCACGCCGCCGGTTACGTTGCGGACGCCGAAGTCGCTGCCGTGCAGCGTCAGTATGTTTTTGACGATGGCGAGACCGATGCCGGAGCCGCCGCCGATTTCCCGGCTTCCCGATTTGTCGACGGTGTAGAACGTATCCCAAATATACGGCAAGTCCGCCTCGGGAATCGGGTCGCCGTCGTTGTACACTTCAATGCGCACGCATCCGTTCGCGCCCGGTACTCCGCTGCCGGGCCCTTCTTCCGTGCTGATGCGGATTTGGCCGCCTTCGGGAGTGTGCTTGATCGCATTGCCGAGCAAATTGGTCAGCACTTGGACGATGCGGAATTCATCCCCGAACACGAACGCGTCCGCGCTTAGCTCGACCGCACAGACGACCCTCTTCTTCAGCTCCACGAACATTTTATCCGTCAGCGATCCGGCCAGCGCACCGATGCGGAACGGCTCCTTGCGCAAATTGTATTTGCCCGCTCTCGCAACACCTTATTTTTAGAGTCGCTCGTATCCTGTGCAAAGGAGAAATACTTCACCGAATATTGATAACTATAGACTTCTAGGTATCGGCCCGACATATCCCCCACTACGCACTCTACATGGCTTGAGTAGCAGTCGCTGACATATAGATGTAGTGGTGTATACCATCCTGATTACTCTGATGATTAATTCGTTATCTAGAATTTAATACAAGGAGAACTGGAACCATATAAAATCGCCTACCAATAACGATCAAGTTCTAATCGGCATGGGATGCCACTATCGCCAATACAAAGTTCGAAACATTCCCCGCAATAGATAGGATACATCTTCTCCTCAAGCCGGATAAACGTTGATGAGTCTAGCAGATGTGCAAACTTGGTTTGCTTCTGAAGACGCTAGATATCTTGTCGCTCCAATAGTTGCTGCCGATTTAGAACGGCATGTTCCATAGGGTTGACGCCTACATGTTTTTTGAATAACTGACTGAAATGCGCAGGATCCTTGAAACCGACCTCGTAGGCAACCTCGAACGCCTTTTTATCTCCCGCAGCCAGCAATTTTTTAGCCATTTCGATCCGATAGCTCCATAGAAGCTCACGAAACGACTTCCCTGATTTTTGCTTCAGTATTCTGCTCAGATACGAGTAGTTCATATAAAGGCGCTCCGCGATCATTTGCAGCGTAATTTCTTCATGATAATGGAACTTGATGAGATTTTGCACTTGCAGGACGATTCGATACTGGGGGTCCTTTATCTGCTCCCTTATCGCTACCGTCATATTCTTTAATTGTTCTTCCAAATACCGAAGCAAATCCGAGAGCACGTTAAATTGCATGACGGTTTTGCGAATCTCAAACCAATTGTATTCTACTGAGTAATCTAGCAGAATGTTCTCCGCTATATCCAATAGGTCTGACACCATCCGTTGAACCTGCTGCTTGCTCATTCCCTTCTGCAGCGTTTCCTTGTAACAATTTCGGATAAAAAGAGATACGTCCACGTCAGAGCCCGATTTGAACATTCTTTGAATTTCGACCAGATTCCATTCCCGCTCTCCTACTTTTCCCCAGATATCGGCCGATATAATCGCCTCGTAGGAAATGATGGACCCCTTGCCCAGCAAGATTCGATAATCAAGGCATTGCCGAACTTCCTTTACGGCATCCTCCAAATAAAGTAATGAAGGCACTAACCTGCTAATTCCGATAGATATGCTGTATGAGAACCTCTCATTGCATAGCTTTAGCAATTGTCTCGCTGCTTCGAACAGTAAATCCCGGAATTCATTCTCCCGCATATCGGGACCGGAGAAGACATAAACGTGCAACCCCTCCTGCGATAAGACAGCCCAATGATGGATTAAAAACTCCTTCAACAAATTTATAACCGTTTCCCTGAGCGCAAGTTTAGAGAACGGCATACCTGAATGATAGAGAAGCTCAATATTGTCAATTTCCAGCGCCAACATAGTAACCGGACGAGCCAATAACCCTACCTTATCCAACCTTTGTTCTTTCTCTTCCTTGCTGCACTCTGGGTTCTGCAACATTTGAATCGTTTCATCTTGTCTAATCCACTCACTGTTGCCTTCTAGGCTGTGAGTCTTCACATAACGCACGCATTCAATTAATTCTGATGGTAGAAACGGTTTCGTGATAAAATCGCTTACTCCCAATTTCATCGCCTGTTTTGCATAATCGAATTCATTGTACGCGGACAGCAGAAGCACAGATAATTGAGGCGCAACGGCTTTTGATCTCCGTATCAGCTCCAATCCATCCATCCCCGGCATGCGGATATCGGTAATGAGCAAATCCACATCCCGCTCGGAAAGCAGCTTCAGCGCCGCAACCCCATCTTCAGCTTGGCCGACGACAGTGCAGCCGAGCGATTGCCAATCAATGATTTCCACGATATGGTTTCGTATCAAATGATCGTCATCCACAACAATAACGTTCAATTCGACCACCTCGCTCTAGTTATTGGGAAACATAATAGGCAAACAAATTCTGGCCACCGTAAGTCGTTTATCGTTCCTCAGAAGCTCCAGTCCATATTCCTCACCAAAATGCAATCGAATTCGGGAACGTACGTTAGCAAGTCCCGTCCCGGTACCAGCAGACTGGACGGACTCTATCTCTTCCGGATTTGGGCCATTGTTCGTAATATCAACATAGAGCCGGTATTCCTTCTCGTATACTTTAATCGAGATTTCTCCATTGTCGGGCAAATGGTCAATGCCGTGAATGAACGCGTTTTCAATTACAGGCTGAAGAATAAGCTTAGGAATGAGCAAGCTCTTTAATTCCTCCGCTATTTCAATGCTATAGTTTAATCGATTTTCATAACGATGCTTGTGTATTTGCAAATATATTTCGCTAAACACAAGCTCCAATTCCAGCGAAACAAACGGCTCATCAGAGGAAATAGAAAACCGAAAGATACGCGACAACTTGTGAACGATTGAAGGGATTTCTCTGCTTCGATTCTGTTGGGCCAAAATACTGACATACTCCAGCGTATTATATAAAAAGTGTGGATTAAAGTGTATTCTAATCGCCTTTAATTCCGATTCTTTTTGCTTAATTTCGCTCATGTACACCGTTTCAATCAAATGTTTAGTACGGGAAATCAGTTTATTATAGCTTTGGGCCAAGATACCAATTTCATCGACTGTGTGTATGTTCTCGATCAATTGGTAGTTTTCTTTTTTCGCGAGTTCCATCAACCGGCTTAACGTTAAAATCGGTCGGGTAATTCTTCGAAGAATAAAAAAAGTAATAACCATAACCAATATCCATGCGCCGATCGTGATACTGATGGAGAACCAGGCTTGACGATCGATTTGTTGTATCGCCAAACCTCTTTCTTCTAACCCAATATATCGATATTCGGATACCGACGACTGGTAAGCATGCTCGATCTTGTTCGGGTTCTCCTCTCTTCGATATAGTTTTCCAAGTTTGTCCGGCTCGTTGCTTGACAAAATAATATTGGACTTCGTAACAATCTGAAAATGACTAGGAAATTCAGAAAATAGCTTTTGAACTTTGTCTTCGTTTAAAGTGACGGCAAGCATACCCAATTCAACGTTTTCCCCTCCGCCGAATCGTTTTACCGCTCCAATTATTCTCCCCTTATCGAGAAAAAAAGCCCATGCAGGCTCTCCTTCTCTTTCATAAGGCATTAGTTCAAGCGCCGATCTGAACTCTATCGTCCAAGAAGGGTCTGGCGAATAGACATCTCCTTGTTTATTGAACAAAACGATGGCATCGACGAGATCTCCAATATTTTCACGCATATTCTCATATTCCAATGCCAACAGTTCTTCGACAATCGTTTCCACGAATGCTCGCTCCTCCGTATCCAATGGGTAACGTTCCGGCATCAAATCATTATGCAAAAGGCGAACAACAGAAGCGTTGTTTATAATATCCTTCATTTTCTGCTCGTGTTGCAGCAACAACCGATCGATTTTCTCTCCCGTTTCGGCTACCAGTTGGTTAACCGTCCGGGATTGAACAATTCCTTTTTCAATCACTTCCTTGGAACGTAAATAAAAAGTAGAGCTGATGATGAGTAGAGGAATTAATGTAAGCAAGGAATAGACAACCACCATCTTGTACAAGATCTTAGAGCGAATAAGCTGCAGGATGACCCTCTACCCCCTGTAATTGACCTTTTATCCTTTAACCGCGCCAACGACAAGGCCCCTGAAGATGTATTTCTGAGTAAAGAAGAACAATAGAAATAAAGGGAGCGTCGCAATGACACTAAGCGCAAATACCGGACCATAATCGACGGATTGATTATTGGCCTTGAACTGCACAATTTGTGACATAAGCGTCAGCTTGTTCGGATCTTTCAGAAATAGCAGCGGACTAAACAAATCGTTCCAAAATCCGTATATGTTTAGAATAAATACGGTCCCGGTAGCCGGGAGCAGCAATGGAAATATAATGGTCCAAAAGGTTCTCCACTTTCCGCAGCCATCCATACTCGCTGATTCTTCCATTTCTCTCGGAATCGATTTTGTGAAACCCGTATAGATAAATGAGGCAAATGGTATCGCTCCCGCCGTATACAACAAGATCAGAAAAGTTCTAGTATCAATCAAATGCGTCGCTACCGCCAGCTTAAACAGCGGAATCATTCCCGTCTGCAAAGGAATGACCATGCCAGACAGAAAGAATAACAAGAGACCCTGGAAAAACTTGTGCGGCATTCGGGCGATCGTATACCCTGCCATGGAGGACACAATTACGATCAAAATAAGTGAACCAAATGTAATGATTCCCGTATTCAAGAATCCTTGCAACACATCCACTTTCGCGAACGCTTTTTCGTAGTGGCCCAAATATAACGACGTCGGAAGAGATAGTGGATCGTAAAAATGTTCAGGCTTCTTGAAACTAGTCGTAACCAGGTAGAAAATCGGATAAAGAAAAATGAGCGCAAATGCGATCATAATGATTTCTGTAAAAATTCCGGCTTTTTGGCCCTCCGTATTGGACGTCAACTTCATTATAACTCTACCTCCCGTTTTCGTGTAAACTTTAATTGAACGAAAGTGACAAGCATAATGAATACCATAAGCGTAATACCAGCTGCCATTGCATACCCATACGTATTTCCACGGAAAGCGGCATTATAGATGGCCAAAGTGATGGTATAGGACGCCGTTCCGGGGCCGCCATTCGTCAAAACATAAGGGATATCGAAAAATTTAAGCCCTCCAACGATGGTCATAAACACAACGATGGTCACAGACGGCATTAAGAGGGGAAGCGTAATATACCTGAATTGCTTGAATCCGCTGGCGCCATCTATTGTAGAGGCTTCATAGATCTCTCCTGGAATGGCTTGCAGACCGGCAAGATAGATAACTGCGCAATAACCGAGCGCTTGCCATTGCGACAGCAATATGATCGATGGGAAAACGGTCGAGATGTTCCCTAGCCAATCCTTAGTTAAACTCTCCAAGCCGATCACGTTCAGCAACGAATTGATCACTCCATCGAATTGAAGAATGTTGCCCCATACGACCGAGGTGACGACAAGACTAACGACCACTGGCATATAGAACGCAATTCTCAAAAAGGAACGAGTCCGAAATGTTCGATTTAATAAAATAGCGAGCAACAGAGCAAGAGAATTCTGAACAAGAATGCCGAATACGGTTAATAATAACGTGTTTTTCGCCGCTTGTTTAATCTTGGAATCCTCGAACAGGAATGCGTAGTTATCCCATCCTACGAATTTCGGCGGACGAATCGAATCCCATTCCGTAAAGGAATAATAGATACTTAAAATAAAGGGATAATAGACAAAAATAGAGAAAATTATAACTGCTGGAAATACAAACATGAGTCCGGTTATCCATGCTTTTTTGTTCATCATGAAGTTTCCTCACCTTTACGGACAAGTCCGGCCAGAGGACTGACCGGACTTGTTCATTATTTATTCCGGCGGCAGTATGACCACGCCTTTATCTTTCTCCAGCACCTTCTGAACTTCCGCAAGATCGTTAGTGTTAAACTTGAGGCCAGATAAGATCTTCGTGACCGTTTCCGTTAACGCGGTATCTACCGACGGCGCAATATATGAACCGAATCCAAAGTTTGCTTCTCCGCTATTTACCGCAGCAAGCAGATCGTTCATAGCCGCATCCGGAAACGTAACATCAATTCCTTTAATGGCTGGAATGTTGCCGTTGCCTACATTGTACGGACCGTAAATCTCAGGGCTAACAATGGTTGCGATCAAATCCTTGGCAGGCTGCATCAATTCCGTTTTGGCGTTTATGCCCAGAGAAGCGTCAGCGCCAAGCGACAAGTTGTAGTAGCCCGATTCCGTAGATAATGGGATGTAGCCCATCTCGAATTCGTTATGGCCTTTTGTCTTGAAGTTTTCTTGCGCGGTTCCCGGCATCCATGGTCCTTGAGCGATCATCGCCGCTTGTCCTGAAGTAAACAACTCTGCTGATTGTGGCCAATCGATGCTTAATGCCGTTTTGTTGAAATATCCTTTTTGCGCCATTTCTTGAATGTGATTCATGACGGCCTGCACTTCCGGGCCATCGATTTTTTTGGTGCCGTCATATAGATCCTTGCCGTACGTTTTACTGCTTTCGTAACCATAGGATTGCAACCACAAGCCGTAAAACAATGATGCCGTCCACGCGTCTTTAAATCCTGCCGCGACAGGCGTTATTCCCGCCGCTTTAATCTTTTCGGCTGCAGCCATAAACTCCTTTGCGTTTGCGGGCGCGGATATTCCGAGATCGGAGAAGATTTTTTTGTTGTACCATACGCCGCTGGTCGCTAGCCCCATCGGAACCGCGTATGTTTTCCCCAGATGCATGGCGTCTTTTTTCCCGCCGGGCTGCAGCTGACTAGCCCACGGCTGATCCGACAAATCGGCTAAATAACCGGCTTCAGCATATTGCGCCAACCCTTGGATGAACATGACGTCAGAAGCTGTTTCCGAAGCTAGCTCCGCCTTGAGCTTATCAAAGTACGTTGCGCCCAACAAAATATCCCATTGTATCGTGGCATTCGGATACTTTTCTTTATAGCGCTTGTCAACATCGTTTTTGAATTGCTGCATATGCGGGCGATCGTCGATAAACCAAGCTCCAAGGCGAATGGTGAAGGCTTCTTCGTTAGCCGAGTCACTCACCGGAGCGCCCGATTCCTCCGCGGGCGGATCGCTTGCCTTCGGAATCTCTTTCTTCTCGTTTTTTCCCGCGCAACCCGCGATAATGCTTACTAGCATCGTGAGCGCAAGCAACAGCATCCATGATTTCTTCATGATTGTAAGCCCCCCATTATGTTGTTCTGGCTCATTTAAACATTAGCCATGAAAATAAATTAACACCAATTTGCGATTCGTAGAATTCGTTCATTTTACTATTTCTAGGCTGAATTTTTCTTAATCTCGTATAATGCCTTCTACTAGTCTCATTGCTTTGATGTCGAGCCTGTCCAACCTTTCAGAAAATTGCTCCCACCTTATTTTCCGTTCCTCGTTCCATATGCGCTCGACCATGGTCGGAACGCGAAGACGCAATAAATCGAGCACATTCTCCTCTTCGTTCTCCCAAGAACAAAATTGTGCGCCGATTACGTTTGCACTTTTATCCAGCTGAATGGGAGAGAGATGCGCCTTCGACTTTTCCCACCAATGCTCCCATCGCCGTACATTCCAACCGTAAATATGTTCAGGAGACCAGCCTGCGTTAGGCGTCACATAAAGCGGCTGCCATGATGCATTAATTAATGGATAACCTGCCGCAGCCAGTTCATCGGCCGAATGATAATAGGATTCCCAGGCAACAACCGTTATGTCTTTTGGAATCTCGATTCCAGGCTCAGGGGAGAAACCTTCCCAAACGATCGGCTTCCTGCCATTGCGCTCGACCATTTCGGCTGCACGAACGATAAAGGATCGGAGCAATCCTTCCGCGCTTGTCACCTCCAATTCCTTCATGCGCTCTCGGCAAGTTGGACATTGCTCAAAAATACTCATCTTTGTTTCATCGCACCCAAGGTGGATATGCCGGGAATATTTGAACACCTCGCAAAGCTCGCTCATGATTTGTTCTACGGCTTCATAGACGGCTGCATTCCCTAGACATATGGCATTTTCATGTTCGCCGCCTATTCCGGAAGTAAATAGCTCCGGCTCAGACCGATTCAGAATTTCAGAGTGCCCCGGAAGGTCGATCTCCGGGACAAGCTCGATCCCGCGTTGATGCGCAAACTCCACCAGTTCATCCAACAGTTGTCTTGTGTAATGCCTACCAGGAGTAGCGATATTAGGGAAGCAGGTTAATGGGAAGGTGAACGATTGATCGTCCGATAAATGCAACTGCAAATGTGACAATCGATAAAATCGGCATAGCTCGATAGCCTTCTTCACGCAATCGATAGAATGCCAATGTCTGGCCAGATCCAGCATAAGTCCTCTATATGGAAGATCTGGTTCGTCTTCAATAATGCAATTTGGCACTTCTCCCGCATCCGTTGCTAGCTGCAGCAGCAGGACCGTGCCTCCCGCTACAGCTGAATAGCTTCCCCCCTGAACAACAATATGACGACCTATTGTGAGTTTCATTTGCTCTTCCCGCAAAGTCCCGTCTATAATAAGCTCAATCTTCACGATTTCTTCGTCTTGTCTTTCCAAACCTGAACCAATCAAGAGCGCAAACTCTTCTTCAAGAATGGGGATAATTGGCTTTAATTCAGCATCTACCGCCACAATATGAGCGTTTCGCAATGAAGTTTGACCCTTCTTTTCTTGAATCGACTTCGCAACGGGAATGAATGGATATTTCTCCATGACTTACACCTGTCTTTCAAAATATAATTTAAATTCAACGCTTCCCGCTGCAATGTCATCTATTGTTACTGCTTCTCGCTCTGGACAATACACTCCAATATCTGCGCGCATGGCCTGTATTCCTTCCGGATGCGGCAAACGTATATTTATAGAGCGCGGTTTTCTTAAAGGATCACAATCAACTCGGGCTGATATATATCCTTCCTCAAGAAAAGATTCGACCTTTAGTGAAAATACGCCAAAATAACTTCTCGCGCCCTGAATGTCGATCACTTTCCCATGTTCCAGCCATGCTCGCGGAATTCCCGGCAGCAGATTTAACGTTTCCTCTTCCTCCATATAGAGCATCCAGCGGGTTTGCATTAGAAACCAGGCTTCTTCATGCGTTTTGTGTGGGCTTGCATGCCAATAATGCTCCCAGAATGTATAGGTTTCGCGATCGGCCAACGATGCGACAGCATTGTAATAGGCTTTCAGGAAAGGCTTGACTTCCCCTCTCTTCAGATGAATCCAAGGGTGGACGCTATAGTAAGGCTGACTTAGCGCTACGTTGCGGGAGCACATCAGCTCATTATGGTAATCGAGCATATGGCAAACCGAAGGTTCGTCCGGCTGCAGCACCTCTTGAAAGACCAAATAAAGAGGTCCAAGCAACGAATCCCTTCCTACAGCCGAACCATGCGTAAGCCATTTTCCTCCCCCGGCAAACAAGCTTACAGGACCGCGATATTCGGCCCAGGGGGCTGCCGTTGGCACCCAGGTTCCATTGCCGATTGGCACGACGGGTGAATGGATCATAGAGCTCGTAAACGCCGTTCTGATGTCGAGCTTGAAGGCTTCCGCCACTTCATTGATAGATGAGGATAGAATCGGATCGGAAGCTTTGAAGATTTCCGACAATCGGCTTAATCCCATATAGGCGTAACCGTTAAGCATAAAAGAATGAAAGGGATCTTCCGGATCGGCGGTCTTGCCGTCGATCATTCCGAATCCGCGGTCGATAAAGGCTTCCGTCCTGTTCCGTTCTCTCCACTCCACAATATATTCGTACGCCTTCATTAATTTGGTTTTATAGCGGCTGATCCAATAATCGTCACCGTTATAACGATAGTGCTCCCCGACGCACCAGAGGAAAGTGCCCGTTTCAAGCATGTAACCGTTAAAATTTTGGATAAAACCGTTGTCATGCTGCTTATCTAAAAAAAATTGCAACGATCTTGCGGCTATGCCGCCCCACCCGAATGAATCCATGAATTGAATGATCGGCGCGCTTTCCGAACCTATTGCGGTATAGACACCAATTGTCGGCAAGAGGGTTCCTTCCGGCTCGGTGCCATAAGTGATCAAATCCAATTGAAGCAGTCCAGCTTGAATCATTTCCTCCAGCCTCTTCTCCGGAAGACGAACCTGAGTGGCGCTGGAAAACTTGCCTCTCCAATATTCGCGGCATTGCTTCAACCGTTTATCGAAGTTTTGTCCGCTTAACGCATCGGCTCTTTCCCTGGAGATTGGACGATGCGGAACAAACAACTCGAAAACGGCCGTTTCCCCTGGAAGAAGCAATATCGCCATTTCTTCGTTGGCCAACGGCTCTCCGTTCAGCCTGCTTACACAATAAATTCGATCAGCCGTATACATCGCGTATCCGGATACACCGTCGAAGACGTAAGGCAAACTTTGAGCTAGTACGTTCGCATTCGGAATCGGATTTTTGAACCATGCGTACCTCGGGACGGATGCCGTATTCGTCGCACTGGCCCGGGTGTAAAGCACTGTCTCTTCCTCCTCATTTATGGCTTCGGCCAACTGTCTCTGACGCTCGGCCTGCTGCTCTTCCGTAAGCATATAACCATGTCCGTACCCATCAGCAACCAGATAAGGGGTGCCTTTTATATTAGCTGGCCGTAATTCTTGATGTTCCAAGGAGACAAAAGATGTCGTCTCATAGACCATTTCGTCTTCCTCGATTCGACCATGCAATATGGGATGTATTCCTTCGTCCAACCTTCGCGAGATGCGTTCCTCACAGCCGATACCACGACCGAGCATGTAGTGGTATCGCACCTGCTTATTCTCGTTTTCGGGCAGGGTGGTCGGTTCACCGTGAAACCGGGGTTGAATCCAATCCCACAGCTTCTCGGTGTCATCCACGTTCCGCAAGCCTACTTCGAAAATGCGCACGTCTCTGGACAACCCCAGCCAAGTTGGCGCAGTCAGGCTCCTCGTCATAACCGCCGCATTTTCAAACGATTCCTCAGGTTCTCGCTCGATCTTCCTCAAGCTCGTTGAAAGTTCCATATCCTTCGTTCGCTTCTCAATTTGTTCATAAGAACGGGTGTCCTGCCCTTCGGTTACCACAACGCCATAGGAAGGAATAAAAATGGGACATTTCATGTTTACGTCTTGTATAAAAAAACTGAATGAGTGGATGGCAGTATGGACCGTAACGATCGGTTTGTCAGCAGTCATTGGGGTATTCGGCGCTTCAATCTCCAGCTCCAGGCGGAAGGAACTACCCTCGCCGAATAGAAGCCGGCCATCCCCATGCTGCGCCTCGCCCTTTACAAACTCGCCATATACTATACTTCCTGATTGGACAACGATTTCACCCTTTCTCGGGTTATGATTCCATTCGATAACAATGTTTTTGTTCATCCTTGCATTCTCCTCAATAGCTGAATTTATGTCGAATCGGTATCGTGCATTCATCTTACATGGAGCCATGTTGGAATAAGTGCAGCACTTCCGCCGGGGTTAACGCGATGCCATATATTCTCACGTCATCGATTTTCCCCTTCAAATATTCGCCATTGCTTCCGTACATGTATCCGAATCGAAGCGGGGAAGCCTCGTTCACGACGCTGCCGGATATCGGCTGCGCGCCTGTTCCTGCCAATTGTCCGTTTACATACACCAGTACATTCGTACCGTCATATACGCCAACAAGATGATACCAAACATTCGGAGAAATCTCGGTTGTGAAATCAGCCACCGTTCCGGTGGAATACCAGGCATTATTGTCTGTGGCGATGACAAAATGACCTTTCCCCGCGGAATTAATTACAAATCGGTAAGCTCCGCTTAGGGAAGACTTTTCCACAGGAAAATAATTAGTCGCTGGCAGTTGAGACAAGTTTACCCAAGCCGAGACAGTCAGTCTGCCCATACCATCCAGACTGACGCTATCAGGAATATTCACATAATCGTTCATTCCGTCCAGACTTACTGCTCCGTTTACAATTCCAGTTGTCCAGGAAGCGCCGTTAACCAACGTCCCCGTATTAAGATTGCCGGAGAAATCATTTGCGGTTGCGCCCGAGCCCTCATCCAGTTTCCAATAGGCGGACGCCGCTTGCTTCCCATAAACTCTGAATTCTCTGCTTGTCGCCCAGTCACCTGTTGATGATTCAGTTACGGTCAATTTCACAAACCTTGCCGTAGCGTCTACGCTTTCGATAAGGTCTGTTCCGTTCACTCCCGTCCCGGTTCGATCGACAAGCGTGAAGTACGTCATATTATCTAGCGAACCTTCGATTTTATATTTCCATGTTAAATTCGGTGTATAAAAGATTTGGTTGATGTAGGCTAAC
Organism: Paenibacillus sp. J5C2022; assembly: GCF_025567625.1. Lineage (GTDB taxonomy): Bacteria > Bacillota > Bacilli > Paenibacillales > Paenibacillaceae > Pristimantibacillus. The sequence continues at coordinate 29,448 of NZ_JAOQJC010000056.1, read as the reverse complement.
TCATAAGGTTGGCCTAAATCCACCATTAACCATTGCGGCATTGCTCCACTTGTCGCGCACCAATAAGTCATGAAGTTTCCGTCCAATGCTTTTGATGCTTCCGCCCCAGGATTTGAGGTTGAACTAGTGACCGTTTTGCCTTGTGAGAGCAACGCACCCGGCAACCTTTTTCCATAGATCTTCAGCTCCTTGCTTGTCGCCCAATCCCCTGTGGACGATTGCGTTATCGTCAGCTTGACGTATCTGGCCGAGCCGCTTAATCGTTCTAATAGGTTTACACCTTTGACTCCAACCGTCGTACGATCCACAAGCGTCGTATAAGTAACATCATCATTTGAGCCTTCAATTTTATACTTCCATGTCAAATACGGCGTCAAAAAGGTTTGCTCCATGTAAGTAAGATCGTAAACATCTCCCAAATCGATCTTTATCCATTGCGGCATGGATCCGCTTGATGCCACCCAAGACGTTGAAGTATTACCGTCAACCGCCATCGAAGCTCCGTTCCCCGAATTGGCTGACGAACTGGTCGCTAGTTTGCCTTGAGATAATAAATCCGACGAAAGAATCGTATACGTATGTGACATTACCGGACTGCTTGTGTGTCCTCTCTTCTTCACAATTGCCTTAAGGGGCATCGTCCGGTCAATCTCAATTGGCGAATGATAGTTCAAACCGTTTGTATCCGTTGGAACGCTTCCATCTAATGTATAAAAAATTTGAGCATCGCTCTCTATCGTAGATAAAGCTATGACTTGCGAGGATGTATACATTCCGCCGCTTTCACTTGCCGTTGGCAGCGAATCAACTCGCTTATTGTAATATTCCGTTGTCACTACGCTATTGGTCATACCCGATTTGACAGCGATGGCCTTCAGCGTTTTCGAATCACTCAAGCTGATAGCGGAGCTATATAGCGTACTGTTTGTAGTAGGAGTTGATCCGTCGAGCGTATAATAAATCGAAGCCCCCAGCGTTGAGGTAGACAACGAAAGATTCACGCTTCCTGTGAAAGACCCGCCGGACATGCTTAGAACAGGTCTTTGGACTCTGTCCGTTATGTTTTGGATAATGATGACCCAATCTTTAGTAGAGTCAGGTTGTGCCGGAATACTCCACTGCCCCGACCCATTTGGAAGAAAGCCGTCGCTTATCATCGTATAATTACCGTTCCTCGTATTAAACCAACGCGCCATATAGGTGGACGACGGCGATAACCCGTTTACTATACCGGTATAGGCGCTTACGTTGGAAGGCAGATAAGCCAGCACGAGGGAACGATCCTCATTGGCTAATTGGGCGGGCTCTTGCGTCCCCGATGGCGCTCCGCTCCATGCGATTGCCGCTCCAGGAGAAAGCGAAGCCCAGTCAAGGCTAGTAAACAAATCTCTCAGATACCGCATTTGCGCGCCAGCTTCATTATCGATTGCTACATACCAAGGAGTTGGACTATTCTGGTTGGCTTGCCACTCATCTTCTGGATTCCATGTCGCTTGCCATATGCCATTGGCCCCATAGACATAACCCGCCGCCCCGTTAAACAACGATTTATAGGCTACTTCCCTCGTATAGAAAGATGGTATGTTCAATATATTCTCATAGTTGAATTCCGCTTCGATGATAGGTTTCGTCGGCGATTCCGCATATTGGTCCAACCAATAGCTATTAGCCCTTAATCCCCCGTGCCCTCCTTGCAGGAAGTCGATATCATAAAACGTTTCATTGCGGTAGCTGTTGTAATTGTTAACTGTATTATGAAGCGTAAGAGCACGATTATAGGCATCGTTATCTCTAATATGGGAAGCGACTTCTTTCCAGCCTTCGGAGTATCCCAGATCATATTCTCCTGCCGTATACCACATAACCGGATATGCTCCGTAACGAGCCACGATATATTTCGCTATTTTTTTATAATCATCCTTATTGGCTGCCTCCATTGCCCTGCCCCAATCCAGGCCTAGAGCGGTGATAAATCCTTTTTCCGCTAAATACTGTATCCTTAGATCAGCATTTTGCCAAAATGACGGATTCAACTCTTTAAATAATCCCTGATTATTCAGCAATTCGTTAGAGGAATCGTAAACCTTGAATTCTTTCACTGAGGCAGTGGATGATCCCGAACCTGTAATTTGCAGTCTGACGTACCTAGCGCTTGCCGTCGTCAAATCGGTAAACACATCCCCAGTGATTCCGAATGTTCTATCTATAATCGTAGAATAACTGATCCCGTCCGCAGAGCCCTCGATTTGGTAGTGCCATGAATCCCAAATGCCAAATTGCGTTTCCACCTTGCTTAACGTCTTTACTTGCCCTAAATCGATATACATCCACTGAGGGAATGAACCATTGGCCGCAACCCACTTTGTTCCGATATTTCCATCAATCGCCTTGCCCGCCGCATAATCCCATCCACCTGAGGCTGAAGAGGCCAGGTTGTACGAAAATGAAGATTGGCCTTTCGCGTAACCAGTGCGATTCCACGGATGTCCGCCTTCGTTCATCGTCCCGTTCAAGCTAATGTCGCCTACTTCACCCGAGAAAAAATTCATTTGATATACTGTATATCCTTGAGAAATTCTAGTATCCGCCATTCCCTTAAACTCCGAGGCCCATCTCCCGTCATTAGAGGAAAACAATCTTTCTCTACCGGACAATCCCATCCAATGGGTATCACCAAGCCAGAAAAACGGCTTCCCATCCGTATACGTCAAGTAACGATTATTGCTACTTTTCTTTAAACTCCATCCATGCTTGTAAATATCCAAGTTACCCGTATAGGCACTACTCGTTACGGTACCGAATTGATTATGAAGCCCCGCATTCGTTGGATCCGAAGATAAGGTCTCGTATGACCATATCCCCGCAATTGTCGGAGCGAATCTGATCTTCCATGTGTTACCGCCATCCCAGAAGCCGGGCACTGTCATCACCGTATTATCGGGTCCGCTAAATGTAGCGTTGACATCTACGTCAAGATAAGGATTGGCATATGTATTGCTGCTAGTGAGTGTTATTTCTACTACTTTCCAAGTTTCCGTCTCGTATGAATTCGCAAGGACAAGCGATTTGAATACCATACTGGATAATAAAAATAAGAGAGACACCATAAATAGCGAAGAAACCGTTGTGACACACCATTTCTTAAAACGGGTCATTCTTCTCATCCCCTTATACAATGATATTTTATTTATCGCAGAAAGACCTCTTTAATCGCTTGCAAGTATTGCATTCCATAGACGGTATCCGGTTCCAAATAACTGCCTTCGGTCCATTCATTCCATGCATTAATCGTAAACATAGATGGCGCTCGCTCGCTTGATTCCATAAAGTGTTTCACGGCTTCTAATGCTTTTTTGAATTCTGCCGGCGTATTATGGGACAAAATGGGAGTGAACGGATATCCGATGTTGTCGTACCGATCTGATTGAATCGTTCTTGGACTGGGATCCCAGCCCACCGTGACATTAGGGAAATAGGGAAGACTGTACCGATCTGTGAACAACTTAAAATCCAATATGTTCATTTCCCTGAAAACCGCGTAATCTGTGCAAGGAAAATCAGGCATTTCGTTGTGATGAATCCATACATAAGAAGTGATACTATCAAATCCAAGCTTATCGAGATAACCATTCACATCCGATATCAATTCCTCACCAGGCAGATTCTGAATTCCCCATACAACGGCATTCAGATGAAGCTCGCCTAGACCCGCTCGATGAACTCTTGCCCGAAAGTCATTCAACACTTCTTTGGTAATCTCTAGACTTCCTCCGATTCCTTTGATCAAGCTCATTAATTCATAAATAGAGAAATAGAGCCCGCCGTTCACTCTCATATAAGATGGATGCGAAAAGTAGTTTTCAATCATATAGTCCGTAGCCGCGACAAACGCTTCTTTCGAAACGGCCCCTTTGGCAAGTGTATGATAAGGCTTGTTTCTTGGAGCGGGATGAATGTCCGACCAATCATGGTTGGCCCACATCAAGCAGAACTTCAGACGTTCCACATTTGCTGCTCCAAGGAAACCTTTCTCGAGCGCTTTGTTGAGATAAGGACCGTCTTCATACCAGTACCAATCGAAAATAAAAGAGGTCAGTCCATGATCGGCAGCAGCGGCAATCTTTCGTTCCATGACCGTGGGATTCGATTCATCCTCATACCCCCATTCAGGAATTTTCGGCTGCTCATGCCCTTCGAATCTAGGGGTTGCCCTTTTCACTAGATCCCATTCCGTCCATCCCTTTCCATGCCAAATCTCGTTGCGCAAGTCTTCATGATAATTTGGAAAATAATACGCTGCGATTTCAACCTTAGGTGTCATTTAACATTTCCCTCTCCAGATACCGTTTTTCATCCTTAACTTTCATTCTAAAACAAATGCATCAAAAGCCAATGTAAGCATTTTGCTTTATCTTGTCTGTACTTTACATTTTTACTATCATATAGCCTTCTTCCCTTGATGACTGGCATTTTATGATTCGACAAGTTGAAAACCTATACGCTATTGCGATAAAATAATGACCAAGGTCATAATATGACCTTGGTCATTATTTTACCGAGGTGATTCATGTGCTGAGAGAAGCTAGAAAAAAAGATTTAAAAGAGAAGATTTTTTTCGAGGCTATGCAATTGTTTTCAGAAAAAGGAATAGCCGAAGTCAGCGTGTCTGAAATTACGAAAGCATGCGGAATTGCCAAAGGAACGTTTTACAACTACTTTTCCACGAAGGAATCCGTCCTTCTATATGTTGGACAATCGCAAATGGAACGAATAACCACTATCCAAGAGCGTATGGAACTGGATGCAAAACAGAAAATCATTGCCTTATTCAATCGATTAACGACAAGGCTCGAAGACTATCCAAAGTTAATGAAATTTGCTGTAGCTGAGCTATTCAAATCCTCGGTGATTATGGATGATGAAATCATTGCGATTCAACAGCTTAAAGACCTGATCCTACATTTGTTGAAGGAAGAAATGGAGCGCGAGCAAATGAAAGCACATGGCGAGCTTGAGGACATCGCCTCGATCCTTCTGGGAACTTACTTCTCAACGGTGATGATGTGGGCACATGATGAGCAATCCGTAGCCGCACTTCTTCACAGTGTGAACCGAAGAATTTCACTGCTTCTTGAACAATTTATTGTGAAGAAGGAGGACTAACTATGATCATACTCCCCATCATTTCGTGTCTAATCCTGCTCCTACTCGCTTTCATTCATGTTTATTGGGCATTCGGAGGAACAAAAGGAATACATGCCGTTATTCCTCAAGATGATCATCATCAACGCAAGTTTACCCCAGGGAAATGGGCAACTCTTTTAGTGGCCCTTTGCCTATTCAGTGCATGCCTCATTTTAGGCATTCAAAGCTCTCTTATCCCATTTGCAGGGTTAGCGAATTTAGCTCGTATCCTTTGCTTTTTCTGTTTCCTCGTTTTTGGGCTTAGAGCTATCGGTGACTTCAATTATGTAGGTCTATTTAAAAAACGACGAAAGACTTTCTTTTTCAAAATGGATACAGTCGCCTATACTCCCCTTTGTCTGTTGCTTAGTTTTACATTTATTTATGTCTTTCTGACAAATTAGGAGGTCCATCTCTATATGAAGAAAGTCATTATTTTAGGCGGCGGAATCGCCGGTTTAAGTACAGCCATAGCCCTTCAACGGATTGGGATGGATGTACGGGTATTTGAGAAGACGGCAGAGCTAAAACCCGTCGGAGCAGGGATCATTTTAGCTCCAAACGTCGTTCGCATCTTTGAAGAGTGGGGAATGACGCAACAGCTGATAAAGCATGGGCAATTCCTCGATCGTTTTGTTATTTTCTCTGATAAAGGAAAGAGCCTGTCAAGGCTTAATGAAAATCACCCGAAACAAACCATTGCGATTCACCGTGCGGATCTGCATAACATTCTTCTTCAGGCATTAAAAACGGTCCCTGTTTATTTGGGGAAGGAAGCTGCTGGCTATCAGCAGCATTCAAATGGCGTCACCGTGTACATGAATAATGGCGAAGAAGTCTCGGGAGACATATTAATTGCGGCAGACGGCATTCACTCTGTCATTCGAAAGCAATTGCTCCCGAAAATATCGCCCCGTTATGCTGGCTATACTTGTTGGCGGGGAGTTGCTCTGATCGAAAACCGTCTGAATATAGCACAGGAACTGCATGAATTATGGGGGCCGAACGGACGCTTCGGTTACTTGCCGATCTCTAAAACAATGGCATACTGGTACTGGCTGATTAACGCCCGGCCCAATGATCCCCTCATAGCCAAATACAGTGTATCAGATTTGATCGAACGCCTGAAAAACTATCCCCAGCCGGTAACCGACATATTAGAGCTTACTGAAAACCAACATATCCTTAAGCATGATATTTATGATCTACCTGCCATTGACCAATATGTATTTGACAATATCGCTCTTGTCGGAGACGCTGCGCATGCAATGACGCCCAACTTGGGGCAAGGGGCGTGTCAAGGCATTGAAGATGCCTACATTTTAGGGTTGTCTCTAGCCCGCCACCCGGATCATGGATTACAGGATTATCAGGTAAAGCGATTGCATAGAGCCAAAAAATTCGTCAACATGTCCAGACGAGTAGGGGTAATGGCACAGCTTGAACATCCTCTTCTATGTCGCATCCGGAATGTAATGATGAGAACGACTCCTCAAGCCGCTTATCGAAAGCAAAATCAATTTATCTATGACTATCACTATTAGATGAAAAAATCCCTGAAGCATCTACAACTGCTTCAGGGATTGCTCGCCTTCACAGCGGGATTCTACTTGATCTCATACCAAAAGCCTGCAAAGCCCCGCTCCAGTCGCAACAGCGCTTCTAGATAATAATAGTCGCCCCAGATCATGCAGCTGTCCGGCGCATTGCCCGTGCGCACGCTGTAGGAGCCGTGCCGGATCAGCCCTTCCGCTGCCTCCTCGCCGATGGTCGCGTAGCGCTTCACTAGCGATTCCATCATGCGCCGGGCATGCTCCTGGAAGTACGCCCGTTCTCCATCTCCCTCTTCCAGATGTCCAATCAGCTCAAGCAAGCCGCAAGCGGTAATGGCCGACGCAGAGCTGTCCCGCGGCGTTCCCGCCTCAATCGGCGCGTCGAAGTCCCAATACGCGACATGATCCTCCGGCAGATGCGCGATGAAGTAACGGGCCAGCCGGCGCGAGGCCTCCAGGAATCGCGGGTCGCGCGTATAGCGATAGGATAAGGCGAAGCCGTATACGCCCCAAGCCTGGCCGCGCGTCCACGTTGAACCGTCGTGATAGCCCTGATGCGTACCGCCGCCCAGCGGAATGCCGCTCTCCTGATCGAAGTAGAACGTATGATAGGAGGAATCGTCCCCCCGCACCAGATAACGCAGGCTCTGCTCTGCATGAATGAAGGCGATGTCCTTGTATTTCGCTTCGCCGGTCGTCTCGGACGCCCAATAGAGCAGCGGGAGATTCATCAGGCAGTCGATAATAATGCGTCCGCCGTTCTTCTCATCTCCGGCCGGCCCCCAAGCTTGAATATAGTTCCCCTTCGGACGCCACCGTCCCAGCAGCTTGTCGGCGGCGTCCAGCGCCAGCCGCTTCGCCGACTCGTCTCCCGCCAGTCTCCACTGTGCGAATGCCGACGGCATGTACAGGAATCCGATATCGTGATGCTCCAGCGCGATATCGTTGTCGAGCCGCTTGCGGAAGTCACTCCCCTGCTCCATAGCGGCCTTCTTGAACGCTTCATCCCCCGTATAGCGGTAGCAGAGCCAGAGCATGCCGGTATAGAAGCCCTCAATCCAGTCGTTGTTCTCTCCCCAGTCATACTTCTGATCGTTGTCAATGTGCGGGTAAGTCAGTCCATGTGCCGACACGTTCCGTTGCGTCTTCGCGACCGCGTCCTCAATTGCTTGCTTCCACATCTCTATATTCCTCCCTCTCCCGATAGCGTCATAATGTAAATTCGTCGTCCGTCTCCTTCAGTCGCAGCGCCAGCTCCCGCTCCATCCGATCGGCAACGGGATGCGCATCCGCCCGATCCAGCTTCAGCGGTTCAAGCTGGTGGGGATCTCTCTCCAGATCGTACAGCAATCGCTCTGTTGCATCGCCGGGGGCATAGCCCTTGTTCACCACATAGGTATAGTGCCGCGAGCGCAACCCCCGCCAGCCGTAACGCCGGTTGTCCAGCCCGGCCGCGCGATAGGCGTCTATCGCTTCCTTCCTGCCCGGGAAGGCGCTAATATAAGCGTAACGCTCACATCGTCCGGCATGGACAACCCCGCTGCTGTCGGCATTACCTCGAATTGCCGCCGACAGATCCTCGCCTTGCACCGTATCCGGCACATCCAGCCCGCATAGCGAGAGCAGTGTCGGCATAATATCCACCGTGTTCAGCAGCTCGTCGGTCGTGCCCGGGGCAATCCGCTCCGGCCAGCGGATCAGGAACGGGATGCCGATCGATTCCTCGTGCCACGAATGCTTCGCCATCAGGCCATGCGAGCCGAGCAGCTCTCCGTGGTCGGACGTCAGCACCACGATCGTGTTGTCGTCGAAGCCGTGACGGCGCAATCCGTCCAGCAGCCTTCCGAACTGCTCGTCCAGTCCGCTTACCGCCGCGTAATAATCCTTCGTCATCCGATGCAGACGCTCAGCGCCGCCAGGTACAGTCTCTCCCGTATGCACTTGCAGCGGGTCAAGCGCCGATACATTGGGGCGAAGCTTAAGCGGAAGCTCCTCGTACAATTCGCGATAACGCTCCGGCACCAGCTCATACGGCGAGTGAGGCGGATTCCAGGAGACGAACAGGGCGAACGGCTGCTCCTTGCTTCGGCTCCGCTCCTCCAGGAATTGCAGCGCCACATCCGTCTCGTGCTCCGGCGACCATTGGCGCACCTTGATCATATCCGGCGAGTCTGTCCAATAATGCGGATTCAGATGCTGATCGTATGCGCCGTACGAATACCAGAAGTCGAATCCGTGCCGCTTCGATCCCGGGGGCGTATAAGCGTCCCAATGCCGCGCTCCGGAAGCGGGCTCCTGCTCGACGTTCTGCTCCGGCAGGTCAAGATGCCACTTGCCGATGTAGCCGGTCGCATATCCTTCCCGCTTCAGCACGTCGCCGATGCACACTTCGTCCGGCGACAGCATAATCTCTTCGCCCAGCTTGCAGTTCGTATAGACGCCCGTAGACATGGCGTACCGTCCGGACATCAGGGACGCCCTGTGCGGCGAGCATAACGGCGTGCAGCTCACCGCTTGGGTGAATAGCAGGCTGTCCTCCGCGAAGCGATCCATGACCGGCGTAATGACGGGGTCGTCCTTCATACATCCCATTGCCCCTCTGCGCCATTGATCGGCGAATACATAGATGATATTCGGCCTTCCACTGCTCATTGCCATTCCCCTCCGTTCCAATAACTTCATTATAACGGCCTGCCGCATCCCCTATAAGGGGAAAGAATTGTTCCACCCGCTGGACAGCAGAAGAGACGGCATGCGCCAACCGGCGGCGCATGCCGTTGCAAGTTCCCGCATTAGGGATGGAATCGAACAGCAACTCGTTTTAGCATGAGCTAACAGATCCATTCGAAACACGGCAATGATGATAACTGCTAATTGGATTCCATGTCATTACTGATGCCGAATCGGTCTTGTTGTACGCTGCAAATGGAATTTGTGCAGGTAAATTAGGCTTTATCGCACAAAACCGCAATTTTCGGCCGTAACAGTAGCATGAAATCCAGTTAGATAAATGATCCGTTATTTGATGCCACGTGTCGACAGGCGCGCGAGGATGACCTAGATCGTACAATCTATTATGTCGTTGATGAATGCTTGCTATTCCCCGGCCTGGTAACGGTCGTAGGCCTGCTGGTAGATTGCGATCAGCTTGCTAAGTCCCATATCCTCCAGCTTCTTGAGATAGCCGTCCCAATCCTTGTCGCTGCCGCCGTTCAGCATCCACGAAGCGTACATTTTATCCGTATAAGTGCCGATGTCCGTCATGTAGCGGGAGATCTCACTGTCCTCCTCGGCGGTGAAGTATACCTTCGGGAATTCATTGTAGACGAGATATGGCTCATAGAGCGCATCCAGCTCCGTCTTCGGCAGCTTCTGCTGGTTCTCGCTTACAACCTTCTCCTGCATATCCTCCGTCTGGGCCCATACGCTCATCGCCGTCTTCGGCACTTCTTTGAACTCGTCGGAGGTCTTCCCTTCCGGCACCGGAAGCACCTTGTATGTGCCATCCGCCTGCTCCTCCAGATTGGGACCGATTACGCCATGCACGGCTTGCATGCTGACCATGGGATCGTACATGTAGTCGATCCAGCGGATCGCCACCTCCGGCTGCTTGGCTGCGCTCGTCAACGAGAAGGAGCCCTTGAACAAGATGCCCGGCATGAAGCCCGCCCATTGCTGATGGCCATCCGGTCCCTTCATTGGAGCAAGCGGCACGAAGTCGTTGTCCTCAGGCAGACCGACACTGTTGTAGTTCCAGGCGATGAAAGCGCCGACCGTATCGTTCTGGCTGATCTTGGCGGAGAATACTTTGCTGTCCTGCGTGAAGCTCTCCGGATCGGCAATTCCGTCCTTGAACAGCGTGTGGAAGTATTCGATCGCTTGCTTGTACTCCGGCTGAGCCGCCGTATAGATGACGTTACCCTCTTCCAGGACGATATGGTTGCGGCGGTCTACCCGACCGAATGAGCCGAAGAAGGAAGCGAGATCGGCATTCCAGTCCTCCGCGCGGAACGTCAGCGGAATCTCATCCGCCTTGCCATTGCCGTTCGCATCCTGCTCCTTGAACGCTTTCAAAGCCTGATAAAATTCATCCGTTGTCTCCGGAAGCGGCATATTCACCGCATCAAGCCACTTCTTGTTGATGAACAGCGCCGGCTTCGATACCGCGTACACTTCATTGATCGTCGGCAGCGCGTAAATATGCCCGTCGGGAGCGGTCAGCGCCTTCCGGTAATCCGGTCTGGCGTCGAACAGCGCCTTGATGTTGGGCGCATGCAGCTCAATCAGCTCCTCCAGCGGAATCAGCACGCCCTGCGAGCCGTACTTCACGACATCGGTCGCTTCGTTCAGGATGCCGTGGCCATAGAAGCCTTCCGGCAGCTCGCCGCTCGCGAACAACAGATTCTTCTTCTCCTGCCATGCGCTGCCGCCGGGGTTCAACTCCCAATCGATATGCACATTCGTCTTCTCTTCCGCTTCCTTGAAGAACAAGTAATCGTTCATATGCTTGCCGGACGGCGATTGGAACGCCGCCAGCTTCAATGTCGCCTTCTCATTCACGATCGGGTAGCCCTCGACATTGAAGTTGCTACCTTGCTGCTCACCCGCGGTCCCTTCGCTATTCTGTCCGTTCCCCGCAGGCTCATTCACGGCATTACCGCTGCTGCAGGCAGAGAGCAGCAGTGCCAGCATGACCGTACCGGCTGTACTTTTTAACCACGACTTTCGAGTTTTCATGAAATAACCTCCCATTATAATAGTAGCTTCTTGCAGCCAAGCCCTTTGCCCCATCCCCTGCATCCGCTACTCCTTGAGCGATCCGATCATCACGCCCTTGACGAAGTATTTCTGCAGGAACGGGTACAACACGAGCACCGGCAAGCTGGCCACGACAATGACGCCGAACTTCATTAACTCCAGCACTCTCTGCTGCTCGGCCAGATCATGCACCTCCTCCACGAACATCTCCGATATCTCGTTGCTGATCAGAATGTTGCGCAGAATAATCTGCAGCGGCTGCAACTCGTAATCCTTCAGGTATATCAATGCGTTGAAGTAAGAGTTCCAATGGTTAACCGCGTAGAACAAGGTGACGACGGCAACGATCGGGAGCGACAGCGGGAGCGCGATCCGCAGGAAAAAGCGGATATCCGAGCAGCCGTCAATTTGCGCCGACTCCAGCAGTTCGCCGGGAAGCGTCGTCTGGAAGAAGGTGCGGGTAATGATGATGTTGAACGCCGAAGCGGCATTGGGAATAATCATCGCCCAGATCGTATTGACCATGCTCAGATCCTTGACGAGCAAGTAAGTTGGAATAAGTCCGCCTCCGAAGAACATCGTGAACACGATCAGGAACATGAACACATTTTTGCCGTACATGTCTCGCCTGGACAGCGCATAGCCCGCCGTCAATGTCAGCACAATGTTAAGGGAGGTGCCGAGTACGGTATACAGCAGTGTATTCCGGTAGCCCATCCATATCGATGCGTCCGAGAAGATGCGATTGTACCCTTCAAGGGTGAATTCCTTCGGCAAGAACAGGAGACTTCCGCCAGCCATATTCGGTTCGCTGAATGAAGAGACGGCAACGTAATACAGCGGATAAATGACCGACAGGGACAGCAGCGCCAGCACAGCGTAATTGATCCAGTCGAATAGTCTGTCCGACCTCGAGTTCGAATAATTCAACTTCGTTCACCTCCTTCGTCTTGCGCCATGAACATGAATCGTCTTCCACTACCATAGACTGTTCTGCTTCAATCGTTTCGCCAGCCGGTTCACTGACAGGAGCAGAATAAAGTTAATGACGGAATTGAACAATCCGATCGCCGCCGAGTAACCGTATTGCGCATTGAGCAAGCCCACCTTGTACACATAGGTTTGAATAATTTCCGATGCGTCCACGTTGAGCGAATTTTGCATGAGATACACCTTCTCGAAGCCGACGGACATAAAGTTGCCGATATTCAAAATCAGCAAAATGACGATCGTCGGAAGAATGGACGGAAGATCGATGTACACGATGCGCTGCAGCTTGCTTGCGCCGTCTACGACGGCCGCCTCGTGCAGACTTGGATTGACCGACGTAAGCGCAGCCAAGTAAATGATGGTCGACCAGCCGATATTTTGCCAGATGCCCGAGAAGACGAAGATGGTCTTAAACCACTCCGGACTGCCCATAAAGAAGATCGGCTCCGCGCCGAACATCCTCATCAGCTCGTTGACGATGCCGTTATGCGGCGACAGGAAGATGTTCAGCATGCCGACGATGACGACTACCGAGATGAAATGCGGCGCATACGTCACCGTCTGGACGAACTTCTTGAAGCGGGCATTGCTCAAGGCATTCAGCAGCAACGCCAGCACGATCGGTGCCGGGAAGGCGACAAGCAGCTCGTATACGTTAATGCCGAGCGTATTTTTCAACACCAGCCAGAACTGATAGGAATCGAAAAAACGTTCGAAATGCTCGAAGCCTATCCAGGGACTTCCCTCTATGCCTTTAATCGCGATGAAATCCTTGAAGGCGATCTGCGCCCCGTATATCGGAATATAATGAAAAATGATGAAATAAGCGATCGTAGGCAGCACCAGCAAATAAAGCTGATAGGAAGCCATGATTTTCTTGACCGCCGACATTTCGGATTTTTTCCGCGCTTGCCGATCGGCGTTTCGTTCAACCTCGCCCTTGATAGCGGTTTCATTTTCCACATGGTTCACCTCCCTCAGCTTCAAGCTCATGTATGGCCTGCAGGATTCCGCCTATCGTTCGGCGTCACCTTCGTCAGGCCGATATCCGCCGCAGCGGATGATTCCTCTCGAATGTAAAGCATATCGGCGGCAACCGGCTATAAGCGAAATGCGGATACGGTGTGCGAAATGCAGCAAGCGCCTGTCGTTGGTGAAATGTGAACTAGCCGCTTACCTGTCCGCGCTCTTCCACTTCCGGTATTCCGCAGGCGTCATGCCGACAGCCAGCTTGAACTTCCTCGTGAAGCTGGACGGATCGGCATAGCCGATATGCTGAATCAGCTCCTTCACGGGGCGATCGTCTTGCACCAACAGCCGCTTCGCCTGCTCGATCCGGTATTGATGCACATACTCGCTGAGTGTGCTGCCCGTCTTCTCCTTGAAGTAACGGCTCAAGTACGAAGTCGATACCGAGAAATCATCCGCCATCTGCTGGACGGAGAAGTGAAAGCTCTTGCCGTTGGCCCGAATATACGCCACCATCTTGTCGATCATCCCCTCAGACTCCTCAGGCGCGCTGAGCCGAACCGTCTCCGCCAGGCCCGTGCATGCTTGCGTCATCAGTTCGGTCAATTCCTCAATCGTATCGAAATTCATCAACGTCCATACTTCGGGGAATTGCAGCTGCGCCCGCGGATACTCCAGCTTCAGCTCATGCACGACGTTCATGACGGTAATAATCATGTCGTAGCACAGACAGCGGGCCATGACGAGCGTCGTATTCGCCAGTCGGATCTGTTCCATCATCGCTCTGACCGTATCACCGGCGCTCGTCGTCTCCCCTTGCTTGATCAGCAGACTGAGCCGGTCAAGCTCCTGTCTGGCATATGGAGACGCCCCTTCCTCGAGCAGTCCCAATTCACGGAAAAAGATGACTCTGTCTCCGCCCTTGACGAGCTTGTAATCCGCCGCCGTACTGGCTTCGATCCAGGAGCGGCCGGCATGCTTCAAGCTGTCGTATTCGTTCCCTACGCCGAGCACGACCGGCTTGGCGAACGATGCCTGCAGATGCCGGTGAAGCCGGCCGATCCATTGCTCCAGCGCCGCATCGCTGCAGGCGAGCGTTAGAACGACAATGAGCCGGTGCTCCTCCAACGTATCCTTGCAGAAGCCTTGAATATGCTCGTTAAGCTGACCGTACAGCTCCTCGGACAGCTTCCGCTTGCTCTCCCTGTCCAGCCATTCGCCCTCCAGCACCATGACGCGCACCCGTTCCCAATTCAGCTGAATGCCGGACAGCTCGCCATGCCTGTTCCATTCCTTGACGTCCTCGATCTGTCCCTTGAGCAGCTCCGACAGCATATGCTCCCTTACGGCGTCGCGGCTCTGTTCCATCTTCCGGCCCAGCGCCCTGTTCGATTCCGCGGCGCGGGAGATAACGGAGCCGACCGCTTCCAGCTCGTTCCTGCTTCCTTCGGGACGCTCCCAATACTTCTCGGCAAGGTTGACCAGCTTCTTGATGGGATAATAGTTGTAATAGAGCGCTCCGAACGTAAGGAATCCGCCCAATGCGAGAATAAGCGCCATCGCCTGAAGCCAGGAGCGAACGGTGTCGTCGATCGGCTTCATAACGTTGCCGACCGGTATCGTCACCACATAGGTCCAGCCGGTGGTTGCTGATGTCTGCTGAGACCAGTAATACGCCGTACCGCCCTCTTCCCGAATGGCGAATTGCCCTTTCTCCTCACGAAGGAACTGTTCCATGCCGTCGCTCCCCGCCAGATCGCTCTGTCCATGGCTGGCAATTAACCGAAGGTCCGCGTCGAATACGAGTATACTGCCCTGCCCGTATTCCGACAGATAATGGTCGGCGTCCAGCCATTCCTTCTCCTTAATCACGAAAGCGGCCGTACCGTATGGATTGGTGCTGCCTAGCGGTACGGGGACGATATAAGTAATGTAGCGTTCGCTTGTCGACTGGGACAGCGCCGCCGGCTCGGCGGGTTGCAGGAACGGTCTGAGCGTTCCGTTCATCGCCTCCATGAACTCCTCCTGCTCCCACTGGCGGTAAGGATACACCTCGTTCAGGAACATGGATAGCGGGTATGTGCTCGCCGAGGAATACAAATATTGTTCTCCGCGAATGTAATATACGATTTCGCTCAAGTACTTGCCCGATATCAAATAATCCACGAATGGATTGGACGTGAAAGCGGACGAAAAATACTCCGGGATCGAATACGGCGTCAGCATGGGATGAACGGACATTCTGCCCGCCATCTCGTTCATCTGCGTCCACTTGCCGTCCACATCCTCCTCCAGCTTCTCCAGCAATTGCAGTTGATTGTCTCTCACCTGCCGATTCATTGCTTCCTCCAGCTGATGATAGCCGAATACGCCCAGCACAAGCAGCGGAACAACGAGCACAATCGTGTAAGAAAGCAAGTATTTGTAGAACACCGATATCGATTTCGATTTGCCGTTCTCCAGCTTTGATTTGCCGGTTGCCATCAGATCAACCCCCTTATTCAACACGCTCTGCTCTCCTCTGCATTCCGAAGCTTCACCCCTACAATCAGTAAGCGCTTACAGAATAAAGGACGCATAGCTTCTCTCTATCGCATCGCCATCCCTGCAGCATGGCCCATTATCGGCAGGCATTATAAGCCCAACTAATCCTCCCTGATGGGAGACAGGTTTTCCCATTCGTTCTTCGGACGTTCCATACGACTGTTTTAACGGTGGCCATCGAGCTTATTGCGTCTCAAATCCCGCTTTTTTTTGCTGTAACGGTCGCAACGAGGCCTATTTCTTTCTCGCCGTGACACCCGATATCGCACTTCCCAGGCACTATAACCAGGGCAACCGCTAGTCTGCAAATTCAACCTTATCGGATACTACTTAGCTACTGGAGCAAGTAGGGGCTTATCGCTCAAATTGGTCACATAGACTCGGAAAAGTTGTGGGAATTGTACGCTATCGCTCATTTTGGTTACATAGCCCCGCCAAGCGTACCTCATTCCGCCAAAAAGTAGGAGCTATCGCTCAAATTGGTCACATAGACTCGGAAAAGTAGTGGGAATTGTGCGCTATCGCTCATTTTGGTCACATAGCCCCGCCAAGCGAGCCTCATTCCGCCAAAAAGTAGGAGCTATCGCTCAAATTGGTCACATAGACTCGGAAAAGTAGTGGGAATTGTGCGCTATCGCTCATTTTGGTCACATAGCCCCGCCAAGCGTACCTCGTACCGAATGGACCTAAGTAGTAACCCTTTTCGAGCCAATAGCTCTGTGGCAAGCGTCCGCTCCTGCACCACACGGGAGACCAATCGGCTCTCTTCCGCAGCTTCTTATAATACCCCCACAACTTTCTATCCGAATTAGTCAAGCATCCTGAAAAATGGAATGATACATCAGAAACCCCCACTTCAGCCGAAGCGATAGCATCGGTATGTGGTGGGAGTATTCATTATGTTGATGAGAAGAAGCCTGACGACGTCCTATGGCAAAGGCTGGCCGGGCCAGCCTTTATTCCGACCAGATAGGCCAGCCCTTACTCCCGCCCGTTCCCGGAACCGGAGCCGCAGCTATGTGCGGCTTCTGTTCAGCAGCGCCTCTACAGGAATGGCATCTTTGCAACTGACGTACACGATCGTTACATTCTCCTCTGGCTTGTGCTGCAAGCGAAGTTGTTCATGTCCGGGTTCCAGCTGCCATATGCCTTCCAAGTACAACTGCAGCTCGTGTACAGCTCCGTCATGGTGCACCCACTCGCGAGAATACAGACTGACCTCCCGCTGCGAGCCGTCCTCTTCCAGCTGATCCGCTTCCACGCCTTCGTACAGTCTCAGATCCGGATCGGCTACACTAAGCTTAAGCCCGCTGCCATCGCATTCCCGCAGCATGACGATGCACGGCGTATCCCCGCCGAGCAGCAAGCCCGCTCCCAGATTCTCCGTCTTCTCGAACAGGACATAGCCGGTCGTTCCGCTGCGGCGATCCGTCACGATATGAGCTTCCCTGTCATGGCGCAGTACGCTGTACGGCGCAGTCGCGGCAGAAGATATCGACTCCGCCATGCGCGCCATCCCTGCCGGATCGGACTGGACAACGACCGCATATTCATACCGGCCGCCGCTCGGTGCCGCGCCATGGCTCAGCCATGCCGTGGCGAAATCCCCCTCCGTCGGCGAATCGTCCTTCTGATGCGGAGACGTCTGTCGGGTCCGCGACAGGCCGAGAGTCTGGCCTGCAGGCACATAGTAGCCGTTCCCGCAATCGTCCATCAGCCAGCACGCATCGCCTGTCTCCCTGACTGTCTGCATCGGGAATGCGCATACCTCATCTTCCCCGCCAATGACAGTGGGATCGCTCTGCCGCTTTAGCGCGTGCTGGAACAACGTCGTCTCCGTCGCATGCTCGCCATCGTCGTTCTCGATATCCGAGCCGAGCGCAACGATCAGACGGTCGAAGAAGAAGTAGGATTTACGCGCCCGGTGGCTGCCGTCATACTTCCCATGCTCATGCAGCTTCATTGCGAATACGCCGTCGGCCCCGTCCAGACTTGTTCCCCCGGCAAAGCTTTCGTCGGACAGCGTCATCTCCTCGAATCCGCTGAATCGGTCGACATTGCGCACATCCGCGCGAAGCTCTTCATAGGGAAGATGCTTGGCGGTTGTTCCCGGCCACCGGTTCCAGTTCCAGCCTTCCGGCACGAAGCCGCTCTCCCGATGATTGACGGGATCGCCGCCTCCCAATATTTGCAGGTGGCCGTAGGCGATATATCGGCCGTACAGATTGCAGTTCACGTAAGTCTCGTTGCCCCATACGTACCGGCTGAACCCTCTTACGCCCGCTAGCCAATTCCCTCTCCGATGATACGCGGCGCATGCGAAATTCATCGTCCAGTGACCGACGGGATCGGACTCCGCCGCTACGCCGCGGTCACGAACATAACGGCTCGTCTCCGTCTCTTCGCCCGGCTGCAGCAAGCGCAGATAAGCCGCTGCCATCACGCGGTCGATATCGCTGTCGCCGCCGGGCACTGCTGCCAATGCCATCTCCGCGTATACTTCCGGATCGAGCGCCCACTTGCCCGTAGGATGCCTCCCCGAGATGGCCAGCAGCCATTCTCTCTTATTGCTGTAGAAGCGCATCGCGAGAAGAGCCTTGCGGATTGTCTCATGCGCGGGGACGGACAAGCCGAAAGGCGTTCCCGCAAGCAGGCGTACGATCGGCGCCAATCCCTGCAAGCCGCCGAGCGCATAGGCCGGATAATGATTGACATGATGATAAGCCGCGCCGTCGGGCTTGAACATGGCTCGCAATCCGCGGGCCGGCAGACAGCTCAGATCCAGCCACCGCTTCATGCGCTTCATAAGAATGAACGCCTTGTCCTCTTCCTCGATCAGCAACAGAGAGCATATCATGCCCGTCAATGTCGTATTGAAGATATCCGCGTTGCCTTCCGTCTCCTCATCCGGCAGGCAGATCCGCCCCAGACCGCTGTACCAGCGAAGCGCACGCTGTGTGCGCTCAAGCTTGCCCGCTTCCCGCAGCTCTTCACGCATCATATAGCTCGCGGGATATAAGCCGGTCAGATTATAGCCCAGATGATGAACCGTTCCCTGGCTGCTGCCCCAAGCCCAGCCCTGGTCTTCAAGATGATCCATCGTGTCGATGAACCATCGTCCCAGCTTCGCCTTCAGCTCGGCGTCGCCGCTCTGGCGGTAAGTAACGGCCAGCTCCAGCAGGAAGTTCGTCACCTGACGAAGATCCGCCGCATCGTTCAAGGCCAGCAGCCTCTTCAGCTCGGACGACGGGTAGAAATCCTTCACATGGACGACATCGATCGTTCTTCCGGTTAACCCATCATGCCTGCGTTGAATGCAAAGTGCCAGATAGAACGCTTCCAATTGTGCCAAGGAATGAGACTTGTCCCGGTATTTGTCCAGCAGCCACTCGTCCCAGCGTTCCTTCATCGTCTCCAGCGCTTCTCGCTCGGAAGCCGCGCTGCGACTTGCCGCCGCGACTTGAGAGCCGGCCGCCGCAACATACGGCCGCGCCATCTCCTCCGCCAACCGGCTCCTTAGCGCCCGATCCATGCGCAGCAGAGCGAGCCAATGGCTGTTCGCCGCTTCGTCCGCCCCCATATTCACGAACGGCACCTGCTCGTCGCGCGTATGATGCCTGGGATCGACCGGCGCACAGGAGATGATCTGGTCGAGGAACAGCGTCCCTTCCTCCTCTTCAGGAGCGAGAATCGTCAGCGTGTCCATATCCTCCGCAGGAGCGCCTTCCATATCCCGGGCGTAGGCGACTCTGGCCGTTCGCCAGCCTCGGAATTGCAAGCCGCAGGAGAACGCGCAGTCCTCCCGCTCTCCTCTGCCGAATATGAACTGCAATCTGCCGCTCATCGGTTGTTCCGAGTATATCCAGAGACCGAACGTCGATATCGCTTGATCCCTCGTATTGGAGACGTACGGCCGGTAGCCGATACGTGCACGGACGATCAGCCGGTCTCCCGGGCGATAGTCCCAGCGCAGCGATTGCTCTCCATCCCGGCAATGCAGGCGGCTGACGCTAAGCCGGGAGCCCGGGCTCGCGCTTAGCTGCTCCGGAACGTCTCCTTCGAAGGAGAACACATAGCCGTTATGCGCAATGACATCCATCGGACTCACCTTCCCTCCCCAAGATCGTACACTTGCAGATTGGCGTATTCCGCCACGAGAGGCGCCATCTGCCGGAATCCCAGCTTGCCCCCGCCCAGCAGAGGCCCCCAAGAGAACCCATCATCCTGCCATTCGAATATTTTCAATTCCTGTATGAACAATTGCAGCTTCTCCTTGCACTTGACGATCAGCATCCTGTACGGAGCTGAGGCATCGGCGGCGTACGGAATGGGATCGGCTCCCTGACAGACGAGATGGGCCCCGTAGCTTTTGCGCAAGTTGCACGTATGGAACGCCCGTTCCTCCGGATATCTTCGGCGGAAATACGAGACATGTAATGCATTGATGTCTCCGCTGTGATATTGGCCGTATTCTCCCCTGCGCTCCGCAAGGCCGGCATCGAACAAATCCTCGCCTTGCCGACCCGAAGCCGACAGGAACATCATCGCGAGGCCCGGTTCCCGCAGCGGACGGAATTCCCACGATATGGCGATATCGGACGGGAACGTCTCCGGACACCAATAGACGAAGTTGGATTGCTGCCCAAGCGACGGATCAAGCGTATTCTCCAGTCTCATGACCCCATCGGGGAACGAGACGCGCGCCTCCCCTTCCAGCCGGAAGCCAGCCGTATCCGACGCCGAGCGCAGCGGGTTGCTATATATTAATTGAGCTGTTTGCGGCAGCACCGCAATCCCCCCTTTCCTAGCTCCATTCATTATAATGAAGCGGTCCGCGGCAGGCGATAAGTCGATTCCGCACCCCATGTGTCAGATATGAACATACCCCGGGGCAAGCGCTCCTCAGCCCTTGATTCCGGCGCTGGCCATGCCTTCCACGAAGTACTTCTGTGCGAACACATAGACAAGCACTGTCGGAATAACCGCGGATACCGCCGCTGCCATGAGCAGAGCATATTCGGTGTTGTATTCTGTCTGGAAGTGCTGCATGCCGAGCTGAAGCGTGTACAAGTTGTCTGAGGTCAAGTAAATGAGCGGACCGAGAAAGTCGTTCCAGGAGTGCATGAAGGTGAAGATGACGAGACTGGCAATAGCCGGCTTCGTCAGCGGCATAATGATCCGCCAATAAATGCCGAATTCGCTCAATCCGTCAATTCGGGCCGCCTCCGACAGCTCTTCCGGTATCGTCATGTAGAATTGCCTGAACAGGAAGACGCCGAACGGATTGAAGGCACCGAGCAAAATAAGGGCCCAATGCGAATCGACCAGACCGAACTGCTTCATCAGCATAAATTGCGGAATCATCATCACCTGATAAGGAATCATCATCGTAGCGATGTACAAGAAGAACAGCTTGTCCCGCTCCGGGAAGCGCACTCTGGCGAATGCGTAAGCGGCCAGCGAGCAAGTGACGATCTGGAACAGCGTAACGAGCACTGCAAGCTTCACTGTATTCATGTAGTAAGTGAGGAACGGCACACGGGTCCACACTTCCACGTAATTGCTCCAATAGAACGTCTCCGGAATCCATTGAATCGGAAATCCGAATATTTCCGACTCCTTCTTGAGCGATGCGGAGAGCATCCACACGAATGGGATGATCATCGACAGCGAGACTGCCAACATGACGCCGTACAACAACGCCTTCTTTATCGCTGCGCCGGCCTTGCGGCTTACGAGCGGTTTATCGTTTTTTTGCTCCAAATAGCTATTCATGGCGTTGCCTCCTCTCCCTGTTAGTAGTTGACCCACTTCTTCTGTCCGATGAACTGAACGACCGCGATAAGCAGAATAATGACGAACAGCACGTAAGCCATCGCGGAGGCATAGCCGTAATCGAACGACTTGAATGCGGTGTTGTAAATGTCGTAGACGAGTACATGTGTCGAGCGGCCGGGACCGCCTTGCGTCAGGATGAAGATCAGGTCGAACACCTTGAACGAATTGATGACCCCGATAATCGTCGTGAAGAAGATAACCGGCGACAGCATCGGCAGCGTCACGTTGAAGAATTTCCTCACAGCACCCGCCCCGTCGATCTCCGCAGCCTCATACAACTGGGACGGTATGCCTTGCAAGCCCGCCAAATATAAAATCATGTAATAGCCGATGGAATGCCACACATAGACGATCATAACCGACAGCAGCGACCAATCCGTGGAGGATAGCCATCCCGGGGGCGAGTCGATGCCAACGGCGCGCAGCAATTCGTTGATCGGCCCCATCGACGGATTGAACAGCAGCTGCCAGATGATGGCCACCGCTATTGTAGCCGTAATATGCGGCAGGAAGATCGCCGTACGGAATAGCGGAATCCAGCGCAGCCCCTTGTTCAGCGCGATAGCAATCAGAATCGACAGGAACAAGGTCACCGGAACGGATACGACCGTGAACAGCATGCTGTTCATCAGCGAGGTGCGAAAGTTCGCATCCCCCATTAACCGGATGTAATTGTCCACTCCGACAAAGCGTATCGTGCCGAAGCCGTTCCATTCCGCGAAGCTCATGACGAACGATGCCAGCACCGGCAGCAGAATAAACGCCGCAAAGCCTAAAATATTGGGCAGCAAAAAAGAGTAACCGATCAGCCGGTTTCGCGCATTCGCGGACAGCGGCTTTCTCATTATTGTCATCCTCCTTCAACATCAGTTTGGAAAGACAGAAGGGGAAGGCTTCAGCCATCCGAAGCCTTCCCCTTCGCTTTCAGCTTAACGGCCGTCTTGTTTATTTCGTCTGGAAATCCTCGCCGTATTTATTGGCCCATTCCGCTTGAATGCGCTCTTCGATCCGCTTGATCGCCTGCTCCGCCGTCTGCTCGCCCGCCAGCGCCAGCTCGCCCTCCTGGGTGTAGATCTGGCCGACGATAATGTTCTTGACGCCCGGCAGCATCGGATATTCCGGATACTCCCTCTGCTCCAGGAAGTAATGCAGATTGGCCGGCTTGCGGCTGCCTTCGCCGATGTACGCC
This sequence comes from Paenibacillus sp. J5C2022, assembly GCF_025567625.1. Taxonomy (GTDB): domain Bacteria; phylum Bacillota; class Bacilli; order Paenibacillales; family Paenibacillaceae; genus Pristimantibacillus. The sequence goes on along the minus strand of NZ_JAOQJC010000056.1, from coordinate 6,423 downwards.
TTCTTGATCTCTTCGTTCGTAAAGCCCGTCAAGTAGCCTCTGGAGGCGAATACCTCCGCGCCTTGCGCGCCAGTCATGAAGGCGACAGCCTTGAACGCCGCTTCCTTATGCTTCGAGTTTTTGTTGATCATCAGCGTGACGGGAAGCGCAAGACTCGTGTTGGCGGATACGCCTTCCGGATGCGGGATCGGCACGACGTCCCAGTCGAAGTCGATCTTGCCTTCATCCTCGGCCTGACGAAGCTGCGCGACATGCCAGTCGCCGATCAGATTCATTGCGACATTCCCCTTCTGGAAGGCGGCGTTGTAATGCGCGCCCGTCGACTTCTGCTCGGACCAGCTCATAATGGAGCCTTCCTGCTCCATATCCATGCGCAGTTGCAGCGCGTTCTTGAATTCGCTCAGATCCTTGTCGATAATCGTGCTGCCCTTCTGCACCGCTTGCATATACCAGGTCTGCGGCCACTGCTGCATATAGGCGCCATACACCTTGTCCGCTCCGGAGCCGTGCGTCATCGCCTTCGCCAGCTCGCGGAATTCCTCCCACGTCATATCCTCGCTTGGATAAGGCACGTTGTACTCGTCGAACAGCGTCTTATTGTAATAGAGCATCCAGTTCGACTTGCGGTATGGCAGCCCGTACGTATGACCGTTGATCTTCATGCTGTCCAACAGCACGCCGTAGCCGGACATATCCGTATTGTTGTCCTTCAGATAGCCGTCGAGCGGCTCCAGAATGCCTGTGTCCAGCATGACGTCCAGATTGCCGGCGAACAGGTCGTAGTCGGCTCCGCCGGACAATTGCAGTCTCAGTTTTTCGTAATATTGCTTCTGGGGATACGTCTCGAATTCGATCGCAATGTCGGGATTCTCTTTTTGGAATACGGCGTATGCCGCCTTGAACGCTTCCAGATCGTCAGGAAGCACGGGCATCTTCAATGTCACTTGCTCCGTCCCGCCGCCACCTTCTGCATTGCCTTCCGACGAAGAGCTTCCGCCTTGCGAGCCGCCTGTTGCCTCCTGCGAATTGCCGTTGCCCCCGCTGCAGCCCGCCAGCAATCCCACTGTCAAAATGAACGCCATGCCGGCGGTCCATATTTTTTTCATTTTGCTTTCCCCCTCGGTTTCGATTAAGATGAGTTTACGGCTTTATTGTATAAGCGCTTACACGGCCCGGTAAGTGGAAAGTTTTATTCCCCCCCGGGACTATATCTCGCCTTTCGGAGTGAACGATATGATCTATGTGATGCTTCTTTGCCTCGTTTTCTTCGTGCTTCTCATTGTACGGAATCGGGACAGCTTGTCTACCCGCTTCCTGTTCGGAGTCATTGCGGGATGGGTGCTGTCGTTCGTGGCTCTCGTTCTGTACATCGGCAAGTTCAATTATTATTACCGGATTCAGCAGGCGTTCTTCGACTTCAGCCCGGGCACATGGAATTATCTCGTCTTGGCCAACCTTCACCCGGAGCTGCTGATCCGCATGCTGAACGGCGGGGTCATTCTGTACAATTACGCCGTCTTGTGCTTCGCGCTCTCGTTCACCCGCTTCCGCGCGCTGCATAGCAAGCCGATATATGGGCTGCTAACCGCGCTGCTTCTGCTTCAGATCGGCTTCTTCGATCCCTGGGTGCAGCTGGCGCTGCAGAATCGGGCGCACGCCTCTTCGTCCGCTGTCATCTGGAGAGATGTGCTGCAATGGATCGAACATATCATGCAGTGGATGAACTGGTGCATGCCGATGATCGCGTTGAGCCTGTTCGCCATTTATTATATCCGATTTCCCCGTATCAAGTTTTTGAAGCGCTACGCCTTGGTGCAGACGCTGTCCGTTATGCCGATTATCGCGATCCATTACATGATGTTCTCCTGGGCGCCCAGGAATCTGGTCAGGGCCACGTATCTGGACGGCTATATCAATTATGTGCATCCGCAAATTATCGACGCCAAGCTGTTGTTCTCCGTCTTTCCTTACGTCGTCGTACTTGCGTTCGCCTTTATCTTTTACCTGCTCTTCCGTTACCGCTCGATCGAAGCCTATCACCGTTCCCGGGACATGCGGGTTGACAACAGCATCGACACTGCGAATCTCGGCGTACGCGCCTTCACGCACGCGCTGAAAAACCATCTGCTCGCCATTCGCTCCGAAGCGGAGTATTTGCGGGACAAGCATGCTTCGGACGAGGATACGGCCTACAGTCTTCGTCTCATGCTCGAATCATGCGAGCGCTCGTTCCGCAGCATTGACGATGCCGCCAACAAGCTGGGACATATCCAGTTGAATCTGCAGCCCCACCCGCTGTCGCTGCCGGTGGAGAAGGCGATGAACCGATTCCGGCATCTGCAATACGAGCCGCAGATCATCGCACGTTATCACCCGGAGGAGTTGCTCGTCTACATGGACCCCGGCCATATGGAGGAGACGGTCGCGAATATGATCGAGAACGCCGTGGAATCGCTGCGCCAATCCGGCCGCAAGGGAACGCTGCGCATTGGAACGGAGCGGCACAATCATTGGGGCGTCATATCGGTCGCGGACAACGGTCCCGGCATGAGCGACGAGGAGCTGGAGCGGGTGTTCTCCCCGTTCTATACGACCAAATCGTCCGTCAACAACTGGGGCATCGGCTTGTCCTACTGCCATCAGATCGTCAGCGGTCATGACGGCAAAATCGAAGTGGACAGCAAGCCAGGGGAAGGGGCTGTATTCCGCATCCTCCTGCCTTTGATTAACGGATAGGATAGGCGCTCAGGGGGGAATAAATCATTCCCCTGCGGTGCCTTGAGTTCGCATGTGGTGCAGTGTGATGCACTGTGATGCACTATAGTGCCTTGAGTTCGCCTGTGGTGCACTGTGATGCACTATAGTGCCTTGAGTTCGCATGTGACCATTGCCTGGCTTGATTCTTACGGATCTGACTAGCCTTATTCGCTACAAACTGCCTCATTCTGCAGGCTAACGGATGCAGCTGAGCTTATTTCTGCCGTTCTGGCCGAAAATCAATCGTGTTCCGGTAAATAAGTGCTGTGAGATCCGTTAGCTTATTCAGCAGGACGTATGCCTGCATAATAAGCTCGCCGAGATCCGTTAGACGAACGACTTATGATTGTGGGATTACTAGCATCATGAAAGAGGGGACGTCATCATGACAAGCGGACCGATCAAAATCATTATCTCCGACGATATGGAAGCGCACCGCCGCAGACTGGAGCGCATATTGGGCGCACAGGATGACATGCTGCTCGCCGCCTCGGCCAAGTCGGGCTATGAAGCGGTCATGGCGGCCGCTCTGCACCAGCCGGATATCGTCCTGCTGGACATCGAGATGGAGAGCCGGCTCGCCGGTATCGAGGCGGCCAAGCAAATTCACGAGAAGCTGCCTGAGGTGAAGATGATCATGCTCACCGTCCACAAGGACGACAGCATCGTATTCGCCGCCTTCCAGAGCGGCATCGTCGATTATGTGCTGAAGACGGCCGAGCCGGTCGAGATTGTGGAGGCGATTCGGCTTGCGCATGCCAACATGTCGCCGATCAGGCCTATCATTGCGGAGAAGATCCGCACCGAGTTCATGCGGATCAAGAAGACCGAGAGCAGCCTGCTCCACACGCTGCAGATTATATCCGAGCTGACGCCTAGCGAGCTGCAGGTGCTGAAGCTGCTGTGCGAGAACAAGACGCGCAAGGAAATTGCCCGGGAGAGAAGCGTCGAGCAGGATACGATCAAGAAGCAGATTACAAGCATTCTGAAGAAGTTCGGGCTGCCTTCCACCTCCGAGGTGGTGCACATGATTAACGATCTGCACATCTTCGAAATGCTGAAAAAAATATGACGCGCAGAGACTTCAACAAAAGAACATCAACATGTTAACTTCAACATTGCAACTTCAATGTAGCAGCTTCAACATAGCGACTTCAATGTAGCAACTTCAACACTGCAACTTCAACACTGCAACTTCAACACTGCAACTTCAACATAGCAACTTCAACACTGCAACTTCAACATAGCAACTTCAATGTAGCAGCTTCAACATAGCGACTTCAACATAGCAACTTCAGCAGTGTCACTCGTGACGTAGCGATATTTATTCTCTTCGAGCATGCATGACACCGAAAAAGCACAAGCTTCGCAGCTGGTTAGCCGCGAAGCTTGTGCTTTACTGCTAGCCGAATCATCACCGCAGGTCATTACAGGCAATTATCGCCGTCGGCGGATTCTCGATGCATCCAGCAACTTCTTCGTCAAAATCTTCCCCGTATCAAATTCTGTCAATGGCCACTATTGCCGAGCCGTCAAATCTAATTAACAGTGTGTGTGTTCTGTCTCTTCCATCCGAACTCCGCCGGCAAAGCCTTGGTATTCATCCAGGAACCATTCGGCCGCTTTGATCATATGTACGGAAATCCTATTGTCTTCGAAAGCGAACGATGCGGAAAATCTGCCCAAATAAATATCCGTCACATAGACCAGCATATTCAGCTTATGCTCTTCGACCCATGCAGCGGAAGCAAGGCATTGATAATGGCTGCCCGGGATGAAGCCGATCTGATTTCCGAAATAATTGTTCTGTGGGAAAGGACCGCCAACATTTTTTCCAACGCCGAAGGCGAGTGTATGCGCTCCGGATGCATTTGAATATTCCCACACGCCTTCGTCTCCATAGAACTTGAAACGCATACGGGAGATCTCCATCGGATTATCTTCAAGGATATACCACTGATCGTGGATCTTCTGCGTGAAAGAAGAGGAGCGTTCCCCCAGCTGTGGGAGAATCCCCAGATTCCCGATACAGTTCTGCAGCTTAGCGTAAGTCGCCGTGTCCTCAGGCAAGGGGGAATCCCTGATGTGTGCCCAAATTTCCTCCCGGAATGCCGCCCTGATCGCCGCCTCTCCATTAGCCTGGCCCTGGGTATCGGAGATGCAAGCGAAGAGCAGATCCCGTTCGGGGTAGCATAGCGCGAGCTGGGAACCCATGCCTCTAAAAGAAAAACCGTTATCCTGTTCCATCCATATCTGATACCCGTAACCGTAGTTGCCTGCAAGCGAGTTGTCGATTTGCTTCGACGTCGCTGCGCGTATATAATCTTCCGATATCAATTGCACGCCGTTCCATGAACCTTTGTTCAAACACACATATGCCAGCTTTGCCATATCCTTCAGCTTGCAGATGACACCGGAACCTCCCCATGAAGTGCCTTCCGGCGTACGGATGCACCAGGCTTCCTTCGTGAACCCGACCGGATTAAGCAGACGATCACGCATATACTCCAGGAAAGGGACGCCGCTTATTCGTTCCACAATCGCATTCAAAATCACCGTAGCTGCAGTATCATAGGAAAATACAGTTCCCGGGGGATGCGAAGGCTTCTTCAGAAAAAATGTCTTGGCAAAATTAGCATCTGTTCGCGTATAGGACGTGTAAGAATGTGCAGTGGACATCATCAACAAATCCCTCACAGTTGAATCGGCCAAATAGGAATGCAAGTCTTCTGGTATTAAATCGTCGAAATAACGGGCCACCCGATCATCCAGCCGCAGTTTCCCTTCGTCAATCATCAAACCAACGGCCAAGGATACGAAGCTCTTGCTGACCGAATACATCCGGTGCATGCTATCTTCCGTGTACGGTGCCCAATAACCTTCGGAAGCAATCTGCCCCTGACGCAGCACCAGAAAACCATGCATACAAACTCGCTCACTTTCTATCCGCTCAAGGAAGTTCAGGATTGCTGACGATGGAACTCCCAAACGCTCGGGAGAAGCCGCAAAAGTAAACAGTTCATTATTGTTCATTTACTATCCGCTCCTTATGTCACGATAATGTCCAATAAGACAGATTGCTTGTCAAGTTCTAGAAATTGCGCGATTTAGCCCAGTACTCAACAATGAGAAATTGTAATGATGTAACCAGGATACTTTGCATACTTTCTGAATTAACGTTATTGTCAAAAAACTTGCTATCAACCCATATAGAAACCGATTTCTTTTTAGAGTATATCACGATCGTAATTTCAATACAATTCATGTTTTGGTGGACATTCATGTATTTGACATTCAAATATTGGAGCCAACCCGTGAGTAAAGGATTCATAAGACTGAACGGAAATGCGGCCGACAACCTCGCCCAGTAGCGCAAAGCATGCGCCTGATTAAATGTAAGCTTCTCCGGGCTGACTGGCTGTGACTAAGTTGAGTGATTATGGTGAGTGATTATGATGAGTTACTATGGTGATGACAAATGGATTTCCTACATTTATTGTTGAGGAAACATCGGGTTATATCGCATCTTAATGGAAATCACGCAGTTAAATTAGGGAATACTCGTAAAAAAGCCGATTACTGATGAAGTTAACAACAACAAATACATCTATCCCAGCACATGTGGATCAAACTGAAAGATGAAATACATAAAATCCAGTTATATAT
>NZ_JAOQJC010000055.1 GCF_025567625.1 Paenibacillus sp. J5C2022 | reverse complement strand
TGGCTGCATACACTGGAGGCGCGAGCGCACGGGATTCCGTCAATTTAGAGTTGGCTGCATACACTAGGGGGCGAGCGCACGGGATTCCGTCAATTTAGTGTTGGTACACTATACTGGTGTCCGCACACCCCTTTTCGGCGCTCCAGTGTAAATCGGCTTGCACGTGACTAACCACTGGCTTCGGATAGTCAACTCGAAATTTATCTCATGAAAAAAAGAAACGGATGCGCGCATCCGTTTCTTCTGTCTTCATTATTTATTGTTGGCCAGCCACTCGTCAAGCTGCTTCTGCATCTCGGCCATTACCTTATCGAAGCCCGCTGCTTTAAACTTCTCAATCGCCTTTGGCAGGTACTCTTCAGGATCGACTGTACCCGTCATAAGCGCAGTCCAAAACTCCTCCTTCACGTTGGAAAGCGTAGCCAGTTCTGTCGCTACCGGAGTCGCGTCGAAGTTGAAGCCAAGCAGTGGAGCAGACTTGCCCGCATCGTTGAACTCCTTGAATACTTCCCACTTGTTCTCAGGATCGGACGGATTCAAATATGTCAGCATGATGTTGCCAAGAGAGAATGTCGGCATATCGTAGTTTTTGTTCTCCGGCAGGTTCTCCATGACGTTGTCGCTAACTTTCTTGTAATGCACGCCTTCGATGCCGGAATCCACCATATTGCGCAACACAGGGTCTGTGTTGAGCAGGTTCAAGAATTCCATAGCTTTCTCAGGATATTCGGAGTTGGCCGATATTGCTTGCATGGAACCCATGACGGACCAGTTGAACACATACGGCTCACTTTGCGGCGTGGAGACGACCGGGTACCCTTTTTGCGACCAGAGATTGTCTGCGAACGGCTGAGTAGTCGCTTTATCTGCGAACCACTTGCCTGTCGTTTGAATGTCCGTCAAGGAATCCAGCGTTGCCGCTTCCGTAGGCAGATAGCCGGCTTTATAGTATTTATGCATCGTAGTCAACGCTTGCTTCATCTCTTCCGTTTCCAGCACGTTCACAATTTTGTAGTCCGTCGTATTGAGCGGAACGGCGAATGGCATCGCTTCGATGACATAATCGTACGGAATATACGGTCCGAAGGATTTGTCCGCCGCGAACGGGATGATTTCAGGCTCAAGCTCTTTGATTTGTTTCAGCAGCGGCTCCAGACTTTCCAGTGTGTATACGCCATCGAAGCTCAGATTGTGCTTATCCAGCAGATCCTTGTTGAAGCGCCACACTTCTTGCGCAGGCAGCTCTTTATTGGCGGGAACACCGTAATTTTTGCCGTCTACTTTCGAGCCCTCCAGGAATGCAGGGTCAAGCGTGTCGACGATGCCCTTGCCATGCTCCTGCAGCAGCTCCGTAATATCGTAGAATGCTCCTTTGCGCGCGTTCTGTACATAGTTGAACGCCCATGAAGAAGTGAACATAATGTCCATCGGCTCGCCGGAAGCGGTCATGACCTGCATTTTTTGCGTATAATCGCCCCAGTCGATCATGTTCATTTTTACCGTAACGCCGATTTTTTCTTTCGTGTATTTGCTTACTTCCTCCATGACGCGGTCGACGTCCTTCTGAGGAGTACCGATTGTATACCAGATCAATTCTACAGGCTTTTCGCTGTTGGCGCTTTCATTTTTACCCTCATTTTTGCTGCCGCTATTGTTTTTCTCGCCGCTGTCCTTTCCGCATGCGCTTACAATTAAGGCAACGGACATGATCAGGACCAGCATGGACAGCCATCCTTTTTTTGTTTTCCCCATTTTCATATACCTCCTAGATGTGTAATCCTTATCCTTGCACCCGTTTCAACCAGCTTTGGGCTACTTCTACATTAAATCATGTAAGCCGTTACAAATAGGGGACATATTAAACATTACATCTCCAAACTAAACTTTCGTATTGGAACAAGGCAACACATCATTGCAAACAATGGATAATGCTGCAAAATCGCCCCGCAAGGCGGGGCTTTGCTTCGAAGCTTGCTCAGGGTACTTTGCGGAGACCCCGGAACTTGATAAATTAAAAAGCCGCGAGACCGCATCTCCCTTTTGCAAAGGAAATACGGTCTCGCGGCTGCGAAAGCCTAAAACTATGCAATGTCCTAATTATGCTTCAAATGCTGCAGCGTCAGCAGAAACAGCTGCTCCACATGATCGTCGTCAAGCGAATAAAATACGGTCTTCCCGACTTTGCGGCGCTTCACGATACGCATATTGCGCAGCAGGCGAAGCTGATGGGATACGGCGGACTGCCCCATACCCAGCACCTCTGTCAAATCATGTACGCACAGCTCGCATTGCTGCAGCGCGTGGATGAGGCGAATGCGGTTCGGATCGCCGAGCGCCTTGAACAAGTCCGCCAGCTGCGATGCGGTGGCATCGTCAACCAGCTTGTCCCTCACTCTGGCGACATCCGCTTCGGAGCCGCCGCATGTATCGTCGCAAGCCGCCGCTTGCCCCATTACACTCTCTTCGATCATAAGACCACCAACTTTTATCTAGTTAGATGCTATTATAGCATATTGCGGTCCTATTCGTACCAGTAGCCCTTATGCCCCTTCGTCAGACGCATAAGCGCCTCCATATAGTAATAATCGCCCCAGATCATATAATCGTCCGGCGAATTGTCCGCTCGCACGCTGTAGGAGCCGCGCTCCAGCAAGCCCTCTGCACCCGGCTTGCCGATCGTCGCATAGTGCTTGATCAGCCCTTCCATGGAACGGTTCAGTCCTTCCTGCAGCCAGCTGCGGTCGGGATGATCCTCGGCCAGCCCCTTAAGGAGCTCATGAATGCCGCATACGGTAATGGCGGAAGCGGAGCTGTCGCGCTTCGTATCTTCGTTGATCGGCGCGTTGAAGTCCCAATAGACGACGCCGTCCTCCGGCAGACGCTCCAGGAAGTGGAGGGCCATCCGAATCGCAGTCTCCTGATAGACGGCATTGCCCGTGTTGACATAAGCCAACGCGAAGCCATATACACCCCAAGCTTGTCCGCGAGTCCAAGTAGAACTGTCAGCATACCCTTGAGCAGTGCCGCCACGGATCGCCTCGCCCGTCTCCTGATCGAAGTAGAACGTATGATAGCTGGAATCGTCGCCGCGCACCAGGAAGCGTCTGCTCTTCTCCAGATGCTCCATGGCGGCATCCACATAGCGGTTGTCGCCCGTCTGCTTCGTCGCCCAGAACAGCAGCGGCAAGTTCATGAGACAGTCAATGATGATGCGACCTCCGCTTACCTCGTCGCCTTCGCGTCCCCAGGCTTGAATGAGACGTGACTTCGGTCTCCACCGCTTCATCAGGCAGTCTGCCGCTTCCAGCGTCAACGCCCGCGCCGCTTCATCCTTCTCAATCATCCATTGCGCCTTGGCGGACAAAGAATACAAGAAGCCGATATCGTGATGATCCAGTACGACATTGTCCTGCATCCGCTTGCGGAAGCTCTCTACCGTTCTTGCCGCCGCATCTCGGAACGCCTCGTCCCCCGTCTGCTCGTAGCCAAGCCATAGCATGCCGGACCAGAAGCCGTCCGTCCAATCCGTATTGTCGTTGAGCAGATACACATCATCCTTGCTGACATGCGGGAACTGATCGCCGAACCGGGCGATATTGGCTTTCGTTTTCTCTACTGCATCCTGCAGCGCCATATGCAACATTTCATTCATGGTTATCGTCTCCTCCTATATATTGGGCCTACTTACACAGCGGCACAGTATTATTCACAGCAATAAACAGCAAGCTGTCTAATGACGGGATTTGCGGCTGATTCCGTTATACGCAGACGAATAGCGTCAACACATACAGGAGCTATTCGGTCGATCCTCTTATGTCCGATCGCAGTGCCTTGCGACAATTCCTTCCATTCGTCTCCATATCTTCCTTCCAGTACATATTGACGGATTCGCTCACCATAACGAATATCCTCCATCGCTATGATATGGTCAATTAACGTTGCTCCCTCTAGCTCCAGCACAACTTCATCGCCTTCACCGTGCGTCTCTGCAATTGGTTTGGCGAATCTTCGGCGTACCTCCTCACCGAAGGCGAGTACACGCTCCATATCCGCCTCCGGCATCAAACCTCGGTTATCCGGTGCTACATTCAAGAGCAGTGTAGCCCCATGTCCGATTGAACGATAATAAATATCCATCAGCGATTCCAGCGACAGAATGCGATCCTCTTCGCCGGAGCGCCAGAACCAGCGGCCTTCACGAATCGGCACATCGCATTCCGCCGGCACCCATTGCGGCGTCTCCGGCAGCCATTGCAGAGACTGGTCGCTAAACATACTGATTTTGGCGGATTCCGCCGTATTCCAGCATGGATATGGCGCCAATCCGTCTTCGTTGCCGACCCAACGAATCGTAGGAGCTCCCATATTGAAGATCATCGCCTCAGGATGATGCTGCTTTACCATACTTATAATACTTGGCCAGTCGTATTCCCTGCCTTCCGATCCCGCACCATCGAACCATAATTCCACCAACGAACCGTAGCCGGTCAGAAGCTCCTCCAACTGCTGCAAATAAAATTGGTCATAAGCGGGCTTATTAGAGTAACATGGCTCATGACGATCCCAAGGCGAGAGGTAGAGGCCGAAGCCGATCCCTTCTTCCTTGCAGGCGTCCGCACATTCACGAACTACGTCACCTTTGCCATTCTTCCATGGACTAGAGGCAACAGAATAATCCGTTGTCGCGGTCGGCCATAAGCAGAATCCGTCATGATGCTTGGCTGTCAGAACAAAGTAACGAAATCCCGCCTGCTTGGCCGTCCTTACCCATTGACGGGCATCCAGCCCAGTCGGATGGAAGAGTTCCGGGGAATCCGTTCCTTCACCCCATTCCTGACTGCAGAATGTGTTCATGCCGAAGTGGCAGAACATTCCCATCTCATAATCCTGCCAACGCAATTGATGCTCTGTAGGGACGGGCAAACTTACCGATCGTGTCATCCATGCTTCCTGCCTCTCTATGCCTTGTATGTTTAAATACGACTTATTCCACCTGGCTACCATGCTACTTGATCTTCTCTCGCAGCTCGGTGGGTGTCAGGCCGGTATATTTCTTGAATACTTTAGAGAAATAGCTTCTCTCGTAATAGCCCAGTTTCGCGGCAACAAGCTCAACCTTCTCATCGCTGTTGCGGAGCAGCTGCTCTGCCACCCCGACCTTATAGCGGTGCATGTAGTCCGTAATATTCATGCCCGTCAAGCGCTTGAAATACCTGGAGAAGTAGCTGGGGTTAAGCCCCAGAAAGTGGGCGATATCGATGGAGCTGATATTGTCAGACATATGGCTCATAATATAATGATCGATCGCTTGCAGTTTCGGCTCCGAGCGCTTTGAATGCTGCGGCTTGTCACTTTGCTCCATCAGCTCGTTCATCCTCCACCTTAACAGGCCGATCAATTCATCGCTGCTCATCGCCGCATCCAGCGACAGATAGAACAACTCGTCTTTCGCCCGAACAGACAGCTTCACCTCCAGCGAGCGCATCAACTCCGTACAGAGCGCAATCCATTCCAAAGGCTGAACGAACTTCTCCGAAGCTTCCCTTCCCATCTCCTCAAGCAACTTCATGACGGCACCTTCGGTACCTTCCAATGCGGCACTCTCCACTTTTTTCACACAAGCCTTCAGACTTCCCGGAACAGGATATAGCAGACAATGGCGGTCCCACCGCCACAACAACAGGTCAGTGCCCTTATAAAACAGCTGCCATCGTTCCCGTTGCCATCTTTTGTACGCATCCGCTATGCCGCCAAGCGTAAGCTCAGACATGCAACAGACAAATCTAATCTGAATCTTCAGGAATGACTCAACCTGACGCTGCACTTCCACCATATACCGCTCCATATCCTGCTGTGGCGTGCCCGTTCCCGTATTGCGATAATTCATCAGCACCATCAAATAGTCTCTATATCGAAATGCGCTGATTCCTTCATGCCGTTCAGAGATTTCCGAAGCTATGTTGTACACCGAATAACGCAGCAGTTCCATATCCTTTTGCGCATATCGTCCATAGAGGCTGGATTGCTGTATATGCCCTATGCCCAGCTTGAACGAAGGGTAACGCCACTTCACGCCCAAACGGCGGGCATATTGAACGGCAGCCTGTTCGTCTGTGCCGCCTCCCGCCAATTGATCGAAGAACGAAGTCTTGAGCACATCCAGATTGCGAATGAAATCCTCCTGATACGAATCTCGCGCTTCTTGCACGGCATGCTGCTGCAGTGCTTTCATAGACTTGAGCAGCGTCTCCTCCAGCTGCGATGCGAAGAGCTTGTCCTTCAGCAAATATTCATCAGCATTCATGTTCATCGCTTGCTTCAAATATTGGAACTCCTCATGGCAGGTCAGAAATACAATTCGGACATCGGGCTTCATCCGCTTGAATTGATCCGCGAGCTGAAGCCCGTTAATCTGTGGCAGCCCAATATCCGTGATGACGATATCTGGTTGTTCCTGCTTGAATAGTTCCAATGCCTTGACGCTGGAGTACGTCTGCAACAACTTGCTTATTCCAAGTTCATCCCACTGGATCAATCCGCTCAAATATTTCAGCATCAACGCGTCGTCATCGATTAGCAGCACTTTATACAAGCTTACCACTCCTTATCCGTTACAGAATGGATGACCGGGAAGCTTAGCATAACCGTTATGCCGGCATCCGCATTCGCCACTATATGCATACCCGCTTCGGAGCCATACAGCAACTTCATTCGCTTCAAAATATTATTCAATCCGATGTGGTCAGGGTCTGCGCTGTCCGGCAACTCAGCTTCAAGCAGCTTCCGGTTCATAACCGTCATCTCAAGCTCCGTCATGCCGACTCCGTTATCCGATACCGCGATCTCAAGCTTTCCGTTGCTAATTCGGGCTTGTAGCGTAATGACGGGTTTAATCTCCCGTTCGACGAAGCCGTGTACAATCGCATTCTCTACAATCGGCTGCAGCAGCAGTTTCGGAATCTGGCAGCGCCCCGCCTCGTCACTGAAATCCGCTCGCCACTCAATCGACATATCACTTCGCATCTCCATCAGACTGACGTAATGGCAAAGTATCTCGCATTCTTCACTCAACAAGGAAGGCTCCTCCAGCTTCAAATAATTGCGCAGCAGCGTCATCAGCGAATTGACTTTCTCGCTGTGAGCGGCGTCCTTGTTCATAATCAAACTGATCTTTATCGCATTAAGCGTATTGAGCAGGAAATGGGGCCTTATCTGATTCGCCAGTGTATGAAGCTCCATCCTTCGCTTCTCATCCTGCTCCGCTCTTATATCTGCGATCAGCGCTTCGATCTGGTCCAACATATCATTAATCGTTCGCCCCAGATGGTTCATCTCATCATTGCCCGTCACCAGAAAACGCATGGATCGATTGCCACCGCCGAATTGCGAGGCAATGCGCTGCAGCTTGTGAATCGGCTTATGCAGAGTTTTGGCAACAAGCATGGATAACAACAAGAACAGAATCATGGAAACGGCGACAATAATACCGCTCACGTAGAAGGTTTTGTTTAATTGGCCGACTACGTCATGCTTCGATGTCTCGAATACAAGCGTCCAATTAACGATCGGTATGACCGCGCTGTCACGTATAGTAGCCTCGTCGTCTTGACGTGTGAGAAGAACGTCTTCGGAACCTGCAAACAGATTCCCTTCGCTGTCAAATAAAGCAAACTTTCCCCTCTCTACCGGCTCGAACAGCGCAGTAAAGTATTTTTCCGAGATCCCGATATTCAGTACCGCCAGCAAGCGGCCGGTACTCGGATCCGTAATGATCCTGGAGCCGTAGAAATATTTCTCCGGATTCCCTTCGGCGGATACGGCTCCCAGCCATTGAAAGTGATGTCCCAACGTCGTAAACGACTCCTTGGCTCTAATTTCCCTCCAATGCTTCTCTAATTGCACCATATCATTCCCCATTCCGAAGAAACCCGGCGTAGATATAATCAGACCTTGTTCATTAGCGACAAACAGATGAATATGATCAAGCGTCGCTTCGAACGACACGAGTGTCAAAAGACTTTCAATACCGCTATAAGTTGTATAATCCTGGTAACTGTTAATGCTGCCCAAGGTTGCGTAATGCTTATAGTAAGGCTTTAACAGATCATTCTCCGTGAAAATAAGAGATGCATATGACAAATCGTTAATCGTCTCCGTAATCTCTTTCTCCATTAATTGCAGAATGCTTTTGTTCGTCAATTCGATATTATCCATGTTGGACTTCTTATTCAGCACATAGGATATTATCGACACCGTTATAATGGGCAGCAGGATCAACATAATGAAAGATAGCTGAATTTTACGATAATAGGTACTCCGAAACATTCCTTTCACATCAATCACCTGCCATATTCACCATTATAGTAACCTCCTGGCCTGTTAGATAGAACGATTTTTAGGCTTAGGGGTAAAATTTTGACTTTCCACCAGTGGTTGGATGAACCAATGTCAAAAGTCCGCCGGGCTCAGTCGATAGCTCTGTCCTCCGACCATTCGCAACAGCAGAGTTCCTCGTTCCGTACATTGCTCATCAGTATCACTTGCAAGGCTGTGACGTGTATACCTTACGATACATTCTCTGTCTGAACTGGCATGAATAACGGCCCAGTCCAGCTCCCCATCCTTCCACGCTATGTCCACAACACAGCCTCCTCTGGCACGCAATCCAGTCACCTTGCCCGTACGCCAGACTGTCGGCAGAGCAGGCAGTAAGCTGATTTCCTCTCTGTGCGACTGCAGCAGCATCTCCGCAATTGCCGACGTGCCTCCGAAATTGGCGTCAATCTGGAACGGCGGGTGATCACCTAACAGATTAGGGTGTACGGAATGATGGAGCAGCGCCTTCAAATGCTCGAATGCCATATCCGCTACTTTCAGTCTGGACCAGAAGTGGATGATCCATGCCCGACTCCAGCCGGTATGGCCACCCCCGTGGGCTAACCGGCGTTCCAGCGAAATTCTTGCAGCTTGCGCAAGCTCATGATCATGACCAGGCGATATCTGCTCGCCTGGATACAAGGCAAACAGATGAGAGATATGGCGATGACCCGGTTCCGTCTCTTCATAATCCTCCGCCCACTCCATCAAGCCGCCATTCTTCCCGATACATGGCTCAGGCAATTTCTCAAGCGCTTCCCGCAGCCGACGACCGAACTCCTCATCCATCTGGATAATGCTGATCGCATCAAGACTTGCCTGGAATAAGGCATAGGCGATCTGAGAATCCATAGAAGGACCGATACATAAACGGCCAATCTGTCCTCCAGGCAGCCTGTAACTGTTCTCCGGCGATACGGAAGGTGCTGTTACCAACCGTCCTTCCTTGTCTTCGACGAGAATATCCAGAATAAATTCTGCAGCTTCCTTCAATATCGGGTAAGCCCGTTCTCTCAGGAATGCTTCATTCATGCTGTAACGATAATGCTCCCATGCGTGTAAGGCCATCCAGGCTCCGCCCATCGGCCAAATAATTGCAGGCATGTAGAGTCCGACAATATCGGTCTCCGCCCACAGATTGGTTGCGTGATGGGCAACGAACCCTCTCGCCCCGTAGACCTCACGTGCTGTCTCCCTACCGGTCTCCCGCATTCGGTCCAGCAGATCGAATACCGGCTCGTGGCATTCTGCCAAATTGCAGGATTCGGCTGGCCAATAGTTCATCTGGAGATTTATATTCAGATGATAATCGCTCTCCCATGGCGGCGTGTAGCTCTCGTTCCATACCCCCTGCAGGTTGGCTGGCAAGGTTCCCGGTCGGGAGCTTGAGATTAGAAGATAGCGGCCATATTGGAAGAACAATGCCATAATACCGTTATCCTTATCCCCTTTCTGCAGACGACTTAATCTTTCATCGGTTGGATATGCACCAGGCTGACTATTCTGATCATTGCGCTCGTCCTCTCCTAGTTCGAAACTAACTCGATCATACAAACTCCGGTAATCTTGAATGTGATCATTCCGGATAACTGCATACTCTTTAGCCGCAGCCACTTCAAGTCTTCTTAAGCATTCTTCATGCGGATCCTTGAACCGGAAAGTCGTCGCGGCGGTTACGTAGAATGTGACATTGTCCGCTGCTTCTATAGACAGAAAATCTCCTGTCGCGAAGACGGTTCCTCCCGTAGCTACAGCTTTGACAACTGTACAGTAGTGAACACCATCCGGTCCGCATTGCCCAGTCATGAATACCGTATCAGAACCTCTCCTGCCTATTGCACCATCAAATGGCCGTCGCCCCAGATTGGTGCTTACGGTTATTCCACCGGGGACATCTGCGGTTAACCTCAATACAATAACTTGATCCGCATAACTGGCAAACGCCTCCCGTTCGTAATGAATGCCCGAGACATCATATTTCAGTTTAACGATGCCTTCCTTAAGATCGAGCTCACGCCTGTATGATTCTGCTTCTCCAGACACGCCATGATAAAATAACTTCAAGTCCCCTAATGACTGGTACGGTCCGAAGTGTTTCGGAGCTGAGGTGAGCGTCATGCGTGCCAATCGTTCAGCTTCCTCAGGCTTTCCCTGAAAGAGAAGGTCGCGAATTTCCTTCATTCGCTCGCCCGAATCCGGATTTCTGCGTTTAATAGGCCCTCCATACCAGATCGAGTCCTCATTCAATTGAATCCGTTCCTCCAGAATGCCCCCGAATACCATAGCGCCGAGCATTCCCGAGCCGATTGGCAATGCCTCTTCCCATTTTGACGCTGGTTGTCTGTACCACAGTTTCTCATCCAATTGGTTCATAATCCTCACCTCAGATATTTTTTCTTACATCCACGCAACGCAACGGCTTTTTCCTGTTTCCCATTATAAATACATCCGTCAAGCCAAAATAGTAAGATTCAGAGCCAATGTGTGTGTTTTATTAACTTTCCGGTCAGGATTGCATTCATGCAAACAAAAATACGTTCCTAAGAGGGCTAGACCCGCTTGGAACGCATTTTTGCAACGCGTAAGTTTTTATATCGGTTATTTCGTATTCTCTTCGATGACTTTCGTTGCTT
The DNA here is from genome assembly GCF_025567625.1 of Paenibacillus sp. J5C2022. GTDB lineage: Bacteria > Bacillota > Bacilli > Paenibacillales > Paenibacillaceae > Pristimantibacillus. Next base: position 39,058 of record NZ_JAOQJC010000055.1, on the reverse strand, counting down.
CCTCTACCATCCACTTTTGAATCTCGTCAACAGACCCTTCACCCAGCATGAATTTGCTGAAACCGTCAGCTTGTATTTTGCCAAGTTGCGAGCCGAAAGTAGTCAGAACCTTAGAAGCATCCAGATATTCGATTTCATCTCCGAACAAAGTGCTTTTCAGGGAATCAAGATCATACATCTCTTTGTTTTCACCAGTCATACGATCAAGGATTGGATTCGGATCGGCTTTCTTCCAGCCAGAGAATTCCGCTCTGTGTTCTGATTCAACAGTAGTCAAGAACCGCATCAGCTTAAAGGATGCAACTTTATGCTTGGAGGTAGCTCCCATCGTCAGATGTCCTCCGCCGACAAAGTATTTCCCGCCTTCGTAATCCTTAGGTTGTGCGTTTGCCGGTGGCAGCGGAACCGGTGCAAATGCGGTAACGAAATCATGCGGATATTGCTCTTGATTGCCTGGATCTGGTATCATCCAGCTGCCCGTCAAAATCATGGCTGCTTCTTCATTAAAGAATTCTGTACGGTAATTCAGTTTCGCTGCCAGCACATCTGCGTAAGTTTTCGTCGACTTGTCAATTGTCTCCATATCCTTGCGGAGCTGGAAGAAATATTTGAATGTTGGATCAGAGTAGTTTGTTGTTCCATCTTCATAACGGAACGGGTCTCTCATAACCGTCTGTGCGGGAGGATTCATATACAATTCCCACGTGTGGAAGTAACTTCCGTAACGTTTGTCCACGCCTTCACCTTTGGTCAGCTTTTTCGAATATTCGCGAAAGTCATCCCAAGTCCAGCCATATGTTGGCACGGGAAGACCAGCTTCATCCAAAGCATCTTTGTTCAACAGAACAAGCTGATAACCAGTAGAATATTGCATGCCATAATATTGGTCATCGATTTTGGGATTAACCAGATATTCGTCTTCCGGTACAAGACCGTCCTTCTCGTAAAACTCATTCAATGGCTCCAAAGCACCTCTTGCCGCTCTCTCCACTACAGCGCCAAGACTTGGTACGCTGATAACATCGATCGCTTCTCCGGAAGAGATCAGGAAGTCCAATTTCTTCAACATCTCTACGGAGTTACCCGGAACGAGCACTACATGCTCTACTTTAATGTTTGGGTTTTCTTGCTCGAATTCATCCAGCAAGGCCCGAGTATTGTCCGCAGTTGCCTCATTATCCCAATTGTAATACTTTATCGTGACTTGCTCGTCAGACTGCTTCCCATCTTTCTGAGAATTGCTTGGTGTCTCGGAGCCGCCGTTATTTTGCTTGGAATTGTTGTTTGCCGAGTTGCCGCAGGCGCTTAGTACCATGACAAACGTAAGCATGACAGCGAGCAACCACGTCATATTTTTGTTCTTCACTTGCATTTCCCCCTCGTAATCATAAATTGTAATCGTTTTCTGTTGACTATTATAGTTTGTTGCCGGAAACTCAAAGGGTATTATTTTTAGGTGAATGGTGTAAATATTTGACCTCTTTCATTGTTCTTGTTCCAATGCCAACAAATTATACACATATACGCCTTAGTATACTGCAATTCAACAAATGGTCGGGATCGTTAGCCTTTCACGCCGCCTAGAGCGATGCCGTTAATTACCTGCTTCTGCAAAATAACAAAAACAATCAATAACGGAATAATAGCCGAAAGGGATGCCATCATCATAATAGCGTAGTTGTTCGTGTAATCATCCCGGAACAGCGACATGCCTAGCGGTATCGTATACAATTCCTTGTCCAACAGGAAAATAAGTGGATTCTGGTAGTCGTTCCAGGTCCAAATAAATTTGATAATGGCGACGGTTGCCAGTACCGGCTTACACAATGGCAGCATGATCGACCAAAAAATTCGGAAATAACCCGCCCCGTCGATCTTGGCAGCCTCGATGAAATCATTGCTTACGCTCGTCATGAATTGGCGCAGCAAAAACGTAAAGTAAATCGAGAACATGTCCATCAGAATAATCGCCGCATGCGTATTATACAACCCCATCCATCTGATAAGCATAAACCTCGGAATCAACGTCGCCTGCGCCGGAATAATCATGTACGAGATCAATGCAAAAAATACCATGTCACGCCCCCGAAAGCGCAGCTTTGTAAACGCATAGGCCGCCATTGACGATATGACAAGAGTGATAAGCGTAACGCTTAAAGCGATTTTGATGGAATTAAAATAGAACAAATAAAACGGCACCTTGCCCATCCAAACAGTCTTGAAATTATACACGACATTAATCGTTTCAGGTATCCATTGAATCGGAAACCGCATGACGTCCTTTTCAAATTTGAACGCCGACGACAACATCCAGATAAATGGTACCAGGAAGAAGATGGAGAGTCCTCCCATAATAATGGTTACGATAACTTTCGACATATTTTTTTTCAATACTAACATCTGATCTCCCCCTAATTACACTGTGTCATCTTTTCTCATTTTCCAGGTTGCCGCCGTAATAATGCCGATAATGGCAAACAACAGCCAGGAGATAGCAGAAGCGTAACCCATATTGTAGTCGCGGAAGCCCTCTTCATAAATTCGGAACACAAGTACGGTAGAGGAATTATGCGGTCCTCCTTCCGTAAGGAAGGCAATGATGTCGAACACCTTGAAAGACCCGATAAGCATCGTTATGAATAAGAAGAAAGTCGTTGGACGCAGCATAGGAATCGTAATTTTCATAAACTTCTGCATAGATGTGGCACCGTCAATCTCAGCGGCCTCGTAAAGCTCCTCCGATATATTCGTCAATCCCGCCAAGTAAATTATGATCGTATAGCCGATTCCCGCCCATGTACTGATAATCGCTATGGAAATAAGCGATGTCTTGGGATCAACGAGCCAACGCGGCGGATTGTTTATGCCAATATCCATAAGAAACTGGTTAATGGGTCCCAATGACGGATGCAGAAGCGCGCTCCATACTGCTGCTATAGCGATAATCGAAGAAATATACGGCATGAAAAAGACAACCTTGAAGTAATCTTTAAAGTACACTTTGGAATGAATAAAGACAGCCAGCACCAATGCGATTGCAATAGACACGGGAACAGTCAGCAAAGTGAACAGCAGGTTATTCATTAAAGCTTTGCCAATCGATTCGTCTTGAAACAACTTAATGTAATTATCAAGACCAGAAAACTTGATTCCTGACAGACCGGACAGCAGATCCCAGGAAGAGAAACTCAAATATAACGAGAATACCAGCGCGAATACGTTTAGCAGCAGCATGCCTACTACTTCAGGTAAAAGAAACAGCCAACCAATCAGTGCTTCCTTACGACCTGGCGACCAGAACTTCTTCCGTCCGGGCATCGATATTTGCTTATTTGCAGTTCTTGATGCGCTCACCTGAAAATCACCTCATTAATCATTTATATAAGTACATCTATCTTAATGGTTTTGTTTATCCGTTGAAGGAGAGATTATGACCTCCTAGGGGTAAATTTTTGACTTTATGGATGTAAGCAAGTTCACTGATGGCAGAAAAAAAGCTCCCAATGAGCTCTGTCAAAGAGTCCTCATTGAGAGCGATAACATTTATTCGTCCGGATGCATTGCCATATCCCTCCTATATCGATTCGATCTTTTGCAGCAATCGCAACACGATTATAACAGCCTCAGCTCTGGTCAAAGACGATTGAGGAGCAAGCAGGTCAGCGCTTCTGCCTGTTACGATGCCTGACAGCAAGCAATCCGCGACTCCGCTTCTTGCCCACGTGGATATTGCGGCAGAATCGGTGAACGGATCGAGCACCTCATCAACCGCTCGAACGGGGAGCTTAGTCTTCAGCTCAGTGAGGGCTATTGCCCGTGCGATTATCGTCATCGTCTGCTCGCGCGCGATCCTGGTGTTGGGCCGAAAGGTGCCATCCTCGTATCCATCGATAAGACGATGCGAGTAAGCTCGATCAATGGCGTTATAATGCCAGTCTGACGCTTTCATATCCGGAAATGGCAAATCTCCCGTCCCAGCCTCAAGCCTCAGTCCATATACGAGCAGCGTCGCAAATTCGGCGCGGCTGACGGGCCGATCGGGCTGAAAAGTTCCATCCTTGTACCCGCTGACCCAGCCTAGCGAGGCTGCTTCGCGAATGTCGGACTCCGCCCAATGCTCCGATATGTCCACTAGCGGCGTTTCGACCCGTCCCAGCCATATCTCTTCCCGGATATTCGACGCATGAACGCTCATCTTCAGTTCCGAATCGACCAGCTTGGCTTCATTTAGCGTTAGCTCCGCCGGACCTGCTGCGACTCGCTGAAAGGTAATCGTAACTAAATCGATATTTCCGCTTGTTCCCGCGCCGCTTCCGATTTGCGTGTGTGCAAGGCGAAGACGATTCGACTCAACAGTAGGCTTGATCGAAAGCCCGGGCAATCCGCTGCGCGCGTCAATCCATTTTAAACGGGAAGAGTCGAACTCTAAATACAGGTCATATGCGTAAACATCGGTCAGTTCAATTCCGCGAACAATGATCTGCACATGATGATTGACTTCGCGGACGTCAAAGGCAAACAGCTTGGAATTCCCGGCTTGCAAGGCATGAGACGGAAAGGGGGAAACGATCAGCAGCAGCAATACAAATATGGATATTCGATGTTTCATCCTCTATTCATCCTCTCGTTACCGATCCTTGAACTACTCGTTTAACCAATTATCCAATATCATCCTTGCAATTGCCGCAATCGAACGAATAGTAATCTCGTTTTCATCATAAATATCGGCCTGGCCGATCTCGCTCCATATCGGATCAGTATGTTTCGCCCCAAAATATTGCGCAGCAATGGAAAGATCCTCAATTGTAATTTGTGTCTCATTCCCTGCCAGCGATACAATTTTCCTGAAAAATTGCTGCAATTGCGCGTTCAACTCGGTTATTGCCTGTAACACTTGCGCTTCTGTCGCTCCGGATTGCCCCATAACCGTTTCCGCAGACTGAATCACGGATTGCAAGACCGTCTTCGAGCCGGGCTCGTACTGTCCTACTTTATTGCCCTCGACCGAATGGTCCAGCTTCGCTCGGGATGCCGTTATTAACGCGGCCAATTCGGATTTATCGACCGAAGGATACGGGATCGCCGCGTCTAGGAACGAATCGATGGCGGATTGCAGACTTTGAAGTGCTGTATTAACCTCCTTTTGATCAGCCACTTGGTTCGCCACTACCAATTCCGCAGCATTGATAGCCGTCTGCAGCGCCGTTGCCGCCGCCGGCGGGTATTGGCCCGGCTGCGTACCTGTGTCGGAGCCGCTCAGCAATATTTCTGCCTGCTCAATCAACGCGTCCAGAAGCGTTTTGTTCGCAAGCTTAATTTGGCTTTCAACAATAGCCCTGTCGGTATTGATCACCGATGATTGGCCGTCGACGGCAAGCTTGAAATCGCTCATACTAACCGCGACGCTGCCGACAGCAGCATCAGACTTCACCTTGCCAATCAACTTGAGCAGTTCTCCACCTGCTTCGAAAGAACTGTCATCCGTTTTAATTAACAGAATTCGTATTTGTCCGGTTGCCGGCTTCACCGCCGACCCTGCAACTACGAAGTTGTCAGACAACAGTTGAATGGCATCATTAGTCAAGGACAGTATACCGTCTTCATCCGCGGAAGTAGCGAATTCCAGATTGGTCGTGTCGTAATTTACAATGAAATCCGCCCCGTTAAACTCGGACTCGGGAACGTCAAGCCCTTCCAACCCTACTGTCCATTCGGCGGACTGGGCAACATAAAGCGTCGAATTGCCCATAAGAGTCGCTGTTGCAGAACCGGACGGTGTATTCCCGAATAGAGATTCCCATTCAGACAACGGCGCTATTTCCGGCCAGTGCTCCGCAGCAGGCGGCTGCTCACCTTCATGCAGCGGGACAATATAAAGCGCTATCGTCGCTTCCTGTCTATCGGTCAAATGCACGGCCAGCTTCTTGGTTGGCGTCTCCGCCGTTATCGCGCCCGGCTTCGAATATTGAATGGCCGGATTGGGAGATGTCGGCAACGGCTTCGCATCCATAACGGTCAGACGATCCTCTTCTTTTTCCCCTATTAATCCGACCCACAGACGTTTGCCGTCGATCGTCAAGATAGCCGACTTGCCGCCTTCGGCCAACTCATAGCTTGCTTTTCCATTAAAATGCAGGAAAGTATACATTTCGCCCGGAGAGTTCAGCACAATTTCATCCTGCACCAACACATGGCTGCGGTCATTGAACAGCGCCAGACCGCGTTTTATGCTCTGTGCATCATGATTGCCATAGGCTCTAATCAAGTCCATAGTAGCAAAGGCATAGGTATCGCCGGATTCCATATGCGTAATCGGAGCAATGTAATTACGGAAGTCTGCGCCATAAACATAGGTCTGATCCGGATCGCCCGCCACATTCGTCGCCGGCTTTGGATTAATGACAAGTGTATTGTGTCCTTCCGCCCGCTTCGTATAGTACGTCCATCTTGGCCCCCAAGTGCTGAAGAAACTAGGCCACTCGGAGCGGTTCCGATCTCCGAGATCGGAAAACCATCGCTCTCCGAGCGCATCCAATACAAACGAACCCGCATCCAAATCCATATGACCGTTTTGAGCGGCGCCAGCTTTAAAATTAACGGATACGCCATTGCCATCCTGCCACGACTGGCGCATTGAGCCGATTTCAATGCCAGGATAGTGATGATCCAATTCGATATCAACATATCCAGTCCCGTCTGCTCCTTCAGGTTCGTACCATAGCAGAGAAAGCGGATCGATCGTTGCTGTCGCGTCCGAATAGGGAAGCTGAAATTGCTTTAATTCCGCCTTGTTGTAACGCTCCGCCAAATAAAACATTTGCTCGTTGTCCCCTATGCCATGTCCGCTGTCGCCGAAGTCGTACATTTTACCCGAGGAGCCTTCCAGATGAATCGGAAAGTACCCGCTATCTGCCAGGCCGGGAAAACCAATTAACGGATTATTGGCTTCTCCAAGCCCCGTATCCAGAGAAGCGAGCAACCACGCCAGATTGATCCATGTGTAATTCCAGTACGCGTAACCTTCGAACCATCCTCCATGCGGATTGAAATGCTCCAACGATTGGAGAATGTCCTCCAAACCGCTGTTCAGAATCTCTTCCGATAAATATGGCAATTCGTCTCCAACGGCGAGTGCGCCAATAAGTTGTCCTGTATTCCCTACCGTGTTCCAGTTATTGGACTCCGGATACGGCGTTACCTTTCCGTTCCAATAATTAGTTGCATATGGGGCGTCATTGCCCAGCCGGTAAGTAAGCAAGCCGGGAATCAACCCTTTTTCAATTATATCGGTTCTAAGCCGTTCGAGCCTCTCAGCGCCCCATTCATGATAGAACCAGTCGTATGCGAATGAGGCGGATATCAGTCTGGCTGCCTGTTCCAGAAACATGTCCGGGTTCCACAAAACCTCTGCCATCAAATTTTCCATCTCCAGCCAGGCGCGCTCCGAATAACGGGTATCCTCGGTCAGATTATATAACATGCCCAATACCAAAATACGCCTTGGGTCCTTGCTGTTGAAGGTCTGGTCCGCCAGCAAGCTTGCTCCTTGCTGCTCAAGGTTATTGAACCATCGATTCGCCCGATCATCCGATTCAATCTTATCGCTCAACCGCTCAAAATCTGCCTTGGTTGCAATAAGGCGTGGGTGCTCAGCAGATAAATTCTGGAGCGAGCTCTGTGTCGGCTCCGCGCCCACCGTTAAGACGAAAGTGTCGGACAGACCTCCATAAGAAGCTGTTATCGTCGTCTCTCCCGGAGCAATCGCTTGTACATCTCCCAATGCGTTAACTGTTACTGCCGAAGGATTGGAGCTGCTGAATACAACACCTTCAGTTACGGGGGACGGACGCCTGCTGTTCAAGATCTCGTATGAGTGAAGACGGACGGTATCTCCTACTGCCAAATAATCGACGTGTTCCGTAATGAACAGTATCGGAAGTTCCTTCGCGAGCTGACCAACTTCCGCAGCATTCAGTGCCTTGCGGAAGATATGCATCTCATCCAGATGTATATTCAGCTTATCTCTGGTTTGATTAGCCAGCAAGCCGGAGGCGTTGACACCGACCTTAGGAGTTAGCGCCGTATCGACGCTGCCTGTCACAAGAGACAAGTTAACGGCTTTATCCGCCGCCTCCGTTCCGTCGATATAAAATCTGGCATAGCCGTCGCGGTCATGAGTTACGGTGAAGTGATGCCAATTCGTGTCCAAAGCACGGTATGCCGTCACATCCGCATAGGCGGATTGCCCTTCAACTTTCATCTGCCAGCGAATATTCTCATACGCATCGGTATAGATTCGCCAGCCCGTTTCGGAACTCTGATTTTTATTAGTAATCAGAACCGGCCAGCCATCTGTTTTCGTTGTATTAGGAAACTTGAACCAAAACGAAATTGAAAAATCCGTATCGGCGCCAAATTTCAGATCATCATGATTTCCCAAATCGATATATGGAGCAGGATTGCTCGCATTTACTTTGGTATAATCCGTGTCGACTTGAAGCGCTTGACCAGCGTAGCCTGTTGTGTAGGCAAACGATCCTGCAACGGACGGGGTTACACCACTTGTTCCGTTATTCGCTGTGTCGCCTTCAAAGGGCAGCCTTACAAATCGCTCCGAATCCGGCAACGATTCACCGCGTACCGTTGGCATCGCTGCTGGAGAAAGCGCATTCACAACAATCATGAAACATAAAACGATTGCAAATTTAACTGAATGAAGCTTCTTCATTTGTTCATCATCCTCCTTTTTATTTAGGATCAGTCTAGCGGATATACAATAAGGGGACGTGCACATATTTTACACAAAATGGGTATTATTTTGACAAGTCAAAATAATACCCGTTTCCGTCAAAAGTAAAGCCACGTTCCATAACCGATTATCTCCGATAAGACGGCAGACCGGTGCGTAATAAAATGATCATGCCTAATCTTTCTTTTTGCACTCGAAAACATCATGCCCTCTCCTTTCAAAATGTAGAATTGTAGCATAGTATATAAAGATAGAAAGATATAAAGGTGTAAATTTTTTACATGGTTAGAGAGAATTTTTGACATAAGGAGGAGGACTGTCCGTGTTTACCTTGAAGGAGAAGATCTATTTGCTTCAGATGCTGAAGAAGAGCAAGCGCAGATCGTTCTGGCGCTTGAAGAAAAGGGACAATATGCATGCACAGTTGGTAGAGAAGCTGGAGCAAATGGTGCGAAACGAGCAGGTGAATAAAGAGCACTTGTAACATCAAAAGCAGCTAATGTATTGGCGGGAGGAAGCATGCAAGGAAAAACACATTTGGCTATTGGAGCGGCAATCGGAGGCGTTGCCTCCGTTTATTATACGTCTGGAAATATAGCATGGGACGAAAGCGTCTATTATATTGCCGTCGCGGCATTCTCTGCGCTAAGCGCCGATCTGGACGGCCCCAGCATGCTGACAAGCAGAATAACGAAGCTAAGCCGACATATTCGAACATGGGCGTTATGGATCAGCATCGTTTACTTTGCCATTATTGGCTACTTGTACTTGACGGCTCAGCCCGTATCGATGACGATGACGGGTCTCGCCTTCGCCGGCTTGCTGATCGGACTCGTCATGAAGCAAGGAGCCCTTCGCAATGCGATGGTTAGCCTGGTGGGGGGATATTTGATCTACAAGGGACTAATTGCCGACCGTACCTGGCTGATGGGACTGGGCACATTCATCGTATGGGCGCCGTGGCTGAAGCATCGCGGCATGACCCATACGGTGTGGGTTCTGCCGATATGGGGATGGCTTGGCTGGGGAATGGAGCAGGACCTGGGCATTGAAGGACTGGGGATGACCGCTCTGCTGGGATACATGTCCCATCTCGCAGCGGATACCCTCACGCCAAGCGGCGTGAAGTGGCTGTATCCGCTATATAAGAAGCCGTTTAGACTCCGCATGTAGTCCCTTCGACTACTCGAAAACTCAGATGTTCTCGAATCAGAATCTCTCCGATACGACCTTCGGCTGCAGGAATAGAAGCAAATAGTCGCGCCCCCCCGCCTTGGAATCCGTGCCGGACATATTGAAGCCGCCGAAGGGGTGGGCGCCGACGAGTGCTCCCGTGCATTTGCGGTTGAAGTACAGATTGCCGACATGGAACTCGGCCCGCGCTTGCTCCAGCCTGTTCCGGTTGCGGGAGATGACGGCGCCGGTCAGGCCATACTCCGTATTGTTCGCAATATCCAGCGCCGCGTCGAAGTTGTCGGCACGGATGAAGGCGAGCACAGGACCGAATATCTCCTCTTGCGCAATGCATGCAGAGGGAGCGACATCCTTGAATATCGTCGGCTCGATGAAGTAACCGCTGCTGTCCCCCTTGCCTCCGCCGTGGATTAAGCCCCCCTCGGTACGTCCCTTCTCGATATAGTCCAAAATATTGCGATATGCGCGTTCATCGATGACTGGTCCCATCGCTGAGGATTGCTCCATCGCTTTGCCCATCTTTAATGATTTCACACGCTCCACGACTCGCTCCACGACATCTTCATAGACGGATGTATGGATAACAGCCTTGGAGCACGCAGAGCATTTCTGACCGGAATAGCCGAAGGCGGAAGAGGCAATCGCTTCGGCAGCGGCATCCAAATCCGCGTCTTCATCCACGATAATCGTATTTTTTCCACCCATCTCCGCTATGACTCTTCTTAGCCACTTGCCGTCCTGCTGTCTGGCAGCCGCCTTCTCATGAATGCGCAGTCCTACCTCCTTGGAGCCGGTGAATCCGATGAACCGGGTCATAGGATGCTCCACAAGGAAGTCACCGATCTGGCTGCCTGCTCCGGGCAGGTAGTTGACCACTCCATCCGGCAGCCCGGCTTCCTCCAGCAGCTCCATGAACTTCGCCGCCACTACGGGAGCGGCGCTTGCAGGCTTCAGCACGACGGTATTGCCCGCGACGACCGAAGCCATCGTCATGCCCGCCATAATCGCAAGCGGAAAGTTCCAAGGCGGTATAATGACGCCTACGCCGAGCGGCAAGTAGATCAGCTCATTATGCTCTCCGTACAGCGGCACTAGCGGCTGTTGCTCTGACAGCCTCTCCATTTCCCTGCCGTAGAACTCCATGAAATCTATCGCTTCCGCCGTATCTGCATCCGCTTCCGCCCAATTTTTGCCCGCTTCATAGACAAGCCACGCCGAGAATTCGTGTCTGCGGCGCCTAAGAATAGCTGCCGCCTTGTACAACACCCTCGCTCTGGCTGCTGGCAAGACTCGCTTCCACTTCTCGAATGCTGCAGCTGCCGCAAGCATGGCTTGATGGGCAAGCTCCGTATCTGCTTGCGCGACGATACCGACCGTCTGCGCGATATGGGAAGGATTCAGCGAATTCGCTTTAACACTCGTATCCAGCCAGTCCGGGCCAATCTTCAGTCCGTACGTTCGGCCCAGTTGCGACTCCACGCTCATCAGAGCCGCCTGGAAGTCGGCAATATTATCACTGCGAGTAAAGTCGGTAAACGGTTCATTCCGGAACGATTCCCGCATATACACTCCCCCCTTTTTTATCCCCAACAAAGTGGGGCTCCGCTTCGAAGCGTACTCAGGTATTTTGCGGGGACCCCGAATTTCATATTTTCAATTATGTTTAAAGGGGCCCCTCTTGAAATTTATGCTCGCGCCTCGCTTCTCATGAGAGCTACTTGTTTCTGTATTATTTTTGCTCCCTTAATCAAAGAATAAGCTCCTGCAACAGGTAGAGAAAAGGATCGTAATCAGTGATAATTGTTTTCATTGATAATAGTTTTCATCGGTGATTGTCAATGACATTTCGATTAAGGAGGAGATAAGCATTGTTAAGCATACGCAAACCGCAAGCGAAAAACTGGAGCAGAAGTTTGATCCGCACCGCTGGTATGCGTTGGCAGTCATTCTGCTCCCAATCTTGCTGAATTCCTTGAATACTTACATGATTCAGGTCGCGTTGCCGTTAATACAGAACAGTCTGAACGCCAGTTTTTCCGATGCCCAGCTCATTGTGACCTGCTTTTCGCTAAGCTTGGCCGTATCGCTCATCGTGAGCGGAAAACTTGGCGATATCTACGGCCGGAAACGGCTGCTGGTCATTGGCGTGAGCGGATTTACGCTAATGGCCTTGCTTGGCGGCATGACTGCGAATCCGATGCATCTAATTGTTATTCGAATCGTCCAAGGGGTAGCCGCGGCGTTGATTCAACCCCAAGTGCTGTCCATGATGCAGACCAATTACCGCTCGAGGGAGAAAGGGCTTGTATTCAGCATTTACGGTGCATTGCTGGGATTCGGGTTCGCCTTCGGGCTCACGCTGGGAGGCCTTCTCGTTAATTGGAACGTGTTTGATTGGGGTTGGAGAACTGTATTTTTCTTCAACGTTCCCTTCGGACTTCTGGTCCTACTGTGCTTGCCGCTGCTGCCGGAATCGCGCGGCAACGGAACACAGAGGATTGATTGGTCTGGCACGGCCTTCATCATGGGCGGGTTGTTTCTGCTTGTTTATCCTTTATCCGAAGGTCAGAGACAGGGATGGCCGCATTGGATATGGGGCTGTCTAGTTTTATCGCTGCTATTGCTGCTTGCCTTTAGCGCAATCGAGATACGCAAGCAAAAACGCGATGAAGCCCCGCTCGTCGACCTGACGATTTTCAGGCAACGTATATTTCGCGTGGGGATGCTTTCCGTTATTTTGATCTATCTCGGCATGTTTTCCTTCTTTTTCATTTTGACGTACTATTTGCAGTTTGGCTTGCATTACGATGCCCAAGCGACGAGTCTCGTTTTTCTGCCTCTTGGCGCTGGTTTTTTCCTGACTTCGCTCATTTCATCGCGAATAGTGGACAGATGGGGAATGTATGTGCTGAGAATCGGAGCTTTGGTCACAGCAAGCTGCTGCATTTTATTTCTTTTGTTGTTGCACTTCAATGCGGTGAATTTGCAGCGCCTGCCATTCCTGGCTCTTCTTCTCGCATACGGTCTGGGACTAGGACTGGTCACCACCCCGCTCACCCGCGTCGTGATGGGCGCCATTCCAGCGAAGGATGCAGGAACAGGCTCGGGCCTGTTCAATACTGTCATGTATTTGGCCAATTCGTTAGGCGTAGCGTTGATCAGCATTTTATTTTCCGCTGCGCTGCGACAGCCCCTGGAAACGGCAAGCCTGTCTGATTACACAAGGGCATTTTCCATCTCGATAGCGGCCTGCGGAGGACTAAGTCTGGCTGTTTTTATCTGCCTTGGTTTTCTTCGTCAACGACAACAATCTTAACTACCAGGTTTTCCGAAAACTCAGGAGGAATCATCTATGTTTATGAAGAGAATCGTCTCACTATTGATCACTATGAGTCTTTGCTTGATCGCGCTATCGGCTTGCTCGCAGCATAACGTTGAACCCAATGCTTCGAATCCGGATCAATCCGAAGTGACTGCGAGCAGCTTGGCTGAGAACAAACATTATCCGCTGACCTTAACGATTTATGACGATGCCGGAAAGGAAATGCAGCAAACCATTAAAAAAGAACCGAAGCGCATTGTTGTAATCGGGCAAGGTTTCGCGGAATGGATGATTGCCTTCGGCGAAGAGAAGCGAATTGCGGGATTAGCCTATCTGGACAAATCCTTCTCCGAATATGAAGAACAAATCAAAGAGCTTCCAATAATGACGGACATGTGGCCTTCTAAGGAAGCCATCCTGGAGCTGCAGCCCGATTTGATTATTTCCATGTCCTCTGCCTTCCAGAAAGAACGGATCGGGGATATTTCTTTCTGGAACAAGAGAGGCATTCCGGTACTTGCCGGAATTAACTATACGACCGGACGCACCATCGACAGTTTTTTCGAAGATATTGAGAATCTGGGAACCGTACTGAATATTCAAGAGAGAACGAATGCCTTTATAGAGAAACAGAGGGATCAGATTCGGGAAATCGGGAAAATAGCGGAACGGGCCCAGGACAAGCCTAACGTTCTGTTGCTAGGAACGAGCGGCGAAACGACTTATTATTACGGCCCATCGCTTTGCCTCATTGATGAAATGATTGTAGGCGCAGGCGGCGAGTATATCCAAGTATCCAAGGATACCTATGTAGAAATGTCCGAGGAATCCATTTTGTCGGTGAATCCCGACAAAATTATCATTACGGGCTTCCAAAAATCGGATAGCCAAGCGTTGATCGATCAATTCCTGCACAATCCAAAGCTGAAAAATGCGACTGCTATTAAGACGGGCAACGTGAAGGTGGTTGAATATACGACCGCTGTTCGCGGAAGTCTCGGGCTTGCTGATTTGTACAAGGATGTGGCCCGATATGTTCAACCCGAGCTGTTTAAAGGAGAATAGGCATGGCATTCATACAAAGACAAGAACTCAACAACCAATCGTTCGATAAGGAAAGCCGGCTGCAAAGCCGTTCCCTGTTCTCATTCATTGTAGTTGCCCTGCTTGTTGCGGTTGGAGTATCCCTCATTATTTCAGTGTCCATCGGACAAGTATCCGTTCCTTTTAATCAATCCCTCTGGATCTTGATAGAGCAAATCATGGGGGTGCAAGGCGATCGTAACACCACGGACGCAAGCGGCATGTTCCTCGATGTGATCTGGCATATCCGCTTTCCGCGAGTACTGCTGGCAATGGTAACCGGCGCGGGATTGGCGCTTTGCGGAACCGTCATGCAGGCAGCTGTCCAGAATCCGCTTGCCGATCCTTTTATACTCGGAATTTCCTCCGGCGCTTCATTAGGCGCGACATTCTCCATCCTGCTCGGCTTCGGCATAGGAGGAATTCTAGGAGAGCTTGGCATTGCCTCATGGGCGTTTATCGGGGCATTGGCTGCAGCGGTTCTTGTTCTGGGCCTTGCCAGCATCGGCGGAAAAACCTCCTCGGTAAAGCTGATTTTGGCTGGAACAGTCATTAGCGCGCTGTGCGGCGCTATTTCCAACTTTATTATTTATTTTGCCAAAAACGCGGAAGGCATTCGCTCGATATCCTTTTGGACCATGGGGAGCTTGGCGTCGGCCGAGTGGCGGACTCTTCCCCTCATAACGACAGTGGTTATTGCCGCATCGCTCTTCTTCCTGCTCCAATTCCGGGTCATGAATACGATGTTGATGGGGGAGGAAGCAGCGGTTACGCTAGGGGTTAATTTGAATCATTTCAGACGGCTGTATATGGTGATTTCATCAATTGTTACCGGCGTTCTGGTCAGCACGTGCGGAATTATCGGGTTTGTCGGCTTGATTATTCCCCATATGGTGCGCAGCGTTGTCGGTTCCAACCATAAACGTCTTGTTCCTGTCGCTCTTCTTTTCGGTGCTCTGTTCATGATATGGACGGATGTGTTCGCCCGAACCATCATTCCTAATGGAGAATTGCCGATTGGCATCGTCACCTCCCTTCTGGGAGCGCCGATCTTCATGTATATATTAATCAAAGAAAGCTACGGATTCGGGGGGAGATAAATTGAATCTGACAGCGGATCATATATCGGTCACCTTATCGGGAACGGACATTGTGAAAGACATCAGCCTTAAAGTGGAGAAAGGACAGTTTGTCGGAATTATTGGACCGAACGGTTGCGGAAAATCGACTTTGTTGAAAAGTATTTATAAAGTTATTAAACCGCAAAAGGGTCTCGTCTTTTTGGGAGAAAAGGATGTTTTGAAATCGTCGGCGCGCACGATCTCGAAAGAGATGGGGGTGGTCAGTCAATTCAATGACTTGAGCTTCGATTTTACCGTTCATGAGATGGTGATGATGGGGCGAACGCCGCACAAGCATCTAATGGAATCGGACAACAGACAGGATTATCAAATTGTCGCAGATGCGCTCGACAGGGTTAGCTTGTCCCAGTATGCAGACCGAAGCTATTTGACGCTATCAGGCGGCGAGAAGCAACGCGTCATATTGGCTAGAGCGATCGTGCAGCAGCCCAAATTGTTAATTCTCGACGAGCCGACCAACCATCTGGATATCAAATATCAGCTTCAGATTCTGGCTATCGTCAAATCGCTAAACATCGGCGTGCTTGCAGCTCTCCATGATCTGTCGATGGCGGCTGCGTACTGCGATATTCTGTATGTAGTCAAACAAGGGGAGATCCTGGCATCAGGAAAGCCCAAGGAAGTTCTTACGAATGCGCTTATCCGGCAGGCGTATGAAATTGATTGCGAGGTCTACTCCAATCCCGTTACGGGAGACTTGGCCATCGCATATTTGCCCTGAGACAAGGCTTGCTTGTCATAAATGAACCCCATCGATTAGCGCTGTACTCAGGCTGCGGCTTGACAGGAATGAGGACGATCTCTGATCTCCCTATCATGTCAAGCCGCTTATCGTTTTCATTGTAACGGGTGCAAATGGCTATGAATGGAGATCGTTACGCAACTTGTTTTGCTCCACATCCAGCTGGCTGATTCGTTTCATAAGCTCACTGGGATTGCAGCCATAATGCTTGCGAAATGCCGTGGTGAAATTACTGGCGTTGCTGTATCCGACCGAGGCGGCCGCTTCGCCGACATTTAAGCGCTCCACTTCCATATACCAAAGCGCTTTCTCCATCCTTTTTTGACGCACCAGCTCAAAGATCGTCATCCCAAACAATTCGCGGAAGCCTTTTTTCAGTTTAAATTCATTCATCTCAATCCGCTTGGCGAGTTCGCGGATCGACAGCGGATGTTCAAGATGCTGCTGTATTAACGCATGCGCATGCTTCAATCTGGAAATATCTTCACGGCGAAGCATGATGTCGCCTCCAACAGATCCGTACTCGTCCGACTCCCCGAACAGCGCAATAAATTCCATCGCCTTGCTTTCCATATATAATCGTTTCAGCGTTCCAAGATGCGAACAATGCATCATTTCAGATACACATCTTTGAATGGCTGGTGTGCTCGGATATTGATCAATATTCCCGCGGTGGTGGCGAAGCCACTTCTCCATCTTCCGTTTCTCGGTGACATCCTCAGCGTAACGCAGCAACTCGCTCGGCGTGAACCTGATTTCAAGAAGCTGATTTCTTATGCCTGCTCTTTTTTCCTCGCAGACCCGAACATCCTCCAGGAATAGGACATTTCCCGTTTGAGCTATCGTATGGCTGCTTTTGCCGTTCCAATCACAATGAATCTCGCCGCTTACGCAATAACTCAATTCAAACAATTGGCAGGATTCCTGAATCTGAAGTTTCATATCTTGGTTGAACGTGACATCCGTAAGCATGATCTCCATACCGGGACGAATCTGTGTCCTTGTAATATTTCCCTTGCCTACATGCGAAGGAATGGCGAGTTGCTGCTCCCAAGCTCTTTGCTGAACTTGTCCCTCTACCATCTCCGTGAATTGGTCGAATAAATCATGAATCTTGGCCACATGCAGAGCCATTTCTCTGCCACCTCCCGGTTCCATGCATAGCTATAGTGTAGCGCAGCCTGTTGCTTTCTTACAATTTTTTCGCCAAGCGATTGAGAGAACCTATGCGGCACACCAAAAACAGCTGCTAGCTTCAGTTGAAGCAAGCAGCTGTTTTTATAACACATCTTCTTTATTTACATCGCGCTCAAAGTCTCTGTCAGCACCGGAACGATTTGCGATTTGCGGGATACGACGCCTTTCAAGAGCGCCTTATTGTCGTCAAGCGTTACGTTGAACGCCTTCTCTACAGCCTGCGCCTTGCCGCCAAGCGCCAAGCCGATGGAATCGTTGTTCAGAATGTCTGTCACGACGAGCAGGAACAAGTCCAAGCCTTTCGCTGCAATGATCTCGTTCAGCGCGTTCTCCAAGTCTGCGCCGCGTCCGATGACATCGTTCGTATCAACTGCGTTCACCTGCGCAATTTCCACTTTGTAGCTGCCCATGGAGAATTCCTTCGCATCCAGGGAGATCAGCTGAGTGATCGTCTTGTCGCTCAGGTCAGCGCCTGCTTTCAGCATATCCAGACCGTACGCCTCGGCGTCAACGCCTGCAATGGCCGCCAGCTCCTTCGCTGCGACAACATCCTGATCGGTGCAGGTTGGCGATTTGAACAACAGGGAATCGGAGATGATAGCGGACAGCATTAGTCCTGCTGTCTCTTTGCGAATGGCCACGCCATTCTCTTTATACAATTTGTTCAGAATTGTCGCTGTGCAACCTACTGGCTCCGCACGGAAGTAGAGCGGGCCGCTAGTCTCGAAGTTGGCGATACGATGATGGTCGATAACTTCGGCTACTCTTACTTTGTCGATATCGTTCGCGCTCTGCTGGCGCTCGTTATGGTCGACCAGTATGACTTGCTCAGCCTCGTCAGCCACATTCTCTACGAGACGCGGCGCCTGGAAGCCGAAGTAGTCCAGCGCGTATTGCGTCTCCGCGCTCACTTCGCCCAGACGTACAGCTTCAACGTTCTCTCCCAGCTTGCTCTTAAGCTCCGCATAAGCGATAGCCGATGTAATTGTGTCGGTATCGGGATTTTTGTGTCCAAAGATCAATGTTTTGCTCATATCCTGTAACTCCTTAATCAGTATTGATTCCTTCCGAGCGCATACCGCCACCGCAAGAAACCTGCCTCTATCATTATACACTAAAACCTATTATAACCTTAAGTACTATGTATTCCTATACCTTTAGTGTGATTTATTTTATAAAACTTCTAGTATCCAAATCTTGACACCAATCGATTACAAGTGTAATCTATATGCGATTACATATGTAATCCAAATGAAAGGAGGATAACGCATGTCCAATCAAACACCTCAAATTTCGGACGCGGAATGGGAGGTAATGAGCCTTCTGTGGGAACAATCTCCCGCTACCGCTCAAGATATGATTAACAGATTGGCTAACTCGACAGATTGGAAACCAGCTACTGTCAAAGCGTTAATTAATCGCTTGCTCAAGAAAGGGGCTCTAACTTTCAAAGCCGGAGGCAAAACGTATTACTACTCGCCTGCCGTATCTCGGGAAGCATGCTGCCGGGTTGAGCGCCAAACTTTCTTGCAACGTATTTATCGAGGCTCTGCAGCTCCGATGCTCATGCACTTCTTGCAGGAACAAGAATTTTCAAAGGAAGAACTGCAGGAGCTAAAGAGGTTACTTGAAGAGAAGATCCAGAAAGATACTACTTCCCAATGCAACAATAGACATGCTCATGCTCCGTGCTTTCGCATTGACAAGTCATGTTCCGCGAGCCGAATGACGAGATAAGAAAAACGCCTAGCGGCGTCTTGCTCTCTTGCTGCGCACGCCCCCTTTTCGGCGTTCCAATGTAGGATTCATACACTGTTTCGGCTCGAACTCTCCTTTTCGGCACTCTAGTGTAGGATTCATACACTATTTCGGGTCGAACGCTCCTTTTCAGCGCTCCAGTGTAGGATTCATACACTATTTCGGCTCGAACGCTCCTTTTCGGCACTCCAGTGTAGGATTCATACACTATTTCGGCTCGAACGACCCTTTTCGGCACTCTAGTGTAGGATTCATACACTCATTTGGCTCGTACGCCCCTTTTCGGCGCTCCAGTGTAGGATTCATACACTATTTCGGGTCGAACGCTCCTTTTCGGCACTCTAGTGTAGGATTCATACACTCATTTGGCTCGTACGCCCCTTTTCGGCACTCTAGTGTAGGATTCATACACTATTTCGGGTCGAACGCTCCTTTTCGGCACTCTAGTGTAGGATTCATACACTCATTTGGCTCGTACGCCCCTTTTCGGCGCTCCAGTGTAGGATTCATGCACTCATATGACTCGCACAAGTCTATCCACTAGCTTAGGGTATTCAACTCGAATTTATAAACTCTTTATCATAAAATCCCCCACAAAGTGGGGCTCCGCCTCGAAGCTTACTGGGGTACTTTGCGGGGAGCCCGGAACTTATAATTTCTATATATGTAACAAAAGGCGATCCGGCAGCCGGTTACGCAACCGGTGCGGATCGCCTTCTCTATCCTCTAAGCTCTAAAGCTCTTCAGGAACTCCACGGCAAGGCCGATGTCGCCTTCCGGATTCGTGCCCACTTCACGCTCAATCGTCAAGTAGCCCTTGTAGCCGATATCGTTCAGCGCCTTCAAGTAGTTGTTCCAGTCCACGCCGCCTTCGCCGAGAGGGACCTCGCGGAACGCGTCGCCCTTCTCCACCATCTGCGCGATCTTCTCATGATCCGTCTCCACTTCGTAACCGTAAGCGCCGTATACGTCACGGGGATCGATGTCTCTCAGCTTGATGCCGTCCTTCGCATGCGTGTGTACGATGTAGTCCTTCAGTGTATAGACGCCTTGAACGGGATCATCACCTGTCACCATTACCATATTGGCCGGGTCGAAGTTGACGGAGACACCGTTCGTTCTCAGCGTGTCCAGGAATTCCTTCAGATGGGCGGACGTCTCAGGACCGGTCTCGATTGCGAAGTAAGCGCCCATATCACTGGCGAACTGGCTTAGCTCCTCGCACGCTCCCTGCATTGCCGCATAGACTGCTCCATTGCGGTCGTCCGGCACGATGCCGATATGCGTCGTCACGATATTGGTGCCCAGCTCCATGCCCAGCTCCATGATCCGCTTCGACTTGTCGATCTTGGCACGGTTCTGCGAAGCGTCCTGGAAGCCATGGCCGCCCAGATCGCCGACAAGCGCCGAGATTTCAAGGCCTAGCGAGTCGATGTATCCTTTGAATTCCTTGCGCTGCGCAGTTGTCAGATTGTCGGGGTCCATCTCGCCTTTGACCGCATAGATTTGAACGCCGTCGGCTCCCAGCTTCTTCGCCTTGACCAACCCTTCTCTTACGCCCACCTGGAAGCTGTCCACAATAACGCCGATTTTATTGGTAATGATCGTTTTTTGCACGTTACGCCACGCTCCTTTTCTATTGAACTTAGATGGATTCCCACATTTGCTTCACGTAGTTGAAGCCCATCTGCGTGCCTTTGCGACACTCCTCCATACCTTCGAACTCGATGGAGACATAACCGTCATATCCGCTCTCCTTCACGATGCGAAGCACATGCGGCATATCGATATCGCCTTGGCCGACAACGGCGCCGCGCAGCCAGTTGCCCGAAGACGTATTGAACCAGCCTTCGCCCGGGTTGCGGTAGGATGGACGGTAGTAGAAGTCCTTCACATGCACCATGGAGGCGATGCCGACGTTTCTGGCAACGGCTACAGCGGGATTCTCGTCCGCGCAGAGGAAGTTGCCGATATCCAGCGTCGTGCGGAAGTTCTCTCTGTCGACTGTATTCACCAGCGCCTGTACGCGGTCGCTATGCTGAATGAAGTAGCCGTGGTTCTCCACGCTAGTCGTAATGCCGAGCGGCTTCGCGTAATCGGCGATGCGACGGCAGGCTTCAGCCAGTCTTGGCAATTGATTTAGGAAATTCATAATAGACAGATCCTTGGAGCTGGCCACATCGTGGCGCATGCGCTTGATGCCCATTGCCGCGCAGACGTCCACTTCCCTCTTCACCCGCTCGATTTCCTTCTCCCAATCCTCATCGCTCAGGTCGGCGAAGTTCGCACCGATCGCATAGTTGGACAGCTCAATGCCCGCTTCGCTAGCGGCATTGCGGATTTCTTCCACCAATGCCGGCTCGTCCGGCAGCGCAACGCCCAGCGGCACGATCTCCGCATGATCTGCGCCCATTTCCGCAATGGCGCGGACAGTGCCCGGCAATGTCAATTCTCCCGCCTGATACGCTTTGTTCAAGCTGTATGTGCTTATTCCCAGTTTCATAGTTTTACTTCCTCCCCTTTAGCTGCTGATTCGTAAATGCCGCACAGAATTTTCATAATTTCCACACCGTCTTGCACCGGGCTGATCGGCTGCGAGCCGTTCTTCACGTTGTCGACGAAATGATTGATTTCATTCTGGAATGCGCTGTTGAACTCGAACGCGGCATGATCCGTCTGCGGATAAATGTTCACGATGCGGTCGTTCATCTCCGAGACGATTAGCGTCTCCGGCTCGACTTCAATGCCGCCCTTCTCGCCGAACAGACGAACGTTCGTCTCATCCTTCTTCGCATGCAGAGTGAAGCTGACGTCCACCATCAGAGAAGCGCCGTTCTCGAAGCGAATGATGGCATTGGCCAGATCTTCCACCGTATTTCTCTCGGCATCGTAGTCTGCCGCTTTATAGAAGGACAGATCTTTAATATTGGAGCGGTTGCCCAGCTTGCGATACGTATTCGCACTGACGCTAACCGGCTTCGGACGCCCCATCAGGTACCAGCACAGGTCGATGACGTGCACGCCGATATCGATCAGCGGGCCGCCGCCGGAACGCTCGATATCCGAGAACCAGCCGCCTGGATTGCCAAGCCGTCTGAACGTTTGCGCCTTCGCATAATAGATTTCGCCGAACTCGCCCTTCTCCGCCAATCCTTTAAGCAATTGGGCATTTGTATCGTAACGGCGGACAAAGCCCACCTGCAGTATTTTCCCCGTCTTCTCTACCGCTTCCTGCACCTTAAGCGCTTCCTCTACAGTGCGGCACAGCGGCTTCTCCACCAGCACATGCTTGCCCGCTTCCAGAGCGGCAATGCTGATCTCTGCATGGCTATTATTCCATGTACAAATGCTGACCGCTTCAATGTTGGGGTCTGCCAGCAGCTCGCGATAATCGGTGTACACTTTTTCGGCGCCGTATTTCTCCGCCGCCTTGCGAGCCCTCTCCTCATTCAAGTCGCATACTGCATAAATCGTAGCTTCCTCGCTCTTTTCATAGGAGTTTAAGTGCATGGACGATATAGAACCTGTGCCGATAACGCCGATCTGTACTGGTTTCATTAGCCAATCTCCTCTCAATATCACTCATTTTCGATATTTTTATCCAATTTTGAATGTAAGCTTTTACACTACACTCTATCGTATTATAATATGACTAGAAGGTAATGCCATGTAGCACAGTGCGGTTTGTTTGTATAATTGTGCTTTGAAGAGGTGAGCGTATGTATTTGGAAGACGAAGCCGAAAGCTCGTTATTGAACAACGATATATCCTTGCCGGAGAAGATGGATATGCCCGATCCTCATTTTCCGATCAAGCTGCATCAGATCGAATGGAAGAAGCCTGATTCGCTTCTATTCCCGCCGCATTGGCACGAGCATCTGGAATTTCTGTATGTCGTATCGGGAACGATGGAAGTGGCGTGCGGCTCAACGATCATACAAGCGGTTCCCGGCGATATGGTGGTCATCAACAGCAATGAGCTCCATCAGGGAATGTGCTTGTCGCCGGATTTGTTCTACTATGCGCTTATCGCGCATCCATCCATTCTGCACAGCTCGTCCGCGGATGCGGCGGAGACGAAGTTCATCGTACCGATCGCCCAGAACCGCTTAATCATTCGCAATCATATTCGCAACAATGATTCGGTCAACGCATGCATGCTGTCGATCGTACAGGAGATGAAGGCGAAGGGATTCGGCTACGAGTTGGCGATCAAGTCCGAGCTGTACAGGCTGCTGACACTTCTGCTGCGCAGCCACGTCGAGACGGTTCTGACGAAGGACGAATTCGACGAGCGGATGAAGAATGTCAAGCGGTTCGAGCCGGTCTTCCGCTACATTGAACAGCATTATATGGAAGAGCTCCCCGTGGAGGAACTTGCCGCCATCGCATCGCTCAGCCGCTATCACTTCAGCCGGCTGTTCAAGGAGCTGAGCGGCCGGACGATTACGGAATATATTACGGCCATTCGGCTGAACAAGGCGGATTACTTATTGCGCAATACCGGGCAGACCGTCTCCGAGATTGCCAGCGCGTGCGGCTTCAACGATATCTATTATTTCAGCAAGACGTTCAAAAAATATAAACATCTGGCGCCGTCCGAATTGCGCAGGGGGATCTAGCTAGGCCGATGGAAATAGCGCGCCAGCTCGATCCTTCCGTCTTCGCCGACCTCCACGCCTTCATCGCGCAAATATAGACTTTGCAGAAGTCTCCCTTCGTCGCTGGACAGAGCAATCTCTCCCTTCGCATTGACAATGCGGTGCCAGGGCAAGCCCTCCTTCTTGCTCATGGCATGCAGAATGCGCACAACCTGCCTAGCCGCACGCGGGCTGCCCGCAAGGGCGGCCACGCTCCCATACGTCATCACCTTCCCCGGCGGAATGCTCTTGATAATGTCAATGACTGCTTTCGTGAACGGTTGCAACTTGCCATCGCCTCCTCGCTTATGTTCCAGACGTCTTGGCCATCTCGCCCGGCGTAATGCCCCAATACTTGCGGAATACCTTCGTGAAGTAACTGACATCGCGATAACCGACGCTGCTGGCCGCATCGTACACTTTGGCCCCCCCAAGCAGAGAAGCCTTCGCCCGCTCCATCTTCCGCTCCAGCACGTAAGCCGAGAACGGCTTGCCTTGCTCTTGCTTGAACAACCGGCTTAAGTAGGAGGAATTAATGAACAGCTTCTCTGACACGGTATGAAGCGTCAAATCCTCGTGGATGCTCTCCTCAATCATGACGAGCACCGCTTCCACCGTACGATGTCCCGCCGCTCCCCGCTTCTGCATCAGATATTGAACGAACCGGCGAATCAGGCGATGGAGGTAGTCGCGCATCTGCTCCTTCGTTGCGATCGTCTGCAAGTTCTGCATATACGGAAAATCTTCTCCGGCTACTTCCTTCACGGAGCATCCTCGCTGCTGGATGAGCCGTATGAGCAAGCTGTTGAAGTACAAAATCGATTCCCGGACCTGCTCCACATGCTCTGCTCCATCCATCACAGATGTCCATAGCTTGTCCATCGCCTTCAGAGCAGCTTCCTCGTTGCCCTTCTCCAGTCCGATCTCCAGCTCGCGCTCCAGATCCGGCCGGGCATAATTCTCCCCTTCCAGCTCGAACCGCTCCTGATAAGTGGCCGCAATGCCATTGCCGTAGACGAGCCGCTTCTGCAGCGCTTGCCGCGCTTGCTCGTACAGCTTGTTCAACTCCAGCGGCTCGTCCGTACAGGCGCTGATTCCGCTGCTGGCCGTCAGCTTGAAGATTTGCCTCACGATATCGAGCAGCTTCTCGATGGAGGCGTTGACATGATGAAGGAAGCCTTCGCGATCCTCCGTTCCGCGCGAGCGGAACACGATAACCGTAGAGCCGTCGAAGTCGGTGAACATCCATACCGCGCCTTCCGCCAGACACTCTCTGGCAATCGACTTGACGGATACCTGCAAGAGGGACGTATCCTTCCCGCTGAATCTCTCCTCGTCCTCCGGCAGCGGGTCTATGTCCACAATGGCTGCGCAGTAATAGTCTTGCGGCTGCAAGTTCAGCAGCACATCGCCGCTGCGCCGCTTCAGCTCCCAGGCGGAATACTGCCCGTGCAGCCAGTTGCGAAGGAACATCTCTTGCAGATAAGGCAGATGCTGCGTCCACTTCTGCTTCAACGCCGCATGATTGTGCAGCTCATCCAGCTTGGCTCGAAGCTCTCCAGCCGCGGACAACACCGCCTCCAGAATTTCCGTATCGCCGGCGGGCTTGAGCAGGTATTGGCTCACCCCGTATGCCATCGCGGATTGTGCATATTCGAAGTTGTCGTGGCCGCTGAGCACGATCATCTTCACCAGTTGGCCGCCGGCCTGTATTTCCTTCGCCAGCTGGATGCCCGACATGCCGCTCATCTGCACGTCCAGCAGCAAAATATCCGGCCGCTTGCGCTCTACCAGCTCCAGCGCCTCCTCCGCGCTGGCCGCGAGGCCGACCACATCGATGCCATGCTCCTCCCAGCCGATATCGTTGGCCAGATGCAGTCTCAAGCGCGGCTCGTCCTCTACGATAATCAATTTCATGTCATCACCTCCATCGCTGACAGAAGAACCTTCCGCTGCGCTCCGGGGAACGACAGCAGAAGGTTCTCAACCTTTTGCTTTTGCTTCAATTTGGAGTTAGACGATTACTTCTGGCTGTTATACCACTCTCTGGCGTCTTCCACCATCTCCTTGCCGCCATTCGCCTCCCATTGTGCCAAATAGGAATCGAACGTGTCAAGCGACTCCGATCCGCCGATGTACTTCATATAAGTATCCTCGGAGAATTGCATGAGCGATTGCGTATATTTGGATACGCTCTCGATCGGCTTCGCCTTGGACATCGGATCTACGACGAAGTTGCCTTCCGCTTGCTGCTGGAACTGCTCATAATAGCCTTGCAGCACAGGGTCCTTGCGTACACGCGCCTGCCAGTAGCCCTCATAGACGCGCTGATCGGTGCCCGTCAGGAAGTGGCTCGCATTGGTCAGGTCGTCATTGAACTTCGGCAGGATCGGATAGTATTTGCCGTCCTCCACCTTATGGTGCACGCCTTCTTCACCGATGACCAGTTCCTTGAACAGCTTCTCTTCCAGCTTCATGTTCATCAGATTCATCGCATGCTCTTTGTTCTTCGCC
Organism: Paenibacillus sp. J5C2022; assembly: GCF_025567625.1. Taxonomy (GTDB): domain Bacteria; phylum Bacillota; class Bacilli; order Paenibacillales; family Paenibacillaceae; genus Pristimantibacillus. The sequence continues at coordinate 12,717 of NZ_JAOQJC010000055.1, read as the reverse complement.
CACTTCGGAATGGCGATATAATAGCTGATGCCGGCTCCGGCCCCTACGGAAGGCTTGCCGCTGTCTCCCGTCAAGTATGGAAGCGTCTCAAGCTTCGCATCCGGGAAGTTCTTCGCCAGTGCGCTCACGATGGACGGAGAGCTCCACCAAGCGACGCTCATCATCGCAGCCTTGCCGCTTGTGAACTTCTCGATGACCTTCGAACCGGTATTGATCGGCCATTCGGAATCGATCAAGCCCTCTTCATACAGCTTGTTCATGAAGGCCAGATATTCCTTCATCTTCGGATGCTGCGCCTGCTGAATCAACTCTCCGTTCAGTTCGCCCCATGCGAAAGCGTTGCTGGACAGCGTCGGAATATCGAACGTCGTGGCAATTTCCGGGAAGATGCTCTTGTAGCCGGACAGCGGTACGACGTTTTTCTTCTCTTTGATCGTCTTCAGCACATTGTACAGCTCGTCGCGGTTGGTCGGCATCTCCAGTCCGAGCTCATCCAGCCAGTCTTTGCGAACGACCAGATTGGTGCTGGCGGACAGTCCCGTGCCGCCTTCCGGAATACCGTAGATCTTGCCGTCTGCCGTAGCCGCTTTCCAGGTCTCTTCATTGATGCCCGCCTTCAGATTGTCTCCGTATTGATCCAGCAGCTCATCCAGCGGCTCCAGCGCGCCCGCTTCCACCAGATTGTAGAACTGATCCTTGCCCAGCTTCATGAAGTCGTAAGGCTCCTTATTCGCCATGAGCAGGTTCAGCTTCTCGTTGAACATCTCCTCCGGCAGCATGTCATACTTGACCTTGTAGCCCGTCTTCTCCTCCAGGAACTTCGCGACATAATCGTTATTGGGATCGAAATGGTTGAACGGCTGCAGCTGTCTCAGCGTCGGCTTGTCGCCGTCCAGCACGTTTTTGGCTCCCTCGTCGTTCTTCCCTTTGTCACCGTTATTCGAGCCGCCGTTGTCCGTTGCTTGCGGCTTCTCGCTACCCTTATTCGTTTCCTTGCCGCTATCCGAGCCGCTGCAGGCCGCCGTTACGACAACCAGCACCATAATCATCATGAGCGATATCAGCTTTTTCATCTCTGTCTTCCTCCCCTTCGGCATTGTTGAATGATGGAATGATGGTTGAACCCTCTCTATGCACTGCCATCCTGCTATCCATTCTTCTCTCTCTCCGGCTTCATACGCTACCCCTTCACAGATCCAAGCATGACCCCCTTTACGAAATACTTCTGCAGGAATGGATAGACGAGAATAATCGGAATCGTCGCGACGATAATCGCAGCCGCCTGGATCGCTTGCGGTGATGCGTTCATCGCGGAGTTGACGTCAATCATATCCGTCCGCATGAAGATGTTGTTGGCCGAGGCCAGAAGCTCCTTCAAGTACAGCTGCAGCGGCTTCAATTCAGGATTGCTGATGTACACCATCGCCATGAAGAAGTCGTTCCAGAACTGAACGGCGAAGAACAGCGCGATCGTGGCCAGAACAGGCATGGACAGAGGCAATATGATGCCGTAAAAAATTCTGAAGTTGCTTGCCCCGTCAATTTTGGCGGATTCCTCAAGCGCGTCCGGCAAGCTCTCGAAGTAGCTTTTGATGACGAGCAGATTGAAGACGTTGACCATCGCCGGCAGGAACAGCACGGGGAGCTTGTTGACCAGCCCAATGCCGCTCAGCAGCAAGTAGGTCGGAATCAGTCCGCCGCTGAACAACATTGTGAAGACGAACAGCAGAATGAACCACTTGCGTCCTCTTAGCCGCGCTCGCGACAGCGGGTACGCCGACATTGTCGTCATGAGCAGACCGAGCAGCGTACCGACCACCGTTACGATAACGGAATTGCGGAACGCTCCGAGAAACATGCTGTCGGTGATAACGAAGTTGTACGTGCCGAATTGAATGTCGACGGGAAGCAACCCGACCTGGCCCGATATGACCGCCTCTTCGCTGCTTAGCGATTTGGCGATCAGATTAAGGAACGGGAACAGCGTAATCACGCCCAGGAATAGGAAGAACAAATAGTTGCATGCGGTGAACAGCTTGTCGTATAAGGATGTTTTGTGCGCCATCTTCGTTGTCTCCCTTCTACCAAAGCCCGCGCTGCAGGAACTTTCGGCTTAAGTAATTGCCCGTCAGAATAAGGAAGAGTCCCACGACGGAATCGAATAGCCCCACCGCTGTCGAGAAGCTGTAATCCTGCTGCCCGAGGCCGATTCGGTACACATATGTGCCGATGACGTCGGCAACGGAATAGACGAGCGAGTTGTACATGACGAGAATTTGCTCCGTGCCCGCCTCCAGAATATGTCCCAGGCGAAGGATGAACATCAGAATGATTACCGGAATCAAGCCGGGCAGCGTAATGTGCATAATCTGTCTGAACCTTCCCGCTCCGTCGATCTTGGCCGCTTCATAAAGCTGCGGATCGATCGAAGCGATGGAAGCCAAGTAAATAATCGTGCTCCAGCCGACCTCCTTCCACCCTGCGGACGTTACCAGCACGGACCGGAATACGTCGGTGTCCATGAAGAAGCGGATCGGCTCGCCGCCGAGCGATACAATAATGCGGTTCACGATGCCTCCGTCTGTGGAGAGCAGGTCGATGAACAAGCCGCTTACGATAACCCAGGACAGGAAGTGCGGCAAATAAACGACCGTTTGAATGCTGCGCTTGAATATCATGTTCCGGATCTCGTTCATCAATATCGCCACCACGATGGGCAGCGGGAACAAGAATACAATTTTGTACAAGCTGATAATCAGCGTGTTGCGGAATACGACGCCGAAGTCCGGCGACGAGAACAGCCGCTCGAAGTTCGTCCATCCTACCCACGGGCTGGCCTTCAACCCGTCAAAAATATTGAAATCCTTGAACGCAATGACAATGCCGTACATCGGCGTATATTTGAAGAGCAGCAGAAACAATATTCCCGGTATGAGCATCAGGTACAGATCCCAGTCTCTGCGCACATCAAGGCCAAGCCTTTTCATATAAGTTGCAATCATTGCCAGTGTCATCCTTTCCCCTGTTGTCGCTTCTGCAGTTCTGTCATATGAGTCATCCTAATTGCAGGTGACAAGGATGGTCTTCTCATTCGTCTTCATGCCATCAACGTAGACTTCGATAACGATGCTATTCTCCCCTTGCGCAAGCTTAACCTTGTCCGAGAAGTCAATCGGCTCGCTCGTGTCGGTCTGGCCAGCGCGCGGATTGGCGCGATTGCCGCTTAGCTTCGCTTTCTTCCTGTTGATCTTCACTTCGACCGACTCGCCGAACCCCAGCACCGTAACTGTGCCTTCAAGCTGAAGCTGATGATGATCGACGGTGATGCCGTCATATGCCCGGAAGCCTTCCAGCAGAGCTGCCCGCACCTCGTCTCCCATCGCATACAGACCGGCCACAAGCTGCCGCTTCTCTCTCATGCCCGACGGATCTGCCGCCGATAGGACGAAGCCTCCTTCGGGAATATCGCTGTCGTTAGCATCGACGATCGTCCAGTTCCAGTTCATCGCCTGCTCCTTATTCGCCGTATGCACCACTTGCCCGGTTCCGCCTACTGCGATTTCCACGCCCCACTTGTTCGTGTCCGTCGACAGTCCGAATTCGTTCGTGAACATGTTGATGTTGCCTTCATTACGGTTCATGTTCAGGAAGTCGCCTTCCAGGAACCCATCCGGCTGGCCGGGCTTGCTTATTCCCAGCTGATACGGCTTCACGTACGCTTCATCGTTCAAAGCCGCCTTCACTGTATCGAAGTTGACCAGCGAGTAGTCGAACAGCATCATGCCGTCCGTCTTCTGCTTCGCAGCCTGGAACACGATGCGCTGCAGCTCCGGCTCCCTCACATTGCTCAACGCGATGGAGGCGTACAGCGGCACTTCTCCCCGGGTCAATATGTTGCCTAGCGTCATATAATGCTCGATCTCCGACTCCGTGCTCTGATAGGTCCCGATCATCAGGAAGTCCAGATTGCCGATATAGCCGGTGCTGTAATAGTCGTCGGTATAGATGCGGTCCTCGGTAAAGCCAAGCCGCCCGTCATACCTGAAGTCCGGGCTCGCCCAGTTAATGCCGTTCATGTACAGCGAATCGTACCAGGAGCCGACGTATGCGGATACCTGGATCGGCTTGCCCTTCTCCTCGCCATACTCATCCGCCAGCTCCCTCACCTCGTCCGTGAAGCTCTTGATGACGCCCGAGCGGAACGCCCACCAGTCCAGATAATGTTGACCCTCTACCCGGGTTGCACGTCCTTCGCTGTCGTATACAAGTTTATATACATCGTCCGGCCAAGCCTCCAATTCCTTGCCCCGTTCCTCCAAGTACTCCTCGAACTGCTCTCTTGTCTCTTCGCTGAAATCCGCGAAGTAATTGTCATACCTTCCCCGGTCAAGGTTAATGCCGTCCACGTCGTAATTCTTTATGATCTCTTCGAATGTAGCTAGCTGGTATTCGCGAACGTCTTCATCCGCGGGATTGACGAAGGCAACGATTTTATTGGCGGCTGCGCTTTGGCGAATCGGCAGGATCTGCCCTCCGTCCTCCGGACGGTACACCATCTCCTCCCACTCCGGATGCGCATCCAGCACCGCATTCTCATGCATCGAGCCTTCCGCGAATACATTCACCGCCGCATGAATCGTCAGGCCGAGCGCCCGGCAATGCTTGACGAACTCCTCCAGCAGATCCAGCTCCGGATTCGCCCCGATGCGGTTGGGATCGGTCATCTCGCTCACATAAGGCCGCCCTGTCAGATCGTTCTGCTGGTAGGAGACGAACCCTTCATAGCCCTTCACATCCAGAATGATGCCCGTTATGCCGGCGTCGGCCGCTTTGACAAGCATGTTATAGACATCCTCGCTGGACTGGAACTTCTTCGCATTCGGGCCCTGTTCCACCCACATCAGCACTTCCTCGTCCGTCACGATCGGACCGGGCTTGTAATACATAACTGTCGATGTCCGCGCCAGCTCTTCCCCATCCCTTGTCAGCACGGTGTCGACGTAGTTCACGCCCTCCTGGAGCGTCAATGCCGCTTCGAACAGTCCCGTCTCATCGACCGTTGCCGGAGTGCCATACACGGTTAGAGCATCGCCCGGCTGTATATGCGTGACGGAGCCGGTCAGCGTGAAGCTCTGCTCGTTCACGGTGAACATCGATTGCTGGTCCACCTTCACGCTCGGCCGCGGGCCGCTGCTGATAATGTCCGCCAGCGGCACGACGTCGCCGTTCTTGCGCAGCTTGATGATATCCCCCTGTTGGAAGTTCTCCGCCAAGTACTTCTTGAAGCCCTTCGACGCATAGGAATCATCATGCGCCAGCAGAAGGAACCCGCCTTCCGGAATGACGACGTCCACCGGCGCCGGCTCCCACACGGGCGGCAATCCGTTCACGGACGGATTCACCACTTGCACGACCTTGTTCTGGTGATCCATCACGACGGCAACATAATACTTGGGAACGGTATACGCATTCCCGTATAAGTGCGAGATCAGCGCTACGTAATCGCTCTTGCCCGACAAGTCCTGATCGACATAAGCGATGGCATGGCGCGGGCCATTCAATTCAATCGTAATATCGATCGGCTCCGCTTCCACCTCGATGAGGTCTGCCGCTGCGACAGACTGATTATCGGTCGAAGCCGTATTTGCAGCGCCTCCGTTGCCGCTCGGTGACTCTCCCGTGTAAGCCGTCGTCGATCCGCTCGGTGACTCTCCCGTGTAAGCCGTCGTCGATCCGCTCGACGCAGACCCTCCCGTAACAGCTCCTCCGTTCTGAGCAGACACTTGTATTCCCGATGACGGCCACAGAGCAAGCACTAAGCTGCATATCAACGCCATACACCATATCCTCCTCATATTTACCAGCCCCTTCTTTTGCGATTTCTGTTGCAGGTTCGGTGTTGTTCCTTGTCATTGTAGCTGGAATCGCTTTCAGCTCACTAGACGGGGATGATGACTTTCATTGGTAAATTGATGACTTCCCCCGCAGTAAAATATTTCTTTCGGCTATAAAAGAAAAAACGAGCAATCGCCGGAGGAAACCCGGCGATTGCTCGTTTGACGTATATTTCATACTGTTCACGTATGCCCCACTTTGGAGCTCTTGTGTAGGCTGCATACACTATTTCAACTCATATGCCCTATTGCGGTGCTCCTGTGTAGGCTGCATACACTATTTCAACTCATATGCCCTATTGCGCTGCTCCTGTGTAGGCTGCATACACTATTTCGACTCATGTGCCCTATTGTGAAGCTCGACGCTCCCCTCAAGCCGAGGCTACCGTCTCCCGCTCCAGCGGGAAGCGCATTGCAACCATCGTCCCCTCTCCTGCCACACTCTCAATGTGCAGCATGGCCGAGTCCCCATAATACAGCTTCAAGCGGCCCAGCACATTACGCAGTCCGAACAGCTCCTTATGCTGCTGCTCCGTTATCGCCACCAGTTGCTCCTTGCTCTCCATGCGCATCAGCTCTCCCTTCATATAAGCCAGCCGCTCCTCCTGAATGCCTGCACCGTTATCCTGGACAGTCAAGCAGAGCATGCCGTCCTCCAGAGTGCTCGAGATGACCAATTCACCGCCTGTCCCCCGCTTCTCCAGTCCGTGCAGGATCGCATTCTCCACGATCGGCTGCAGCAGCAGCTTCAGCACATGAATATCCCTCGTCTCCTCCTTGATATCGAAGCGCACCGTGAACTGGTCCATGAACCGGAACTGCTGCACGCGCAAATAATACATCAGATGCTCCAGTGTCTCGGATACCGTGAACGTTTCCCGCCCTTTGCTCAGATTAAGACGGAAAAACTTGGACAAATTCAGCACCATCTCGCTAATTTCGTCCGCCTCATAATTTTTGGCCGTCCAGTAGATGGAATCCAGCGTGTTATAGAGAAAATGAGGATTAATCTGCGAATGCAGAAACTTAAGCTCGGTCTTGCTGAGCTGCAGCTGATGCTCGTAAATATCCTGAATCAGCCTCTGCTGGTCGGCAATCATACCGTTGAACGCCTCCGTCAACGCGCCGAATTCATCCTTCCTCGCATTGGGCAGACGGGTACCGAACTTGCGCAGCCGCATCTGCTTCATCCCGTGCAGCAAGCTGGACAACGGCGCAGCGATCCCCTTATAGACAACCAGCGAGATTAGAAAAGCAAGTACGATGCTGAGCAGAATGATCACATTCGTGAACTGCGACAGCTTCCTCGATTCCTTGTACAATTCGCCTTCGGGCTGCACCATGACCAGCGACCAGCCTGATTGCGCCGATTGCATGCGCCATACGAGCATGCCAGCCTCCATTCCGGCCGCCTTCCTGCCTTCCAGATGTCTCCACTCATCCTCCACATACAGCTCGTCCGTGCCTGCCAGAAGCCGGCCATCGGGCGAGTACAGATAAATGGACGTCTCCGGCGTCACCTTCAGCTCCTCAATCATGCCTAGCAGCTTATCCCTTGATATCGTCAGAATAAGGACATTTGACGCGCTGTAGAGCTTGTGCACATCCATTATGCGCATGAAGCTGACGGTGCCGTTACCGAACAGCGGAGAAGCCGTCTCTTGTCTCATCGGCGCATACAGCACCGTCTTCCCGCTCGCCTGCTCCACCTCATCGAACCAGGACTCCTTCCGGTAATCCAGCTTCCTTCCCCCATGCTGCGTCGACAGCAGAAATCCCGAGGGTGTATGCAGTATCGATATTTCCTGCAAATAGCCGTTAATGGCCGTAATATTCGTTAATCTGTCGATGATGTTGTAGAACCCGTACAATTCACTTGGCAGTAGAATGTCGTCCGCTTCGTGAAGCACAGGCTCAATGCTATGGTCGGATGAAATAAGAGCTGACAAGTTGTCCAAATCCTGCAGCACCAGATCGATATTGCTCAGCGCGGATTGCAAGCTGTTCAGCGTCCGCTCATCGGTCTGCCCTTCCAAAATATCCGTCGATCTAAAATTGGCGAACAAGCTGACGCCAACAAGCGGGATGAGAATAAACAGGAAATAGATCGTCAGGCGAAGCTGAACGCGCTCCTGATACATTTGGCGAAGCTTCCGAAAAAAAACGGTCATGGCCTCTGTCCCTCCCATGCCTTGCTGTCCCTGAACCATGCGTTCACTTCATTGGATATTTCCCAGCCGCCCTCTCTTATCCACTGCTTGACGAACTCATCGAACGCATTGCCCTGACTAATTCCCATAATGATCTGGGTGAACGCTTCGTCCTCCAGCTTCTGCAGCTTCGTCCCGTATCTTCCCATAGAGGGGGTCGGCGGACCGCGAAAATCGCTTCGCAGCACATGTGCCAGCACGTACTCCACATTGTCGTTCATCTCATACTGCTTCCCTAGCGAGTCCAGCCGTTCCTTGCGAACGGCTGGATCATTGGGATCGGCGATCGCATGCAGCGTTCCGCGGTAAATATGCTCGTTATGCTTCCCTTCATCCGTCACCATGACGCCGTCCTCCAAGTGCCATACCTCGCCCTGAAAGCCCAGCTTCAAATCCCGGTAGCCATCCCCCGCGATAAAGCTGAGTACTTTAATGACTTCCTTCGCATTCGCGCTGCGGGCAGGGATAACGCTATACGACTGCAGCAGATCGCGTTCAGCCGTTCCCGATTGCCCCTCTTCCCCCACAGGGTAGGGAAGCCTGATCCATTGCGCATTGGGGTCCTTGTTCATATTGTCCAGAATCGGTCCCCGCGTGTCGAACCAAGTGGCGGAGAACATGCCGACACTCCCATTGACGATTTTATTGATGAAGGTACTGTTTTTATTCAGAATAAATTCCCGATCCAACATACCGTCACCGTACAACTTGGCCAAAAAGCTCAGCGCTTCCTTCGTCTCCGGCAAAATGCCGCTATAGACAAGCTCGCCGTCCACTTCCTTCCACTGCGTAATGCCGTTGACGCTGCGCGGCACGCCGAACGCCCCGAAGAACGGAGCGGTCCGCGACAAGCCGGCGGGCATAATCGTAATGCCCCATGTGTCGTCCCGGCCATTGCCGTCCGGATCGTCGTAAGTGAATGCTCGCATCACTTCATAGTACTCCTCCAAAGTGACGGGCGGATCAAGCCCCAGCGCATCCAGCCAGTCCTTCCTCGCATACATCACTTCATTGCCCGATACTTCGGCAAGGCTGGGAACGGCATAGATGTCGCCATTGAATGTCACCGCATCCCACGCCTCTTTAGGAAACGCTTCCAAAAGCTCGCTGCCGTATTGCTCCAGCAGTTCGCCAAGCGGCATGAGCGCTTCCTCTTCCACGAAGCGCGATACCCATGCGGGATCGCTCGTATTGATCAAGTCGGGCTGAGCATCCGATGCCATAATTAAATTCAGCTTCTCCTGATAGCTGCTGTACGGAGGCGCAATGATGGTGATATCCACCCCTGTATGCCGCTCAATATATTCCAGATAAGGATTGTGATTGTCGTCCAGCCCCTCCGGGAAAGTCCGGCTCGCATCGAAGACGACGAACGATACGGCACTTTCCATGGAAGAAGGGGGCGTCCGCACGGATGACGAAGAACCGGCTTGCATTCCCCCCGAAGAGCTTCCCTGTGAACCAGCTTGCTGAGTCATGCTGCCGGAGGGACTCTCTTTGCAACCGGCTAATGCGCTAATGGCGATGAAGCACAAGCAGATCAGCAGCAGCCTGCGTCCCGCGGTTCGCGATAGATGTCTCTTTATTGTCTGATTGAACATTCTCTGTTTCTGCATGGTCACGTCCCCCTCTTCAGTATGATTCCTTGATGCCTGCTCCAGATTCGGAATCGGGAAGAACTCTATTTTAGATGGGGTCCCGTCAGGAATATAGTCGGCAACAATGACTATTTCCGGTAAAATGATGACATTCGTCCATTCTCAGCGCCAGAGGTATGAAATAACCTAACAAAGTGAGGCTCCGCTTCGAAGCTTAATCAGGTACTTTGCGGGGACCCCGGAACTTATATTTTCTATAAATGTAAAAAACCGTCCCGCCATAGACGGGACAGCTTCACTACCGATTAAGCATTATAGAACTTCACCAGCTCATCCGCAACGGCGGATAGATCCGCATCGATTCGCTTCTGCCGCTGCTGCTTGTTGAACAGGATGGCGATCTGCTCGGGGAACTGCTGTTCAATGCCGCAGAGCCGGATCGCTTCATCGAACTTCGCCGGATGGGCAGTCGCCAGCGACACCGTCACCTCGCCTGCTCCCGCACATTTCTCTACCGCCGCCACGCCGCATGCCGAATGCGGGTCCAGCAGATAATCCGCCTTTGTTTTGTAGTCCGATATCGTATCCAGACATTCCTGGCCCATTACGCCATGAGCGGAGAAGTCCGCCTGCACCTTGGTCAGCAATTCCGGCGGCAGGGCAATCTCGCCCTCCGTCTTGAACTGCTCCATCAGCTTGCCGACTTGCGCAGCGTCCTCATCCAGTACGTAATACAAGTAACGCTCGAAGTTGCTCGCCACCTGAATGTCCATGGATGGGCTGTAGGTGCTGCAGAACTCGCCTGGCATATATACGCCTTCCTGGACGAATCTCTCCAGAATGTTGTTCTCGTTCGTGGCCAGGATAAGCTTGCCGATCGGCAGGCCCATACGCTTGGCCAAGTAACCTGCAAATATGTCGCCGAAGTTGCCCGTCGGCACACTGAAATTAATGCGTTCGGCAGATGTCTCCTGCTTCACGCGGAAGTATGCATAGAAATAATACACGGTCTGCGCCATAATGCGGACGAAATTAATGGAGTTGATCGCAGCCAAGTGGTTGGCCGCCTTGAAGTCCAGATCGGCGAACAATTCCTTAATCATACGCTGGCAATCGTCAAAGTTGCCGTCGACGGACAGGTTCAGCACATTATCGTCCTGGACGGTCGTCATTTGCAGTTCCTGCACTTTGCTGACCTTGCCGTGCGGATGAAGAATGCATATTTTAATGCCGTCCTTGCCTCTTACGCCCTCAATGGCGGATGCGCCGGTATCTCCGGAAGTTGCGCCAAGAATATGAATTTTCTTGTTGTACTTGGTTGCGACATAGGAGTACAGCTGGCCCATGAATTGCAGGGCGATATCCTTGAATGCGAATGTCGGACCGTGGAACAGCTCCAGCAGGTACGTACCTTCGTGCAGCTTGCGAACAGGTGTCACTTCCTCATGACGGAAAGTGGAGTAGCTGGCTTCCACCATCTGCTTCAGGTCTTCTTCGGGAATTTCGCCGTTCGTATAATAGGAGAAAATCGCCATAACCAGCTCCTGATAGCTTAGCTTCTCCCACTGCTGCAGCGTCTCCGCAGATATGACAGGAATCGCGCTTGGCACGAGCAGGCCGCCGTCGTTGCCCAGCCCCATCATGAATGCATCGATAAATCCAATATTGCCAACCTTGCCTCGGGTACTGATATAATCCATAAATCGATCCTCCTACTTGCCACCGCCATTGTGACGGAATAGCTCTTGTTAGCATTTTATCATCGTTTGCCGCGAAATTGAATGGCAATTTCAAATAACCGCACAATGCGGCACTCTACCTGCCCATTTCCATTGCGTCTCCATCGTTGCGATCAGAACAGCTCCAGCTGCTCCACATCCGGCGGTGACGGCTGTGCAATCGGGTCGCTGCCGTCCGGGCGCTTCTGCCCCAGCATCTCCATCAATTCCTTGGCGTTGTCCGCAGCATCACCGCCGGAATTATTATTGAAGATGACGCACACCCGTCCGCATTGCCGCTCCAGCTCGATCAGCTTATCTCGCCATTCCGTCAATTCCGCTTCGCTATACCGGTACAAGTAGCGGACCTCGCGCCAATTCGGAGCACTTGCCGCATTCCAGCCCGCCACATTACGCCCGTGCATGCGCACGATGGTCACATCCCGAGTCGTAGCTTTCAATACGGTTGGAATGCTCCCCATCCCCGCTTGCGGCTCGTCGCAGACGCCATGAATCCATCCTTCCTCTTCCATGAACGCAAGCGTCCGCTCCCGCATCTCGCCTTCGAACCAGCTGGCATGTCGGAATTCCAGTGCACACGGTATGCCTTCCATCCTTTGCTTCGTATACTTCAACAGCTTGACATGATGACTGTTGCAGTCGAACCAGGGCGGGTATTGGAACAATACGGCCGTCAATCTTCCGCTCTCGATGGCCGGCTCCAGCATGCGCTTGAATGCTTCTGCCATATCGCCTTGCTCGCCCTTGCCGGAGCCGCCCCGTTGATGCCCGGTCATGCCGCCATACGCCTTCACTACAAATTGCAGCGAATCCCTCGTATCCTGCACCCACTTGGCGAATCGATCTCTGGATTGTATCGCGTAGAAAGTACTGTCTACCTCGACCACTGGGAAGTGCTCGCCATACACCTTCAGCTTGTCTCCCGGCTTGGTGCCGGCCTCATACAGGTCGTCGTGATCGCCCCAGCCGGCCAGTCCAATCTCGATCGTCACATCCGCACCTCCCTTCACTCGCTCCTGGCGGCACCATTTTTGCCCCATACATATAGACATATAGCACGCACACATATCACGCCACAGCGGCGATACTGCTTCTGGTGACGGTCACTTTGTACGATTTTTCATACAAACGCAGCACATTTGCTCCTCAAGTCCCTCACTTTGTACGATATTTCATACAAACGCAGCAAATTTGCTCCACTTACCCCTCACTTTGTACGATATTTCATACAAACGCAGCAAATTTGCTCCACTTGCCCCTCACTTTGTACGATTTT
>NZ_JAOQJC010000054.1 GCF_025567625.1 Paenibacillus sp. J5C2022 | reverse complement strand
CTTAGGGGCAGGTTACCTACGTGTTACTCACCCGTCCGCCGCTAACCTTCAGGAGTGCAAGCACCCCCGAAAGTCCGCTCGACTTGCATGTATTAGGCACGCCGCCAGCGTTCGTCCTGAGCCAGGATCAAACTCTCCATAAAGGGTTTTTCGCAATCGACGCTTGCCGATAAGAAAATACCCAGAAGTTTGACTTGCTCATTACTTATATTGCTTTTCCATTAATCCGTTAGGACCAACGGGGCAGTTTCGCTCGTTGTTCAGTTTTCAAGGAACAATCTCTTTTCTTTCGTGCCGCCCATGTCTCAGCGGCGACTTTTATAATATATCACAGGCGCCTATCCATTTGCAAGCACTTTTTTTCATCCTTCGACATTTTTCGTCGTGGTTCGAATGATTAGTCCTGCTCGAAGCGGCGAAAACTAATATAGCACATTTGTTTACATGCGGTCAATAAGTTTGATGATAACGACAACAAAAAAGCGCAAAAGCATTCATGCAGCTTCCGCGCGTCTGTATGTTTTCCGGTCAAGTGTCATATATGAAATGCCACGTTGATCTTTCTATTGTACCACTACATAACGAAGTTCCAATTCGCCGCTCGCGGAATTGTCATGCATAACAGCCACTTCCTTCAAATAAGAGCGCTTCACAAGCTTATGAATCACTAATGTGAGATCTACACCCAATCGTTCAATGTCAGGGCAAGCCTGAAGCTCCGCAATGCTCCACGGCTCTTCTTTCCCTTGCATAATTTTGAACAGCATGTTGCAGCACGACTTCATCTTGTTCATGACCGAGAACTCACATGCCAGCATGACTAGCTGCACACGCTGCTCCAGCGTCTCAGGACTTGCAGTCAATTCTTCGAATAGCTTGTATACACCAGGGTGTATACGCTTTATTTGTTTCCATACGGTCAGCTCCGGGTGTTTTCCCTCTTCGACCAGTACGATATGTGCCCAATGCTGAAGCGCAGTAAGCACATGACCATATGCATCCAGCAGATGCCCGTCAAGCAAGTCTTGCTTGGCATGCAAGTACGTTCTAAGAAATCCAATGAACTCCACCAGTTGTTTCTGCTCGCGCATGGATTCAGGAAATGACAGCAGCCGTTCACGAATGTCTGCCAAATAACCGTCGCGATCCAACACAATCTCCCCCCGGACCAACCACTCGATAATATTGCGGTTTTCCCCGCTGGCAATCCACCTCTGCAAATGCGCTTCGTGAATCGTTCGAATTAATGCTCTTTCACCATTATATTGAATGTGCTCTGTGCTTTCTTTCGCAGCCTCTCCCGTTGCTATGAGAAGAACCAGCAAATCAAGTCCGTCAATTAATGGATTGTAAGGATAAGGATTTTCGACAACGGTTAAAGCAAGCAAGTCGGACCGCTGCCCGAACATATCGATGAAATAAGAATTATGCTGTTCCACTGGCGCCTCCGTATAGCTAATAGCTCATATTTAGGCTATAATATTAAAGACAGTACTTTCTTTTTCGACAGATCGGTGATACATTCCTGCTTTTCCATGTAGAAATTTCTGTATTTTTGATTTATTTATCAATTGAAGGTTATGATTACGGGAAGGATATGAACAATGAAGCGAATTTTTTTCAAGTCAGCCAAAATTAATGAATTTCGCCTATGGGGCCTTGTATTTACAATGGTCGGTATGGGAATTATGATACTTGGCACCGCGGGAATCGTATTGTGGGGACAGGCAGGCAAGATTGTCGCCGGAATATTCATGGTATTCGGCATGATTTCCCTGCTCGTCAGCGTAGCCGTCTATTTTTGGGCCGGCATGCTATCTACCAGCGCCACAATGCTGACCTGTCCGGAATGCAATCGACAGACGAAGATGCTTGGCACGACAGACCGCTGCATGTTTTGCCGCACTATGCTGACGCTCGATCCGTCCCAGGCTACCGCGCATCCCGCCGAGCAGCAGCAAGCCACCTCTATGAGGCCTTAAGAAGAAGTGAGATTTGCCTATAAACAATCGAAGCCCCTTCAGGCAATTGCCTGAAGGGGCTTTCCTTATTCCTATAATTGCAAATTATGGCCTTTTCGTCATTGCTTCGTCAATGGCGCTCCAGATAGAGGGAGTCTGGAACGAACGCGCCCACGTCGCCGCTCCTGCAAGATCGTACTTCCTCACGATATCTACCCTGGCCCGCATGGATACCTCGTCCTCCAGCCAGATCCGCTTCAACGCCCCATCTTCCTCGTATTCCACATAGTTCTGGCCGGCAGCCTCATCGAATACGGGCTTAAGATCCCTCTCCGCGACAATCTCCTTTACACTCTCCATGCCGATCGCCTTCGAAGAGACCTTCAGTTTGCCTTGTTCGTCCTTCTGCTCGGTCCATACACGGGTATAGAGCGGCATGCTTAGAACAAGCTTCTGAGCAGGCACGCCATCCTCCTCCAGTATTCTGGCAACGGAATGATCCGTCCATGGTAGCGAAGCTACGGAGCCCGCCTTCGGACTAGCCGCCCAATGCTCGTCGTACGCCATCACCATCATATAATCGACAACTCGTCCAAGCGACTCCCGATCCAGGAACGCCGACCACATCTCGCTGTTGGATTTGGGTGACACGTCGATGGATACGACCAGCCCTTGCTCATGCAGCAATGGAGTGAGCTCCTTCACGAATTGAACAAGATTCTCCTTATCCTTCGTATATACATTTTCAAAATCAATATTGATGCCTTGCAGATCATATAGTTCAGCGAAAGCGATCAACTGCTGAATCATGGAGAAGCGCGTTTCCACCTTCGACAGCGCCTCCGTCGTCTGATCCGGTTCAAAGCCGTTGCTGAACAGCGCCCATACTTGATACCCGCGTTCATGGGCCCATTTCACATAGCCGGGGTCCGCTTTGCCCTTGATCGTCCCTTGGCTGTCGACCAGTTCGAACCAGGTCGGGCTAACCACATTTACGCCGGGCATGTCGCCGATTTTCGTATAATCGATTTTTCGGTTGTAGACGGCTTCCCACGTCATATTGATTTTATGGCCCATTACTTTCCAAGGTACGAACGCCGGCTCCCGCTCCGCCTCTGGTACTCGTTCAATGGCTGTCAGCTTAGCATGCTTCTTGTTGAGGTAGCCGATATGACCGGCACTGTCCTGAACGAGCAGCCATCCGTCCTGTTCGCTCCATATTCGCACCGTCTCCCCGTGCGGGATACGTAGCAGATACGGCTCGCGAATGGAAGGCGCCGATCGAAGCGGCGCGTATTCGTCCGAAGATATGTCGGCTTGCTGTATGACATTGCCCTCTCTCAGAAGAGTGACGATGCCGCTCCCTTCATCATACTCCGCCTTGAATCCATACAGTTCTTCTAGCGGCTCCATCGGGATGTAGACGATATCTTCCGCAACCTCCGCAGCGATCGACAGCTTATACGGCTTCTGATTAATCATTCCCGTTAGCGCATCCGTCTTGAGGCGCAGCACTTTGTCAAGCGTCGTCATCACCAGCGTACCCGTCTCCTGCTCGTAATGAATAGGCTTGTCCGCCGCGAGAATCTGATCCAGCAGCGGAAGCGGAAGCAACACATTGCCGTTCTGGATCAATGCGCCGTGCTTCTGCTCTACGCCCTGCATAATAATGGGATGCTCCGACGAATAGCTTGGATCGATTTTTTCCTTGCTCGGAATATATTTCATATAACCCAGCCATCCTATCGTAGCCAGTGCAGCTGCGATAAAAATAACAAAGAATAACCCTAACCCGCCTCTTCTCCTCTGTCGCGGCGGCCGGTGATATACAGTTTCCAACCTTCTCTCCTCCCATGTCCAACCCGATATCTCTTCCTATAAGCAAACAAAAACGTGCAGTGTAGCGCACATCGCTTACCGGCACGTTCTTGAGCCATGCATATTCAAATACGCTTAATTGTGCTTGGTGTTGCAAGCAGCACAAATTCCATAAATCTCCATTCTATGTCCCTGAACGACAAAGCCCGTCTCGCGAGACGCCACTCTCTCCACTTCAAGCAATGGCGGATATCCAAAGTCAACAATTTGCCCGCAACCCTTGCATATCGCGTGATAATGATCGGACAAATCAGCATCGAACCGACTGGAATCATCGCCATAAGTCAGCTCGCGAATCAAGCCCGCTTCCACAAATAGCCTCAAATTATTATATATCGTTGCTACACTCATGCTCGGATAAGCAGGTGAGAGCGCCTTATAAATCTCATCCGCTGTGGGATGCGACTTGGTATCCATCAGATAGCTTAAGATGGCGTGTCGCTGCGGGGTCATGCGAACGCCATTCATCTTCAGTTGCTCCAATGCCAAATGCACGTTGGCTGCCATTCCCCTCACGCCTTTCTTTAGAGTAATTATTATTATTGTACGTTCATCGTTCCGAATTTGTCAATGAAAGCGCCCTGCAAGTTCTCGCTCAACGGCAATAACGTTATGCTGTTTGTCGCGTTGATCTGAATCCTGTACGTCCCTTCTCCAATCATTCCCCGCACAGTTTTTCGGCTTTTTCTAAGCGGCAATTCCGACTTGATTTTACCGAAAGTTACCGATCCGTACACACTGTAATCGCCATCCTCGGGAAGCATCAGCACGATTTCTCCTACCGAGCTGTCCAGATCCCAGTCGGCTCCCACTACCGGACTGGACACATGTATGCCGCCATTCAACGTATCCGCCTTTATAGAGGCAGCCGCATCGATAATCATAATCTCCCCGTTCTTCGTTTCCGCTTCGATATCACCCTCGATCATCGACAGCTCCAGACTTCCATTGGAGGAATTCGCATTCAGCAATCCTCCTCTAATGTCATGCGCTTCGATAACGCCATTTTTCGTACTTAGCCTCGTAATCCCGGAGATGGATTCCGCTTCAATATTGCCATGCTTGCTCTGCACCGTCAACGGACCCGCTAGATTGGACACTTCTACAAGCCCGCTGTTGCTTTTTATGAGCGCCCCTCTCTCCAAGGCCATCCCTCCGAGGGATACAGATCCGTTGTCAGCCTGAATTTCCAGTTTTTTAATCCCTCTCGGCACAACCAGCTCCATGTTCAGTCTCGGTTTGCGGCTGCCGCTGGCGCCATAAGTTTGGCCATCGCTTTGGAAGACCACCTCCGCTCCCGTCGAAGCCTTCACAGTTGTTCGCTCAGCTACAGCGTCCGCTTCCGCTTGATCGGTTACATCTATCCATACTGCGGTATGCAGCTCGATATCACGCGCATCGCCGCTTCGCACGACAACATCTCCGTTATCGTTTTTTAATTTAATAGTAGAAACACTGTCGTCCGCAGGCACCTTCATGACAGGGCGTTCATAATGGAAGCCTCTCTCTTCGCCATATTCCACATATCCGTTCACATCGACATTGAATTGATGGAGCAGCCTGGCGGGATAATCGGCATACTGCGTAACGGAGTAAGCGACGACAGCAACGACCAGCGCCACGGGAAGACCGACGGCATCAATCCGCACTCCTTCGGAACGTCTCCGCCATATTGTACTGTAAAGTACCATCTCCAAACCCAGCAAAATAAATAAAACCGGCCACCATTCCAACAGCTTGATAATGGCATTCCGGTCTTGCAACTGATCCCATATGAGCAGCGCGCCTACTGCTGTCATGATCAGCACTGCGGTAATGCGGCCGAATTTGAACATTGGACGAATTCCTCCCTTACTCCGAACCGCCAACCAGACGGCAGACAATATGAGCAGCGGGCCAACACTCAGCTCCGCCAGTTCGTTCATCCACGGAATCAGCGCTTCCGGAGGCTTCAGCAGGAACATGGCAAGCGCCCCAGTACCAAGCAGCATGAGGCCTCCGCCCAGCGTAATCGCCCGCTTCCCCGTTCTCTCGCCGGTTCGCCCGGAATCCATGCACGTCAATGCGTCGTACACGCTGTAGAAGTAGAAGCAGGGGAGCAGAAGGCCCAAATAAACAATGAACAGCAGATGCCTTCCGCCATCGGAATAGGCAAGCCGGAAGATCGCTGTGAAATTGAGAAGCAAGCCTGACATGATGAGCAAGCCCTTCGCATAATAGCCGTTATAGACATGACCGAGTCCCGGCATCAGGAAAGCGAGCAGAGCGGTAAGCCAACTTCTCTTGCCCTTGCCTTGCACAAGCTCTTCCACGCACTCCCTCCTCCTGATGTATTCACTTGTCAATCGCCTGTATGCCTATTGTAGCAGCAAAAATGCAAAAACGCGATTTATTCACCATGGAATAAATCGCGTTTTATAGCCGTTAGCCGTTCAGACGATCGACGAGCATCTTGTTGACCATCCCCGGATTGGCCTTGCCTTTCGTTTCTTTCATAATCTGGCCGACGAGGAAGCCGATCGCCTTCTGTTTCCCAGCTTTGAAGTCTTCCACGGACTGCGGATTGCGCTCAATAACCGCATCCACGATGCCCAGCAATGCGCCTTCATCGCTAATCTGGACAAGACCTTGCTCCTCGACGATCTGTCCCGGCAGCTTGCCGCTCTCCAGCATAGCCTTGAACACCGTCTTGGCAATCTTGCCGCTGATCGTGCCCTTCTCCAGCAGCCCGATCATCTCGCCAAGTCCTTGACCCGTCAGGCTAATGTCCGACAGCTCCTTGCCGTTGCCGTTCATGTAAGCCAGCAGATCGCCCATGATCCAGTTGGCAACCGCCTTGGCATCCTTCGTATAGGAGAGGCTGTCTTCGAACAGGTCGGCAAGCCCCATGGAAGCCGTAATCACGTCCGCATCGTAGGAGGACAGTCCATAATCCGCCTCATAGCGCGCCTTGCGCGCGTCCGGCAGCTCAGGGATGCTCTTGCGCACCTCATCCTTCCACTCCTGGCTAATATGCAGGCGAACAAGATCAGGGTCCGGGAAGTAGCGATAGTCATGCGCCTCTTCCTTGCCGCGCATGGAGAACGACTTGCCTGCAGCATCGTCGTAGCGTCTCGTCTCCTGTACGACTTCGCCGCCGCTGTCCAGAATTTCCGCTTGGCGGAACTGCTCGTACTCCAATCCGCGCTGGACGCTGCGGAACGAGTTCATATTCTTAAGCTCTGCGCGCGTACCGAACTCCTTCTGTCCGTAAGGGCGCAAGCTGATGTTGGCATCGCAGCGCAAGCTGCCCTGCTCCATCTTCACATCCGATACGTCGCAGTACTGCATGATAGCTCGCAGCTTCTCAAGATACGCTTTCGCTTCCTCCGGCGTACGGATATCCGGCTCCGATACGATCTCGATGAGCGGCGTTCCTACCCGGTTGAAGTCGACCAGCGATGCATAGCCGCCGTCCACATGCGTCAGCTTGCCCGCATCCTCCTCCAGATGCACACGGGTAATGCCGATCCGCTTCGTCTCGCCGTTCACTTCAATGTCGATCCAGCCATGCTCGCCGACGGGCTGATCGTATTGCGAGATCTGATAAGCTTTCGGCGAATCGGGATAGAAGTAGTTTTTTCTGTCGAACTTGCTTACGTCGGCAATCTGGCAATTCAATGCCATCGACGCTTTCATCGCGTATTCTACCGCTTGATGGTTAAGCACCGGCAGCACGCCGGGATGGCCCAGACATACCGGACATGTATGAGTATTAGGCGGAGCGCCGAAAGCCGTAGAGCAGCCGCAGAAGATTTTGCTCTTCGTATGCAACTCCACATGCACTTCCAATCCGACGACCGTCTCGTATTTATTCGCAACAGTCATTCTTATCGATCCTTTCGTATCCATTCGCTTATTATTACAGACTTGGACGCAGCTTGTGATGCTCCGTATTGGCTTCATAGGCATGAGCCGCGCGCAGCACCGTCGATTCCTGGAACGCCTGCCCGATAATTTGCAGCCCGATCGGCAATCCGTCCGCCATGCCGCACGGCACGCTAATAGCCGGAATGCCCGCAAGGCTGACAGGAATGGTACAAATATCGTTCAAGTACATCGTCAGCGGATTGTTCACCTGCTCCCCGATCCGGAATGCCGGAGTCGGTGCCGTTGGTCCTACGATTACGTCGTACTGCTTGAACACTTCATCGAAGTCGTTCTTAATCAGCGTACGAACCTTCTGCGCCTTCAAATAATAAGCATCATAATAGCCGGAACTGAGCGAATACGTTCCCAGCATGATGCGGCGCTTCACTTCCGGTCCGAATCCCTGGCTGCGTGACTTGCGGTACAAGTCGATCAGATTGTCAGGATTATCCGCACGCACGCCATAGCGCACCCCGTCGAAGCGCGCCAGATTGGAGGACGCTTCGGACGAGGCAAGCAGATAATACGCGGCAATGGCATATTCCGTATGCGGCAGCGATACTTCCTCCCAGGTGGCGCCCATCGATTCGTATACGCGGAGCGCATCCATAACGGCTTGCTTGACGCGAGGATCGATTCCTTCGCCCAGATATTCCTTAGGCACGCCGATGCGCAGCCCCTTCACGTCGCCGGACAAGGCGGAGGCATAATCCGGAATGTCCACATTCGCCGAAGTGGAATCGCACTTGTCATAACCTGCGATCGCCTGCAGCACGTAAGCGGCGTCCTCGACGTTTTTCGTCAGCGGCCCGATGCTGTCGAGCGATGACGCGAAGGCGACAAGGCCGAACCGGGATACCAGTCCATAGGTTGGCTTCAAGCCGACGATGCCGCAATAAGCGGCTGGCTGCCGGATGGAGCCCCCTGTATCGGAGCCCAGTGAGAAGTAGACTTGTCCAGCTGCAACGGAGGCAGCAGAGCCGCCGCTGGAGCCACCGGGCACATGATCCCGGTTCCATGGATTGCGCGTCGGGTGGAAGCTGGAATTCTCATTGGAGCCGCCCATGGCGAATTCGTCCAGATTCAGCTTGCCGATCGTAATCGCTCCCGCTTCCTTCAGCTTGCGCGATGCGGTAGCATCATAGATGGGATCGTAATTTTCAAGAAAGCGGCTGGCGCATGTCGTGCGAAGCCCTTCCGTTACGATATTGTCCTTGACGCCGGCAGGCAAGCCGAACAGGAGCCCCCGCTCCCCGGCCTTCGCCAACTGCTCGTCCATCCCGGCAGCTGCGGAACGGGCGTTCTCTTCGTTTAATGTCAGGAACGCTCCTATCGCTTCCTCGGTTTCTTTAATTCTTGCATATGATGCGTCAACAAGCTCCGTCACGGAGAGTTGTCCATCCTTCAGCTTGTTATGTACATCCTGCAGGCGCAGATCAAACAGTGCCAACTGCAGTTCCTCCCTTCAAAAATAACCTTCTGTATTATTCCAGCACCGCCGGCACTTTAATTTGTCCGTCTTCTTCATCAGGCGCGTTCTGCAGCACCTTCTCAATCGGCAATGACGGCTTGACGACATCCTCGCGCATCACATTGGTTACGTTCAGCACATGGCTTGTCGGCTCCACACCGTCCGTATCCAGCTCATTCAGCTTCTCCGCGTATTTCAAGATCGCATTAAGCTGCCCGGTGAACTGCTCCTTCTCCGCGTCGGACAGCTCAAGACGCGCCAAATTTGCAACATGTTCGACATCCTTCAACGTTATGCTCATCAGAGTCTCCCCCTCTATACAGGTCATTCTTCCTATTATAGCCTACAATGATGGCGCTCAGCAACGCAGGACAAGCAGCGCAGCGAAGAAAGAGGGACCAAGAGCGCAAGCACTCTTCATCCCTCTTCAAATCCAAGCCTTCAAATTCACCTGGCGAATGAAATCCTCCCGGCTCGTCGGCTGCGTCTCGCTTTCCTCTTCCGCTTCTTCCTTATCCCCGTTCATTATACGATAAAATAATTGCTCGTTATGAGTGGCCAGCGCATAATCGATAAGCGCTTCACGCTCAATCCTCTCTACTTCAAGCTCAATCAGCGTCTCTTCCAGCTCCACGTCTTCAGCGGGAACGAGAACGTTGCGATTGGCCTTCGGCACACGTACAACATAGTTGAATACATTGTCGGCGTTCCGGTCGTATGCGATGATGTAACCGTATTCGCCGATTGGCAGCTTCTGTTCGAATTGGTCAGCCACGATGACGACTTTGGCTCCAAGCTCTAGCATTCATTCAACCCCTATATTCTCTACTTGACTATCGATATGAAACATCGCTTTCTATTATCCTACTAAAAATTGACTCTGGTGTCCATGCAGCCGGGAAATTGCAATTCGCGAATCGGGTACTTGCAAAAGCGCTTAGCGACACAGAAAGAGCGGTCTCCTTCAAAGGGAGAGCCGCTCTTATTTGCATGTGCATGATTCGTTCCAAGGACATTCTCAATGAACTGTCCATAAGCGATTAATCTTTCCCTAAAGCCCAGGAATGTCATCTTACCCACCTCTGACTTTTAAGAATATTCCGGTCTCCACACTCGTGCTTTATATATAGAGGCGCCAGGAAGCCTAAGCCTTTGGTTCGGTAAAAACAGATCAACGGTGTCCGTCCCCCAGGCGTACATCGCTCCGTCTTTCGGCGCCGTTAGGACGATAGCTCCCGAAGGCTGATTGCCTACGCTTTTTACAAAAGCAAGGTTCGTCCTTTCCGCATGTGCGCCGGGAAAAGCGAATTCTCCGTACTTTTCGGAATTTGCCCCTTGCGAAGCGGTATAGACCCGGACCCATCCTCCGTCGCTCGCCGCAATCTCGGCCGTTCCGGAATAAGCTTGAATCAGAAGCTGTTCCAGATGACCGTCTCATCGATCGAGAATCTTTCGGACGGCCGGGCAGGAACAGCCGCCTTGCCGATTGCAATCAGTATGACCGGAATGTACCGCTCCGGAACGCTGAACGCTTCCACAAATTGATCGGCGTCGTATCCGCCCATGGGGCAAGAGTCGAGCCCTTTCGCCTTCGCAGCGAGCATGAGCTGCATCGCAGCCAGAGAAGCATTGCGAATCGCCTCGTCGCGCGGGACGGTCGGCACGTTCGCGTAAGCGGATTCGATCTGGTCGATTAGGCTCGTCACGACTTCCTCTGGCATCAGTCCGGCTTGCAAGGCCGGTCTACAGACGGCATCAGCGTTCAGATTCGCTTGAAGATCTCCAAGTATCCATTAAACTTTTCATGCTTCCGCGCGATTCGTTGTTACGATTTGCTCCTTCGCTCTTTTCCGCCCGAATCGATTGGCTCCTATAACGCCCGCTATAATTAGGGCCGAGCCGACTAGTTGATACATCGTTACCTCTTCCCCGAGAAAGAACGCCCCCGCCGCCATGGATACGATTGTCGAGAGATTAGCGAACACGCTCATCTTCGAAGCTTCCATTTTGGACAAAATGTAATTGGCGGTTAGCGCCGTGACGAGCGAGGATACGATACCCAAGAAAAGGATTGAGCCGATAAAGGGACCGCTGAAGAGCGGTTTGAAAAAGTTAGTTAGCGTTCCGGTGGCCGTATGACTGACGAGCGACAATGCAAGGAAGACGGTGAACCCGATACCAAGCATGAGAAATGTGATTTCCGCTGGGCTGAACTGCTTCGATAACGAACGGGCCAACACGCTGTATCCGGCAAAAGCGAAGCAGGTCAACAAAAGCAGTGAAATTCCTGTTACATTTGACCAATTTATACTGCTGCCTTTCGTTGCAAATATGAATACGACGCCGAACACCGAGAGAAAGATCGACAGCTTCTGAAAAAGTGTGGTCGTTTCTTTCAGAAATACGGAGGCGAGTACCATCGTTACAACCGGGGTAAACGCGTATAAGATGCCCCCCTCGGCCGAGGTAGAATGCTGTAACCCGTACGCTTGAAGCGTAAAAAATCCTAGTGGGTACATGGATGCCAGCAGAAATGCCTTATACAGCGGTTTGCCTCGGTACGATAGCTTGATCCAACCGAACGCGGCCGGGACAGATATGGCCAGGAACGAAGCGGCAAAACGGAATGTGAGCGTATCGAGCGGATTGGCGTAGGCGAGCGCCGTTTTGGCAAATAAAAATGAAAATCCGATAATTGTTGCGTTAAGCACAGCCAACATATAAGCTAGCTTCAATCCTTGCTGTTTCAAAAATGGTATCCTCCTTTTTTCAATCCGGAGAGGGTTCGCGAACATCTCAGCCTCTACTTAGAAGATTAGAACAGAAGGAAGATACCAACAACAGCATTTTCACCTAACTGTATCGATACAGTTGAACGTAGTCTAACTCTCATTCCACTGTACAACGCTAAATACTTATTAAGGAAGATGGCCTTCAAAAGGGGCTAATAATTGTTTCGCTGATTGACATGGAGAACTTGGGTACGTTTGATATCCAACCGGGTCGTCCAAAGCAAAAAAACCCCTCCGAATGGAAGGGGCCGTGAGCTACACATTTCTGTTGTCGTCGCTTGCAGCGGGAAGACTGAACTGAGGGCTGTTAATCAGCAGCTTAGTCAGCTTCTCGCCATAATCTTCCTCCTGATTTTCCTTAATGACCGAAATCTCTCGGTTAAGGCGTTCCATCTGCTTATCCAGGCGATTGGCGGCATCGGCTGCCTGCTTCAGCTCCTGCAGCAGACTGGCCGGAACAGACTGTGCATATTTATAGAAGATTTTATGCTCAAGACTTGCCCAGAAATCCATTGCAATCGTTCGAATCTGGATTTCAACGCATACGTTCTCTTTGCCGTCGGACATGATGACCGGCACTTCCACGATCAGATGCAAGCTGCGATAGCCGTTAGGCTTCGGACTAGCGATATAATCTTTCTCCTCTAGTATTTTCAGCTCGAACTGATTCTGCAGCATATCCCGTATGCGGTAAATGTCGGGAATGAACGAACAAGTAATTCGCAAGCCTGCAATATCTTTAATATGACTCTTGATGCTGTCCAGAGAGATCGGAATGCCCTTCCGGCTAATCTTGCTCATCATGCTCTCCAGCGACTTCACACGGGACTTCGTATGCTCAATAGGATTGTAGTCATGCAGGAAATGAAATTCTTCCTTAAGAATTTCAATCTTCGTCTCCAGCTCATTCAATGCGAACTGATACATCATCATGAATCGGGTGACTTCCGTCTTCAGCTTCTTGAATTGCTCCATCTGAAATTGGGTAACCGGTAAGTTGTTCATACACCTGCTCCTTCACGCTGAGAATCCAGCCTTACTCTCGTGCCATCGGATTCTTCCATCATAGTATGAACGCAGGCGCATTGCAAATTTTCGCTAATCAGTGAGGGTACACGTTCTGGAATTCCACGCCGCACGGACCGCTGTCCATATTCGCTTCCACTTCGGCTACCGATCCGTCGGCATAATACAGCGGTCTGTAGTATTGACCGATCTTCGTCGCTGAACCGTTCGCGTAGTGGCAGATGAACGCACGGCGGAAGCGATCCTTCGTCTTATTCCGATAGGAACCATGAATCAGGTTGCCGTTGAAGAAGAGCACATCCCCTCTTTCCATCACCGCAGGAACCGCTTTCTTGTCTTTGGGGGGCTTCACGAAGTGCGTCGTGAACGACTCCTTCGCATCCGCCAGATCGGGACAGACAATGTCGTATTCGTTCGTCTGCGGCACGACCAGCAGCCCGCCGTTCTCTTCGTCTGCGGAATCGATCGCCGTCCAGGCCGCAATGCAATTGCCATCCTCCACCTTCAAGTAGAAGTTGTCCTGATGCAGCGCCTGTCCCCTGGAGCCCGGCGGCTTGAAGTAGAACATGCTCTGCGCGGCAATGGCCGGTTCGCCGTACAAGTCCTCCAGAATGCGCATTACTGGCTTATGAAGCATATATTTCATTGCGGTATCGTTGAAGCGATGCGGATGCATGACGCGCGGATAACGCTTCAGCGGGTCTGTCGTCTCGCTATCCAGCTCCGGCTCGAAGTGTCCCGGAACGAGGCGTTCGCTAATCTCCTCGAAGGTCGCGTCAATCTCCTCCAGCTGATCCTTGGTGAACAACCCTTTCACAATGATATATCCCTGCTCCTCAAATTCGCGCTTCTGCTCTGCTGTCAGCCCCATGAATTCTGCTGTCATTCATTATGCCTCCCTATCGCATTCCCCGTTCAATCACGAGTGATTCCGCGGAATTGGTATAGTACCAGCATACTTCCTCGCCCGCAGTCCGTGAAGCAACAATCCTGCTCATCTCTCTCACTATTCTGCTGCACCTTCTTCCACAGCAGGATGAAATCGGCTATAGTGGAGGGAGCGAATCCATCTCATTATCCTGAACTTGAACCTGGAGGTAAGCAGCATGAATCATTCCCTTATTATTACAGGACACTTCCATGAGACGGAGAGCTATTCCGTTACGCGAGCTGTGGGAAGAGACGACTGGCTCATCGTATACACTGTCGAGGGCAAAGGCGAGTTCCATATGCCGGGCGAATCGATAGACTGCCAAGCCGGGGATGTCACTATGCTGAAAGCCGGAACCCCTCATCGATACGGGACTTGCAGGGGGGAGACATGGCAGTTGCAATGGGCTCACTTCGTCCCGTTGCCGCAGCATCAGCACCTGCTGCCCTCCGGCAGCCTTGTGAACCAGCGAGTAATGGGAGAAGCCGATCGCGAACGGATTCATCAGGCGTTCAACAGGCTGCTGGACGATGCCAGGAAGCGGGGAGATTACTGGAATGAACTGTGCATGAATGCCTTGCAGGAGGTGCTGCTGCTGCTTGCGGAGCAGAGAAAGCAGCGCATGGACGGGAGAATTGCCGAAGTGATGCATACGCTCGCCCAGCGGATGCATGAATCCATAACCATTCCGGAGCTGGCGAGGCAGGTAGCGCTCTCTCCGTCCCGCCTGTCCCATCTGTTCAAAGAAAATACGGGGACGTCCATTATCGAAACGTTAAACACAATGAGAATACGGGAGGCCGTCTTGCTCATGGAGCATACGGACCTCAGTCTGACGGATATTAGCTACCGTGTCGGCTACCGCAATTACAACCACTTTGCGGGCCAATTCCAGCAACAGCTCGGCATGCCGCCCCGCGCATACAGACGAAAGAGGGAGCGCTAGCGCTCCCTCTCACTGATTATACCGGCTCTATTACACCTTTGCGGTCTGCGGAACGAATCTCCGCTTCCACGATGTCCATCGTCTCGGCCACGCTCTCCGGAGAGCATACCGCGACGGCTTCGTTGTTCTTCACAGCGTTCAGGAAGTAGGACAGCTCGCGGTAGTAACCCGTGTCCTCGGACAACTCGGCTACGAAGCCTGCGCCTTCGTTCGGATTCACCTTCACTTGGCCGTTCTCAAATACGAGATTGGCCCCTTCGAAGTTGACGCGGTATACCATGGAGAAGCCGAAGTCGCCTTGCAGCGTCCAGTCCGACTGCGCGTTGACGACCTTGCCGTCAGGATACACATAGTTGGTGGACACAATGTCGTATGCGCCTTCTGTCAGCACGGTGCGCGCCAATGTGGATACCCCATCCGGCTTGCCGAACAGCCAGTTGATCATGTCTACATCGTGCACATGCATATCCATCAGGTTGCCGCCGCTCTGGCTCCCGTCTCTATACCATCCAAGCGGCGTGGAGCTGCCGCGGAAGAAGTAGCCCGCCGTAACTGCGCCGTAGCGGCCGTCCTCGATGCAAGCCTTCAGATACTCATAAGCCGGCCAGAAACGCAGGCATTGTCCGATCATCAGCTTCTTGCCGGTACGCTCGGACGCTTCTACCATACGGCGGGCGTCCTCTGCCGTTCTGGCCATCGGCTTCTCGCAGAATACATGGATGCCGCTCTCCATCAGACGAATGGCAAGATCCGCATGATGAGGCGTAGGCAGCGCAATATCCACGATATCGAATTGCTCGCCGGCAAGCATGGCGTCAATATTGTCGTAGAGGCTGTATGTGCTCAGATCGTACACGTCGCGGCCCGTATCCAGATTCGTCCATACTTTGCTGTTCTTCAATTCCTCGATTCTAATGTCGCAGATAGCCGTGAGCTTGATATCGGCGCCTTCCTTCATCAAGCGCTCGTAATTGTCCAGATGCATGCGCCCCATGAACCCGAATCCGATCAGTCCTACTTTCAGCATGTGAGGTCACTCCTTCAGTTTTGTCGATATTGATCAATTGCTGACAGCAATAGTCGTCTTAGCGCTCCGTGCGGCCAAGGATGGCATCCATCGCACCGGAAGTGTTATAGATGATTTGATCCGTATAGGTTTTGTAGGATGGAATCATCTCAGCCGTTACATAGTTGTCGTAACCGATCTCCTTGAGCGCGGCGACAACTGCCGGATAATCCACGTCGCCTGCCAGCAGATCGACGAAGCCGTGCAAGCCGCCCGCCTCGCGGCGATAGTCTTTGAAGTGCACCCGCTTGATGCGCTCGCCCAGAATACGGACCCAATGCTCGGGATAGCCGGAGTACAGCACATTGCCCACGTCGAAGTATGCGCCTACGCGGTCGGATTGATGAGCGTCGATGAACGAACGCATCTCAAGCGGCGACAGCAAGAACTTGTTCCATACGTTCTCGATTGCAATAGATACGCCGGCGCTCTCGGCATGCGGCACCAGACTTCCAATCGCTTCCAGGGCACGCTCATAAGCGCGCTCGTAATCGATGACTGCAGCGCCTGGAATGAAGTCCACGCCTACTGCGCCAGGGATGACAAGAATCGCGTCGACGCCCAGTCCTTGCGCGACCTCGATCTGCTTCTTGCACACGTCGACCGCCTTCGCGCGTACGGACGCGTCGTCGCTGGTCATCGGATACGACCAGTACAGGCCGGTCGCAAGCGATGTGAGCGCAATGCCGGAATCGTCAATCATGGAACGAACGGCATTGATCTCCTTCTCAGTCGCATCAAGCCCCAGCTCGCCCGATTCGTTCAGGGACAGCTCGATGCCTTCGAAGCCGGCCTTCTCTGCCAGCTCGACACACTGCTTAATCGTGCTGCCCTCTCTGAACGACCAGATGTTAATCCCTTTCTTCATATCAATCGCCTCCTGAATATTGTGTAATAAGTATGCCGCGCGGGCATGGTCAAGTTGTCAGTTCAAACGTTCCAAAGCTGGAGGGCGTATGAAAGTTCACCGCGCCCGTAGGACGCCAGGCCTGGTATTCCCGATTGCCCTCGGTATCTTCGTCGATCCGGTAGAAATTCACCTTCCAGCGGGTGCCTTGCTTCAGCCCGTCCTTGAAAGCAGTCGCGGGGAAGCAGATAACATAGCGCAGCAGTTCGTCGGACTCCCACACCACCGTCGTACGCAAGTCTTCGCAATCCCACTCCAGATCCAGCTTGGCGACGGAATTGGCTCCCGAATTCTCCACCTTCGCATCGAAGATCACATTATGGGGACTGAATTCGTATTCCATATAACGAATGCCGTCTCCCTCTTCGTCGATGAAGACTTCTACAACGTCCTGCTCGTAGAGCGGCTCGTCCCGCTTCGTGTAGTCCGAGACGACATGACGGTCCTGACACAGGAAGGAGACATATACCCATTCCGGGCTCCAGCAGGCCTTGACCTCCGTCCACTCCTTGGTTGCGGCGCCTGTTACCGTGTCTCGCAGGATAACGGCGTCGCAGCCGCTCCAATCGATGATCCTGTCCGCATCGCCATCCCGGGACAGATAGCTTGCGGGCTTGCAGCGGTATTCCGTGTTAGGCTCGTTTTCCACGCCTGACGCCTCCTTCTTTCGAAAGAATCTTTTTAACGTATTCCGTCATTATTGATAACAGCTCAAAAGTAAGCGATAATAGTTTTATATTAACCCTTGTACGGCATGCTTTTCTTTAGCGAGATAAGATAATATTTGCACAATTCAGTTGTATGGTAATGAAAAGCTTGGAAGAAGGAGCGTATAGGCCGAAATGTTCGAAACGGATCTGCAATTTCCAAAACAACGGCAAGCGCCGTTCCGGGATTGGTCGCCCAGCATTCATTATGCCCAGTATCAGAGAATGCCTACGGGCTCGCTTGCCGAGCGGAGAATATACGACTTCGAGCTGCTCTATGTATGCCAGGGGGAAGCGCTCACGATTATGCAGGGCAAGGAGTATGCGCTGACGACGGGACAGCTCATCTTCCTGCCGTCCGGCGTATGGCATCGCAATGAGGTGTTGTCCGGGCCCGATGCGCGCTTCCTTGGCATTCACTTCGACTTCTTCGACGAGTTGGATATTCAGCGGGAATCCGATATTATCGCCGACGGGGATGAGGCGGAATGGGAACGCTTCGCTACGGAAGCGGTATGCGACAGCTTCCCGCCGCTCTCCCACCAGCCGGTCTACACCCCGACGCTGGCATGCGTTCAATTGATGGATCAGTTGGTCCATGAATTCACGATGCGTCCGTTAGGCTATGAGCTGGCCTGCAAAGCCATCATGCTGAATATTCTTACTCATCTGCTGCGCTTGCCGGTGTCGCGTTCGCGATCTTATTCCTCCCAGCATGCCCAGAAGCTGAAGGAGATCATCGAGCAGATTGAACACACTCCATCCACGCCATGGTCCAACAAAATGATCGCGCAGCAAATGAAGCTGAGCATCGACCATACAGCCAAGCTGTTCAAAGAGATTGCCGGGCTTCCGCCCAATGAATTCATCCATACAATCCGTCATCGCGAAGCAAGAAGACTGCTCCGGGAGACGGACTTGTCCGTAGAGCAGATCGGCGAGCGGGTAGGATACTCCGGCATCCACTACTTCAGCAGATTATTCCGGCGCCACGAAGGAATATCGGCAACGGAGTACCGGAAGCTGTCCAAAGTGTTATAACGACGACCTACCAGGGGGAGGAACATGCATGCCGCGTTCCAGGCTTGTCTTTTTTATTGTGATTGCTGTGCTCGCCATCGCCGTGTTGACGCTGCAGCGCGACCGCGCTCCGGTCGCCGACAACGAAGCTGCTTCTCTGCCCCCGAGCGATCATATGGACATTTCCGTCGCTTTCTGGGATATTGGAAACGCTTTCGAGCCGAAGGACGCTGTCTTGCGCCATGTGGAGCGGAGATTCAACATGACGATCGAGCCCGTTCAGATTACGATGTCCGACTACAATCAGAAGCTGCTTATGTGGGCGACGTCGGACAAGCTGCCGGATGTATTCGCACACTCCATCGCCAGCGATTCCCCTGGCATCTACAATGAGTGGATCAAGCACGGCCTGATCAGGCCGCTGCCGGAGGATCTGTCTCCCTATCCCCATGTAGACAATATCGCCCAGATTCCGGATATTCGACTTCTGAAGAAAGACAATAAGCTGTATATGCTGCCAAGGATCGGCTATCCGACGAATAGACTTTGGATGCTGGAGAGAGTCGTGTTCGTTCGCAGCGACTGGATGAAGGACGCCCTGATCCGGGATATCCGCAACTTCCAGGAGTTCTCCAACATGCTGATCACCTTCGGCAACCGCAAATCCAGCGACGCGAATCATGAGACGGTCGGCTTGACGGCGGCCGGTATGAGCTACCTGTCATGGGCGCTGAGTCCGACCTTTCCCCAATTCGCGGCGGGTCAATGGGTGCTGGAGGATGCACAGTGGATTCCGTTCTACGCCTCCCGCAAGATGGACGATGTAGTCATTCAGCTAAGACAGCTATACAGCGAGGGCGCGTTGGACCAGGAATTCTACTATATGAAGGAAGACGATGCGGTAACCAAATTCGCGCAAGGGCTCGCCGGAGCGCTCGTCTATCGTGCCACCCCGAACAGCTTGCGCGAGCTGGAGGACAGGTGGAGTCAATATCAGGCGGATACGAGCTTCCATGACGCGGTGGATATTCTGCATCTATGGCCTGACGAGGAGGGGAATCGCCATTACTACGTTGCGCAGACGTATTGGTCGGAGAGCTTCTTCAATGCCCGCGTTAGCGACGGGAAGATGGACCGCATTCTTAGGCTGTACGATTACTTGCTGTCGCCGGCAGGACAGCGGCTGACAAGCTACGGGCTGGAAGGCATCGATTACGAGATGGACGGCGACCGCATCGTCATCACCCGTCCGATCGATGAAGCGACAGGCAGGCCAGTACCGCTGCACGATACTTATCCTTCCGTGCCGATTCTCCGTTCATTGGCTTCATGGGGGAAGGAGACTTACTTCCGGCTGAACGAGTCCAACAAGATGAATCTGGGCGAGAACAATATCCGGAAGAGTCTGGCCGAGATGGAATGGCAGTTCAAGCATGCTGTCGCAACGCCAGCCTATCACAAGATCAATTCGCTGTCCACGCCGGCTAAGGATAAGATCAGCACGCTCATCAACCCGCTGGAGGACTTGATCAAGGTAACGATCGGCGACGGCGATCCGCTGCAGCTATGGCACAGTTACTTGGAGCAATACCGGGCGATGGGCTTGAACGACGCTATCGCCGAAGTGAACGAAGCACTCCGGCAGCGGTAAGCTTAGGCACATCCCTATGGGCTCTATCATATATTATCCTGACCTTATTTCACGGAAAGGCAGGAAGCCCCTATGAGCACGACGCCATTGAATTATGCTTCGCCTTCTATTCAGTACGCTTACAACTTGGCCAACAATCCGGTTGTGCAGAAGGATAGCCATAACTACTACACCGGTCTTACCGTCAACGAGCTGAACTCGCTGGGCAATACGTCCTTGCTGGACATCTATATGACGGCGGGCAATGTCATCGAACCGCATTACCATCAGAACGCTTCGGAGCTGGTATACGGCATTATCGGAACGGCGACGGTATCGCTGATCAACCCCTTCACCAATCAGCTGCTTAGCTTCAGAGTGCATCCCGGCACCGTCGTTAACATTCCGCAGGGCTGGTGGCACTACATTATCGCAGAAAGCGCGCATACGCATATGCTGGCCATCTTCGACGCCCCCGTCATTGACGTTATTTTCGGCTCCGACATTTTGCGACTGACGCCGCCGGGCGTGCTGGCGCATACGTATTGTCTGAATGAAGCCGCGCTGAAGGAAGTACTCGCGCCGCTGCAATCGACTGTCGCTATCGGTCCGCCGGAAGGTTGCATGCAGCGACAAGAGCAGCCATCATCTTATCGGCAGGAAGAGGCCGGGCATCCCGACTATGCGCCTGTCGGCGGAGTGGCCGTCGGCCACGATGTCGAGTATGGTCATCATCACCGACCGCAGCACGTCCCGACGGCGGAGTATCCCTTCCATCCCATCCCGTTTCTGTACCGGCGATGGGTCTGATTATCGGACAACGTCAGCCGATCAAGCCGCTGCGTTCCACACTTTCCACGAAGTAGCGCTGCGCGAACATATAGAGCAGGATGATCGGTACGATGAACAGCAGCTCGCCCGCATTTTTGACCAGATAGGCATACAGCGGATCGTTCAGCGAGAACGAGGCCCACATGACCGGCAGCTTCGTGGAGAGCACGTCTGTAGAGGTAAGGAACAGCGAGACGAAGTAGCTGTCATTCCACTGCCAGACGAAGGAGAATAGAACAACTGTGACGATCGCCGGTACGGCATTCGGCAGCATGATGCGGTAGAAGGAGCGGAATACCGAGCACCCGTCGATGTAGGAAGCTTCCTCCAGCTCGGTTGGAATGCCCCTGAAGAACTGTCTGAATATAAAGATGAACAATCCGCTCTTAATGCCCATTCCCGTAATGGATTGCAGGATAAATGGCCAGTAGCTGTCCAGCAGATTGACCCCCTTCTCCCCCGTAAACAGGCTGATGAGACCGAAAATATCGAAGTAGCGGTAATTCAAATAAGTGGTAATCATGATGGTCTGAACCGGCACAATGATGGTGAAGACGACGCAGCCGAACAAGAGGCCGCTCCCCTTGAACTTCAGTCTGGCGAAAGCGAAAGCGGCCAGCGCACAGGAGAACACTTGCAGCAGCGTCGTCATGCCGGCGATCGTGAAGGAATGCAAGGCCGTCTTGGGGTAATTCAGCGCCTCGTAAGCGATTCGGATCGTCTCCAGCGTAAAGTGCTTCGGTATCCATAATACCGACGTATCGTATACGTCCATGCGATCCTTGAAGGAGACCGAGAGCTTGAAGAAGAGCGGATATAGAATGACGAAGCAAAATCCGATGATCAATATTGTGCGCAGCGCAACCCAGCTCCAATGCTTCGTCCAATGAAGCGGATGGAGCCTTTTGACCCGATTAATCAAGCCTTCGGCGCGCAAAGTCATTGCCGGCTTCATAGGCGTCTCCCCCTCCTTAATCGTAGTAGAATACTTTGCGGGATATCAGCGAGGTCGTGACAACGAGAATGAGCGTGACGACCAGGAAGTATACCCATGCCATTGCCGCGCTGAGACTGAAATTCAAGTTTTGGAAAGCCGTGTCCCTGATCATCTCGCTAAGCTCGTTGCGGCTATAGGCGTCTACAACCGTATACACGACATTCGTCAACAGAATGGGACTGATCATCGGCAGCGTAATTTTCCAGAAGGCTTCGTACCCGGTCGTCCCCTCAATCTTGGCGGCTTCGTACAGAGAAGGGGAGATGGATTGCAGCGCAGCCAGGAAGATGAGAATCTGTACGCCGGACGAGCTGATCACTTCATAGATCCGATCCACCGAGCCTGTAATATATTCAACGATGATGCTCGACACGCCGGACTCCAGCAGCAGTCTCTCCAGCTCGAAGCTTGTGAAGGCGAAGCCGCCTTCGTCCGAAGCGCCCGTCACCGAAGTAGCGATCGAGGCCATCTCGGCGCTGCTCTCCAGAGACAATACCGGAGCGGCCAGCAGGACGGGCAGGAAGAAGATTGCTCGCGCAAAGACGCGGCCGCGAAACTTCTGGTTGATCAAGGTGGCAACGAATAGACTGAATATCGTAATCGAAGGAACGTTGATGACAATGTCCGATATCGCCTCCACCAGCGTCCGATTGAAGGTAGGGTGAGACAAGAACAGCTCCCGGTAGAAGCCGAGTCCTTGAAAGTCGGTGTCGAAGCCGTTCTTGCCAAGCTTCAAGTCGTTCATGCTGTAAAGAAACGATTGAATAAGCGGCACAAGAAACAGGAAGATAAATCCCAATAACCAGGGCGTTACAAAAAGCATGCCCAGAGCGGCCTTCTTATGTCTTAGCGGCAAATTGCCCAGCTTCATCGCTCACCACCGCCTATCACCCGATAATCCTTGCCCTCTATCGTCAGGCCTTCCACACTGACCGGAGATTCATTGTAATTCACCACGATCGATAGCCCTTCCTCGTAAGTCGTCATATAGACATTCTCGTCCAGCTTCCGATGATCGGCGATCGTCTGATGGCGCACCTGCTTCAGGATGCGATTGCTCTCCCCGTACAGTTGAACGGCTTCGTCCAGCCAATGGGTGTAATCGGAGGCGTACATCGCATTCAGCTTCGTATCGCGAATCGCGGACGGATTGTCGTGCATCCATTGATAATAGAGGAGCGAACCCGTCTCCAGCGTCCGCAGCAACGCATCCCGGGCATCCTGATCTTGCCCGTGATTAAGCGGCATGCCGGCCAGATCGACGTAGCCGTGCAGCACGATGGAGTA
This sequence comes from Paenibacillus sp. J5C2022, assembly GCF_025567625.1. GTDB lineage: Bacteria > Bacillota > Bacilli > Paenibacillales > Paenibacillaceae > Pristimantibacillus. Next base: position 26,714 of record NZ_JAOQJC010000054.1, on the reverse strand, counting down.
GAATGGAATCTCCTCGCGGGCGATATTGAACTTGCTGCTGGACAGCGGCGCGTTCACGATCGTATCCGCATACGGGATCGCATAAGCGTTGCCCCCATCCACCATCACTCCGTTCACTTCGTCGGCGATCCGCTTCAAGTTGTCCACCGCTGCCGCCATGGCATCCTGCCGATCCGTCGTCGCGCCCCTCCCGTCCACTTCGCTGTGCAGCTCATTGCCCAGATCGCGCAAGGACAAGCCCTTGCCGCCGTAGGTGGCGTACTGATTCAGGAAGTCGTTCACCACCCCCGTCAGCTTGCGGGGGGACAGCAGATAATACTCCCTGTCTTCGGGATTCGTTGTAACGGGATCGCGGGCGAAGCTGAGTATCGCCTTACGGTTCAGGAAGCGAGCCGCATCCCGCGACGGTCGGAACCCGTCTCCCCTGTCATATACCTGCAGGAATGCCACGTCGGGGTAAAGCGCCACATGTCGTTCCTCCACATATTCCAGCAGCCGCCGGAATTCCGCTCTCCCTCCCAGCTCGGAATCCAGTCTGATCGTTCTCGGCAGCGTATGGCGGTACCCTTCATTGAACCATCCGGCATACTTCAGCTGAATGTTGTACACGCCTTCCCGCTGCAGCCGATCCAGAATATCCACTGCCTCCGCATACGTCGTCATCGGCTCCACCGCATCGTAAGGAATGCCCAGGAACGTATCGCGTACCGACACCGCTCCGATCAATTCCAGTACGAACGGCATATCCGCGCCGCTCTGCAGCCGCTCCACCTGGAAGCGGTCGATCAGTTCCTGGCGGTAAGCGGCCGCCATGCCAACATAATTGGCGTCCTTCCCCGTCAGGAAGCGGTAGGAGATGCCGATGCCGTCATCGTACAGCTCCGAGAACTTCGGCACGCGCCTCGTCATGGAGCCAGCCCGGAATTCCACCGGCTCCATCTCCCTCACCCTGAACGATGCGCCGACCCGATTATAACTGTTCAGCTTGCCGCTCGTATCCGCCGTAATCGTCGCTTGGGCGTCGCCTTGCTCGATAATCGCGAGCATCGCATGCTCGCCTCTCTTCATGCCGAAGACAGGCAATCTGGAGACGGCGACACTCTGAAGCACGACGCCTTCCTCCCGCTTCGGCGTGCCGTCCTTTCCGTATAGGGGCACCTCGTAAGCGCGCGCTCCCTTGTTCGTGTCGTTCAAGCCGATAAGCGCGCCGGAGCCGTCCGGTACAAGCATATAGCCTTCCTCCTCCATGCCCGCAGCTGCGAAGAACGGCAGCAGTTGAATTTGATGGAGCGGGAACGCCTCCGTATCTGTCACAGCTGTCGTATCGACGGCAACGTACAGGCTGCTGTCGCGCAGCTCGTAGCGGATCGGGATCGTGAATCGGGGGGCAAGCTCCTCGAGCTCCGGCGCGTCAGCGGCGGCCGCATTGTCCTGCTTTGCCTCTTCCGCCGTGTAACCGATACTTTCCAGCAGCGCGACCACATCCTTCACGATGTAATCCTGCATGTCCTTCCGCTCATACTGCTCCTTCTCTTCATTGTAGAAGAAGCGGGTACGAAGCCGATTCCTCGCCTGTTCGTCTTCGATCCGGCCCAGAATCCGCTCTTCGAACCGTTCCTTGGACACTACCTTAGGAACGGCGCTCATCCCCTTCTCGGAGCTGCCGATTTCATATGTGACGGTAAGCCCCTCATCTTCCTGAACAATTTCGAACTGCTTCTTCTGTACGCTCTCTGTCGCGTTATTCATATACGACAGATGCCCCCGATCATTGTAATAGGATACGATCAACTGCGAGTCCAGATCTGTCCTGTTCATCGCCGTGGCGATGCCGTCCTTGTCCCGATCCAGCGGATTCGTCGCCCATTCCCGTCCGGTAGCCTTCTCCCGGACGACGACCTCCGTCGTCCCGGGATGGAACAGCAGCAGCAGATGCTCATTCTCTGCCGCCGCCTGGAAGCCGGGAGGAATGGGGGCCGCCGCGTAAGCCGCATTAGACGACAGCACTTGCAGAGCTGCTGCGGCGGCCGGTGCTGCATCCTGTCCGGCTCCCGGCTTCTGACCAGCGATATATTCGGCCTTCGGCCCGACATACCCGGATGCGGCCGGCACGCCGTCGTTGTCCGCGGCGCCGCTTAGCAGAGCCGTTCCCCCCAGACATATGCTCGCGAGACAAGCCGCCATGATGTACAAGCGTTTCTTCCTTCCTCTCATGTCAGCACCTCCTAAGCTCTAGCCGATATTTCGGTAAACAGGGATATGACGAACGCAATCATCTGCTGCAGCAGACTGAAGCACAGAATGCCGATGAATACGATGAACAGCATAACGACAACAGTCAGCAGCAGTGTGGCGATCGTCTTTATAATGGAATACTGGTGTACCGTCATCATGCCGACGAACAGCAGCCACAGGAACCAGATTACCGCGATCGTCTCGAACAGGTAGTAGAAGGCGGCCTCCTCGCGCGTAATGATATTGCTGAACAGAATCTGCGGCAAGTAGAGCGCGACAAGCGGTAGCATGGCGTAACCGACCGCTATCACGATCTCGCGGAATTTCCCCTCGCCGTCCATCAGCGTCGTCAGCGACCAGTTCGCCACACAGAATAGAAGGAACGGGAGCACAATGTAGATCAGTTCGTCTACGCTGTTCAATTCGCTTAGTTTATTGTAATTGACAATAAACCCGGAATACTGCCGCTTCATCACCATCGTAACGACGAGGGCCAGTAGAATGGACAAGGCAATGGCTACTCGTCCCTTCCCCTCGTACTTCAGCTCCCAGAACCCGTTGAACGGACGGAACAGCGTATAGAACGGAACGCGCAGCACGCGTGTCTCCACGAAGTAAGCATGTGCCCGTCTTCGCACCCAATAGATGCGGGCTGCGGCCGCGAGAACGGCTATCGAGATGAGTACGGTCATGATCGTACCGAAGTGATTCCACATATATTCCTTGCGGTATCGCTTGAACGCCTCGGAATAATATTTGCGATTGTTGCCGTTCTGGAAGTACTCCATCGCCAGCTTGTTCTCATCCTGCTTCAAGAGCGCCTTGCCCATGCCGATATACGCGATGTCGAAGTTGGCATTCATCTGCAGTACTTCGTTCCATGCCTTCGCCGCCTCATCCGCCCTTCCTGCATCATGCGCCTTGACGGCTTCCCTGATATAGCTGCCGTATCGCGTCGGCGCGAACAGCGTCAGCCGGTTCATCTCGTTGTCCAGCACCGCCAGGCGGTCGCCGACCATCTCGATGGCGACAGGCTTCTGGAAGTTGTTCCACTGCGTGCCTATTCCGCCCAGCTGATAGAGCAGATTGCCGTCCCGGTCATAGGTGAAGATCCGGTTGCGGGTGGAATCCAGGCCGCTGTACATGCCGCTGACGTCCGATACGACGTCAATGAACCGGGAGCTGCCCGTATTCATAAGCCCGACGTCTTCGCCGGCAGCCGCCTCGACCCGGATGACGTCAACGTCCCCAATCGGCGGAAAGTAGCCCTCGCGGCGAAGAATATCCTCGCCGCTGGGATTGAAGCGCTTGATCGGCGCATTGGAATTGGCCTCCGAGGAGACGGCATATATGAATCCCCGCTCATCCAGATCGATATTGCTGAATTCAATCGGAAGGAACAGTTCCATCTGCTCCGCTTGCTCCTTCGTCGACAGCCGCTTCCACAGCAGATCGGCAGGACTGAAGCGAACCTTGTTCGTGCCTACATATCCCTTGAAGCCGCCGAAGCCGTCGAGCTCCATAATGCCCTCGTATGCGCCTTGGGCTACTACATACATGCGATTCGCCTTGTCGACCTGAAGCTTAAGCGGGAAGTATTGAAAGTTCTCCGGCAGAATGCTGGAGTCCGGCGATTCGAATATCCCGACGAGAGATCCGTCATTCGTAAGCTGCACAATCCGGTTATGATGCGTATCCGCAATATAGATCTCGTTCTTGTCATCGACGAAAACGCCGTAAGGCTTGTTGAAATCATCATTCTCGCCGTTGTGAAGAAACCCGTCAATCGTCCGAATCAGATTGCCGTACTCATCCAGACAGACGATGCGGTTGTTGCCCGTATCCGCAATGTAGATGCGGCGATCCGCCGCCACGAATACGTCCTGCGGCGTATTGAAGTGGCCGATGCCGAGCTCCTTCCCGTACACATGCTTCTCCGCCCGGTATGGATAAGGCGCAGGCTCGGCGTCTCCCCAATACGAATAGTTGTAGCTGTAATCCGGAAGCGCGTAGCCCGGAGCGGCGAAGCCGACGATGCCGCACAATGCGAGCAAGAGACATACCGTTCGCTTTATTGCTGCCACCTGGCTCCCCCCTATTCCTTCAGTCCGGATGACGACATCGTCTGAATCACGCTCTTCTGCGTGAAGAGGAAGATCGTCACCGGCACCAGCATCATGATAAGCGCGGCGGCGGCCAGCGGTCCCGATCGCATGAAGCCGCCCGACAGAATCTGACTGAACGCATAGTCCATCGTCTTCAGCTGTTCGCTGTATACGAAGGCCGCCCCCTGACCGCCGCTGCCCGTTCCCCATAACCCCTTGAAGGAAAAAATGATAAGCGTTAGCCAGGCAGGTCTGACCATCGGCATAATAATCGTCCAGAAAATCCGGTATTCGCTCGCTCCGTCGATCTTCGCCGCTTCAATGACCGCATCCGGAATGCCCTCCATGAACTGCTTCATCAGGAACAGTCCCAGCGATGTGGCGAAGGCGGGGAATATAAGCGCGCCATACGAGTCCAGCAGCCCCACCCACGTTACGGTCAAATAGTTCGGAATCTCCGTAATCTGGGGAGCGAACATAAGCGACAGCACGACAACGGTGAACAGCAGCTTATTGCCCGGCAGCCTCAGCTTGGCAAGGGGATAGGCCGCCATGGAGGCGAGCACGACATGCCCGGCCGTTCCCGTCACCGCCACGAATATCGTATTGAATACATAGCGGGACAGAGGCACCCACGAATTGGAGAATATGAGCGACAAGTCGTAGAAGTTGTCCAGCGTCGGGGAGCGGACAAAGAAGGTCGGCGGGAACAGAAACATCTCGTCCAGCGGCTTCAGCGCCGTGCTGATCATGAAGACGAACGGAATCGCCATAAAAGCCCCTGCGCCGCTCAATATAAGAAACAAAATAAAGTCCATGGCAAAGGAACGGTTCAGCTTCTTCCTTCTGCGCAGCCGAAGTACAACGTTCATACTAATCGCCCACCTTCCGCAGCAATTTCTGCACGATCAGATTGGAGCCCAGCATCATCACGAACAGCACGGTGGCGATTGCACTGGCATAGCCCATCTCGAAGCGAATCGAGCCGAAATCCTTCAAGTGGGTAACGATCGTATGACCGGCATACTGCGGGCTCGGAAAGCCCACCATGTAAGTGGCGACGTCCGCAACTGCGAAGGATGATGTAATCTGCATAACGGCTCCGAACATCAGCATCGGGCGCATCGATGGCAGCGTAATGAACCACAGCTCCTGCCACCGATTGCGGATGCCGTCAATCGCTCCCGCTTCGATAAGCGTCGCGTCCAGCCCCTGCAACCCCGCGATAAAGGCGAGAAAGGCCGTGCCCAGGCTTAGCCACAGCTGGACAAGCATGACGATCGCGAGCATATACTTGGGGTCCTGCAGCCATTGGACGGGCTCCAGAATGAAGCCCCACTTCATGAGAAAGGCGTTGACATAGCCGAAGGAATCGCCCGAGAAGGCCACTTGCCATATCAAGTAAGCATTGCCGGATATAGACGGTGCATAGAACAATAACGTCACGACCGCCCGAATGCCCGGAGACAGCTCGTTAATAAGCCAAGCCAGGAAGAAGCAGGCGATATAGCTGACCGGCCCTGTAATCGCCGCGAACAGCAGCGTATTTTTCAAGGCGATCAGGAACACTTCATCCTTGACGAACAGATTGGCGTAATTGTCCCAACCGATCCATACCGGCGCTTCCAGCACATTGAAATAAGTGAAGCTGAGTCCGAACGCCATCAGGACAGGAAAGGCGGTAAATACGAAAAACAGGATGAAATATGGAGCCAGCAGCACGTAGCCTTGCCTCTGCCGCTTCATCTCGCCGCGCAGCTGAACCAGCCTGCCGCGCAGCGTCGCGATCCGGCTCGCCGGCGCTTCGTTCTCTCTTACGGCGACACCGGCAAGATGATCGTTCCCCATGTCGGTCCCCTCCCTCTTCGAAGATGTCTGCCTCCGTTACTCAACCGGCAGGCCGAATTCCTTGCGTTTCTTCTTGATTTCATCGTTGATGTATCGGGTATAGAGATCGATGGCCTCGCGCGGATCTTCATTGGAGATAACCACGCTGCGGAATGCATTGTCCAGATGCCGCCCCGTGAAGTAACCTCCCGCCACCTCCGGTATGCCCCTGGCCCACTCCCATTGCTCCATCAGCGTATTGTAGTCCTTCACCTGCCACGGAATGCGGGCGACGGCCTCGATCGTCGCGGCGGGATTGCGGCCGGCAGGTCCGAACAGTCCCTCCAACTCCAGGCTGTACTTGGCCTGGACCTCCGCGCTGGTCCACCAGTCGAGGAAAGCCCAAGACGCTTCCTTCTGCTTGCTGTCGCTCAGCATGACCGCAGCGGCGCCCGATGATGGCACGTCCCTTCGGATTGAGCCGTCAGGCTGCCGCGTGCCGGGCACCGGCACGAAATCCCATAACCCCTTCAGCTCCGGCGCCGCGATGCTAATAATGTTGAACCTCTCGTAATCGTCAATGCCGATCGGCATCTCGCCGCTGCGGAACCGGTTCGTAAAGTCCGTCGCCAGCGGAAGCTTATAGGTGGTGTACAGCTCCGTCCAATCCATGAACGTCTTGATCGCTTTCTCTGTATCCAGTGCGCTGCGCATTCCGTCGTCGCGATACAGCTCCCCGTCGTTCTGGAACAGCATCATGCCGAATGCGGGATTGACGGGCAGCGCAGCATTGTCCTGCACATTGGAGCCCAGCTTGATCAAGATCTGGATCGGGAAGCCGAACAGCAGATTCTGCTTCTGAAGCTCCGGAATCATCTGGAATACGTCATCCCAAGTCTCCGGCACTTGCAGATTCAGTTCCTCCAGAATATCCTTCCGGTAGAACAGCACCGGGAACGATTGTCGGACGGGCAGACCATACGTTCCCCCGTTGAACGCATAAGGAACGACCGCGCTTTCATGGAAGCGCGACTTCACCTCTTGATAGCCCGGGAACTTCGACAGATCCTCTACGCCGCCGCGCAGGGCATAGTTGACCGGCTTGTCGTCCGGCAGGGCGAATGAGACGTCCGGCCCGCGGCCGGCAAGCATCGCTTGAAGCAGCACCGGCTCGTTCACCACTTGAATATCGACGCCGATTCCCGTATTCGGCGTGAACGATTCATCGATCAACCGCTTTACGATTTTCGCCTGATCCAGCCCTTGCGTCATCCATAGCGTAATCTTCTTGTCCCCTTCCTTCGCGGCCGACAATTGATTGAAGTCGGTGACGAACGACAGGAAGAAGGCTCCAGTACTGTGCTTCATCCGCTGCCATAACGTCGCGCGGGCCTTCGGCATGCTGCGATCGGGAGAAGCAACGACGAGATAGTCGACCGACAACGGCATATAGTTGATGGAATAGATCCAGTCGCCCAGCGAGCTTGTATTGGACTTGAACGTCTCCAGCCGGCGAGCGATCGTATCGGGATGTCCCGCCATATCCCGAAGCTGATAGAGGAGTCGCTTCAAGGTAGCCGTACGATCGCTGTTGCCGCCGGCGATCAGCTCCACCTGCCGGATAACGGACTCCAGCACCTTCGCTTGCTCCTCCAGCACGTTGACCAGCTCCGGTATTTTCTCATCCAGCTGGTAATCGCGGTACTCATCGGGAACCGTACCCGTCACCATAATGATCCGGCGATAGATCCGGTTCAGCTCCAGCACGCTGGATTCTACCGTTCTTAACAACAGTGCCATATCGCCAAGCGTGACCTCCAGCTTGATCTCATGCCGCCCCTTGCTCAGATAGAACTTGTACGCACCTTCTTCGTCGCCCAGCCGATTCATACTCCAATTGCTGGAGAAAGGGAAAGCGATGCTGTCCATTTCCCGGAATGGCAGCTTGCCGTCAATGTACAGCCGTCTATAGGATGTCATTCCTCTTTGAAAGCTTTGCAAATATTTGATGCCGATATGATATAGCCCGTCTTCCGGGACTTCGATTTCCCAAGTCAGCCATTGCCCCGCTTCCGCCCAATTGTAGCCGCCAATCGTATTCAGCCGGATTTGGGACATATGGTAAGGCTCCGTTGCAGGACTGCTTCGATCCATCATGGGATAGATCACCTGGCTCGACTTCAGCTTGGCGTCCTCCCCCTGCACTTTGACGAACACATCCGATGCGTCCTTATAGCCGTTCCCTTCATAGCTTGCGGCTACCGAATCATACTCTACCGCTTCCTCCCATTGCTTCAGTGCAATATAATCGATCAGCAGTCCTTCTCTTGCGGATACCAGCGATATTGTATTGATCCCTTCCCGGAAGTGGAACAGATATGGGGTATTATGCCTGCCGTCGGAGCTCTGCAAGAACGCTTCCTGCCAGATGGGAGATTCCTTCTGGCTGAGATGCATGTCGTTGCCCCGGTCGTCTCGCTCCATCTCCCCGTCGCTCGCCCATACTCTGCGGAACGTGAGATTGCGGCTCTCCGAGAACGGAGACCTCCCGTTAATGAGCAGTTCCCTGTCAATATCCGAGCCTTTGCCCGCAACGGGGTAATAGCGAATCGCGATTCCGTACAGCCCTTCTTGCTTCACTTCAACCGTCCACGTTATGGAACCCGTCTCTCCTGTCTCTACCGCGCCTCCGCTTGCCCCGTCCATATGCGCGACGATTCGCGGCTCCATCGCTTCCGAACCGGAGAAGTCCTCGCCTTGCAGTATCGTCTCCCGATCCGGCCTGGGCATATCCTGGTATTGACGCAAGTAATGGTCATAGCCGCCCTTGGCATAATTGCCCAAGCTGCCCGCTTCCGCCTCCCATGCCGCAGCCGCGTAGACTTCCTTGTCAGACTCCCCTTCGGTATGGGGGGACTGGGCGAGGAGGCTGGCGCTGCACATGGCCGCCAGCAATATTATTTTCATTCCTTTGAACGTCTGCTTCCCGCTCCCCATAGGGCACCCCTCTCCCGCTTATGAGAGACACCCCAACCGTCGGACTATTGCAGCCGATTGGGGTGCCTGCCGAATATCTATCGTCCAGCCGCTTACTTCTTCAAGGTGACATCGATCGCCGCTTGCGCCAGCGGCTTGATTCTGGCCATCTCGCTTGCCGGAGTGCCGTTGCCGGACGTCATATTGTTGATCGCTTCATTGAAGTAGGTCGCGAACCCTTCATAAGCGTAGAATTGCAGCACAGTACCGTTCCCCAGCATTTTACGCAGTGTATTCAAGCCTTCCTGATTCCTGAAGTTGGCCTCCTCGGCGCGAATGACCGCATCGAAGCCCTTCTCCTGATCGCGCTCGTACAATTCCTTCCATACAGCCATGACTTCCTTCGGATTCTCCACATCGCTCATCAGATGCCACATATTGATCGGCGTCGGCACGACGTAGTTATCCGCTTTCGGGCCTTTCGGGAAGAAGACGTAGCCCCAGTCGTCCGCCATATTATTGTTGAAGTCGTAAGCCGCCCAGCGGTAATTGGGATAGAACAGCGCCGTTCCTTCCGGCCAGCTCCCGCCGACTACCTTATGCACATTGTACAGGTCGGATACGAACTGCAGCGCCTCCATCGCTTCGGGAGAATCGAATGTAATCTGGTCGTCCTTGGTTACATACGCATTGTTGGCGTAGATGAATGGAATCGCGATATCGGAAGGAGTCGAAGGCGCCACGACGCCGAATGTGCCGTCCTTTGTCACCGCCTTGGCCATCTCAAGGAATTTATCCCATGTCCACTCGCCGCGTTCCTGCAGCTCATACGGATCTTCCAGACCGTTCCTCTGAATGAGCGTCTTGTTATAATAGAAGCCGTGACCGTTATTGTCCTTGTCGGTGAAGCTGTACTGCTTGCCATTGTACTTGCCGTAATTGAGCATAATCTGATTCCAGTTGGGATCGTTCATATCCACCAGATCGTCGATCGGCTGAATGTACCCCTCGCTCACCATCTTCGGAATCGACCATTCCAGCGGAATCATAATAATGTCGGCGAATGGCTGGCCCGCTACGGACGTCGTAATAATGCGAGATTGAATTTCACCGAACGGCACCGTTACGTATTCAATTTTCACGTTGAACTTCTCTTCCGCCTTGCGCTGCAGCTCCTTCTCTTCCTCCGACAAGTAGTTTTCCATGCCCCACCACTGGCCGATCCGAATCGTTCTGCCCTTCAAGTCGATCACTTCGTTCTCGGGAGCTTTGGACGGCGGAGCTTCCGTTTGCGTCGCTTCCGTCGCTTTGGGCGCTTCCGTCGGCTTGGGAGCTTCCCCGTTGTTATTGCCTCCCGACGATCCGCCTGACGAGCAGCCCGCGAATAGAAATACCATCACCATGACAAGAAATAACGACAACCATTTTGATTTCATTGCCTCTTCCCCCTGTATCATCGATTTTAATGAAGCGCTTTCATAGGTTGTACGATTCATTGTAATGGATGTAAGCGGATGTTAGTATTTATGGAATTGCTTATTTATTGTACATAAAAAGCCCCTAACGACAGGGGCCGGCCGATAAATGCCTAAATATTGTACATATGGAATTCAAGCCATCTCCATACGGAATTGCGAAGGCGTCTTGCCGATGATCTTCTTGAATATCTTCGTGAAATAGAAGTAGTCCGCATAGCCCGCCTTCTCTGCTATCTCTCCCACCATCAGCTCTGTATCCGCCAACAGCTCGCAGGCATAGCCGATCCGCAGCTTGGCGATATAGGAGGTGAACGTCTCCCCCACCTCCTTCTTGAACAACTGACTAATATAGCTGGGACTCGTATAAAACATGCGGGACAAGCTCTGTATAGACAATTCTTCAAGGAAATGACCATTGACATAGTGCAGGATGGTCCGGAACGTCTCATTGCCCGACTCCGAGGAACTGTATTCGGGCGCTTCAAGAATGTGCCGGCTGACGAATTGCTTCAGCTCCTGAAGCATATCCCCGGCATTCCCGTAATGGCTTAGCAGCAGCTCGTGACTGTACAGCATATTGTCGGCGGCATCCGCCTTGTAGCGATACATGAACGAATGCACGATATTGTACAGCTGAAGCGCGTGCTGGACGGTCAAGCGGTGCTCGCGGCATTGCTGCGCAAGCGTATCGAAGGTCCGGCCTGCGGCCGCCACGTCGGCGCTCCGGATCGCTTGATCCAGCTGCTTCAGGCTTTCCTTGAACGACTCGTACGGCGATGTCTCATATTGCCTGTATACCGCAGCCCGGCCCGTCATAAAGTAGCCGTCCGACAGATGGCTGGCGCTTTCAATCGCCTTTCGCAGCATGCCCAGCTCCGTCACTTTCCCGCTTACGCCGATTCCCTTCACATCGGCGGGCAATCGTTCTCCCGCCCCCGCAATCTCCTCATCCAGTTGCTCCCAATGTACGATGATCGCATACTTGTTTTTGCCGATCTTCGCATGGTGACTTCGTTCCGGAGCGCGGGCGGCTGTCTCCGCAGCAGTCGCAGTCGTATATACGATCACCCCAACCTCCAGCCCGCTGCCCGACAGGAGTCCGCGCACTTTCCATTCCTCCAGCAGACGGCTCCCGTGTTCGACGCCGGGGTCCTCCAGATACAGATGCAAGGCGCTCTCTTCCGTCCGGCGCTTCGTCTCTCTGCCCTTCTTGATCTTCCCGAGAATCGAGACAATCTCGTCCTCGTCGAACGGCTTCAGGCAATAAGCCATCGCGCCATAAGCCAGCGCCTTCTGGGCATAAGCGAATTCCGCATACCCGCTGACTACGATGAACCGGGTGTGCGCATGCAGCTCGCTGCCGCGCTTAATGAGCTCCAGACCGCTCATTCCCGGCATTCGGATGTCGGTGAATACGACGTCCGGACGAATGCTCTCCATCATCGCCAGCGCTTCCGGGCCGCTCAGCGCCATGCCTGCCACCTCGAAGCCAAGCTGTCCCCAGTCGACACTGGCCTTCAGACTTTCCACCACCCAAGCTTCATCGTCTACCAGCAGCACTTTGCAGCTCATCTGAGCATATCCCCTTTCGTCGGAAGCTTCATCGTAACAGTCGTTCCTTGCATTAACGCGCTCGTTACCCGCAAGCCGTAGCCTTGTCCGTATGTCAGCTTCAGCCTGGCATCCACGTTGGAGAAGCCGATGCTGTTGTTGCTGTCCTCCCTCGGCCAATATCCCGATTCCGAAGCCGTCAGTTCCTGCAGTCTCCTTAGCCGCCGCTCATCCATCCCGACCCCGTCGTCTTCTATCGTCAGGATGAAATCTCCCGCCTCGTCGATTGTACCGGACAGACGAAGCGTCCCATGCTCCTCCTTCGGCTCCAGCCCGTGATAGACGGCGTTCTCCACTAGCGGCTGCAAGATCATCTTCGGCACCAGAATGTCCAGACAGTCCTCGTCGATCGACAGCTCCACGCTGAATCTGGACCCGAATCGCAATCGCTGAATTTGAAGATAGGACTCCACGATCGACAGCTCGGTATGCAGCGGCACAATTCCGTCTCCCTTGATCGTATAGCGGAAGATACTGCCCAGAGAAGCGGCGGCGTCCCTAATCTCCTTCGCCCCCTTCACGGCTGCCATCCCCTTGAGCATTTCCAGTGTATTGTACAGAAAGTGAGGATTGATCTGGCTTCGCAAAAAAGCGAGTTCCGCCTTCTTCTTCTCCAGCTCCGTCCCATAGAGGACAGCGTGCGTATCCAGCAGCTCTCTGGTCAAGGAATCGATCTTGTTCAGCATGTCGTTGAATTGATTGGCCATCAGGCTCATCTCGACATACCCGTCCAGATCGATTCTGTTGCGCAGCTTGCCGAGATCGCCTCGCCTTACCGTGTTCATGAACGTCATCAGTTTCTTCAGCGGCGTCAATATATTGTTCGTGACGACCTTGAACATCAGCCCCATGACAATCGCGCCGACTATGAAAATGAGGATAAAAAAGAGACGGATCGCATTCATATCGCGCATGAGCTCATCCTTCGGAATCATGCTGACGACGGAGGTTTTAATTTCCGGCAAATATTCCGTATGCGTAATGTACCGCTTATTGTCCCATTCCATCTCCCGCATGACGGAGCCGGAGCGGAAATTGCCAAGCGTCTGAAGCTCGCTTTCCACATGGAGCGCATCGTTGCCGGACACGACCTTGCGCTGCCAGTCCACAAAAAATGTAATCGCATTCATTTCCTCTGACAATTGATCGATTTCGCCGATAAGCGCTTGGGGGGATACCACGAAGAACAACGTCCCGATCGACTGGTTGAACAGTTCTCCGGGCTGCGAGTATTTGATTCTGCTGCCGATCAGGAATGCATTCTCATGCGCATACCTGTCGCCGAAATGCTGCAAGCCGTAATAATAAAAGGACTCGTCTGGCGGGATCGCTCCCTGATAGGATTCCGTCGCCCTTCTGCCTTCCGCAATATCCATCCAGCGGCCGTCCGCGCCAAGAATGACAATGTCCAATATGCCCTCCTTCAGCGTGCTGGTGTTAATGAGCAGACTGTCAATCCGCTTCGCCAGCAGGAAGGCTTGCACCTTGTCTTCCTCCACGAGGAAATTTTGAACATCCATATTGAAGGCGATATTCATCATCAGCCGCTCCAGCACGTCCTTGTTGGCATACACCGTTCCCTTCATCTGCCCGATCAGATCGCTGGTGAATTTGTCATTGTTCAGGCCGATGATCTTCGCCATCTGAAGATAGCTTGCAGACAAAATAAACATGACGACCAGTGCCATTAGCAGGGAGATGACAAAAATCTGCGATCGTATCGTAAGCTTGCGCATCAGGGCCATGCTTATCGCTCCATTCCGCTTCATTCCCGCGCGTATTGCCAATTCCGCCCGCATGGCGGACAGGCCTCTGCCAGGAACGAATAATCGCTGTTGCCGGCAGAGGCCCCATTGTTAACGCTATTGACTGGCGCTTGCCGTCAATGCCTCGGCAATGGCGGCATTGATGCGCTCCCTGACGCCCAGCAGCCACGCCATATCGCTCGGATAGCGCTTGAAGTGCAGCGGCTCCGTCAAGCCTTGCTCAATCAGCTCCAGCGCCTTGTCTCGTCCGGCCAGCGACTCCAGCAGCTCCAGCGCCCGCTGATCCTGCTGCGCTTCGCGGAACACTTCCCAGCGCAAGGAATCGATCGGACCGTCATCGCCGGGATAGACGACGAACGCATCGCCCGACGGGAAGGCGCATACGGCATCGGTTACGCAGAACGGGTCGATGACACGCGTGGAATACTGGCTGTACCAGAAGTTATAGCCCCAGTGAAGGAAGCCCTCCACGTCGAACTTGTACAGCTGCAAGCCCAGCACCCGATTCCTCGCGGAAGGCATGCTGAAGAAGCGATTGGACACCTCACGGAATTGCCCGCAGCAATAATACGTCCACAGCGGATTGGTGTTGCCTTCCAGGAAGGGATCGATATGATCGTTGGACGGGACGGGAATCTCTACCAGTCCGTGCTCATAGAAGGAATAGTCCGACAAGGCGTCAATGAATTTGAAGCCGTCCAGATGGCGGCGCAGCAATTCGCTTGCCCGCTTGTATTGTTCCAGGTGATCGATATGCGGCTCATCCGACACGTGGAAGTATACGGCATCCTGCAGCCCTCTGTCCTTGATGAAGGTGACGAGCTGCGGCAGGAACTGATTCAGGAAGCCGGCATATTCCTCGCCGGCCGCATCCGTCTCCCAGCCGAATATGCGCTGCTCGCTTCCGTTCACCGTCGCCACAATCTTGGGTGCATGCTTCGCTCCCCACTGCGTGAACAGATGCGACATTTCGAAATAGCGGATGCCTGCGGAGCGGCACATGCCGATCCATCTGTCCAGCTTCTCGAAGCTGAAGCGGTATTCCCCATCGCCTGTCTTCTCCACTCCGACAAGCTGCACAGTAGGCCGCTCGCCTCCGATAGCCGTGTCCAGCGGCGGGGTGAACAGCGGTGTCAACAGCAAGTTCACACCATGGTCCGCCGCATTGCGAACATACTGCTCCAGCAGCGCCCAATGCGCTTCGCTGAAGATGTCCACGCCGTACCGGCTCGCAATGCAATCGCTGTGGAACCACTCCGTATGAATCAGCTTCTGCTCCGGCAGCTCTGCCGGGACGATATCCAGCCGGAACTCTTCCTGCCCGAGCACCTCTCCGGCAGGCTCCTTGAACGTCAGCTTGATGGGATATGCGGAGGCCGTCTTGCTCTTGCCCGCCAATCCCGCCTCCATCGTCGGCAGCTTCACCGTTACCCAGACGGCGCGCCAGCTATTCGGCAGCGCGCGCACCCCTTCGCTCTCTATAACGGGATACAGGACGTCGGGGAACAAGCCCGGCTCCGTCGTTATGTAATTTGAATCCGTCTCCGCGTAGGCAGGCATCTCCGCCGGGGACAAGCCGACGGCGCGTATCGTCGCATATGGGGCCAGCTCGGATTCCAGTTCCACTGTTATGCCTTTGATCAGCCGATCTGAGCGATAAGCGACCTGGAAGGAATAGACCTCGTTCCATAGCGCTGTTCCGGTCTGGAACGGAGTGTCGTGAAGCTCCGCTTGCGGGAATACTTTGCTTAATGAACTAAGACAACGTGTTTCGAAGCTTTGCGTTTGCTGTGACATTTTTTTGGCTCCTTCTTCTCGATCATTATGGTGTGCAGGTCAGTCATGGTGTAAGGATTCGCCATTGCGGGCCGGCATTCCTTCCTAGCAAGCGATGTGAAAAACGAAGGCCTGTTGCGACCTCCGCTTTGTTGGCTAGCCTTTCACGCTGCCCACCGTAATTCCTTTTACGAAATATTGCTGAAGGAACGGATAGACGGCCATAATGGGCAATGCACCCAGGAAAATTTGCGCGGTCCGCAGCGTTTTCTCGCCATAGCTCTGCATGGAAGCCAAATCGTCCACGGATATGCTCTCCTTGTTGGAGGACGTAATCAACGTCGACAGATACGTCTGGAGCGGATAGTTGTCCGGCGAGTTCATATAAATAACGCCGTCGAACCAAGCATTCCAATGACCGATCATCGTGAATAACAGGATCGTTGCGATTGCGGGCAGAGAGACGGGCAAGTAAATCTTGAACAGCAAGGAAACGTGCCCAGCTCCGTCCATAATTGCCGCCTCGTCAAGCTCCTTGGGAATATTGCGGAAGAAATTAAGCAGCATGACCATATTCCACACGTTCAACGCCCCCGGAATAACAAGCGCCCATATCGTGTCCAGCAGCCCCGTGTCCTTGACGATCATATAGGTGGGGATCAAGCCGCCGCCGAAAAACATGGTGATGACAAAAAACCACACATATACGGTTCTGGACGAAAAATCGCTCTGCTCCCTGGATAACGGATATGCCGATATGATGCAGAGAAGCATGCTGACAATCGTCCCGATGACGACCCTCTGCAAGGAAACCCACAAGGAACGGAAAAACTCAGCCTTCTGACTTAGGTATACGTAAGCGTCCCAAGTAAAATCTACCGGCCATAGCTTGACCTGTCCCGCTACCGCGGAAGCGTTGGAGCTTAGCGATACGGCCAGCAGATGAATGAATGGAATGATGCCGAGCAGCGTGACGCCGAGCAGAAGCGTGACGTTAACCGCATTGAAGACGGCTCTTGAAGCCGATGGTTTGTAATGCATGCCGAGCCCGTCCTTTCACTAAAAAATACGGTAATTCGTAAAGCGGTAGGCCAAATAGTAGGACACCGACACAAGCAATACGGATACAACCGATTTGAACAGCCCGAACGCCGCCGCCGGCGAGAACTGCATATCGATTAAGCCCATGCGATAGACAAGCGTGTCGATGACGTCCGCGCTTTCGTATACAAGCGGGTTGTACAGCAGCAGGATTTGCTCGAAACCCGCATTGAGCACCGAGCCCAGGCTTAACGTAGCAAGCAGCACGATAATCGGCACAATGCCGGGAAGCGTAATATGAACAACCTGCTTCCATCTGCTTGCGCCGTCAATCTCCGCCGCCTCGTACAGATTGGGATTAATGGCCAGAATCGCCGCCAGATAAATAATCATATTGTAGCCCATGCCCTTCCAGACGTCGGACCCGATTAATATGCCCCGGAACCATTCCTTGTCTCCCATGAACATGATCGGCTCCAGGCCGAGATAGGCGAAGATCGCGTTAAGCGGGCCTTGCAGGGAAAAAACCTCGAATATGACGCCGGCCAGCACGGTCCATGACAGGAAAAACGGGAGAAATACGCTCGTCTGGATGGTGCGTATAAACCACTTTTTGCGAATCTCCTGCAAGAGCAATGCCAGCGCCAGCGGCACAAGCAAGGAAAACACAATTTTCAGCAGCGCAATAATAACCGTATTCCACAGCACTTGATAAAAATCGGGCATATTGAAAATGTACTGAAAGTTTTTCATGCCGACCCACTTGGAGTCAAAAAAACCTCTGGCCGGCGAATATTTCTGAAACGCCATTACGATGCCGAACATCGGACCGTATGCGTAAATCAAGGTAAGGATGACGGCTGGTATCAACATTAAATGAAGCGGCAGCGTCGGCACCCGACTTTTCCGATGCAACATTGCTATTCCTCCCATCGCTGCAAGGGGAGAGACCGCCTGCGGCTCCTCTCCCCGCTATCTCTTATCGGTTGCTATACCACTCGTTGACCTCGTTCGTAATATCCCCGCCGCCGAGCTTCTTCCAGCTCTCCACATATTTGTCGAATTCGTCAATCGGTGAAGAGCCCATAATGATTTTCGTGAACGTCTCGTCCGTCATTTTGTGAAGGGAAGTGAGCTTCTCCGTCATCGTCGGCGTTGCCGTGCCGTAAAATTCGTTCACGACATACGGCTTGTCCCGCAGTGTGCGGGTAATTCCCCAGCCTCCGTCTACCGCAGCCCGGCTGACATACATGCCCCACATCGTTTCGTCTCCGGCCAAATATTTCTTGGCTGCATCGAACACTTTAATCGAAGTGGCATTCATGGAGTCGATTTCATCTTGCTTGTTCTCGATCGCGGCATTGACTTCGGTATAAGCCGTTTCGAAATCGTACGGATTGTAGAATCGCGGCTGGTACCAATTGTATACGTATCCGTTCTCCGCCTTCACCTCGTCTTTGTACGCTTCCTTCTCCAGCTCCAGGTAGAAGTTGGCCATCTTGATAACCGCTTCCGGATGCTCGAAGCCTTTGCGCACGCCATAGATGCGGGATAAGCGCTGGCTCGGCACGAGCGTCTCACCCGGCTTGCCGTTATAGGAAGGCAGCTCTATCGCAACCCACTCCGCCCCGGGATTCTGATCCCGATTCATATTCAGCGGCCAGTTCGGATACCACCACTCGCCGAACGATATGCCCACTTTGCCCGCCACAATATCCTCTACAACCTTGTCCGTATCCTTGAAAGCGAATTCCTTGTCGATCAGCCCATTCCCGTACCATTGGTTCATCCGCTCCAAGGCGACCTTCGTCTCCGGTTGAATTTCGCCGGGAACGAGCTTGCCCTCAGCGTCTTTGATCCACGCCTTCGGATAAGCGCCCATCGTATAGAAAAATCCGCGCGTGTCAAAGCCCCAGGATATCAGCTCTTTATTGAAGGCAATGCCGTACGTGTCATTCTGGCCGTTGCCGTCCGGATCGCCGGTTACGAATGCCTCGGCTACTTTCTCCAATTCATCCAGCGTTTGCGGAGCGTCAAGCTGCAGCTTATCCAGCCAATCTTTGCGCAGCCACAATATTTGAGCGGACATGAAGGGGTCCTCGAAGTTAGGAAGTCCCAGTATTTTCCCTTCGCTCTTGTACATATCCAATGTTTTGCCGCCATCGGCTTCCACGAACGCCTTGAGCTCGGGAGATGCGTACTTCTCATACACTTCTGTCAAATCTTCCAGCAGGCCGTCTTCCTTGAACTTCTCGTAATCTGTAATTCCGATTTCGAACATGTCGGGCAGATCGCCGGAGGCAATCGCAAGCGAGAACTTCTGCTGCGCTTGATCGCTTGGCACTTGCCACAAGTACTCCACTTCGATGTTGAGCATATCTTTCAATTTGGAGAGATAAGCGTTCGTTTCTGGAGTGAGGCCCTTAGGTGTCTTGGGGTCCTCCGGATCGCCGTAGCCGATAACTTGCGTAACCTTGATCGTCTCCGGGTATTTCCATAGCGGATCGACCGATATTTCATTGCTCTCCGCTTGGCTTGCCATCGCTTCGTTGCCGCCATTGGCCGTCGGCTTCGGCTCTTCGGCATTGCCGGAGCAGCCTGCCAGAGCGGCAGCGGCGAACGATAGTACAAGTCCTCCGGCAAGAGCTTGTTTCAATGGAAATCTGTTCATGTTCTTCCCCCTCTTCGTTTATCGAAACCGATAGTTTGCCTATTTATCGTACCCCCTTGCTGTATACGCTTTCAATTTCGTTCTGTTGACTTCGGTTTCGATTGGTTTACCTCATTCCGTTACATGGGCATCCCGATACTCCTGAGGGGTCTGTCCCGTCAATTTTTTGAAGAATGTAGTGAAATAGGAAGGAGAATTGAAGCCCAGCCGGAACGCGACTTCATTGCCCTTCACCCCCTCCTCAACCATCCAGCGCTTCGCCGCTTGAAGTCTGGTCTCGGTAATGAACTCCGACAGATTCCTTCCCGTCGCCTGCTTGTAGTATCTGGACAGGTAGCTGGGATTGAGATGAACCTGCTCCGCAATTCTGACGAGAGACAGATCGTCGCCAAGATGACCTTCAATATAATCATGCACGGCTTGCACGCAGCGGTCCATGTCGTTGCCGCCATGAGGGGCTTCGGCATCCACGATGGCAAGATGCACACTGCCGGCCATCAAGCGCTGAACGCTTAGAAGCAGACGTTGATACTCCCCTTTCCATGAAGCAAGCATGAGCGGCTGTCTGTTGAATACGAAGGACATCTCCAGCTCCTGAAGATGCAGCAATTCATTCTGAATTTCCTCCAGACTGCCACGCAAGTAATCCGCTATTCCCGTCCAGTCGATGTCCCCCTCCCGGCCCGTGAACGCCGAATCCTCGGCGCGGGGCTGAATGAGCCATACGAATACGGAATCGTCCGTGACGAAGCCGTTCGACAAGAGCAGCCTTGGCAGCAGCTCCTCGAATACGTTCAGCACCAGCCCATAGGTCTGAACCTTCTTCTCCCAGAAAACATGCTCGTCCTGACGGACATAACCGGCGAGCAGCATGAATGGCTTGCCTGCATCGATGTTCCACTTGTCATTCACTTCCGTAGACAAGGACCGCTCCATCTCCGGCTGCTCCAGCAGCGCTTGCAGCCACTCTCTTGTCAGCAGCGGACGCAAGTATTGCAGCTCGCTGTGCGCATGGCGCATCATATCCTGATTTTTTCTTTCCTCTTTCAGCTCGTCAAGCACGCTTTGGATAATAGCCAGCAGATGCTCGTCGTTCTCCGTTTTCAGGACGAAGTGATCCGCGCGTTTCTTCATCGCGGTGTAGATATAGTTGAAATCGCTGAAGCCGGTCAGGAAGACGATGCGGCACTTCGGCCAGTAACGCGTAATTTCGTCAGCCATGTCCAGACCGTTCCTGCCCGGCATATCGATATCGCTTATGACTAGATCAAGCTTTGTTTTCCTTATCATTTCCGTCGCCTCATCCGAGCCGAACGCTTTGCACAGATCCACTTCTTCGCCGTAATGCGCGGATAGCAGTTGAACGAGTCCTTCTACAACGATCGCATCGTCATCGACCACCAATATTCTGTACATATTCGTTCCCCTCCCCTTTATTGCATGGGCAAGCTTAGCGCGATCCGCAGTCCGCCCAATTCGCTTCGGCTCGCCGACAAGCAGCCGCTATCGCCGTAATGGAGCTGCAGACGATAGCTGACATTGACCAGCCCTGTTTTCTCCGTTATAGCTGCGGGTCTGCGAAGCCGCCTGTTCAAATCCTCGATCATACTGTCGCTCAAGTCCTTCCCGCTGTCTTCCACCGTGACCGTCAGCCTGCCTGCCTCTTGAACGGCCTTGATACTGCATGTCTCCGGCTGCCTCTCTCTCTTGAAGGCGTGCTTGAATACATTCTCCACAATCGGCTGGACAATAAGCCTCGGCACAGAGATCGTTCCGCTTCCCTCAGGCAATGCTCCAATCTCTATGCTCACATACCTCGCGAAGCGAATGCTCTGAATGTCGCAATATACTTTGGCATGCTCATATTCCTGTGTGAAGGGCAGCTCATCGTGACCGCTGCGGGTAATGAATTCATAATAAGCGGCCAGCTTCAGGGACAGCTCCCCTGCGCCCGAGCTATCCTCCGCCTTGCACATGCGGTAAATGTTATAAAATCCGTTATAGAGAAAGTGCGGATTGATCTGGGATTGCAACTGGCGCAGCTCCGATTGCTGCAGAAGCAGCTTCTGTTCAAAATTCAATTGAATCGAAGCTCTCCACTCGTTGCGCATATTCTCAAAGCTGTCGTTCAAGTACTTGAATTCATTGTTCGGAACGGATGTCGATGCCGTTAATAGCTGCGGGTCCGTCTCGATCTTGCGGAACGCACGTATCAACTGGTTCAACGGCTTATGAATCATGCGGTTGACGGATAACGCGAACAGAATAATAAGGAGCAGAGATGCCGCTGTCAGCGCTCCAATGATCCAGCTGTATCGGGAAATGACTCTCGTCACTTCCTTCTCGTCAATATATGTGAACAATGTGCTCCCAAGCGCATTGACGCGATTGTAGATGACCAGATAGCTGTCGTCGCCGTTCGTTAGCCGGAAGCTATCCTGCTGGTCCCGACCGATCGCCTGCGCGCTGACATGCTCGGCGATGCCCGTCTCGATCTCCGGCCGGCGGCTGGATGCAATTACGGCTTGGAAGCTGTTGTCGGCCAGGAAAAAACCGTTGCCCCCTTCGTCCGACACCATACCGGATAGGAACTGAATCAACTTGTGCTGGTTGATCTCGATAAAAACTGTAATGGTGGCATTGTTGGCCGTCTCCGAGAAAAACATTTGATCCCCGTACGTATAGAAGGAACGCTGCCGCTCGATCGCCATCCTTCGCAATTGCCCCCACTTGCTTGCTTTCTCCATCCTGCCTATTCCGTCGCTGAGCGATACGAGACGGTCGAGCGGCTCAATATATACGGCCATATCGTTGATAAGCTCGCTTGAATCCCTGATCGACAGCATCGCATCCGTCAGCCGGTTAAGCAAGGTTAATTCTTCGTATGTGGACAGATCCTCGGCTCTGAAATTCAATTCTTCCATATTGGCATCTCTCATGAACACGTAGTGCTGGTTGCGAATGAACGTTATCTGGTTGTTCAGCTGATCTCTGGAGTAGTTCACTTTATTGCGCGTCGATTCCATAATGCTGGACTTCAGATAAGCGACGACGTTCACATTCACGGCAATCGTCGTAACCGTAATGGGAACGACCAGAATGGCGAATACGATTATGATCTTCTGATATACCGGCAGATTCCGCATCTCTCGCAAGCCCCCTCGACGATCGTTCTATACAAGCCGTTTATCATGAAAAGAAAAACTGAGCAACGGCGCATTCCGTTGCTCAGCACATGTAAATCTCATTCTATTCGGCAGAACTACGATCCAATACCGGGTAGTCCTGCAGCGCCACTTCATGCTTCGCGCTGCCGTGCAGCTCGAACAGGATGAGCTCGTTAACGCCTTGCTTCAGCAGCGGTCCCGGAATGTACAAGGTCTCCTGCGGACCTGCTTCCCAGTAGCGGCCCAGATTGAAGCCGTTAATATAAGCGACGCCCTTCGTCCAGCCCTTCACATTCAGGAAGGTGTCGGCCGGCTCGTCCACTTGGAATTCGCCCTTGAAGAAAGCAGGCTGGTTCGCTTGCACCTGCGACTGCCCGATGGGCTGGAAGCTCAGGCTGGCGAGATCGTCCAGCGGCAGCGACTCGATAGCCCAGTCATACAGGAACTGCTGGCCGAAGCGAATGCCTTCCGTTACGCCTTTCGGGTCCTTCAGCAGCGGCCCGTAATTGACGCGTCCCATGTTCTCCACCAGCACGCTGACCGTGACACCCTCTGCGGGAACAGCGAATTCCACTTCCGAATCCGGATTCCAGCGCTCGATTACGCCCTTGTATTCGCCGTCGACGAATACCATCGCACGGTCGCGCACTTCCTGAATGTTCAGCTTGCTGGATTCACGCGGTCCGCTCAGCTTCGTCGTATAGCGGATGAAGCCGTAGTTCTGTCCCACCAGCTCCATAGGCTCCGGGCAGGTGCTTTGAACGACAGTGGCCAGTCCTTCCGCGGAGTCGTTCAGTGAAGCGTAAGCTGTCATCGCTACCGTGCCGTAGCTCTTCTTGGGAATGGCCGGCGGCAGCTCCAGTTCGCCGATATCCTCATAACGGGCGATGACTTCGCGCACCGCATGGAATTTCTCCGTGATGTCACCGCTCTCGCCGACCGGCACGTCGTAATCGTAGCTCGTAATCGTCGGCTCGTATTTCCCGCCATGATTGGCTCCGCTATAGAAGCCGAAGTTCGTGCCGCCATGGAACATATAGAAGTTGACGGAGGCGCCGGCCGCCAGCATATCGTCGAGCACTTGCGCGACGTCGGCCGCATCTCTCGTGTGATGCTCTTCGCCCCAATGGTCGAACCATCCGTTCCAGTACTCCATGCACATAAGCGGCTGGTCGGGCTGATATTCCTGCAGCTTGGCGAACGCTTCCTCGGAGCGAGAGCCGAAGTTCGCGGTCGCCCATACGCCGGGCACCATGCCGCCTTGCAGCATGAAGTCCGTCGGACCGTCCGAGGTGAACAGCGGCACGTCGATACCGCGCTCCAGCAGCGCATCCTTCAGGTAAGTCAAGTACTTGATATCATTGCCGTAGCTGCCGTATTCATTCTCGATCTGAACTGCGATGACCGGTCCGCCCTTCGTCGATTGCAGCGGCGCAATCCTCGGAATAAGCTCATCGTAATAAGCGTCGATCTTGTCCATGAATGGCTTGTTGTAGCAGCGCAGGCGCATGCCGGGATCGGCCAGCAGCCATGCGGGAAGGCCGCCGAACTCCCACTCCGCGCATATATAAGGGCTTGGGCGAACGATGACATACAAGCCAAGCTCGCCTGCCGTTCTGATAAAGCCCTCCAGATCGGCCATCCCTTCGAATTGGAACTGCCCTTCCTTCGGCTCGTGGAAGTTCCATGGCACATACGTCTCCACCGTGTTGAAGCCGCATGCCTTCAGCTTCCGCAGCCGGTCCTCCCAATACTCCGGCACCACTCTGAAATAATGAATCGCTCCGGCGATAAGACGAATCGGCTTGCCGTCCAGCATCATTTGCTTGCCATCCAAAGATAATATGCTCATAGGGGATTCCTCCTAATGTAATTGCTTTTTGGCTATATGGCTATATGGCTATATGGCTATATGGCTATATGGCTATATGGCTATATGGCTATATGGCTATAGCTTTATAGTAGCGAGAATAAGGGGGCGCTCACAATGCACAAAATACGCATAAAGTTAACCTTTTGTGCCGAAAGTTGAGCTTATGCCATGTTATAATGCTAGTGCGGTGAAAGTTGATCCCGATTGCTCTCCATCCCTGGATTGCTCCATTCCGAAGATGGGGATATATTGGGGCGATACATTGGGATGTTATGCAGGAATGTTATATTAGGATGTTATATTAGGATGTTATATTAGGATGTAGTATTGGGTAGATACATCTAGTAGATACATTAGGATGATACATTGTGATGATACCTCGAGAAGATTGGGAAGATACAATGATACATTGGGACAATACATTGTTTAGATACATTAGCAAGTTACATTAACAAGATACATTAACAAGATACATTGAGTAGACACATTAGGATGATACTTTAGGACAACAATTTAATGTGACGATAGATCGGGTTTATTATGATCCCGCTCCTTCCTTTGCAACTGTTAAATGGATTTTGTGCACTTAATTATCTAAAAATCATTGTTCGCACTCATTTTACATGGAAAAAGTACAGTTAAAATTGGTCAAATAGCGACACATCTCCTTTCAGGGACAAAATAGTATCAACAATTCCAATTCATTGAGATTTGAAGGGTGAATCTGGAAAATTAACAACATAAAATCCAGTTAGTTTAATTGTAAAGTGGCTGCGTTCTACGTTGGCTGAGTTTCAGTTGGTTGAGTTTTAGTCGACCGGGTTCTACATTAGCTAAGTTCCAGTTGGATGCGTTCAATGTTGGTTGCGTTCTATGTTGGATGCGTTCTGTATTGGATGCGTTCTGTATTGGATACGTTCTACGTTAGCTGCTTTCAATGTTGGCTGGGTTCTATGTTGGATACGTTCTGACTTGGTTCTACATTAGCTAAGTTCCAGTTGGCTGGGTTCTATGTTGGATACACGTTCAATGTTACGGAAGAGGGGAAAGTCAATCTTAGTTAGTCAAACATTCTGCTGCAGCGAAGGAGGAGGACCGTGGACGCCTTATTTCAATTCCACAACGCTACAAGTACATTCCAGCTTGTCGGCTGCCACTTTGGCATTAAGCCGCAAGCTTGGTCTTATCCGAAGCATCACCATCATCTGTATGAGCTGAGCTGCTGTATGGAAGGAAATATCGGGCAGGATATTAATGGTACGGATGTGTCCGTCGGGGCCGGAGACTGGCTGCTGCTCAAGCCTGGCGTGAAGCACTCCCTTCATAACGTTTCCCCATCCCATTACGCCTTCTTCAACTTCCACTTCGATATCGACGATCTCGGCGTGCGCAACCGGCTTGGCGCTGCACCGTTCCTCATTATTCCCGCCTCTCTTGCAGGTGAGAGCAAGCTGCCAGGGCTGCTCCAGCAATGCGAGGCCATGATGCACAAGGGCTCCTGGAAGGATGGAGAGGCGACGCCGGAATCCAGAATTATCGAGCTTGCCGCACACGAGCATCTGGCGCTTCAAGGCTATATCATGCTTATCATTCATGAAGTGATCGTGTTGGCCAATTCTCTTGACAGCCACCTTGAGGGAATCGGCCAACAAGTGTCCGCCTATGAATTGGACATTGCCCATGCGGTTGAGCACAGGCTGTCGCAGAGCTTGTCCGAAGTACCCAGCATCAACGAGCTTGCGAAGCAGCTGAACCTCAGCCGCAGCCAGCTGTCGAAGATTTTCTCGAAAGTATACGGCCTCTCGCCGCGTCAATACTTAAGCAGAAGGAAGTGGAACCACGCGAAGGAACTGCTGACGACGACGAATCTGACCGTCTACTCGATCGCCGAGCAGCTCGGCTTCCGTTCCGTCAACCACTTCTCGCGTCAATTCCGGCGCTGGGTGGGCGTCTCGCCGAACCAATACCGCAGATCGAAGACTGAAGGGCCTTGACCTCCCGGAGCGGATTGTCCACAAGTATGTACAAACGCTGCAGCATTGACTCGCGGGGAGAGCCTCCAGACGCACACTTTGTACGATTTTTCGTACAAACGCTGCAGTACTGACCCTCCAGACGCACACTTTGTACGATTTTTCGTACAAACGCTGCAGTACTGACCCTCTGGGCGCGAACTTTGTATGATTTT
>NZ_JAOQJC010000053.1 GCF_025567625.1 Paenibacillus sp. J5C2022 | reverse complement strand
TGGTGCGCTCGCATAAGCGGTCATCGGCCATCGGGTACCCTTAATCCGCAGTGTCGGCCAGCATATAGATGGGATCGCCAGCTTTGACGACCGGTGTGCCCACTACCATGACGAGACGGCCCTTCTTATGGGCCAGCACCTCCTGAATGATCTCCCCGCTTAAAGCTCTGATCGTTCCGAGGCGATCTCCTTGCTGTACTTTCGCCATGAGCGGGACGTCCGGCATATAGAAGCCTTCGGCCAAAGCGGTGACGGAGCGGTCGAAATCGCCGTCGCCCTGCAGAAGGCCGGGTGTTGCCGAAGGCGCAGGCCGCACTTCTTCCGCCGCCGCTTGGGACAGCATGCCCAGATGGCGCATAAGGCGCAATGTGCCGTTATAGAATAGCTCTCCGTCCTCGGGCCGCACTCTTCTGCCTCCGAACGCTTCCGTATAGAGCCACGGAATGCCAAGCTGTCCGGCGGAGGAGACCGTTCTGCCCGGAGCGACCGAGGCATGGCCCCATAGCCACTCCGCACCGAACGCTTCCGCTGCCGCGCGGCTTCGCCTGCCGTGCTCCGACGCCGGGTTGTCGTCATAGCCGACGAAGGTGGCGACGGCATAATGGCTGCCGCCGCTATGCAAGTCCAGCAGGAAGTCGCACTGGGCGATATAGCGGTGATGCAGCATATAGGCGAGCCGCTCCGTTGGGGTGCCATCAGCGCGGCCGGGGAATGCCCGAGCCAGATTGACGCCATCCAGCGGGCTAATCCGGTTCCCGGCGCGATAGGCGAGAGGATTGGCGGCAGGAAGCAGCGTCACGCTTCCAGCTATTTGCTGCGGTTGCAGCTGTTCGTAGAGCCGCAGAATCGTGTCTATACCCTCGTATTCATCGCCGTGCACGCCTGCAAGCATCAGCAGTCGAGGGCCGGGCTGTGCGCCGGCGACATGCAGCGCGTGAAGCGGGACGGCGTCCTGATCGGTCGAAGCTGCGACATCGCGTGAATCGGTGTATCCTGCATCAGCTGTTGCCGCCGATAGGGATATCCACTCGATACGACTAGTCTTCATTCCGTGTGGCGAATGCTCAGTCATCTCATCTTGCCTCCTTCTAATAAGCTGCTTACAGGGAACTCTCACCTTACTAGGAGAGCTTCCGCTTCAACAGAACGGGTTCTGGGAAGCGATGTGAGCAGTCACAACAGTTCGTATAGGCTATACAGACCGCAATAGTGAACCGGATCATACGATGCTCCACGGCTTCATCCCCTGGTCAAAGCGGTCTTGTGCCACTCTCAGCGGCGCTTGCGCATCCTCCAGGACAGCCGTCCCGTGGCCGCTGAACAACTGCTCGATCGGCAAGGCGTTCAGCCGCCGTATAGTCTCTTTGTACTGCGCCTCGTCATAATCCGGCGTATTCAGCACGGCAAGCTTACCGCCCGAGAATATAGCATCGCCTGCGAATAACGCGCCAATGTCGGGACGATAGACGACAAGCATATCCGCGCTATGGCCGGGGGCGGGTAGAATGTGTAGCTCTACGCCTCCTATGCGCACGATAGAGTCGATTTTCAGCTGTTCGTCAACAGGACAAGGGGGAAACTGATAGCTTGCGGGATACACGCCGGCTTCCCTGGCGCCTACAAGTCCCATGCGGCGCTCATCCCCCGTGGATACGATCGCCGCGGTCAATTCTCCCGCCAGTACACGCAGTTGCAGACGCCGTCTCAGTTCCTGCGCTCCGCCGGAATGATCTGCATGCGCATGGGTCAGAATGAGGGCCGACACTTGCTCCGGCTGAATGCAGTCCTGCTGCATGTTGGCGATGACACAGTCGCTGTCCATGCCCGCTCCGGAATCGATCAGCACATATTCGCTGCCGCAACGCAGCGCATAGATGTTGCAATCGTAGGCGTCGCTAATGCCGTAACCGAGCGTTCCGCCCCCGATGCAGCAGACATGCTCTGTCAGCCTCATCGTGCCGTCCGCTCCTCACTTATCGGACTCAAGGAGACGGGCTTACCTTCCTTGGCGGATTGCTCTACAGCCGCCGCCACACGCAGCGCGCGCAAGGCGTCGGATGGCTGAAGTACCGTGGAAGGACGGCCCGCCAGGACGCAATCGGCGAAGTGCCGAAGCTCGTAAGCGAGCGGACCTCCTATTACGCCGTGTACGTCATACTGATTCAGCAGAGCAGGTGATTGTGTGCCGGAAGCGTCCGAGAACGATACACCCTGCGTCGTATCCTTCATAAGCAGCGTACCCTGTCCCGTCGTAATCTCCATGCGTATATCCGTCTCGGAAGGGGCGCCTTGCGGCACCAGCCAATTGTTCTCGAGGATGCCGATACCGCCCCGCCGGAAGGTTAGCATCGCCCAGCTCATATCCGCCGGCCCTCCATCATCCCTGCTGGAACGAACGGTGTACACTTCCCGCACTTCGTCCTCCATATACCAATGCATTAGATCGATATCGTGAATGCCCAGTATATAGACAGGATTAACGCGATTGTATATTGGAAAATAAATCGTCCCATTATTGCGCTTGGCATAGATGGAGCGTATGCTGCCGTACGCACCTCTCTGCAGCTCTTGCTTCATGGCGATATAGCGGGGGTCGAAGCGCAGGACATGTCCAATCATGAGCATTCGTCCCCGCTGCCGGGCGGTACGGATCATCGCTTCTGCCGCGTCGGCATGATGCGCGATAGGCTTCTCTACGAAGACGTGGGCGCCGACCTCCATGGCGGCAATTGCCGGTTCCGCGTGCATATGCTCCGGCGTCAAGATATCTACAGCGTCGAACGGCTGTGACGCCAGCATCTCTTGCCAATCGGTGTAGCATGTCGCATCGGGGAACCATTCCCGGAAGGGGGCGAAGCGATCCTCGTCCCGGTCGCATAGGGCAGTGATCTGCACATGCGGCAGCTGGCGCCATATATGCGCATGCAGCTGTGCAAAGCGGCCAAGGCCAATTAAGGCAATACGCAGCTGTTGCATGGTATTCCTCCTTTACTCGTATGGGGCGTTCAGATCAGATACGGTGAGCAGCGGCACCGTCTCGTCTTGTGTCATCGCCGTTATGCTGGCAAAGTCCTTGAAGCCGACTCCGCTAATGAGGCAGACGATTCGTTCTCCCATCTGCTGCCGCTGCTGGCATGTGCGGATGAGGCCTGCCACGGCGGCTGCACCGGCCGGCTCGCAGAAGATGCCCTCCTCGCGTGCAAGCAGCCGCTGCGCTTGCCAGATCTCGTCGTCGGAGACGGCCAAGGCACTTCCGTCGCCGGCGTCCATAATGGCGAGCGCTGCCTCGCCGTCTGGCGGATTAGGCACCTGCAGGCCGGAGATGAGGGAGGTGGAAGCGCCGGGGAGCGGCTGCAGCGCCCCCTGCTCATAGGCCCGCACGATATTAGAGCAGCCTTCCGGCTGCACGGCGACCATGTGGGGCTTGCGGCCGTCCCCGAGCGAGAAGCGCTGCCATTCGTCGAAGCCTTTCCATATGCCGACATAGAGCCCTGCTCCTCCCGCCGGAGCATATACGGTGTCGGGGCAGCCGCCTAGTTGCTCTGCAATTTCATAAGCGATGGTCTTCACCCCTTCCATGGCGTGTGTATTGAAACGGAATGCGGTCACCATCAACTCCCAGTCATGCGTCACTGCAGCATTCAGCACATGCCTGAATACCCGGTCGCCGACCTCGGGGCTGGTGCCGAACTCCGCAACTCTACGGACGTTCGCGCCGTATGCCAGCACTTGCGTCAGCTTGGCTTCCGCCATATGCTCCAGCACATAGAGGTGATAAGGGAGGCCCGCGCGTGCGGCGTAGGCGGCGACTGCCGCCCCTGCATTGCCGGAGGTGGTCCCTACACATGCTGTCCGCCTTTGCTCCAGCGCCCAAGACAAGCCGATAGTGGCGATGCGATCCTTATAGGAGCCTGTAGGATTGCCGCCTTCATATTTGAAGTAAAGCTCCCCGATGCCCAGCCGCTTCTCCAGTGAGACGCTTCGTATAAGCGGCGTGCGTCCTTCGCCCAAGCTGAGCCGGTTGCCGGACGCAACAGGGGGGAGGAGTGCGGCGTACTTCCATATGCCAGCCGCCTTATCGTCCATCCACGACGCATCGGGCTGTTCGTATTGAAGCAACTGCAGGCTGCCGAATGATCGGCTGGCTACCTTATCGCTTCCAATCATGTCGTTCATAGGGCGGTTGTCGCTCCTTTCATTTGCTAGTTTCGCTCGTATCCGCAGATGCTGCTGGAATCGTCCCGCGATTGCCGCTTCCGTTCCGGTTCCATAGCGCCGGGGTTATGATTCGCTCAGGAATATGGCCGAGCTGCGTGCGGATCGCATGCAGGCATCGTTCCGACAAGGCCGGACCTTGCAGCAGGCGCAGGTTTTCCTCCAGCTGAGCCTGCTTTTCAATCCCGATAATTAGACTGGCAACACCGTCCATATCTCTGACATAGGAGAAAGCGAGCTGCGCGACCGATATCCCTTCTTGCTCCGCCAGCAGCCGCAAGGAATGAAGCGCCGGAGCCGCTTCCTGCAAGTTGTTCGGCAGACGCTCCGGGTTCATGAGCAGCAATCCTTGCAGGTAGACGCTGCGGGCGACGATCGTTTTGCCGGTTGCCTGCATGCGCTGCATTGCTCCGCTTGCTTGCAGCCGATGGTCGAGCAAGTTCAGCGGCGCTTGAACGAAGGCATAAATATCGTCTTCCAGGAATGCCGCTATCCGCCGGTATTGTTCGTCTGTTCTGTCCGTCAACGATATCCCGCCCGCTGCAATCAGCCCTTCGCTTCTCATGCTGCGAAGCGTTCGGGTGACAGTCTCGCCGTGCGTGACAAGAATGTCGGGATCGTGCAGCTTCAGGACGGGCAGCTTCCTCAATTGGAGACGGCTTAGGCTGCCTTCCAGGCTGGCATACATATGCGCAGCCACTTCCTTCTCGGTCATGCCGAGTTGTCTTGGCAGCTTCACCTTAGTCATAACAGCCATCTCTTGGGCGCGATTCGACAGCGCGAGGAATTCGCCTATTACCTTTTCCGATTCGCCGTATTCCGGCGAAGTATCGAATGAGGTGATGCCTGCGCTCACACTGCCCTCCAGCAGGGCGCATGTATCTGCGCCTCCCGTATCGTTGGCGATGCCGTAGTCTGGCATGCCGAGCTGGGCGGTACCCAGTGTGAGCTTGGGAAGTGGCAACGAAAGGCCGGACGCCGCTTCCGTTTCTCTGTTGCTATGCATTTTTTAAAAGCCTCCTTTTGGAGAATGATTAAAGCTGGCACGTGGAGATTGATAACTGGATTTAGTGCATGTAGTTGAGTTGGAATCGCCGCTCCCGCTAGCCTGAAATGGAATAAGCACAGTTAAATCGGCTCATATCGCATAAAATCTCGCTAACCAATCGGATTAGTGACATGAAATCCATTTAGTTGAGATAAGAGCTAGCATTTCGATACCATTAATGACATGAATTCCATTTGGCAGATCTACTTGACTGAGTCTGTTAGGCAGAATCCATTTAGTTGAATGATAGCAATGCAGCACACGATCAAATGTAATGTCGGTAAATGAGTAGTATGGTCAGACCACTTATGGTGTTACGAGACCCGCTGCCGAACAAAGCCTGCGAAGGACAGTCGGTGCGGCTGCCAACGGAACGGCGCATGCATACGAGGGCTAATCGGACAACAGGGAAGTCACCCATTTACTCGCACACATGCAGTCATCAAGGCGAAACGAAGTCCTTGCCGCAGCATATCGCTGCCGGTTCCGAAGTATCATTCATCAGCTGTCGTATCGGGCCGTCCGGCTGCTTACATATGTTTTTTCAATGGCTCCAGATGCAGCTCCATCTCCTGCTTTGCCCGGGCAACATCCCTGGCTTTGATCGCATCCACGATACGGCCGTGCTCCAGGATGGACTGTCTGGACACATCCACATTAGCGAAGTGATGCAGCCTGATCTCCAGGAAGAAATCGCTAATAAGCGCGCTCAGCTCGCCGTATGTCTCATTGCCCGTCGCCCGGAACAGCGCTTCGTGGAAGGCGAGATCCTCTTCCAGCGGAGACAGTCCCCTGTCGACCTTCTCCATCATGGCCCGATTGCAGGCATCCATCTCGTTAATGAGCGAAATATCGTATCGGTCGATGGCCATCTCGACAGCTCCCAACTCCAGGACGCGGCGGGTGGAGAGAAGCTCATGCATTTTGCGCTCGCTCTGATGCCAGCGGAACGATACCTGATCCAGTACGGGCTTAAGCGACAAGCTGCTGACATAGATGCCGTCTCCGGTTCTGATTTTTACAATGCCCAGCATTTCCAATGATTTGAGCGCCTCCCGCACGACCGTGCGGCTAACGCCAAGCCCATCGATCAGTTGCTTCTCGGAAGGCAGCCGATCCCCCTCGCTTAAGCCGTTCTCCGTAATGTAGGCTTTGATGCGCTCACTGACGATGTGGGACAAATTCACCTTCTCTGACGGCTCCATCTTTTGATTCTCCTCCTATTTCGACAGGACGTATTCTCTCTGATTACCAACTGCTCCATCCGCCGTCGACGATCAGGTTGTGGCCTGTCACATAACTGGATGCGTCGGAGGCCAGGTAGACAACCGCCCCTTTAATATCCTCGTCATCCGCCATCCGACCCAGCGGCGTTCGTTCCACATAGCGTTCCAGAAAGGCGCTAGCCGTAATTTCATTGGCGGAGCCAACGGGGTTGTAGCCTCCTGGACTGATGCAATTCGCTCGAATGCCGAAGCGGCCGTAGTAATTAGCCAGCCACTTCGTCATGCCGACCAGCCCCCACTTGGCATACGTATATTCAATGCCGCTGGTCATGCCGGTTCCTTCGTAGACGGGAAAGTGGGGCCCCTGTACACCTTGGATGGAGCCGATATTGATGATGCTGCCCCGCTTGTGCCGGCTCATGAGCGGTACGATGGCCTTGGTCAGCAGCATGACGCCAAGCCCGTTCACTTGCTGCGCCTTCAGCCAGCCTTCCGTGGCAGTGTCCTCCAGATCGGCCAGCCCTTCGCGTGACACGGCATTATTCACCAGGATGTCGACGCTCCCGAAGCGTTGCTCGGCCCATCCGGCCAGCTCCGCAATACTTTTCTCCTTGCTCAGATCCAGAGTTCTGGCGGACGCGTGCAAGCCTGCGCTGCGCAACTGCCCAGCGAGCTGCTCGCAGCTGTCGCAATGGCGAGAGGCGATAACGACATGAGCTCCGGCCTCAGCCAGCGCGGACGAGATGTGGGCGCCGTATAGCCCCGAGCCTCCGGTGACGATAGCTGTCTTGCCATCCAAGCGGAATCGATCCAGTACATGCATGTTCCTATCCTCCACCTATTGTGTCGACACCGCATGATGCTACGCTCTCGACACTTTATGTTTTCCACAAGCAACCTATCGATATATAGTATGGTCATACCACTAAAAGTGCAAGTAGAATATGATCATTGGTCTGACCATATTCTACTTAAAGCTATCACAGGAATAAATTTCTTGTCAATGCTATTCCGCGATCATCTTATTCGTCAGACGTCCAAGCTTCTCGATCTCGATCGTGACGACGTCACCCGGCTGAAGATAGACTTGTTTCTCTGCAGGGTAGCCGAGTACGACGCCTTCCGGCGTGCCGGTGAGAATGATGTCGCCCGGCTCCAGCGTCATATGGCGGGAGATGTAACTGATGATCTCATCGCAGTGGAAGATCATATCCGATGTGTTCGACGATTGGCGCTGCTCCCCGTTCACGGTACAGCCGATCGCCAGATCGTTAGGATTGCCGACTTCGTCCGCCGTTACCAGATAGGGACCGAGCGGCGCGAACTTGTCGCAAGACTTGCCCAGCAGCCATTGAGGCGTGCGCAACTGAAGGTCGCGGGCGGACAAGTCGTTCGCGCTGCAGTAGCCTGCCGCATATTGCAATGCGTCTTCCTTGGCGACGTGCTTCGCGCGCTTGCCGATGACGATCGCCAGCTCCGCCTCATAGTCAACCTTCTCCGATGCGACCGGAAGCGGCACTTCATCGCCATGGGCCGCCAGCGCATTGTTGAACTTGCTGAACAGGATAGGTGACTGGGGAATGGGAGAGTTGGTCTCTTCCGCATGTCTCCGGTAATTGAGGCCGACACAGATAATTTTGCCGGGATTGGTCACAGCCGGTCCCAACTGCAGCGCCGATTCATCCAGCAGCCATGCTCCTTTATCGCCGCTGCCAAGTGCTTGCTCGACGAGCTGCTGCA
This sequence comes from Paenibacillus sp. J5C2022, assembly GCF_025567625.1. GTDB lineage: Bacteria > Bacillota > Bacilli > Paenibacillales > Paenibacillaceae > Pristimantibacillus. Next base: position 42,794 of record NZ_JAOQJC010000053.1, on the reverse strand, counting down.
AGCGCTGCAGCGCTTGCGTACCGCCATTAAGGACGGAGTCAGTCGTTGTGAACGACTCAGCGCCAGCCGACAGGGCGGACTGTGCGGAGGAGACGTCCAGAATTCCCTCGGGGGTATGCACGCCCAGACGGTACTTTCCTTCGTGTACGAACGTTAGCAGTTTCATTGCAATACTCTCCTTTTCCGTTGCAATTTGACCTAAGTATGCCTAACTTGATTATGCCTGTTATAAACCCGTAGTTGCATTCGATGTCAATGCCCATCCTTCAACCTAAGTTGCTATAGAGGACCTGGCGTGCGAACGGCTTCTAATGTCTTCTACACTGCTACGAGACGATGAATTGCTTTATAAGTCGTCCAACGTATTGATAAATCGTACAAAAGTGCTTGAGGAAGCGCCCAGCCGCAGGGATTTGTACGATAAATCGTACAAAAGTGCTTGAGCAAGCGCCCAGCCGCAGGAATTTGTATGATAAATCGTACAAAAGTGCTCGAGTAAGCGCCCAGCCCCAGGAATTTGTACGATAAATCGTACAAAAGTGCTCGAGCAAGCGCCCAGCCGCAGGAATTTGTACGATAAATCGTACAAAAGTGCTCGAGCAAGTGCCCAGCCGCAGGGATTTGTACGATAAATCGTACAAAAGTGCTCGAGCAAGCGCCCAGCCGCAGGGATTTGTACGATAAACCGTACAAAAGTGCTCGAGGAAGCGCCCAGCCGCAGGGATTTGTACGATAAATCGTACAAAAGTGCTCGAGGAAGCGCCCAGCCTCCGGAATTTGTACGATAATTTACCTATACCATCACAGTTAAGGCTGGTATCCGTAGCTGGCGATGCGGATGCGCGGTTCGCCGGCATCCAGCGGGTAGGCAGGCCTGTGCACCTGCTCATAGCGGAAGTGCGACAAGTTGGCGCTGCAGCATCCCGGCGAGTCGATGTGGATCACGCTTCTGGCGAAGGGCCCGAAGGCGGCTTGCCATGCGATAGCCGACTTGACCAGAATAATATGGAAGTCCTCCGCCCGCAGCCCGATGGAGTCGATGTGGCCGAGATCCCAAGGCGCTACGCGCTTCTCGGTCAGGACCAAGGTAAGGCTGCCGCAGGCAAGCACCGCCGTCAGTCCCATGAACGCCTGCTGGCCGGTCATATACGGGCCGATATGGCGATATTCGCCGTCGAACAGCGTTCGCACCTTGCCCTCCACCTCGACGGGCTGCCCGTGCAGCTCATCCATGCGTCCGCCGACCTTGCCGCGGAAGACGCCGCCGATGCCGAGCGCAGCCGCAGTGCGGACAGCCTCCGCATCGCAGATGACGGCCAGCGCCGGCTTGGACGCTTCGATCAGACGCGCCAGCGTATGCGTGGCGTCCGCCGGTGCGCCGCCCCCGACATTATCCGATCCCTCGGCCAGAATGACGGGGCCTTCCTCCGCCAGCAGCGCGGTCCGCACGGCTTCCAGCGGCTGCAGCGCCTGCAGCTGGAAGCGGTCCTTCCAGCTGACTGCCAGACGGGCCAGCTCTTCCGCGCAGCGTACGGCCAGCGCTTCGTCGCCGTCGGCGGTGACGATGAAGGTCATGCCCGCATCCGGGACGTCGCTGTAAGGAAATCCACCGGCTACGGTGACGTTCAAAATGCCGGGCGCATCTTCCATCGCGAAGGCCCGATCCATAAGTTCCTTCATCGCTCCCTCTTCCGTCATCATCGCTTGCGGAACGACGATCATGCCAGTGTGGGCAAGCGCCCGAACGGGGCGAATGCCGCGTTCTATGTAGCGCATAAGCAGCCCGAAGGCTTCTACAGCCCGCTCGTACATATCGATATGCGGATAGGTGTCGTAGCCGACAATCAGGTCGGCGAGCTCCGCCATCTCTTCGCTCACATTGCCGTGCAGGTCAATCGTCATCGCGATGGGGAATTGTCGGCCCAGCCGCTTCCGCAATCTTCCCAGCAGCTCGCCTTCCATATCGGGAATGCCCTCCGCGACCATGGCTCCGTGCATGATCAGCAGCAGCCCGTCCGCTTCCGGATCAACTGATGCGACTACGGCATTCATCAGCTCCTCGGCCGCTTCCGCCGTTACCATGCCGCTTGGCGTGGCGGCGGCATACAGACCCGCCGCCAGCGCTGCGCCATGTTGAACGGCTGCATCGATCGCCCCGCCCATTGACGTTCGCGTCCCGCCATAGCGCGCCTCGAAGGCCGCGTTGCCCGCAATCCACTCCTGCCGGAAAGCGTCGATACCTGTCGCGAACGGTGCGAAGGTATTCGTCTCGTGCAGAATGCCGGCGACGGCGATGCGAGGCGCGTCGCCATGGGCAGAGAGCGCGGATGAGCTCTCTATCGCTCGGTCATTCATGCCGTACCGCCTCGCACGGATGGCGCATAGGCGATGGCATCGATCTCCACCAGATAAGGACCGAGACCGGCCTGGACAGTCGTTCTTGTCGGATAAGGCGCATTCATGAAGCTCTCGTAGGCCTTGTTATACGCCGGCGAGTCTTCGATGTGTGTCAGTACGGCATTGATTTTAATAATGTGATCCATGGTCAGCCCGACATCCTTCAGAATCAGCTCGATATTGCGAAGAGCCCGGATCGTCTGGCTTTCGATCGTGTCGCCGTCCATCTCCCGAGTCTCCGGAATGACGCCCACCTGACCTGATACGTAGACGAACTCTCCGGCGCGAATCGCATGCGAGAAGGGGAGCGGGAATTGAGGCGCTTGCGCCGATTGAATACATTCTGACATGGAGATCCCTCTTTCTATTGGAAATAAAATGTGTAATTCTGCCTCACCGATAGCCAAGCTTGCGGGACACGGCTGCCGCCGCTTGCTTCACTTGCTCTGTAATGGCGGCCAGCTTGTCGTCAGCGAATCGATGCATGGCACCGGACAAGCTGACGGCTCCTTCGACCTTGCCGTACATATTGTAGATAGGAGCGGCGACGCAGCGCGCGCCTTCTACAATCTCCTGATCGTCTAGCGCGTAGCCGCGCTGCCGAACCAGCTCCAGCTCCTCTTGAAGACGAGTCCAGCTTGTAATGGTATGGTCCGTGCAGGCGGGAAGTCCGTACTGGCGGGCCAACTGCTCCGCTTCGTCATCGGACATTCCGGCGCATATGGCCTTGCCCATAGCCGTCGCATGGAAGGGGGCGCGTGAGCCGACCGTATCCGTCATGCGCAGCGGGTGGAGGCTTCCGATAATGTCTACATACAGCACATCGCCGTCCACCAGGACGCCCAGATTGACAGTGTCGCCGTACAGCTCCGACAATCGCTTCATCTCCGCCATGGCTGCGGTGCGCAGCGTGTTGCGCTCCAGCAGGTCACGCGTCAGCATCAGCTGCTTATAGCCGAGGCAATACTTCCCGTCCTCGTCGTCGCGGGCAATGAAGCCGCGGTTCTGCAGCGTCAGAATAATGCGGTACGTCGACGATTTCGGCTGCTCCAGCAGCTCCGTCAGCTCGATTAGGCTGAGTGAGCCGCGTTCGGCGAGCAGCTCAATTAAAGTCAACGCTTTGTCGATCGATTGAATAATATATCTGTCCGGCTTGTCTGCCGCTTCCTTGTTCATAGCTTTCGCTCCAATCTCCGTTATCCCGGGAGACGACCCAGCGCAGCGTCCGCAGCTTGAAGCGTAGCCTCTACATCTTCGGCGCTATGGACAGCCGATACATACCAGAGTCCGTTCGGCCTGACCAGCACGCCTTCCGCCAGCATCTCCTCCGCGAAGCGGGAATAGGCTGCGGAATCGCGTTTGTTGAAGGAGGCGAAGTCTTCGACCGCTTCCTCTTCGGTGAACATGAAGTGGAAGACGGGTCCGCCTGCGTGGTTGATGATGCCGCTCTTGCCATGCTTCTTCAGCAATGCGCGCAAGCCTGCCACCAGCCCCTGCGTCGTATCCTCCATCACATTATAAGCTGCGCCTTCGTTCTTGGACAGCTCGGCGATGGTGGCCAGCACAGCAGCTGTCGCGACACCATTGCCGTTCAGCGTGCCCAGATGGCTGACGGTGCCGTCTTCGATCAGCTTCATCAGCTTCGCGCTGCCGGCTACGCCGCTTACGGCGATGCCGCTTCCCATCGCCTTGCCGATCGTCACCAGATCGGGCCGGATGCCGAACCGGCCATGTGCGCCGCTAAGGCCCAGCCTGAATCCCGTAATGACCTCATCCATGATGAATACGATGCCGCGCCGCTCCGTCTCTGCTCTGACGAGCTCCAGATACCCCGGACGGGGAGCGATACAGCCGGAATTGCACATGACAGGCTCCGAGATAATAGCGGCGATCTCGTCACCATGGGCCTCAAGCGCTTCCAGCAGCGCGTCGGAATCGTTCCATGGCAGCAGGATGACGTCCTGCAGACTAAGCTCGCTCTGGCCGCCCGTGCCCGGCTGAACGCCGGAGCCGCCTCCGGCTGCGGCGGCGGATGCCCGCATGTCCGCGCTTGGGAATGCTGTGAAGATGGAGTCCGACCAGCCGTGATAATGCCCGTGGAACCGGACGACCTTCGTTCTTCCCGTATAAGCGCGCGCCAGACGCAGCGCCAGCATGACCGCCTCTGTGCCGGAGCCGCTGAGCACAGCCTTGTCGGCGCACGGCAGCAGCTCGGTCAGCCGCTTCGCCGCTTCAATCTCGCCTTCGTGCTGCAGGCCGAACGTAATCCCCTTCTGCATCGCTTCATGCAGGGCGTCCGTCAGCGCCGGATTGGCATGGCCCAGTATAAGCGGGCCGTATGCAAGCAAGTAGTCGATGTAGGTGTTGCCGTCGACATCGACGACTTTCGAGCCTTTGCCGGATTGTGCGAACAGGGGTACCGGCTTCATGGCCGTCCGCAGCGAGCTTGCGACACCGCCTGCCAGATAGCGCTTGGATTGTTCATATTTCGCCTTCGACTTCTCGTAGCGGTTCATCCTTCTCTCATCACTCCGTTCTATTATGTTTCAATTAATAAAACATTGGTTTCATTTTTAATATAGCACAGGTGATTTTCCTTGTATATCCTTTTTTTGCTGGCGTGTACAAAGCGGCTCCGTTGACATACAACGGCCAGAGGCATAGTCGATCTTGATCTATTTGGTGCTAAAGTCATAGGTATTTGGCTGAAATAACAGGATTAGCATACTCCTCATCAGAGTGAAGTGTTATCATTCATTTAGGTGAGTTCATGTATGGAAACGTGCAGGTTATAACGGTGTGCAAGTACAGGAAGCATAGCCGTGTTACAAATAAGAGGGTCATGGAGAGTGAGAAAACAGTGAAGCTGCACATCGACATTAGCGAAAAGCACAAGGAGACCGTCATCACCATTCAGGCAGGGGAATGGACGGAAGAGCTGGCTGAGCTGGTCAAGCACATCCAGAACCCCCGGCAGCCCGGAGGGAAGCGGCTCGTTGGCATGCAGGACGACAGATCCATCTTGCTGGAGCCGACGGAAATTGATTACGTCTTCGCGGAGAAGCGCAAAGTGTTCGCTTCCACGAAGGGGCAAAGCATCGAGTTGAGAATGAAGCTGTATGAGGTGGAGGAGGTGCTGGGGCGCTATCCCTTCATGCGCTTCTCCAAGTCCGTCATCGGCAACCTGGACCGGATCAGCCGCTTCGAGCTGTCCTTCAACGGCAATCTGTGCGTCTACTTCCAATCGGGAAGCAAGGAATATGTATCTCGAGCCTATGTGTCCAAGCTGAAGGAACGTTTAATTCTGGGAGGTGGCAAGAGTGATCTATAAAGTGCTTCCGCGTCTGATGGTGGGCATCGCCTATTCCGGGCTGCAGTTGTTCGCGGTGCTGACATGGGTGGTCTTCAACAATATTCATGTGACCGTTGAGCAGATATGGTGGAATGGACTTGGCGGCATTCTGCTGGGCATCTATTTCGGACTGGCTTCCTTTCTGTTCGAGATTGAGAGCTGGAGTCTCTTGCGGCAAATGACGACGCACTATTTGCTGTCCTTCAGCGCGTTTTATATCGTTGCGATATCCGTCGGCTGGCTTCCGCCGCTGCATGGGATGGCATTCATCATATCGCTGGCTATTTTTACAGTGATTTATTTAATCATAGCTTTTATCGTGAGGCTGTTCCTCCGCAAGCAAGCGGAGGAGCTGAACAAGTCGCTGCAGAAGCGTTAAGGATGCATGTTGCGATCTGCCATTCGCGCAGCAATTCATGCAGTTCAAGCGCCGATCCGTGCAGGTCATGCACAATATGCCTTGCCGTATGGGAAATTCATGCATAATGAGAGCAAGCAACCAGGGAGCAGTCGAAGGGAGAGCGGGCAGCAATGAGCCAAGTGCTAAAAGTAGAACAGGTGATGAAAGCCTATAACGGGAAAGTTGCGCTGGACGGCGTAAGCATGAGCGTGGAGGCGGGCAGTTGCTTCGGCTTGCTGGGACCGAACGGGGCGGGCAAGTCGACGATGATGAAGCTGCTTACGGGTATTCTGCGCCATGATGCGGGAAGCATCGGGGTGATGGGAATGGACGTTGGCAAGCAGGCGGGAGAGATTCGGGCCAAGGTGGGCTATGTCCCTCAGGACATTACCTTGTACGAAAAGTTAAGCGCGCGGCAAAATTTAAAGTTTTTCGGCGAAATGTACGGTGTGCGTGGAGCGGAGCTGAAGCGGCGGATCGGCCAGGTGCTGGAGCGCGTCGGCTTGTCGGATCGCGCGGACGATACGGTCGCCTCTTATTCCGGCGGAATGAAGCGCCGCATCAATATCGCCGCCGCTCTGCTGCACGAGCCGAAGCTGGTCATTCTGGACGAGCCTACGGTCGGCATCGATCCTCAGTCGCGGAATCATATCTTCGAGCTGCTGCGCGGTCTGCAGAAGGAAGGCGTGACGCTGATCTACTCCACGCATTATATGGAGGAAGTGGAGGCGCTCTGCGATGCGGTGGCCATCATCGATCATGGCCGCATTATTACGCAGGGGCCACTGGAGGAGCTGCTGGAGAAGCACGCACTTAAGGCTGTGTACGTCGAGACGGACGGGTGGAAGGAAGCGCCGAAGCTGGCAGGCCTGCAGAAGGCGACCCGGGAAGGCAGGGGCTGGGTGCTGGAATGCGAGCAGCCGCTGGACATGATGGGCCGCGTATCGGAGGAACTGTCGCGCAGCGGTGCGGCGGTCATGGCGCTGGAGATGATGAAGCCGTCGCTGGACAGCGTGTTCCTCAAGCTGACAGGCGAGAAACTGAGAGACTAGCGGTAGGCAGAATAGAAGGAGGAGCAGCGATGTTTTGGACGATTGCACGCAAGGAATTACTGCTGATACTGAAGGATAAAGGGGCGTTCTTCTGGCTGATCGGCCTGCCGATCTTGTTCATCGTCATGTTCAGCTCGATCTTCGGCAGTACGGAAAATATGACGATTAATGTGAATTACTACGATGCGGACGGGAGCCGGCAATCCGGCGAATTTATCGGCATTCTGGAAGGAATCGACAGCGTAGAGCTGAAGCAGGACAAGGAAGCTCCGCTGGAGGATCAGCTGCAGCAGGTGCGCGACGGGGGGCGGACGCTGCTCGTCGTCATTCCCGACGGCTTCGGCGCCAAGCTGGATGCCCGGGACAATGCGGAGATCGAAGTATACCGCGATGCGGCAGCGAATGACGCGGCGGCGCCGGTGGTGGCCATTCTGGACAGTGTGCTGAGCCAGTACCGGGAAGGCAAGCTGCAAGCGGTATTGACGGAGATGGGGCTTGGCGAGGGGGATGTGAAGGGCATTCTGGAGCGTCCTGTCACGCTGACGGAAGTGAAGGAGCATGCGGCCAAGGTTGATTCCGTCACTCAGATCGTACCCGGCTATACAGTCATGTTCGTCTTCTTCGTCATGATCAGCATGGTGACGAGCTTCCTGAAGGATCGCAACGGCGGGATGCTAATGCGTCTGCAGGGGACGCCGATGAAGCCGATGAGCTATCTGATCGGCATGTGGATTCCGCATATTATCGTCGTGCTGATTCAGTCGACGACGCTGCTGACGTTCGGTCATTTCGTCTATGGCTTGAGTATTGGCGACCCGCTGGCGATCGCGCTGATCGTGTTCGGGCTGGCGATCTGCGCCACCGGACTCGGCTTGCTGCTGTCGCTGACGGTAAGCAGCGAGAATATGGGCATCGCGCTGGTGCAGATTATTGCGATGGGCGGCGCCATTATGGGAGGACTGTGGTTCCCGTTCGAGTTCCTGCCGCGGGCGGTGCAGATCATCGGCCAATTCACGCCGCAATACTGGGCGCAGCAGGCAATGCAAGATGTCATGATCCGCGGCGCGGGCGTCGGAGGCATCGGCATTACGCTGGCCGTGCTGTTCGGCTTCGGTCTGCTGGGTCTGGCGATTGCGCTGATGCGCTTCCGGAAGTTCGCGGAGAGGACGGTCTAAGCTTTAGGCCAGACATCGGCCGGAAGAGGGAAAGAGTGAGAGAGACGAGTTTTAAGTGATGTGGCTACGGTTGACGATAGGGGTTCTTGCACCTGCAGAATGGACATGGAGAGAGATGTTCGTTCTGCAGGTTCTTTTCTTGCCATATCAATCCAATAGGAGTCCCGATGTTCAATGCTGATGCCTGCTTCCGCTAGCAGCTTCGGCATATCCCGTGTGAAGTGGCAGCCGTTCATTCGGCAGAGAATCGGGATCGGGTGGAAGGCCTTCCGCAGCATTCTCTTCTCGTTCCCCGATGGTCCCTGTGATAGGATTATCTTATCGATGTAAAGCTGAGGGAAGAAAGGAAGATTCGACATGGACGTAGTCGCATTAGGAGAGCTGTTAATCGATTTCACGCCGCACGGCGTATCGGATCAGGGGCAGCCGCTGTTCGAGCGGAATCCGGGCGGAGCGCCTGCCAATGTGCTGGCCGCTCTGGCGAAGCTGGGAAGGAAGACGGCTTTCATCGGCGCGGTGGGGAATGACGATTTCGGCCGCTACCTGGCGGAGACGCTGGAGAATAGTGGCATCAATACGAGCGGGATGGTCTATACGGACGAAGCCCGGACGACGCTGGCCTTCGTTCAGCTTGACCGCACAGGGGACCGCTCATTCACCTTCTATCGGAAGCCGGGCGCAGATCAGCTCCTGAAGTCGGAGGATGTCCATGCGGCGCTGGTACAGGAGGCGAAAGTGTTCCATTTCGGATCGATCACGCTGACGGATGAACCCTCTCGAACAGCGACGCTGAAGTCGGCTGCAATCGCCAGACGACACGGGGCGCTGATCTCGTACGATCCCAATCTTCGCTTGTCGTTATGGCGGGACGCCGAGCATGCGCGGACGGCAATAATGGAAGGACTGCAACTCGCGGATGTCGTCAAGCTATCGGAGGAAGAGCTTCACTTCCTGACGGGAACGAGCGAACTGGAGAAGGGTTCGAGCCTGTTGATGGAGCAGTACGGCATTGCTTTACTGTTCGTGACGATGGGAGCGGACGGCAGTTACTGCCGAGCTGCGGTAGGTGAGGCAGGTGCGGTTAGCGCGAACAATGCAGAGGAAGCCTCAGGTGCAAGTCATGCTGAGAACCACGTGGATAACCATGCTGATGAGCGTGTCAGCAATCATGTTGGCGAGAGCCAATGGGAGAGCGAAGGTGAAACCGAAAGTGAAATTCGAAGTAAGAGCGGAGCATCGTTCCTCTCGGCCAGACATCTCGGATACCAAGTAGAAGTTGCAGATACGACGGGGTCCGGTGACGCTTTTTTCGGCGGGGCGCTGTATCAACTGTTGCAAGCCGGTTATCCACATGTGGATATGTCCATTGAGCAGCTGACATCCCTGCTGGCCTTTGCCAATGCGATGGGCGCATTGACGGCTACCGGGAAGGGAGCGATTCCTTCCTTGCCAGAGCTTGATCGCGTTCACGAATTGGTGGATAGCGGTAATTAATTATACGGAATGGATAATGCGGAGTAGACAGTGCGGAATAGATAGCGAATAGGTTATGTGGGGGAGGCGGCTGCAGCTGAGCAACCGTCTTTGTTGCAGTACCGAACTTCTAACGGTTGTGGCAAGCGCTATTTTCCATTATGGAACTGCTTGTCGTTTTTAGCGGTTGCCACAGCCCCTATTTTGCATATTTGGTCTGAAATCGCAGGCAATAAAGGGTAATAACGTCAGCTGCACCCGTTACATTTCGATTTTCCTATATTTCGGCGAAATAGCGGCTGTCACGTCCGTAAGCACTTGATGATCAGTCAATGCACAGCAGAACCTATGGACGAGGTGAAGAGAAAGGGGAATGAGTGGAGTGAATGGGACGAGGTGAAGAGAGAGGGAAGTGGAGTGAATGGGACGAGGTAAAGTGAAAGGAGTGTGTGGAATTTGTTTGGAGTGAGAGTGGGATGATTGGAGAGAGGAGAATGTGTGGAGTAGTGGAATTGGAGTGCTACTGGTATGTAGGTAGACGAGCTAGTCAGCAGTTTTGTGGATAAAGTTGTGGACAGTCTGTGGATGGATTGTTGATAATTTGTGTATAAAAAGACGTGAAGACATGTGGAAACCTGTGAAAATCACTTTTTTTGCTTGAAATGTGCGAAAATTTTGTGATTAATGTGGATAAGCTGTGGATTTTGTGGGTACAAGTGTCGAAATCTGTGTATATATTGTAAATGGAACGTTGCTGAAACAGTATTTTAAGGAGCTTCGTCAAGTGAGCCTTTGCCCAGCACTTTCGTTCGATTCATATCTATATAGACGACTAGGTTGCCGGAAGATGCCGTCGACGTCTGATTGAACATGACAGAATAGACATTCGTGCCGATATAATGGCTGCCGATGCGCGCCGCGATTCCCTCATCTACCGTCACTTTGGCCACGGCAGCATCTTTGGGACTGACGGGGACCCGTCCTTTTTCCTTGTCATTAAGGGCAGCGTAGGCTTGCATCTCAATAGACGGCTTATGGCTTAGGGTTGGCTTGTAGAAATATAAATATCCGCTCATGACCGATGAAGCGAGAAATATGGCTGCAGGAACGACGATCCATCTTTTCATGCCAGAATATCCTCCTTATGGAACTGATTATTGCTCATGACGAGTCGGGCAGTCGATATGTTGCAATCATTTTCTTTCGCGCAGAAGCGGTGGAGTTGTTGCAATGATTTGGCCGACTTCGCATTGATTTTCCAGCGGGCTTCGGGCTACACTACGGGTAACTGACTATACAGGCGAAGCGCCTGCTGGCAAAAGGAGGGGACGAGCTTGTTCCAATTGATGATTACGATGCTGGAGAAGCTGGGTATTATTGTAACGATTGCGCTTGTGCTTACTCGGCTCCCCTTCTTTCGCGACATGATCTACCGGGACAGCCTTCACATGCGGCATCAGATTACCGCCATAGTATTCTTCGGTGCGTTCGGTATTATTGGCACCTATACCGGCGTCGCCTTCAATGCCAGCACGATGCAGTTCAATCCGTGGGCGGATGTGCTGGGACCGGATGAGGCGATAGCGAACTCCCGTGTCATCGGCGTCGTGCTGGCCGGATTGTTCGGGGGGTACCGAATCGGCATAGGGGCGGGGTTGATTGCCGGCATTCACCGTTTTACACTGGGAGGGTTCACCGCCGTGCCTTGCAGCCTGGCCACCGTTATTGCCGGTGTGCTCTCCGGCATCTTCTATCGGAGAAGCCGCAATGTCAAGTTGTCCACCGCACTCTTAATTGGCGCGGGGGCGGAAGCGATCCAGATGCTTGTCATTCTGCTGCTGGCAAGGCCATTCGATCAGGCCTGGTCGTTGGTGTCCGTCATCGGCTTGCCCATGATTGCCGCCAACGGCATCGGCGCGGCGCTCTTCCTGCTGATCATTCAGAGCGTCGTAAGCGAGCAGCAGAAGGCCGGGGCGGAGCAGACGCAGAAGTCGCTGCGCATTGCCGACGAGACACTGGGCTACATGCGGCAAGGGATGACGCCGCAATCCGCTTCGGCCGTATGCGCCATTCTGTATCGCGAGATGAATGCAATTGCGATCTCCATGACGGACAGCAGTCATATTCTTGCCCATATCGGAGCCGGCGACGACCATCATCAGCCGGGAGCGCCCATTCAGACGGAAGTTACCCGCCAAGTGCTGCGGCAGGGCGAAGTCGTGGTGACGGGGGAAGACGAGCTCCATTGCCGACATGCATCGTGCGTGTTGAGTGCGGCGGTAGTCGCTCCGCTGAAGAGAAGGGGCGAGACGATCGGCACGATCAAATTTTACTACGATTCCCCCAAGGAAATTACGGATGTGGTGCTGGAGTTCATCAGGGGCCTCAGCGTACTGCTGGGCAATCAGATTGAGCTGGCGGATGCCGACAAGGCTAATCAACTGAAGAAGGAAGCGGAGATCAAGGTGTTGCAGGCGCAGATAAGTCCTCACTTTCTGTTCAACTCTCTGAATACGGTCATATCGCTAATCAGAAGCAACCCGAGCGAAGCGCGCAGGCTGCTTGTCCATTTATCTCATTTTTTCCGGCAAAATTTGAAGGGAACGACAGAGGAGCGTACGACGCTGGAGACAGAGCTGAAGCATGTGAAGGCGTATCTGACGATTGAAGAGGCCCGCTTTGCGGACAAGCTGCGAGTCACTTATGAAGTCGACGATGATATATTGGCGCGCACGCTGCCGCCGCTCACTCTTCAGCCGCTGGTGGAGAATGCGGTCAAGCATGGTCTGCGCAAGCACTCCGGAGCAGGCTGCGTAACCATCTTCATCAGGCGAGCTGCAGGTGGCATAGAAGTGGCGGTAGATGATGACGGCATCGGCATGCCGGCTTCGCTGGTGGAGAGGCTGCGTTCCCGCTGGAACGGAGAGGCCGATGAAAGAGAAGACAGTGAGCGATCGGAGCAGCAGCCCGAGTCGGAATGGCACGATGCCGAACGAGGAGCGGGAGTGGGGCTCTATAACGTAGACCGCCGGCTCAGGCTGATGTACGGCGAGGGAGCCGGGCTGCATATCATGAGCACCTATGGCGAAGGAACTCGAGTCAGCTTCAAGCTGCCTACCGAAGGAGAGATAACCAATGGACCAGAAGATCAGAGTGCTGATCGTGGATGACGAACCCCATAGCCGGGCTGAGCTGAAGCATCTGCTGGGCGAACAGCAGGGAATTCAGATTGCGGGCGAAGCCGATAACGGCGAGGCGGCATTAATGAAAGCCATTCAACTTCAGCCGGATGTGATGTTTCTGGACATTGAGATGCCGGGGATGAATGGATTGGAGGCGGCGAAGTCGCTGCGGGAGCTGAAGAAGCCGCCGCTGCTTGTATTTGCGACCGCGTATCCCGACTTTGCCGTGCAGGCGTTCCGCTATGAGGCGACGGATTACCTGCTGAAGCCTTACGATGAGGAGCAGCTGGCCGATACGATGGAGCGGGTGAGGAAGACGCTTGTACGCGACAGCGGGGGAGAGAAGCGGGAGGCGCCGCGCAGGACGGCCGGCTTGGGGAAGCTCGCCATAGAGAGTGGTGGGGAGATTATGTATCTGGAGCCCGGCGATATCCGATATATCGTCTTCGAGGACAAAGGCGCGAAGATTGTCTGCGTCGGTCGCGAATATATGACGAAGCTTACGCTTAAGGAGCTGGAGCGCAGGCTGTCGGCGTATTCCTTCCACCGCGTGCACAAGAGCTATCTCGTCAATCTGGACAGCATCAAGCGTCTCACTCCTTGGTTCAATGGCGCCTATCAGCTGGAGCTGGATGGCATGAAGGAGCTTGTCTGCGTCAGCCGCAACTATGTGAAGGGATTAAGGGAAAGGCTGGAGATATGAATACTAAGTGGAAGTCCTCTCGACTAATTTGGATAGAGGGGTTATGTTGCTCTGCTCTTCGCCCCCTTCTCGGTGCATCTTAACCTGCGATTGCTGCATGTTGTGCCTGAAAGCGTCCTGATTGCAGCGCTTTCATTTACAATAGCCTCATAGGTTGAAAGCGCATCCAACCATGAAGGGGGCTAAAGCTCATGTATACATTTATCGCAGGCATCATACTTCTGATCGTTGGTTATTTCACATACGGCAAATTCGTGGAGAAGGTGTTCGGCGTGAAAGAGCAGCGCCAGACTCCGGCTTATACCCATAGCGACGGCGTCGATTACTTGCCGATGAACGCCAAGAAGAACTCACTGATCCAACTGCTCAATATTGCGGGGGTCGGCCCCATCTTCGGTCCCATTATGGGGGCGCTGTACGGACCGGTCGCATTCATCTGGATCGTCGTCGGCTGTATATTCGCAGGCGCCGTGCACGATTACTTGACAGGCATGATCTCCATCCGCAATCGCGGCGCACACTTGCCTGAGCTGGCGGGCAAATTCCTGGGCAAGTCAATGAAGCACGTCGTGAATGCATTTGCGATTCTGCTGCTGCTCTTGGTTGGTACGGTATTCGTGACGTCTCCCGCCACGCTGCTGAACAATCTGATGGATGGCGCAGTTGGTCTTGGCGTTATTCTGGGCTGTATCTTCGTCTATTACATCCTGGCTACGTTCCTGCCGATTGACAAAGTGATTGGCCGCTTCTACCCGCTATTCGGAGCGCTGCTGCTGATCAGTGCGGTTGGCGTAGGCATTATGCTAATCGTGACGGGCGCACCGATTCCGGAGTTGACGCTGGCGAATATGCATCCGGCGCAAGCGCCGATCTTCCCGCTGCTGTTCCTGACGATTTCCTGCGGGGCGTTGTCCGGCTTCCATGCGACGCAGACGCCGATTATTTCCCGGACGACACAGAGCGAGCGCCATGGACGCAAAATCTTCTACGGCATGATGATTGCCGAAGGCATCATTGCGATGATCTGGGCAGCTGCGGCGATGAGCTTGTTCCGCGGGCCTGTCGGCCTTAACGAGCTGCTGGCAAGCGGCGGCCCTGCGGCTGTGGTAAGCGAAGCTTCCACCTTGCTGCTGGGCGCGATCGGCGGAACTCTGGCTGTGCTAGGCGTCATCGTGCTTCCGATCACTTCCGGCGATACGGCATTCCGCAGCGCCCGAATGATTCTCGCCGATTACTTCAATGTAGGACAGAAGAAAATCATGAACCGGCTGTGGATCGCGCTTCCGCTGTTCGCTTTGTCCTTCGCCTTGACCAAGATCGACTTCACGCTGCTGTGGAGATACTTCTCCTGGGCGAATCAATCGACAGCTGTGATCGCGCTGTGGGTGGGAGCGATGTACCTGTTCATCGCCAAGCGCAACTACTGGATCGCCATGATACCGGGCATATTCATGACAATGGCTACGATGACGTACATTCTGAATGCAGGCATCGGCTTCGGCTTGCCGCTTAATGTGTCCTATGTAGTAGCTGCTGTCATCACGGCAGGACTTACCGTCGCCTTCTACTATGCGGCGTATCGGGCCCGCCGCCGCGAGATGCCTCTGGAGATTGAAGCGAAGCAATGGGAGCTGGCATCCTGACGGAATAGCAATCAAGCAGCAAGGCGCTTACGAAGGCGTCCTTGCTGTTTTTTTGTGATATGGGCATCAGGATAAGTTTCACTCTTATACTGATGCCCATATCTCATCGCGAAACGTAAGCTAATGCCGCCGCTAATGGGCGGCGATAGCCGTTTACGCTTGAATAGGATGAAGTATGGAAGCTGAAGAGGTTAATCTAACTGTATTTCATGTCATTCATTTATCGAAATACTCCTGCTAATGACAAATGAACTGGATTTTATGCGCTTATTCTGTCCGAGAGATGAGTTTTCGTGTGAACTTGTCTGATTTAACTGTACATTTTCCACTTGTAGGATATAGGATGGAGCTTTTTACTATAATAACTACTCAAAATCCAGCTAAGCGGCCTCCAACTCCGAATGAAGCGCTAGAGTTGGGGCATATTGCTCGAAATCCAAAATTCTTATTGGCGATAAAACTCACTTTATCCTTCCGAAGCGAGTTTGCTTTGCAAACTATAGGTCGCTCATCTTTGAAAATCCTCGATAGAGGTTTTCTCATGCACCCGAAGTGCTATAATGGCAAGAAGATAACCGGTATCGGAAGGGGGAGAAGCATGTCGAATATACAGCTGGGGTCGTTCGTGCTGAATACGGAGCTGCTTGTCTATCTGGCCTCAGCCTTGGCCGGAGCGCTGGCCTTGCGGCTTCTGAGAAGAGGGCATCCCGGGAAGGAAGCGGACTTGTCCGCAGCATGGGGCAGCATGCTCTTATGGATTGTGATATGGAAAGGCAGCCTGCTGCTGATCGATCCGGCAAGCGTCGTACAGCGGCCGTTATCTCTCTTGTACTTCAGCGGGGGAACGGCGGGGTTCTGGCTTGCGACCATCGTCTCGGCAGGATGGGCGCTATACCGTTACAGTCGTCGGTATACGATGGCGGAATCATTAACCTTAACCGGAATGACGGCGTCCGGATGGGCGGCCATGTATGCGCTGGCTAGCTTATTCTTCTCCCGCGATGTGCAGCTCTATCATTGGATTGTGCTGCTCGTCGCATTGGCGTCATCGGCCCTGCTGCTGCGGCTGAACAGAACGGAGAAGCCGCAGGCGGAGGATGGGCGGCGGACAGAACGCCGGCAGCCGAAGCGAATCGCGGTGCAAGGGCTGAGTCTGCTGGGCTTGCTAATCCTGCTCGCTTATACGCTTCATGGCGCGACAGAATCGTTGCTTGAAGGTACCTCCACCAGCGGAAGCGACGAAGTAGGCGCCAAGGTCGGCGATATTGCACCGCCATTCGGCTTGACGAACCTGGAGGGAGAGATGATCGCGCTGGGAGAGCTGCGCGGCAAGACGGTGATGGTCAACTTCTGGACGACCTGGTGCAAGGTATGCCGGACGGAGATGCCGCATGTGGAGAAGCTGTACGAGCACTATAAGGAGCAAGGCGAGGAAGTGGCGATCGTGACGGTCAATGTTACAAGCCAGGAGAGCAGCGCGAAGAAGGTGGGAGAGGTTGCTTCGGCAGAAGGGTACAGCTTCCCCGTCGCATTGGATAGCAGCGGGAAGACGACGGACGATTATCGCGTAGCCGCCTATCCTACCACGTTCGTTATTGATGAGAGCGGGGTCGTCCGCGAGCGGTATCTCGGAGCGATCAGCTTCACAGATATGAAGAAGCGGATTGATCATATTCGGAGCTTGGATTAGTTGGCCCAATGCTGCGGGCGTTCCAGCGTCGGCGGCAGCTTCGTGCGGGCGTCGCCGATCGCCGCATTGACCTGGAATTGCGTCAGGAACAAGCTCTCACGCAGATCGGCGGCACATAGATTGGCATCCCGCAGATCCGCTCCGATCAGATCTGCCCATCGCAGATCGGCGCCGCTCAAGTCGGCGGCGATCAGGAAAGCGCCGCGCATATTCTCTCCGCGCAAATCCGCGCCTTGCAAGTTCGCTCCGATCTGATCGGTTCCCCGCCCGATCTTGCGGGGCTTTCGGCCCAGGGAAGGATGGTGCGACTGCTTCCCTTCCGCTCGAATCAGCTCACTCGTCTTCATCAGTAAAGGACTGATCTCGTCCCGCAGCGCGAATGTGTCCAGAGTTCCCAGTTCGTCGGCGCTCTGAAGGCTCAATCTTTCAAGTTCTCGCAGCTTGTCGGCCGCTTCCTTGTGCAGGGAGTGAGCGGAGGTTCTGTCCAATACTTCGTTAACATACCACATCAATTCATGAATCGCCCTCATAGCCAGAAAAGCGCTGTGCATATCTGTCGCGGAGTCCGGATGCGTACGCCAGTCCGGCCCCTTATAAGTCACCTGCGAGATCTTCTGACCCGCCCCGAAGCAGTCGAATACGGTGCAGCCACGGTAACCGAGATTCCTTAATTGACTGTGGACGGAGCATCGGAAGTTCTCCTGCAGATGGCCGCATGGCTGGCCGGCCGGCTTGTCGACCGGGAAATCGGATGAGGCCGAGAAGGGCAAGGCGACGCAGCACAGTCCGAAGCAGCTCTCGCAGTCGGCGCGAAGTTGCCGGGTACGGTTATCGTCGTTGGAAGAATGGTGGGTAGCTGTCATAACAAGCATTCCTTTCCTTGCAGGTAAGTTAATTACAACTGTAGAAGTATGACGAATGGCTGTCAATCGATAACACGATTATAGTGAAAGTTAACCATGGCTGGTATGGCGAGACGGGAAGCCGCCCCTTGTGTTAGCCCCCCTTTTTTGGGACAATAGGTAGCAGACAACAGCTCCGGGAACGTATCCCCATGCGTATGGATCAGGATAGACCGGGGCTCTTAGCGTAAAGTGAGGACGAAGCATGAGCAAACCATCCCTATATGGACTTACATTAGATACACTATCCCAGTGGCTGCTGGAGCACGGACATCGGAAATTCCGGGCGGGCCAAGTATGGGACTTTCTGTACCGGAAGCGGGTCGTATCGATCGACGAAATGGCGGAGGTGCACGCCGATTGTACAGCGCTGTTGAACGAGCACTTTACGATCGGCACCTTGACGGAGCATACGCGGCAGGAGTCGGCGGACGGCACGATCAAATTCCTGTTCCGGCTTGCGGACGGCAACCTGATCGAGACGGTGCTGATGCGCCATAAATTCGGCTTGTCGGTCTGCGTGACGACGCAGGTGGGCTGCAATATCGGCTGCAGCTTCTGCGCCAGCGGCTTGCTCGCGAAGAGCAGAGACTTAAGCGCGGCTGAGGTCGTGGAGCAGATTATGAAGGTGCAGCTTCATCTTGATCAGTCGGGTCGAGACGAGCGCGTAACCCACATTGTCGTAATGGGAATCGGCGAGCCGTTCGACAATTATGAGAATATGGCCGATTTCATCACCATCGTGAAGGATCACAAGGGATTGGCCATTGGCCCAAGGCATATTACGGTGTCGACCAGCGGCTTGGCGGGCAAGATCAAGGAGTTCGCCGACAACGATCTCGGCGTCAATCTGGCGGTATCGCTGCATGCGCCCAATAACGAGCTGCGTACGCGGATCATGAAGATCAATAAGGCCATTCCGATCGAGAAGCTGATGGAAGCGATCGATTATTACCTGGAGAAGACGAACCGCCGCATTACGATCGAGTATATTTTGCTGAAGGACGTCAATGACCGGGTGGAGCATGCCTTGGAGCTGGCAGAGCTGATGCGCGACCGCAGCAAGTTGGTGAATGTGAATCTCATTCCGTACAATCCGGTAGACGAGCACAGCCAGTATCAGCGGAGCGAGCAAGCGTCCATCACGGCCTTCTACGATACGATGAAGAAGCAGGGAATCAGCTGCAGCGTCAGATTGGAGCACGGTACGGATATCGATGCGGCGTGCGGCCAACTGCGGAGCAAGCAGATCAAGCGGGAGGATGGCGCCGGTAAGAGCGTTACTGGTTGATAGAGTCGGATTCGGTCTGCAAAAAAAGAAAAGAGCTTACGCCATGGCAAATCGGCGTAAGCTTTTTTTATTGCAGCTTCTATATCAGCTCAGATTCCTGCAGCAACCTTTGGATCATGACGGCTACTTCCGATCTTGTAATTAGCGCTGTTGGAGCCAGCAGTTGATCGTCGCGGCCGGATACGATCCCAGATTCCACGACTGCTGCCATGCCGCTCTAACAGGATGGCGCGTGAAAAGGGTTATTGTTGAATCGCGATATAAATCTCTGCCTGTCCATCTTCCGGATTGATATCCGGGCCATAATACTCGAAATCGCCTGTGAACGCCCGCTCGTTGCCGGCCTGCTTCGACCATTGCCATATACCGGCCCAAGCCCGCTGCACCATCTCGATAATCGGCCCCCGCTCCGTGACGAACACGGCGTATTTTACAGCGGGAACGGTGAAGGTCTTCACCGCTTCAGGAAGCCGGTCTTGCCCTGCCTCCCGAACCTGTACGCCGACCATCAATTCATATCGCCCGGCGTCGCCTTGTTCATAGTTGAAGTAGCAGCCGTAATGGCCAGGCTTTTGTTGATGAGGGGCCAGCTGTCCGCCAATTTGCTGTGCGTAATACTGTTCATACAGCTTGCCAATCTTGCCCTTGCCGCTGAATTCGGCTGCATTCGTCGTGACGACGCTAATTCCTGCCAACGTGAAGGAAGGCAGCTCTTCGTAACGGTCCGGCTGAATGCCGGAGCCTAAGCCTGTCTCTTGCGAAGACCAGCGTTTCAAGTGCGGCATAATGTTTTGCAGCAGTGCCCTTGCCTGACCTTCCTCCATGCCATCTTTCACCATGAAGGGAATATCGAATTCAATCATGTCCTGCATGGTGAAGTCTGCTTGCGTAAAGGCGCCATCCTTATAGCAGTAGCGGCAGTAATCCGATGATGTTGTACCATCCTTTTCCGTTCCGTATTGCTCGGAAGCCGTCATCGGCATGCTGCAGCTTTGACAGATGGAAGCATTCGATTGTTCTGTTTGATTCATTGGCAGATCACTCTCCTCATTGGTATGGGCCCAGTATAAAACAAGCAACCTGACAGCTGTCTGTCAGGTTGCTTGATCACTTCTGTATATTTTCATAATCTGCTCTGCGCGCTTGGCGATAATCTCTCGCAGATGGGGAGGCTCCAATACTTCGGCATGATGGCCCAAGCTGAGGATGTAGCTGTATAGCCATTCATCTTCCGGGTAAGCCTTCCTCACTCGCCAGCTGCCGTCATCGCACGCCTGCAGTTCCTCAACACCAAAGCATTCCTCTGCCAGATAGCGGCTGTCGGCATGGAAGCGCAAGACGAATTCCGTCATCCCGCTTGGTTCGTAACGGCTATTGTTTATGACAGGCTCCTGGGCAGGCATCTCTCTTCGCACGAAGGTCTTCCCCTCGGCAAGCTCCAGCTCCTTCATCCGCTTCAGCTTGAATAGCCGGAATTGCTCTTTCTTCAAACAGTATGCTTGCACATACCACTGTCTTCCTTTCAGAATAAGGGTGTGTGGCTCTGCCCATCGATGCGACGCTTCGCCTTGAGCATTGGTATAGCTGAATGTGACGATCATGCTGCGATCCACTGCTTCCTTCAACAGCTGCAGCTTCGGCTGCAGCCTTTCGTTGCCGTCCCATGGGGATAAGTCAACCAAGACGCGGTTTGTTTTCTGCTGGAATTCCTCAGAGTATGCAGGGGGGACGACGCTGTTGATCTTCTCCATGAGCTGCCGATGCTGCTCATTGCCGTAAGATGTGGAGATGCTGCGCAGGGCGGTGACAATGGCGGCCAGCTCGTCATTCGTCATGATATTGCGGTCCAGCCGATAGCCTTCCGCCAGTCCGATTCCGCCATTCATGCCTTGGAAGGTGACGATGGGAATGCCTGCGGCATTAATCGCCTCAATATCCCGGTAGATCGTTCGAACGGATACTTCGAATCGCTCCGCCAATTCCTTCGCCTGCATCATCCGTCGGTTCAGCAGCAATATGATGATGGATAACAGCCGTTCCAGTTTCATTATATTTCTCCCTCCACAAGCAAGAAGCTTACTTCAATGTATTGTCTCACTGAAGTAAGCCTCTGTCGAACGATTTATGTGTATTGTCCTCTAGCAGTCTTCCTCATTCAGATTGAACTGCCAGACGATGCCGAACTTGTCCGTCAGGCTGCCGTACTTCTTGCTCCAGAAAGTCTCCTGCAGCTCCATCTGCACTTCTCCGCCGTCCTTAAGCTGATTGAATGCCGATGACAGCACTTCCGGGTCCTTGCTCTGTACCGTCAGGCTGACATTGTTGCCCACTGTGAACGGCATGCCCGGGAACACGTCGGAGAACATGACGTTGCTGCCCTGAATGGTCAAGCGAGTATGCATGATCAAGTCCTTGGCTTCCTCCGGCATGGGGAATTCGGGGCTTGGCGGAGTTTGGCCGAATGTCATCATCTCCTGCAGCTCCGTGTCGAACACCTTCGCGTAGAACTGAGCCGCCTCGCGGCAATTGCCATTGAAATTCAAGTAGACTTCAATACTCATTAACAATTCCTCCTCCGGGAGATTGGGTTTGCAGGCTGACCGTGCGCCAATCCATCATGGCGATGATGCCGCCCTAAAGGGAACATACGTTCCGTTATAATTATAACAAACCGATGGTGCCGACACAACAGTTTTATTTGGAGCTTTATTCGGATTTGCCACAATCATTCTGGCCGCTCGTCTCTGAAAGGCCTATACAGAAGTTTTTCTCATCTCGCCATAATTATTCCGGTTTCTTTGGATTCGGCGTTATCTGGCCGAGCTCTATCCTTGCTTATGATTATTCAACGAGTATCTAAAGACAAATTTAAGGTTTTCTTAAAGGGAAGTTATAGCTTTGCTGGTAGCCTTATAGGCATAGGAGATGAAGACAGAGATAGAGGAGAGGGTGAACGGATATGATACAGCTGACCCAAGTGTGTCATCAATTTCATATCGGCGGCAAAGGCAAAGGGCGTTCGGTTCCGGTCTTGCACGATATCGACCTGAAAGTAGAGAAGGGAGAAATCGTATCGATCGTCGGGCGCAGCGGCTCGGGCAAGTCCACGCTTCTCAATCTGATGTCGGGTTATATTAGGCCGACATCGGGAGAGATTGCGGTAGCCGGCAAGAAGGTATCGGGGCAGAGCGAAGGCGAATGGGCGGATTTCCGATTGGCGCATTACGGCTTTATATTCCAGAGCTTTCAGCTCATCCCCGGCATGACGGCATATGAGAATGTGGAGCTGCCGATGGTGCTGAAGGGAATCTCGCCGAAGCTGCGCCGCCGAAGGGTGACAAATCTGCTGAAGGAAGTAGGGCTGGAAGCGTATGCCGATCATTATCCCGGCGAGCTGTCCGGCGGGCAGCAGCAGCGGGTATCGGTTGCGCGGGCGCTGGTGCTGGAGCCGCCGATCATACTTGCGGACGAGCCGTCGGGAAGTCTGGACAGCGAGAACGAAGGCCAACTGCTGACGATGATCAAGCATTTGAACAGGGAGCTCGGCACGACATTCGTCATTATTACCCACGATGAGCAGGTAGCCGCCATCGGGCACCGGACGATCCGGTTGCAAGACGGCAGATTGGTATAAGAGAGAAGGAGAGAAGAGAGATGACATGGAAGGATCAGCTCCGGTTCGTCCGGCAGAATATGAAGCGCAACAAAACAAGGCTGTTCATGACGGTGCTGGCGACGGCGATGGGTTGCGCTTTCCTTATCGTGCTCGCCTCCGTAGGCTTCGGCCTGCAGAAGAGCATCGTGGATGAGATAGTGGGCGACCGGCTCGTTACGGGGATAACGGTTCACGACAAGGATGCCGACAAGCACAACGGCGAGTACGGCATTCGTGATGAGGATATGGCGTACTTCCGGTCCCTGCCGCATGTGAAAGGCGTCACTTATCAGAATCAGATACGCCAGTTCCTTGATCCGCGTATGGAAGGCGAGCAAGTGAACAATATCGGCGGCACCATTCAGCTGGATTATGAGGAGGAATCGGCAGCGGGCTTCGAGCTGAGCGCAGGACGTCTTCCGCAAGCAGCGCACGAAGTGATCGTCGGCTATCATATTCGGCAGAGCTTGAATGACGGCGAGAACGCGGAATCCGGCGATGCAGCGCCGGAGATCCCGGATGCTGCGGAATGGATCGGCAAGACGATGCAGCTCAAGGTCCAGTATTATGTTGACGGCGAGAAGCAGGAGAAGATCATAGATGCAAGCATTGTAGGCGTAGCGGTCAAGCCGGTCAGGGAGTGGAAGAAGGACGGCGCGGTATATATCGGGCGAGAACTGCTGGAGGAGATTGAACAATTGACGGGCACTGCGTTCGGCGAGCTGCCGTATATGGAGGGTGAACCGTCGACAGAAGACATCATGAAGCAAGTAGCCGAGCTGCAGAAGATGAGCGGGGACAGGCAGTACACCAATGTCGAGGTAATCGCGACAGATGCCTCCAAGGTAAGCGGACTTTCCCAGAAGCTGCGGGATGACGGGTACTACATCTATTCTGTAGCGGATGAAGTGAAGCAGATGAATGTCGTCTTCTTCATTATGAAGGCGGGTCTGGTATTCATTGGCACAATCGCTGTCATTATCGCGTCGATCGGCATATTCAATACGATGTCGATGGCGGTGACGGAACGGGCGGGAGATATCGGCATTATGAAAGCGATCGGCGCCAATCCGTCGGCGATCAAGCGCATCTTCCTGCTGGAGAGCGGACTGATCGGCATCATGGGAGCGGTCATCGGCACGGCCGTCTCATACGCGATCTCTTATGCGGTCAATGCAGGGCTGCCGCTGCTTGTGAGCGCGGCATTGGAAGAGGAGGTGCCGGCCGGGTTCGTCTTCTCTCTGATTCCTCCGTTCCTGGTGGCGCTGTCTTGTGCCATAGCGATTGGCGTTGCAATGCTGTCGGGCTATCGGCCGGCGAACCGCGCTTGCCGCATCGATGTGCTGCGCGCGCTGCGCAGAGATTTGTAGAAGACAAGCCGTATCAATATGGCATTGACCAGTATGGTCAATGAGGAGTATGATGGCATTGACCACACTGGTCAATGCTTTTTCCGCATGCTGCTGAAGCAATGATCTTCCCCGCGGCAGTGCTTGAACGACAGAAGGGGCAATACTTCATTCATAACGAAAGGAGTCGGCGAAGAACTTGTACCAGAAGTTTCAGGCGATTGAGCCGGATAAGCAAGAACGCATTATTAATGTAGCGCTGAAGGAATTTGCGGAGAAAGGCTATACAGCCGCATCCACGAATGAGATGGCGAAGGAGGCGGGCATATCGAAGGGGTTGCTGTTCCACTATTTCAAAAGCAAGAAGGGGTTCTTTCTTTATATATATGACCATGCCGTAGCCGTATTGGCAGAGGAGCTGTACAGCAGGATTGACTATCATGTGACGGACCTCTTCGATAGGCTGTGGCATATCAGCAAGCTGAAGCTAGCGATCTCCGAGAAGTACCCGGAGATGTTCCGCTTCGTCAGCATGGCCTATATGGAGAACGTGTCCGAGATTAAGGCCGATGTCGATGAGCGTAATCAGGAGATGCTGGACAGAGGTTACGGCAGGGTATTGACCAATCTGGATACGTCCAAATTCCGTGACGGCGTACCATTCGAACGAGTCGTGCAAGTGATTCAGTGGACACTGGAAGGCGTAGGCGAGAGGGAGCGCATGAGAGTCAAGATGACGGGCGGCGTGATGGACGTGGAGTCGATTATGAAGGAGGCCGAAGCTTTCTTCATCATGTTCCGCAGAAGCTTCTACAAGGAGCAGTTCCAATGACATGAGGAGGGATTGGGATGAAAGCAATTGAGCTGAACCGTCTGACCAAGATGTATGGAAAAGCAAGAGGCATTATCGATGTCAGCTTCTCCGTTGAAGAGGGTGAAATATTCGGCTTCATCGGGCCGAACGGGGCAGGCAAGTCCACTACGATTCGCACGATGCTGGGCCTGATCTATCCCACCAGCGGCAGCGCCAGCATCTTCGGAAAAGACTGCATCGCGCACGGCACGGAGATCAAGCGGCATATCGGCTACCTTCCCTCCGAGGTGTTCTACTACGACAACATGCGGGTGAAGGAGCTGCTGAAGTATTCCGCCAGCTTCTACGGCAAGGATTGCAGCAAGCGGATGCGAGAGCTGGCAGACGTCATGGAGCTGGACTTGAACAAGCGAATCGACGACTTGTCGCTGGGCAACAAGAAGAAGGTGGGCATTGTGCAGGGCTTGCTGCACGAGCCCAAGCTGATCATATTGGATGAGCCGACGAGCGGGCTGGACCCGCTTATGCAGCAGCGCTTCTTCGATCTGCTGCAGGAGGAGAATCGGAAGGGAGCGACGATCCTCTTCTCCTCCCATATTCTCAGTGAGGTGCAGAGGTTGTGCGACCGGGTCGCTATCATTAAGGAGGGCCGGCTGATCGCACTGGAGAAGATCAGCAGCCTGAAGGAGAATACGTACAAGAAGTTCAAGATCGAGACGAAGGAGAAGGGAAGCCGCGACATGCTCGCCATGGAGGGAGTGACGGAGTGGAAGGAGGAGGACGGTGTCGTCAGCTTCCTGTTCAAGGGCAACGTCAACGAAATGGTGCATAGGCTTGCAAGCGTGGAGCTGAGCAATTTGTGGGTAGAAGAGCCGGACCTGGAGGAAATCTTCATGCACTTTTATGTGAAGGAGGATTGAGAGGGCTTATGAACATCTATTGGTTCGAGCTGCGGGCGAACAGGCGAAGCACGCTTGGCTGGACGTTGGCGCTTGCCTTGCTGACGGTATTCTTTCTTGCGATGTTTCCTACGTTCGCCAATGAGGCGGAGCAATTCAAGAAGTTGCTGGAGACGATGCCGGAGGCGGTGCTGAAGGCGGTCGGGGTGCAGATCGATACGATAGCCTCCATGCTCGGCTTCTATTCCTACATTTTCCTTTATATCTCCTTATGTGGAGCTATTCAGGCGATGGGGCTGGGCTTGTCCATCCTGTCCAAGGAGACGCGCGAGAAGACGGCGGATTTCCTGTTGACGAAGCCTGTACGGAGAGGGGCGGTTGTGACAGCCAAGCTGCTGGCGGCGCTCACTTGCTTGCTGATTACCAATGCCGTGTTCGTCGCGGTTGCGAGCTTGATGGCGTCAGTGGTGAAGACGGACGATTACAGTATAGGGTCCTTTCTGCTTGTATCCGCGACACTGCCGATGATTCAGCTGATCTTCCTGGCGCTGGGCCTGGCGGCAGCCATGCTCGCACCTCGCATTCGGACTGTGCTCCCAATTACGCTGGGGACGGTGTTCGCCTTCTTCGCTATCGGCATGATTGGCGCCACGGAGGAAGACGGTGCTCTGCGCTACCTGTCGCCTCTGCATTACTTCGACCGGGCCTATATCGTCAGTCATGAGAGCTATGAGACCGGATTCCTGCTGCTCTCGGGAGTCATCGTCGCCGTTGCAGTGGCATTCGCTTATTGGCGCTACTCGCGCCGGGACGTTCATGTGAATTGATGCTTCGGCGTTCAGTCATTGAGCTTGTACATTATGGGATGCGGAAGGAGTGTATGGCGTCATGAACTTAATGCTGCGCGAGCTGAAGTCGCTTCGGAAGTCGATTATTCTCTGGTCGATCGGCATTGTGGCCATGGTCGTGGCCAGTATGAGCAAGTATGCCGGGATGACAGAGTCGGGCGGGGCGATGAACGAGCTGATGGCGAGCATGCCCAAGACGATGAAGGCAATTATGGGCTTAGGCGAACTGGACATATCGACGATTGACGGTTATTACGGGATGGTCTATCTGTATTTGCTGATTATGGCTGCCGTTCACGCTTCTATGCTGGGTGCCAATATTGTGGCGAAGGAGGAGCGGGACCGCACATCGGAATTTCTGCTGGTGAAGCCGATCTCCCGCAGCCAGGCGTTGACATACAAGCTGTGTGCCGCCGGCATTAATCTTGTCCTGTTCAATGTGGTCACGCTGGTCTCCTCTCTATTGTCGATCGGAGTATTTGAAGGGGGAAGGGAGGCGTTCGGCGAGATTTTCATCTTAATGCCAGGGCTGCTATTTGTACAACTGCTATTCGTCGGTGTGGGAGTCGCCATAGCCGCATGGGGCAAGTCGCCGAGACGCGCCGTATCGATATCCGCAGGAGTGATGCTGCTGACGTTCTTGCTGTCGGTTGCGGTGGATATGAGCGAGAGCTTGTCCTTCCTGAGATGGTTCACCCCGTTCCAATATTTCAGTGCTAGCAGTGTCTTGAAGGATGGGCTGCATGGAGGATATGTGGCGCTTGCGCTGCTCATCACTGCGGTCTCTGTCGCATTGGCGTACTTCACTTACAATAAGCGGGATATTCGCGTTTAGTATCATGTCCCGCATGCCGCTTCTGCCCGCTCATCGTTTCAGATGCAGCGGGCTTTTTGTTCGTAGCTAGCAAGCTTTTCGCATAAGAAGATCGCATTTCCGCTTCCGTTTGGTTAAAATAGGATTAGCAGAGGAATCGCAGGACCTCTTTCGGGCTCCGGCACGGAGCGACAGCAGCAACCGAAACGTCCGGCGTATTGCTTCGTATAGGGTATGATACGCAGAGTCGTACCGCTATGCGAAAGATTCTGCCAAGTATAATAAACAGGAGAGTGACGATCCCTTTGGAAGGCATCCCCTTACCCTTGCTCTTAACGCTAGGAGCACTGATTTTATTGTCGGCGTTCTTCTCTTCGGCAGAGACGGCGTTCTCAAGCGTCAATAAGATCAGATTGAGGAATTATGTTGATGAGAAGAAGCCGGGCAGCAAGAAGGCGCTGGGCATTGTCGAGAACTTCGACAACGCGCTGTCCACGATACTGGTAGGCAACAACATCGTGAACATTGCGGCGGCGAGCATTTCGGCCAAGGTGTCGGTGGATCTGTTCGGGCCAAGCGCCGGTCTTATATTCAGCACCTTTGGCATGACGGTATTAATTCTCATCTTCGGCGAAATTCTTCCCAAGTCGTTCGCCAAAGAGCATGCGGAAAGCTATTCCTTGAAAATTTCAGGAATCATGTTCTTGCTTATCACGGTTCTTACCCCGGTCAACTTTATATTCAGCAAGCTGAGAAGCCTCGTCTCCCGCGTATTCTCCAAAGGTGAGAAAAATAATCTGTCCGTCACGGAAGAGGAAATTAAAGTGATGGTGGAGATTAGCGAAGAGGAAGGCGTCATCGACAAGGAAGAGAAGGAACTGGTGCACCGTTCGCTGGAATTCAACGACATCCTCGTCGGCGAAGCGTTGACGCCGAGACCGGATATGGTAGCCGTGGAAGTAGGCCAGTCTATTGAGGACATCAAGCAAGCCTTTCTGGATGAACGCTTCTCGCGTATTCCTGTCTATGAGAATGATATCGACAACATTATCGGCATATTGTCGGAACGGGATTTCTTCGCCGCCTTGCTGCAGGATGGCGATGCCAATGTCCGAGAACTGATTCGCAAGCCCAAGTTCGTCGTGAAGTCCATGAAGATATCGGCGTTGATGCTGGAGCTGCAGAAGAGCAATGTACATATGTCCATTGTCATTGACGAGTTCGGCGGCACTTCCGGCCTGATTACGCTGGAGGATATACTGGAGCAGCTGGTGGGTGAAATATGGGATGAGCATGACGAGGTCATCGACATGGTGACGCAGCTTGACGATCGCACTTACGAGATGAGTCCGCAGCTGACGCTTGATGAATTTGCAAAAATTGTGGATATACCCCCTATCGAGAGTTCCTTCCATAATCTTGGCGGCTGGGTGTTCGGCAATATCGACCGAATTCCGCACAAGGGCGACAGTTTCCAGTATGAGCATCTGTTGCTTACCGTCATCGAAGTGGAGAAGAAGCGGATCAAGCGCATCCGCGTGGATGTGAACGAGCGAGAAGAATTCGAAGATTAGTGCCGGGCATGGCACTTCACTATATGAATACAGCTAACGAGCCGCCTTCGGGCGGCTTCATACTGTTAAGATCCTTCAGGACGCCCCTCCAGGCGTCCTTTCTTCATCGGGATAGCGTCTGTCTTCCATTAATTGAAAGTGTGGCAATGTGGTTAAGTGATGGATTCGATCATAATCCTTCATGTAAAATACAACTAGATGTTCATTTCACTCACGCAGGAGGTTGCGACAACTATGAGATTGCGTTTTACAGGAGATATGCAGGAGCTGCAAGCCGGTATGGAAGCGCTTGTCGGCGAGCTGGGAATTCAGCAGTCGCAGGCTGGCGTGGAGGTTGCGGTAGAGAAATCGGTCGGCCGATTGGAAGTGGGCATCCGGGGCGGAGCAGCCTACATCCGTTACGGCGCAAAGCACCAATTCTTCCGCGGTCTGGGACTGCTTATCCAGCGGGGACGCGATGGCGGCGACTTCCATATGGAGGAGCGGCAGCAATTCGATACGATCGGGCCGATGTTCGACCTGTCTCGCAACGGGGTGCTGACGGTGGACAGCTTCAAGTTCATGCTCCGCAAGATGGCGCTCATGGGCATGAACAGCGTCATGCTGTATCTGGAGGATACGTACGAGATCGAAGGCGAAGCGTACTTCGGTTATATGCGCGGACGTTACTCCCATGATGAATTGAAGGAGATCGATGATTACGCTCATCAGTTCGGCATTGAGGCGTTCCCGAGCATACAGACGCTGGCACATCTGGAGGAATTCCTGAAGTGGGAGCCGGTGAAGGCATACAAGGATACGAAGGGTGCCCTCCTGGTAGGGGATGAGCATACTCTAAGCCTTGTTGAAAATATGATCAAATGCATTAGCGCACCGTTCCGCAGCCGCAAAATTCATATCGGCATGGACGAGGCGGAGGAGCTGGGACGGGGCAAATATCTGGACCGCAACGGATACCGGAGCCGTCTGGACATTATGGTGGAGCATCTGGAGGCCGTGCTGGACATCGTGCGCGGACTGGGGCTGAAGCCGATGATGTGGAGCGATATGTTCCTGAAGCTGGCATCGACAACCGGCGAAGAATATTACAATGCCGATACGCAAATCTCGGAGGAGATGGCGAGCCGCATTCCGAAGGACGTCGATATGGTCTATTGGGACTATAACCATACCGAGCAATCGACATATGAAGCGCTGATCGCGAAGCATCGGCCGCTGGGCTGCAATCTGGTCTTCGCCGGGGCGGTGTGGGTGTTCAATACGTTCGGCGTCAATTACGGCTTGTCGCTGCAGGCGACGGACAGCGCACTGCAGGTATGCAAGAAGGAAGGCATTCGCGAGATCTACGCGACGATGTGGGGCGATGACGGAATGGAGAGCAATCCGTACATCGCTCTGTTGGGCTTGCAGTTCTATGCCGAGCACGCTTATACGGAGGGATCGCCGGATCAGGAATGGCTGGGCGAGCGCGTCAAGCTTTGCACCGGCATCGATGCGGAGGCATTCCTGCAGCTGAAATATCTGGACGAGACGCCAGGAGCGGAGCCGGACAATGCGATGCAGAGCAATCCGTCGAAGTTCCTGTTGTATCAGGACGTGCTGCTGGGCTTGTTCGACAAGCAGATCGAAGGGTTGCCGATGGCGAAGCATTATGCGGAGCTGGAGCAGCGCATCGCCAGCCGGCGCGATTCGGGAGCCGAGCTGGATGATCTGTTCGAGGTGCCCCAGAAGCTATGCGCTGTGCTGAAGCAGAAGAGCGAGATCGGCATTCAGCTGAAGCGGGCTTACGATGCCGGGGACAAGGCGGAGCTGAAGCGAATCGCGCAAGAAGTGCTGCCGAGCATAGCGGAAGCGGTGAGCGAGCTGAGAGCAGCGCACCGGAAGCAGTGGCTGGGCATGTACAAGCCGTTCGGTTGGGAAGTGATCGACATTCGCTATGGCGGCGTCGTTAGCCGTCTGGACACGGCGGGCATGCGGCTGCTGGAATATGCGGAAGGACGAATCGACCGGATCGAGGAGCTGGAGCAGGAACGGCTCGTGTACAGCACCGTCAATCGCTTCAACAACAAGGGCGCGGGCTGGTGCAGCTACTATTACCGGATGGCTTCGCCGAATGTGTTCTTCCATGTCATAAATCCATTCTAAAGTGCCGGGGCCGGGTAGGCGGCGGCAAGATGAGGAAAGGCTTTCCTTGCGGGCGTCAAGCCCGGCGGGGAAAGCCTTCTTGGCGTGTCTGCGAACGGGATAATCATAATATATGATTATAGCTGCGAAGGCTCTCGCCATGCTACATTGGGGCAAATATGTCCTCATGCAGAAGGGTGGAATCGTAGTGTACAGCACAATGGGAGGAACGCTCCGTCGAAGAGCCGTTCGCTTCATCTGTTCGCTGCTGGCGGCAGCGATGCTGATTCAGCTGGCGGTGCCGGGAGGCGCGGCGGAGCGGGCATCGGCCAGTGGCGGCTTCTGGGAGATTATGTTCGAGCCAAGAGCCGGCGGCAGTGTCGTCGTTAAGTACGGATTATTTTCGATTAAAGCGGGCGGTGTGGAGCATACCGGAGATAAGCGATATGAATTCGAGGTGTATGCGCTGCCGGACCTGTCGCGGCCCATTGTGGAGCAGGCAACGTCAGATGCGGACAACCCGGAGAAGGAGTGGCTGTGGACGGGGCTTGTTCCGGAGCAGCAGTATCAGATGAAGGCGCGCGTATACGATGTGGAGAGCGGTGTCCTGCTAGTGGAACGGGACGACCTGAGCTTCCGCTATGCCGATACATGGACGCATTACGGGCAGTTGCAGATTACATATCCGGCAGCGGGCGAAGCCGTGCTGTCCTGGCTGTCTACGACATCTCCATATGTACAGTATTACAATGTGCAATTGCATTATATTCCCGACAACCGGCAGAGTGTCACAATATGGAATATTCAACCCGGCCAGTCGATGGAAGCCCACGCAACGGAGCTTGTTCCCGGCTATACGTACCTGGTCATTATTCAGTCTATCTATGTGCAGGACGGGATCACTTATATAACGGACAGCCTGTACGGCGAGCTGACGGTTGCCGATGGCGGCGTAGACCCCGAGCCGATTCCGCCGCAATGGCCGGTGGGAGCGGTCCTAGGCTTCTCGGACACAACGGACAACTCGTTCAGGGTAGATTGGCCGGCGGCGGACGAGAAGACGGCGCTGTATGAAGTGGCGTTGAACGGTACGGCTGCCGCTTCGCTGGGAGCGGATGCCAGAACGTACGCATTCAGCGGCTTGACCGCTGACATGGCGTATGAGGTGACGGTTAGAGCGGGCGACGGAACGGGCGTATGGAGCGAGCCTCTGACAAGCCTGCATCGCACATTGCCCGCGCTGGCTGTGGGCGAGCTTCGCTGGAGTGCGCCGCTTATCGGGAAGGCGCAGGACAATCGGGCACTGAAGCGAGGAGAACGTATGCAGTTGAGTCTGCAGGCTGCGCCGGAAGGCGAAGCGGCCGTTCGTATCCGGTACGATAGCTGGCTGGATGAGCAAGGACAGCCCTTGCTGCAACCGATTGAGCGGACGGCGGAGGTGGCAATGACAGAAGCGGCGGAAGCGCCGAGCCGCTATGATGCGGAATGGGAGATGGCGGAGTCGCTGGCTATCGCTTATGTACACGAAGCGACAGCGTCGTGGAGCCGTCCGGGGCAGCCGGCAAGCCAGACGGCTGCAGCGGCTATCGGCCTGCCGCTGACTGGCTCCGTTCGGGCGACCTTATCGGGCGGCGGTCAGCTTCCCGCCATGCAAGCGCTGCTGCGGCAGAGAGAGGGGGCCGAGAGCTATGTGCAGGCCATCGGTGAGTCAGGGAGCTATCTGTTCCCTCATGTCGTGCCCGCGGCGGATTATGAGCTCCGCCTGACAGACGCCGCGAATGGCACGCTCCTCTATGCCGCGCCGCTTGATCCCGTTGCATCCGGCAGGACGACGGAGACGCAAGCTGCCGGGCTTGGCATTGCGGAGCTGACGATCGCGCTGCGCGACGAATTCGGCAGCGCTGTCGAGGGCGCCGCGCTTGCGGTGGACATCGGAGGCGCGAAGCGGTATGGCCGGACGGCTGCGGATGGCAGAGTCGTCTTCCGGAACGGGATCACGGAAGGGCAGCTCGCCCGCATTGCCTCTGTCAGCGGGATAAGCGGGGAGCTGCGGGATGCCGCTACGGGAGCGGAATGGGTGCTGCAGCCGGGAGAGAATGAGCATGTTATCGTCCTGCCGCTTAAGCGGGAGAAGGTGATGCTGACGGGATCGGTCACAAGTCCGGACGGAGCGCTTTCCGGCTACAAGCTCGTTTTTACGCAGAAGGACCCTCTCCGCTACAACGGAGCAGATCGCATCGTACATGCGGAGACGAACGAGCACGGCCAATATGAGGCGGAGCTGCTGGAAGGGCTCGCTTATGTCGAGGGTGAGCGGGCTGGCGCCGTTTTATCGATGGGGCCGACGCAGATAACGGTTGACGCGTCGCAGCCTGTGCGGGACTTCGCCGTTCTGGACAACGCCAAGGGCAGCATTCGCGTATCTGTTAGGGAACGGGAATTCCGTACAGAAGAGTGGCAGACGACAGGTCCGGACGAGATGACGCTGGCCAAGCTTCATGGGTATGCTCCGGTGTTGACCAATCGGGACACCGGACGGATCTATCCGATCAAGGATTATCCCATTGAAGTGGAGGACAGGGGAGGGACTCGCTTCCGTCTATGTATAAGATACACGTTATACAATGGGCCGTATCAATGCCAGGAGCTGCAGTTGAACGCTGAAAGAGAGGCTGTATTCGACTATGATCTTAGCGCGGGAGGCGCCAGAGTCGAATTAGGCTTCGCGAGCGGGATCAGACCGCTATACGGCATGCCGGAGTCGCAGTGGATGT
Source organism: Paenibacillus sp. J5C2022 (assembly GCF_025567625.1). Taxonomy (GTDB): domain Bacteria; phylum Bacillota; class Bacilli; order Paenibacillales; family Paenibacillaceae; genus Pristimantibacillus. Next base: position 8,683 of record NZ_JAOQJC010000053.1, on the reverse strand, counting down.
ATCGCATCGTCTCGCATGAAGGCGGCTATGAGTCGGAGCACTTAGTACCGTATCTATCTACGCGCAAGGCGGCGCACTGGCTGCCGCAAGGCGGAACATACACCGTATATGCTCATCAACCTGCCCGGTCAACGGGGCAGAATCTCCGGCGGACATTCACGATCGGGGAGGGCGAGACACTTCAATTGGGCGAGCTTGGACTGTCCGATGAGATTGGCAATGAACCGTACGGCAGCTTGTCTATCGACTACGATACGCTGCTGCCGGGAGAGGAAGTCAAGGTTGGCGTGTCGTACCGCAAGAAGTCGGGGGGCGATTATTCGCCCGCGCAGCTTCGCGTCAAGCTGCCGGCAGGGGCGACCGTAGCGGCAGACGGCGTGCTTCTCGGCAACATGCCGTTGCCGGAAGCCGACTGGCGGCTCGAAGGCAATGTCTTAACGGCAGATATCGGTGCTGTCTTGCCGAATGACCGGGACGGCGCTGATCTGGAAGCGTACGTCAAGATTCCGGCGACTTCTGAAGGCTCGGAAGCGGTATTCACCGGCTATCTCGATTATACGGCGGACGGACGGCGGGATTCTGTGCTGCTGGGCAAGCGCAGAGTGCCTGTCCGCGGTATCAGTCTGGAGGTCCCGGAGCATGCACATAGCCGGCAGCTCGAGGCAGGCGGCAGAGCGGTGCCGGGAAGTCTGGTCAGCGTATACGAGGACGGGACGCTGTTGGGGCGAATGACCGCTCCAGCCTCCGGTTACTGGCGTCTGCCCGTCGAGCTGCCGTCACGCGGCAATACAGAGCGATATGTTCTGCACGCTGTGTCGGAACGGGACGGCCTGCTGTATTCTTCGGAGGAGAAGGAAGTACTCTATGGTTATGGAGCGCCCGTCATTGAGGAGGTCACGCTGCATCATTATGGCAATTCGCAGACATTCCGGCCGCAGGACGGGGTGGCTCTATTCCCGTTCCTGCTGGAGCCGTCACTGCTGTGGGCGGATATCAAGTTCGATCAGCCAGATGCGGTATCGCATGTCAAGCTGCATATAGGCGCATATGAATTGACAGCATTGCGTACGGCGTCAGGCGTTCATCGCGCCGTGCTGAACCTCCGTGAAATTCATACAATCGAGGGAGCGCTGGACATCTCGTACAGCGCATTGCCGGAGGAGAAAAGCGAGCTGATGCAGACGGAGGAGGAATTGCGGTCAAGCCTGCCTTGGACGGTGAAGCATACCCCCTTCAATCCACAAGGGCAGCCTGAGCTGACTTATGAGGAAACAACGGAACGCAGGACGTTCGACTTGTCTCTTCCGGGAATGGGCGAGGGAGCAACGCTGCACGGCGATTTTGTATTCGAGCCGGACGTTGCGGGAGTTAATCTCAACAACAAACGCAAGTTTACCGCTTTCGGCAAGACTATATACGATTATGCAGTGGACTTTGAGCGCGGCGAAAGCTTTCCTACGCCGTTCACTGAAGTTCCAACGGGCTATCGCGATTCCGCGGCTATGCTGAAGAAGTTCCTGCGCGAAGGGAAAGGGAAGGGAGTGAGCTTCACGGTCCGCTTCAGCGGTTATATTCCCGTTGACCGGAACGAATGGAGGCCTGCCGCCATTGCCATGCGCAAGGGAAATGTCACTGCAGCGAATGCAGCCATGCAAATTACGAAGACAAGCGCGGAGATTGTGCTGGACGGCATTGACATGGGGCTTAATCTGGAGGGATCGGGCAGTCTGGAGGCGACGCTGGACAGCATTAACAACGATATTCGCGCGGCTTATCAGGCGTGCAGCTCCGACAGCGCGACCTATTATCATGCGCGGATGGAACGGATTATGGAGGATGCCATGCTTGCCGAGAGCACCAAGTGGGCGGCCAATATGCTGGGCTTCCTGTCCGGCTCGCTGCTGCCGGGTCCGGGCCTCCTTGCCGGCGCGATTATTTTCCTCAGTACGCAAATATATGGCAAGCTCGTGGATAAAATCATTCAGGATAAGCGCAATGAGCTGAAGCTGGAAATGATACGCGATTTGAAATGCGAATACGACCCCGAAACTGGAGAATTCGGAGGGAACGATGCCAGAAAGCGGCAGCGCGTAGCCAATCCAAGCTGGCAGTATGATCCCAGCGGTTACGTCTATGAGGCAATTCCTTCCCATCGCTTGTCGGGTGTGAAGGCAACGATTATGCAGTGGAATGAGGAACTCCAGGGCTGGGAGGACTGGGATGCGGAGTGGTTCAATCAGATCAACCCGCAATCGACGAATGACGAAGGGCGATACCGCTGGGACGTGCCGCAAGGCTTATGGAAGGTTCGCTATGAGAAAGAAGGCTATGTCACCGCTTATAGCGATGAGCTTAAAGTACTGCCGCCCCACTTCGATGTGAATATTCCGATGGTGTCTACAGAAGCGCCGACGCTCCAAGAAGCGGGGTCGGAAGACGGAGGAGCGTCTATTCTGTTCCGATTCAGCCGGTATATGAAGACGGATAGTCTAGTTGGGGACGGCACAGTGAGCGTAACCAAGGGAGATACAATGATACGGGGAACGGTTCAACCGCTGAGGGAAGAGTTGGGGTACGCTGGCGTTACACTGGCGCATACGTTCCTGTTCACTCCTGAAGTTGCCGAGGAGATAGCGGCGGGAGACGAGTTGGAGCTGATCGTGTCCGCCGCTGCCGAGAGTTACAACAGCCTGCCGCTGGCCGACTCCGGTCGGCTGTTATTCACGGTGGAAGCGAGCGATACGACGCCGCCCGGCGCTCCGGAAGACGTGTCCGTTATCGCGGTCGGCGATGCCGTACATGTCATGTGGCGAGATCCGTCCGCAGCGGACCTGGCGCGCATTGCGGTCGAGTGGAAGGAACAGGGGACTGCGTCATATCGCAGCATGACGATAGAGAAAGGCAAGGAAGGCGCGCTAATAGAGGAATTGAACAGCGGAGCATGGTATGAAGTCCGGCTCCGGGCGTTGGATGAGGCGGGCAACGCTTCCCTGGCGGTAAGCCGCATCGCGGATACGCCGGCCGCACCGGCCGTCTTCGATACGGAAGGGCCTGAAGCGATTGCAGGGCTGGCGGTGACGCGTGCTTCCGATAGTTTCAAGCTTGAGTGGCAGAATCCCGGAGGAACAGACTTCCATCGGGTACGTCTGTTATGGCGGGCGGCAGGCGAAGAGCAGCAGCAAGTGCAATATATTTCAGCTCCCGCCAGCGCTTATACGCTGACAGAACTGAAGCCCGATACGTCATACGAGCTGGTGTTGATTGCCGAGGATGATATCGGCAACGATTCCGTACCGGTGCTGCAGTCGGTGAGGACATTGAAGGGCGCAGGGAACGGAGCGGTGATTGTTCCGCCAGCCTATGAGGATGGTACGATCAAGCGGTTGCCCTGGTCGCTATGGAAGACTAAAGATGAGGTAGAGGCATGGCCGGGCACACTATGGCTGACGATGAACGAGAGATGGCAAGCTGCCGGACCCGATTATAGCGGTGGCATACGGGTCAGGCAGCTTTCAGGAGAGCGGCTGGACTGGCCGAAGGATGAGCGCTATCGCCATTCCGGCGTGGCGTATGAGCTGATGCCGATGAGCGGCTACGATACGGCTTGGCCGCATCCGCTTCTGCTAAGCTTGGCAGTACCTGATGAGGAATGGGACAATGTGAATAGAAGCAAGCTGGGCATCTATCGGCTGGATGACGCAGGCGTATGGCAATATGAAGGCGGCAGATGGAGTGGGGACGGGGAGATGTTGTCTGTTCTGATTCGCAAGCCGGGATTATATGCGCTTCTGTCTTATTCCCCGAGCTTCCCCGATCTGACAGGACACTGGTCGCGCGAGAAGGCGGAAGAGCTTGCAGCGCTGCATCTGACCGAGGGGACCGGCTCCGGTCTGTTCCGTCCTGATCGTCAGGTGACGAGAGCGGAGATGGCCGCCTTCGCGGTCCGGCTTCTGGAATGGCTGAGCGGCGAGCCGTTGGCTGCGTCACCCGACAAGCTGAGGAAGTACCGGGATGTGGATGCGGATGCCTGGTATGCCGCTGTGCTGGCGACGGCGGTGGAGCAAGGGCTGCTGCTTGGCGACGGCGCCAAGCTTCGTCCTCATGATCCGCTGACAAGAGAAGAGGCGGCGGTGATCGTATGGCGTGTTGTGCAGGCCGGACGATCTGACGGCGATATGTCTGAAGCGGCGCAAGACGACGCGGCGGGCTATGCCGACCAGTCTGAGCTCTCCTCCTGGGCGAGGGAAGCTGTCGGTTCTTTATCATCGCGGGGCGTTCTGGCGGGCTACCCGGACGGACGGTTCCGTCCCGGAGAGCCGCTCACCCGGGCTCAAGCGGCCGGCCTGCTGTGGCATGTGCTGCAATACATGAATTAGAAGACAATGGTTAATGTCCTCTCCTCCGACTGGACACCGATCATGAAAAAAAGGATGCATACAGTGGAAGCCCTTCCTTGTATAATCGAGGAAAGGTTTTTCCTTTTTTTTCAGATCGAGGGGAGACGTGTATGATGAAAGGTTGGGTCAGTCTGCCGGTTGCGTTCCGATGGGGGCTGCTGGCTGCTGTCGCCGCTATGCTTACGGCAACCGGCTGCTCGCATTACGATGCCGGCGCCAAAGTCTATTCCGAACATGGGGAAGCGGACGATATGACGATATCTTTCCTATTCCCCGCTTACGAAGAAATGCCTGAACGGCTGCATATATGGACGTATATGGAGGAGCGGTTCAATATTCGCTTCGTGCCGCTTCCGGAGTCGGCCAATAGCTATTCCGCCAAGCTGAAGGCTGCCGCCGCTTCCGGGAAGCTGCCCGATCTGGTGACATGGACGTCGTCGCAATCTGAACTTATTAATCATGTAAGAAGCGGTCTATTCCACGACCTGACATCATACGTCGAGCGTTCGGAGCATCTGCGGCAGCTGCCTCCGGACATTCTGGAGCATGCCAGGCTGGACGGAAGGTTGTACGGCATTCCGAGACCGCGGGCGAAGCTTGACGATGTCGTCATGGTCCGCAAGGATTGGCTGGATAAGCTGGGATTGCCGGTTCCGCACACGACGGAAGACTACTTTCATGTAGCCGCCTTGTTCGGACAAGGCGATCCGGACGGCAACGGGAAGGCTGATACATACGGATTCGCCGCGGGCGAAGGGCTCAATTATCTGCATGAGCTGTTCCTCCCGTTCGGGGCGGGCAACGGCTGGCTGCTGCAGGAGGATGGCAGCCTGATGGCGAGCAAGATTACGCCTGGCCGGGAGAAGGGACTGCTGTGGATGAGGGAGCTATACAAGCAGCGAGGCATCGATCACGGCTTCGGGTCCTTGAAGACGACGAAGGTATGGGATCGGTTCATGGAGGGGACGACCGGCATCATTATTGCCCCTGTCTCGGACTATGCCAGATTCGTTGATGGCTTGAAGGACAGGAACGAAGAAGCGGAACTGATCATGCTGGGCCCTCCTGAGGGACCGGAGGGAATTGCCGGATTCGCAGAGCAAGCGGGGTTCTATGGCTGGCTGCTCATTCCCAGCACCGTTCCGCTGGACAAGGTGGACCGTATTATGGAGTGGCTGGATTGGCAAAGCGGCGAGGATGCGTATACGATCCGAAGGCAGGGTCTGGAGGGCATTCATTACGAGCGTGACGGGAACGGAAGCATCAGGATGAAGGATGCGGATGCGTTGCGGAAGGAAGGGACATCCATTCTGATGCCGATGACGCCGTATGACCCCTATTTCTATATATCTGCAGGTGCTCCTTCACCTATCCGGCAGCGGCAGAAGGAAGCTCTGGACATGGTGGCCGACGCGGGCATACCCAACCCGGCCATTGGCTTTATGCCGGAGGAAGGCATATCAACAGCCAGTATATACGGTCGGAAAATCGCGCAGTTCGAGTCGGATTTCGTCAAGGGCAAGCTGCCTGCCTCATCCTTCGCATCTTTCAGGGAGGAGTGGCTGGCCCGGGGAGGAGAGCAGGCTACACGCGAAGTGAATGAATGGTATGGCCAATCGCGTTAAGCCGTATGCAGTGAAAGGATGGTGGCAGGCTTGGCGACAAGCCGTATTGAAGCGCGCCCGCTGCAGAGAGGGGGCGGGCGCATAAAGGTGATGGCCGCTGCCTTGCTGATTGCGGCTGTTCCAGTGCTGCTCGTCGGCTGGTTCTCTTATGTATCGGCCCGCGACAGTCTGGTGCGGGAGGCGCAGGGCTATCATGATATGGTGATGGAGCAGATCAGGCAGCGCAGCGACAATATGATGGATACCGTGGAGAGAATCGTCCTGCAGCATGTGTTCGACGATGCGTTGGCTGTCGGGTTGAAGGAGGGGAGCTTGCTTGATAGCGAGCACGAGCAGAGCCAGATATTGTCCCGGCTGAATGCTATGGAAGCGCTGCTGGAGCATGTGGAAGCGGTATATTTATATGTGCCGGACAAGGATTGGCTGCTGACGACAGGCGGCATCGAGTTCGACCCCGGCCGGCTGCTCGGTCGTGAACTGCACAGCAAGCTGATCGCACGCTCGGCGCCGTCTTTCTGGCAGGATATGCCCCGCGCTGACGGGAATTCCCGACATCGGCTGATGGAAGGGCTGAGCTATGCCAGAGGGGTGCCGGCCTCCTTCCCGGAGCCGCTCGGCTATTATGTGGTGAAGCTAAAGGAAGCGGCGTTATATGCGCTATATGGAGACATCTATTACGAGAATGGAGGTGGCATGCTGGCGATAAGCCCGGAAGGAAGGCTGTATGCCAATGCAGGAACGCACCGGTTCGTGGAGGAGCATGTTGACCCGGCGCGGCTGCATACATGGCTGGAAGCCGTGAAGCCGGGAGCCGATGGCGCATCGGTTATTGAGAACGTCGGCGGGCAAGGGTTGCTGGTGAATGCCGTCCAGTCCGATAGATCGGATTGGATATACGTCTCCGTATCGCCGATTGCGGATATGACCAAGCGCGTTCGCGCGTTCGCGGAAGCGGTGTTGATGTATACGCTGTTATTTGCCATCCTGGCAGCTGGAGCGATGGCGTTCCTGTCTACGAATGTATATGCCCGATTCCGTACGTCGCTGCAGCACTTGCAACAGCGCAATTCCGCCCTGGAGCATGAAGTGCGGAGCACGCTGGAGTGGCAGAAGGGCTATCTGCTGTCGAAGTGGCTGCAGGAGCCGCTTAACGAGCAGGAGAGGCGGCTGATGATGAATGCCGGCATTCCAACAACGGAAGGGAGCGGGTATACGGCGATTTGTATCGTCGTATACGCATTGGGAACGGCTAGCCACGGGGCGGGAATTGCGGAAGGTTCTGCGGAACGCTGGCTGAAGAGGCTCGCAGCTGATCGGGGAAGCGACGCGGATCGCTTCCGCTTCGCCAGGCTTGGTGCGGATATGGTTGGCGGCGTATATATGTATCTGGGGAATGACGCAGACGACCCGCATCAATCGATTGTCGAGTGGGGAGAGCGGCTTGTCGGGGAGGCGGAGGCAGGGATGCTTGTCATCGGCGTCGGCTCTGCTCGCAGTTATGGGGAACTTTATCTGTCGTTCGAGGAGGCTCGGAAGGCGCTTCAGCGCAAAATTGCCGATAGCGGCCAGTATCTGTTCATTTATAGCGACGAGCGGCATGCGCAAGAGCATTACATTTATCCGATTGAGCAGGAGAAGGTCATCGTAGCCCACCTGAAGCTTGGCGAGCATGAGAAGGCGGTCGGAGCGCTTCAGGCTTTTACAGCAGCCATGCACACAGCCGATCAACTGGATGAGGCTCAGATTGTACAAGTTTATGCGATGCTGCTTGCTTCCGTGCTGCGGGTGTTGTTCGAAGGCAATTCGCTGCCTGTCGCCGTCTTGTTCCGCTATAATCTGTACGAGCGTCTGGCGGGATGCCGGTCCGTGCGGGAGATAGAAGGCTGGTTGTCCGACGAAGTGTTCCAACAGATTGCCTCTCATGTGCTGGAGTGCCGCAAAGCGCGCGAGGACGTCATGGACGCCTCGGTGATCATGGCAATGGAGTACGTGCAGAAGCACTATGATCAGGATATATCGCTTGGCTTGCTGGCTGATATGCTGGGGATATCGGAACTTCAGCTTAGCTTGGCCTTCAAGCGGGAAGTGGGACTTACTTACACCGATTACGTCATCGCGCTGCGTATAGACAAGGCTAAAGAGCTGCTTCGCCGCACGGATATGAAGGTGGCGGAAATTGCGGAACGGATGCGATACAACAATGCACAAAATTTCATTCGGATGTTCAAAAGGGTGGAGGGCATGACGCCAGGGGAGTATCGGAGAATATCGGTCGGCAGCGATGGTGTGCAGGGGTAAGCGCCTTCGTATCTGCGTCGACTCCATCTAGGCGGCACGCTGGTCGGCAATGTGCGACAAGAACATAGGGGAAAAGCAGAGGTATCCATGCAGATGCCTCTGCTTTTTTATGTTCATGCGGGGTTTCGCATAAAGTCATTCCGGTGGTCGCTGAAATGCTGGCGAATACTGCCGGTTTGTATGAAATTTCGTACAAAAGCCGCTGATGTGTCGCCGAATACTGCCGGTTTGTATGAAATTTCGTACAAAAGCCGCTGAAGTGCCGCCGAATACTGCCGGTTTGTATGAAATTTCATACAAAAGCCGCTGATGTGCCGCCGAATACTGCCGGTTTGTATGAAATTTCGTACAAAAGCCGCTGAA
>NZ_JAOQJC010000052.1 GCF_025567625.1 Paenibacillus sp. J5C2022 | reverse complement strand
CAATGATCTCTTTCTTTGTCACTTCATAACTGCCCGGCAGACCAATTGTTAACTTCAATTGCTTCTGAGGCTCCTCCGATGGAGCAGAAGACTCATTCCCCGGCGAAGCGGGTGGCGTATTATTGGAACCGCCGCCAGATGAACATGCTGTGAATACCAGAACCAGAGCTAACATCATAATCCATATAGCAGACCCCTTTTTCAAAACATACCAACTCCCCTTTTTTTCGTAGTAGTTGTCTGACATATCTCTCAGAAATCGATTACATTTAGAAATAAAGCAAGAAAAGAAATCGATTTCTTATTACACTATACCACGTAAGCCCTTACATGACAATCAATTTTAGTATACTTTCATTCTTTCTGTCTTATTCCCGCTCTATATTCGAGTTTATCTCAATTGTGACGGTAATCGAATTCTTTTTTTGAAGGTTACTAGCACTACCATATGATTTCTGGGTCTCTCAAGTTAACTGCTGATACTCCGCGACAGAACTTCGTTCTATCAACTCGGGCTGAAGAATTATATCGAACGCAGGAACATCTGCTCCATTCATTTTATCAAGCAGCATCTTGCAAGCCAGTCTCCCCATCTCATAATCCGGCTGTTTAACTGTGGTTAGCTGGGGGTTCATCATCTGACCAAAGTCAATCCCGTCAAATCCCATAACCGACATCTCTTGCGGCACTCGAATATTCCGTTCTGACAATTCATTAATAACACCAAATGCCATCATATCATTGCAGGCAAGTATCGCCGTCGGAGAATTTGGTACATCCAGCAACTTCTTTGTCAAGAGCTTCCCCGTATCAAATTCTGACAATGGGTTGTCGGAGAATTCTACTTTCGACTCCTTCACCATAGGTTCAAGTCCCTCTGCCTTCATGGCTTCCATATAACCAAGCAATATGCTTTTACGGCTGGGACGATCTACTTTCGAAGTCACGTAGCCAATTCGTTTATGTCCTTTGGATTGAAGATGCTTTGTTGCCAAGTAACCGCCTTTATGATAGTCGAATTCGACCTGACTAATTTGATCTTCTTCAATCTTCTGATCAATTGCAATTACATGCACGCCAGCATTGATCATGCTCTTGAGCTGTGACTTGTCGCTGGAGATCGAAGATATAACAAGACCTTTAATTTGTTTTTCCATAATCGTCCGAATGTACTCATCTTCCAGCAGTGGATCATGAAGTGAATTGCAAGCGATTACAGTAAAATCATTTTGCCGGGCAATTTCTTCAATCCCGAATAGAACAGACGAGTAGAACGGGTTCATGATCGAAGGTACAATCACTCCAATAGTCGTACTCCTGCTTCCCTTCAACTGCCTGCCAAGCAGATTGGGAACATAATTCATCTCCTTGGCAAGAGACAAGATGCGCTCTCGCTTTAATTTACTGACCGGATAGGTGCTATTGCTAAGAACACGCGACACTGTCGCTGATGAGACGTTTGCCGCTTTGGCTATATCATGTATCGTTGTTGGCTTATTCATTATATCCCTCTTTATCATCAATATTGCGATTCAATGTGACACATTAATCCCTTTACAGCAGAAAGAAAATGAAAGCAATCGTTTTCTATTTCGTTTCTATTGTAGCACCAGACCTCTGTTCACACAACCATTAACGTCGATTCGTCAGCACAAGAAAAACGCGTAGACCGTATACAGCGGCTCTACGCGTTTAATAAGTTACATTTCCATCCTTCCCCTGGAATAGCCATGCAACACTTATGCACTTCTAGAGCAGTCATTAATGACTGCCATCTGCCAGAACGTCAACCGTTTTCAGTCACAACCTTTTTCCAATAGACAACGGTTAATTTTTAGAGGGGGGGATTGTCAACAATCTGCAGAAGGGGCTGTCCCTATGAGACATCCCCTTCTGCTTCTTATTCCTACCTTGCGTCTTCTCTTATCATTATTGTTTCTTCCGGTTATTGCGCGAAATCCTCGAATAAACCACGACTGCCGCTACGATCATCCCCATGAAACCGATATTTTCCGCTAGTGCCGGCTCCATTCCCATCACGATGCACAGATTCGTAACCAGACTCTTGACTAGCAGCGCCACCGCAATCAGCAGCAGCGGACGAACAAAATTATATCTTTTCATCGTTTACAACTCCCCTGTCCATTTTGGGGTTCATTTTCCAACAGCTCCCCCGCAACGTATCAGGGTTCTTTGCTTGATAGCCATTGAAATCGCTTTCTCATTTCCCGAAGAACAATTTGTCTTCACTATTATAGCTTAAATCTCCTCCGATATTCCACCTTCTCTATCCTGTTTATTTCGCACTAATTTTCGGGTATTATTTCAAGTTTCAGATCATCAAACCATGCAGGTGCTGCAACGTTCGGCTCTAATCTTACATACACTTGTAGAATCGTTGCTTCTGCTAGTGGAACGACTTCCAACTCCATATATTCCCACTCCGGACCTGAAGTGCTAATCGGAGTATATGAATATCTCAAAGACGCTGCAGATTGATTCGTTTGGCGCAAGCCAAATCTTGCCTTGCTGTTATCACTATACACCCATCCGCTCAAGCGATATTTCACCCCTGGCGTAATCGCAATATCGTAAGAACGGGCTTCTACTTGTACTGCAGGCTGTTCTGGATTTAGCTTCGCCTTAATAGCATATTCTCCTGAGTGCACTTGCTCACTTGATCGCTCCATCGTTCTGAGGCTCCAATAATTTGCCTTCAAAGGATTCGAAAGCTCCCCCTCTTCGAAGCCGGGGTTTCTTAATAAGTTTGTATTATGCACAATTTCGATGCTCGAAAGCAGCACATCCTTATCCGCCAATCTCAAGTGGATATTTACCAGATACTCTCCTTCTTCCAGACTTTCAGGAATGGTTAGCGTTCCATTCACAGTTGAAGATTGATTCGCAGGTACATGAACAGGATTGTTAAAATTGAGCTGAATACCATCCGTAGTATGACTAGACAGTTCAAAAGCTAGAGTATCAGAATGATTATTTTTGATCAAAACAGGAATTTGGTATGTGCCTGCATGTGAAGTCGGCCATTCATTGCTTAAAGGCTCAAAATCAATTTGTTGTCTGATTAACGCGTAAGCTTCATCAATCAGATATTGCGAATCGGTTTCATTCCATACGCCATCGGATCGAAGCTGCTCCACTTCCGCTATGAAATCAACGAGAAGGGTTACATATTGTTCTATCCTATTTTGCTGAAATTGTTCTTCTGCTGACTCAAGCAATGCAAGCAGTGGCCCAGCCTGCTCGCCAGTCAACTTTTCTTCATTAACATAATAATTAGTAAGATCAACTAAATTCGCTGCGCCGTATTGGACTTGATATACCCCAATATCATCCAAATAAACGATGGCATCCTCTGCATTTCTGATTTGCGTATTGATCAGAATGCGTTCAACGTCTACCCCTTTAATTTGTTCCGGCATTTCATCAAATATAGTAAGTTCTGTCCATTGCCCAGCATGATCAGCCAGCATCAGCGCATCGGAGTAATACACCAATTTATTGCTTCCAGCATGAAGTTCAATGACGATTTGAACAGTACCTTGGCTAGCTGTATCTGCCGGTGTGAAAAACTTGACGGATGATGCCAATAAACCAGGCTTCACATCTACATATTTCCATGCACCTGCCAGCCTTGCGTTTTGGAAACGCAAGCTGTGTGTTCCATCCGAAGCCTGTTCATTCGTAACATCGATTGCAGCTGCTTTGTTAGGATCCCATAAGTTCCAGGATGGCACGCCTTCTTCCTCGAAAGAGTAGTCAGCGGCTAACGACTGTTCGAGCATACTATGATCAAACAAATAAGCATATTCGCGAAGTTTCGTCTTGGCAATATTTTGTTGAAAAGAGAGAATGCGTTGTTTGATCGCGCTCTCTTCATTCAAGTAAGCGTTATCCTCCAAGTATTGCTTTACATGCCAAAATTCATCGGGATTCCAACCAGACCAGGCTTCCCCTGCTAATATCGGATCTATAGCATATCTTTGCGTAGAGTTTTGGTTGTATTCTTGAATGAGCTCCGGTCGGCGCTTGACCATTCCCAATCGTTCTTCAAGCGTTTGTTCCAATTCATCCAAAATGGCCAGCGCCTCTTCTTCCGTCTCGGGCTTTTCCAGTGGTCGCGGATAAGTTAGTGCAGAAGCTTCATAATATTCAAATTGGTGCAACAACTGCTGCGCTCTTATTTTTTGCTCTGGCGTCTGCGTTTTCTCGATAACCGATTCAAGCAATGGACGGCTTCGACGGATTTCATCTTCTGCAAATGCCAGATAAGAATTATGTCTCATGGACAGGTAAGTATCGTACTTCGATGTCTTAAACCAATCTGATTGTAACGCTTCCGTTCTCCAGAATTGTTCCCATATTTCGAAATACGCCCGCAAGTCTGCAGCTGCCTCTGTGCCCACTGCAGATTCATACCAATGATCAAGCAAAGTATTTACATCTTTCTCCATACTCCAGCCGAGCTTAGCAATTATCCATGGCTGTGGACCATCCCCGAGCACTGGATGCATATCCCAATGATGGACCAGCACATTCTGCTCTCTTGCGTACTCATACAATTCTTCCACCAAATTCGGATAAACACGCGGCAATGGATAATAGCCGCTTAACATATAATCGTACCAGCCCAGTTGAGTTGCTCTCTCACTCCAGGTTTCAGAGTGTGCTTTGCCTTGGGCTTCAACTTCAGGATCCGCCCAAGCTAGTCGATCCTTTGTGATGACAGGAATGACTCGCGAATGCAATGGAAAAGCCGGAGGGCCCATAACTTGCTGATAAGCGTAGAGACCAAACCATTTGTCCGGATAGTCTTCCAACACACCTTCAACAACTTCGTTTACCCATTTGTAATAGATTTCGGACATATGCTGTACGCCGACTGAATTAATTTTATTCGGAAATGCGGGATGTGCGGGATTTTCCTCACAATACCCTCCTCCGTCATTAACAGCCAGAGAAAAAGATATTGCACCAGGATTTTTTCTAAAGTACTCTTTGATCCCATCGATCGCGACTGGAATCGTAGCCGGATTACTGTAACATGGCTGCCAACGATGAGGATCTCCTTGAGCGGGCGGCTTATTCTTGGGATAGAAATTAGGATACTTTTCTGTATCTCCATATTTTTCAACCGGGAAAAGTGTAAATATATTATGACCAAGCGCGATCTCGGAAGCAGAGATCGTCCGGTTCTGGCGGTACCATTCTGAACGAACCGTCCCATAAACATTTCCACTGCCCATATTCATCGTACGTCTTAATGAAAACGCCGACGGCTCATCTTTCCATGCCTTATTCGGCATACGCAGTTGTTCCAATTGTGGTACGTCAATCCATTCCTCTCCCGGAAATAACCATGTTACGCCTACGTACTTCTCCAAAAAGGCATATACGCCGTTACGTGTTCCGACCACTGTCGGGCTTGTAATAATTAATTGCGTTTTTGAAGGAGCGATTATGAAGCCGTCAGAATGAAGCGCTTTCACTTCTGCGGCAAATTCCTGATCCTCGGGATAAGAGCCTTCCCCGATACGCAACATAATTGTCGATGAATCTATGTTCAAATTCTCAAGTTGATCAATGGTGTATATGGGGAGTTCAACTCCTGTAGCACGCTCAATGTAATCCGACATAACGCTCGCTGCTTCATTGATTTCTCCGCCGCTCTGTTCAGGTTTTACAATAACCGCATTCGCGTGTCCGTCACGGACGATGTACAGCGACGGCTTCGCAGGAACCTCCTCCACTTCCAGCATCGCTGTAACCGCATCCTCCAGCTGAGTTTTTGCGGTTGCAGTCATATTTTTCTGCATGCCCTTATTGTTAAGATGCTTCAGGAAATCTTCCATCTTCTTGCCAGCCTGCTCGACCGAGCCGTTCTCCAACTGATGCTTGGCTTGCTGCAATCGGTTTTCAAGCTGCCTGGACAGCGGATGCCGCACATCTCCTGATACGATCAACTGATCCAGCAACAGCTGTACCTCATCGATCTGACTCAGCGTCAGACTGTCTGGTGCTTGAGCTGCACTTTTCTCCGTCAGACCTGTCATTGCAGCAAAGACTACGACTAAAAACAACGTCCACAACGTCCACTTCCGTTTTAACATGTTCCTCCTCCTTGTACTTAAGAAATCGATTGCTTGAACTTAAGTTACCATTGAGGATTACAAAAATCCACGCGCCATCTTGCTTTCTTTTTGTATATTATTGCTTTTGGGAATTGTTTTTTCGAAAAATAGCGTATAATCAAGATCAAACGCTTACAAGGGGGATCGTAAAGTGACAACAGAGCGACAGGTTATAGACTACAAACAACGATTCCCATTCAAAATAACACGAGTTACCCATTTGATTAACAATTATTTAGTTCTGCCGCACTGGCACGAACAACTGGAAATCATTCAAGTTGTTTCAGGCTCCGTTCAAGTTAAAGTCGACGAACTAACTTACATCGGTGAAGAAGGCGATATTTTCTTTTTCAACAGTCGCCAAGTTCATTCTGTGATGAATAAAAGTGAAAGGGGCGAGCCAGCTATTCACGGCATGCTCTTCGATCAAGTTTTGCTGTACCGAGCGATGGCCAACCAAGAAACAGAACAATGGATTTCATCCTTGCTGGGACATCGAAAAATCCGCAACCAATATACACCTGCCCATAAACTATGGCCAAAATTAAATGGAGGATTCAAAACCGTCATTGAAGAATTCACATCAAAACCCATTGGATATGAATTATTAATTATTTCAGAGATCTATTCTTTTATCATATCCATTTTACGCATATACGCTATGGAAATCAGTGTGAATCTAAGTCCAGTCCGCTATATTGAACAATACGCGAAATTGAAACCTGCAGTAGATTATATTGAAAAACATTATGCAAATAAGATGGATTTGAAAGAAATTAGTAGTCAGGCCAATATGAGCTCGTTTCACTTCACACGTGAATTTAAGAAGCTGTTCGGAATAACACCTATGCAGATGGTCATAGATGTTCGCTTACACCGTGCCAAACAATTACTGTTGGATTCCAATATTAGCGTCACGGAAGTTGCCAGCTTAATAGGATTTTACGATGTAGGTCATTTCAGCAATGTTTTTAAACAAAAAAATGGATGCACGCCATTACAATTCCGTAAAAGATTTGATTCATAATCCTGTCGCTTCGTCTATTCCATTAATGGACATAGGTTAGCCACGGCATACTCTTCGATCGTACCACAAGAGGACTCGCCATGTTTTATGCTGCCTTCGTACCCGATCATTCGACCATTCGCGACTATTTGTTGCAGCCGATACTGCAACAAGCCCGTTGAGCATCGCTCAGCGGGCTTGTCTTCATTCCTCGCTTCTATTGCTTGCGATACCAGGGCAGCCTGCCAAGCGGAACATCGATCTGAAGCTTCGCCGGTCCATGGACCATGCTCCCGTCATCGCCAAGCCAGTTGCCCGCAGGGAACAGCACGTCTCTCGCTCTTGCTCCCTTGGCAATGACCGGCGCAACCAGAAGCGAGTCGCCCAGCATGAATTGGTCCTGAACAGACTCCATACCCTCTTCGGGGAATACGTAAGCCATATGGCGCAGGATCGGCTCCCCGTTAACGGCTGCATGGCGGGCAAGCCCCAGAATTTCATCGCCGAACCGGACATGCAGCTGTGCCGCCTCCACACAATAGCGCTGGTTCTGCTCACTTAGCAGTCGCCACGGCGCCGCCGAGAACTGCATCATGGGGAACAGGGCGGAGCATTGGGCGTAACGCACAAACAGCTCCTGATCCAGTCGCTCCTCCGAGAAACTGCTATACTGCCCTCCCCCTATCATATCGGGACAGGTGAAGGCATACCCGAGAAGGCCTTGTGCCAGACCGTCCGGAATGAGAGCGTCCAGCCCGTTGCCCGTCCACTCATGGTTTTTATCCATCAGCCGCTGAACCAGGGGTTGCCCGGCAAGCTTCCAGCAGGCACGGTATTCATTGAGCCGGTACTTCAGCCCGACCTTGGCCCATGCCTCGCAATGGCCATTCCGTGTAGTTCCAGGCACATAGCTGAGATCGTCCGGCTCGTAGAACTCCGGATCGCCGGCATCCAGCTTGAACCCGTCAATCCCGTATTCACGTTGCAGCGCGTCCATCTGCTCGCGCATCCATGCCACAGCTGCAGGATTGGTGCAATCGAGCACTGCGCTGAAGCCGTTCCACCATCTTCGGAGCGCCGTCTTGCCTCCACTGTCCTTCAACAGTATGCCGCGCTTCTCGATCTGGCGGAAGGTGAGGGAATCCGGCGAGACGAAGGGACATACCCACAGCATCACCTTGAAGCCCATGGCATGCAGCTCCTGCACCATTCCCTTAGGGTCCGGGAACCGGCCGGAATGGAATGTCCACGTGCCATAGGGCTCATGCCAATTGTCATCGATCATAATTACGCCCGGAGGCATTCCCTGCGCAAGCGCATCCTTCGCATATTGCAGCACCTTATCTTGCGCAGGCTCATACAGCAGCTCGATCCACAGATTGTATTGGGGCGCGGTGAACAGCAGCTCTTCCGGAACAGTTGCTGCAGGCGGGAAGAAGGTTCGGGACACATAGCTGTACGCTCCCCGCAGGTTCTCATTACCTTCTCCCGCCACCAGCCCTCCGGCATCGCTGCTCACCAGCAAGCGGTTGCGATCGAATTGGAAAGCGAAGGGCTCATCGCTCCATACATATCTGCCTTTGCTTGAAATAAGCAGAGGGCAGGCTTGATTGCCGTTGAAGCTTACAGCCAGGTCCGCCTCGAACAACGACATGCCGTAAGGCATGCTTCTTCCGTCTGCCGCTCTCCCGCCCCACCAATGCTCGTCAGGCAGAAGCTCCAGCTCAAGCTTTTGATTCGTCATGCATCATCACTCCTTCTCTAACATGAGCTTATCGTCTGAAGGGGGCGGAGACAATCTAAAAGTTGTGCTATATACTATAACAAAATTGACTTTTCACATTGGAGGGCAGGCCTGTGCTTAAACCAGCATCCTACGGATTTCGCTCTAACGATCGCTCAATATTGACACTGGATTCTATCGGCTGGCAATTGATCAACAACCCGGAATACGCCTTCGACGGGACCTTGCGACCGGATACGGGGCATGTTATTTTCCAATATACGCTCAGCGGTCGGGGCTTCATCGAAGTGGAGGGACAACGCTACCCGTTGCCGGCGGGTACTGGCTTTATGGTCAAGGTGCCTAGCCAGCACAACTATTACTACGTTGAACAGGAGGAGCCTTGGGAGGTGATCTGGCTGAACATGCGCGGGGAGGAAGCGAACCGGATATGCGATCTCATTGTTGCCCGGGAAGGTCCCGTCATTCGCAGGGAGGCCGACTCTCCCGTCATAGCGGAGTTCTGGACCATGCTGAACGGTATCGCCGAAGGAACGCTCACCGACAAGTATCAGCTGTCGGTCCGGGTATACGAATGGATGATGTCAATGCTCAGAACAAGCAGAGAGCCTGGCACAGAACTGAGCGCAAGCACAAGCACGATCGTCGACAAGGCCAAGCGGTATATGAAGGAGCATTACGCGCAGCCGCTCACGCTGGAGACGATTGCCGCGCATTGCGGGATCAACAAACATTACCTGTGCAGACTGTTCCAGAAGTCGGAGCGCACTTCTCCGCTTGCTTACTTGCGGGATCGCAGAGTGGAAGCCGCTGTCAGATTGCTTAGAACGACCGAATGGCCCGTGCAGGAGATCGGCAAGCGATGCGGCTTCGACAGCCCCAGCTACTTCGGCAAGGTGTTCCGCGAGTATATGGCCATGACACCGCTGGAATATCGGCAGAAGAAGCTGGAGTTCCCCTATGACGCGATTTATTATGAGTAGCTGGCAGAACGATGAGTTGAGGTGAAACTATTTCGATCCCGGTTACGAATATATGAGTGAACAGGCAGAAAGGAGGCGATGTGGTTGGACGAATTGCGCCTCATCAAAAAAGTTCGTCGAAACGGCGACCTCGCCGCCGCTGACAAGCTGGTGCGCTATTACTACGATGAGATTCACAGCTTTGTGAAAAAGCAAATCTCGGATGACAATACCGCGCTTGATCTGACACAGGATATCTTTATCTCCATGCTCAAAACCATTCACCACTTCGACGTAAAGCGAAGCACGGGCTTCCGAGCCTGGCTGTACAAAATAGCATCGAATAAAATTGTAGACTGGTACCGCTCGCGTTCCTACCGAGAACTGAGCCTATCGATCCAGCTTGACGAAGAGAAGCCGATCGATGAAGCGGACTTCACACGGCAGTTGGAGAAGCGCGATTTCATGGAGAGAGTATGCCACTACATAGGAGGGCTACCGTCAGATACCCAGAAGATTTTTCGACTCTATATATTCGCCAGCCACACGTTCTCGGAGATCGCAGCGGCGGTAGATATGCCGGAGGGAAGCGTGAAGTCCAAGTATTACCGACTAGTACGCCTGCTTAGAAAGGAGTTCGCCAACGATGAATGAGACAGAGAAAAACGCAAGCATTCAATATATCCTGTCGCAAGGCGTAGTGAAGCCGATAACGGCAAAAGAACGTATGACGAAAATGCTGCGCACGATAGGATTCCGGTTCATCTTCTGGGACACGGGCTACAGCCTGCTATTTGCCTCGATAACACTAGCGGGCATAGTTGCCCTGTTCAAGCTGGCACCTGTCGATTACCGCTACTCCGCCGCGATTGCGGCTGCCCCATTACTGTTCCTGATCGTCACCTTGTTCGCCGAGACATCGGAGCGTGCCGGCGGAATATATGAGCTCAAGCAGACCTGCCATTACACCATCCGCCAAATCACTGCATTAAGGATTGCTTGCTATTCCGTCGTCGGCTCGGTGTTCACGACTATTATTGCAGCACTTCACGCTAACAACGGATATGAATTTCTCTCGCTCTTCCCGCTATGCTTGTCTGCTCTCTTTATCTGCGCCGTACTGGGGTTATCTGCTATACGTATGCTCCATAACGCATGGGGATATGCGGCCTTCTCCGCCATATGGGTATTCGTGAATATCATGCTTCCGATCTCGCTTGGCGATAAGTGGGAAGCGCTGTTGCGCGCAACGCCTGTCGTCCTTTCCACTGCTGTTGCCGTAATGGGAGCCGCTTTATTGATCTATGGAATCGTAAAAATGCTGTCGGAGGAGAAGAAATATGCTGCTGCTTAGTCAAGTAACAAAGAAATACGGAAGTTTTACCGCTCTGGAGAACATTAATCTTGCGCTCTCAAGCGGTGTGTACGCCTTGCTTGCCCCCAATGGCGCTGGCAAAACGACGCTAATCAAAATGCTCACTACACTCATCTTTCCTACAAAGGGAGAAATTCTGTGGAACGGCGATGACATTATCGGGCTTGACGCTTCGTATCGCGACATCATCGGTTATCTGCCACAGGACTTCGGCTATTACAGGAACCACTCACCGCGCGAATTCCTTCTATATATGTCAGCCGTAAAAGGAATAGAACGCGATACAGCCAAGCGCAGATCGAACGAATTGATCGACCTTGTCGGCTTATCCGACGTGCGGGATAAGAAAATGCGGAAATTCTCGGGCGGCATGATTCAACGTGTCGGAATTGCACAGGCCATGCTGAACGATCCGAAGATATTGATTCTTGATGAGCCTACAGCGGGACTTGATCCGAAGGAGCGCGTCCGCTTCCGCAATCTGATCTCCTCCTTGTCGAAGGAACGCATTGTGATCCTGTCGACGCATATCGTATCGGACATTGAGACGATCGCCAGTAAAGTGATCATGTTGAAAAACCGCAAGCTGGCCGTCAACGATACGCCGGCGTCCATCTGCGGAACACTCCTGGGCAAGGTCTATGAAACGGATGATGTAACAGCAGTAAAAGCGCCTTATCTGCCGCTCACCGAACATCAGGATCACTCCAAAACCGTCGTACGCTTCATGAGTGAAGTCGATTGCAGCCATATAGCGCGCAGTGTACCGCCGAATCTCGAGGACGTATTCCTGTACATGTACCGCGACGAGGTCGTGTAAGATGCGGCTATTCTTCTACGAACTCAAAAAGCATTGGACTTGGCCGGTTCTACTTATCATTGGGGTGCTGGGCATATTGACATGGCTGGCGTTTCTCTTGCCGCAAGTGCGGGATTACAACGCCAACTACGGAAACATCTATGGCGATTTGCAAAATGAAATGTTCGCTCAATACGGCATCACCCTCTCTGTGGAAGAGCTTGCCGACTTCGACATTGCCGGAAGACGCGCGACGCTGGAGGCGGACATGGATGCTCTCATAGCCGCCGAGCCTATATTCGCCCAATATGGCATTCGCACGTTCCATGACTATCGGAATACTTTGGCATACGACACGGATGGGATGAATGAGGAGCAGCTGTTAAAATATCGGGCCGACAGGGCGATTATGGATAATACGATCCGGGATGTGCGTAGTCAATGGCTCGGTCTGGACAGAATCGAAGGGTATTACGTCTTGTTCCTGGAACGGAATATCGGCATGAGCCGCAATGGCTACAGTCCTGTTATCACGCGGGCCGAGAATCATTACATCCATACGGACGAAAGAAACCTGACACGTTACGCCATTCATGACATATTCAGCTATTACGCCATGGTGACTGGGGTGTATGCAATCGCCGCTGTCATACTGCTTACGTCTCCGCTCGTCGTGACGGACCGATACCGGGGCATGACGGCGATGCAATACTCCTCCAGCAAGGGGCGCAGCTTGCTCAAGCTGCAAGGCGCGGCTTGCCTTTTTTCGGCTACGTTGCTCGGGCTGCTGCTGGTCGCGATCAGCTTTGGCTTATTCTTCGCGCTTACGGATGCGGGGCAATATTGGCAAGCCTATATCGGCGCTTTCGACCGCGGCATCGTCTTATACGACATCTTGTTCAGTCAATATATACTCATACTTGGAGCCATGGTAGTCGCATTATGTGTCGGAACTGCTGGATTGGCATTCGTTCTGTCTCGTTATTCTTCCAACTTGATCACGCTCATGTTGAAGCTGGTTCCGCTGGGAATAGCCATCACTTGGATTGCTGAAAGCTCGATTCATTTGGCGTTGGTTTCAATCAATACCGTGTTCAGTGTGTGGTTTCCCGCCAATTATGAGGCACCGGAGATCATTCTATGCAGTGCGGTGATGATAATCGGAATGGTATTAGCATTTATAGTCGCTGCCCGGGAACGCCGCGTCGATGTGAGGTGAGTATGATGTTGGCATGGTATGAGCTGAAAAAGCTGCTAACAACTCCTACGATCATCGTATTTGTTCTGTTGTGTATCGCCTATAATAGCGTGATCGTATTCGTAAGCGAGCATGTACGCTTAAGCGAAGTTCGGACGGATGCAGCTGCATTAACGGATATCTTTGACGGATTTGATGCGGTGGACATCATTGCCGGGCGATATGTGACGCGGCACGAATTGTCCGGGAAGTACGAGCAGAATGTGAGGGAGAAGTATGAGAAGCTGCAAGCCGTCGTCGAGAAGAAAGCGGCTAGCGACGAGAGCCTCTCTCCTTATTTCGGAGATTGGACGCAACCTATGCACAAACTGCTGTTCCAAAAGCTCCTCGGCGCTATTATCGCCCAATGCGGCTTGCTTGCCTTGTTTGCCTCGCTCATCAGTACGGGCTACGAAAACGTGCGAGCTACCGAAGGGATCGTTTATTGTTCGAAATCGGGCAGGCAGCGCATTTTGCGAGCGAAATTTGTTGCATCTCTGATTGCCGGAGGATTACTGTTTCTACTGTTGATGAGCGTTTCGCTCGCATTGTTCTTCTTCAGATTCGACTGGACAATGGTATGGGACGATCACGTATCAAGCCTGTATAATCGAGCGGTAGACGAAATCGCAAAGCCGTAAATCACTTGGCATAGCTTCAGCGTCTCAGGACTATTATGGGCGGGAATAGGCGTATCAGCCGGAGTCGTCCTGTGCTTCACCCTGTTGGGATATGCGGTGGGGACTTTTGTCCGGAGCGGATACGGAGCCATGATGACTGCCGTCTCTGTAATAGGAGTGCTATATATCCCGGAAGGACTTTTCCCATACGGTTCGAGCTTCAGAAGTGCACTTAATCTTACCCCCGTAGGCTTGTGGCTGAACGTTGGCGATTGGTTCACTGACGGCTATGCGGACATTCTGTGGGCCAACTTTGAAGTGATCGGCGTCGCGGTGTCGCTTGCGATACTGACCGCTCTGAGTGAGCTGGCCATAGCATTATTCAAGCGCAGGGACCTTACCTGAGCAGCAGTCAAGATAGAATTTTCATGATTTGTGCATTCACTTTCAGGCTGGAATCCGTCAATATACGTCACCGCGATTATCGATTGCCAAAATGTATACGATTCGCTCTTGGTAATTGACCTCAATAAAACCCGATAACCCCCTGTGTTAGGCTAGTTGTCATAGACCTTTAGAATTAGTAAAGTTAGAATAGAAGTTCTAGTGAAGAATTTAAATACTCAATAGTTAAAAGAATAATGCCACCAAAGAATGAATCGGTTAATGCAATAGCAAGGGAAACAGGACTTACAGAAGCAACATTATATAACTGGAAGAAGAATGCCAAATCTAAAGGAATGACTGTTCCTGGTGGAGAGAATGATCTCATGATGTGAATGCTGAATAAGTGGCGTAGTTGAACACTACGCCACTTATTCGAGTATCTATATATGAAATTACGATTGATCATGTATTCGCTCGAGTTGTTGCCTTGCATGAATCGAACTACCGATAATACCTGCGTCTTCATTATGTTCCGCAAGAACAATATGCAGACCATCACTATAATCAGATAACAGCAATTTGTTCAGTTCTTGGCGCAAAGGAGACATAATCCGTTCACCTGCTAGTGCACCGCCTCCGCCAACAATAATGACCTCTGGACTCAGCACTGTCACAACTGAAGCAAGTGCCTGACCAATCCACTTCCCAGCACGAGTAATGATCTCATTAGCAAGGGTATCTCCTGTATCTAGCGCTTTAGATATGTGTGCTGCAGTTAACTGATTAATAGTTTCACCTGGGAACCATTCCGTGAGAATGGTAGAACGACCTGTGGCAATGGCTTTCTTTGCCTGAGCGACCATGCCGCTAGCAGAAGCAACTGTCTCGAGACAAGCAGATAATCCGCATACACATTTCTCAGATACACCCTCCATTTGAACATGTCCAATTTCTCCAGACATCGCTTTGTATCCATAGAATAACTTCTCGTCATTAATCATAGCGGCAGAAATCCCCGTTCCAATCGTAATGCCAAGAATATGTGAATAACCACGTCCTGCACCTGCTACTGCTTCTCCGTACATATACATTCTGACATCATTATCAATGTATACGGGAAGCCCTGTCCTTTTCCTCAGAAGCTCTGCAACTGGAACGTTAAACCATTGTAGATGCCCCGCTGATACGATTACTCCTTTCTTCGGATCAACTAATCCAGGAATGCCTAGTCCCATACCAACCAATTCCCCGGTATTGACAAATTGTTGCCGGAGAGTATTAACCATATCCACTATCAAACTCAACACAGTATCCAATCCTAAGTGAGCATCCGTCGGACATTTCATCTTCTCTAATACTACTCCTGATTCATCCATGACTCCGCAAACGATATTCGTGCCGCCAACGTCTACTCCAATTGAATAACGCACCCCTATATTCACCTGCCTTCCATGTTCACAAGTTAGTAGATATGTGTTTACGGATTTTCATACAAGAAGCTATAGTCGAACTGGTAAATACCAGTATATCGTGTTGCATCGAAGAATGCGCCATCAATCGTCGTTAATGTTGTATTGTTATTATAGAAGGTGATATCCGTAACACGATACGTTCCCGTTTCCGTATCTAGTGTCGCTGGTGCAGCTACCGCTCCAGTGTAGGCTTTCAATGCATCTGCTTGTATGGTCAGATCGTAGGTCTTCGTATCTGTATCGAGATCGAAGCGCACCTTCACCCATTCATCAAGAGGCAATTTGAATAGCGGGCTTCCCGATGGAATCATATGCGGTGAGTTACTACCATTGACGACATCCCAATAGAAGAATCCTCCACTCGATGCACCTGTTAATTTAGCTGCTACCGTGTTGCCAGAGAGAACAGTTATGTCATAATTGCCTGATGGATGATTAAGCGGTTGAAACTTAAACTTCGTTTCAAACGTTACCCTGCCGCTAAGTGGTGTTGTAGCTAACTTGCTCACATAGGGCATGAATTCAAACTCATTGTTAATATCGTATCGTCCATCATGCAACTGCAATGCTTTGTTGCCATTGCCGTTTTCACTAATGTCTTCAATGCTTACAGGGGCATCGACAGCACTTACTACTGTATAGCCATTCGTCCCAGTGACTAACGTCCCTATGGACTGCTCATCGAAGAGATCAAAGTAGCCATTCGCTGTGATCGTTGCCGGTGTCGTAACACTGCCTGTTGGTCCATCTATGGAAATGTTTCCACTAGCGTCTACTGCCTCCACCGCAAATGTATAGGTCGTACTTGCTACAAGACCTATGACATCATAGGTTGGATTCGTAGTTGTTGCGATTAACTCACGGCCAGATACACCTTCTACATATAGCTTGTAGGTTAGAGCTCCTTCATTCTCTGCTTCTACTCCATCCCAGGACAATCTTGCCATTGTCGGAAGTACGAATTCTGATTCGATCGCCGCATCAACGCCCCACTCAGGCGGTATCGTATCTACAACCTCATTCTCATACAAGAAACTATAATCAAACAAGTAATTTCCAGTGTACCGCGTAGCATCGAAGAAAGCTCCATCAATGCTTGTCAGCGACGTATTATTATTGTAGAACGTGATGTCCTCAATACGAAATGTCCCTGTATCCGTATCTAGTATCGCTGGTGCAGCTACCGCTCCAGTGTAGGCTTTCAATGCATCTGCTTGTATGGTCAGATCGTAGGTCTTCGTATCTGTATCGAGATCGAAGCGCACCTTCACCCATTCATCAAGAGGCAATTTGAATAGCGGGCTTCCCGATGGAATCATATGCGGTGAGTTACTACCATTGACGACATCCCAATAGAAGAATCCTCCACTCGATGCACCTGTTAATTTAGCTGCTACCGTGTTGCCAGAGAGAACAGTTATGTCATAATTGCCTGATGGATGATTAAGCGGTTGAAACTTAAACTTCGTTTCAAACGTTACCCTGCCGCTAAGTGGTGTTGTAGCTAACTTGCTCACATAGGGCATGAATTCAAACTCATTGTTAATATCGTATCGTCCATCATGCAACTGCAATGCTTTGTTGCCATTGCCGTTTTCACTAATGTCTTCAATGCTTACAGGGGCATCGACAGCACTTACTACTGTATAGCCATTCGTCCCAGTGACTAACGTCCCTATGGACTGCTCATCAAAGAGATCAAAGTAGCCATTCACTGTGATCGTAGCCGGTGTCGTAACACTGCCTGTTGGTCCATCTATGGAAATGTTTCCACTAGCGTCTACTGCCTCCACCGCAAATGTATAGGTCGTACTTGCTTCAAGACCTATGACATCATAGGTTGGATTCGTAGTTGTTGCGATTAACTCACGGCCAGATACACCTTCTTCATATAGCTTATAGGTTAGAGCTCCTTCATTCTCTGCTTCTACTCCATCCCAGGACAATCTTGCCATTGTCGGAAGTACGAATTCTGACTCGATCGCCGCATCAACGCCCCACTCAGGCGGTATCGTATCTGTCGACTCAATCACTACAAGGTTACTTTCATCTGAGAAGTTCCCACTAGTATCCACTGCTCGAACGCTGACTTGATAGATGCCACCTGGTACTAACGAGCTCATCGTATAGGTCGTACTATCATGAGCAACCGATGCATAAGCCACACCATCAACGAAAATCTCATAGGAATGAATACCTATGTCATCGTTCGCAGCGTCCCACGCTATATCTGCTACGGTATTCCCAACGGACACGACACTCAAATTCCCAGGAGCATCCGGAGGAGTGACATCTTCTTTCGATTCTGCAAGCCCAATCCAATCCAGATTCATTGGCCCGAAAGTACTATAGATTGCTATCTCATTTAAGCCTGGTTGTAGTGGTTTTTCCAATTCAACGCGTAAACCACGCCAATTCTCAGGAACTGTCCCGTAATCTACTGTCGGAGAAGCTTCAAAATAATAACCATCTCCGTTGATTTCCACATAACGGGATGTTGTCTCGCCAGGTTGTAGGCCAAATCCGGCTACATACTTCAAGATGAGATCATATTCACCTGGTTCAGTCACATTTACATTCCAACGAATCCATTGACCCGGAGCAGCCCAATCACCCACACCTACACCACCAGATAGAAAAGATCGTGTTGTGTAAGTTGAAACATCTCCACCACCATTTGCTGAGAAGGACTCAGCTTCTTTCCATACATCCGAATTAAATCGAAGCAAGTCATAATTCGTGTATAGAACTGTCTCTACCGGAGTACCAAAATCAACAGGTTCTAGTTTAAGTCGACTTAAGTCACCCAAAACCATAATGGGTGTTTCTTCCTTTAGATAGATAAATTCTGGTTTTCCATACTGCACAAACAGAAAACCCTCTGGTGCTTGTGCTACACGGTAAAAACCTTCAGCAACATCAAGTTCACCCCAAGCAATTTCTCTACCGTACAAATCTTTGCTTGCAGATAAAGTAATCTCATCGATCACACCTGATAATTCCATTTCTAATTGTACATCCGGAAGCGTTTCTGCTTTCGAATGTTTATTTAATTTGAATAGATGATCACCATGCTCCACAGAAAGCTGCAGTAAATTAGTCCCCTTACTCCATTCTACACCATAGTTTTCTAACCCCTGATTATTGCAACATGTTTTGATTTTATTACCATCCATATCATAGAGCTTCTTAAAGTTAGGAACGTATATTTCAATAGAAGCCTCTTCTATATTGGACACGGATAGATCGTTATTATCGTAAGCAATCGTGATTACTTCATCACTTATTACACGTTCAATTTCATCTATTATTAGCTTTGTCCCGGATACAAGCAATACACTTCCATTAGGATTAATCGCTGCCGCTGCACCATCGAATACAACATCCCCGGTATCGACTTCTCCGCTTTCGGTCATCCGTACATACACGACTGTGCCATCGACCATGGTCAACTTCAGATAACTTCCATAATCAACCGATACAATTGGCTGAGCAGCATCCCCTCGACGATAGGGCTGTAGAGTCGATACTATTGTTGTCTCACTTGTCTTCTCCGTAATAAAGGTTGCATGCTGCTGATCTTGTTTAGCGATGAATCTCCCCTGTGGACGAACTTCTAGTCCCTGCAGATTTAAAAATTGATCTGTGAACGTCGTTGTCAGTTGTCCAGGCGAATGAAATTGAACACGCATTTCCGCTTTTCCTTTCGCAATGCTTGCGCCTCTACCATCCACATCAATGTCTAGGGCATCATCAGCATGAAGCTGGTATTCAAAGTTTGAGCCCTCCGCATCCGCGGAACGAAGTTGGTCTATTATGACAAACAGGTCTGGTCGTACATAAATGACACTTCGCTGCGCATTATCAAGTGCCCCCTTATAAGCAGCAGTCGCATCACCACTCGTCGCATCAAATGATGAATGTGTTACAAAACCTGTAATCGTACCGTCAGCATCAATATCATTAATCGGCTGACCTTGACGTCCATCAACTGTAATGGTGTTATGTGCATAAGACTGCCAAGAATAACCCGCATGATGGTCACTATTGTACCAGTCATAATAACCACTATCCACAGCGAGTGATTCACCAAAAGCATTTATAATGAAGCTATTCTGGTCAGCATGACTATGGTTATAGCTACCATATGGACTTGATTTGAAGTACATGGAAATTCGCTCTGGATCATAAAGTTCAGAGTGCATAGCTACCGTCCCAATATCTTCAAACCATGCTGCCTTCGGCAACTCAACAGGAGGAATTGCCTGCAAGCTATTATCACCATAATAGTAGTCATACGTAACTCCAAGCGGGTCATCTCCTACCGCTTGTGATCCCCATTGCATAACGGGATCATCATACATATCAGCTAATCTTCGCAGCATGGATACATTATAGCCACTAGGTTTAATTTCACTATCGTCACCGAAGACTCCTCTTGGCGAGCCATGTGGGAACATGTACAACGGATAGTTTCCTTCATGACGAGAGAATGCTTTATCATACAGGTTGAAATCTGTGGCATAAAGAAGCGCATCCATTAAATCCTTATTAAAGAAACTGGAAACGCGCCAATAACCTGTACCTTGCGCCCATCCGCCATCCTCACCTCCCCAAGGCGGTAAAATATTAATATAGCTAGGCACAACAGTATTAAACCAGTCCGATGCCTCTGCTAATTCGTTCATCATAGCGATGGAAATAACACCAACCATGCCAAAAGCCGTCCAGCCATGTGAATTTTGCGGAAATTCCGTGATCGGGAGATTCGTTCCCCCAACAATAGTCATAATCGTTTCGGTGCGACTCTTAATCATCTGCTTCACCGTTTGTTTTTCTGCTTCTGTCAATAGAGAATATATCCAGTCATATACGACTGCAGACTTGAGTGCAATGTCTCTGTGCACCTGATCATTAACAGAATATCCCGTTGCACCGTCTGGGTCCCATGAAGCAATGTGCAGCAACATCTCTTTCGCTCGTTCACCATACTGCAAATCGCCCGAAACCAAATATACAAATGCAGCATCATGCATACGACCAGCAAAGGTCATACCATCACGTGGATTTGCTACGGTAGGTTCCGCAGGCAACGGCGTAGCCATGTTATTATTAACCGCTTCCAGCTTAAGCTGGTAAGTAGATTCACCCGATGTTAATGCCAAGTCTCTGAAATCCGCAAGCGTTTCCAAAGTCGTCCATATCCGCGGATGGCTTGTTGGAATTTCGGCACGAATAGCTTCTACCGGAGGGACTGGAAAAGGTACAGCATCTTTCGTAATTCTGAACTTCGAAGGTGTAGTCCACTCTGACCATCCCTCGATCTTATGATAACGAACCCGCCAGAACCAGGTACCTTCATCAAATACACAGGGGAAATTATATACATTAATGTCTAATTCATCTTTCTCATAAGCGATTTCTTCAAAAGTTTTCGTCCTACTGACCTGAAGCTGATATTGATCAGCATATTCGATGTGTGGCCAGCTAAAATCCGGTGGATTTTGTGTAGTAGTCAATTGAGGTGCAGGCCTATACGGCATTACTGTACTCGTAGCAACTGGCCAGGGGAATAAACCAGTTTCTTCGGGATCTTGCTGTGTAGCCATCACAATTGGAGCTTGTAGTTGCACTAGCATACTTAAGATTAAGACCATTGTTGCAACAATCGACATCCTCCTTTTCGCAATCCCTTTTCTATTCATAATTATTCACACCCTCACATAGTTTTATATTTTCTTTAACCTTTCACGCTTCCAAGCACGATTCCTTTCATAAAATGCTTTTGTAAAAAAGGATACACAAGCAAAATGGGCAGAGCACCTATAAATATTTGTGCTGCTTTAAAGGTTCGATTAGATAACTCTTTCATCATCTCCGCTTGCGCCTCAGTGAGGATTTCTGACTCCGTATTCACGACAATCGTTTGCAGATAACTCTGCAACGGATACTTATCAGCGGAATTCATGAAGATTAATCCATCAAACCAAGAGTTCCAATGACCTACCATAGAGAATAATAACAATGTAGCCAATGCTGGTTTAGACAGCGGCACAAAAATGGACCATAACGTAGTGAAATGTCCCGCTCCATCCATAAAGGCCGATTCTTCTAATTCTTTGGGCAGACCACGGAAAAAGTTTAATAATAAGACTACACTAAATACGGGAACGGATATCGGAATAACTAATGCCCATATTGAATCAAGTAAACCGGTATATCTTATAGTCATGTAATATGGAATCAGTCCACCGCTGATCAACACCGTAATAAACACGATCCAAACGTATAAAGTTCTGAATTTGAACTTATTATCCTCTTTCGAAAGAGGGTAAGCTAGCAGCACGATCATGATCATTTGTAACGATGTACCAAGAATAACTCTTTTAACTGATACAAATAATGAGGTACTGAAAGCCTCCTTTGTCAATGCATATTCATAAGCGCTCAAAGTAAAGTCTACAGGCCATAATGTGACCTGCCCACTAGCTACTGCTTCCATGGAACTTAGTGAAATCGAGAGAACATGAATAATGGGTGCAAGACAAAGAATGGCTGTGATAGACAGAAATAAATAATTGAAAATAACGAACAGCTTTCTGCTCCATGATGCTTGCTCAACCATCTTGCTGCCTCCTTAAAAAATACGATAGTTTGCATACCGATAGGACAACCAGTAGGATAAAGAAATCAGCACAAGCGAAACGACGGATCTCATTAGTCCTACAGCTGTTGCATTACTATATTGTGCGCTTACTAACCCCATTCGATAAACAAGCGTATCGATAATATCACCAGTCTCATACACTTGAGGACTGTACAAGATAAATATTTGTTCAAAGCCTGCATTCAGTATGGATCCAAGACTCAGTGTGGCTAACAATACAATGATCATTCTCATACCTGGCAGTGTAATATTCCAAGTTTTGCGCAAATAACCTGCACCATCGATGGATGCCGCCTCATACAGATTGGGATTGATCCCCGTAAGAGCTGCAAGATAAACGATTGTACTAAAGCCGAATTCCTTCCACGTATCTGATAAGACCATCACATATGGGAACCACTCCTTATCTCCTAGGAAATAGATTGGATTGATTCCCACAAAGGACAGAACCTGATTGACGATGCCCTGTGAAGGTGACAGAACATCGATCAGAATACCTCCAAGAATAACCCAAGACAGAAAGTGAGGAATATATATTAAAGTTTGAACACCTCTTTTGAATAGCTGTTTACCTATTTCGTTAAGCAAGAGAGCGGTAACAATAGGTGCAATTAATCCCATAATGACTTTCATTGAAGCGATAAAGATTGTATTCCATAACACTTTCGAAGTATTCGGTAAGCTTAATACATATTCGAAATTGTCGAGTCCAACCCACTTGGAGTCTAGAATACCTTTGGCTGGAATATAATTTTGGAAGGCCATTACGACTCCAAACATCGGAACATATTGGAATACCAAGATAATGAGTAACCCCGGTAAAACCATAAGATGTAAAGGCCATTCCTGTTTGAAAAGTTTTTTCAATATAATTCCTCCCATCCTATCCTGGGCGAACGAGTAGATTCTACTTATTTTGATACCACTCGTTCACTTCTGCCTCTATCTCTTTTCCTCCCAGTTTATTCCAATTATCGACGAATTTATCGAATTCACTAAGCGGTCCACCCGTCACAATCTTGGTCATCATTTCGAGCTCCATATCCAATAGGTTAGGTAACTTACTGATCATCGTTGGTGTAGGTGTTGTTGTGAATTGATTAGGCATAAACTGATCGTTCTTAATGTATTCACCTAATACATAACCCGAACCTAGTGGACCATTTGCCGCATTTTGATTCCACGCTTCCTTATTGCCATCCTCGTAATCCTTAAGTCCATTATAGAAATTTCGGTATAATGGCGTTAAATCTTCAAGTTTGACCTCACCATTCTTGAACTTCTGAATTTCAAGATAACCATTATAATTGTTGAACGGACGATATATTTCTACAGGCGCAAACGTATATATAGCACCATGTCCATTCTTGTCATCTACTAATCTTTCGAATACCTCATCCGATGTGTTGAAATAGAATGCATTCATGAATAGTTCTGCCATCTTCAATACCGCTTCTGGATTCTTCGTCCCTTTCTTCACAACCCAGTAACCCGAAACATTGAGCTCATGCTGCATCTTTGCAGGATTATTATCAATGGAAGGAGAAACATACGGTCTCCACTCAGCTGTTGGTGTCTGACTTTGCAAAGCAGACGCACTGCGAATACGATATACGATTCCGAGCTTATTGGTACCAATGTCCTCGTAATATTTGCTGCTGCTCTTAACTCCGAATTCCGGATCAATCTGCTTCGTAGCATACATCTGCTGAAGCTTTGCTAAAGCATCCTTCATTTCCGGTTGTATTGAGCTGTACTTCAAACCGCCATTCCCGTCCTCAATCCAAATATTTCGATAGGCATGGTAACCATTCAAAAATCCTTGGATAGATCCAAAGTCTTTATCCATGCCTATTCCATAGGTATCATCTATCCCATTGTTATCGGGATCCTGGGTTGTGAAAGCTTCGGAAATCGCTAACAAGTCTTCCATTGTCTTAGGTTCAGGTAAATTCAGGTTCGTGCGCCAATCATCACGCACCCATACCATTGGAACGTTCTCTTGATTAAATCCTGTCCACGGGATTGCCATTAGTTTGCCGTTAATTGTTGCAGATTCGAGCACGAGCGGACCTGCTTCATCCATGACATCTGTTATCACTTTCGGTGCGTAGTTCTTGTATACATCTGTCAGATCCTCAATCAGATCAGCATCAGCTAGCTGCTGTAACTGGTCACCGCCAACCCAGAAGAAATCTGGCAGTTGTCCCGAAGCAATCGCAAGATTTATCTTCTCCGGATATGAACCCCCGTCAGCAGTCCATAGATGTTTTACAGATATGCCATATTCCTCTTCCAACATACGAATCCATACATTATGATCTGCGTCTTCTCCTTCAGGGTACTTAATCCATCCTGCAGTCGTCGTTACGGTTGTAAGTTCAATTGGTGGATCATACTTCTCTGGCAACCCGGTAGGAGCAGATTTAGCTATTGGTTCCGTATCAGTCTCCTTGTCCTTTTCTGGACTCGCTTCTGTTTGCTTAACCGTTTCATTATCAGGATCGTTGTTTCCTGAAGAACACGCGGATAAGAAAACCATAATAACTAACAATAGTACTAAACTTACCTTTGAAGAATGTTTCATTTGTTGACAACCTCCCTATTTCTAATATTGTTGTATTATATCTATGGTAAGCGCTAACACCTAGTCAAACAATGAGGTGTTACTTCGATTTATTGTTCTATTATTCGCAATCTATCGTATGAACAAGTTGTCAATGCACAATAAAGAAAGAGGGGATTTCTCCCCTCTACTTTACATCTCTATCCGCCCCGGCTCACTGCGATGTGCAAGCGAGTCATTGAAATAATCGTCTACACGTTCAAGCTGAAATTCGTCAATGATATCCTGAATACTAAAAGCTTTAGATTCTGATGAAATTTGGACAGCGCCAAGAAAACCCGGATCATAAATAATAACATCTGATCCATATTTCTCTTTGATTTCCTGGAAACGAAAATGATTGTTGTCAATATGAATAACTGCACTGTCAAGATTAACTGTCGTAGTTACAAAAGGATAATAATTGGTACTTGATGCTACAACATCACCTACGCGATTTAATATCGTACAAGGTAAGCTAGCAACAGCTCCCGCAAAAAAGGATCGACAGGAATAGGCCCAATATGGTTGCATGAGCCCACCATGATACATTGAAGAGAATACGATAATATCCGGTTTCGCCTTTTCATATTGTTGACGAAGTTGTTCAAAGTTCAGGTCGAAGCATATAGCTGATGCTACCGTACCAAAGTCTAATCGCAGAATTGGAGCAGCGTTACCATATAGAATCCCGGCTTCTTCATACTCCATGGGAACAAGGTGATTCTTATGATACACTCCGATGACCGCACCAGTCCGATCTAACCATTGTGTTGCATTTCTCCAGCTGCCATCGGCAGCCTCAACATGAGCTGAATAAGCGATATAGCAGTTGTTCTCACGACTGATTCGACTAAAGAAATCTCGCATAGCATGTTTTCTATACCGATAATATTCAAGTCGTCTCTCTAATGTATAATAATTCGATTCAGGTCGATCACAAGCTTCCGGCAGCACGATTATGTCCGGTTTATCCGGCAACACATGATCCAATTGTTTTTGCCAATGTTGGATCATCTGTTGCAACACCTCATTGAGAGGAAGTTTCATATCCATGATTGCAGGGGATGGTCCAAGACAACTGATTTTCACATAATTCGCCATTGATCTTACACACTCCCATTAGATTTATTATCAAATCCATAGTCCACTCCGTTAACCATCAAGATGTTCTTCTATTTCTAGTGGGAATATGATACTTACATTAGCCCCAATACCATCATCATTGTTAGACACATATAGTCCCGTCTTGGAATCAAAACCATAATGCATAATTAGCCGCGAATGAACATTGAGCAAGCCTATACTCGGGGTAGTGACAACTTGCTTAGATGTTGACTGCAACCGTTGTCTCAAGTTAACTAGAACATTTTCTGAGAAGCCTACTCCATTATCTTTCATATCAATTTTCACATAGTCCTCATGCAACCGATGAATTGAAATATGCAGATAGATAGATGGAACATGACTATATTTCACGCTATTCTCGGCAATAGTCTGAAGCATTGCCTTCAAACATCGAGCTTGCCTAAGACTTTCATCCATTTCAATGTGATAATGAAATCGTTCTTGAAAACGAATTTTAGAGATTTCCGCATAATTTACTAAATGCTGCAATTCATCACCTAAGGTTACTAACCTGTCATGAAAAGAGGAAGAATAGCGCAGCATTTCTGATAAACATTCCACAGTTTGCTCAATCTCTGATTCGCCTGCAAGGTGAGCCTTTGAATGAATCGTCTCCAATGTGTTATATAAGAAATGAGAATCGATTTGAGACTGTAAAGCTGACATCAACGCTTGTTTCTCCTTCACCTGAGTCTCTGCTAAGTTTCGGACGGTTACATCAAGATGATCAAGCATCAGGTTATAAGATTGGCTAAGCAAGAAAATTTCATCCGTTCCCTTTAATCCAATTCTATGTTGCCAATGACCACTTTCCATCAACTTAATTGCTTTTCTAAGAGAGTGAATACGTCTGGTGAAGGTTGTAGCGAATATATTAGATAATAGAATAGAAACAAGAACAGAGACAGCAGCTATTAACAATGTAATATTAGCTATACTTGTGAAAAATTGCGCAAACTGGTCATAAGGTACGATAACGACAGTTCGCCAAGGAAGTTTCTCAAGTGATGCATATATGACATGGAATTCCTTATCAATCGTCTTGAATGCACCCTGATCATTAACCATTCTAAATTGCATTTCTTCTGGGATTAACTCACCAATACGCCCTACATTCTGATTAGCAATAATTAGATTATGATGATCTACAATCATACCTTCCCCTTGCTTTCCGAATTCCACAGTCCGTAGAACATCAAGAACAAGTGACATATCGATATCCATGCTCACTGTCACCTGCTCACCATTCCATTGCAACTTATAGAACAGTTGGAGTACTGGTATAACCCGATTATTTCCATCGGTTTTATAATAATCCACCAAATTAGATTCAACTGAAATCCCGAATGGAACTTCTTGACGATAACGCCAATTATCAGCGTTATACAATGTATCTTCATTTATCTCGATACCGTTCGTATAGTTCAGATGTCTACCATTCGAATTTTCTATATGTATAGCCTGAATTTCCGGGTAGTGAAAAAAATATATATTCGCAAACTCTCTTTCCATTCTTCTATAAAGATTAAAATGATCCGAAAAATTTTCCTCAGGAACAATCATCCATTCTTTCAGCATTGAACTAGACGATAAAAGCACTAAGCTTTGCATATAACCATCCAAATATCGGTTCAAACCTTGATTCGCTTGTGTGATTACCTTCTCACTCCACAAATTAATGTTGTCCTCTACTTCTCGTGTGGACAAATCGTATATGAATATACCAAACAAGCTAACAACACTGACATTAACGGAGAGCATGAGCACAAACAACTTTCTTCTGAAGGAACGTCGAATAAATCTAACGATAGATATAATGATCATCCCTGCTTCTTGTTCTCTGGCTGATGGATAATTTTCTCGAGAACAATTTGTCGAGGTTCCTCATAAACAACGAAAGAAGCATTCTGTGGCAGTACTACGTTCTCCTGTCTACCGCATACATCGAATAACAAGCCTACAGGAGCATCAATGATTCGATACTCACCTTCCTCATTCGTTAAACTCCCCCATGAAAGCTGTCTGCCATACAGGTCAATGGCAGAGCGCATTCTGACCTTCTGCATGACACCATCGATGCTGACCTTCAATTCCACATCAGGACCTTCAGCGCTTGTAGGGGCGGCATTTAGTCTGAATGTATGCGCTCCACCTTCCATGGTCAATCTCGCCCCTTTTACTTGATTAGCACTACTTTGTTCAACAATAGGTTCACATTGAACACCGGACATCATCAATTGCTCACGTGTAGCATCGCCAGCTTCGACATCCACACCATTCATACGCTTGATTTTCTTCAAGTTTGGCCTATAGATACGAAGCTCCCATTCCTCCAAGCAGCTTGCAGCCAAGTCTTCATCATCGATTGCTACCGTGCATATAGAGTCACTTTCAATCAACACATGCCCATCCAAGAATAGCTTAGTGCCTCTCAACAACATCACACCTCCACTTGAATGAACAACAAGAGCAACTGCATCGAATTGATAACGATCAGCCGTTACGAGACCTTCTTCAGCCAAACGAATATAGACTGATGTACGGTCCTTAAGTGTTAAATGTAGGAAATTTCCATCATTTTCGCAACGCACCCTGTGCGGTATCTCACCTATTCTGTGAGGCTCCAGCGTAGATACGATCATTGTCTTACCTGATTGGGGTGTCATGAACGTTGCATGAAGTTGATCGGGTTGATGTGCAAATCTCCCTTCAGGTCTGACCTCCTTGCCTTGTTGATCCTTATATTTCTCCTCAACAGATGCTTGCCATTGTTCAGGATAATGCAACTTAACATTCAAACCTGCATGACCCTTATGAATACGTGCTCCCTTAGCATCCTCGTCTATAATGAGTTGTTCTGCTGCATGAAGCCGCCATTCGAACACCGCATCAGTGTCATCCGTGCAGCGAAGTCGATCGATGATGACAAATAAATTCGGCCTTATATATAGGATGTGTCGTTCCGCTTGATCTAAGCTTCCTTCGTATGCAGCGAGCGCATCTCCGCTAGCCGCATCGAATAATGGATGAGTGACAAATCCTGTAACTGTTCCGGAAGCTTCCATATCGTGAACGGGCTGCCCAACACCACCATTTAACGTTATCGCATTGTGAGCAAGAGTTTGTCGTGTGAACTTCTCATGATGTGTACTTCCATACCAATCGTACCAGCCACTATCTATCGCTAAGTCTTCACCATAGGCATGAATAATGAAACTATTCTGATCAGCATGACTGTGATTATAACTTCCATATCGACTAGATTTGAAATATAATGAAACCCGCAATGGATCATATAGCTCAGAATGCATGGCTACCCACCCAATATCTTGAAACCAGATCGCCTTGGGCCAATCATAGGGTGGGATCGGCGTCAATGAATCATCGCCATAGAAATAATCAAACATGACATTGAGCGGCGATTGTCCAAGTGCCTTCCATGCCCATTGTAATCTTGCATCCCCTTGCATTTCAGCTATTCTTCGCAATAGAGAGACGTTATAGCCATTTGGTTTGATATCATTCTCATCCCCGAATACTCCTGTTGGTGAACCGTGTGGGTATGCGTATAATGGATATCTTCCTTCATTGCGAGCATGCGCCTTATCATAAAGGTTAAATCCAGATGCATACAATAGCACATCCATCATTTCTTTATTCATGAAACTTGATACCTGCCAATACCCGGTTCCCTGGGCCCATCCACCATCCTCACCTCCCCATGGTGGAAGGAGGTTTATGTAAGCAGGAACGACTTGTTTGAACCATAGCTCCGCTTCAGGTATCTCACCTAACAAGGCCACAGCGATAATACCAATATAACCAAATGCGGTCCAACCGTGGGAATCGTATGGATTTTCTGTAATCGGAATACCCGACCCGCTTAGATCGCCAAGCATGGTCTCTGTTCGCACCTTAAGCGTTGCCAATACAAATTGTTTCTCATCTTGTGACAACAAATCATATAACCAATCGAATACAATTGCTGACCGATAAGCAATTGCCCGATGAACTTGATGATCAATTTGATAACTAGTAGCACCTGCAGGATCCCAATCAGCAATATGTAACAATTGTTTTTTTGCATGCAAGCCCATACTAACATCACCCGACACAAAATAAATCAATGCCGTCTCCTGCATCTTTCGAGTAGAGCCAATAGCTTCCTTCTTTAACCGATTGCAATCTTCTATCCATTGCTCATCCGGTACATAACCAGGCGGATAGTTGAACGTGGGCTCAGGTGTCAACCCTTCTTCCATCCGACTCATCACAGCATGGAGAGTTTTCTCGTAAATTGATTTGCCCTTGCCATTCACAAAACTACGGAACTCTTCTAATCGATCACTGGTTGCCCATATACGAGGATGTGAGTCTGGAATGCTATCCATAATCTCCTCAACAAGAGGAACAGGGAACGGAACCGCCTCTTGATTGATTCGAAACTTTCTTGGCGTACTCCATACCCACTGTTCATTCTCATTGATGGGGGAAACTCGCCAGTACCAAGTACCACTTTGAAAAGCAAACGGAAAATTATAATAATTAACACCCAAGTATTCGCATTCATAAATAACCTCGCAGAAGTCTTCCTGTCGACTGACTTGCAACCTATAGCCATTAACCTCATCCAAGTGCGGCCAGCTGAAATCAGGCGGATTCTGTGTTGTTACAAGACGGTGTCGTGGTCTATATGGCATGCATGTCCCTACAGTGGACGGCCATGAAGTGATCTTTTTTGTTTTGTAATCAACCATTCATTTTGCCCCGCTTTCCGTTTTTAATGAATGTTTGGTTTGAAACTTCTTTCTATACTCCGTAGGATTATATTTTGTATATTTTTTGAATAATTTACAGAAATGAACGTAGTTCTCATAACCTATGTTAGTAGCAATCTCATAGTTCTTCATGTTCGTTGTCAACAACAGTTCCTTGCCTCGATCTATTCTTATATCCTGTAAGTAATTCCACACCGTCATGCCTGTTGCTTGTTTGAACAGAACAGAGAGATGCGATCGACTAAACCCGACTATATTCGCTAATTGATGAATACTGATCTTCTGATCATAATGTTCATTCAGATACGATTTGATTTGCTCTGAAACGCCATAATGTAACCTGTGATCCACATCATCTAGCAATGCTTGCAGCACTTGAACCCCTCGTCTTAATAGTTGAATCGAGCATTGCCAATGACATTCTCTCCAATCTCCATGTGTCGTATGAAGAACAGCATCCGACTCTAACTCATCACTTGTGTCGTCTAGGCACATCTGTATAACCTTTTCCTCTTGCAAATCGGCATTCGTTTCCTGTAGAGACTGTATAGTTAACTTCAACCATTGCTCCGCCAGCGGAACATATAATTCATGCCGTTCATCGGCCCAATCTTCAATCGCATACATGATCTGTTGAAAGATCTCATCACCAATGTTTGCTAACTGAATCATGTTGACAAACTCAACCTGCAGTTTGCGGTATGTCATCAAGTTATTCATGATTCTTCTCGATGCATCATCTCTCCGACGGTTCTGAAGCGTGGCGATCGCCTTCCTCATCACTTCTTCCAGCTTCTGCAGTTTGAACGGTTTCAGTACATAATCGACAACTTGCAGGTCAAGACAGGCTTGGACATACTCAAAGTCATCATGACTGGAGATCATAATACAAATAAGATAAGGACGTTCACGTTTCAGGTTGGCTACAAGTGTCAATCCGTCCATTTCTGGCATACGTATGTCGGTGACAACAATATCTGCATAGTTGTCATCTAACCATTTCATTGCACATATGCCATTCTCTGCCTCTCCAGCTATCCGTAAGGGTAGATCTAGTGAATTGATTCTACTGCTTAGGCTTTGTCGAATCGCTGTTTCATCCTCAGTTAGCAACACTTGATACGACATCACGATACCTCCCATATGTACAATTAGCATTCACCTTATGAGATCGCTTACATGGATAACACCATTCAACCTGCAGACTCATCTAATCATCATATATATTTACATGCTATACCTGATTGTTCGTATGTTCAATGAGGTAATCCTTCAATTTCTTGTGATATTATTTGGGAATCAACGTATCGGTTTGTTATTCCCTCTCTTCAGATACATCGTTTTCCTTGTACAAAGGTATGTAGCACCTTATAGTTTTGATCCATCACGACTAGATCCGCGTCTTTACCTACTTCAATTGATCCCGTTCGATCATCAATTCCTAGAACGACTGCTGGTGTTAGACTCGCCATGATAGAGGCTTCACTTGGAGATACATTAAGATGAACAATTGCATTCTTAACGGCCTCACCCATCGTTATTGTGCTACCGGCTAATGTTCCAGCACTATTCCTTATAGGTTCTGTTTGCATGCCTGACATCTTAGATGCATCCGTAATTAAGGCTATCTTGCGAGGTTGTTTCAATTGAAGGAGCAGCTTAGCTGAGACGGGGTGAGAATGAACAAAGTCACAGATATATTCTGCAATCACATTCTCATTAAGCCAAGCTGAACCAAGCATACCAGGATCTCGATGAGAGAATCCTCTCATCGCATTGTAGCAATGGGTCACTTGGCGGACCCCCCATTCAATCGCCTGCTCCATCTCTTCATAGGTTGCATTAGAATGACCAGCAGATACAACGATGTTGCGCGCAATTAGTGCTTTAATAGCTACTTCTGCTCCCTGTAACTCAGGTGCTAATGTAGCAACCCGTATATGACCTTCAGCAGCTGATAAGTAAGCTAATAAAACATCCATTGAGATCTCCTGTATCGTCTCTTTACGATATGCCCCCGCATAATGTTTCGAGATAAATGGACCCTCTAGATGAATCCCTCTGATGTAAGAACCCGATCTCACAGGGAATCTACTTATTTCTTTTGCTAATGATTGCAATAAAGGTACATAGTCATCAGGAAGCAGAGGCCCTGTCGTAAGTAGTAGGGAAGTAGTTCCATGTTGTGCATGATACTGACACAATTTCTCAACTGCCAACGAATCCAGATCCGCTACATCTGCACCATTTCCACCATGAACATGCAAATCAATGAAACCTGGGAATACAAAACAACCATCTGCAGCGATCTTCTCATCATATTGCCAATCGACTAGACTGTCTGTGGACATGCCAATATGTATAATATTATTATCTTCGATATACAATGTTGCATTGGCAAGCATTCTCTTTTCCAGGATAATGTTGGCTCCCGTAATCATTGTCCTCATCTTCCATCCCTCTTCCTGGGTAGTTACAATGCTCGATCCTAGCTCAACCGCAAGATCCAATATTCTTTTAGACTTTTCAATTTCCCAATCATCCTCACACTTATCTAATTAAACCATTTTTATTTAGAAGTGATCTTCAAGTTTAACCCATCTTTCTATACCATACACAAGCTTGCTTGTATCCATCAACTAGATTTCGATCATTTAGGTATTCTCAAATCTCTCATAGGCCGATGTATAAATTTCCATATACTTTTCTAACCCCATACTATTTAAATTTTCAATATACTTACCCCATTCGGTGAATGAGGCATCGCCTGTAATGAATTTAGCAACCATTTCCCCAAGATATGCACTAATATCTCCATTCACCGCTGAGAAATCCTTACTTTCTTGTTCTGTGAATGTAAATGCCGGCCACCTATTCTCGATTAGATCATCTCTTATTTTATCTGTAGCTTCAATAATTTGAGGGCTGCTGGCACTAGGAATAAAGTCTGACTTAATTCGACCAGGATATCTGCCTCCAGGCCATACAACGTACCTAAGAAGAGCTTGCTCATAGGTTAGACCACTTGGATCATTATAGATTTCATCTAGGTAATCATACTTTCCATCCGTTGTTTCCTCATAACTTTCGCCTTCAAACCCTAGCATATACATCTTAATGAATTCATCTGTATAGAAGTTATCCATCCATCGAACGGTTTCGGCAGGATTCTTGTTCTTATCTGTAATGACAAAAGCACCAAGGTCATAGAGATAAGCATAAACACCTGAATAGATATGATCACCATATGGACCTGTCAAAGCATAAGAGCCAACGTAACCATCTTGCTTCATTAATGTTGAAGGATCTGATGTTCCCGTTGATCCATAGACACCAGTAGCACCTGTTGCGTAAAATTGTTGGCTGTTGGTCGTAAAGATATCTTTGTTCAACAAGCCTTCCGTATATAACTTGTTCATAAATTGTAGTAACTCTTTGTACTTCGGATCCGTTTGAATAAATCTTAGCTTATTCGTTTCAGGATCTAAATCTACAGTACCATGGGCAGTTCCTCGATTTCCCAGACCCCAGGCGCCTTGTAAGTAATTGATCAGATGACCTACACCTACACCTGCATATGGGATAACCTCTGGATCAGATTCTTTCATTGTCTTTAACATGTGATAGAACTCATCGACTGTTTTGGGTTCCTGCAGGCCTAATGAATCAAGCAATTCTTTTTTCAACCACACCTTACCTACCAAACTACTCTCAACAAAGGTAGGGTCTGATAATCCAGGGAAAGAATAGATATTCCCATCTACCATCGTTAGTGCTTTCTTGACTTCAGGGTACTCTTCAAACAGCTTCTTTAAATTAGGAGCATATTGATCGATCAAATCATTTAATCTAATGAAGGTCCCCTCTCCACCATACTTGGCTAGTTCAATCCCCGAGAATCCGGCACCATATATGCCATCCGGATAGTCACCACCAACCAACATCAGATTTAATTTCTCCTTCAATGTTGCGGTTGGCATCATATCCCATTCAACATTGACATTCGTCATTTTCGCAAATTCCTGCCATATCTTCACAGTGTTCCAATCAGGAGCAGTCGTTGGCGCTTGTGCAGTTGCAAACTTCAGTTGAATCGGATTCTTGACGATTTTCATCCCTTCCGTAATGAGATTACTCTCCACATCTGGTGTGTTTTTCTCTGGCGTTTGCGTACTTGTCACATCACTATTATTACTACAACCCACAATTAATGAAAGTAACATCACGACAACCACAACCAATGATAAATAATTTGTCTTCAATTCGAATGACCTCCTCAAATTGACAATACTAGTTCAAAACTAATTTGAAATTTCACTAATATGCACGGTTCTTCTTTGTTTGATGGATTCATAAGCAGCAATAGCAATAACAGCTGCATTTAATCCATCTTCTCCGGTAGTAGATACCTGTTCGTCTTCCAGTAATGCCTTAACAAAATCTCTTATTAATATAGCGGGATTGTCATCACCAGCGTAGTCCCATATCCCCGACATGGTTTGATCGTTGTACCATTCATTTTTTTGATTAAAGCAATCAATCGATATGACTCCTTCTGTCCCGATAATATCTAGGGTAAGATCAACCGGAAAGGGATATGATTTGCAACGCGACCAACTGGGGTCGAGTACTGCAACTACATCGTTCTCATAGGTAAGATGAACGATGCCTGCGTCATCGATTTCCTTATCATAGAGCAGAGCCCCTCCCTCAGCATAAACGGACTTAACCTTTGAACCTGTCACTAAATTCAT
The DNA here is from genome assembly GCF_025567625.1 of Paenibacillus sp. J5C2022. Lineage (GTDB taxonomy): Bacteria > Bacillota > Bacilli > Paenibacillales > Paenibacillaceae > Pristimantibacillus. The sequence goes on along the minus strand of NZ_JAOQJC010000052.1, from coordinate 15,461 downwards.
AACACCAGCGATATGTACCGCATGATCCATAATTGCTCCACCACCAGCAAGATCTTTGTCTACATACCATCCGCCTGGAAACGATCCGCGATTATTCCCTTTCATGGCAATAATCTCGCCAATCTCGCCACGGTCAATAGCTTTCTTCGCCTCGACAACCGTTGAACTATAATTCGTAGGTAGGACAGCCATCAGTTGAACCTTGTTCTCCTCACATGTTGCAATCATCTTCTTCATTTCTTGTACGGATATACCTAGTGGTTTCTCGCATAAAATGTGTTTTCCAGCTCGTGCTGCATCTATCGTCATCTCAGCATGAAACACATTCTCCGACATAATAATAACAGCCTCTACATCCGTCTCTAGCAATTGGTGATGATCTTCATAATAAGGCAGCAGATATTGATCAATATAGGGCTGGACACGCGTTTTATTTGAATCAGCGATTCCTACAATTTCGACATTGTTCATATTAACCATATGATGCAGATATGCAGCTGCATGGCCACGATATGCAAAACTAATAAATCCGACTTTAAGCTTTTTCATATTTCCCAACACCACCTACTATATTTAGAATATCTATTCGCTTTATAACAATACTGCAATGATTATCTTGTGATCAGTACCGGTTCTCCCGTTTCAACTGATTGATAAGCCGCTAATGCGGTTTCTAATGCTCGATATCCGTCCTCTGACGTGACAATTGGTTCTGTATTAAATTGTATACATGCAATAAAGTGTTTGATTTCTAAGTATTGAAAACCATCATGTAGATATAATTGTGGTTCACCCTTCGATGATGGTGTCCTGACGAATACAGTTGCAGAATCATGACTGTCGAACTTGATGATTCCTTTTGATCCAGCAAACTCATAGCCATAGGTGAAGTGTCCAGAATATCCCCAGAACGATTCCATATTAGCGATCGCTCCACTCTTAAAGCGTAAAGTAACAAGTGCATAATCCATTTTATCCGTCTTCTTATTAACGGCATATACAGATTCCACTTCTCCCATAATACTTTGTAATGTTTCAATGTCATGAATCATTAAATCTATAATGACTCCACCACTTTTTTGTGGATCAGCATACCATTCCTTCCGCAATCCCGGGTAGGCACCTAGGTGCCTCATGTGGGCTACGCCAACTTTGCCAATAGCTCCAGCTGCAATCTTCTCTTGCATTTGCTTATAATAGGGAATGAATCGTTGCGCATGGCCAATGAATAACCTCACCCCATTCTGCTTACAGACTTCCATCATTTCTTTTGCATCTTCTAATGAATTGGCAATGGGTTTTTCACATATGACATGTTTCCCCCTCATTGCCGCCTCAATTGTATATTTTTTATGCAAATGTGTTGGTAAACAGATGTTTACAATATCAGGATTTGTTCGATCCATCATCTCAGCGAATGTAGCGAACGCCTCTGTTCCACTCTGATCAGCAACTGCTTGTGCCGTCTCAAAGTGTTCATCACAAACACCTACAAGTTCAACATCTTCTATATCAGTTATTGCTCGAGCGTGTATTCTGCCCATACCTCCACAACCAATCACAGCCATTTTCAACGATTTCCGCCTCCTTTTTAATTACGTTCATTTCATTTGTGAATACGCAATGCCCCACTGGCTCATTACGAACATATTCGCTCACCCTTTTATCGCACCGATCATCACTCCCTTAACAAAGTATTTTTGAAGCAATGGATACAATATCAGAATAGGGAGATTTGCAAATATAATGACTGCATATTTAATTGATTCACCTGCTAATAAGTTCTGAGCTATCGTATCATCAGCCGTACCAACCATTTCTGACAATTGATTCTGTACAAGTATTTCTCTTAGAATTAATTGCAATGGATACTTATCCCTATCTGACAAATAGATAAGAGCGTTAAAGAAAGCATTCCAATGCGCCACGCTATAGAACAAGATCATAACAGCTATTACAGGCATAGATAATGGAAGAACGATACCAATTAATGATTGCACATGAGAACTTCCATCAATCTCTGCTGCCTCGTAGACTTCATTAGGAATCGTACTCTGAAAAAAAGTTCTCATAATAATGATATTCCATATTGCAACAGCATTCGGAATAATCATGACCCAGAATGTATCCATCATGCCTAGATTTTTGATTAAGAGGTAGGAAGGTATTAGCCCTCCACTGAAGAACATAGTGAATACAAACATCATCATAATCAGATTCTTTCCGAAGAAAACTCTTCGAGACAATGGATACGCAGAAATGATTGTCATAACCAAATTAACGGCTGTCCCTGCCAGCGCATACAAAATAGTATTAAGATAACCTTTTAAAATATCTGTATTTCCGATGATTTTCTCATAACCAACTAAATTAAAGCCTTTTGGGTGCAGCCACACATCTCCCCTTAACACCATGGCAGGATCACTAAGCGATGCGATAACCACAAAGAATAATGGGTATAACACTATGAAAAGCACTAGGGACAACATGACATATATGAGAATGCCAAGCATTCTATCTGCGTAACTTTCCTGTACCAACTATTCCACCATCCTTACCATAAGCTAGTTTCACTTACTCTGCTTGAAATTCGATTAACGATAATGAGAATAATGAAATTAATAACAGAGTTGAATAATCCTATTGCAGTGGAAAAACTGTATTGGGCATCCAAAATCCCTATTCGATATACATAGGTTGCAATGACATCTGAGCTTTCCATATTCAATGGATTCTGCATAAGGAATACCTTTTCAAAACCTACACTCAGTACAGTTCCTGCATTCAGAATAAGTAGAATAATCATCGTTGGCAGAATACCTGGAATATTAACATGCCAAATTCTCTTTAACCGACTAGCACCATCTACTTTTGCAGCCTCATGCAATTGTGGATCAATACCAGCCAACGCTGCCAAATAGATGATGGAACTCCATCCCATCTGCTGCCATACACCTGAGAAAACATATATCGATTTAAACCAATCGGCATTGGACATAAAGTCAATTCTCATTCCCCCAAAATAAGAGATAACGTTATTGATTAGTCCACTTGTTTCGGACAGAAAAATCATAATCATTCCTACAATGACAACAGTGGATAAAAAATGTGGAGCATAAGTAACCGTCTGTATAATATTTTTGAAGTATTTATTGCGAACTTCATTAATAAGTAAAGCTAAAAAAATAGGGAAAGGAAATCCAACTAAAAGTTCATAAACACCAATGCCAAGTGTGTTCTTAATTAAACGCCAGAAAAAATATCCGTTAAAAAACCGCTCGAAATGTTCCATTCCAACCCACGGACTTTCCAAAATACCTTTTGAAGCAATAAAATCTTTAAAGACGATTTGGATGCCATACAAGGGCATATAGTGGAATACAAAATAATAGACAACAACAGGAAAAATAAGTGCATATAGCTGCCAATTTCTCTGGACTGACTTCGAGATTACTTTCCACCGCTTGTCCCTACTAAGTAATGAATCTACTCGCCATGCAACCTTTTTCATTTGTAGTTAACCTCCTTGATAAGTGCAACTGTACACAAGATATGATTTTGAAGTCTATCGGCAGTATTTATTGCGATCAACTTATCTTTACAAACCCACATCAATACTCCAAACAGCTCATCATCCATTCTTGTTCTCATCGGCAATTCGTTACATTACCATCAACAGCAGTGTTGAAGATGCCAAAAAGCCAGCTAATCCAAGGGTTAGCTGGCTTGATAAATATAATTTATCTGTTCGAAAGTTCATTAATATTCCGTTTTTTCAGTTTGTACTTTTGCTAAACCTCGATATTGAATCGGCGTTACCCCTTCATTTTTTTTGAATTTACGTATGAAATTAGTAGTGTCAACATAACCAATTTGATTGATAATTTCCTTCAAAGTTTCATTCGTGCTTAACAGTAGTTGTTTCGCCTTCTTCATCCTTAATTGATCGATATGATGCATCAGACTCGTACCGGTCTGATCTTTGAAGAAGCGAGTTGCATAAGACGCTGATATCCCAAATTCACTTGAAATCTTATCTAAACTTATTAATGGATCACAATAATTGGAGTTGACATACCTTGTTAAATTGTCTAATAACACGAAATTTTTACTTTCTTTTTTGCTACGAACAATCAAACAAACTTTCATACAGAAATCGGTCAATTCAGTTTGTAATTGTTCAATCGTTTCTAATTGTGTAATATCTAATCGTTTGAAGGACTGTACCTTTTTTTCCTCAAATGTAATATTGATATCCACAACACTCTTAATGATTGTATTGATAATATCAACACCTATCGATTCAGCAGCTTCTACAGACATTTTTTTATCGCGAATCCAGTTTATCGTTTCAACAATAAGATCATTAACTTCGTCACTATTCCCCTGTTTAATCGCATTTCCTATTTGTTCCACTAATGACACAGGATAAGTATATCCAATATTTTCAATAGTCTTCACATAATCGTAGCTAATGATCTGATTGGAACCTTGGACAAACCGATAACGCACTGCATAATTCGCATTCAGAAAGGATTGATTAATCTGTAATAAATCATTACTAATGTCGCTAATGCCTATCGTAACCGTGAAGTGATAATATTGATTAATAAATTGTCTTGCTTCATTAGCAAGTTTCATAAGATATCCGTGATTATTGTAGCCTTCGTTTAAATTTAATAACAGTACAACACAACCATCATTCATAAGCTCCAAGCTATAACCAGATCCTGCTTCCTCTGATAATTCTTCAACTGCTTTTGCAATGCTGTATTTGAATAGTGTTTGTGTTTGCTTGGAGTTTTCATTTACAAATTGGTTATAGTCATCAATCTGAAAGATCATAACCGCGAAATAAGGTTTATCCAATTGCAAATTGGACATGCTCACCACTTCTGCTAACTCCGCTCGATTCCTAACCTTCCCTCTAATTATCGTTTGTAAATATTGCTCCTTTAAAGCCATAGTTTGACTTTTCAGTTGGCCTATTAATCCCTTATTTTCTTTATCCATCTTACCTAGATCACCAGACAGCATACGTACCGGTTTATAATTTCGTATAGAGAATGCAATAGCCATTAACATGCCAAGTATGGATACAGAGAAAATCATTAGGATAAATATATTTCTACTCTTATTGACTTTATTAAAGAATTGGTCTGTAGGCATAACCGTTACGTAGGACCAGCCATTTTCGGTAGATTTTAATTTTATAACAGAATAATCTTTTTGATTCAGTTCCACCAAATGATAAGGCTCCTCCATTTCCAAATAGCGACTTCGTTCATACAAGGTTTCCACATCTTCAGAGGACTGCTTATTTTGGAAATGTGCTATTTTTTCGTTGTTCTCATTCAATATATATACGATTCCTTGATAATTTCTCAAGATATGTTGTATTTCTTTTTTCAACGCATTTTCTTCAATGAGATAGAACACAACTCCTAGCGTTGCTGATGAGTCCTTATCAATCGGATAAAGATAGGTAGCATATTGCCTGGTGGTCAATCGCTGCTGACTTACTGTTTCTAATGGTCTCATAATAGGCAATGTCATATCATTAACAAGCTTCATAAATGCGGAGCTGGTCCAATTCTCATACTCATTTATATAACCAAAAAACGATTCTACATTATAAGACCCACTTGCTGCATATAACAATGACGAAGAATTCGTATTATAATATACAAAAACGTCATCAATAAAGTTATTTGTAGAATTATATTTTTTCAGCTCCTCAATTGCTTGGTAAGCCCCATATCCTTTATTGTTCATCTTGTAAGGCGTTAATAACGGATTACTACTAATATGCTCCGCCATATCTCTCATCTCGGTAATTCTTACATCGAAGGACTCCTTGACCATGTTAAGCGATTGCTCCATGCCGTTTTGTACATCCTGGACAAGCGTTGATATAAAAGTTCGGTATACCACCCACCCTACAAGTATTAATAGCATCGCAACTAGCAAGATATAGGAGAATAAATAATGATAAAATCGATTTGTCCATAATTGCTCTTTGAATACCGAAGACAAAACTGAGTTTAACATCTTTTTAAAGATAGTATTAATTGCAATCATCTCCCCACTCTTTCTTAGATGAAACCTTGTTTTTAGCTAATCTACGTCATCAATTTCAAAGTGAAAATCTGTTAATCTTACAAGATCAAATGCTCACAAGTTGACACAGTTTCCCGGTCTCTGACGACTTGAAAGTATCGTACGATTATATATTTTTATTTATAATGAAATGACGGTACAGAAGCTAGATCTGAACCGTCATTTCTAATATCACTATCGTTATACTTATATTCCTAAGTCAGTTGTCACTTCGGATAATGGATTAATACATAGTAGTGATTCGCCTCTTCACCTGGATTAAAATAGGAGTGAGGGACATCTGCAGAGAAGCGTACCATACACAGACTGATTTTATTATAAGAAAGGGAATTCATATTGTCTATCGTTCAAATTTTTCTCCAAAAAAAAAAGCATTCAATATATTGAAGTGGGGCGCTTGACCACGCAATTGTCGTGGCTCAAAAAAACAGGCCTTTAATCTGTCTAGAGAAGAGCGAATCGATCTCATCGACTGGAGCTGCATTGATCATTCCAAGATTATTGGCATAGTGGCGATAATCACACGAAATTTCAACCTAACGGTCCCCACAGCGCGAATTACAATCTTTTCTCAATTGCTGAGCGGATACAAATGAAATAAGATCGATGAGGCCCCTTACAGGTTCAAATACGCTCATGATGGATATATAAGGTCGTTTACATCCGTTAGATTTTCATTCGGGTATCGGTCAACGCCACATCGATCTGTCCTTCTGCATATATAAATTACGCTTTTCCTAAATAGTTCGACAGGGGTGTTTAGGCCAGTTTCTGCAACATGTTACTGCTCGGTCATAGGCAAGAACGGGTGAATCTCCGCCTCCGACTACTTCAAGCGAGCGTACTCCTAATGTATCTACATTCTACATAAGGACCCAAATCGTTTCGTTTCATATCCTTGTGCGCTATTCTATCCAAATGAGGTGTTTCTACCAAAGGATGTCCCGCATAACTACTGTAATGTGATCGAAATCCTTTTGTGTCATTTTGCTGCATACGTGCGTTGTCTCTTTATCGATTTGGATATCTGATATAATAACTTTAGAATGGACTGCAATAAAGGAGGTCATAGAATAATGATAGGAATCGACTGGAAGAACCTTAACCCTGATGTCCATCTCGCCAATTATTTCCCTTGCTCGCCTAACTATCAATTCGGTCCCAGAATCATTCAAGACCACCAGCTTATCTATGTCATTAAAGGGAGCGGAACGGCAAACATTCAGGGTCGTGAATATCAATTAGAAAGCGGCCATTTGTTATATTATGGTCCGAACGTCGTTCATACGTTTAAAGCTTCCTGTCATGATCCGTTTGAGCTCTATGGACTTCATTTCTGCTTGTCTTCACATTTGATGGATCAGAATCCATCCGGAGCAGGTACGGCCCGTATCCAACAGATCGGCCCGTCCAACCAAAACCAAGTTATACTCCGAAGCGATAACCGTTGTGTGCTATATACGGAATCGCAATCCACCCACAGCATCCCTGAATTCACCATAACGGAGAAAGAAAGTACCCATCCTTTTTTTCATAATATAACGGGGCAATACAATAAAGGGGGATACCTGTCCTCGATCATCTGCCGTACGATGCTTACGGACCTGATCATTCGCCTTGTTGCCCCTGATGAGCATCCAGATTCCTATCTCCCCTTGCCCTCAACCATAGAAGATAAAGTGAAGATGCTGCTTAACAGCCATGCAAGACAAGGCTATGACCGTCGCTGGCTGCAGGAATGGACTTCCTATCATGAAGATTACGTCTCGCGACTATTTGCCAATCGATTCGGCTTGTCGCCGAAAGCTTATTTCCTTGCTTGCAAGCTCGAATTAGCCTCACAAATGCTTGCCATGACCGACTTCCCCATTTCACAAATTGCAAGCACTTTGCATTTCGGCTCTGTTCATTATTTTTCGAGAATATACAAAGAAAAAACAGGCTGCTCGCCTAGAGAATATAGAAAATCAAAGCGCGACATATAACTGAAGCCCCTCTGCATAACGCTTCCCTAAAGGGATGTCGGTAAAGTGCAACTTTTGTACAGCTGGCACTAAATACTTCGCAACTATCCTTTCTTATAATAGTAATACCATGAAGTGTAAAGGAAGGTGTTGCTTATGAAGAACCTCAATATGTTTGATGCAGACAAGAAGAAAATATCCAAAAAGTTTGAAGATTCCACTAGCTTGATGAAGCTCCCAGAAGAACTAAGAGCTCGAGCAGAAAAGAATGGATATTTATTTTTCAAGCATTTTTTTGAACCAGAGAAGATGCTTAAGCTTCGCCGCGAGATGCTGCAAATCGTGGATAAATTCGGTTATTTGTCGCCGAATGCAAACTTAATAGAAGGTATAGCTGACATCAATCGGATAAATAGGGTCCCTATTCAGCAAATCAACGAGAACGGAAACGGCGTACCTTTATCCCTCTACAAAGAGGTACAGAAACTGCAATCTTTCCATGCTATTACACATGATCCAAAACTAAAGGACCTCTTCCGAATGCTATTTGAAGATGAGCCCTTCCCGCATCCTCGAAACATTGCTAGAATTATGTTACCTCATAAGGATGCCAAACCGACCCCCTCTCACCAGGATTTCCTCCATATTCAAGGAACTGAGCACACTTGGACCTGTTGGGCTCCTCTCGGAGACGTTCCCATGTCTCTGGGAGGGCTGACTGTCTTGGAAGGGAGTCATAAAGCAGGATTGCTAGACGTGACAACCGGGCATGAAGGCGCGGGAGGACTGGAAACTATTCTGTGCAATCTTGGGTATGAGTGGGCAGGCACGGATTATGAAATTGGAGATATGCTCACATTTCCTAGCTTGACCGTTCACAAATCCATTCCGAATAAACAGAGAGATCGAATACGACTTTCCATTGACGTCAGGCTGCAGCCCATTAGCCAGCCTATCGAGGCAAGATCGCTCCTCCCTCATGGACCGTTCACCTGGGAAGAGCTATACGAAGGGTGGGAACGCGAGGAACTCCAATATTATTGGAGTAATATAAGCTTTGACTACATCCCATGGAATGAGAAAATTCGGTGGCAGAAGGAGAAGCTTTGTTGAAGTATGAACAAGGGAGCCAACGTTGTGGCTCCCTTGTTTTTGCTTTAAATAAATAATCAATGAACGCCCAAGCAAAAAGCTGTCTCCTCGTTTTTGGATCATCCTGCATAGGAATTGATGAAAGCAATCCTTCTCGGATACGTAATGTTCATAGCCGTAATCAAGGGGAGTATACTCGTGACTGACATGCCATTTCCCCACATATCCCATCCGATAGCCTTGCATGCTGATGGCAGCTATGTTCATTAAATCTTGTAAGCCTTCATCGCCTTGCGGATTTCCTTCCAGCTCGGACGCTTGCCGTACATCAATACGCCAGTGCGGTAAATCTTGGCCGAGATGTACACCGCTACATAGATGCCCGCTAGCAGCAGGCCGATTGACAGCAGCACTTCCCATACCGGCGGATCGGTCAAGCCCAGTCGCAGCACCATGACGAACGGCGAGAACAGGGGAATGAACGATGTCACCTTCACCAGCATGCTGTCAGGCGTGCTAATGCTGAAAATTGCAATGTAGAAGCCTGCCAGCGAGACGATCGTCATCGGCATGATCGCCTGACCGAGATCCTCCGTGCGGCTGACGATAGAGCCGATTGCGGCATACAGCGTAGCGAACAGGAAGAAGCCGGTTAAGAAGTAGATTAGCGAATAGATCAGCAGAGCCGGATCGACGCTGGACAAATCGATATTCAGGTCGCTCATCAATTCCTGGTTGTGCGGCAGGTTGATATTGATGAATATGGTCGCGACGTAAGCTATGATCTGAATCATGACCACGACGAACATGCCTGAGATTTTGCCGAACATGCTCTTCAGCGGCGACACGCTCGTAATGAGAATTTCCATGACACGCGAGCTCTTCTCCGCCGTAATCTCGGAAGCAATCATCTGACCGGAGATCATGACAGCCATGAACAGGAAAATGATGATCACATAGACGAGGGCCATGGATACGCCTTGCTCATCGGACGACTTGCCTTCCCCTACTGTGCCTGCGCCTTCCGAAGTGGAGATCTGAACGACGTCAATGTTAATCGGAGCGTTCAACTGCGCCATCTGCTTATCGGTAAGCCCCGCATCCTTCAATACGATGGCTTGGCGAATCATCTGCAGCGCTCTCTGCAAGGAAGATGTCATCTGATATTCCATCAGCTTCTCCGACTTGTAGGTCATCACCGGGAAGCCGCTTTCGGTCTTCTCGCCGAATTCCAGATAACCCTTGATCAATCCGTCGCCAATCGCTCCCTTGAGCTGTTTCTCGTTGGCGGCCGTATCTCCTTTATCCTGGAACGGCATCATGACGATGCTGGAATCTTCTATACCGTCGAAGTACGCCTTCAAGTGATCGCCGGTTGGGTCTGCCCCTTGAATATAGCCGATTTGCGATACTTTCTCCTCGTCGCCTTTGAACACTTTAATGAGATAAGGCACATTGCAGCCAATGGTCAACAGAAGGGCGAATACGAGCGTAGAGATAATGAAGGCTTTGCCCTTCACTTTATTGCGAACTGTAAATCCGACAACTGTCCAGAAACTATTCATTTCGCTCACCTACCGTTTTAATAAAGATTTCATTCAAAGTCGGTTCCATAATTTCAAAACGCGTGACGGTCGATTGCTCCATCGCCAGCTGCAAGATGCTCTTGCCAGCTTCTTCGCGGGAGATACCAATCTCGTAGCCGTATGCATGATGCTTCACGCCGGTGACGCCGTCCAGTCCCTCCAGACCGTTCACTTCTCCTGCAGTGCTCAAAATGACGCGTTCCTTCGGGAACTTCCCTTTTATCTCCTTCAGGTTGCCCTTCAATACGGCATTGCCGCGATGGAGAATGCTGATGTTGCGGCACAGCTCCTCGACATGCTCCATCCGGTGAGTAGAGAACAGGAAGCTCGTTCCGGCATCTCTCAACTCCTTCACCGTCGACTTCAGCAGCTCCACATTGACAGGATCAAGTCCGCTGAACGCTTCGTCGAGGATGACGATTTTCGGCTTGTGCAGGATCGAGGCGATGAACTGAATTTTTTGCTGATTGCCCTTGGACAGCTCCTCCACCTTTTTATTGTAATTTTCAGGGACTTCGAAGCGCTCCAGCCACATTTTCAGATTGCGATCCGCATCGCCCTTCGACATGCCCCGCAGCTGCGCCAGATAGATGAGCTGATCGCTGACCCGCACCTTCGGATACAATCCTCTCTCTTCCGGCAAGTAGCCCAGCAAGCTCAGAAGCTCATTCCCGTACGGCTTGCCATGGTACTTAATGCTGCCTCCGTCGGGATAGATCAAGCCGAGCACCATCCGCATCGTCGTCGTCTTGCCCGCACCGTTGGCGCCGAGCAGACCGTAGATTTCCCCTTCGCTTACCTCGAAGCTGATGCCGTTAACAGCTTTTTTGTCCCCGTATTGCTTCTCCACATTTTCCACTACCAATGGTTTCATTTCCCATTTCCCCTCGCTTCATATGCTCGTATTCCGAACCCGCTCTGCTCCATCAGCACAGCCAATATATCGTCCAGCTCCATGGACCCTCTGCTAACGATCGTTACATCTTCTTGCTTGCACCACTGCTCCGCTGCCATCGCCTGATCGGTCGTCACCCGATAGGTGGCGCCTCCTGCATGCTCAATCGCGCATTGACCGGGCATATTCTCCAGCAGCTTATAGGAGGTTCTCTCGCAGCTCACATACAAGCTCATCCAGTTGCTGAACAACTCATCTTTCTCGTATACGCCAAGCACCTGGCCTTGCACCATGAATACGATGTAATCGGCGAGCCTTCGCACTTCCTCGACAATATGCGTCGCCATAAGAATCGTTCGATCTCCCCGATCCATATAACGGTGAAGCACCTCGATCATCGACTTCCATGCCAGCGGATCAAGTCCCGAGGACGGCTCATCCAGCAGCAGCAACTCCGGATGATGCGCCATCGCCAGCGTGAACTCGAACTTACGTCGCATCCCTTTGGACATTTTGCTGAGCGGCTGATGATCGTGAATTTTGAACATTTGCAGCAATTCCTGATATAGATTCACATCCCAGTTACGATACCAGAAGCTGTGGAACTCCGCCTTCGCATTGCCGCGTATGCTGTCATCGTGGGAGGAGGAGTCCTCTGACAGATAGCCGATCCGCTGCTTCAGGTACTCGTCGGGATACTTGCCTACCTTCTCGCCAAGCATCGTCAAGCTGCCGGAATCCGGCTGCGTCAGGTTAAGCGCAAGTCGGAACAGCGAGCTCTTGCCGCTGCCATTAGGCCCTACGATCGCTGTAATGTATCCCTTCGGAATGTCCAGCGAGAGCGGCCCCAGCCGGAAAGTTGTTCTTCGATGCTCGATGCCTTCGAATCGCAGAGCTATTTCTTCGTTCATGTGGATTCGCCTCCCTTGTCGTAATGTTGTCGCATAGCGGCTCTGAACAATTCCTCCAGCTCTTCTCTCGTACACTGCACGCGGATTGCCGCCTGCAGAGCAAGCTCCAATGCTTCCACAACAGAAGACAAACGCTGGCGGTCGCGATCTCCTTCTCCGGCATGCGTAACGAAGGTACCTGTCCCTTGCCTTGTACGAAGCAGTCCTTCCGCTTCCAGATCGCGATATACACGCTTGACGGTAATGACGCTGCACTTCATCATCCCGGCCAGCTCGCGAATGGAGGGAAGCATTGTGCCCTCCTCCAACTGGCCGCTTACGATTAACGCTCTAAGCTGGACTTCAATCTGATGATAGAGCGGCTCTGCACTATGTTCATTGATAACGATGGGCAGCCGCATAATTTTCACCCGCTTTCCTGTGTCGTTAGCTATAGAAATTTCGCTTCTCCAGCTTGCTTTCGATCAGTCGAATGCCTGTAAATACAGCAAGCGCAGCAAGCAGCAAGCTTATAATTGTCAGATACCACCCCTTGCCTTCGACAATAAGCTCATAGCTCTTCAGCACTAAGCTGTTGCCGGTTACGAACGATGCCAGCAAGATGAGAAATAGAATGAGGAACATGGTAACTAACGTAATCACAAAGTAAGCTTTCGATGAAAAACCGAGCTCCATATAGACATAGAACATGCTAATGATTACAGCCACGCATGTTAGAACGACCGCGTGCATGATAAAGTGCAGAACGTCCACGGAGTTGTTCAACGATTTCAATCCCAGATAATACAGTACAAAAAACACTACATACCCCAACATTCCGTTCAGCAGCAACATCAGCACTCGCCCTCGCACGATCGTAGTGATCGATATGGGGAGCGTTCGCCAATAAGCCAGCCTTCTGGTGTATAGGTCCCCGCTCCAAGTCCTCGTATAATATTGAGTGGCGCTGAAGCCGAATACCGGCAAGATCGTCACCGTAATGAAATCGATCGCCCAATACTCAATGCCGTCCGCTTCCCCCTTCAATGCGCTGCTGAACCATGGAATCATCATCATCAGCATATATCCGATTATGATGAAGATGATAAGGTGCTTCCACCTCGCCCGCACTAGCTCATGCTTGGCCAAAAACCATGCGCCTCGCCATACATTCATCCCCGCTTCCTCCTTATCTGCATACCCGAACAGCCTCTTTCCTGTTTGATGTCGATGATTCCCTTGATAATCCTTCATGCTTGCAAGGCTCGACACAGCTCGCTGCCGCTTCGAGGCTTACTGCCCAGCATTGCTTACTGAAGCTTCGAAGCTTACAGCCCAACATTGCTTACTGACGCTTTGGGGCTTACTGCCCAACATTGCTTACTGAAGCTTCGAGGTGCCATGGCCGATTTTGCTGTCCTTCTGTGTATATACTGTTTATATCTATATACACAGTATATACACGGCATATCGCGATGTCAACATTTCTTTTTCATCATTCTTCATCGACTCGCATTTACTTAACAACTCGCCAAGCCTGGAAGCAATGACGCAATCGAGTCCCGAATAAGACAGCAATTAATCACACATCGGCCTGTGCTATAACTATTGTGGAAATCATATTAGGGAGATGATGGTATGGATAAGCTGAATGGGAAAGTGGCTCTGATTACAGGAGCAAGCCGAGGAATTGGCCGCAGCATCGCATTGCGTCTGGCACAGGAGGGTGCATGGATTGCGGTGCACTATAAGAACAGGCAGCATGAAGCGGAGGCTGTTGTCCAAGAAATCACTCGAGAGGGAGGAAAGGCCTTTCCTATTGGCGCCGATCTGCAAACCGTTGACGGCATTCGCTCCTTCTTCTCAGAGCTGGATGAGGAATTGCTTAAGCATACGGGGCACAATCGCATCGACATACTGGTTAATAACGCAGGCATAGGGCAAATTCTGACCTTGGAGGATATGACGGAACAGTCTTATGACGAGGTAATGAGCCTGAATGTAAAAGCACCTCTCTTCGTCACCAAGCAAGCTCTGCCTCATCTGAATGATGGAGGGCGCATTATCAATATCTCTTCGTTCGTTACGCGTGTTGCATCACCTAGCGTATTCGCATACAGCGTAACCAAAGGGGCCATCAATACGATGACGCTCGCCTTGGCCAAGCAGCTAGGCGGCCGTGGTATTACGGTTAATGCGATCCTTCCCGGCATCATTGACACGGAGATGAACGCCGGAACGCTGCAGCATGCTGACGGGCAGAGGTATGCCGCCGGCCTCTCGATCTTCAATCGATGGGGCGAGCCGGACGATGTCGCGGCTATCGCATCCTTCCTCGCCTCTTCGGACAGCCGCTGGGTAACCGGACAGTTGATCGACGCCAGCGGCGGATCTCATTTGTAGTGGCTTATGGGCGTAGCAAGCGATCGTGGTCCGCTGCGCTGGGCGAGGGCGAGTGCTGCCGGCGACCTTGATCTGCTCTGCCGGGCAAGGGTGAGTGCTGCTGGCGACCTTGATCTGCTCTGCCGGGCAAGGGTGAGTGCTGCCGGTGACCTTGATCTGCTCTACCGGGCAAGGGTGAGTGCTGCTGGCGACTGGAGAGTATTCATTTGCTGGATAGTCAATTGGTCTTTGAAATGGATTTTCTGCTATTATTTCTGTTGGAAAAGAATGATTGGCTACGGCTAAATGGATTTCTGGCTATTAATTATTCGAAATCAAGCTGAATATGTACAAATCGATGATATGTAATGTAGGAAATCCATTTAAATAGCCGCTTAAGCTAACCAGTATCGATATTAATATCAGTGAACCTCCCCCACGGGGCTTCTGAATAGTGTCAAGACGGCTGCCGCCTTCGATGTCGGTTAGCGACACCTCATTCTGGAATGCGGCGTACAGCGATTGGCGTTCC
>NZ_JAOQJC010000051.1 GCF_025567625.1 Paenibacillus sp. J5C2022 | reverse complement strand
GAATTCTATGATTGACCCATATTTGATGGTGCAGACTCCAGAATTAAGGGGCTGAACCGATTTTGTATGTTCTTTCGTACAAACCGCTCTGTCAGGCGCCTTATGGGCGCGTTTTTGTACGCTTTTTCGTACAAACTCTGCTAAGCCGATCGGATGAAGCACGGGTTGATCGGACTATGTGGCGAATCTGAGCGATGGTAGGTACCTTTGTTGGCGGGACGAGGCACGGTTGGTGGAGCTACGTGACCATTTTGAGCGATAGCGCACACTTTTCTCCTCATTTCCGAGGCTATGTGACCATTTTGAGCGATAAGCGCCGACTTTCGGGCGAACGAGTCACTCTTGGCGGGGCTATGTGTGTATTTTGAGCAATAGGCAGCGGCATTAGGAGAGCAGCGTTATTGCGATCAGGTTATAGACGGGGGCTGGAGCAGTCTTATAATGTCGTCCTCAATTTTGGCCGGCTCGTCCGTCGGGCCGAAGCGTTTGACGATGCGGCCTTCGCGATCAACCAGGAATTTGGTAAAGTTCCATTTGATCGATTTCGATCCCAGTACGCCCCTTGCTTCCTCTGTTAGCAACCGGAACAACGGATGCGCCTCTTTTCCCTTCACATCGACTTTGGAGAACAACGGGAACGACACCCCGAAGTTGATTTCACACGCCTGAGCAATTTCACTGTCTTCACTTTTCTCCTGATTGGCGAATTGCGAGCATGGAAAGCCGAGCACGGCAAACCCCTGCTCGCGATACTCATCGTGCAGCTTCTGCAAGCCTTTAAATTGCGGTGCGAACCCACAGCCTGTCGCAGTATTGACGATCAGCACGACTTTGCCTTTATAGGGGTCCAGCGTTCCCGACTCCCCACGTATGGACTTCACTTCTATATTGTAGATAGACTTCTCCGACATCATTCAATTCCTCCCCAAAAAAATAGATATGATCTAATTAAATTGTATACAATTTAATTTGTCATGTCAAAGATGCCGTATACACACTGTCGCGTAAACCGCCCCATATTGCATTCCGACGCAACAAGTCCCGCCGGCTCATGCACGAACCGACGGGACTATACATTAGGACTGTACATTGAGACTGTACATTGGGACATGCGCATTGAGACTGTACATTGGGACCGCACACCAAGACTGTACAATGAGACTGCACGTTGGGACTGCACACCAAGACTGTACATTGAGACTGCAAGTTGAGACTGTACGTTGGGACTGCGCATTGGAACTCCACGTTGGGACTGCACACCAAGACTGTACATTGAGACTGCACGTTGGGACTGCACGTTTCTGCATCGTTGGGACCTTCGGGAACGCTGCAAGCTATCGCGATGTGATCGCGCCGAGAGCGCCGACGACTGCGCCAAGCAGAGCGCCCGCTGCAACTTCTCTTGGCTGGTGGCCGAGCGATTCCTTCAGCTTCTCGCTTCGGCGCTTGTGATAGATGCCGGGATGATGGCCGGCAAGCTGCTCCACATCCGCATCCAGATCGTTCACCTGGATCGCGATCTCTCCCGCATGTCTGCGAATATTCATCGCATCGTACATGACGATAATGCCAAGCATGGATGCAATCGCGAACTCAGGCGTCTTGACGCCATGCTTCATCGCAGTGTAGGCGGCCAGCGCCGTCACTCCGCTGGAATGGGAGCTGGGCATGCCGCCGGAACCGATAATCTTCCCTGGCTTCCATTCTCCCGACTCCTTGTAATGACACGGTATTTTGAGCAATTGCGCAATGCCGACCGCAGCCAGCGCTGTACCTAATCCTCGATTGGCCACACCGTCACCCTTCCTGCTAACGTATATGAGCGTTAGCGTTCCCCTATCGGTTGCATACGATGCGACAGGCGAAATACATGAGCAACGGGTGCCGGTCCTTGCAACTGGGACTCCGGCAATCTGACGGCTATTCCCTCGTCTTCCCTCTTCCATTCCAACGCAACCGGAGTCTCTCCCAGCAGCACAACTTCACTCACTTCTTCCTTATAAGGGAGTTCCACCCACTCTGTTAAGATGCTATCCTCGGAAGGATGCAGGTGGAAGCCGTACACATCGGAACCTTTGCAAGTAAAGGCCCATTCGCCGGTGTAATACGGGGCGCATATGCGCGTGCCGTAGATGGATTCGCCATACACCTTCAGCCAGGCGCCAAGCTCCTTCATCCTCCGGATGGCCCCTTCCGGCAGTCGTCCGTCCGGCTGCGGGCCGACGTTCAGAGCCAGATTGCCGCCCTTGGCCACGACTTCTACCAGCATATGAACCAATTGGCGAAGCGGCTTATACTCGTCCTCATAGCGGAAGGAGAATGACGTTCCCATCGTAATACAGCTCTCCCATGGAATACTCATGGGGTGCTCCGGAATCGTCTGCTCCGGCGTCACGTAATTCTCATACGGACCGCCTACCGTCCGATCCGCCGATAGAAGCCATGGCTGTCCGGCTTGGCGGGCCCGCTCCACAGCCTCGCCTAACCTGATATCTTGTCCCAAGCGTCCTGCCCTTACCCAGCCAGCATCCAGCCACAGAATATCGATACGCCCATACTCCGTCAACAATTCCTCGAGCTGAGCATGGGTGAATTGCACGAATTGCTCCCACAGTTCCGGATGCTGCTGCGGATCGTAGGACGGTCCACGCCAGGTCGTCTCGCTTCGTTCCATCCCGGGAGCCCAATAATGGGGCGTATGCCAGTCCGCTTTGGAGAAGTAGGCCGCGATCGGAAGCCCCTTCTCCCGGAAAGCATCGAATAGATGTCTGCATATATCCGCCTTCGGATGACGATGGAACGGCACCTTCTTATCGGTTATGCGATAGTCTGTCGTCTTTGTATCCCACATACAGAAGCCGTCGTGATGCTTGGTCGTAAAGATCAAATACTTGAACCCATTGTCCGCGGCGAGCTCCGCCCACAGTTCCGGCTGGAAGCGAATGGGATTGAACGTCTCATTCAAGCCGAAATACTGCTGCTTGAACTGTTCCCCGTCCACTTCCCAATCGATGCCATTGCGCGACCATTCCTCATCCTCGTCGCTAAGCGCCCAAGACTCCACGATGCCCAGCTGGGAATAAGGTCCCCAATGCATCATCAGGGCAAGCTTCTGGTCCTTGAACCATTCCAGCCGCTCCAATGTCTGCTCGTTGTCAGGCTTGATCCACTCTTTCTCGCTGCTGAAGGAATGGACGCCTTCCTGAACGCCTTCTTGCTCTTCGTATTCCTGCTGCTCTTGTCCCTGCTGCTCTTGTCCCTGCTGCTCTTGTCCGTGCTGCTCTTGTCCCTGCTGCTCTTGTCCGTGTTGCTCTTGTCCGTGCTGCTCTTGTTCCTGCTGCTCTTGTCCGTGCTGCTCTTGTCCCTGCTGCTCTTGTTCCTGTTGCTCTTGTCCGTGTTGCTCTTGTCCCTGCTGCTCTTGTCCGTGCTGCTCTTGTCCGTGTTGCTCTTGTTCCTGCTGCTCTTGTTGCGCCTGCTGCGCTTCCGCCATAAGCTTTCCCTCCAACTGTAGATGAACTGCGAACGAGTGCCGATCGCCGCCGCGGCCGCTATTCAAGCTCTACGTAGCCAACGCTCTACTCCCCCGCATAATGGAAGGAGAGCGAGCGTATCGCAGGCTCTCTGTCGGCTTCCGTCACTTCCAATATTACGCCCCGCACCTTCACGGCCGGCAGCCGGATGATCGCCTTGTGCCCGATATTGCGGCCTTCATACACCGTCTCCGCTCGATGCGACTTGCTCGTAATAATCGTAATTTTATAAGAGCGGATGAACTCGCCTTCCGTCAAATCTTCCTGCACCACAATATGATCCAACAAATGCGCCGTATCCGTGCGGTATATCCACTGATTCCCGTTGCGCTCGCATTGCTCCAATGTGGCGACTGGGCTCCCGAATCGCCGTTCGATTTCCTTGCCGAGCTCCTTCAATCGATCTACGTCCGGAGCCGGCAGCAGCCCTTCACGGTCAGGCCCGATATTGAGCAGCAGATTGCAGCCCCGTCCGATCGACTGGTAGTACAATCCAACCAGCTCATCCCTGCTCTTGAGCGTGTGCTCATCATGCTCGCTGTAGAACCAGTTCGAGCGCATCTGCACATCGCATTCCGCAGGCAGCCATAACGGGCCGTCCAGCTTCTCCTTCTCCTCCGTCAATATGGAGAAATCTGTGGAGTCCACCACGTTCCAGCATGGGACCGGCGCGATGCCGTCTTCGTTCCCCACCCAGCGGAAGTCGGGATCGCCCATATTGAAGATGAGGATGTTCGGCTGCATGCGTCTGATCTCCCGAATAATTCTGGGCCAATCATACTCATGTCCTTCCGAGCCGCAGCCGTCGAACCACAGGATGTCGATATCGCCATAGTCCGTCAGCAGTTCGGTAATCTGGTTCACGAAGTAATCGTCATAGGACTTGGCGTCAGCGGCATAGAAGTCCGCTGAGCCGTCGAAGGGAGAGTAATACAAGCCAGGCTTTACATCGTATTTGCGGCAAGCAGCCACAAATTCGCCCACGACATCCCCCTTCCCGTCCTTCCATGGCGATGCCGCAACGCTGAAGCTGCTGTATGCCGTCGGCCAGTTGGAGAAGCCGTCGTGATGCTTCGCCGTCAATACCGCATATTGCATGCCCGCTTCCTTCGCCGAGCGAATCCATTGCTCGCAGTCCAGCCCATCCGGCCGGAACGCTTCGGGCGACATCGGCCTCTCATCGAAATCCGCATAGCCTTCATAGAAGGTTCGAAGGCCGAAATGCACGAACAATCCAAATTCCCAATCTTGAAAAGCCAGTTGTCTGGCCGTAGGTTTCACTGTACTTGTATTCAACACATAAACACACCTTCCCAGGCTAGTTTGAGCCCGACAGTCCTCTCTGATAGACTTCCTTGTATTTATCCACCTGGAGACCGTCGAAGCCTTTTACATAATTCTCCCAATCCTTCTCGATATCCTTGCTGCCGGTAATAAACTGTGCCATGTTGGACGTGACGTAGTCCCGGATTGTCGTACGCAGTTGCGCCGCAATCTCCGCATCCTCCAACGGAATGAAGACGCTGGTCGGGTACATCTCCGCCGACTGGTACGGTTCATACTTCGCAGATTCCCGCTTCAGCCGCACCTCGTAGGCGCCTTCCGCCATCGGGTCCTGCAGCGCTACCCAGGAATCGCGATATTGGTACGTGCGCAGCGATGGCCCGATCTGCTCCCAGCCGTCGTTATGCGTCGGCTTTACTTCCTCTTGCGGAATGAGATAATACTTCGCCTGATCCCCGTTCATATCCAACTCGCCCGCTTCCGCCTTGCGCCAATTGACGCCTTCAACGCCGCGCTCCTGCTGAACGATCGCTTCCTCTGTATACAAGTAGTCCGCCAGCCGGACAGCTGCAATCTGTTGCTCCTTAGTCGCTTTATTGGTAATGGCCATCTGCGAATTGCCGACGCCGCCGAAGTAGCTCGCTTGCTGAACGCCGTTCGGCCCTTTCAGCGGCGGAACAGTTACATATTCCTTATGGCGCGGATGGTCGTCGTCCGGGCTAAGCGCATAGCTGATCAGCGCCGTCGTAATTGCACCCAATACATTATCCGGCTCCCGATTGCCAAGCTGGTTGATCGCATCGGCATTCTGTGTGAATGATGCAGGATCGATCAGACCTTCTTTGTACAATTTGTTCAAATAGAGCAGTCCTTGCTTCCACTCTTCTTTATCCGCTACCAGATCCACCTTGCCGTCTACGACGCGCAGCATCGTTCCGCTCTCCTTCGAGGAATAATCGTCGATAATGAAGCTGTTCATCAGGAATGCGGCGATATTGCCCGCCCACATATCGTCGGAGCCCGTCAACGGAATTTCATCGGCTTTGCCGTTGCCGTTCGGGTCCTGCTCCTTGAATGCCTTCATCACTTCATAGAATTCATCGGTCGTTGTCGGCATGCTCAATCCCAGCTTGTCAAGCCAAGCCTGATTGATCCAGAGCTTCTGTGCGAAGTTGCAATGATAGCATTCATTGATTTGCGGCAGTGCATAGATGTTGCCGTCCGGTGCGGTGATGGAGCTCTTCAGATAAGGCAAGTCTTCCATCGCTTGCTTGAAGTTCGGCATATACTGATCGATCAGATCGTTAAGCGGGATGAAGACGCCTTGCTTGCCAAACTTCATCTGCTCTTCTTTCGTCAGACTGCCGTGCAGGATCACCTCCGGATAGTCGCCGCTGGCAAGCATAAGCTGCTTCCGGTCGTTCAAGGAATTATCGGGTACAAGCTCCCAATCGATTTGAATGTTCGTTTTCTCCTCCAGCATTTTGGTGAACGTGTTCGTCGCCATATTTTCGATGCTGGCGAGCTGAGGCGCGAACATTTTAATGGTCATTTTCTCCTTCACGATGGGATACTCGCCCACCGGAGTGAAGAGATCGTCCTTGGAAGCATCCGGCTTCTTGTCCTCGCCGCTTTGTACATTCTGGCCGTCTTGCTTGCCTGTACCGTTATTGTTGTCATTGCTCGAGCTGCATGCGCCGAGTACGAGAGCCATAATAAGCCATGTGGCCAACATGCTAGTCATGATCCGGTTTTTCTTTTTCATTTTGTCGAATCCTCCCTTTTTTTAATCCCGAACTTGTGCTTGACCATTCCTGAACCAAAAACGGAAACAACTCACCTCCCCTCAGAAATTCAAGCCCCACCGCATACTATCCCTTCAGACTGCCGATCATAACCCCTTTGACAAAGTGCCGCTGGACGAACGGGTAGATGATTAAGACCGGGGCGCTCGCCACAACGATAAGCGAATACTTCAGCAGATCCTTCAGCCCTTGTTGTGCCAGCATACGATCGGCATTCATCATCATCGTCGGGTCGATCGTGTTCAGTATGAGAATATTGCGAAGCACGATCTGAAGGGGGAACAGCTCCGGACTCTTCAGGAAGATGAGCGCATCGAAATAAGCGTTCCAATGGCCGACGGCATACATGAGCGTCATAACTGCGATAATGGGCTTCGATAGCGGAAGCACAATGCTGAAGATGAAGCGAAGATCGCTGCATCCGTCCAGCGAGGCGGCTTCCGACAGCTCGTCGGGTATCGTCGTCTGGAAGAAGGTGCGCGCCACGATAACCTGGAAGACAGCGAGCGCTCCCGGCAAGATCATCGCCCAGCGAGTATCCAGCAGATGCAGATTTTTCACCAGCAAGTAATAAGGAATCAGGCCGCCCTCGAACATCATCGTAATGACCAGTATAACCATAATGAGGTTGCGTCCGTGGAACGTCCGGCGTGCCAGCGGGTAAGCCAGCATGACGGTCATGACCACATTAATAAGTGTTCCGGATACCGTATAAATGAGTGAATTCATATAGCCAACCACAATTTGCGGATTATTGAATATGGCCGTGTAGCCCGCCAATGTCACATCGACCGGTAATAACCACACTTTGCCGGAGATAACAGCCTGCGGCGAGCTGAAGGACGAGCTGAAAATATAAACGAGTGGAAAAAGCACAACGATAAGCACAATAGCTAGAAAGACGTATACCCCGTATAAAAATAGACGGTCGCCATTGGATTCTCGAATCGCGTTACGTCTGAACATCGTTCCATTCTCCTTCCCTTGGACGATTTGCCTTTACCACAAGCTGGTATTGGACAATCGTCTCGCCATGTAGTTGACCAGAATAAGCAAGATTAAGTTAATGATGGAATTGAACAGACCAATTGCGGTCGAGAAGCTGAAGCTGGAATTGAGCAGGCCTACCTTGTACACATAAGTGGAGATGACCTCCGAGGTGCTCAAGTTCAACGGATTTTGCATCAAGTAAATTTTCTCGAAGCCAAGCTTCATCAAGTTGCCCAGATTCAAAATAATCAAAATGACCGACACCGGAATGAGGCTGGGAATATCGATATTCCATATTTTCTGCAGACGGGAGGCGCCATCCACCTTGGCAGACTCGTACAGCTCCGGATTGACCCCCGCGAGCGCCGCAATATAGATAATCGCTCCATATCCTGTGAATTGCCATACGTCCGACCACACATATATACTTTTGAACAATCCCGGAATGCCCATAAAGTTCGTGTTCTCTACTCCCAGCCAGGCAAAAAACTTGCTGACGATGCCGACATTGGGCGACAACGTCACGATCAGGATGGAGACCATGATCACTGTAGAAATAAAGTAAGGCGCATATGCGACCATTTGAACCGTCTTCTTGAACAAGCCGTTGCCGACCTCATTCAGCGCCAATGCCAGAATGATGGGGGCGGGAAAGCCCACAAGCAATCCGTACAAGCTGATCCCAAGCGTATTTTTAATGTAAAGCCAGAAGTTGGGCGATTCGAAAAACTGATTGAAATACTTCATGCCTGCCCAAGGGCTGCCCCACATGCCCTGAATGACGTTGTACTCTTTAAATGCAAGAACAATGCCCGCCATCGGAATGTACTTGAATATAATGAGATACGCCATCGGAAGGAGAACGACAAAATACAGCTGCCAATGTCTTCTCATCTTCTTGTAATGGTACTGCAACATCCCTTCCCCTCCATTTCGTCGCTTGTCTATTGCCATTCTATGCGTGGGGCAAACGCCCGAACAAGATACAATAATCGTTGATGAAACCGTTTTCCCGAATTGGAGGCAAACTAATTAAAAACAGCCCCGGACCAAGTCCGAGGCTGCTCGCATTGCGGTACAAACCGATTTCTCATGCCCAACTTTTTTCAACTAGCGCCCTTCCTGGCTTCCCGCTCGCGGAATTCGCTCGGCGTCAGCCCCTTCAGCTTCTTGAACACCCGGCTGAACGATATCGCGCTCGTATAGCCTACCCCTTCAGCCGCTTCCTGAACGGTCATATCCGTCTCAAGCAGCAGCCGCTCCGCTTCCTTCATCCGAATATCAATCAGGAAATCCACGAATTTCTGTCCCGTCTCCTCCTTGAACAATTTGCTGAGATATTTCGGACTGAGGCCGTACACTTCCCCCAGATGATCAAGCGACAAGAGCGGATTGCTATATTCTTCTTTCAAGTAGTGACGTATGCTCCGAATCGTATCCGCATGCTGATTGCCCGCTTGCAATTCTCCGAGCTTATCGGATAGCTGCTGCAGGATGACGCCCGATTGCCGGCCGATCTGATCGACGGATTGACCGTTCTCCATGCAATCGCCAAGCTGCGGCAGTCCATCGCATTCCCATAGCTCCTCCGCCGCCGTGCTAATGGAAGCCATCTCCCTGCCAAGGCTATATATCAGATAGCTCATCAGATGGCGGACCTCGTCTTTCGTCAGCAGCCCTTGCTTCAGTTCAAGGAACAGCTCGTCATGCTTGCTCTTCCAGTCTTCCAGCATGCGGAACGATTGCACGATGGAACGGATCGCATGCAGATGCGCATACACTTCCACCTGCTCCTGATTGGCGATCGTCTCCCACGTAATAATCCGGTTTTCACCCAACGTAATTTTGTACTTCAACGCTTCCTGCGCTTTCCGGAACGAACGGGGGATATCCTCTCTGCTCCGTGCCATCTCTCCGACGCCAATCGTAATCGTGAACTTCAAGTGATGCATCGTCCACTGCCTGACGTTATCCATCATGGAGAGGATATCTGACTCATCCTCCTGGTCCGCATCGACTATGATCACGCCAAGACAGGATGGCGTCACCCATTCGCACCACAGCTTCTTCCCTTCAGCGAGCGCGATCTCCTCCATAATGTGCCTAAGTGCAAACTTCAGCAAGCTCTGATCGCGCGGCGAGAAGCGCTCGCAGAACGCATGAATCTGATCCACCTCCGCGACGAGCAGCAGCTGCGCGTCTGCCGGAGCGGGCAGCAGCATGTCTTCCGCTTCGCGCGCCCATCGCTCCATCGCTTTCGCCTCTCCCTCCGACACCAGCTGCTGGAACAAGTAATTGCGGCGCAACAGCAAGTCTTCCTTGTGCTTCTGTTCGTAATGCTTGAATTCCCCGATCAGATGATCGAACGCCGACTCGATGACGGAGAATTCCTCGATACGTCCTTTCTCCTTCGCATTGAGGCTCTCGGACGGCTGTGTATAGCCGCGGATGCGGCTGACGATCTGCTCCAGCGGTCTGGAGTTGCGGCGGGTGACGAAGATGACCCCCAGCAGCGCGAGGCCTATCATCACAAGGCCGATAATAAACCATACGTTATATAGCGAAGAGATCAGCTTCACGAATTGTCCCTGCATGAGTCCGCTCTCGTAGGTCCATCCCGTATAACCGGACGTATAGCTGGAGAACGTTCTGGCACTGGCAGATTCGGAAGCGCCCTTCGTCAACGCAACGCCGTTCCCGTCCACGATCCTGATGAAGCTCGTCTCCGAATCGTAGAGCCCGCTCGCAAGCGACGCAATCCCCTTCACATCGATATTGACGACGATCATGCCCTTCTCGCCGGACAGGAAGGGAACACCCCGGGCCAGGCTGATCACTGGCTTGTCACCGATGACCGGGAATTCCATGAACGTCCGGACGCCCGTCCATTGCCTGGAGATAACCAGCTCCATATGCCGCTTGATGAAGTCGGCATCCGGGTAGGCGTCCAGATCGCTTGTTGTCGAGTTGCTTAAGACGAACCGGTCGTTGAAGCGGACCAGGTAGATGGAATCAATTAATGTATAGTAGTTCATCAATCTATCCAGCTGCTTGTCCGCATTTATATTAATGTAGACGTTATCGTTCGGCTTTGCGCTGAAGAATGCGTTCAGTGCGGCATTGTTGATCGTCTCCATCATGATCATCTGGTCGATCGCCTTCAGCTGTGTGTCGATTAGTCTGATCGCTTGCTCCGACAGCATCTTGTTCGCTGCTATCGCTTCTTTCCGTTGCTGCTCGCTAAGCATCTGGAAGAAGACGAAGAACAAGAACGAGATGATAATGATGATGATCGGCATGTACGACAACAACAAACGATAAAACCAGGTTTTCCTGAACATAGTACGCCTGCCCTCCATTTCATTTGCTGTATGCATCTTATTATAGCAAACGCTTTCAAGTAATTCGTCTCCGATTCCTCATTTCCTGCTTTCGCACAAAAAAAGCGGGCTCTCTCCATAAGAGAAAGCCCGCTTGCGCGCCGATAGATTATTGCTCCAAAACAGCTTTGATCTCGCCGATCATTTCCGTGACGGATGAAAGGCCGCCGCCGGCCAAATACCAGCTTTCCGCATTCAAGTAACCGATTTTGCCGTTTTTGAACGCATTTGTATTTTCCATAAGCTTGTTCTCAATGAATTCCTTCGCTCCGGCTTCTCCTTCGACGGCCGCATTGCGGTCAAGCACGAACAGGTAATCCGGATTTTTCTCGGCCACATACTCGAACGTCACTTCCGCGCCATGATTGGAAATCTCGATGCCGTCATCGGCCGGTTTCACCCCGAGCACATCATGCGGGAAGCCGAAGCGTGAAGTCGGTCCGTATGCTTTCAGAGTTCCGGAGTTGGCCATGACGAACAGTCCCTTCTTTTCGTCGTTCGCCGTCATATCCGTCACTTCTTTAATCGACGCATTGATCTTGGCCAGTTCCGCCTCCGCCTCCGCTTGCTTGCCGAAGATTTCACCAAGCTGGTTCACGATGGAAGTGAAGGATTCCATATATTTCGTCGTATCGACGTTGAAGTACACGGTAGGAGCGATTTTGTTCAATTCCTCATAGGCTTCCGATGCGCGTCCGGAGATGATGATCAGATCCGGGGAAATGCCGTCAATCGTCTCGAAGTCGGGCTCGAACAGCGTGCCGGCGTCCGTATATTTCTCATCTTTGAATTTCTCCAAATATTTCGGCAGATTGGATTTCGGCAGCGCATCCACCTCTACACCCAGCACATCCAGCGTATCCACTACGCCGTAATCGAATACGACAACAGTCTCGGGATTGGTCTTCACTTTCGCCTCGCCCAGCTCATGCTTCACGACAATTTCAGCTGGAGCCGGCGCCTTGGTAGCGGGCACCTCCGTTGCCGGAGCATTCGTCGCTCCTCCTGTATTGCCGCCGTTATTGCCATTGCTGTTGCTCCCGTTATTGCCGCCGTTCGATCCGCAAGCCGCCAGCACCATTGCGAATACAAGCAGTACCGCAACCATATTAAATGATTTTCTCATTTCTTCCACCCCTATAATGAATTTGTATTATGTGAAATAGACGCCGATACGATTGCCGTTAATGGTCTCGATCGGGATGTCCATATCATAAACGTTCTCAAGCACCTCAGTGTCGATCATGCGGTCCGTCGATCCTTCGTTGACGATTGTCCCGTCCTTCAATGCCACGATGTAATCGGAATAGCAGGAAGCGAAATTAATGTCGTGAATGACGATGACAACCGTCTTCCCCTTCTCCTCCACAAGCCGGCGGAGCACCTTCATAATGCTGACGGAATGCTTCATATCCAGATTGTTCAACGGTTCGTCCAGCAGAATGTAAGGCGTGTTCTGAGCGACCACCATCGCGATGAATGCGCGCTGCGACTGACCGCCGCTTAGCTGATCCAGGAATTTGTCCTGCATCTCCGTGAGTCCCAAATACGCGATGGCCTCGTCGACTTGCTGCCAATCCTGCTTCGTCAGCTTGCCCTGCGAATACGGGAAGCGTCCGAAGCTGACGAGCTCTCTGACCGTTAACCGCAGCGTCAGGTGATTGGACTGCTTCAGAATGGATATCGTCTTGGCAAGCTCGGTGCTGTTCCAGTCCGCCACATCCTTGCCTTGAATAAGCACCTGCCCGGCATCCTTCGTCTGCAGTCTGCTCATCAGGGAGAGAAGCGTGCTCTTCCCCGCCCCGTTGGGACCGATGAAGGAGGTAATCGCTCCTTCCTTGATCTTCAGCGAGACGGCATCCACGACTTTCTTGCCGCCATAGGCTTTCGACACTCCTTTAACCTCGATCATGAGCCCGACTCTCCTTTAACAATAAATATAAGAAGTAGATGCCGCCGACAAAGTTGATAATGACGCTGACGGTCGTATTGAACGAGAATATCCGCTCCACGATCAACTGCCCGCCGACCAGCGCAATAATGCTGATCAGAATAGATGCGGGAATCAGCATGCTATGGCGGTACGTCTTCATGAACTGGTACGCCAGATTGACGACGAGCAAGCCCAGGAAGGTGATCGGGCCGACGAGAGCTGTCGATACCGACACCAGAATGGTCACGATAATAAGCATGTTCTTCACTACGGCGTTGTACGGTATGCCCAGATTGACCGCATGGTCCTTGCCAAGCGACATCGCGTCCAGATACTTGCGGAACCGCAAGCTGTAGACGGCTACGCAGCCAAGCAGAATCACCGACAGCAGCAGCAGCTCGTCGTTCACATTGTTGAAGCTGGCGAACATCCGGCTGGTCAGTATTTGAAATTCGTTCGGATCGATCAATACTTGCAGGAACGTCGATATGCTCTCGAACATCGTCCCCATGACGAGACCGATTAACAGCAGGAAGAACAGATTCTGACCGTCCCGTTGAAACAGCAGCTTATAGAGAATGCCTACAAACAAAATCATAATAATCGTCGTAATGGCAAAGTTCATATGGTCGTTCGCGCTCGGGTAGCTGAGCGAGCCGAATACGAACACGATGAACGTCTGAATGAGCAGGTACAGGTAATCCAGGCCGATCACGCTCGGCGTCAATATGCGGTTGTTCGTCATCGTCTGGAAGATCAGCGTCGCATAACCGATAGCCCCTCCCGTCAATACAATGGCAAGCACCTTCTTCAGCCGTCTGGGCAGTGCGTAATCCCAATTATGCGGCAGGTCGATCAGCACGAAGCAGGCTGCCAATGCGAGCGCCGCTCCGACAAGAATCCACAGTTTAACTTTCATAAGCTCTTCTCCTCAGCAACAAGAACAGGAACACGACACTTCCGATTACGCCTACGGTGAGGCTGATCGGAATCTCATACGGGTAAATGATAATGCGCCCCAGCACATCGCACGCCAGCAGGAAGACGGCACCCATGACAGCGGTATGCACCAGCGTCTTCTTCAAGTTGTCTCCCAGATACAGAGCGACAATATTAGGAATGATCAGGCCAAGGAACGGAATCGTTCCAATCGTCACGATGACGACTACCGAGATAAGCGCCACGATGACAAGCCCTACATTCACGACGAACTTGTGATTGAGGCCCAGATTGGTGGCGAAGTCCTCTCCCATGCCCGCAATCGTAAATTTCCCCGCATACAGATACGCGACGACCAGCAGCGGAATGCTTATGTACAGCAGCTCGTAGCGTCCTGCCATCACAGAGGTGAAGCTTCCCTGCAGCCATGCGGTCAGGCTTTGAATCAAGTCATGCTTATAAGCATAGAACGTCGTAATGGAATTAATGACGTTGCCGAACATGAGACCGACAAGCGGAATGAATATGGCATCCTTGAACTTCAATCGGCCCAGAAATTTCATGAACAGATAAGTGCCGGCCAGCGCGAACGCGAACGCAATCAGCATCTGTACGATCGTGCTTGTCGCCGAGAACAGCAGCATCGACACGACCATTCCCAGCTTCGCGGCGTCGTCCGTTCCCGCGGTCGTAGGGGAGACGAACTTGTTGCGGCTAAGCTGCTGCATAATCAGACCCGCGATGCTCATGCTGAATCCCGCGATAAGGATGCTGATCAGTCTTGGAATACGGCTGATGGACATAATCTGCCATTGCTCCGGCGTCATCGAGAACAGGTCCAACGGCGATATGCCCTTCACTCCGATGAAGAGCGAGGTCAACGATAAGATTACTAGCGCAATCAGCAAATACCAAAGCTTCATTCTTCTACCCTCTAATCTGACTGTAACTTGGTACATCTCTGTGAAATAAAGATAATCATTCTCAGTCAACCCTGAAAAGAAAGCTCCGATGCCCTGGCATGTTGGACTGGGACGAGAGCTTTACTGAAGCCATTATAATATTGATAATGATTATCATAACCATGGATTATGTTACATCATGTGCTCCCCATCGTCAATAGGAAGATGAAAAAAAGATGAAGACTGTGGCAAAAAAGTAAACGGAGCGGCCGTCTCGCGCGACTGGCCGCTCCTTATCGCTATAAAATGACGCCATCCTTGAATATGGCGATTTCCTTGAAGCCGTTGCGCTCATTCAGCGTATGGACTTCACCGGAAGCAATGGCGATCAGTTGCTCCCACAGTTCGTCGCTTAATTCGTCCATGCTCTTCCCTTCCAGCAATTGTCCCGCATTGAAGTCAATCCAGTTCCGCTTGCGCGCGGCAAGCTCGCTGTTCGTGGCAAGCTTCACGGTAGGCACCGGCCCGCCGAACGGCGTTCCCCTTCCCGTCGTGAACAGCACGATATGCGCTCCGCCGGCGGACAGCGCCGTAACCGACACGAGATCGTTGCCCGGCGCTTCCAGCAGCTGCAATCCGCTGTGGCGCACTCGCTCTCCATAAGGCACCACGCCGGAGACGATGGCATGCCCTCCCTTCTGGGTGCAGCCAAGCGACTTCTCCTCCAGCGTCGTAATGCCTCCGGACTTATTGCCCGGCGAAGGGTTCTCGTAGATCTCCTGATTGTGGCGAATAAAGTATTGCTTGAAATCGTTGATCAGATCCACAATCTGATGGAACACCGCCTCATCGGCCGCACGATTCATCAGTATCGTCTCCGCTCCGAACATCTCCGGCACTTCCGTTAATATGGCGGTGCCCCCCGCCCCGATCAGCCGGTCCGACACCGCGCCGACAAGCGGATTGGCTGTTATGCCGGAGAAGCCGTCCGAGCCGCCGCACTTCAATCCCAGCTTCAGCCGCGATACCGGGACCGGCTGGCGAAAGAACGTCTCGGCATAGCCGACGAGCCCTTCGATTCGCTCCAGCGCCTCTTCGATCTCATCGGCCGCTTCCTGCGATTTCATGAACTGGATACGTCTCGCATCATAATCGCCGATCACGGACCGGAACGATTCCACCTGGTTGTTCTCGCAGCCCAGTCCTATGACCAGCACACCTGCCGCATTGGGATGATGGACGAGCGAAGCGAGCAGCTTCTGCGTATAGGTCAGATCGTCGCCGAGCTGGGAGCAGCCGAACGGATGGGCGTAATGATAGATGCCGTCCACCCTTCCCTGGAATGCCGCCGAAGCTTGCCTTGCAATGATTTCACATGTTTTGTTAATGCAGCCGACCGTATTGATAATCCAGATTTCGTTGCGGATGCCGACTTCTCCGTTCTCGCGGACGTACCCCATGAATGTACGATTCGCATCAGGGGTGCTTGACAATGCCTTCGTTCGGTCAGCATCGGCTTGCCGGCTGTCAGACTCATACACATAGTCCAGCAGCCCCTGCAGTCCCGTACGCAAATTATGCGTATGCACCCAACTGCCGGGCTCTATCCGCTCCTTTGCCTTGCCGATGGAATAGCCGAACTTCCGCACATCCATATCCCGCTCCACAAGCTCGGCCGCAATTTTATGCCCTCTTGGCACATCCTCCCTAAGCTCCAGCACTGTCGCGCCATCCTCCAACAGCAGATGCTCTCCAGCAGTGAAGGAACGAAGCGTCACAACGACATGATCATCGGGATGAAGCCGAATCCAATCAGACATGAGGCAATCCCTCCCATACATCCAATTGACTGCTTAATGCTGCCGCCAGCCGATTGCCGGAGGCGAGAGCATTCAGATTGCATCCCCACAGCTCTTCGCGGGACAATAGCTGCGCCACCGTCTCCTGCAGCGGCTGCGCCTGCCGCTCCGCGACCGACCATATTCCGGCGATCAGCTCCAGCAGCTCCTCATCGTCCCTCACTGTATAACGCGAGCCGTTCAGCGCTTCCCCGACGAACCCGTTGTCACCTTTGCTCACCTTATAGTAGCGCAGCAACCCCGCCATGCCCGCCACCAGACCGGCAGGCAGATCAGAATGACGCATCGCATACTGCAGAGAAGGCAGCAGCCTGACCTTGAACTTGCTTAAGCTGTTCATCGCGATATCCGACAGACGGTGGCGAATGAACGGATTCAGGAAGCGCCCGTAGACATCCTGCGCATATTGGCGAAGCTCCGCCGCATCCAGCTCAGGCAGAGCCGGAATGATCTCATGCTCCACGGCCAACTTCACCAGCCGTCCGACTTGGGGATGCTCCATCGCCTCACGGACGGTCTCCAGCCCCAGCACGATGCCCAGCGGCGTCATAAGCGTATGGGAGCCGTTCAGTATTCGCACCTTCCGCAGCTGGAACGGCTTCAGATCGTCGACCCAATGCACATTCAGCCCGGCCTTGCGCAGCGGCAGCAGACGCTCTAGCTCTAGCTCCCCTTCAATTGCCCAGAAGTGATAGGGCTCGGCGGTCGTCAGCATGGGATCGCGATACCCCCACTCCCCGAACCATCGCTCCGTCAATTCCTGCTCCGGATAACCGGTCACGATCCGGTCGACAAGCGAGTTCAGGAAGCGGTTATGCTCCTTCACCCACTGCTTGAACGACTCCGGCAGCTCCCAGTCTTCGCAATACTGCAGCACGCATTGCCTCAGCGTATCGCCGTTCCTCTCCAGCAGCTCGCAAGGCAAGCAGACCAGCCCGGCATCCGGCGAACCGCCGAAGTGCAAGTATCTGCGATACAACAGCACGGTCAGCTTGCCGGGATAGGAGTGTATCGGCTGCCCTTCCGTATACGGCTCCGGCCGGTATGCCAGCCCCGCCTCCGTCGTGTTCGATACGACGACCTTCAGCTCCGGACGCTCCGCCAGCGACAAGAACCTGTCCCATTCCGAATAGGGATCGAACGCTTCGCTGATCGCGGAGATGACCTCTCTCCTCTCGACGGGATTCCCTTCTTCCAGTCCTCGTAGAACCAGGGTATACAAGCCGTCTTGCGCAGCCAGCGCATCAATCTTCGGCTTGCCGCCCGGTCTGGGCTGCGTCACGGCAATACTCCCGTCATACAGACCTTGCTTGCGGCATTGCTCAATCATCCAATCGAAGAAGCCGCGCAGAAAGTTGCCTTCGCCGATCTGCAGTATCGTGACAGGTCCCGCATCTCCTTGCTCTCCTGTATGCCATATATTTCGGTTAATCGTCTGTGCATCCATCCGTCCCATACCCCCTCGTCAATATTGTCATCTATTGCTATTATAAAAAACAAAATAAGCGATAGAAATGATCGATATTCGCATATTTGTACCTTATTATGATAATTGGTACACTATACCTAGCTTAATAAAAGACTGCAATAGGAGGCAGGACGAAAGATGGAGCTATACCGCAAAAAATTCCAATACGATGCCGAATTTCCGTTCGATTATTCGTACCGCGATACGAGGAGCGCACAAAACGAGCTGCCTGACCATATTCACGACTGGTATGAAATCGTCTATATTTATTCCGGCGGCGGCACCTTCTTCATCGACCAAGGCATCTACGAGGCAAGAGCGGGCGATGCACTGCTCATTCCAGGCAATACGATTCATCGCTCCTTCCCTGTGGACAGCGATCCCAAAACATCGACTGCACTATTCTTCAGTCCTTCGCTGGTGCATCATCAGCCGCTTGGCGACTCGTTCTCTTATCTGCGGTTATTCGAGCTGGCCAGAAGGCACCAGTCCTATCGCTTAACACTCGATGCGCAGCAACGGGGACGAATCGAGGAGCTGATTGAGCTTGTCCACCTTGAAATGTCCGAACGGACAGCCGGCTATCGACAAGCCGCGCTCTTGCATCTGCAGCACATTCTGCTGCAGCTTGGCCGCTGCCTAGATCGCGCTCAACCGATTGTCGAAGCAGCCGACAGCCGCACAGCCGTACCCGGCTGGATGAACGGCATTCTGCGTTATATCGAGGACAATCTGGACGGCCGTCTCGGTCTTGCGCAGCTTGCGGAACGGGCTTCCGTCACGCCATCCCACTTCTCTCGCGTGTTCAAAGGACTGACGGGAATGAATGTGACGGACTATGTGACGACCAAACGGATCATCCAGGCCAAGGAGCTGTTGCTGGAGGATGATCGCAATGACGACAATATTGCCGCCATCGCCGCCAGCTGCGGCTTCGACAGCCTGCCTCACTTTCACCGCCGCTTCAAGGGGCTGACGGGCACCACCCCCGCCAAATACCGGCGCGGGATGTAAGCATAGCGGCACGTCTGAGACTGCTGCTTGTCCTTCACATTTCACACCTCCATTTCATACCTCCTCTACATTCCTCGCATGCAAACTCCCTTTCTCATTACCATACTTGTATGGTAGTATGGTAATATCCAATTAGTAATCGAGAGGAGGATGCACGCATGACAAGGTACGATTCACATACATCGTCCCGTTCCACCAGGGATAACGTCTACCAGGCATTGAAGGAGCAAATCGTGAATTTGAAGCTTGCGCCCGGTACGCCGCTTTCCGAGAATGAGACGTCCGTCTCCTTTCAGGTCAGCCGCACTCCTGTCAGAGAGAGCTTCATGAAGCTCGCTCAGGAAGGCCTCGTTCAAGTACTGCCTCAGCGCGGGACGTTCGTCTCGCTTATTGACACGGCGCTTGTAGCGGAGGCTCGATTCATGCGCGAGCAGTTGGAATGCGCCGTCATCAAGCTCGCTTGTGAAGCCATAACGCCTGATGCCCTGCAGCGGCTGGAGACCAACTTACTGCTTCAGCAGGATTGCGTGAGACGCGAAGATGAAGACGGCATGTTCCGGCTGGATCAAGAATTCCACAGACTGCTGTTCGAGAGCTGCGGCAAGAGCAACACATGGAACGCAATGTCCCAGCTGACCGTTCACCTGAGCCGGAGCCGCAAGCTGATGCTGACCGACGATCATGACTGGAGACATCTGTATAATCAACACCGGGAGATGATCGATTGCATTAAACTGCATGACGCCGACAAGGCGGCTTCAATCATGAAGTCCCATATTAGTCTGAACATCGTGGATCAGGCATTACTGAGAGAGAAGTACCCTCACTACTTCACGAATGAAAGTGATTGAATCGCAACTGGAGAATAAAGGAGCTGCAAGCGATGCGCATGACATTCAGATGGTTCGGAGAAGACAACGACACCATACCTCTTCCACATATTCGGCAAATTCCGGGAACGGAAGGCATTGCCTGGTCGCTGCATCACCTGGCCGCCGGCGAGGAATGGCCGATGGAGAGCATTCTGGAAGTGAAGGAACAGGCCGCACGTGCAGGATTGCATATCGATGTCGTTGAAAGCGTTAACGTACATGAGGATATCAAGCTGGGCTTGCCTTCCCGGGACAACTATATCGCCAATTACAAGCGTACAATTCGGAAGCTCGGTCAGGCCGGGGTCAAGGTTATCTGCTATAACTTTATGCCGATCTTCGATTGGACGCGCACCGAACTGCGCAAGGAGCTGGAAGACGGGGCAACTGCCCTGTTCTTTGAGAACAGCCGGATCGACGATGAGCCCGCCCTTCTCGTGGAACGAATTAACAAGGACTCGGCGCTGACGATGCCTGGATGGGAGCCGGAGCGGCTGCGGCATCTGTCGCGTCTGTTCGAAGCTTACCGCAACGTAACCGAGGAGCATCTGTGGCATAACCTTGCCTACTTCCTTCGCGAGATTATTCCGGTGGCGGCAGAGAGCGGCATACGAATGGCCATTCATCCCGACGATCCGCCATGGTCGGTATTCGGACTGCCCCGCATCATGACGAATCGGGACAACTTGCGGAGATTGCTGGAACTGTATGACCATCCCTCGAACGGCATCACGTTGTGCAGCGGCTCGTTAGGCGCCAATCCGCATAACGATATTATCGCCATGATCCATGAATTTTCCGATCGCATTCCGTTCGCCCATATTCGCAATATACGCAGATTCGGCAACGGCGATTTCGTCGAGACGTCGCACCGGACAATGGATGGCTCTGTCGACATTGCAGGTATCGTGAAAGCGTTCCACGACATCGGCTTCGAAGGGTATGCTCGTCCCGATCATGGACGGCACATCTGGGACGAGCAATGCCGTCCGGGCTACGGCCTGTACGATCGGGCGCTTGGCATTATGCATCTGTGGGGACTTTGGGACGGCTATGCATACGTCCGTGCACATGGGGAATCATCCTGAGCTGTTCTATACCGCCGGATCATCCGCATTCATGAATACCACGCAGGGCAATTTGCCATTCTAAGACGAAAGGAGGCCAGCCATTATGACATCATCCAAAAATCGACGCGAGAATGCATGGAATCAGCGCAAGCAAAATCAGCGCCCGCCGCATGGCAAGGTAAAATCGCTGAAGGAATTAAGCGAGGAGTAGCATGACCCGTTTTTGAACAAGATAAAGACACCCCGCACTGCTTTGGCTGGCTGTGCGGGGCATTCCTGTTATTGCTAATGCTGCTGCATCTGTTGCTCTTTCGATTATCGCTATTTAAACGACCTTCATCACAATCTCTTCATGCTTGTCGTCGAAGGAAATGCGAAGCTCCTTATTGTCCAGATACCACAAGTTATCCTCTTCCATATAGAAGGTTATCCCTTCCACCCGCTGACTGAGACCGGGACGCACAGGCTCATCCTTCATGACACCCAGCGACAAGCCGGGATGCACGCTGCCGCAGCCGCCAAGTCTGACGAATATCCGCAGGTGGTCGCCGTCGCGAAGTTCCATTCCGTCCTTGTACCACTTCGCTGCCGCCTGTTCCACTGTCAATTTCATCGCTGTCAGCTCCTTAGAGAATCAGTGGAGAACATATGTGCGCAACACTTATGAACTTATGAATCGTTCTCCCTTACCTCCATTATAACCGCTGCGTGCGTCCCCGACTATCCTTAATCAATGGCGGGACTTCGGCGCAGCAGTGCCGCTGCCCCATACAATACTGCGATAATGACAGCCAGAGCAACGCCGACAGAAGGAACATAATCCGCGGACGAAAGTGTCATGCCGGACGCCAGGGCATAGGCGTAGCCGCTAATTGCACCGGGACTCCATTCCATATATCTCGGCAGCAGACTGGACAGCACACTTAACAGCAAGGACAGTCCCAATGCCGCGAATGCCGCTCCGGCAGCGCTGCGCAGCACCGTGCTGAACAGAATCGTCAGCGTCATGACGAAGCTTAGCCATAGTCCGAACATCGCGAAGCTGGATAAGAACGATGCAATCGGCACGACCTCGATAAGCAGCCATGTATAATACCATGCGGCCAGGTAACCCGCCAGCAACGACCCCCATGCAAGGAGCTGCATAGCCGCCCACTTGGCGCTTATATAAGCGCTGAAGGAGATCGGCTTGACGAGAACAAGCGATGCCGCTCCGCTATTGCGCTCCCCGGATACGGTGCCCATAAATACGAGAACCAGCACCAGCAATCCCATCACGCCGAACTGGGAGAGCGTATCCGCCAGCACTTGACCGCCCTCCGGCATCGGAATTTCGATTACCGTTCCTTCCGGCATATTGCCCGCTTTCTCCAGAATGACCGGCAGATAGTAAGTCGAGACTGGCTGCATAATGCCAAGCAGAATAAAGAGCAGCGGCACCCAGATCAGCTTGAAGCTGCGCTGAAGCTCCAACAATTCCTTCCAAAGCAATACGAACCATCGTGACAACCCGCTCATTCCGCCACCACCTTCATAAACAGATCTTCCAGACTGGAATGGCCAACCTCCAGCCGGTTTACCTTCACGCGTTCCTTGGCAAGCTCGCTCAACAGCCATTCTCTTGCCTTGTCTATATCGTCGACAATGACCTTCATAGCACCTCTTTGATGATGCTCCACTTGCTTGAACAAAGCATGTCCGTTCACCAAGCCTGCCCCGGCGCTCACTTTATCCGCAAAGTCTCGCAGCCAGGACAGTGAACGCTCATCCTCCTCCAGCTGCAGCTCGATCAAGGAACGCCGATGCCGGTTCCTCACGTCGGAGAGTGAGCCTTGAAGCGCAATCTCTCCTCTTCGAATGATGACAACATCATCGCACAGTTCCTCTGCGTCATGAAGCACATGCGTCGAGAACAGCACCGTCGTCTCCCGCTTCAGCTCCTCCAGCAGCTTCAGTACCTCCCGGCGGCCGATCGGGTCCAGCGCCGATACCGGTTCATCCATAATCAGCAGCTTGGGGCGATTCACCAGTGCTTGTGCCAGTCCAAGGCGCTGCTTCATCCCTCCGGAATAACCGCGAATGCGGCGCTTGGCCGCATCGCCTATGCCGACCCGCTCGACAAG
Organism: Paenibacillus sp. J5C2022; assembly: GCF_025567625.1. Taxonomy (GTDB): domain Bacteria; phylum Bacillota; class Bacilli; order Paenibacillales; family Paenibacillaceae; genus Pristimantibacillus. The sequence continues at coordinate 29,680 of NZ_JAOQJC010000051.1, read as the reverse complement.
CTCAATGGCTCTCTTCTTCGCATCCGATGCTCCCAATCCGCTCAACTTTCCAATGAACGATACATACTCCAGCCCTGTCATCCAGCCGTAGAAGGTGGGGGATTGCGGCAGATAACCCAGCAGGCTTTTTCGTTCCAGCTCCGTACCCGCGCCCTGGAATTGGATATGGCCGCCCGTCTGCTTCAGCAAGCCGGCCAACATGCGTATCGTTGTCGTCTTTCCTGCACCGTTGGGGCCGAGCAGCGCAACGCAGCGCCCTTCATGAACGGTGAAGCTGATTCCCTCCACCGCTCGCGTAGTGCCGAACGACTTGCTTAGATTCTTTACTTGCAGCAGCTCCATTACCCATCCCTCCTCTTGCCGAACAGCAGGAAGGCGATTGGACCAATTAGATTGATGAAAATAATGATCAAAATCCACATGATTTTCGGTCCTCTCGTCTCCTCCGCTTTCACACATTGAATCAAGGCTATAATCATCAAAATCAATTGAATGACAATAATCGGCGCAATAATCGCCAACAGCTTGGACAGCTCCAAATCTTCCGCCATTGCAATGCCTCCCTTTCATATCCATCGTTAGGGATTACCCCAATGATTACCCCAAGCGCTTCGTATTGCCTAGCGCTTCCCTTCTTCACCATCTATCCCGTCTCCGCTCAGTCCGCCGCTTGCGCTTGAACCGCTTCCTTCTTTTCGCTTCAGCAGCCCTTTCCTGACGATAATCCAGTAACAGATCAACGGCAGGGGACATTGAATGAGCCCCCAGATTCCCCAGAACCAGGGCATGCTGTCACGCTTGCGCGCATCCAGAAACAGCCAAGTGGATTGTGCAATCAGCAGAAGCGCGATTGCCGACCAGAAGAGAGGGGACTGCTTCAGCTGCTCTTCCATCCACCGCTCCCCTTTCGTCTCCAATGCATAATTCCCAAGAACAGGATACCGCCCCAGCTCGCGGCAATCTGCAGCGTGACAAACCATATCACATCCTGTGTCCACAGCCAGCCTGCTCCGCCCAGCAGCAGCAGCGCTGTCAGCCAGAACAGCCACAGCTCCTTCCACTGCTTCCGGCGCAAGGAAGATTTATGCTCGCCAATGAACGACTCCAGCTCCTTAATCGAGGGAGCTTCCGCCTCCGCTTCGAACGACTTGTCGAACCTCTGAAGCTCTCCCTTCACATGCCGCTGAAACCACAGTTGGTCATCCATCTCCTCTACGCCTTTAACACCCTTATCTTTGCTCATCGTCCGCAAGCTCCTTTCTTAACTGCTTCAGTCCGGCGTGCAGCCTTGACTTAACCGTCCCTGTCGGCACTTCCAGCATGTCGGCGATTTCCTCTTGCGAATACCCGTAATAATATTTGAGCAGCACCGGCATCCGAATCCGCTCCTCCAGCTGCCCCAGCGCCCGCAGCGCTTCCGGCCAGTCGCCCATGCGCTGCATCGACTCGTACTTCAGCTTGCGAAGCGCTTGCTGCTCCTCTTGCATCCACCTTCGTTCCCTCTCGATCCGCCTGGATCGGTCAATGGCCAGTCGGGATGCAATTGCAATCAGCCAGGTCGAGAATTTCGACTGCGCCTGAAAGCTGCCTATCCGTTCGATCGCTTTCAATATCGTCTCCTGGGTCAAATCTTCCGCGCGCTCCTTATCCATCGTCAGCTTGAGCGCATAATGATAGAGAAAAGAATAATTCCGCTGCACCAATTCCGCGAGCGATCGTTGCTGGCCGCGCTTGGCTTCTCGCACCAGACCAGCTTCTTCTTGTGCAAGCTTGCGTTTATCCTGAATGGGGGGCCCTCCTCCTTGCTCATGCTTCATCTGACAATATGACGCTCAACCTCGTCATTTCGTTCATCGGCTATAAACTTTTTTCAGTTTTCACTGATTTTTATCATAATCAATCGGATTAGCTTCTTTTGTCAACAAGCCAAACAAGTTATAATATCCTACTAGACTTGACCGCAAAACAATGTAAGCGCTTTACGATATGAAATGTTAGAGGTGATGCCAAATGTTCAAGCATTTTAAAATCAAACGCAAAATTCAACTTATTCTTTTGCTTCAAGCCGCAATGATGAGTGTATTCAGTTGGGCTTCAGTCCATGTTTCTTTTCATATCTATGAGAAAAAAATGTATGAGGAGTTTACGGATAAATTTTATCTGTATTCTAAAATGCTTCATTCTACTTTGAATGAAATTGCAGAAATGTCCTTATCTGTCGCCTCCGATCAGGAAATTCAGCAATTTCTGGGCATCATACGTCGGACGCCGGGATCTTATGAAGCCATAGTAGCGGAAGATATGCTTGTGAATAAACTCATGTCATATCCTACAAGTAAACCGTACATCGAGTCCATGGCTATTCTGACAAATCATAAGCAATACAGCGCCGGCATGAACGTTCTGAAGTACAGCGACAAAGAGACAGCAAACTTGATCCGTCTTGCTTCGGACAAGAAAGGGGGAGACTCCTGGGCCCAGTCGCTCGACAGCAGCGGAGCGCTTAATTTCGCAAGGCAAGTACTGGAGATTGAAGGTCTGAGTCTGAATGCATTAGGAAGCGTCGTGATTCGCGTAAGCATGGATAAGCTGCTGTCCGCCGCCAGGTTTCAAATTTCCAACTATAACTCGCGGCTCCTGCTGTTTTCCGGCGACAACCTCCTCTATCCCATTCGAAGCGGCGGGGATTTCACAGAAGTGACGTCCGTCAGTCCGGGGCGGCAGGCGGGAGGTTATCAGATCGTTACAGTCGAAGGCAGCAAATACTTACGAACATTTGCCGAGTTCCCTCCCGCCGGTTGGACATTCGTGCATTTGATTCCTTACGACAAGCTCTTCAGCGACATCGTTCGGATGAAGATATTGATCATCTTGCTTCATATTCTTATGTTCGCCTTCATTATGTATATCGGAATAAGGCTGGCCAGAAGCATTACGACACCTATCGAGACTTTAACGAGAAAGATTGAAGCGGCCGGTAAAGGATATTTTGAAGCTGGGAAGGACGCTGGACCGATGAACCGGGATGAAATCGGATTGTTGAACCGCGATTTCAACAAAATGACGGACAAGCTGGACGCATTGATAAAAGAAAACTATTTAAAGCAAATTGTGCTTAAAGAAACGGAATATCAAGCATTGCGAGCCAAAATCAACCCTCACTTCTTATACAATACGTTCGAATCAATCAATTGGCTGGCAATCATGAACGGACAGGAGCAAATATCCCGCATGATTAAAGCGCTTGGCGATTTACTAAGATGTTCAATTTCGGCCGAGGAGTCAATTACTCTCAGAGAAGAGCTCGCCAACTTGCAGCATTACGTCACGATCCAAAAATTTCGCTTCCAAGATAAATTGGTGTATCGGCAGGACATCGATGAAACCTTTCACCAGCTGAGCCTTCCTTCATTTGTTTTGCAGCCTCTGGTAGAGAACTCTATTATTCATGGAGTTGAAGAATCCTCGGGTGAATGCATCGTTACCGTTACAGCGGAGCATTACGGAGACCGCTTGAAGCTTGGTGTTCACGATACGGGGCCGGGCATGGATGAGATCATGCTGGAGAAACTTCATCGCGGCGAAGCTGTCAATACAGGTACCGGTGTTGGGCTTATCAATATCGACAGCAGAATAAAAATGATGTTTGGCGAGAAGTTCGGCATCAGAATCGGCAAGCCTTCTTCCGGCCATGGAGTTTCCGTATTCATTGAACTACCCTATAAAAAGGAGCTGAAGAAGAATGTTCAAAATCTTGATTGTGGATGACGAGATGCTTATTCGAGAGGGAATTAAGTCCTCGATTAATTGGCATAGCCTGAATATTAAGCAAGCGAATACAGCCAAGGATGGAGAAGATGCCTACAAAAAAGCGGCGGCAGAAGAACCGGACATTATTATTACGGATATAAAAATGCCCAAAATGAATGGATTGGAGCTCATTCGCAAACTGCGCAAGGAGAAGAAGGAAACCAGATTCGTCGTGCTGTCCGGATACGGCGAATTTCAATATGCCCAACAGGCGATGAGCGACGGCGTAAGACATTATTTGTTGAAGCCCACAAACATTGAGGAAATTACGAAAGCACTAACGGAAATTACTGGGGAGCTTGCGGTAGGGAGTGGAAGGGATGATGACAACGGCATTATGCCCGGAAACGATGTCGTTCAACAAATGCTGGAGCTTGTACGGCTGCATTATAGCAAGGAAACGCTGTCTTTAGGCTGGATCGCCAAGGAGAAGCTATTCATGAATACTGACTATTTAGGCAAGCTGTTCAAGAAAGAGCTGGGAGAAAGTTTTTCTCAATATTTGATGAAATATAGAATGACACAGGCCAGGGAACTGCTGATGTCTCCAAAAGGATGGAAAGTTTATGAGATTGCTGAGCGGACTGGCTTCGGAACGAATCCCCAATATTTCGCAAAAGTCTTCAAAAAAACGATGGGCATTACTCCCCATCAGTATAAACAAGTCCGGCGCAATCACTGATAAGTGCAATTATTGGTCTGATATATTCCTTTTGGCGTCGGAATTAAGCGTTTACAATGAAAAGCAAGCTGCGGCATTAGACTTATAGAGGAGGAATTTTTTTGAAAGGTATCAGGTTGTTATCGTTCATGTTGCTTGCTGTCGTTCTTGTGATCTCAGGGTGCGCTGGCGAGAAGGGGACTACGGAGAGCGGGAAAAATGCAGGACAAGAAACCGACAAGTCGACTGGTACTGAAGAACGAAACGGCGTCGGGGACGAAAAGGTTACGATTCGAATGAGTTATTTTGCGGGATCGCAGGCAACAATCGATTTGACTAATCAAATCATTGAGTTGTTCATGAAGAAGTATCCTCATATTTTCGTGGAAACCGAATTTGCCAACTACGAAAGCTACTTTGAGAAATTAAGCGTTCAGGCCGCTTCGAACAGTCTTCCGGATATTATTAGGCAAGATTATGCTTTCATCGCGCAATATGCGGAGAAAGGACTGCTAATGCCGCTCGACGAACAGATCGCAAGCGGTAAGATCGACATGACCGATGTGCATCCCTCCAATCTTGAGGGAGGAATTGTCGATGGAGGTATGTACGGTATTAATATCGGCAATAACGCGATAACCCTCATTTATGATCCTGCTTCGTTCGAGCAAGCGGGAGTGAAGCCGCCTCACGAGCATTGGACGTGGGAAGATTATGAGCAAGCGGTGCTGACACTCCATGAACAAACCGGATTATATGGAGATTCTCATCAGACTTTTCCCTCTTTCGGAATATTTCTGAGACAGCACGAGCAGCATTTGTATAACGAAGATGGAACTGCTCTTGGCTATGAGGATGACAAGCTGTTCATTGATTTCTATGAAATGCAGATGCGGTTGCAAAAAGCGAATGCAATATCCTCAGTAGCTGAAGAGATGGAGTCGAAAGGGCTAGAAGACAATGTTTTTGCGACAAAAAAATCGGCAATGGGCACTTTCTTCAGTAATAACATGGAGAATTTGCAAAAAATGAGAGGCAGTTCTTTGGCCATGAGCATGCTGCCGGGATCGGGCGAAGGGAATGGCATGTACGTTAAGCCTTCGCAATTTATGTCGATTGCACAGTCATCCAAAAATCCGGAGGAGGCCGCTTTGTTTATTGATTTTTGGATTAATGATATCGAAGCGAACAAGCGGATGAATACTTATTTCGGGTTCCCGTATGCCCCAAAAGTCATCGAAGCTATGGAGCCGCACTTCACCGATGCGCAAAAGAAAATAGCTGAATATTTGGAAACCGTGCAAAAATATGCAGCTCCTATTGATCCGCCCGATCCGAATCGCGCATCGGAGGTTACGAAGCTGCTGACCAATGTGAGCCAGGAGTATTTCTTCGATCGCATATCGGTTCAGGAAGCGGCGGCTAAATTCAGGGAATCCGCCAATGCTATTTTAGCCAAAAACAAATGATCGGCGGTGATAAAGCTTGACTAGCAATATAGCGGCAGTTCGAACGCGGTGGAAGGAGCATCTCACCGGTTACGTATTTATTGCTCCATGGCTGCTTGGTTTTATAGGATTCGCCTTATTTCCTTTGACTTCATCCTTGTATTTGTCTTTTACGGAATATGATTTGCTGTCCGCGCCCGAGTGGATCGGCTGGGACAATTACAGGCGGATGCTGTTCGAAGACGAGCGCTATTGGAATGCCGTTCGAGCCACATTAATTTATGTTGCAGTTGCCGTTCCCTTGAAGCTTCTGTTCGCGCTCATAGTGGCACTTATTCTGAATCAATCGCTTCGAGGCATTGCCATTCTTCGTTCAGTCTACTACCTCCCGTCGATTATCGGCGGGAGCGTAGCGGTAGCGGTCATGTGGCGCCAGCTATTCGGAATGGACGGCGCTGTCAACTCGTTTTTGTCCATGCTCGGCAAGACAACGAATGTCTCGTGGATTATGAATCCCGATACGGCGATCTATACGATAGTATTGCTGGGCGTATGGCAATTCGGCTCTTCCATGCTAATCTTTCTTGCTGGACTCAAGCAGATCCCGAGCGGTTTGTATGAAGCGGCGGTTATCGATGGAGCGGGAAGATGGCAGCAATTCCTCAAGATTACGTTGCCACAGCTGACGCCGGTCATATTGTTCAATCTCATTATGCAAGTCATTGCCGGCTTTAAGGTGTTTACCGAGGGCATGATTATAACCGGGGGCGGTCCGTTCGATCAGACACTCTTCTACGCATTGTATTTGTACGAGAAATCGTTCAGCTCCTTCGAGATGGGCTACGGCAGCGCGATGGCATGGGTGATGTTGCTCGTTGTCGCCTTGATAACGGCACTTATATTCAAGAGCTCTACCTACTGGGTTCATTATGAAACAAAGGAGTCGTAGACGATGGGGAGTGGTTTGAAACGAAGCATGCGTATATTGACCTATTCAGGAGTATTTGTATTGGCGTATTTGATGGCTTATCCGATTTTGTGGATGGCAGCCAGTTCTCTGAAGGATAACTCGGAAGTATTTAATCACGCGCACAGCCTTATTCCCAATGAATGGCGGTGGGACAACTACGTACGGGGATGGGAAGGCTTCGGCGATTACACATTTTTCACGTTTTTCAAAAATTCGTTTGTGATTACGATAGCAGCCACTGTCGGTGCCGTCAGTTCTTCCGCACTCGTTGCGTATGGTTTCACGAGAACGATGTTTGCGGGGAAAGGTCTTTTGTTTGTATGCATGATGATGACGATGATGCTGCCTGCACAAGTGCTGGTCATACCGCAATATGTGTTTTTTCAGAAAATCGGCTGGGTTAATACGTTTCTTCCATTGATCGTGCCGGCTTTCTTTGGTTCGGCGTTTTTCATCTTCTTGCTCATGCAATTTATTCGAGGGATTCCAATGGATTTGGATGAGTCGGCTAAAATCGATGGTTGTGGGAAGTTTGGAATCTTCTTCAAGATCATGCTACCTCTAATTGTGCCGGCACTTGTGACCGCTTCTATTTTTCAATTTTATTGGGTATGGGACGACTTTTTCAGTCCGTTGCTTTATCTAAATGAAACAAAGCTGTTTACAGTATCTCTAGCATTAAAGCTATTCTCCGATCCGCAGAACGCGACTGACTGGTCAGGCATGTTCGCAATGTCGGTATTGTCTCTCCTTCCGGTTGTGATCATATTCGTGTTATTCCAACGCTTTATCGTCGAAGGAATCAGCACAACCGGCATTAAAAGTTAACTTGCATCAAGTCGAAGACGGTCGTATTACCGGTCAAGGCGGGCCCAGCCATTCTGTTCAACGACCGCTGCCTGGATATGTCCACTCCCAATCGTTCGCAGGAAGTGTGCTGGAGCGTCGATCACGCTGTCAGCCGACGAATTAGAATCCTGTGCCACAGGCCCGGCTTACTCGCTAGATGCTATACTCATCCTGAGCGGGTGGCTGCGCTGGAGGTCTGGATGGCCGGGCGTCCGGAGCACGAGCAATAACAAGGCCAAGCGGCGTGAAAGAAATAAGCCTCCAACTCGCGCGCTTCATACGAAGTTGGAGGCTGCTTAGCTGGATTTTGAGTAGTTATTATGGTAAAAATTCTCATCCAATACCCTACAAGTGGAAATTATACAGTTAAATCCGACATTATCACGCTAAAACTCGTCTCTTAGCCAGATTAATAGCATAAAATCCAGTTCATTTGTCATAAGTGGGAGTAATTCAATAAATGAATGACATGAACTACAGTTAGATTAACCTCCCGAGCTTCATTGCTTCATCCTCATAAAAAAACTCTGGCAACTCGCTCGCATAGCTTGCGATTGTTGCCAGAGCTCAATGCTTATTCTATTCCTGCTCCATTCCGGCTATACCAGCGCCATACCGGCTCCACATCTTTCTGGTTCAAGCAAGCGACACCATACCCAAGCGAGCTGCCAAGCGCGTGCACGGACAAGGAAATGACACCGTTGCGCCGTTGCCCTCGCGTTCGCTTCACTTTCATCACGACGATGCGCGGCCGCCGGGTGAAGTAAGTCGTACGGTTAATGACACGCCGACGCAACGTCAACTGCCCGTCCTTCAGCATCATGCCGGCTGCGCGATGACAGCATACTCTCCACCATGCGACAAGCGGCAAGAGCAACAGGGACCAGACGGCGGGCCAGCCAAAATAAGCGATACTCCCCGCACATGCCGCCGCTGCGAACAACAGCGGGAATCGCATGTAGTAAATAAGCGATCTGCGCGGAGCGACTGTCATACCATCAAGCTGGGGAAGCGTCATATCCGGCAAAAATTGCTTCAGAAGCTCTGCCACTTCCTTCTTCTTAATAAAAGGGTGCAGCATGAGCCGCTCCTCGTTGTTGGAGGAGACGATCTGGAGCTTGACTTCCGTATAACCGAACGGCTGGCGTACAAGCCCTTCGTCCAGAATGATCGCCTGCACCTTCTTCGGCTCAAATTGATACGTCTTCTTCTCCAGCAGACCGTACGAAATCGAGATCCGTTCTCCCGCTTTCTTCACCGTGAATCCGCTGTACTTGATAATGTAGAGCACGAGAGACAACAGCCAGGCGAAGCCTATAATAATGACGGTAACTACTACGATCAGCAGCGTACTCGGCATTAGCGATACCGTATCCTCCAACGCATTCTCGAAGAAATGCTCCGGCAGCAGCAGCTCCAGAAAATCATCCGCAAAAGAGTACAAGCCGCCGACAAAAGCCGCTACAAGACCGATGTTAAAGGAAGTTGCAGCCGCCCCCAACAGCTGTCCCGCATCCAAGCGCAGCGTTGATTCCCCGGCAGACGGAACATGATCACGATCAGCCGGTTGACGGGAATTATCCGCGGCGAAGGCTCTCTCGGAAGCTGACGCATCCGCCGATACGGATTCTGCGGCTACGACGTTAGCCTCCTGAGCAACCGGGATATCGGCACGAACTGCGTCATCATTCGTATGTTGGGCAGGCTCTCCTTCATGTGCAGCACGCGCTTGCCCTCTCAGCAATTGCTGAATGCTGGCGGCATCTTGCTTGGACAGTACATGAAGGATGCCATCCGAAGTTTTGCTGCCGCCGGGCGTTTCAATCTTCAGCTGGGCTACGCCAAGCAGACGGTGGAACAGAGGCTGTTCCACGTTGACGGAATGAATACGGCTGTAATAGATCGTCTTCTCATCGCGGAACATCAACCCGCTGCGAATAATGATTCGATCGCTCTCCAGCCAATAGCCGAACCGCCGCCAGTTCAAATAGCTGAGCACTAGAATGAGCACAACAGCTCCTGACACGCCCGCTATCCAATACCACTTCAGCAACTGGGACCAGTCCGGCCCACGCAGCAATGCGATGACGATGACAGGCAGGAAGCCGCGCAATACGCTGAACAGCCCATGAAGCACATAGATGGGATGAAGCATTCTCCGCTGCTCATTCATCCTCGTCATCCACCTTCGCAAGCACGCCGATGCGTCGTTTCAACGCCTCCGCATCCTCCCGCTTCAAGCCGCTAATCTCATGGGTTGTCGCAGCCGTCACAACCTTCACGCTTGCCAACCCGTATTTCCGCATCAACGGTCCGCTTCCCAGCTCTACGTGCTGAACTCGGACCATCGGCACAAGCACATTGCTGATGAATATGATGCCGGACTCGATTTCCAGTTCTTCTTCGAACAACTCATATCTGAATCTGGCATACTTGACCTTCGGCACAATCCATGTGAACACGATAAGCGATACCGCCAGCAGCGGCAAGCATATCCATACCGGTATTAGCGTCCAATCAAGCAGCAACGCCGCGATCAGATAGCCGATAATAAGCAGTAGAAAGATGCCGTTAGAAATAAGTTCAGATATCCGATACACCTTCATATAATCGCGGTGAAGCCGCTTCGTTAATTCGCGATTCATTGCATTTTTCTCCTTCCGTTCTATCCCCCCTCCTATTACATCAATTTTAGTATTTGTCGTCAACCTTCAACTATTACTACAATTTCACGCGCTCTCCTTATATGCCACGACATGTCAGATATGAAAATAGCAGTCTGGTTCGCCGGCTCCATATCGCCCTCCCCTTCAAACTCTGCACCAAGTCCATCAATTCCATCTATCCCGTAGTTCTGTCCACGAGCTCTGCAACTCCACGAATATGCCATACGCGATCGTCAATGACCGCAAAACGTCTGGGATGTACAATTCGCACGATCATCACAACCCCAGGCCGCTGCAGCGTTGCTTCAAAATCGTAGGATTCATTGCGGTAATGATAGGGAAAGCTCTCCTCCGAATTGACGATATCCAGCGCCACTACCTCCACCGGATGACGGAGCGGCGAGTGCGGCAGCGGAGCGCCCTGTTCGTCCAGCAACAAATTGTTCCGCAAATAAAGCGATGCGGAGGACAGCGCCTCACTCTCATCGATGCGCAAAATCCCTTCGGCAAGAGCGGTCCGGTCCAATTGCTGCGCGGCGGCATGAGCGGCCCGGTTGACTGCCCGCTTGCTCTGATACATCGTCTTCATCGCCAGCTCTTCTTCCACTTGCATCAACTGGGCAGCCAACCATATCGTCATCATGCCCATAATAATGATCAGCTTGTACATCTTCCGCCCCTCCCGGGCTCCGCTTGTCCCTTCCTCTCAAGGAACATATTCGCTCATCTTCATGCCGAATGCGCTCATTCGGGCATCGGCCGGTATTGGCGTCAAGCCGATCAGGGAATCGATCAGGAACATATTCTCGTAAGGATAACTGATTCGAATAGATATGCCCGTCCCTCTCGGTACCGGCGCAGCGGCATTCGTCGCATTGACTCCGCTCGTCGTGCTGTATTCATAGCGCAGCTCTTCCCTGACCAGCCCAAGACCGGCAAGACGATCCATCGATTGCTGCTGCATCTCTCCGCTAATATAGCCATATGTACCGCTTGCTCCGACCTCCAGCAAATAATCTACCTCCTGCTGCAGGACGGCTCCGCGAATAATCGCGACATGCCTGTAGATCGGCGAGAACATGATCCAGCACAGCATGCCTGCGAACAGGATGAACACCAGAATTTGCCTCATGGATTGGTTCCCCTAATATACTCGCCCATCGCGTCTCCCGACTTGTGAAGCTGCCGCTTCATGCCTTCGTCGCCGTCAGCAACAGCCGTGAACACGATGACAACCGTGATAAGCAGCAGCAATGAGACCAATAATGAACGCATGCTAGCGGCATCTCCCTTCCCATTCCGTTCCCATTAAGGCAGCAGCTGGCTGATTCGCGTATTGGCGGAGTTGCCCTGCGACTGCACTTGCGATCTCGTTCCTGTAGTATCCTCTGCGATAATCGTATTGAACAAGACGATCACTACGACAAGCAGCATTACCGTCATCAGAATATTGCGCATGCCTTCACCTCCTCTCGCTGACGAGCTCGGATTGTTCATTATTCAAGCGATTGAAACAGCTTCTGCGACTCCATAATCCACGGGTAAATAAAAATTTGAAACGTATACAAGATAGGAATGCCGGCAATAACGAAAAGCACATAAGAAGTCGATTCCTTGCGGCTTTCCTTGGCCAGCTCCAGCTTGTCCTTGTAATCGCCGATCCGCACCCGCAGCAGTTGATAGTACTGGCTGCTCTCATGCTGCCTCAGCGCGTCCAGCGTCTCCACGAAGCTCATGCCGTCATCCGTGCCGAGCCTGTGCTTGAATCGCTGCAGCGCTTCGGCCGGGTCGTGATACCATTCCGCCAGCAACCGTTCCATGTCTTCCTTCATCAACTTCGTGAAGGGCAGGCAGCGCACCAGCTTCGTATGCAGATGAAGGGACGAATCCGAGAAGTAGAGCAATTGATTGCTCACCGCATAGATTTCCTTCGTCATCTGCAAGGCGCGCAGCTTGCGGATGGAGCGGAGCCAAGGGATGTCGGCAGCCAGCAGTATTGACCCCAGGAGCGGCAGGCCTATCATAAGCTGCGCCTGCAGCGACAGCGAGAACCCGTACCACAGCAAGCCAATAGCTGCCAAGCCGAGGCACGCCACCATCCCGATGCGGCGCCCCAGCATATACCAGCCAGCATCCGCCGTGAAGCCGCAGCCCGCGAGCAGCACCTCCCGTTCCTGGAAGGAGCCGCTGCTTCTGTCCAGACGGAGTCCCTTCAGCCATCCGGCTGGCGGGGGATTGGCCCGCCATTGCAGGAAAGCAAGCCGCTTCCATCGGGTCGTCTGGCGGACAGGAACGATGCGAAGCAGCGCATACAAGCCGATTGCCGCGAACAGGAATTGTCCCGCCACGGCGGCGAATCCCGTCAATTGCTCTATCCAAGCATGCATATTGGCAACTCCTCTCCTCTCTACAGCTTCTTGCGCGAAAGCCACAAGCCCATCAGGAAGGAGCTGAAGATGAGCAGCAGCGCATTAAGCAGCATATCGCGCCCTCCGGGATCGATCAGATAATAGTAATAGGCGTTCTCACGATTGAAGCGGATATTGATGCCGATGAACAGCGCCAGGAACAGCAGCGGCGTAAAATTGGCGATTCTGATCTCCAGCAGTCTATGCCGCTCCTGCTCTCCCGCCCGTCTGGACTTGCGCATATCGTGAATGAGCTCTCTGAGGCTGTCCGATACGGGAACGCCCTCCATAAGAGCGATACGCAGTATATTGACGAAGTAGTCGGCCCATACGTGGCCCAATGATGCAGCCATCAGCTTCAAGCTGGCTTCGTCGTCGCCGCGCACGGACAGATTGCGATACAACTGCTCGAACACGGCGCCCATCGGTCCCAGCAGCCGCCTCTCTTCCACCGTGCGCTGAAGCGCAATGCGAACTTGCCGCTCTCCTGTCACCAGGTAGCATTGATAGAACAGCTCCACAGCCGGCAGGAAGTCCATCTGCGCACTCATGCGGCGATGAATGAGCAGCGCGCGCAGACTTACGTATGGCGAGAGCCCGACGAGCAATCCGAAGAGAAGCGTCCCCTTCGCCGTCTGGAAGAACATCCCTCCTCCCGCCACGCCCGCAAGCAGCAGGAGAATGGACAGCCAGATGAACAGGTCTGCGCCGAGCTTGATGCGCAGCAGCTCCAGCAGCTCCTCCATATGGCGCCGCAGGCGGATATAGAGATTGAAGCGGTCCCGCAGCAACGCGCGCCAGCTGTATGGAGACACGTACGTCAAGCGGCTTCTGAGCTGCCGCTTATCCGTCCATAGATGAAACAGATGGTAGAACATGAAGTACAGCAGCAAATAAAGCAGCGAGGCTCCCGCCACAATCGTCGTCTGACTCATCGTTCACCTCCGCTTTCCGCAAGACGTCTTCCCGCTTGCGCACTGGGCTCCTCCGGAAAGTTCCAGCAGTCCCTTGTCTCGTCATACAAGGCGAGGTTGCGAACTGACACCGCTCCTCCGCGCCATTCCAGCTCCCCGATCCGCCGAATGACACGGCGGCCGTTCATGTAGCGCATCTCGATGCCGATCTCCGTCACGAATTCCGTAATTCGCTTCACCAGCCTCTCCGGGTTCATGCCGCGCCCGTCCAGCATGCACATATCCGTAATCGCCTCAGGCACGTCCTCCAGCCGGTTGGCGTGCACGGTTGACATGCTGCCCGTATGTCCGCGCGTACACGCTCTCACGTAAATATTGGCGTCATCGTCCCGTATCTCCGCATGAATGATCCGTTGCGGCGACTGTCGGAGCGCCAGCTTGAACGCCTGCGCGGGACCGTGGCCGCCGTCCTCCTCCTCGATCTCGTACTCGATGATGTTCCGGTCCGGAAAGTCGCGGCTAAGCATCATCTCGAATCTGCCTTCGATCGTCACGATCCGCTCCTCCGCCGGCAGCTCCGCAATTAACGCCTTCATCAGATTCGTCTTGCCGGAATTCGTCGCCCCGATAATGATCAGGTTGAATCTGGCTTGCAGCACCGTTTGCAGCAGCGATGCCGTACGCTCGTCGAGCGAACGGTAAGCCGGCTTGCAGAGTGCTTGAAGACTGAATGTGCGAACCGTATAGAAGCGAATTGTAAGCGTAGGCTTGGATGTGAACCCGAAGCCTGTCATCGTTACACGCGATCCGTCGCGCAGCATCACTTCCGCCCACCGCTTGCGCGGATTGATCCGGTCGTTGTTGTACAGCACCAGATTCTGCTGAATCCGTTCCACGTCACGCACGCTGTCGAATGCATAAGCGGACAATGCCGTCCTGCCGCGACGCACCTCGTAGATCCGCTCTCCGACGACTTGAATCTCCTCCAGCCCTTCCCGCTCCGCCAGCACCAGCTCCAGCACATTCAGTCCGACCACCTCCGCGAACAGCGCTTCCGCAAGCGAAGCGAACGGATGCCGCCTGCCGCCGTTCCCGTGAATTCTCAGCCTGATCAACCGGTCTTCGATAACCGCAAGCACCTGCTGTCTCTCATGCGGGAAGCCAAGCACCGCCCGGTTCAAAATCTCGCCGTACTTGCGGCGCTCCTCATCCGTCAGTCCGCGCGGCGCGCTCAAATACGCCCTTATGTCATCTGCGAGCTTCTCGAAGTCGTCACCGCCAGAGGCGTGATCTGTATCTCCAGACTTCCGTGCATCGACCGCCTCCTCTTGAACCGGAGCCGAATTCATCCGTGCGGCGAATTCCGAAGGAGAGAATCGGCTAGCTCCGCCCTTCATAGGAGTTCATCCCCCTTCTGTGAGTCAGAAGCCCGCGATACCATGGCTGCCGCTGCACACTTGCCGTACGCTGCTCCAGGGCGTAACGCTCGACAAGCGTCCCCGCTGTCCCCAGCATCGCCTTCTTCCCGATGCTGTCCGTCGCGAGCCATCTGTCATACGAGCCTCCGTCCAGACTGGCGAAGAGGGATTCTGTCAGCTGGAAGCGGCCCAGAGGCGCAATGCCAAGCTCCTGGCATATATGACGCATCCCGTATGCGTTCTTCCCCCGGTGCGGCTGTACAACGACGCATTCATATTGCTCACGCGGCACATGGAACATGGGCGATACTTGCCCGATCCATCTTCTCCCGTCCTCCTGGAAGTGCGACAGCGCAGGCGTTGTCACCAGGATGCGGGAGGTCGCGCTCCGCATGGCGCACACGGTAGCGGCATTGTCCCAATAAGCGCCTACATCGAGCACAACGAGGGAGAAGGCTTGTTCAGCAGCCAGCAGCAGCTGTTCGATCTCCTCCACCGTGAAGAACTCGGCCTGCTCGCGGTTCAGGCTGCCGAAGAGAATGCGCAAGTTCGGCTGATGCCGCAGCGCGCAGCTTGCGCCCGTCAGCATGCCGGGCGTCAATGCGGCGGATCGCAGCTCCGGCTGCAGCCGGTCCAGCGTCGCTTCCGGCTCTTCGATGCCCAGGTAACGGTGCAGCTTGGCGCTCTTCAGATGGAGGCACAGATAACCGACTGTTCCCTCACATCTCTCCGCCACCCGATAAGCCGTGGCAAATGCAGCGGCGGTCGTCCCGATATTGGGAGTTGTGCCGATGAAAGCCGCGACGGCTGATCCGTTCCTACCACGCTTGCTCATTCCCCACCACCGCCCCTCTCTTCGATAGAATGGAAGCGGTCGAACGATTCCGGACTGTAAGCGACCACCAGCTTGGTCGCACCTCCCGTGCACAGCTCGTCTATCGTCAGCCACTGCTGTTCGGTCAGATTCAGATTCAAGTACTCGATCATCGCGTTCGCATCCCTTCTCGCCGCATACATGCCGTCCATATTGCCCTCCGCCATCGACAGCAGATGGGACTTCTCCGGGCCGTCCACTTCCATATTGCCAGAGCTCTTCACCGAAGCGACGACAACCGTCTCCCGGAACACTTTGCCCGATACCCCTTCCTCACCGGATGCGTATATGGCGACCCGATCCCCGGCTCGAATTCCGTTGGAGATCGATCGGACATATTCCCTTGGAATCTGGAATGTAGATTCGCTCCGGCGGGGCTGCAAAGCGTGATAATCAAGCTTCCAGTCCAGCATGGGCTCGCCGATCCCCAGCGGCATCGCCGCCTCCATGCCCAGCACATTCGCAGCTTCCGTCACCATTTCCGGGGTATACGCGCTATACGGCAGCCGTATAATTCCCAGATCCTCTTCCGCAATGACTTCGCCCGCAGCGATGAATCGGCTCGGCACGATGACCGCGACGGTATCCTGCCTCTGCATCTGCTGCCGCTGCAACTGATACAGACCGTACACAAGCGCCGCCGACAATACGGCAGCCGTCAGGCTAATCCACATATTTCGCTTGTTGCCCATTCCCCACCCTCATTTCTCCCTGAAAATAAAAAAGAACGCAAACGGCTGCCTATAGCAGACCTGTTTGCGTTCTTCGCATCACATGTCACACGTTATGTTCGATGTAGTTGGACTTATCATAACAAATGCCAATGAATTCTGTCCATCCCTTTTCCGATAAAAAATGACAAATTAATTCCCCTTGCGATACTGAAGTGGCGTCTGCCCCGTCTTCTTCTTGAACAGCCCATGAAAAAACTTCGTGTCCTGATAGCCGACAAGCCTGGCGACCTCCGCCACCGGAAGGCGGCTCCTCTCCAGCAGCTCGCGGCTTCGCTCAATTCGCCGGTTCTGCACATATTCCGTAAAGCTCTGACCCGTCTCCGCCTTGAACAACCGCTGCAGATGGCTGACACTGACGGGGATGAGGGAGGCGGCTTCTGCCAGCGTAATTCGCTCCGCATATCGGGCTTCCACATACTGCATCACCTTCGAGACGTCCGCGCTCGCACGCCCCCTTCCTTCTCCCTCCGCCATCTCAATACGGTACAGCACCAGCAGCAATTGCGTTAGATAAGCCAGCATCATCCCTTCCACACCCGGCCTCCCGAGCGCGTACTCCCGGTGGGAATTCATCATAAGCTTGCGTACATCGCCTGAACGGTCCACATACTTCCGGTATTGCGTCTTCGTGAGTCCCAGCGCTTCCGTCAAGTCGCAAGGAAGCGGATACAGGCGCAGATAGTCCTTCAGCGTATCCTTCCCGATCAGAAAGTTGTAGACGACAAGGTCGTCCTTCGCTTCCATGGAATTCGGCCGGTATACGTGGCTCGCGCCAACAGGCAGCATGAAAATATCACCTTGCCGAACGTCCAGCCGACGATCCCCGATATAATGATGTCCGTTCCCCTCCGCGACGTAGTTGATTTCCACAAAATCGTGCGCATGAAGCGGCAACGCAAACCATTCATGCTCCCTGGTCACGACAAGCTGAAGCTCACTGCGCCAAAATATCCGCCCTTCCAGCAATCGGGGATAACCATCCATTCCCATCCGCCCCCATCCTACGATGATGCGATCCACCTATAAATATACCATATCCCCCCCTTCTGCCGCTCCCCTCTCCCCACTATACTGAGACCAAAAGGAGGATGAGCTTATATGTTCAACATAATCAATCCGCTTGTGAACGGACTGACTAATCCGCTCGCTATAGATACTCCCGCCCCCCGCTTCACTTGGCAGCTGACAAGCGAACGCAGAGGGGAGACCCCCGCGGCTTGCCGCGTGAAGGTGGCAGACTCTCTCCGCTCGCTGCAGGAGGGAAGGCTGCTGTGGGACAGCGGCAGAAGAGACGGCGCCCAGCTTCACATGCGCTATGAAGGTCCGCCGCTTGCGGGCAACAGCAGGTATTATTGGCAAGCCTGTGTCTGGAACGAAGAGGAGCGATATGCGGAGATGACGCCGGACTGGTGGGAGAGCGGCTTATCGGAGGATGATTGGCAGGCCAAGTGGATATGGCGAGAGAGCGAAGCTACCAGCAACGACTTCACCTACTTCCGCCGCCTCTTCCGGATGGAGCGTCCCGTGACGCGTGCCAAGCTCTATATATCCGCTCATCATGTGTTCCAATTGTATGTGAACGGTGAGCGGATCGGCGGATACGGCTCTCCTGCGCCCACAAGCATCCCCCGACGCAAGCATTATCTGGCTTACGATGTGAGCGAATCGCTGCGCAGCGGTGACAATTGCATCGGTGTCATCGCCCACTACCTGGGAGGCAGCGGGCAGAACTATGTGAACGGTAAGCCCGGATTGCTGCTGGAGCTTCATCTCTCTAGCGAGGATGGGCGTGAGGAGATCGTCCGTACGGACACCGACTGGCTGACGCTCCGCAGCAGCAGCGTGCCCCACACGGTGGGAACGCCTTATCAGCAGAACCGGAGATTGTCGGCCATCGAGGATTACGACGCATCCCGGCTGGCGAAGAACTGGCTGCTTCCTGAGTTCCCGGAGAACTTGTGCGCACCCGCCATTCTGGCCGATGAAAGCCTGCAGCATTGGAAGCTGCGCTGGCAGCAGCTGCCGGAAGGACAGGAGCATGAAAGGATTATACCGACGCCGGCGGGAGAAGCGATTCATACGGCGGATGAAGGGCTTGTTCAAGTATTCGATACGGGCAAAATCATCTCCGGCTGGCCCGAGATCGTACTGCCCGGCATAGCCGGAACGACGGTTACGCTCCGCTATGCGGAAGATCTGGACGACAATGGCAGGGTGCAGCATCGGGTATGCAACGAGACTTCAGCCCATTACTTCGATCGCTACAGGATGCATGGACGGGGCGGTACGGAAGTATGGGCGCCCAATCTTAGCTACAAGGCTTTCCGGTATGTTGAAGTGACGGGCTATCCTCGCCCGCTGCGGGACGGGGAGCTGAGCATATGCTCCGTTCATACCGGACTTGCGGCGACGGGCAGCTTCGCAAGCTCGTCCGCCCATCTGAACAAGCTCTATGAAGCTTGCATCCAGACCCAGCGCAACAATATCGTGGGACAAGTCGTCGATTGCCCTCACCGGGAACAAGCGCAATACTTGACGGATACGGACTTGCAGGCGGAGACGCTGCTGTACAACTTCGACGCCTATCATATGATGGACAAGACACTGTGCGACTTCGCCGACGGTCAGTTGAAGGATGGTACCTTCCCATTCGTCTATCCGTCCAATTACGAGCATCCCGACTTCTATCTGCAAATACCGGAGTGGGATCTGCACTTCGCCACGCTGCTGTGGAAGCTCTATCAATTCAGCGGCGACAGCGGCCTGCTGGAGCGCTATTACAGGCCGCTGAAGAAGATGCTTGACGCCTATATGTCCACCCGTTCTCCGGAGACGGGCCTTATCCCCGTCAGCAAAGGATGGCATATTAGCGACTGGCCTTATCCTACTGTGGAGCACGAAGGCGATTACTTGACCGTACAGCAGTTGAAAGCCTGGCAAGCGCTTATAATTACAGCGGATACGGCCCGCATACTGGGGCATGAAGCGGAGAGCGCGGCTTATGCCGAGCAGGCGAAACAATTGCGGGACGGCATACTGGCGCACTTGTACAACGCCGACACGAAGCGGCTGCGCGACAGCTCGAGCTCCGCGCAGGCCCATCAAGGCGTTAATGCGCTCGCTCTGCACGCAGGCATCCTCCCGCCCGAGGATGAAGCGGCCGTACTCGCTTACGCAGCTGGCCGTCCGTGGGAAAGCAAAACCGTCCTCTCCCTGCCGCTGCTGCGCGTCCTGTTCGACAATGGATTGCGGGAGCAAGCGTACCGCCTCATGACCAAGACGGAATACCCTGGCTGGGGGTACATGATTGCACAGGGAGCGACGACGATGTGGGAAGGTTGGGACGATATCGAATCCCACTGCCACGCCTGGAACAGCTATCCGTCCCGCATGCTGCAGGAATACGTATGCGGTATAAGAAGCGGCTCCGCGGGATTCGCATCCGCCGTCTTGCAGCCATACTTCGCAGAAGGGCTTTCCTTCGCCGAAGCGAAGACGGGCACTCCAAGAGGCGACATTGCGCTCAGATGGGAGCGTCATGAAGACAATGCATTCACCATCCTGCTGACATTGCCATGCGCGATGAACGCCACTCTGCTGCTCGGAGATCTGCCGGACGGATGCGTGCCGCAACGAATCGTCGAAGGGAACGTTCCGCTATGGGACAATTCCGCCGCTGTCACATTGCCGGACGGGACTGTGTCCTGCTCACAGTCCGAGACCGGGCTAAGCATCGTGCTTCTGTCGGGCACCTACCGCTTCACGCTGCATTATTAATATGGAACCGGCTTACCGGGCTAATTCACGGTCATAGAAGCGGAAAGCAATAACATCCGCCTCAATGATCGTGATGGCCGCCACCGCCCTCCTCCTGTGCAGCTTCCGAACCAAGCTGCATAGCCTCCTGCAGATGGGCCAGTGAGTTCACCGCCTCCGCTCCCACTGCCAGATGCTTCGCAGGCACGAGCAAGCCGTCCTTCATCTCCACTCTGGATTGCACCACATATAATCCGTCCTGTTCGATTGTATGAAGCGCCCTATAGACGCCCGGAGCCGTCTCCTCTGCCCGAACGGCCACAGCCTTCTCCCTGTCCCCTTCCAGCCAGAATACAAATTCGGCCTCATCCACGCCTTCCACGGGCTTGCCGTCCTTGCTGACTTCAACGCTATACCGCCCTTGCTCTCCGGCCACAATCTGCTGCGGAAGCACAAGCTCGACCGAGAAGTGCGGCGGCAAGCCATTCTCATCGGCGGGTGCCACCTTCGCCGTACAGCCGCCCAGCATTACCACCGCCGCAACTGCCCCTAGAAGCCAGATCCAGCGAGATGTGCAGCGGCATTCTCCTAATCTTCTCATAACCATCCCCTCCTCACACCGAGAACCAATGCCGCAATGGCTTTATTCTTCGAATAACAAGCATGTCGATCACGATCACGGTCAGAATGGATACGCCAACAAGCGGCATTACGATACCGCCCAGCAGCATGATAAGCAGCAATACAAGCTTGACCGTGCGGTTGTCCGTACCTGCAGGAGCACCAAGCTTCCCCGTCGGCTTGCGCTTGCGCCACATGATGTAGGAGCTTGCTGCAGTCAGCATCAATCCAAGACAAGCCGCAAGTCCAAGCAACTGATTCGTCAGGCCGAATATCCTTCCTTCGTGGAATGCGATGCCGTAGGAGATCAGCTTTGCCATTATGCCGTAGTCAGAGAAGCGGACATCCGTCAATACAGCCCCGCTGTATTGATCCAGATGAAGGGTCGCATTCCGTCCCGGCTTCTCATGGGCGGTCGACACGGTGAACACACCCTTATCCCCTCGCGGTTGTGTAATCGTATACGGCTTCTCGACGCCTTCACGCTCGGCTATTGCCGCCGCATCGCTCAATTGCAGTGGAAGGAATCCTCCCGCCGCGGAGGTAGGCACCGGCAAGCTCTCCACCGCCCACGGGAGATCCTCGGCGATGTCCTTCGCCACTGTAACCGACTCCGGCTTCTCACCGAAGCTGTAGGCATACGGAGGGGCGTTCGTATTCGTCGCGTTGGCGAACCGGTCGATCTGCTCCCCCATCACTCCGGACCAGGGAAGGCCTCCCATAATGATCAGGAGCAGGACAATGGACAGCCAGAACGCCGGAACTGCATGCAGATCGCGCCAGAATTGGCGGCTTCCCGGCTTGCTCAAGCGCGGGAGCACGGTACCCCATATTTGCGCTTTAGTGCGGGGCCACCACAAATACAGCCCGGTCAACAGCAAGATGACCGCCCAGCATGCTGCCAGCTCGACAAGCCGATTCGCGAACGTCCCTCCCACGACCAGCTGGCTGTGCAGCTTTTTAAAGAATGTGGAGAACGTCTTGTCGCTGTCCAGCATGCCTAGCGCGTGGCCTGTATACGGGTCCACATACATCGTCGTCCCCATTCCGTCGCGAGACACCAACAGCATGTAGCTGGAGCTCGTATTTTCGGGTACCGTTATTGAAGCGACCTTCGTTCCGGGGTAAGCCCGCTCGGATTTGGCCGCAATCTCATCAATCGTCATAGGCGACTCTCCAACCTCCCGGACAGTAAGCATATCCTTGTACAACTGGTCTTCAATTTGCGGCTTGAACAAATAGACGCCCCCGCTGAAGGCCAATATGATGAGGAACGGCGCGAAGATGACACCGGCATAAAAATGCCACCGCCACACCGAGCGATAAAGCGCTTGCCGCCACCCTATGCTCCCTTTTGTTTTTGCCGTCCCGCTTCTTGCTGATTTTGTTATCTTGGATTCCATCGACATCCTCCGTCTCGTCTAAGTCTTCTTTGGGTTACAGTGAAAGTATACCGACGAGCGGCGGATCGGGGATGGCACGATCGAGCCATTTATATATGAACTTTTTTTGAAAGCGCATCACAAATAAGCGTCAAGAAAACAGCCGCCCTTGCGACTTCTTTCTTGACGCTTATTGCATGGCTTGGTTTAGAAATCAATTAAACCGACACTGATTAACAAGGCATCGTCTACTTTGCGCATCGTCTCGTCATCCAGATGGGTAATCTTATCTGTCAGACGCTGCTTATCGATGGTGCGAATCTGTTCCAATAGCACAACGGAATCGCGATCGAAACCGTGCGACTCCGCCTCCATTTCCACATGGGTAGGCAGCTTAGCCTTCTGGATTTGCGCTGTGATGGCAGCCACAATGACGGTCGGGCTGAATCGGTTGCCAATATCGTTCTGAATGACAAGTACAGGCCTGACACCGCCTTGCTCAGAGCCTACGACCGGTGACAGGTCGGCGAAAAACACATCTCCGCGTTTTACGATCAAGCTCTACACCCCGCTTACGAGACGGCCTAATGTATGGTCCGCTTCTTCCTCCGCTTGAAAAGCTTCCGAGGCCATGTTCAGGTTGATTTTTGCCATCTCCATGTACCCGCGCTGCATCGATTCACGAATTTGACGTTTTTTGCGTTCCACCAAATACAGCTTCATGGCTTGTCGAATAAACTCGCTGCGATTGGAATTTTCCTTGGCCACAATACCGTCGACCTCTTCCAGCAGCTGATCGGGCAAGCTAATCATGATCCTTTTCGTGTTATGCACATTGGCCACCGAACTCGCACCTCCAAAACTTTTCCAACACCTATTATTCATTATGACGTAAATATGCCTTCTCTATACTTCCTCATATCTATGTTGGCCGTATATCAATTATGCTATCATTCCTTGATGATGGCCGGCACGCATACTTTCCCTACTCCAATCATTCGTGATGAAGCACGGAATTCCTTTATTATTCTACAATTTTTCGGCTTGAAAATTATTCCTGATGCCGCTTCTCCGTCACGCCAGAGCATTGCGTACAGCAACCGTGCTGCCGCCTTCCGTATATACGCGCGGCACGCGTTCCGCGATCATGCAGGTTACTTCATAATTTATCGTATCCAGATGCTCCGCCAGTTCCTCGACAGAGATGGTCTCGTCCCCTTGCCGGCCTATTAGGACAGCTTCCTCGCCCGTCATGACGGGCGCGTCTTCGCGATTCACGTCATCCAGAGCTATCATGCACTGGTCCATACAGATCGTGCCCAATACGGGAACACGCCTCCCTCGCAGCAGCACATTCGCCTTGCCAGTCAGCATGCGGCTGAAGCCGTCTGCATAACCGATGGGAAGCGTGCCGATCCATTCCTCGCCGCTTGTGACGTAGCGGGTGCCATAGCTGATGCCCCAGCCGGGAGGCGCCTGCTTCACATGAACAAGCCGCGACTTCAAGGACAGCACCGGCTGAAGCGCGATGCGCTGCTTGTTGACTTCCGCCGACGGATATAGCCCGTACATGCTGATGCCGAGCCGCACCATGCCGCCTGCCCACTCCGGCGTGTCGATGCCGGCGGCGCTGTTCGCCGCATGCATGATCGAGAGCGGCCAGCCGCGACGCTTCACCTCTTCCGCCACTTCGCGGAATCGCTCGTATTGCTGCTTCGTGTAGGTCTTGTCCTGTTCGTCCGCCTTGGCATAATGCGTGAACATCCCCTCCACATGAAGGGTCGGCGTCTCAAGCGACCGCTCGATGAAGGCCATCGCCTCCCGATAGCCCAGTACGCCAAGCCGGCCCATGCCGGAATCCAGCTTAATATGCGCCTTCAGCTTCTTGCCGGCGGGCGCCAGCATCTCCGCAGCTTGCCGGATATCCTCACGGAACAGGCTAATCGTGATGTCATGCTCTCTGGCCGTCTCCAGCCCTTCCGCCGGTACGAATCCAAGCACGAGAATAGGCGACTGAATGCCGGCTTCGCGCAGCTTCAGCGCCTCGTCAAGAAAGGCGACGCCAAGATAGTCTACGCCGAAGCGCTCAGCCGCCCCCGCAATTTCCACTAGTCCATGTCCGTAAGCATTGGCCTTCACGGAGGCCATCAGCTTGCACCCTTCCGGCAATGCCTGACGAACGGCTTGCAAATTATGTCTCAAAGCATCGAGTGAAATTTCAGCCCATGTCGGGCGATAAAACGATTCCAACACTTTCACCTTCTTCTGTACATTAAACCATTAGCAGTCCGAGCAGCAATTCGTTATCTTTATCATGTTATACGCTGCTGCAGGGACTGTCAATGAAGAGCTATTCCCAATTATCCGGATAGTATTGGAAGGTGAGGAAACATCTACTTGCCCATCTCCGCCTGAACCGATTTCGCAACGTTCTCCATCTCAACCTGAGGCAGATTGTCGCTTGTTATTCGGAACTGGCTGCCATGATACGTCCAGGTTAGCGTCTGCAGTCCGTCTCCGCCTGTCAGCTCACCAAGCGTAAAGCCCAGATCGACAATTGTTCCCTGCATGAACGATGCCGCTTGCTCCTGAGCTTGCGTCTGGATGAGCGTGTAGCTGTAGATGCCATCGTAACGCGTCATCTGACCCGGCTGCCCGCTGAATACAATATCCGTCTCGTCCAGCACCGCTACCCCCTCCGGTGTATATGACGGCCCCATCACTGTGAATGGCTCCGATTCCGTTCCGACGGATGCGTCAGCATCTTCCTCTTCGCTGGAATTGGCGTCCGTGTCCGCATCTTCGTCCTGGTCCGTCTCGTTCGTATTCGTCTCGGAGTTGCCGTCTACAGGGCTTTCCTCGTTATTCGTCGTGCCGACGCCTTCGTCGCCGGGCGCCGTAATGCCATCTTGCTCCTCATCCTCAGGCCTAGCCGCAGTCGGCTCATCGGATTGTTCGGCAGCGCTCTCGCTTCTCAGATTCGCATCCGTATTGAAGTAGCCTTCGTCGAATCGCTGGTCGAATTTGAACGTGTCGAACTTCACATCCACCTGCACTCTTGCGTTCGTATCGCTCACTTCCACTTGAAGCGGGCTCAGATCCGCCTTGTTCAGCCATATTTTCTGGCGAGCCAGCGAACCGCTGTTGTAATTGGCCATCACATCGAACACATAGGCATCGTCATTCGAAGCGAATTGGCGGGAGCTGTCCGTAATAATGCTTTGCGCCAAAGTTTGATACAGGTAGACTTGCCCCTGATTTTGCGGCCATTCGCTTTGGAAGCGGAACACTTTGTTCAGCTTGGGAGTCAGTACGAATACGCCGTCATCGTTTTTGAGCACAATCTGGGTAATATCCTTCTCCTTGTTCGTCAGCTTAATGCGGTAATAGTGCGGCTGCTGGAACGATACATCCACCTCGTATGATTGCGGCTGCTGCCCGTTATGCAGCGTCATCGTCCCGCTTCCCTGATAGCTCTCCATGCTGTTCACAAATTTGTCCAGATCCTTCACCACGGACTCGGCGTCCTTCGTACCGCAAGCAGACAGCATTAATGCTACTACTAAAATCATTGCCGCGGTCCATGTCATGCGACGCATGTCATCATCCCCTCTGCTTCAATTGTTATTCACTGGCTGATACATATCTATGAGGGGACTTGGACAATTATGCGGACTAGTTTGACAAGCTTCTTATTTCATATTGAATTAAGATAGGTCATTTATGACGATGCTAAATGACCTACGTCAACTTCAACGTTATGATCATACTCCTTCCGTGCATCCGTACCTTGTTCCTGGTGGCTTGTATGTTGCCGCTGCTGCGGTCCCTCATATGATATGTGTTGCCGCTAATAAGTTAATTTGTAAGTACGCAGGCTTCATGATAGCCTAGAAAGATCAATGACTGAAGGACGGGAACGGCATGGAGAGGAATAAGAATGATGTTAATGAACGGTAAAAATTTCGTATTGCTTAACCGGATGAACGACTTCACCCATACCGACCCGTTGTACGCATTCGCGCTGGACGAGCTATTGTGCCGCAGTGCAGGGAAAGGAGGGCCAGCCGTCTGTCATATATGGCGGCATCCGGGCGCATTCATTATGGGGCTGCGCGACAGCCGCATGCCCCATGTTCTGGAGGCTAGGCAATGGCTGGAGTCTAGCGGCTGGGCGACCGCTGTGCGCAATTCCGGAGGTGCGGCCGTGCCGCTGGATGCCGGCGTCGTCAATATCTCGTTGATCAAGCCCAAGACCAATGTGCTGGACTATCACTTCCATCACGACTTCGAGGGAATGTTCGCCCTTATCCGTGAGGCGCTTAAGGGTACAGGCCGGCAAGTGGATAAAGGGGAGATTGCCGGAGCCTATTGCCCGGGCGAGTTCGATCTGAGTATAGACGGCTTCAAATTTTGCGGCATTGCGCAGCGCCGGCAGACGCATGCGACCATCGTGCAGGCATTCGTCGTAGCGGAAGGCTCAGGCAGCGCCCGAGCCGCATTCGTGCGCCAGTTCTACGATATCGCGTCCGGAGGCGACGACACGCTGGGACACCCGATCGTCGCGGCGGACAGCACCGCCAGTCTGGAGGAGCTCGCGGGGCTCGTACCGCACGGTCCGCATTTATTCGCCCAGGCTGTGCAGCGGACGCTGCTTCCTTCTCGGCCGGCGTACTACAGTACCGACTATCCACCCGAGCTGCAACTGCCCGAGCCCGCGGAAGTGGAGGCCATGGTCGCCACGCTCCGCTCGCGTTATACGATTGGGCAATAGCGCGATTTTCATAGATTGTGAACCGCCAATCGTTCCGCTCACTCTATTTCGCACTAAATTAACTGCTCTACTCTTCGGATACATTGTCAGTTGGGGCCGGAGTGGCAATATTGGCGGGGCTATGTGAGCATTTTGAGCGATAACGGGTACTTTGAGGCACTTTTCCGATGGCTATGTGAGCAAAATGAGCGATAGACAGCTTCTTAGAAGCCGGAGTGGCAATATTGGCGGAG
The DNA here is from genome assembly GCF_025567625.1 of Paenibacillus sp. J5C2022. Classification (GTDB taxonomy): domain Bacteria; phylum Bacillota; class Bacilli; order Paenibacillales; family Paenibacillaceae; genus Pristimantibacillus. The sequence continues at coordinate 2,162 of NZ_JAOQJC010000051.1, read as the reverse complement.
CTATGTGAGCATTTTGAGCGATAGCGGGTACTTTGAGGCACTTTTCTGATGGCTATGTGAGCAAAATGAGCGATAGGCAGCTTCTCGGGGGCCGGAGCGGCAATATTGGCGGATGCCCCTCCCCTCATCGCAGCCCCGCCCTCCGTCGCAGCTCCCCCCGACCAAAGGCCAGTCTCCGCAACCGACCTTCGTCTGTTCCTTGATCACCCTGCAGCTTGTTACAATAGGTTTATCAAAGAGCTGCACGAAAGGACGACTAAACGATGAGAAAACTATTTCGATCAAAAACCGACAGCAAAATTACTGGACTGTGCGGAGGCATCGCGGAATACTTCAATATAGACGCTACAATTGTACGGCTGATCGTCGCCATCTCCGCCTTGTTCAGTTTCGGAACAACCGTACTCGTCTACTTTATCGCAACGCTGTTCATACCGAAAGCCGCTTATCCGGAGCAACCTCCTTATATGGGACATCATCCTTACTAAGTGGAACATCAAGAAGTTCCTGCCCGGTAGAATGTTCTGCCGGGCAGGAGCTATTTCAAGGCGGTTATTTCAAAACGATCACTACACCAGCAATCACTATATTTAAGAAATAATCCCCCCCTTCATAACATCGAACCACACCTTATATGTACTTATTTTCCTTACGAAAATTCACTTGTAGGTCCGCTCACTCAAATATATGAGTTTTGATTACGCTTGCCCGCCTAATAAAACTCTTCTAGTTTTACCATTCTTTTTTCTACTCTGGAACGTTCAGCAGCAAATGCCATAAGGTGACTCTGCACCGATTCTTTGGCCGATGTTTGGCTCACACTCGCTCCCTGTCCCGATTCCAAGGCGTGAACAGTTCGTGCAAAGTCCTGCACAAGACGTCCATCACCGCCTCCATGACCGACATGCCCTGCAGCTTCTTCAAGCTTTATCAGTTCGGTTCTCCCTGCACCGAAAGGACGAACTTCAATTTCATTCGTCTCCATCGTCGCACGAATCTCACCAGTCGTTCCCATTAGCTTGAGCGTACGGCTAGTCTTCTCCGTAAAGGCGCTCATTGTAAACGCGACTGTAACCTCATTATCAAAATCCATGGCCACTACTTGATGGTCAACCACATCATTATCGCTTTGGAACACACAACGACCGAACGGGCCCTCTTTCATCGCCTTATAGCGAGCTTCAAAGCTGGGATCTGTACTTGCTGCTTCCGCTTTCCACCCGCCATTGTCGATCAAATACGTATCTGGCGCGTAATATACGCAAGAATCGGCAACCGGGCAACCGTCGATACAGTATTCGGGCGCTCCCTCAGGCGCATTCTCCTTGTTGAAATATGACAAATGCCCATACGACGCTACACTCAGACATCTGCCGCCCGCGAACCATTGAATAATATCCATATCATGACAGGATTTAGCCAAAATCATCGGACTGGATCTCTCTGCACGATTGAAATACCCTCGCACAAAGCTATGCGCCTGATGCCAGTAGCCAACATTCTCATTGTGCTGAATGGACATCAAACGACCGATTCGCCCTTCATCCAGTAATTGCTTGAGGGTCCGGAAGAAAGGGGCGTAACGCAGCACATGACAAATCGTTAGAATACGATTATGCTTTTCCGCCATCCTCTCCAGCTCAATACATTCTTTCCAGCTTGGCGACATCGGCTTCTCCAGCATCACATGATATCCGGCTTCCAACGCCTTCATAGCCGGAATATAATGATCCTGATCCCGTGTACAAATAATCACAGCATCTGATTGCTTGCCGGCAGCGAACAGCTCATCCCAGCTTTTGAAACACTTCTCCCCCGGAAAGCCGAAGGCTTCTTTTGCACGATTGCGTTTGAAATCATCCGGTTCTGCAACAGACACGATCTTCATCTCATGCGGTTGCTTGTTAGCGTATTCACCGTATCTAATTCCTCTGAGACCCGCGCCAATCAATGCAATTGTAACTGGTTTCATCGAAATTCCACTATTCCTCTCCTGTTCATATCAGCTGTACGAACTTTCACAAGCTTGGCAGCCCGAACACCAAATGTATCACTTGGCGGTTCTCTCCTCGTCCTATCCCTTCATGCCTGTAGATGCAATTCCTTGCACGAACTGCTTCTGCGCAACAAGATATATAATGACCACTGGCAGCGTAGTAATT
>NZ_JAOQJC010000050.1 GCF_025567625.1 Paenibacillus sp. J5C2022 | reverse complement strand
AATCCTACACTAGAGCGCCGAAAAGGAGCGTTCGAGCCGAAATAGTGTATGAGTCCTACACTGGAGCGCCGAAAAGGAGCGTGCGAGTCATATGAGTGTATGAATCCTACACTGGAGCGCCGAAAAGGGGCATGCGAGCCGAAATAGTGTAGGAATCCTACACTGGAGCGCCGAAAAGGGGCGTGCGAGTCGGTCTAGTGTATGAATCCTACACTGGAGCGCCGAAAAGGGGCATGCGAGCCATATGAGTGTATGAATCCTACACTGGAGTGCCGAAAAGGGGCGTTTGAGCCATTTTTCTCATTTGCATCTGCTATATTCCCCGTTTGCTGCTTCTACGTATACAGACAAACAGACTCTAGTAAATCCTAATTATAAGTAATGGCGTGATAGAGGGACGAGCGCAGCTGAATCATCGTGCCGGACTTGCAGTCTAGCAGGTCTAAATGATAGGAAAGCTGGGGAGAATGAAGCTATAGACTATTCCTGTTGTTTAGGAGGCGAGAAGTATATGGTTTCTCCCGATTTTTTGGACAAAATGCGTGAGCGCAATGGTAGGGATTATAAAGGGGAAGATGATCATGCCGGTCGAATGCAGCATTGGCCGGAGGCGCCGCAAGTGCTGCTGCATCGGATGCAGCTGAAGCTGGAGCATGTGCTGCTGGGCAAGCAAGCGGTTATCAGACAGACGCTTACGGCGTTGCTTGCAGGCGGGCATGTGCTGCTGGAGGATATTCCCGGCGTAGGCAAAACGGTTCTGGCGCAAGGGATTGCGCGAGTGATGGGCGGCGAGTTCCGGCGAATCCAGTTCACCTCGGATATGGTGCCTGCTGATGTCATTGGCGGGATGGTGCTGGAGGGAAGAAGCGGCGAGCTTGTCTATCGTCCGGGGCCCATTATGGCCAATGTCGTGCTGGCCGACGAGATTAACCGGACTTCGCCGCGCACGCAGTCGGCCCTGCTGGAAGCGATGGAGGAGAGAAGCGTGACGATTGAGGGAGAGACGCACAGGCTGCCCGATCCGTTCATGCTTATCGCGACGCAGAATCCACTCAGCTTCCAAGGCACGAGTCCGCTGCCGGAAGCGCAGCTGGATCGCTTCCTGATGCGGCTTAGCATCGGCTATCCGGAAGCGGACGCGGAGGAGCGGCTGCTGAAGCAATATGCCGAGGGCAATCGGCAGGACCCCGCCCGACTGCGCCCTGTCATTACGCCTCCAGAGTGGCTGCGGATGCAGAAGGAAGCGGCACAGACACATATGCATCATGCGCTTATGGAATATATGGTCAGGGTAGCGGAGGCGACACGCCGATCGCCGGATATTGCGCTTGGCTTAAGTCCGCGGGCGCTGCGGGATTGGCTGCGCGCTGCACAAGCCGGCGCTTATCTGGAGGGCCGGGGCTACGTCATTCCGGATGATCTGCTGGCGACAGCCGAACCGGTGCTTGCGCATCGGCTGGCAGTCAGAAGCGGAATGAGTGGAGGCGAAGCGCTGCGGGACGGCTCCATTCTGGCAGCAATCGTGCGCGAGACGCCGTTCCCGCGCGAAGCGGGAGCCGGATTCGGAGGCAGGCGAGTGAGATGAGAGAACAGGATGAGTGGGACGTTGATTATAGGAAGGATGCAGAAAGTGTGTGGGAGAGAGAGGGCGGTCCGAGCTATAGAACCCGCAAGCTGGCCTGGAGCGTCATTGCGGCAGGGTTGCTGGGAAGCTGTACGGCCGTTCTGTTGCGCGGCGGGGCGGTAGAATGGTTCATGCTGGTCGTATTGGGAAGCATTGCGGCGCTGAGCGGGGTCATTCCTCTTGCCGTTGCGAGAAGTCTGACCGTGGAGCGCAGCTTGCGCCGATCGGAGATGACGGCCGGGGAATCCAATGTGTCGACATTGACGGTGCGCAGCAACTGGCCGGTTCCCGTTGTGTGGCTGGCCATGCAGGATGTGTATGTGAACGGCAGCGATATAGGATATAAGTCGCGAGGGCACCGTGCGGTGGAGACGCCTGCATTCCGGAAGCAATGGATGGAGAGCTATGAGATGACCGCGCTGCGGAGAGGGGAGTATGCCTTCCAGCCGATAACCGTGACGGTAGGCGATTGGCTCGGCCTGACGGCGATCAGACGAACGTTCCGGCTGGAAGGGCAGCTGACGGTGCTGCCCGCGGAGCTGCCGCACTCGCGGATGGAAGACTTGGTGGAGAGCGGGGAATGGAAGTACGGGGAGGATGCCTCTTCTCCTGCAAGCGGCCGTGACGGTGGTGGAGGAAGCGAGCGAAGCGACAAGTTGATCGCGCGGCGGGAAGCGGGATACGGGCCGGATACCCGTCCTTACCGGGTGGGCGATTCCCTTCGGAGTATCGATTATCGCGCCGCTGCCAGAGGACGCGGACTATATACGAAGTTGAGAGCGGAAACGGTAGGCGGCACAGTTGCGATCGTCATCGATCAGCGACGAATTGCATACGGCAATGATGCGGCGTTATTCGACGTTTGCATCAGCTGGGCGATTAAGGGGGCCGGCGATGCTTTGAGACGGGGGAGCCATGCCATTGTTGCAACAGCTGAATGGTCCTGTCGCTTGAGTGCCGATTCCGCCAGCGGAGAGAACGGCCGTATGATAGAGCTGTGCCGTAAGTTGGCGAAGCTTCGGGCAGATCGGGAGTCGGCGATGCGCGGCTTGTGGCCCGAGGAAGGAAGCGGGTTTCCGGCGGGATGCCTGATCCAGGTTTATACTGGCGATTGGCAAGCGGTGGGCGAATGGAGAGAGCTGGCAAGGGCATATGGGGAGCAAGAAGGAAGGCTGCTGCTTCATGTGCCAATCGGAGAGAGGAAGCTGACGGGCGCGATGCGCGAGGCGGAGCACTCGCTTCGCGATGCCGGAATCGGCGTAGTCTGGCAGGCCGTTCATCATACCGGCGAGGACTTCGCAGGCGGGACGAAGGAAGGAGGGAAAGCGCATGCCTTGGGATAAGGAGTTCCCGAGTGGCAAGGACCTAGATAAGGAGATTGGGGACTCGGGGAGCAAGGAACGCGATAAGGAGGTTGGCGACTCGGGGGGCAAAGATAGTGATTGGGCTATCGGGGACTTGGGGAGCAAGGAGCGCGATAAGGATACTGGGGATGCAGGTGGCGGGAGCGGCAACAGAGGCAATGGGGGAATTTCAGAGCGGGGAATCGCGGGAGCCGCTTCGCACGAATACGGCGGGGAAGTTTCCTTGGTGTACCGGATCGCAACGAGCCTGCTGCTGTTCGGACTTGTAGCTGAATGGCTGCTGCCATGGTCGAGCACCGGACAATGGGCCGTTATCCACCATCCCGAGCCGCTCTTGCTCGTAATCGGGTGCACGATGATCGCAGGGCTGTTCAAGCTGCCTTGGGGGGTGTCGCTGCCGCTGAATGCCATCATCTGCCTGCTGGCGATGATGCTGCTGTACAAGAGTGCCGGGCAGACAGGGCTGGAATGGCTTGCCGGCTTGCCTTCTTTGTTCTATGAAGATGTTGACCGTATCCTGAATAACGGAGTATGGGCCATGTCGGGAGAGATGCGGTCGTTAATGCTGTTCACCGGCTGGTCGATGCTGGCGCCTGCTCTGCAGGGGCTCATGTGGCTGCGGCAGACAGCGCTGGGATTCGCTGCCGCTACGATCATGTATTTGATTGCACTGCATGTATGGCTGGGGATGGATGTACTGGGCAGCCTGATCCGAGCTGTATCGGAAGGGTTGCTGCTCACGGCATTGATGACAGTGCCCCGGGTGCGCAGAGTGATGGAGGCGGCTCCCCGCGATCCGCAGAGGCCCAGCGGACAGTGGATAGCAGGCTCCATGTTTCTCGTGCTTGTGGTCATCGGCTGCTCGCTTCTGTTCACAGCGGGGAGAGAGAGGGAACTGGCGCCGCCCAAATGGACAGTTCCGATATCGGCTGCGATTAAGCAAGGTTTATCCGCCCTGGGAGACGGTTCGAGCGGTGTTACGATAAAGAATGCCGGGGCCGTTCCATACGGGCAGGCGCTGTCCGGATACGGCTTCGACGACAGCAGGCTTGGCGCTCCGCTTGCCAATAGCGATGAGCTGATTTTTCGCGCGTTGACGCCTGTAAGGAGCTATTGGCGAGGTGAAGCGAAGAGTACGTACGACGGGAAAGGGTGGAGCAACGCTGGCGGGGAGCTGTCGCTTCATCCGATCGGCAAGCTGCTGCCAAATGAGCGCGAGGCGATGGCGAGTGAGAAGGAAGAGGATGACAAGGGGCCGTCAGAGCTTGCGAAGCATGGTGTTCGGATTGAACAAACGATACTTGTAGAGCATCCTGAGCCCTCTATGCCTCTGTTCGCCGCGGGCGGTGACGGGCGGGTGACGGATATGGTTGCCGCCGATCCCAGACGGAAGCTGGGCAGCTATGTGCGCAATACGCTGCAGGGTTCTCTCTATCCGCCCAGCAGCACCTTGAAGGTCGAGCGTTACACGGTGGAGAGCACTCTTCCCGTAACGGATGAGCTAGAGCTGCGTCGTTTGGAGGATGGACAGGAGGAACTGGGAGCGGAGCAGGAGAGCTCTGAGCCCGTCTATGACGATGCGATTACGCCGTTCTTGCAATTGCCTGAATCCATGCCTCCGCGCGTTGCAGCGCTGGCTGCCGAGGTGGCGGGAGGCGGGATAACGAGCCGCTACGACCGGGTCATGGCCATTCAGCAGTATTTGAAGACGTCGTATAGTTACTCTATCGAAAACAGTGAAATGCCTGCCGAAGGCGAAGACTTCGTGGATCACTTTCTGTTCGATCAGAAGGAGGGGTATTGCGTTCACTTCTCCACGGCGATGGTCATTATGCTGCGGACGCAAGGCATCCCTGCCCGCTGGGTGAAGGGCTTCACCTCCGGTGAGTCGGCAGCGGGGACAGAGCAGGAGCTGGAAGCGGATGGCTTGACCTCCGGCGGAAGTGGAGAGCTGCTTGAGATTAAGGCGAAGGATGCGCATGCGTGGGTCGAGGTGTACTTCCCCGGAGCAGGGTGGGTGCCCTTCGATCCGACGCCGGGATTCGATGGCGTCGCTACAGCTTCAGCCGCCGCCGGCTTCGGAGGCGGCGGCACGCTGGCGGCAGCTGGCGGCGCATCCGCTGCCGGTACGGTGAGCGAGCTGAGCCTGGCGGGGCTCGCACACGGGGGAGCGGCGGCTTCGCCGGCCGCAGCTGCCGCCGTAGGCGTAGCCGCGCTGGCGCTGGCCTGCGCGGCGGTGCTCGCGGTGCGGCGCAGCAGGCTGCGCCTGCGGCTGGCGCTGCGCCGCTATAGCGTGGCTTGCGCGCGGCTTGCCGCAAGCGGCGCTGACGGCGCCAGCGTGAGCGGCATCAGCATCAGTGGAGGAGACGCCAATGCGTCCGAGCGTGGGGGCGAGGCCAATGCGGCGCCTTCGGGCGCAGGCGTGCCCGCGCTTGAAGGAGCACCGGAGCGCGCCGCCCGCGCTAGCGCCGCTACGGCGTTGCCCGCGCGCGGTCTCGCCGTGACGGCTGGCGCGACCTTCTCGCCGTTCGCCGCCGCCCCGGCGCCTGGCCGCGCTCGGCCGCCGCGCAGCCGCGCGCTCGGCGAACAAGCCGTCGCCGAGCAGCAGCGGGCGGCGCTCATCGCCGTCGCGGCCGCGCTCTTCGCGCAGTTGCGCCGTCGCGCGCCGGCTCCGGCGCAGCAGCGGACGGCGCGCGAGGCAGCTCTTGCGCTGGGCGCCGGGCTGCAGCCCGGACAGCATGCCGAGCTGCTGCGTCTGACGGGCTGGCTGGAGGAAGCCAGCTTTGGCCGCAAGGGCCGCTGGCAGGCTGCACCGTCGCCGGAGGAGCTGCGCGAGACGTGCCGCCATTTATTGGCGGCAGGGAAGGCTGCTCGGCAAAACGTGAAGAAGCGTGTCTGCTTGCCTGAGGACAGCCACATTTAGCATATAATCTGAGACGCTGGAAGATGTTCGAACATATATCTCATGCGGTAATGTTGTATCTTTTAAATCAAGTGGGCGCATGGAGACAGGTAACTGGATTTTGTGTCATTACTAATGCTGAAATCGTCCTTCTCACTAGCTGCAGATGGAATAAGTACAGTTAAAATAGATCAAAACGCGTAGTAGCCCAACATTCGATCAAATTAGTATCATGAAATCCAGTTCATACTGGCAAGTTGGCCAATTCGGTATAAATAATATCATGAAATCCATTTGATTGAGCAAAATGGACATCTTGGCACTTCTCGTCAGTTGATCCCGGTATGGCCGGAAGAAGCGGCGGCGCCGCGATGCTCGGCGGATGCGATGAAGCGATAGCTGATGCAAACGATGACCAGAGCTAATATGCCCGCTGTAATCGCAACGCTGAATCCCATCCGGGCACCGAAGTTGTCTACAACCCATCCCGCCGCGGCCGAACCCAGAGCGACGCCGACTCCGAGTCCGGTTATCGCCCATGTCATGCCTTCCGTCACTTGGGATGGAGGAACGAGCTTCTCCACCAATCCCATGATAATAATCATCGTCGGCGCTACGGACATACCGGCGAAGAAGACGGCGGCTCCCAACTGCACTAAACTGTCGATGAAGAACAGAGGCAGCATCGTCGCGGCAGACAGAGCGATCGCCCATACCAATTGCCGCTGAAGAGGAGCGCTCAGCTTCAATGTTCCATAGACCAGGCCAGCCAGGCACGAGCCGATCGCATAGACGGACAAGATCAGGCTTGCCGCAACCGTGTTCCCCTGATCCTCGGCATAAGCTACGCTGACGACATCTACCGTACCGAATATCGTCCCGATGGCGACAAGCGTCAGCGCCAGCAACTGCAAAGTTCCCATTCGAATGACTGTGCCGGACTGAGTGGCCGACGGGGGACGAACGGCAGGCTCCGTCGATTTCAATCCCGTAAAGACAAGTACGCCGAAGAGGAGGAAGAGAGACGACAGGAGCGGTCCGGCTTCCGGGAACAGCATCACGCTCAGACCGACGGAGATGACGGGCCCGATAATGAAGCACAATTCATCTACGACCGACTCGAAGGAGAAGGCGGTGTGCAACCGGGATGAGCCGCGATACAGCTCGATCCAGCGGGCGCGCACCATGGCGGACATGCTGGGCATGCAGCCGGCAAGCAAGGCGGCAAGGAAGAGCGACCATACCGGTGCTTCATAACGTGTGCACAGCAGCAAGACCGCCGTAGAGAGTACGCTTATGCCCGCAGCCGGAAGCAGCACCCGGGATTGCCCCAGACGATCGGCCAGGCGGGATATTTGAGGTGCCAGCAAAGCCGACGACAGCGCAAAAGTTGCCGAAACCGCTCCTGCCAGCCAGTAATTTCCTGTCAGTTGGGACAGCATTGTGACAATGCCGATACCCATCATGGAGATCGGCATTCTGGCGATGAAGCCGGTTATGGAGAAGGATAGCGCACCCGGCACTTGGAACAGCTCGCGATACATCTTAAACATATGACGCCTCCGTTCCTATGTTAGTTGGTTTCCATTTTCCTAACTCAAAAGTATTTCCTGTATATAAGGGGGGAGGAAAGGGTTGATCGGCGATAATATCATCCATCAATTGCGATAGTTCATCTTCGAAAGGCTTCAATAGTGGTCGTCTCATGATAGCACTCCTATTCGGGATGAGTTGATTGACTAGCTATAGTTACGTGCAGGTGCAAACATTCGGCCGAAATGAATTGACATACGCGACGTATGCTAATATCATAATTACATACGAAGCGTATGTCAAATCTGATAGGTGAAATGGATGAATACAGGTTTTAATTCGAGAGCTTGCAAGATCCAATTGCGCTGAATGAATGGACACGCAGAAGGACGGTGACGTTATGACACGAAAAAAACGCACGGATATGATCGAGGAAACACGAGCTAAGCTGATAGATGCGGCGAGGGCAGCGTTCGGAACGAAAGGTTATGCCGATACCTCTATGGATGATTTGACGGCAGCGGTCGGATTGACGAGAGGCGCGCTCTATCATCATTTTGGAGACAAGAAGGGGCTACTCGGAGCTGTGGCGGGGCAGATTGACGAGGAGATGGACGAGCGGCTGAAGGCAATATCCGATGGAGCGGTGAGTCGTTGGGACGGCTTCACCGGTCGTTGCCGCGCCTATCTGGAGATGGCGCTGGAATCGGAAATACAGCGGATCGTATTGCGGGATGCCCCCTCAGTGCTGGGAGGTTATTATTCGGAGACGGCTCAGTCGCATTGCTTAAAGACGATGAGCGTGCAGCTACGGCGGCTGATGGAAGATGGAGTGATTGCTGCGGCGGACAGCGAAGCAATGGCCATACTAATTAACGGCGGACTAGTGAACGCCGCTTTCTGCATCGCCCATTCGGGCGACGCGCAGACGGAGCTGGAGCGTGCGATATCAAGCTTGAACGTTCTGCTGAACGGCTTGCTGATCGAAGGGTAAAGCAAGGTGGCTTCTGTTGGCTATAATTTTCTGTCCAGGGCGAGAGCAGCGGGAGGGAGAGGTAGAAAATAAGGGGCTTCCCTGTGTCAACTATGACGCTTGGGACTGCCCCTTCGACATGTATGCCCCTCATAACTTTGCCGCAGAATTATAGTGTTTTCCTGTCAAGGTGCGCAGAGAAAAGCGTGCTAGTCTGGAGGCTGCAGGGTATGGAGCATGGGCTGGAGCAAGGAGAGTAGCTGGTTTGGAGGCTGCAGGGTATGGAGCATAGGCTGGAGCAAGGAGAGTAGCTGGTTTGGAGGCCGCAGGGCATGGAGCATTGCTTGGAGCACGGAGACGGCGGGCTATGGAGCATTTGAAGCGCGTATCGTTTTTTTTATTTTTTGAATGAGTCCACACTTTTTTGAATTCATGTGCTATTCACTGCGGAAGCGTGTGGCCTATAATGAGTGCATACCATGGTTGTAAGCGCTTAACAGTCTGTGGAATGACAAGCAAATGTTGAAAAAACGCAAACGTCATAAGGAAGGATGGTATGCATGCAGGCCAACAGTCCAGCAAGAGAACTGAATCCTCGCCTACAAGCCGTACCGAGATCGAAGATGGCCATTGCGGCACTCGTTCGCTACCGCTGGCTATATATCCTTATGGCTCCGGGCGTGCTCTATTATTTAATCTATCATTATATGCCGATGTTCGGCCTGGTTGTGGCATTCAAGGATTATAACCTGATGAAAGGCGTATGGGGCAGCCCTTGGGCAGGCCTTGGCAACTTCAGAGAGATATTCTCGACGCCGGAATTCGGCGTGCTGATGAAGAATACTTTGTTGCTCAGCTTCTATCGCATCTTGTTCAACATGCTGCCGGATGTCGTGCTCGCTCTCATGCTGAATGAGATTCGGGTGCGCTGGTTCAAGCGGGTCGTTCAGACGATTACGTACGGACCGCACTTCTTGTCCTGGATTATCGTATACGGCCTCGTCTTCTCGTTCTTCGCTCCCGGATCGGGTCTCGTCACCACGTTCGTGCGAGATATGGGCTGGGGTTCGATCGATGTGCTGACCAACTCTGACGTGTTCCGACCGATGCTGCTTACCACCGACATCTGGAAGAACACCGGCTTCGGCGCCATCATCTATATGGCTGCGCTTGCGACGATCAATCATGAGCTGTATGAAGCGGCTGTCGTAGACGGCGCCGGGAGATGGCGGCAAATGTGGCATATTACGCTGCCGGGCATTCGCGAAGTGTTCATCCTGCTGCTTATCTTCCGCATCGGACATATTCTGGATGCCGGCTTCGAGCAGGTCTACATTTTCCTCAATGCCCGGGTATACGATGTCGGCGATATATTGGACACCTGGATATTCCGGCGCGGCATCGAGCAGCTTGACTTCAGCGTACCGGCAGCGATGGGCGTCTTCAAGTCTGTGATCGGCCTCATTCTGGTCATCGGAGCCAATCGTCTGGCGAAGAAGCTCGGCGGATCGGGCATATGGTAAGGGGGAGATAACATGGCATTCGTATTGAAAAAAAACAAATCTGATTATGTGGTCGACTCCGTACTGTATCTTGTACTTGCCTTATTCTGTTTGGTCACGCTGTTCCCGTTATATTTCGTATTCATCATGTCGATTACACCCTATGAGGAAGTGCTGAAGCACGGTGGCTTTGTTCTCATCCCCAGCACGGTAACATTCGAAGCGTTCCATACAATACTGGAGAGCGGCGTCGTACCGAAGGCGCTTGGCGTTACCACATATATTACGCTGCTGGGGACATTCCTGAACATCCTCGTTACAACGGGGCTCGCGTATGCCTTGTCCAAGAAATATTTGCCCGGAAGAAATATCGTACTGATGGGTATCGTGTTCACGATGCTGTTCTCAGGAGGGCTGATCCCGCTCTTCCTGACGGTGAAGGCGACGGGGCTGATGAATACGCTATGGGCGCTAATGATTCCGGGGCTCGTCTCTTCGTTCAACATGCTGATTATGAAGACGTACTTCGAAGGCTTGCCGCATGAGGTGGAGGAGGCGGCGAAGGTGGACGGCTGCGGCGACCTGCAGACGCTGATTCGCATCGTGCTGCCCTTATCGCTGCCCGTCATTGCCACGATGGCGCTGTTCTACGGCGTCGGCCACTGGAATACGTACTTCGCCGGCATTATGTACATTAACGATCGCGATTTGTTCCCGCTGCAGGTCGTGTTGCGCAACATGATTGTCGCGCCAAGCGTCAGCCAGGAGCTGTCCGTCTCCGCGAACGAGGTGGAGATGCTGCCGCCGGAGACGATCAAGATGGCGGTCGTCGTCGTCGCGATTATCCCCGTGCTGGTCATCTACCCGTTCCTGCAGAAGTATTTTATGAAGGGAATGCTGCTTGGAGCGGTGAAGGGGTAAGCGGGCGAATGCAGTATAAGCGAGGGGGAGGGCCTCTCTCTCGCAAGCTTAATCATTGAAATTCACTAGGGGGTTGTACCATATGAAATCTTGGATGAAAATGATAGCACCATTGCTCATTATGGCGTTGCTGTTCACCGCTTGTTCTTCCGGCGGCAACGGAGGAGGCAATAACCAGCAGAATGATCCTCCGGCTGCCAGCAATGCGGGCGGCAACAGCCAGAATGAACAGAAGGAAGAGAAGAAGGAGAAAATCAAGCTGCGCTGGTTCGTCAACGGCTGGAACAATACGAGCTTGCCTTCCGAAGACAAAGACTTCGTCCTGAAAGCGATCGAGGAGAAATTCAATGTCGATCTGGACCTGCAGTATATGACATGGGGACAGGAATATCAGAGCAAGCTCAATACGATGATCGCTTCCGGCGATATTCCGGACGTCTTCTATATGGGCGGAATGGAATCCAATACGTACATTAAAGACGGCGTAGCCCGCGATATTAAAGACTGGGTCACTCCCGAGCGGATGCCGAATTACTTCAAGCATTGGGTAACGGAAGCCGATCTGGCCGCGTATCAGGTGCAGGATGCGTTCAAGCGCGCTCCGGTGCCGTATGCGAAGAAGAAGTACCGCTCTTATTACGTCCGCAAGGACTGGCTGGATAAGCTGGAGCTCGACATGCCGCAGACGTATGAAGATATGGTGAATGTCATGAAGGCGTTCACGGAGCAGGACCCGGACGGCAACGGAAAAAATGACACCTACGGTTATACGACTTACGGAAACGGCTCGCAAGTGAACATGGAATTCCCGGCTTATCTTCATAACGGCCTGATCGGCCCGTTCATGATCGATAACGGTCAATTCGTGGATACCCGTACCGATAAGCGAATACAGCAAGTGCTGGATGACGTTCGTGCATTGCTTCCGTATACGGACCCCGACTGGCTGTTGAACAAAGGCGCTCAAGCGGTAGAGAAAGCTACGCAGGGCAAAGTCGGCATCGTATTCAGCATCGGTACAAAAACCGCAATGGACAGCGATCCCAACGGCATTCAGACGAAAACGAAAAGCGTGACCGGCGTGGATTCGGTCGACTGGCAGCCGTTCCATCCGTGGAAGGATACAGGCGTATGGGCGGAGGAATCGCCGGGCAATCCGTTCCTCATCAGCTCCAAGACGACAGACGATAAGGTCGAGCGTTCTCTTGAAATCATGGATTGGCTGGCTGGAGAAGAAGGCTTCCTGTTAACGAGATACGGTCAGGAAGGCGTTCATTACAAGCGCGACGGCAACAAGCTTGAGATCATCAAGGATGCTTACCAGAAGGATATTGTCGATAACGGCAATTTCATTGACATCTACGGCTGGTTCACCCCGAGGACTCCGGAAGTATTCGGACTGGAAGAGGTCGATCCGGAGATGACGGAGCGTGACAAGGTTATTGCCGATAAGGTGAAGTCCTACAAGTTCCTGCCCCATATCGGCACGAGCCTGGTCGTGAAGGAAGGCATGGATCTGGGGTCGCTTCGCAAGAAAATGAACGAGTACCAAGTCCAAGTGCTGTACGAAGACAAAGATGCTTCCAGTTGGCCGAAGTATCGCGAGGAACTGATGACGACTTACGGCGGCAAGGACATCTTCACCTACTATGCCGAGCAGGTCACCAACGCTACGGGCAATGCGGTTACTTTTGAAGCGGAATAAGGAATAAAGCATAAGGAAGCAAGTGGAGAGCAAGAGCAATCATCTCGGCAGAAGGGCGCTTACATAAGAAGCAGCGCCCTTCTTTTCAAACGCTTGAAGAAAGCGGTTGCAAAACGATAAAACCTGCCTCATGCTTCCGAAGCGAGTTTGCTTTGCAAACTTTAGGTCGCTCATCTTCGAAAGGCCTCGCTAGAGGTTTTCTCATGTACATGAAAGAAAGCGTTTCCAAATGATGAGAGGAGTGAAGTCATGATACCGTCAATAAAACGGAACGGCGTATGGAAACTTACGCTTGCCATGCTTCTTATCGTGCAATTGCTGGCTGTATCGCCCGCAAGGTCTGTCGAAGCTTCAGGAGGAGGCGGCCTGATCGGCAATGGCGGATTCGAAGCGGGGCTGTCGGGCTGGAATCAGAACTATGGCAGCGGCGGCATTGCTGTGTCGGACGAGCAAGCATTCGAGGGAGCTTACAGCCTGAAAATAACGGATGCAAGCAGCACGGCATCTTATGGCATGGAATCCGACAAGTTCCCGGCTTATCCCGGCAAGAGTTACTCGGTCACGAGTCAGGTGTACATGGTTAGCGGTTATGCTTCTGTCATGCTGCGATTCTACAATGATGCCAATGGGCTGGTAGAGAGCAACAGCATACCCAGGAGCACGCCCCAGGATGCGTGGCAGAGTGCGGATGTATCCGCAATCGCTCCTGCGGGTACGACGAAAGTAAGCGTCCTGTTCTACTCCAGTCTGGCGACAATGGCGGAATACTATGTCGACGGCGTCAGCCTGCATGAGCGCACGCTGCTGGAAGGGACGGTAACGGATGACGCAAGCGGCAGTCCGCTAGGGGATGCGGGAGTCTTCCTGCATGAGGCTGCCGATACGGGATACGCCGCTCCGCTGGAGACAACCGTTAGCGCGGCCGATGGCTCCTATCAGTTCATCGGAGGGGTGACGGACGGCAGCTATGTGATCCGATTCGTGAAGGAAGGCTACCTCGACGCGGTAATGCCCGTCACGGTGGGCAGCGCCGTCGTGACGCCGATTGATGCGGCGCTGCAGGCCGATCCTGCCTGGGAGGCGGTATCGCTGCTGCCGAACGGAAGCTTCGAGGCGGGGCTTGCCCACTGGGAGCAGTCCTTCGGCAGCGGCGGCATTGCGCTGGATGGCACACGAAGCACAGCTGGTCGGTATAGCGTGCGGATCGACGACGTTAACCCATCGGCTTCCTACGGCCTGGAGAGCGATCGCCTGACCGCTTACGGCGGCAAAAATTATACGGCGGCCGCCAAGGTGCTCGTGGAATCCGGCGGCGCTTCGTTATATATCCGCTTCTATGACGCTGCAGGCAATCTGCTGCTCAGCACAGCCGCCCAGCAGAAATCTGCGTCAGCGGAGTGGGTGCCGCTCGTTCATTCCTCGGAAGCGCCGGCAGGCACGGCAACAGTAAGCGTCCTGCTGTATTCCGGCCAGTCCGCTCTGGGCACTTATTATGCCGACGAGCTTATGCTGGAGGAGAGGAGCATTATTCGGGGGGCAGTGGGCGATGCGGGAAGCGGCGATCCGCTGCCGTTCACCAAGCTTTATCTGTATGATGAGGCCGATACGGCGTATGCGACGCCGCTGGACAGCGCCGTAACGGAGGGGGACGGCACCTATGCGCTGACAGACGGAGTGTCCGGCGGCAGCTACGTGCTGCGGGCAAGGCTTCCAGGCTACGAGACGGCAACGGTTCCGATCGCGGTGAGCCAATCGGAGCTCGGTCCGGTCGATGTGGCGCTCAGCGAGGATCTGCAGGCGCAGAAGTGGAACATCGCGGGTACGGCGCTGTCGTTCGAGGGGGGAACGCCGGTCGCGGGAGCGACGGCCAAGCTTTATCATATGGCGGACATTCACTTCGCCATGCCCATCAGCACAGCTGTGTCGGACGCGGCAGGCGCCTTCTCCTTCCCTGATGCGCAGCCGGACGGCCGATATCAGGTGCAGGTCGAATCGAGCGGCCGGTACAAGACGACGCATCCCGCCATCGTATACGGAGCGGCAGCGGACGATCTGACGGTGCGTATGCCGGAGAAGACGGTGTACACGGAGAGCGCGCTGCCTGTGCCGCCGGCATCGCATCCACGGCTGTATGTGACGCCTTCGCTTGTGCCACAGCTGCAAGCGAAGATCGCGACGGCAGAGTTCGAGCCGATATGGGAAGATGTTCAGCGGAAGGGCGCGGTATCGGAATATAACATGAGAAGCAGCGGCACGACCGCCGGCTTCGAGAACTATTCTTTCCCCTCTGCAGTGAATGCCCGGTACGTGCGGATTGTGGGCAGCCATAATTCCAATAGCGGTCCATGGAACTCCATAATCGAGACGGCGATATTCGGCGAAGACAATGCCGGACAGCGCACGGCGCTTCCGATACAAGCCGTTGACTGGAGCTCGGCACAAGATGAGTGGCACGACGGCTACAGAACGGTGGATGGAGATCTGTCTTCCAGTTCCTACTGGGCGGCGTTCGGCGCAGGCGAATGGGTGCAATACGATCTGGGGAGCGTTACGACTGTCACAGATATGGACATCGCCTGGTATCAGGGCAATCAGCGCTATCAATATTTCGATATTCGTGTATCTAATGACGGCATCACGTGGGATAAGATTCCGTTCAACTTCCCGGTACCGCCTCCGGGCGAGCTGGAGACGGCGCAGCAGGGCCAGTCCAATTATAAGGCATTCTGGTTGTCCCACGCAGAAGCCGCGGCGCTTCGCTACTTGCTGGAGGGCAGCTCGGAGCATGGGCTGCAGGCGATTGAAGTGATGCGCAACTTCATGTCAACGGTGCAGTATGAGGGAGAGCAGGCTTACTTCTACATCGGCAAGACGATTCATACTGCGGCGCTTGTCTACGACTGGTGCTACCCGCTCTTGACGGCCTTGGACAAGACATTCTTCGTCGAGAAGTCCAAGGAGCTGGCAGCGCTCATGAGCGTCGGTTATCCGCCGGTGAAGCAAGGCAATGTGGTCGGCCACGGCTCGGAGTTCCAAGTGATGCGCGATCAGCTTGGCATGGGGATCGCCGTCTATGATGAAGACCCGGAGATGTACAATCTGGCTGCGCTGCGATTCTTCAATGAATACGTGCCCGTCCGCAATTTCTGGTATCAATCGGGCATGCATCATCAGGGCGACACTTACGGCTTGCAGGGCAGATTCGAGCCGGAGCTGTGGGCGCAGTGGATGTTCCAGCGGATGGGCTACGGCAGCGTGCTCAGCGAGAAGCAGGCGGATCTGATCTATCGGGCGATCTATACGCGCAGGCCTGACGGCCAGCTGCTGCGTGACGGCGATACGTATTGGGACCGCCGCTACAAGCCGGATCAATACTGGCAATACAGCTTCGCGATTACGATGGCTGCAGGGTATTATCAGGACCCCTATATACAAGATGAATTTTTGCGTCAGTACCAGCAGGGAGGAGTGGATTCCGTAACGGCGGTATTGTTCGCGGATTTCACGATACCCTCTCAGCCGGTATCGCAGCTGCCGCTAACCCGCTACTTCGGGTACCCGTCCGGCACGATGATGGCGCGCACAGGCTGGGACCAGGGGTACGAATCCAATACGGTCGTAGCGGAGATGAAGGGCGGCGAATATTACTATACCAATCACCAGCATTTGGACATGGGCAGCTTCCAGGTCTATCATAAGGGCGCTCTGGCGCTGGACAGCGGGATGTACAAAGGGCAATACGGTCCGTACGGCAGCGATCACGACTTCCATTACTATAAGAAGACGATTGCCCATAACGCGATGCTTGTGATGGATCCTTCGGAGAAGCCGCCGACGAGCAGGAAGTTCGTCAATGACGGCGGACAGCGCTTGCCTTACACAGGCCAATCCAGTGAAGTGAAGACGCTGGAGGGGCTGCTGGACAGCGACCTGCATATGGGCGTCATCAAGGCTCACGCTTACGGTCCCGACGCGAGTGCGCCCGCATTCAGCTATATGCAAGCGGATCTCAGCGCGGCATACTCCGATAAGGTGCAGCAGTATCAGCGTTCTTATGCTTTCATTAATACGGGAGACGCCAATGTACCGGGGGCCATGATCGTCTACGATCGGATTGCCAGCGCGGACCCCCACTTCAAGAAATATTGGCTATTGCATGCGATGGAAGAGCCGGAGATAAGCGGCAGCCGGGTAACGATCAGGCGCACGGACGGACAATATGACGGCAAGCTGATCAACGACGCCTTGCTGCCCGGCAGCGGCAATCTGACGATCGAGAAGATCGGCGGCCCTGGCAGAGAGTTCGAAGTATTCGGCACGAATTATCCGCAGACGCCATATGAAGCTCCGGGACAGCATACGGTAGAGGGCGGCGCATGGAGAGTGCAGCTGTCGCCGAACGTCGCGAGCGAAGAGGATGCATTCTTGAATGTTATGCAATTCATGGACAATGATGTAACGGCGCCGCTTGCCGTAACCGCGATCGATGCGGAGCAACTGCTTGGTGCGAGAATCGGCGATCATGCAGTCTTGTTCAATCGGCAAGCCGGTCGGACCTCGGAGACGCTCTCGTTCCAACTCCCCGGCAGCAGTCCGGCGTCAGTGGCGGTGACAGGCTTGGAAGCGGGAAGCTGGCTCATTCACCGCACGGGCCAGAGCGAGTTGGTGCTGGCCCAAAGCACGGAGGAAGGCGGCATGATTACGTTCCAGGGGGAGAGCGGTGAATATATTCTCACTCCTATGGGAGAGCTGCAATTCGGCAGCGTGCTGGATGTGCTGCTGGAAGCGGGAATACTGGATCATCCCGTCAGCGAGAAGTGGCGAATGAAGTGGGAAGTCATTGAAAGCATGAAAGCTAACGGACGCATGTCAATGGCGATTGCTCAGCTGGAACGGCTGGCGGAGCAATTGAATCATCCCGAGCTGCCGCAGCTCGTCGCCTCTTCTGTACTCGACGTGTTGAAAAAAGCGGCTGTGGAGACGATAGAGGATTGGTATAATAATGAGTAGTTTGTAAACGTTAGCATTTACCGGAGGCTGATGGCAATGAATGGACCGATCAGAACGAGATGGTTCTCCAGCATTAGCATGAAGCTGTTCGTCATCACGTTCTTTAGCGTAATCTGTCTGTTCCTTGTCATCGGCTTGTTCGGCTATCAGCGGCTTTTTACGCCGATCAGAGAGAACAACGACAGCGCTTTGCAGGCGTCCGTAGATCAGATGGAGAAGTCGCTGAAGACGTTCATGGACAACATTCAGACGCAGTTCATATTCCTGTCCAATACCGATATTCAGCAGCAATTGAACGAAGAAGACTACAGTGTGCTGCTGCAGCATATGCACGAGCTGCACAGCAACAGCATCGACGGCTTTTATTTGCTCGATCACGGCGAAGTGGTCGTTAGTGAGCCGTACTCCTATCAGTTCTTTATAACCCCGGAGACGTTGTCTCTCATCGCGTTGAAAACGAGCGTAAAGGGATTTTGGTGGAGCGATCCTTACCGGACCGGCGACCGCCGCGTTATTACGGTAGCCAGACAAATTAATGAAAACCGATTTATCGCGCTGGATCTGAATTTGGATTCGTTAACCGATCCGCTCATTGCGCAGGAAGAGAACAAGCACGTCTATTTGTTTTCGGAAAGCGGTCTTTATATTACGTCCAACGCTTCCTTGACCGCTTACGAGGAAATACAGCGGCATTACAGAATGATATCGACGCTGGCAGGGCTCATCCAATCGGGCAGAAGAGGGATGGAAATCGTCGAAGCCGCAGACGGCGAATACAAGGTGCTGCAGAGCAAGGGCAATCGATGGGGCTGGATTGTCTTCTCCATTATTAAAGAGAACGAAGCGTACCCCTTGTTGTCCAGCTTGAAGCAGCAGCTGTTCATCGTTGTCCTGATTGCGGTCGCGCTCGCTGCGGTCGTATCCGGGTGGGTAGCGATGTACATCCAGAAGCCGTTCAGCGCCATTATCAGGCAATTGAAGGCGGGAGCGCGCGGCGATCTGGCATCCCGCGTCATCATTCGGCGAAGTGATGAGTTCGCGTTAATTGCAAGCGGCTTCAACCGAATGATGAACAACATTCAGACGCTGTTCAACGATTTGCAGAAGAGCGAGGAGCGCAAGCGGCACCATGAGCTGAAGGTGCTTCATTCGCAGGTGAACTCCCATTTCCTCAACAATACATTGAGCGCCATCTATTATTTGGACCGATCCGGCAGAGGCCGGGAAATGGGTGAGATGATAGGCTCATTAATGGGCCTGATGCAATATTCCATGGACAAAGTAAGCGAGATCGTAACGGTGGAAGAGGAGCTGAAGCAGCTGGACAATTACGTGCGGCTCATGCAGCTGCGATACGGAGACGCCTTCGACTTCGAGGTGATCGTGCCGGATGAGCTGACGCAAGCGCCGATTCCGAAGCTGACTTTAATTACCTTGGTGGAGAACAGCATATTCTACGGGCTGAATCAGCCGGAGCCGAACTTTATCATTGTGACGGGCGGTATCGAGCACGACGGGAAGGTCGCATTGGAAGTATCGGACAGAGGACCGGGCATCCCCGAAGACAAGCTGGCGAGCTTGCTCGCCCGCGCAGTGACAGAGGAGACGGAGTCGGCGCGCAAAGGGCTTAACAATCTGGGCATACGCAGCGTGCAGGACCGCATTATGCTGCACTTCGGCATGGTCTACGGATTAACATTCCGGAATGACGAGGACGGAGGGCTGATCGTGACGATTCGGCTGCCGCTCTCGTTCCCGTCTTTCTTAAAAGAAGCTGAGGCGGGATCAAAGTAAAGGAAATGATAAGGCTCTAATCTGCATCTGGGGGTGGGCGCAATGTTCAAGCTGCTGATGGTGGACGATGAGAAGTGGGTAAGAGAGCAATTCGCGCACGGAGTGCCGTGGGAGGAAGCGGGCTTCGTATGGATGGGGGCGGCTTCCGGCGGGAAGGAGGCGCTAGCCATGATTGAACGCGATCCGCCGCATCTGCTGCTGACGGATATTACGATGCCGGGGATGGACGGGCTGCAGCTCGCCTCTATCGTGAAGGAGCGATGGCCTCAGGTGCGGATTATTATTCTGACCGCATACAGTGAATTCGAATATGCGCAGCAGGCGATTGCGATTGGCGTCGACAACTATGTGGTGAAAGTATCGCAATCCGGCGATGCAATCGTGAAGGCATGCCGCAAGGCGGCGGAGCTGATTGCGTCCGAGATGAATAAGGAAGAGCAACTGCAGCTTCAAGAGCAGTTGAACTGGCAGCGCCATTGGAGTGAGAAGCGGGCATGGCTGGAGCAAGGGATAGATGCACTTAGCGAGGCGAGCGTCGAGCGAGGGCCGATCCCGGCATCGTTAGATAAGTTGTTGCTATGCAGTCACTATGTTGTCATGTCAGTAGGCTGGGATCTGTACCGGCTGAATGCTGCCAGTCCAATTGCACAGGAAGCAGCCTATGAGCTTCAGCAGCAGGCGGGCATGGCAATTGAAGAAAGAATCCTGATCGAATTCGGAAATGAAAGAGCTGGCAGTGCGCGGGATGATAGGAGTGCGGACCAGTGTGGGCCGGGTGTTGTTGTTCCGAATCGCGATAATCGGATCGTTATTTATGCAGGAATGCAAGCTGGGCGGGGACAGGAGATTGGGGAGAGAAAGCTGAGAGCATTCGCGACATGGTGTCGAGAGGCGATAGCTCAAGCGACGGGAGCGGAATGCTTCATACATATAAGCAAGCCTTGGAGGAGGGCGGAGAGCGATCCCGCAATGATTGCGCGCGCTGCGAAGGAAGGGCTGGAGCAGTTGTCTTCCTACTTTTATGATTCGGCTGGGATGATGGGAGGCGAGACGCAATATCGCTATCAGAGCATTGATTCACGGCGTATTCGCGAGCTGGTCAAGACGATGGCCGCAGGCCTGCAGGCAGGAGATATCGAGATGGTGAAAGAACCGATTTCTTGGCTTACAGATCGCCAGGCGCATACTCATAGAACCGATCCATCCGACCTGATTGCGATAGCGCAGAAAATATTGGACCCTGGGCTATGCGATCTTCCGGCATCTATTATGAAACGCTGTCAAAGGTTGAGCTGGCTGGAGAGGTGGGACGACTTCCTGCTGTGGTGGAATGAAACGGTTGAACTGCTGGAGCAAGAGACGAATCAAGACCCCAATGAGAACTACCGAAGAGAGGTTCAACTGATGAGAGTGATCATACGGGAACGTTATGCGGAGGATTTGCAGGTGGCCGATCTGGCGGAGCAGGTCAATCTCCATCCTTCATATGCAGGCATGTTGTTCAAGAACGAGACAGGCGAGCATGTCTCGGATTACTTGAATGGCATTAGAATGAACAAAGCCAAAGAGCTGCTGGAGCGTTCCACGATGAAAATTTATGAAATATCGGAAGCGGTGGGCATAGCGGATTATCGTTATTTTTGCCGCATCTTCAAAAGCTATACAGGGAAAACGCCAACGGAGTACAAGAAGGCTTCCTCCTCCGCTTCCGGAATGGGAATGCAACATATAGGGGAATGAACAGGACGGGTTGTCCTGTTTATTTGCTTAAAACCATAAAGGATCGTTGCAATCAACCTCGCCGTTATAGTTCGTGAGCACTTCTTCGCCTGCTTTAATATCGGTGTGAGCATAGAACTCGACGGTCTGATTGTCGAAATTAAGCTCGAAGGAAGCATTCGGCGTATACGAATGGTTGAAGAGGCTGCCGTAACCGAGCAGGATGGCGCTGTGATTGGCCCCATAGGAGTACGCATAGTCAGCCAGTATCGTCTTCTCTATATGGACGTGATCTTCATTCAAATAGGAAATAACGGGAGCGACGTGGATAAGCGTCCCTTTTTTAATATCCTGTGTGGCGAAGACGCCGCGCTGGAACTCTTCATCATTGGGGCTGTCGGTTATCAGTTGGGATGTTCTTACTTCTAACATAATGTCTTAGTCACCTGTTCAATGTATAGTTTTAATATCTCCGGAAGGATCAATTATGAGGAAATTGTATCGTTAATTAGCCAATACAGCAAGTATAATGTCCATTCCCGGCTGTCAGCCAAGCAATGACATGCGTGTACCTTGACTCTCTGGAAGCAGCTTATATATAATTACTACATCAATTGAGGGAGGCTCGGTCATGACGAAGCATAATGAAATTATCGTTGTCCTCGACTTCGGGGGACAATACAACCAGCTGATAGCCCGCCGTATCCGCGATCTTGGCGTATACAGCGAGCTGCTGCCTTACAATACGCCTGTGGAGAAGATTAAGGAGCTGCAGCCGAAAGGCATCGTATTCTCCGGAGGTCCGGCAAGCGTATACGAAGAAAATTCTCCTCTTGTAGATCCTGCAATTTACGAGCTGAACGTGCCTATCTTCGGCATCTGTTACGGGATGCAGCTGATGTCCCATCAATTAAAGGGCAAGGTAGAGCGCGCAGGCAAGCGTGAATACGGGAAAGCGGAGGTTGAATTCATCGAAGGCAGCCATATCGCTCACGGATTGGATCGCGTACAGACGGTATGGATGAGCCACAGCGATCTCGTCATTGAGCCTCCTGCGGGATTCCGTGTAGACGCAAGCACGGAGCATGCGCCGATAGCAGGCATGAGCGACCCGGATCGGAAGCTGTACGCGGTGCAATTCCATCCTGAGGTCCGCCATTCCGTATACGGCAACGATATGATCAAGAATTTCCTGTACAAGGTGTGCGGCTGCGAAGGCTCATGGACGATGGAGTCCTTCATCGAAGATACAATCGCAGAGATCCGTCAGCAGGTAGGGGACAAGAAGGTGCTCTGCGCGCTGTCCGGCGGTGTGGATTCCTCCGTTGTTGCCATACTTCTGCACAAGGCGATCGGTGATCAGCTGACGTGCATGTTCATCGACCACGGCTTGCTGCGCAAGGGAGAAGCGGAGAGCGTAATGGAGACATTCGTCGGCAAGTTCGATATGAAGGTGCTGAAGATCGATGCGAAGGACCGCTTCCTTGGCAAGCTGAAGGGCGTCGACGATCCGGAGCAGAAGCGCAAAATTATCGGCAACGAGTTCATCTACCTGTTCCAGGAAGAGTCGGACAAGCTGGACGATTTCGCCTTCCTGGCGCAAGGCACGCTTTATACGGACATTGTCGAGAGCGGGACGGCTACTGCTCAGACGATCAAGTCGCATCATAACGTAGGCGGCTTGCCGGAAGACATGAAGTTCGAGCTTGTGGAGCCTTTGAAAGCTCTGTTCAAGGACGAAGTCCGCAAAGTGGGCACGGAATGCGGCTTGCCGGACGCGATCGTTATGCGCCAGCCGTTCCCGGGACCGGGTCTGGCCATTCGCGTGCTAGGCGAAGTGACGGAAGAGAAGCTGCACATCGTGCGCGAGTCCGACGCGATTCTGCGTGATGAGATTGCCAAGGCGGGTCTTGACCGCGAGATCTGGCAATACTTCACGGCGCTGCCGAACATGAAGAGCGTTGGCGTTATGGGCGATGCTCGTACTTACTCTTACACGGTAGGCATTCGAGCAGTCACGTCCATCGACGGCATGACCGCCGACTGGGCGCGCATCCCTTGGGACGTGCTGGAGAAGATCTCCGTCCGCATCGTCAACGAAGTGGACAACGTCAACCGGATTGTGTACGACGTAACATCCAAGCCTCCGGCTACGATCGAGTGGGAGTAGGTTAGTAGGTTTGATTGAACTGAACTGAACGGTGAATTCCCTTCTACCTTATTAGGTAGGAGGGAATTTTTTGTGTTGAGCGGGAAAGTAGCAGGTAGCGAGTTGCATTAAGGGTCTATGTAACCAAAATGAGCGATAGCGCTCGAAAATCGAGCGATCTCCGTGGCTATGTGAGCAAAATGAGCGATAGAGGCTGGGATTAGGTGGAATGATGGGGAGATGGCGGTTCTATGTAACCAAAATGAGCGATAGCGCTCGAAAATCGAGCGAACACCGTGGCTATGTGAGCAAAATGAGCGATAGAGGCTGGGATTAGGTGGAATGATGGGGAGATGGCGGGTCTATGTAACCAAAATGAGCGATAGCGCTCAAAAATCGAGCGATCTCCGTGGCTATGTGAGCAAAATGAGCGATAGAGACTGGGATTAGGTGGAATGATGGGGAGATGGCGGTTCTATGTAACCAAAATGAGCGATAGCGCTCGAAAATCGAGCGAACACCGTGGCTATGTGAGCAAAATGAGCGATAGGGGCAGGGATTAGGTGGAATGATGGGGAGATGGCGGTTCTATGTAACCAAAATGAGCTTATAGCGCTCAAAAATCGAGCGATCTCCGTGGCTATGTGAGCAAAATGAGCGATAGAGGCTGGGATTAGGTGGAATGATGGGGAGATGGCGGGTCTATGTAACCAAAATGAGCTTATAGCGCTCAAAAATCGAGGGATCACCATGGCTATGTGAGCAAAATGAGTGATAGAGGCTGGGATTAGGTGGAATGATGGGGAGATGGCGGGGCGGCGGAATGGTGGGGGATTGGCAATGAGCGATAGCGCCAGTCAGAGTCCCCCACCATTGTTATGTGCGCATTATGTGTGCTAGTGCTCATGATGCGCTTCTGTACTACTACTTACTACGCTGGCGAATGTGTGCCAGCGGCGGCTGAGGTGCCAGCGCATC
Organism: Paenibacillus sp. J5C2022; assembly: GCF_025567625.1. GTDB lineage: Bacteria > Bacillota > Bacilli > Paenibacillales > Paenibacillaceae > Pristimantibacillus. The sequence goes on along the minus strand of NZ_JAOQJC010000050.1, from coordinate 28,902 downwards.
GTCCACCGCCGACCGCAGTCGACAGCCGCCGATCCGATAGGCTAACGCTACGGCCTGTCGTCGCCTATCTCATTCTGGCTTCCGTCAGTTTGAACTGGTTGACCATCCCTTGCAGCAGCATCGTGATCGCTTCAACGTTCTGTGACATTTGCTGTACATTGCCCATCTCGTCGAACAGCTCCGATACCCGCCGTTCCACAACTGCCGATACCTTTCCGTTCTCGCTGCTGACTTGCGCGATGCTATCGAGCAGTCGCACCACCTCATCCACAACCTCCGACCTTCGGCTGTCATTGCCGCCTGCTTCGTTCAACGTGCTGATGGCTGCGGCTACCAGCCGATTCCCTTCCTCGACGACGTTCGCCCCTTCTTCCATGGAAGCGAAAGCCCTCGTCGCTTCTGTCGAGATGGTCTGTGTCACCGCATGAACCTCTTCGGTTGATTGTCTGGTCATGGCGGCCAGCTTGCGAATCTCATTGGCGACGACGGCAAAGCCCTTGCCTTGTTCACCGACTCGGGCAGCTTCGATGGAAGCGTTAAGCGCAAGCAGATGGGTCTGTGCCGATATTTGCTCGATAACCTGCAAAATGCTTCGAATGTCATCAACCGTGCTCATAAATGCCCGGATCGTCGCATGCGTCTCGTCGACCTTGACGGAAATATGCTGCATCTTAACGCCTATACGGTCGACCTCCTGCTGAGCCAGTGCGATCTGCCCGGAGGCTTGCTGCTCCAGATGAAGCAGCGTATCCCGCATCGTATCTGCCGATGCCTTTGCCATGTCGATATCCGACAGTTGCCGCCGTATGCTGTCCATCATCAGAGTGACATGGCCGCTTACCTTGCCTGTTGATTCGGCGGTGACGGATGCAGATTCATGCATCGCCTGCCCGCTGGTTGCCACATCCTGAGCCGCCGTCCTCACTTGAAGCATGATGCCTTCCAGGGAGTCTATCATGTTGTTCAGCCACTTGGCCATATCTTTCAGCTCATCTTCTTCGTAATCCTGCAAGGTCAGACGCATCGTCAGATCGCCGTTCCCTTCGGCATTCATCCGAATAAATCTTGTAATCGTACGCATATGGCTGACGACACGCTTATTCTCTCCGTGGCTAATCCATCCGAATAGGATGCCGGCAAGCAGCAAGTCCGAGAAGCCTGCGACCATTCCGGTTAGCAGTGAAGAGGCGTACATGGACAGAAAGCCGGTAAGCAGCCCTATGATGACGCTGGATACGATTGCATATAGAATATGCAGCCTGCGCTGCCGCCATCCAATGCTGCGTACTCGGTACACTTCCTCCAGATCGCCTTCGCACATCATGCCCCACTTGTCTGGGCAGTGCGGCAGCTGGAAGGTGACGCCTTTCCCGATGACGGGAATATGTCGGTAATCGGAATAACCGGGAAAGGCGACGAACAGATTGCTCCCGTTCCGAATGGTATTCGCTACGCCGGGATGCAGTTCTCCTGTAGCGGGATCGTTGAATTGCAGTTCAAGCTCCGTATGCTCTTGGACGGACACTGTGCCCCACTGCGTAGTCACGCCGTCCTTCAGGTTCTCCCCATGCGTGAAGGTGCGGTCTTCGAAGCGGCTTCTGGATAGAGCAGTGCCCGGCATGATATGGCGTTGAAGGACGGGTTCCGCCATGAACAGATAGTTGTCGCCGGAGTCGGGATAGATATGGCCGGATTCGCGCTGAATCAAGTCTCCGATGACATCGTTGGGCACTCGTCCGCACAAGGTGCCGATCGCTCGGCCCTCTATCGCGACGGGCAGCAGGAAGAGCAGGGTGACAGCATCGTGGAAGGAGGAGGAACGCGCTCCTAGCTCATTGGTTAAAGGATCGCGATAAGGGCCGAGCAGGCACTGCTTTGCCGCTCCCGGCTTCGCATAGCAGTATGTCAATGCTGCTTGCAGCGGATTGTCCGCCCCGTATGCCTTGCCGATATGCTTGCGGCAAGTAGAAGCCGCAACGGTATGGCTGTTGTCCAGCAAGAACAGCTCTGTTATATCCTCAGCGCGGGCATACGTTAGGTGAAGCAGTCGCTCTATCTGGCTGAGCGGCAAGGAAGTCTGCTCCGTCAATCGAACATCCAGGGCCGCATTTTGCAATTGCAGGGAAAGCCGTTCCATCACTCGCCATTGATCCGCAGCCCAGTTTATCAGCAGTGCCTTGCGATTTTCGGCGAAACCTTCGAAGATGGCTTCAACGTCTTTTTTGATGTCCTTGTTCAGTTGCCAAGAGATCCAGAGCGGCAATCCGGTTTTTGCTCCTAACCAATCAAACATAGGCCTCTCCTCCCACACGTTATTGATTATGTCTTTACATGTTAGTTATATTAACATATATGGAGAGTGTTTGTGTATGATTAATTTTATACCGGAATTCTCGTAATAAATGTCATGAAAAATGACGCAATTGAGGAATTCCTTTTTTGAAGCTAATTACATTAACACTATTGCTATTTGAATGTTTAGAACGTTCGTTCTATAATGGAGTCGACTTCTTGGACTTGAGATCATGTACTTTGCTTCCGAATGAAATGAGAACCTCGTTGTGGCTACTTAAAAGCAGTATTGGAAATTCTACAAAAAAATGCTTTGAATCGGAGGGTTATTACATTGAGAAGTGAACAAGAAATGATGAGTCTCCTTATCGACTTTGCTGAAAATGACGATAGAATTCGAGTGGTCACTTTGGAAGGGTCGCGTACAAACAAAAATATTCGCCCTGATCCTTTCCAAGATTATGATATATCTTACTTTGTAACAGATATTGATTCCTTCAAGGAGAACGATCGATGGCTGCGAGTTTTTGGAAATCGCATTATGATGCAAAAACCAGAGAATATGGAATTGTTCCCTCCAGAATTAGGGAATTGGTTCTCGTATTTAATGCTTTTTGAGGATGGGATTAAAGTAGATCTGACCCTTATTCCTATTGATGAATTGGATGATTATTTTACCAATAGCGACGGTTTGGTTAAGGTGTTGCTCGATAAGGATGCTCGGATCAAAAATGAAGTGATCGCAACTGATCGTCAATATTGGATTAAAAAGCCAACGGCAAGAGAATTTGATGATAGTTGTAATGAGTTCTGGATGGTTTCCACTTACGTCGTAAAAGGCTTGGCGAGAAAAGAAATACTTTTCGCTATTGACCATTTAAACGAAATTGCAAGACCGAATTTATTAAGAATGATGGCTTGGAAAATCGGATCAGAGCGAGGGTACACCTTTAGTATAGGAAAGAACTATAAGTTTATAAATCAATACCTTCCAATTGAAGATTGGGAAAATCTCCTTTCGACCTATGCAGCGAATGGGTATCAGGAGATGTGGCAGTCTTTATTCACTTGTTATGAGTTGTTTAGAAAATACTCAAAGGCAGTAGCTGCAAGTCTCGAATACAAGTATCCGGAGTACGATAAAGATATTACTGAATATACGGAAAATATGAATGCTTCATTGCCGTAAACGATGTAATTGACCGCCTTGAGGGCGGTTTTCTTTTGGAACAACAATCTGCAGTTTGTGCTCGGTGCGAGGAATGTGAGAAAATACGATCAGAAGCATTGAAAATTGGAAGAAGAAGCTGATAGATGATGTGGAGGGCGGAAGATGAACGGTGTATCTTCAGTTATTCGGGATCATATTCAACTGCCGCAGAGCTTTCCGATCACCATTACGCAGACGGTCGGAGTGAGCCCTGCATTTCAAAGGCTGCATTGGCACAATACGCTGGAAATCAACTACATTCACCGAGGCAAAGGGTACTATCTGATTAACGGCAATCGGTATGAGTTCGAGGAAGGCGACATTCTGTTCATTAATTCCAACGACCTGCACCGGGCTTTCGAGACGGAGGAAGTGATTTTCGGCATTATTATGTTCGATCCCGCTTACTTGGCGCTGGAGCAGCGCTATGATGCGGAGCTTCTGAATCCTTTCCGCGAGGTTGGACAGAGGTTCGATAATCTGCTCGACCGCGATCGGAAGGAGATTGCCCGGCTTCGGGCGATCATTACGGACATGGACGAGGAATACAGAAGCAAGGAGCCGCATTATGAGGTTATCGTCAGAGCGCAGCTGCTGAGGCTGCTGGGATTGGTCAATCGGTACTTCGACAAGGGCGCGGCCGAGAAGCGGCTGAAGACAAGAGGGATGGAAGCGATACGCTGCGTGCTGCATGAAGTGGAGAAGCGGATGGAGCATCCCTGGACGCTGAAGGAGCTTGCCGATCTGGCTCATCTTAGTCCGTCCCGATTCAGCGCGTTGTTCACCAAGCTTGTCGGGACTTCGCCGCTCAATTATCTGATACAGCTCCGTCTGTCCTATGCCGTGGAACTGCTGGAGACGACGGATGATAAAATTATCGACATCGCAGCGTCCTGTGGATTCCGCAATTTGTCCAACTTCAACCGCCTGTTCAAGCAGCATATCGGTAGGATGCCGTCGGATGTGCGGGAGAAATAGTAAGATAGTATTACAACATCGTGCATTTCCATTAGATGCAGGATGTTTTTTTGTATATTCTAAATGTAAGAAATTGATAACGGAGGGGTGTGAGTGAGGTGTTGTTTCTCGGTATAGATGCCGGCGGTACGAAAACCCATGCACTGCTGGTGAATGAGAAGGGACAGGTGCTGGGCCAAGGCCACAGCGGGAACGGCAACCATCAGACGGCTGGCGAAGAAGCGGCGCGCACGCATATTGAACAAGCTTGCCAGTCGGCACTGAGGAGCGCCGGGGCGACGAAGGAAGGGGTCGACTTCGCTTGCTTCGGTCTGGCCGGCGCGGATCGGGAGCCGGATTATGCCATATTGCGACCTATGATCGGTTCGCTTCGTTATGAGCGTCATGCCATCGCATGCGATACGATGATCGCGATGAGGGCGGGCACCCATCAATCTCACGGAGCCGTAATCATAAGCGGTACAGGCTTCAACTCGGCCGCACGCAACAGGGCAGGGCAAGAGCTGCAGTACGGCGGCTTCGGCTTCTTGTACGGGGACGGGCAAGGGTCGGGATCGGACCTGGCGGTACACGCCTTCCGCAGCGCGATCCGCAGCTGGGACGGAAGAGGGGAGCCGACCCGCCTTATGGAGCTTGTGCCTGAGTATATGGGATATGCTACTGTTCAGGCCATGTATGACGATGTGCTGGATCATAACAAGCGACCGCCTATGGCGCTGGCGAAGCTGGTGTTCCAGGCGGCAGCGGAAGGCGATGTGGTATCGATCGGCATATTGACGGAAGCGGGACGCGAGCATGGCAACGCCGTCAATGCGCTCATTAAGCGGCTGGGCATGGAAGACGACAGCTTCGATGTCGTGCTGGGAGGAAGCGTGTTGTCGCGCGGAAGCTCGCCGCATATGGTGGATGCGATCAGTCGCGAAGTGTCGGCGACAGCTCCCCATACAAGGATTGTACAGCTGACGGTCGATCCTGTAATAGGAGCGGTCATGAGTGCGATGGATTGCGCAGGCATCTCAATTGCAGACGAGACGGACGCAGCTTTGCGGACGATAACATTTTAAGGGAGGCTATTGAACGATCATGAGCGAGAAAAGAGCACTGAAAGTAGCAGTCATTGGCGGAGGATCTTCTTATACACCGGAAATTGTTGAGGGCTTCATCAATCGTTATCCCGATATGCCGATAAGAGAGCTGTGGCTGGTCGATATCGAACAGGGGGGTCATAAGCTGGAAATCGTCGGCGAGCTGGCGAAGCGCATGGTGGAAAAGGCAGGGCTGCCTATCGATGTCAGATTGACGCTGGATCGTCGGGAAGCGATTAAGGATGCGGACTTCGTGACGACGCAGATTCGCGTTGGCCTGCTGGAGGCGCGCCGCCGCGACGAGCATATTCCGATCTCGCACGATGTCATCGGCCAGGAGACGACGGGACCGGGCGGCATGATGAAGGCGCTGCGTACTGTGCCTGTCATTCTGGATATCTGCAAGGATATCGAGGAGCTTGCGCCGGACGCATGGCTATTCAACTTCACCAACCCTGCGGGGATTGTGACGGAGGCCGTTCATAAGCACAGCAAGGTGAAATCGGTCGGACTGTGCAATTCCCCGATTAACTTCGTGAAGTTCTTGGCGAAGGAATACGGAGTGACGGAGCGCGAGACGCTTCCGGAATTCGTCGGCATCAATCACTTGCACTGGGTAACGGCGGCTTATGTGAACGGTGAAGACAAGCTGCCGGAGATGATTAATCAGGGTCGGGAGTACACAGCTTCCAATGTAACGGCATTGGATTGGGATGCGGACTTCTTAAGCTCGCTTGGCGCCATTCCGACCTATTACTTGCGTTACTTCTATATGAAGGACAAGATGCTGGCCGATATGAAGGAAGCGGTGGCGAAGAACGGGACGCGGGCGGAAGTGGTAAGTAGGGTGGAGAAGGAACTGTTCGAGCTGTATAAGGATGTGAATCTGCAAGAGAAGCCGAAGCAACTGGAGCAGCGCGGCGGCGCTTATTATTCCGAGGCGGCGGTCAATCTGATGTATTCCATCTATACGGACCGGCGCGATGTGCAGACGCTGAATGTGCGCAACGGACGAACGCTGGACTTCTTGCCGGAGGATGCCAGCATCGAGGTGAACTGTGTCGTGACGGGTCAAGGGCCGATCCCGATTCCGCCCCAGCGCGTGCCGGAAGGCATTACAGGGCTGATTCGCGCGGTGAAGGCGTACGAGTCGATGGCCATTGAAGCGGCGATAACCGGCGACAGAGGCATAGCGCTTCAGGCGATGGTGCATCATCCGCTCGTTCCAAGCGTATCCGTGGCGAAGACGCTATTGGAGGAGATGCTGATAGAGAACAAGAAGTACTTGCCTAATTTCTTTAAATAATTGGCGTTAGGCGTTCCTGTAGGGACGCCGGGAAGCCGGTCAGGCTCGCATGGCGAGGCTGCCGCTCAGTGATGAGTTGCAGCCTCCGTTATGCGGGCTTATTTGTTGTATGAGTGCCTTGCCCACCCGGAAGTCGCCGTCTATCGCTCAAATTGCTCACATAGCCACCGGAAATGAGGTGAAAAGTGTGCGCTATCGCTCAAAATGGTCACGTAGCCCCGCTGAAAGTAACTCGTCCCCTCATAAGTGGCTGTCTATCGCTCAAATTGCTCACATAGCCACCGGAATTGAGGTGAAAAGTGTGCGCTATCCGCTCAAAATGGTCACGTAGCCCCGCTGAAAGTAACTCGTCCCCTCATAAGTGGCTGTCTATCGCTCAAATTGCTCACATAGCCACCGGAAATGAGGTGAAAAGTGTGCGCTATCGCTCAAATTGCTCACATAGTCTCAGCTCAAATGGCTTTCCTGACAAAAGTGCCGATGAGATTCCATTACGGTAGTTAACGTACGCTTCATGCTATGATTGAAGTAAAATGACCGTAATTGCAGGGAAATCCATGCTTCAAAAATTGTACTCATGCATGGAATTGAAGTATTTTGCCCATTTCGAAGTATCCAACGGAGCCTGATCCCGCGATAATGAAACTATCAAGTTTACGAACATCAAGCGCTTGATGGTAACTTGCTATTCCTATTCCATTCGCCAATAAAAAAAGGGAGGAACGACAACGAATGAAGCAAGTGCAAAAGAAAAAAATGCTGAGTATATCGGTCGCATTGGTACTAGGCATGCAGCTGGTTCTCTCTGCTTGCAGCAGCGATAACGCTGGAAATCCCCCTTCGTCGAAGCAGCCGTCTACAAATAAAGATGCTGCGGTAAATTCAACAGAAGATCCAACGAAGGATTTCGCCAAGCTCACTTGGTACATTCGGAAGCCGGTGAACGATATGTCGGGACAAGCCGAGGTCGAGGCCGTAGCTAATGAAATCATCAAGAAGGAAATCAACGCCGAATTAAACTTCAAGTTCATCGACGCCGCAAGCTGGGAAGATAAGATGAGGTTAAGCTCGGCCGCGGGAGAAGAATATGATATCGCCTTGTCGTCGAATACAGCTCTCGGCAACCGTCTGGACTTGAATGTGCAGCGCGGAGCGGTGATGCCCCTGGACGATCTATTGGAGAAGTACGGACAGGATATTCTGAAGAAGGTTGATCCCAGAGCCTGGAAAGTCGTTACCTTCGACGGTCAGATCATGGGCATTCCTTCACAGCTTCCTTACTCCACGCCAAGGGCTTATGTGTTCAAGCGGGAGTTGGTCGAGAAATACAATTACGATTACAAATCCATGACGAACAAAACGCTGGATGAATTGGAGCCTTTCCTGGAGACGATTAAGCAGAACGAACCGGATATGATTCCATTGGCGGCAGGTCCTACGGGAGCTCCCGGCGCCTACAACTTCAATGCGATAGAGATTGCCAAAGGGATTGTATATAACGAGAAGACCGGGCAATTGACCCTGGATATCGATGTTCCGGAAACGCTGTCCATCTATCGAACATTGAATGATTTCTATAAGAAGGGCTATATTGCGAAGGATGCCGCGACGAGAACCGATACGCTTGCCGAATTAAAGTCCGGCAACTATGCGGTAATGGGAGATCCCGGCGGCTTCACCGAAGACGGCTCCAAGTCAACGGCCACCTATGGCTTCCCGACGTCTGAAGCGTTGTACGGTTATTCCCTGATCAGTACGCCTTCGATGAGCTCGGCGATGATGTATATAAGCAAAACATCGAAAAATCCTGAACGGGCCATGATGCTGTTGAATCTGGTATGGGCAGACCGAACATTATCCAATACGCTTGCATTCGGAGTGGAAGATAAGCACTATACCGTCGTATCAGGCAAAGGGACCGATGATATTTATGTCGAAGCCAAAAGCGGTGCGGAGCAGAAATATGCCGTATGGCATACGTGGTTAGGACCGTTATGGGATCAGTGGGATTCCAACTGGAACAGGACGGAAGCACTGGAAGTCATGCAGCGCAATAATGAAGTGGCGGAAACATCGAAGATTCTGGGCTTCATGTTTGACTCTGAACCTGTGAAGGCGGAAGTCGCGCAAGTAGCCGCTGTCGTAGCTGAGATGCAGCCTATTCTCTTTACAGGTACAGCCTCTGATTTCGATAAATACATCGAAGAATCAAAGAAGAAGCTGCTGAATGCAGGGGCAGACAAAGTGCTGGCCGAAGCTCAAAAGCAGTTGGATGCATGGAAAAACACAAACAAATAGATGATATGAAAAATATTTCCTATTTTATAGTAGGGAATATTTTTCGTATCGTCCAAAGGGGATGCGCAATGACGAAACTGGAAACGTACCTAAAAAGAAAAAAGTATCTTCTCAAAATTATGGCCTGGATCAGTATTGTTATTTTGCTGGTGGGGCTCATACTTGCAGGCGTGGTGTATCAAAATTCCAAAAGCATTCTATTAAAAAGCAAATATGAAGCCGATCAAAGAATTCTGAACCAAATGACCTACAATATTACCTTCATGGATGAAATGATCAGGAATATCACGAAGCATCTCTATTTGAGCAGCGATGTCGCCGCCATTATGTATGCGAAGGAAGAAAATATGGTGGATATCTCGGTGAAGTCGAACAAAATTATGAGTGTGTTTCGTTCCATCAATTCGTATATTCACTCTATTCATATCTACAACGCTTATCTGAAGCAAACTTATAATGTGGGGGGCCCTTTATTTCTTGATGATGAACAGCTAACCGATTGGATTGTCTCAAGCGAACCCGAATCGAAGCTCAAGCCCTTGTTCAGGGAAGAGAAGGGCGTATTTTCCTATTTGATGTACGAGACGGCCTATTCTACCGGGAAGCCTGACGGAGCGGTCATTGTCAATATCAGCACGGAATGGATTCTCGATCAAATTAAACAAATCAATATGGAGGAAAATTCCGAGACGGACCGTTTCTTCATCCTGGATCAAAACCACAGATTTATTCAGGAGGGGACCGTCGATAATGAAATTGGCGCATGGCTGAAACGGGAATACAACGACTACCTGGAGCATGCTTCCGCCAGTGAAGCGGTAATGAACACAGGTTATTTTGAGAGCGGTTTCAATGGAGTCGATTACATGATCACTCATACGTATATTGAACAAAGCGGATTGACCTTATTAAAGCTGCAGCCATTATCGGATACCTTTCAATACTTAAACCGCTTAAGGAGCAGTGTCATGCTGGTAACAGGATTGATTCTCCTGTCGTCGCTGCTTCTGGCGCTGCTCGTCTCCAGAACGATATACAAACCAATTAGAAGCTTGGTCAAAACGGTTGATACGTATAAACATCCGGCAGCTTCCGATGACGGCTTTCAAGATGAAGTTTCCTATCTGAAGGACGTCTACAAAAGGTCGATGGAAAAGCTGAATATTTATGATGATGAGAGACTTCAGGTGAGCAACGTGATGAAAGAGTATTGGCTGAACCGGCTGGTCACGGAAAAACTGTCATTCAGCCAGCAGGACCTGCAGGACATATGTTCAAAGGCCAATCTATCCTTGCAAGGGGATCAGCATTATGCGGTCTGCGTTATCCGATTAGACAAGTTCCATTCCTTGCTGCAAAGAAACAGCCTGAAGGTTATGGAGATACTTAGATTCGGGATCATGAACATCTGCTCTGAAATAATCTCCGGCAAGTATGCCCACGATGTCCTGGATATGAAGAACGATCATGTGGTGTTCCTTCTAGGAGTGCCCAAGACAGATGACAACTACGTCCATGCGGTCTCGGAATTGATTTCCGAAGCGCAGGATATTATCGAAGAGTACTATAAAATCACCTTTTCGGCGGCGATCAGTCCATTAACGGATAGTTTGAATGAGCTCTCCTCGCGCTACAGAATCGCGCTTGAATATATGGTGTACAGCTTTATCTATGGCTACTCTTCCATTCTGACCGAGGAGCGAATCCGGGGCAATGTCACAAGTGAAAGCGTTGACTTTTCCAAAGAACTGGCCAGCGAGCTGGTCTCCAATCTAAAGTCCGGACAAGAGACGGAAGGCACGATACGGCAAATTTTCGAGGAAATCAGTCAGCTTCAATATTTCAACGCGATGATTGCAATTATTAAGCTATGGCGCATTGTGAAGGAGCATATGACGAACAGTTCCATCGATATCGATCAACTGTCATGGATAGAGGCGACGGCGGTTCATGGCCATATGTCGGATCAAGTATTGAGTGAAATACAGGATCATCTTCTGGAGACTGTCTCGAAATCCCGAAAGCAGGCGTCCGGAAGCGCGGACATCAAGCAGATGTACGTCGTAGACGCTGTTAAAGATTATGTGGAGCGGAACTATAAGGACTCTTCGTTGTGCTTATCGCAGGTCGCATCATTATTGAAAATCTCATCCAGACAATTAAGCAAACTGTTCAGAGAGTCGGTCCATATGTCTGTATCCGACTATATCAATGAAGTCAGGCTGTTGAAAGCCGCCGAGCTGTTGTCCGGGGAAGATATGAATGTGTATGAGGTCATCGAGCAGGTGGGGATAGAGAATAAAAACTATTTCTTCTCTCTGTTCAAGAAGCGTTTCGGGACCACGCCGAAGGAGTATGCGCTGCAAAAACAGCTTAAGGCGTTCAGAAGCGAATAAACGGATAGCCAAAAATGAACTAGCGGCAGCCAATCGGATAAAGGTGCAGCAAATTAGATGATATTACCGTTTTTAAAATTTACTTCTCGGGGGGAAATGCCTCATATTCAGGGTACTACGAAGAAAAAGGAGATGAGGAGCGGGTGTTGCGCGACTTCAGAAAGAACTTCAGTCTTACCTTCCTTGCTTTGCCTGGTATCCTGTTATTTTTTGTGTTTAATTATGTGCCGCTCTATGGTCTGTTGCTCCCATTCAAGCAGTACAGATTCGATCTTGGATTGCTGGGCAGTCCGTGGGCGGGATGGGACAACTTCCAATTTCTTTTCCGGGGAGATGCGGTGCTAAGAGTAACACTGAACACCATTTTGTACAATACGGCATTCATCATCATCGGGACAGTTGTCGCTTTATGCTTTGCGTTCATGCTTTTTGAGCTTAGCAACAAGTTTGTGAAGGCCTACCAGACCGTGTTGTTTATCCCTTACTTTATTTCATGGGTTGTAGCGGGATACGCCTTCCGCGCATTGCTGGACATGGAGTATGGCATATTTAACCGTTTCCTCGATGTGCTCGGCATGGAGCCGATTATGTGGTACAACGAGCCTCAGCATTGGCCGGTTATATTAATCATTGCTTCGGTATGGAAGGGAATCGGATATGGCACCGTCATTTATTATGCCGCTCTGATGGGCATCGATTCCGAATTGTTCGAGGCTGCCAGAATCGACGGCGCCAGCAGGATCAGGCAAGTGATATCCATCTCGCTGCCAAGCATCCAGCCTATCATTATTCTTATCGTCATTTTGGAGATCGGCAAAATATTTTACAGTGACTTCGGTCTGTTCTACAATGTAACGCTTAATTCAACGCTTCTCTATTCGACGACAGACGTCATCGATACGTTCGTCTACAGGTCGCTTATTGATCTGGGGGATTTGGGCATGGCATCCGCCGCAGGGTTCTATCAGTCAGTTTGCGGATTCATTCTGGTCTTGCTGGCGAATTTCGTGGTCCGAATGATCAATAAAGAAAACTCTATATTTTGAGGTGATCCCCAATGATAAGAACGCTATCTTACTCAAGAGCTCTCATTCACTTGATCATTGGAGTGACATGTATCGTATGCATATACCCGTTCCTGGTCGTGCTCGGGACGTCCTTCCAATCTCAAAGTGACATTATATTACGCGGTTATTCCATTATTCCGAAGAACTTCGATTTTACAGCCTATAAGATGATTCTTCGAAGTCCGGACATTCTGTTGAATTCTTACATGATTACGATCATAACGAGCTTGGCGGGGGCTTGCGCCGGGTTATGGGTCATTACAACCTATGCTTATGTCATTTCGCGCAAAAGCTACAAATACCGGACGCACTTGTCGTTCTATGCGTTTTTCACGATGCTGTTCAACGGAGGCATTGTCCCTACGTATATTTTGATGGTGAACTGGCTGGATTTGAAAAACAGTATTTTGGCGCTTATCCTGCCTTATCTGATTAACGGATGGTATGTCATTCTCATGAAAGGCTTCTTGCAATCGATACCGGAAGCGCTAATTGAATCCGCCAAAATTGACGGAGCGGGAGAGTTGTATATTTTCGTGAAAATCGTGCTTCCGATCTCCAAACCGCCATTGGCTTCGATTGGGTTGTTTCTGTTGCTGCAGTATTGGAACGACTGGTGGCTGACATTGCTCTACATTGATACTGACCAATTGATCAAGCTGCAATATTTGCTCATTCGTGTCATGAAATCCATGGAGTTTCTGAACACGCCGGAGGCCTTGCAGTTCGGCCTTGTGAAAGAGGGGATGGAGGTGCCGACACTCGCGGCCCGTATGGCCATGTGCGTTCTTGCTGCCGGCCCTATGCTGCTGGTATTTCCTTTCTTCCAAAGATATTTCGTCAAGGGCTTGACTGTTGGCTCCGTAAAAGGCTGACCGAATAATAAGGCATACAAATAGGGGGATTGAGCATGAAGACAGGGATGATTCCTGATGAATTGCGTGTGGAGTATATGCAGCACCCGCTTGGGATCGACAAGCAGGCTCCAAGATTTTCGTGGAAAGCAAAAGCGGTTAGGAGAGGCATGCTGCAAACCGCTTATCAAATCATGGTCTCCGGCAGTGAAGAAGAGCTGTTGCGCGGCAGTGCGGATATGTGGGATTCCGGTATCGTAAAGAGCAGTCAGTCGGTAAATATGGCTTACAGCGGCCTACCGCTGGTAAGTGACCGTCCCTATTACTGGAAGGTGCGGATCTGGGATGAGACGGGCACAGCAAGTTCATTCAGCCTGGTGCAAACCTTCGAGACGGGGCTTATGCATGCGGAGGATTGGGTCGCCCAATGGCTGCGGTCTCCAGGGGGATTGCTCGCCGACGCAGCCCCCATGTTCCGCAAGGTGTTCCGAGTGGACAAGCCAGTCAAGCGTGCACGTGCTTACATTGCCGCCGTCGGCTACTATGAGTTGTCCGTTAACGGGAGAAAGGTCGGAGACTATGTGCTTGATCCCGGCTTCACAGACGTGAGAAAGCGGGTTCTCTATTCGACCTATGATGTGGACGGTTATTTGCGGCAAGGCGACAATGCCATTGGGATTGTTCTTGGCTTCGGTTGGCACCAAGTGCCCGAGCGGCCTCAAGTATTGCTGCAGCTTCATCTGGAATATGAAGACGGCACGGCAGAGAAGGTGACAACCGATCGGACATCGGGCTGGAGAGTATGCATTACCGGACCGCTCCTCAAGAACAGCATCTACAACGGGGAAGTGTACGATGCCCGCAGAGAAATCGACGGATGGAACCTCCCGGATTATGACGCTGCCGAGCAGGAGTGGCGGGAGCCGATACTGATCGAGCCGCCTGAAGGCAAGCTAGTATCCCAACTGATGGAACCCATAAAAGCGGTGGACGATATCCGCCCCATAAGCATCTCGAATCCCGAACAAGGGGTGCGTGTATACGACTTGGGACAAAACATCGCCGGTTGGGCCAGGCTGAAGGTGCGAGGCGCGGCGGGAACGACGATCACGCTCAAGTTCGCGGAGAATGTCCATTCGGACGGGACGATTAACCGCATTAATCTGTACGATGTGAAGGCCGAGGATATTTATATTTTGAAGGGTGAAGGCACTGAAGAGTACGAGCCAAGGTTTACTTATCATGGATTCCAATACATTCAGGTGGAAGGCGATCTGGAGGCCGTATCCGAGGTGGACATCATCGGCAGAGTCGTCCGCTCATCTGTCGAGCAGACCGGTTACTTCCGCTGCGGCAATGAGCTGTTGAACCGCATCCAACAGAATGTGTTATGGACGGAAATGGGCAATATGCACGGCATTCCGACGGATTGTCCTCAGCGCAACGAGCGGATGGGCTGGCTGAACGATGTAACGGTAAGGTCGGAAGAAGCGGTTTACAACTTCGATATGTCGCGATTTTATGCGAAGTGGATAGACGATATTGCCGATACGCAAGGCGTGCTGGGCTCCATTACGGATACTGCGCCGTTCAAGATTGCCGGTAATCGTCCTGCCGATCCTATATCCAGCAGTTATCTCATTGTCCCATGGCTGCTGTATCTGCACTACGGCGATCTGGAGATCATTGAGCGGCACTATGACGGCATGAAGAAATGGGTGGATTATCTCACGGCCCAAAGTACGGATTACTGCATCGAGTACAGCTATTGGGGAGACTGGTGTCCGCCTTCGTCCGCCAAGACGCCGCGTACACCCGGCGATCTGATGTCTACCGGCTATTATTATTTCAATGCAATGCTCATCGGCAAGTTCGCAAGACTGCTGTATAAGCAGGAAGACGCGCAAGCTTACGAGCAGCTTGCAAGCCATATCGGGAAGGCATTCAACGCCAGGCATCTCGACAGGGAGGCCGGCATATACAGACCCGGCAATCAGTCTGCGAACGTATTCCCTATGTATCTTGATCTTGTACCGGACGCCCATACGGACTCCGTCCTTCAGCAAATTGTTCAAGACGTAATCGAGCGGCATGATTATCATCTGACGACCGGAACGATGTGCACCAAGTATATTATGGAGGTTCTCTCAGAGCATGGCTATCATGATGTGGCTGCCGGCCTGGCCATGCAGACGACATCCCCCAGCTGGGGGTATATGGTGGAGAATGGAGCCACTACGATCTGGGAGCGGATGGACTCCGTAAGCGATGATGACTTATGGTCTCGCAATCATCCCATGTTCGGAAGCATCAGCTCATGGTTCTACAAGTACTTGGGGGGCATTCAAGTCGATGAGGAAGGTCCGGGATACGAACGGTTCATTATCAAGCCCTATGTGCTGGATGCTCTGCGCTTCGTGGAGTGCGGCGTGAAGACCGTGAGGGGACCGGTAGCTTGCAGGTGGGAGACCGCGCCGGCAACATTTAAGCTGGAGGTCACGATTCCCTGGAACAGTACATGCAGCATCATGATTCCCATGCATACGGGAGCGCTGGCCGCTGCGACGATTCTGGAAGGCGATCAAGTCATTTGGAAGAACAATGAGACGGTCGCAAGCAGAGAGGGCATTATTGAGCTTCGCAGAGTCGATGATCATGTCGTTGTGACTGTGCAGTCCGGCTCGTATTGCTTCACTGCACAAGCTTGATACTTATGAAAAAAGAAAAGAGGTTTTCCTATGTCGATAGATATCTTTAGCCAACAGCCAATAACGGCGGAGCAACTGCAGGAAGCCATGAGTCACGCGCTTCAGCAGATTGACCGGAACCTGGAACAGCTTGGGGATCAATTCCTGGGCTTATCCAGCGAGAATCTGATCTACCCCGCCATTGACAATATCAGCTGGGCGACCGGCTTCTGGACCGGGATGATCTGGCTGGCTTACGAGGTCACCGGTCATGACAAATACAGAGAAGCAGCGGAGCGGCATGTTATCAGCTTCAAGGACAGATTGGACCGTGAAGTGGATATCGATCACCACGACTTGGGATTCCTCTATACACTGTCCTGTGTGTCCGCCTATAAGCTGACTGGGAGCGGGCTTGCGAGGGAGACCGCTCTCAGAGCGGCTGACCACCTCTTGGGCAGGTTCAAAGAGAAGGGGGCCTTCATTCAAGCGTGGGGGGAGGTGAATAATGGGCAGGAAAGCAGGTTAATCATCGACAGCCTGATGAATGTGCCGCTGTTGTTCTGGGCTTCGGAGACGACCGGCCGGCCGCAATACGAACAAGCCGCTTATGAGCATGTACGCACATTGACAAAGCATATTTTCCGGCCTGACGGTTCAACTTATCATACCTATTACTTCGACGCCGAGAGCGGGCGGCCGATTAAAGGCGTTACGCATCAAGGCCATTCCGACAGCTCCTGCTGGGCTCGCGGGCAAGCTTGGGGAATTGCCGGATTGCCATTGAGCTATCGGTATACGAAAGATCCTGCGTTGATTGATGCCTATAAGAACACGCTCCAATATTATTTGGCGCGATTGCCCGGGGACTATGTGAATTATTGGGATCTTGTATTTACGCAAGGCGACGAGCCAAGAGACAGTTCAGCGGCGGCTATAGCCGTATGCGGCATGCTGGAGATGAACAAGTGGGTGGAACAGGAGGATGAGCTGAAGAGACTGAACACCCAGGCAGCCCAGTGTATCTTGCAGTCATTAATGACAAGCTACACGACCAAAGGCTTCCCGCATTCCAATGGATTGCTGCTTCATGCCGTCTATGCCAAGCCGCAAAAGGTCGGCGTAGATGAGTGCAACATATGGGGGGATTATTTCTATATGGAGGCGTTGGTACGGTTAATGAAAGATTGGGAGCTGTATTGGTAAGCAAGCTCGACTAACTTAAGGGGTGAGTGTATGAAGTGTTCAGCGGTTGCAGTGATAGGGAGAATATTGACGGCCGTCCTGTGTTTGAATGCGATAATGTGGTTATGGATGCCGCCATCCACCTATGCTGCCACGAATATCGGCAGCATAGACAGCTTCCCCGGCAGCGTACTCGGCAATTGGTCCGGCAACAGCGGAATAACGGACCTGGACAGCTCTACGACGGTGTATGAAGGGACGTATAGCCTAGCGGTATCCTATTCAATCGACAATGTACAGAGAACGGCCACGATTCAGAAGTCGCTTTCGAGCCTGAATGGAAGCTCGTACAGCGGGATTCAATTCCGGCTCAAGGGGCCGGATGTTTACGGCGATTATAAATTGCGATTGACGACAGATGTTAACGGCGCCCCGGTTCAGTGGGAAACAGTGAACATGCTGCTCGGGAAAAATGATTGGAAGCAAGTATTTATCCCGTACAGCCATTTCCGCAACAGCTCGGATCTGAACACCGAGGCAACCTCCTTGGATATGAGTGCGATTACCGAGCTGGCCATGGACTTCACCAAAACCAATGGAGATCCTGCCTCGGTGGTTACGGGGACGCTCTATGTGGATGATATCAAGTTTGTCGATGATCGCATTGACGACTACGAGAACGGACTATCCGGTTATTCGGGGGACGCCTACACGACAGTTGCTGGCGAGACCAGCTTGAATGATGTTTATGAAGGGGAGCAATCCCTCAAGCTCAGCTATGACTTCGGCTCGGAGCCCGACGGCACCGTAGGGACGGTGACGAGACTGCTGGCGGGAGAGGCGGACGCAAGCGAGTTCAATGGCGTTTCCTTCTGGATGAAAGGCGATCATCTCGACAATAAAATGTTTTTGTCGTTCCACACGGCTAGCGGCACGACGTTTACGAGCATGCCTGTCGAGTTGAATACCGGGAGCAAGTGGAAGCCGGTTGCATTTTATTGGGGCCAGTTCTTCACGGGCAGCAGTTATACGAAGCCGACCGCCGCCGACTTGGCGGAAATCGATGAAGTATATGTTCATGTGATGAAATACGGACAAGACAGTTCCGTAATATACCTGGATAATGTGTCGTTTACTCTACGTTCTGATCTGTTCGCCAATCTGAATTATTCGGGCTTCCCGGGCTTGAGTGCGGTCAAGAGCTACGTGGATGAGGGCGATTACCAGCATGCCAAAGCGGCTTTATTGACGTACATGCAAGCGAGAACCTCGCCAACCTATTACTATAATTGGCAGGACAAGACTTCTATTATGAATACGTTCAAAACCAATTATCCCTACGAAATTGATGCGAATGTCGATTATGCGGATCACAATGCCAAGACCTATGACTTTACCTTCGAAGGAGATCACAGGCAGCTTGATCCGGACGGGGACAATGATATTGACTGGTATCAGGGCAACACGGTGTTTACCAGTTATTTATCCCGTACGGGCTGGTGGCTTGATCTGGGCAAGGCTTACTGGAACAGTTACCTGACGACCGCCGATGAATCGTATGTGATGGAATTTAAGGCAGGCTTACGGGATTTCGTACAGGATGTTCCCCGGCCTAACGTCATTGTCAATTATGTTCCTCCCACCAAGAGCCAGTTCGTGGAGAGCGGGAACCTGTGGGTCACTTTAGTTGCCGGAATCCGATTGGACAATTGGATCGCGGCCTATCATTATTTCAATCAATCCCCCAGTTTCACTGCCGAGGACAACTATGTTTTCCTGCAATCGCTGTTGGAGCATACCGAATATTTAATCGGCAGCCAGGAAAGCTTCCGGCAATCGAATAATTTCCAAATTGTTGAAAGCTACGGCATTTTTGAAAGCGCAACCATGTTTCCGGAATTCTCGAAAGCAGCCGAGTGGAAAGCGACGGCTAAAGATTTGCTTGAACAGCAGTTGGACAACAGCGTGCTGGGTGACGGATTTCACACAGAGCTGACCTTCGGATACCATGAGTGGATGCTGGATAACTTCTACAAGAGCAAGGTGCTCGGCGATGTGAACCAGGATGCTTTCCACCCCAACTTTGAAGCCAAGTTGGAGAAGATGTTCGAGGTCGACATGAAGATGATGGATGCCAGAGGGTATACGCCGCCGATCAGCGACAGCGCGCCTTACTACAGACGGCACTATCTGTCCCTGGGAGCGGCGATATACAGCAGAGGGGACTTCAAATATTTGAGCGATAACAAGATCAGCTCCGTTCACTTCTGGACCACGCCGACCTCCATTATGAACAATCTGAACCTTGTAGCTGCGGCGGAGCCGGACTTTCTTTCCACACGGCTGGAGGACTCGCAGTATTACTATATGCGAACCGACTGGAGGGACGGCGGCAATAATATGATAGTGGACGGGGCCCCTTATTTGGGGGGGCATTTCCATATCGATGCGATGAGCATTATAGCCGGTTCGGATGGCGACCAGTTGATCGTGGATCCGGGCAAAGGAAATTACGGCGATCGGGATTATTATCCGAGCTACTTCGCCTTCAATCCGCATAACGCCATCGCACAGGACGGACAGAGGAACCCCGTCATTGACCCTATTGAGAATGTATGGGAGACGAATGCCGAATACGATTATGTGGACTTGACCGCAAATTACGATGCAGCCCCAAGTCCGGTGCCGTACAGCCTGAGCCGGAAAATCTACTTTGCCAAACCGAATTACTGGGTTATGAACGATCTGGTCAGCGCGAGCGGTACCCATGACTATGAGCAGCAATTCCATCTGGCTCCATCCGCGATTTCAATTGACAAGACGACAAAGGCGGTGGAGGTCAATAATACGATAGACGATTACGAGTCGAATGACCTGGGGCACTATGCGCCCGCCGCTACAAGCAGCTTGTCGGTCGCGACGACCGAGAAGGCGGAGGGAGAGCGCAGCCTGAAGGTCGACTACGATTTATCTTCGGGATACAGCTGGTTTAGAAAAATCTACGACTACCAGGCCCAGCATGTGTCCGGGCTTACCTTCTGGCTGAAAGGCAATTCGACTTCAAACGTAGTCAAGCCCTATATTTTGACTGCCAATGGGAACTGGGTGGCGACCGCAGGAATCAGTCTCGATTATACAGGGTGGAGAGAATATTGGTTGCCATGGAGATCTTTCGATAAGGAAGGGGCTGCCTCCTTGAAGATGGGGGCTCTGGATGCAAGAGATATTCAGGCTGTCGATTTCCACCTGCTCGGGAGCGGCACGGGAACAATTTACCTGGACGATGTGAGCTTCTACGACAGCTATGACATCAGCAGCTTCGAATCGGAACGAATTGCGGATTTCGATACGGGAAGCTATCCGGGCTGGGCGCCGCGCACGGGTACGATGGCGTTGGATACCAGCACATTTTATGAGGGAGCCGGGAGCCTGAAATTTACGGCAGACTTCTCAATCGCAAACTTCGATTATGTTCGGAAAAATCAGAGTTATAACGCCTCCGACCTGGCTGGAATCACCGTCGCGATCAAGGGAACGGGAACGCCGGTCAGCTTCATGCCATATATCGGAAGCAACACGGGCATTTGGCGGGGGAAGCAAACCTATTCGTTGAATTATTCAGGGTGGAAGGTCTTCTATCTGCCTTGGGAATCATTGCGCAAAGAATCCAATGTCGGGCAGCTTATGACCTCTTCCGATGCACAGGATATCAGCTTTGTAGAGATCAGAATCAATCAAAGCTCGTCGACGAACCTATACACTGAGGTGAACATCGACAGCATGGGCTTCTATGATGATTACCAGTTGAAGGATACAACGGAGATGGGGCTTGATACCTGGTCTGCGGTCACGGATAACGTCGACTTATCGTTGGATTCATCCGTTGCTTTCGAGGGCGGTCATGCTCTGAAGATGGATTATGAGCTGACGGGGAGTGAACTGGAGGCGGAGATTGTCAAGACGGGGAGCTACATCGCATCCTTCAAGTTATATGAAGGTCTTATGTTCAGACTGAAAGGGAACGGAGACGCCAATCAACAGCTTCGCGTGCTGATTAACGATTATATCTCTCCTGACATAGCCTTAAGTCAAACGGATTGGACGACCGTATTTATTCCATGGAGCGACTTCAAGCTGGAGAAGGATTCGTCGATCGTGATGGGCGAGCCGTCCATGAATCGCCTTGCATTCCGGGTCATTCAAAACGGCGGATCATCATCGGGAACGGTCTATGTAGATGCCATCGGCTTCAGAGGTGCAGAGAAGGCCAACATGACGATTCTGCCGGCGAACCCGTCCGAGATCAGCGAAGTGAAGATATACTCGAATTGGGTGTACTATAATGCGGGCAGGTATGAGGCGGGTCCGGTTATCGGCTATCAGAAGCATGACGTGACGGGGGACACGGCATATCATACGGTCATTGTCCCGGGGGCGAAGGGGATGTCCCCCGATATAGAGGTATCGAGCATGAATGTGACGCAATATGGGAATCTCCTGACTTCCAACGAAGCTCTTGGACTGGCGTTGACCATTGAAGAAGACGGCCATACCTATCGGGATTACTATTTCGCTTCCTACAGCGGAACGAATGAGGCCAAGCGCTTCGGCAGCGTATGCTACAGCGGGGATAAAGCCTACATTCGTACGACAGACGGGGCCGTTACACAGGTAGTCAAAGACGAGGGAGAGCTGCTGTATGATTGCCTGGAAGTGGATGACTTTGACACAGGCGGGCTTTCCGCCGATTGGAGTGTCAGAGGCGATGGCAGTTCCGTTCTGACCTTGGACACCTCTGAAGCGGCAGAGTCTTCGGTCGCGAGCGGCAAGGTGGCCATCCAATTCGCGCCGGGCTCACCTGCATCGGCGTATACGTACATTCGGAACAATCCAGCGGCCGATGTGGATGTCTCCGATTACGCCGGGATCATGATCCGGGTGAAGGGACAGAGTTCCGGCTATGCGCTAACCTCGACGATCGTCACTAATTACAACGATGTGACAAAGACATTTTATTATCAAGCGGAGCCTTTCATCTTGGATCACTCAGGCTGGCAATCTTACTATATGCCATGGAGCAGCTTTGGCGCCTTGAGCAATAATTTGGACGAGCTGCAATCCCTGGATTTTGTCCAGTTCCAGTTCTCTAAGCAAGATGCGGCCAATGCGGATACTGCCGATCTCTACGTCGATCAGATCTTCTTTGCCAAGCCATTCGAAGAGTAGAGCTGCGGCAATGCTCCGGTAGAGAGAATTGCCCCGTGCCGGTTCCGGCACGGGGCAATTTCCAGCTATTTACGTGGGGATAAGAGCAGTTCTCGTAGAAAGGCCGTTGCTTCCGGAGCATTGCCATCGCGAATCAACGATTCGAATTGTTCCGCAGGAACGTCATCTACGAGCTTAACGAAGGACTCCATCATATTTACGCCTTCTCGTACGGCATCCAAGCTGTCTTCCCGATAAGGATATTGATCAATCGACAGCCATCCTTGGTAATTCGTGCGCTTCAGCCAGTAGAAAAACTCCAATGTCTCGATCGTATGAATGCTCCCTACGATCATATCATCGTCCCAATAGCGATAATTATCATTCATGTGAATATGGAATAGCTTATTGCCGTACTTGCTGAGGAGGGCGACAGATTCTGCAGGCGTCTCATAGGCGTTCAACGCATGTCCGAAATCGATCGTGACTCCGACGTTGTTCAGGCCGATCTCTTGAACCGTCAGCAGCGAGATTGCCGCGCTGCTTAAGTAGCTGTGCGTGCGGGGCTCCTTGATCTTATATTCCAAACTGATCTGCATATCGGAACGATATTGGGCGACTTCCTTAATTCCTTCTGCGAACCAATCCCGTTCTTGTATGTAGTCGGCTTGGAACAAATAATCATATCCGTCTTGACCGGGCCATAAGCTAACGAGATTTCCCCCGAGCTCGGCTGCAGCATCGATCATCTCCTTGCAATGCGATACCGCTTCCCGGCGAATTGCGGGATCTTTTGCTGCGAAGCTGCCCTTTTTCCATTTCATTTGTCCGAATTGGTCAGGGATGATGGATGCCAGCTTCAACTGGTTCTCGACCAGATGAGCTTTGATCTCTTGGACATTGGATTCGGTCACATGCCAATTCCCGACCAGTTCCACTCCGGTCACTTGCGGGATGCGCTTTACCCGTTGGAACAACTGGGAGATAGTATAAGGTTTACTATACCCTGTAGTCAGAAATCGGTCTGCGCAAGCACCAACATTAGATAAAATGACAGCATATTGGGGATTCATCGGACAACCTCCATTTTTTCATTGTGTTAAGGCTTATGATTGATTTTGTACGAAGGATACACGGTAAGCTTCACTGGATAAGGCTTGGATATCACGAACTTCTTCTGCACTTAACTGCTTCGGCGTTCCTATTATGCTGGACAGCAGGAAGATTCGGGCGCTAGCTTCGGCGACCTCTGTTCGATAATAGGCTTCGCGCAGGTTGGTACCGAGGGTTACCAGACCATGGTTGCCCAGCAATAGGGTGTCTGCGCTTGCGGCCTTCTCGGCTACCGCATCTGCCAGGACCTGAGTGGTAGGGATGACGTAATCCACGAAGCCTGCCTCCCCCAGCAAGGCAGCTTGATCCGGGAAGAGGACGGGAAGCTCTCTGGACACCAGGCCGAGTGCAATGCAATGAATGGGATGGGTGTGGACGATCGCTTGGACGTTCAAGCGGGTGCGGTAAACTTGCAGATGCAGGAGAAGCTCGGATGATGGCTTCAGAGATCCTGCATCTGTGCGGCCGCTGGCGATGTCAACCGCGCACCATTGACTCGGATCAATCTCAGCCAGATCGAATCCGCTAGGCGAGATCAGCATCCATTCTCCAGTCCGGATACTTAGATTGCCGCCGGGGCCGGCAACCAGGCCATTTTGAACGATTTTTTTTGCGTAGCTGCTTAGAAGCGCTCTGGCTTTGTCCAAATGCGTTCACTCCTTGTTTTCTGCTTACCATTGATTCTAGGGTGTGGGCTCGCCGATGTCTTTGCACAATATGATCAACATCGAATGAGAACATGAATTCACATTATTGGATTGGAGTGTTCAGGTGATATGAGGATTCGCAAGTGCGGAATGTATCCCGTTGCATCGAGGCAGGATGCTGAACCGGAAAAGGGAGGCATACATGCCAGCTTTGAGATGCTCTATTTGTTCGAAGGACAGTTCAAGCTGGAATGGCTGGGCATGACTTATTCGTCCGCGGAACCCTGTTTATTCCTAATTCCGAGCTATACGCCGCACACCTTAAACGGCTTGTCCCAATCATTCAAGTATTTCTATATTGAAATAGACACGGATTCCGATGAACGTATTCCAAGCTTGCCGTTCATTATGAATTGGAATGAGATTCAGGGGAGAAGTGGCGGCAACATGCCCGAAGTGCAACTGGTCTTGTCCAGCGTGAAACTGCTTTCCGAACTCGTAGCTCTAAATCCGGAATTGGAGGATGACACGTTGCATGAGTTGGCTATTACGGATATCAAGAAAATTTTTCTATTGATCAACTATATCCTCACCCCACAGCGTTCAAGGCTTGAGAAGGGACAAGCGAGTCACCAAGCAACCATTAATGCCCTTATGCGCTATTTGGAAAGCCACTATACAGATATGAGCACACTTCCCACACTCAGCCGGATCGTGCATCTGAGTGAATCACATCTTATTCGGGTCTTCAAAAAGCATACGGGCAAAACGCCATTCCGCTATCTGGATGATCTAAGACTTCACGCTGCCACCAGTTATTTGGAGAATACAAGACTGGCCATTGGAGAAATTGCGGACTTGACCGGATTTAAAAGCATTCATTTCTTCAGTCGGCATTTCAAACGAAGATTCAAGGTGAGTCCATCCGTGTGGAGGGAACGGCATAGCCAGGCAATTGAATAATTCAGTTATATCTGTTATACTTCGAATATAACAAGTGTATGAGTTTGGAGCCGAAATGGGGTTGGGCTAACCAATCATACGAGACAAGTGTGGTGATGCGAATATGCTGCTGGATATTGATCTGCAATCGGAGACGCCGATCTATACGCAGATTGTCCATGGAATAGTGGAAGGGATTGCGCGGAAGCAACTGCAGCCCGGGGAAGGCTTGCCGTCCGTGCGAAGTCTGGCTGCCGATCTCGGCATTAACCTGCATACGGTGAACAAGGCCTACCAATTGCTGAGGCAAGAAGGTTATGTGCAGATTAATCGCAAGCAAGGCGTTGTCATTACGACGGACGCTTATCCCACTGCGGATGAAGCCTACAGAAGCCGCTTGATGGAGCAATTGCGACCACTAATAGCCGATGCGATATGCAGAGGGATGACGGATAAGCAATTCGAGGAAATCAGTCAAGCTGTATTTCAAGATATGCTGCCCAAGGAGGAGAGCTGACATGAGTCAAGGCTGGCTGGTGTTGATGACGGCAATTGTAATGTTCCCGCTCGTATTGATTTCGACCATTATGCCCTTTCTGACCAGGAGAATCGAGAGCTTCGGCGTGACTGTGCCGGAGCAAGCGCAGAAGGATTCCAGGCTTGCTGCATTAAGGAGCCAATATGTCTGGTGGAACGGAGCCGCCGGCGTTGCGCTCAGCGCGTCGCTTGTCCTGCTGTCGCTGAGCGGAATGAATGAGGAGCGCTGGAGCCTGGTCATGATGGGGCATGTGTTCGGCTATCTGATCCTGTCATTCCTCTTATATTTGAAGCAGCACCGTGCCGTCAAGCGAATAAAGCAACAGGAGAACTGGCTGACGGACAAGGTGCAGCGAGTCATCGTAAATACGAAATTCCGGCAGGAGAAGCTGACTGTATCCTATCTCTGGTTTATTCCTCACTTCCTGCTTATCGTTTCGTTCGTTCTCATCGGTTTGCTGGGTTACGATCAATTCCCGGACCGCATTCCGATGAAACATGACTTCGAAGGGAACATTACAAGAACGGTGGAGAAAAGCTACTCGGCTGTCATGTGGCCTGCCATCATTGGCTCGTTCGTGCTGCTTGTATTCATCTTCGTCAATTATTCGATCGGCCGCAGCAAGCAGATCGTGGAGTCCAGCGATCCGGATGGCTCCTTGCGGCGCAATGTCAAATTCCGCCGTTACTGGTCTTCCTTCGTCGTTGTGAACGCCTTTCTGATGATCGCGATGTTCGGAAGCTTTCAACTGTACCAGCTGCTGGATTGGGACATCCGGGTGCCAAGCGTACTCGTCCTTGTCGTAACGGGCATTATCGTAGTGGGCTCCATTGTGTTGTCGATTGTGACCGGGCAAGGCGGAAGCCGGATCGGAGGAGGCGTCGGTGATGCGGATGGGAAAGCGGCGGCAGCCGCAGGAGACCAGGATCAACATTGGAAGCTGGGCCAATTCTACTTCAATCCGAAGGACCCGGCGATATTCGTGGAGAAGCGCTTCGGCGTCGGCTGGACGATGAACTTCGCAAGGCCGCTTGGCTGGCTCATCCTGATCGGCATTATTGCCGTCCCGCTGCTGCTCGCATGGCTGTTGGGATAAGCGGGTGGCGCTATGACCGAATTCGGCTCACAGACTCGGCTTGTATGGAATTGGATGCCTGCACATAGGAAAATAGTGACAGACACGCCTTGTGAAAACGCTGTAAAACCGAATAATTAAAAATATGATTTCCTCGAATATTCGTGAAAAATGTTGACAAAATAGCGGTATTCTCTATAAAATTGTAATCGGAAAACAACAGCATAAAACTTTTCGTATAATCTCAAGAATTGGCTTGAGAGTCTCTACAGGTCACCGTAAATGATCAGGCTACGGAAGGTGAGAAAGATGTCCGCTACGGTCCAGCGGATCGTTTTTTCGCTTTTTGCAGAGCCTGGGAGGAATGCGCGCATGCGCATATTCATCCGGGCTTCTCTGTTTGTTCCAACACAATTTTGGGAGGGTATTGATCAAAATGGAACGTTTCTTTCGATTGAAGGAACTGGGAACAAATGTAAGAACTGAAATTATGGCGGGGCTGACGACTTTCATGACGATGGCCTACATACTAGCAGTCAACCCTATGATTCTGACACCGGCCGGACTGAGCTGGGAGGGCGTGTTCCTCGCTACGGCGCTCGCGGCGGGCATCTTCACCATTGCGATGGGACTGTTCGTCAACTTCCCGGTCGCACTGGCGCCAGGCATGGGCTTGAATGCCTACTTCGCATCGGTCGTTATCGCTTCACAGGCAACCGGCAAGCCGATCTCGGCTTCAATGGCGCTGACAGCGGTATTCATCTCCGGTATTATCTTCATCATACTGACCGTTACCCAAGTACGCCAAATGCTTATTACAGCTGTTCCCGACAGCCTGAAGCATGCAATCACGGTCGGTATCGGCTTGTTCATCGCGATTATCGGTCTGAAGAACAGCGGACTGATGACGATTGTCGTGGACAGCTTCACGGACATACCGCAGAAGAGCTTCGCCGCGGTTAGCGGGCCTGAGACGGTCATCGTGCTCGGCAGCTTCCATAACGCGGAAGTGATCTTCACAATTGTGGCGATTGCGCTGATCGCGATTCTGATGGTGCTCCGCGTCCCTGGCGCTATTTTGTTCGGTATTCTTGGCACGACAGTTCTAGCGATTGCTACGGGCCATGTGAACGTTAGCGAAGCGCTGGAAGGCAAGACGTGGGTTCCGAACTTCGGCGAACTGAACGTGTGGCACTTTGACTTCGCCGGCGTCTTCGAAGTGGGACTGATTACCGTCATTCTGACATTCACATTCGTGGAATTGTTCGATACGTTCGGTACGCTTGTCGGCACGGCTAACCGCGCCGGCGTTATGAAAGACCCTGAGAAGGGCAAGAAGAAGGTCGGTAAGGCAATGTTCGTGGACGCGATCGGCGTTAGCGGCGGCGCGGTACTGGGCACAAGCACCGTGACGGCTTACGTAGAAAGCTCGGCGGGCATTGCGCAAGGCGGACGCTCCGGCTTGACGGCCGTAACGACGGGCATCTGCTTCCTGCTCGCCGTCTTCCTGTCGCCGCTGGTGGCACTCGTTCCCGGCTCGGCAACGGCTGCCGCTCTGATCATCGTCGGCGTGCTTATGATGCAGTCCGTGAAGGAGATCGACTTCTCCGATATGGTCTATGCGATCCCTGCGTTCCTGACGCTGGCGCTGATGCCATTCACATACAGCATTGCGAACGGCATCTCCTTCGGTATCGTCTCTTATGTACTGCTGGCTGCCGTATCGAATCTGTTCGGCAAGGGCAAGTACAAGATCCACTGGCTCATGTGGATTCTCGCCATTCTCATCTTGGGCCGTTATATTTTCCTTGGCGGCGAATAATAGCATATAAGCGACAGAAGAGAGAGCAGCGCTGGACCGGCGCTGCTCTTTTCTGTTGGCGATTAAATCAATCTTATGCGATCCGGACTAGTGTATGAAACCTACATTGGAGAGCCGAAAAGGTGCGTGCGATTCGGACTAGTGTATGAAACCTACATTGGAGAGCCGAAAAGGTGCGTGCGATTCGGACTAGTGTATGAAA
>NZ_JAOQJC010000005.1 GCF_025567625.1 Paenibacillus sp. J5C2022 | reverse complement strand
AGTAACGTTTTTTTATTTTTATACTGGCAGCTAGAGAAATTGAAAGACGAATTGAAACGTTGCACATTGGTGGTACATCCTCTATAATTCTCAGAGACGGTTAAGCTAGCGAAGGATACGGAGGGATTAAGTTGGAACAGTCGACGAACGATTATGTTGTCATCAAGGCCAAGGATCAGGGCGTGCAGGTTATAGGGCTGACCCGGGGACAAGATACGAAATTTCATCATACAGAGAAGCTGGACAGGAATGAAGTGCTGATTTGCCAATTCACGGACCATACATCTGCTATCAAAATTAGAGGCAAAGCTGTCGTTATGACCAAATACGGTACGGTGGAAACAGATCAATAGCAATCGGGGAGAAGCAGGCGCAGCCTGCTTTTTTGTCGGAATGGGACGCCATGCATCTCCGCTGCTGAACTAGTATATTCGCGGGAGGCCGCTCGTACAATGTTGTATAGGCCCTTAACCTGTATGAGCGCATCCCAAGATGTCTACACTTGAGGTAGGGCATGAATTCCCCCCTCTGGGAGGTGTTGACATGCGCATAGCCAAATCGCTGGCTGCGGCATGCCTGGCGGCGCTCGCCGTAACCGCCGCATTGGCATGGATTCCCGATCTGCTTCAGAAACAAGCCGTTGCGCGGCATCCCGTGGCGGTGTTCCGCGAGATGCCGTTGAATCGGATAACGAATGAGAACGTGGTGGATATTCTATCCGGGGTGGAGCTGCGGGAGCGGCTTGGCAAGGTGAAGTGGAGCAGCTCGGTCCTTACCGTTGATATTGTAGCGTCCAGTCAAGGCGGAAGACCGGAGGCGTTATTCTCCGATATGGCGAAGCTGATCAGACTGTCTTACAAGCGTCTGACGAACGTAGACAGACTGCTAATTCGATTCACGGTACGAAGCGGCGGCGAGCAGCGAATAATGGCCGCAGTGGATGTGAGACAGCAGGATGGCTGGCTGGCGAATGAATCCATTCCGGCGTATATCGATCCCATTCATGATGTGAAGTGGCGCAACAGGCTGCGTCTCAGCTTTACTTCGGCGTGGGTGCAGCGATATGGGCCGGTAGAAGGCTATAGTGCCGACTCGGCCGACGATGGGCCTTGAATGCGCTAGGTTATTGCAAAAAGTTGAATAAGCTGGCCAGGTCGTATGCTCATGATCGAAGTTGTGCTATAATAGTTTAGATTATTAGGCATCGACCTTGTCATTACTGTTCGGAGGCTTCCACAATGAAAAGATACCGTATTCCTGAGATGGCAGAAAAGTATATGAAATATGACATGATACAATCTTTCACGGAGCTTCCTCCGCTGTCTGAACCCAGGCTGCGCATGCTGCATGCTGCATTGGACAGCCAGCAGTCTACGGCAAAGCACAGTGAGCTGTTCACGCTCGTTACATCGCTGGTTCAGGTCGGATTGGATACGCACGACTTAATCGACACGGACGACCAGCGACGCTCTGAACGGGAGATGCGCTCCAGGCAATTGAACGTGCTTGCCGGCGATTATTTCAGTTCACGCTTTTACCAGCTGCTGGCGCAAGCCGGGCAGGTTGAGATGATCGCACGCATTAGCGGGGCCGTAAGCGAAGTGAACCGGCTGAAGGTAACCCTGTATGCCAAGATGAGAAGCTTGAAGGTAACCGCCGAGGACTATTACAGCTACGCAGTAAGGCTGAAGAGCGGTTTATTCGAGCATTTTGCCGGCTTGCTGGAAGGCTCCGTATCGCGGCTATGGCCAGAGCTGCTTAGCGAGCTGAGCCGCTGCGAGGTGGCGTTGGACGAGATGAAGCGGACCGAGAGCTGCGAGCGATTCCAGAGCAGCTGGGGATACTGGCATATTATCCAGGTTGGTACGGACGAGGAGCGCTACAAGCTGACCAACGCATCTATGGAGAACCGATATTTGCAAGGACTCGTGGAGAAGTACGGCATCCATTCCCAGCTGCTTCAAGTGCTGAAGCAGTCGGCGGGAGCGGTCAAGGCGATCGTGAATCGAATGGAATCGGACAACCTGGTGGAGGAGATGTCCCGTATTGTCGACCACATGCTGCATTCGCTTGGCGGCCATGTACCTGCCCTAAATGAGACGAGGTGAAGTTGTGACACAATCAGGTTCAAAGGATCATGTGCATGCCCTGTTCGAGACGATCGCGCCCAAGTATGACGTGATGAACGATATTATCAGCTTCCGCAGACATAAAGCCTGGCGCAAGTACACGATGAAGAAAATGGGGATGAAGTCCGGACAGACTGCACTGGATGTGTGCTGCGGCACATGCGACTGGAGCATCGACATGGCCCGCGCGACCGGGAGCGGCGACATCGTCGCCCTTGACTTCAGCCAGAATATGCTGGACATCGGCGCAGCCAAAATTAATGATCTGCAGCTGCAAGACCGGATACGGGTGGTTCGCGGAAATGCGATGAGCCTTCCCTTCGAGGATGATTCCTTCGACTATGTCACGATCGGCTTCGGATTGCGGAATGTGCCGGATTATCTGCAGGTGCTGCAGGAAATGAGACGAGTGGTCAAGCCTGGCGGGAAAGTCGTATGTCTGGATACGTCCAAGCCGACCTGGCAGCCGTTTAAAGGGATTTATTATTTATATTTTGAACGAATCTTGCCTCTGTTCGGCAAGATGTTCGCCGGAAAGTTCAAGGAGTACAAATGGCTGCCGGATTCGCTCAAGCTGTTTCCCGACGCCAAGGAACTGAAAGAGCTGTTCCGGAAAGCCGGCCTGGAGAAAGTCGATATCAAATTGTTTTTTGGCGGAGTAGCCGCGCTTCATATGGGAACGAAAGGGAAAGAGGAAGGGTAATGATTCGCAAACTTGGCATTATACTTGAAATGATAAAATTCGAACACACCGTATTTGCCCTCCCGTTCGCTTATATGGGCGCTATTCTCGGTACGATCGTTGTGGAGGACCGCTTGCCGCTGTGGAGCGAGATCGGCTGGATTACGCTGGCCATGTTCGGTGCCAGAAGCGCCGCCATGAGCCTGAACCGGCTAATCGACAAGCGGATCGATTACAGCAACCCTAGGACGAAGAACCGCGCATTGCCGGCAGGGCTGCTTCGTTCGGCTGAAGTGCTGCTGTTCATCGTCGCTTCCTTCGCCATGCTCATTTATGCCTCGGCCCATCTGGACGACATTACAATGAAGCTGATGCCGATTGCTGTGTTCATGCTTGTGTTCTATTCCTACACGAAGCGATTCACCTGGCTATGCCATATTGTGTTAGGCTTGACGATCGGATTGTCTCCGCTGGGCGGCTGGGTGGCCGTAACGGGAGAGTTCGATGCCGCCGCTTGGGTACTGTATGTGACCGTTTCGTTGTGGATTGCGGGATTCGATATTGTCTACGCGACACAGGACCGGGACTACGACGAACGAGCAGGCCTGCACTCCATTCCCGTCCGATTCGGCATTGCCGGCGCACTATGGATCGCTCGGGCATTGCATGTTGTTACAGCTGTCGGATTCCTGGCGTTGTTCTGGATGACAGGGCTGAGCTGGGCTTACCTGTTGGGTGCGGTAATTGCGGTGTCGCTCTTGTTTTACCAGCATTATCTTGTCAAGCCGACGGATTTGTCCCGCGTTCAAGTGGCGTTCTTCGGCATGAACGGTACGTTGAGCGTCGTATTGTTCCTGTTTGTCTTATTTGACTTGCTGGTTCTTCGCCAATGGTAGAGCGCAATAGCGGGAAGCGGCGGCTAATTGTCGGCATGACGGGAGCCAGCGGGTGCATATACGGCATACGATTGATTGAAGAGCTGCTGGCCGGTGGCTGGACCGTGCATCTGGTCGTGACAGAGGCGGGCTGGCGGGTGTTGAAGGAAGAGCTCGGCTGGGAGACGGCAAGACGTGCCGCTGCGCTGGAGCGGGCGTTCGGAACGGCGCTCACCGATGGCAGTCTGCACTATCATCCCAATGGGGACATTGGCGCATCAATTGCCAGCGGCTCGTTCCGTGTGCAGGGAATGGTCATCGCACCGTGCTCGATGGGGACATTAAGCGCCATTGCGCACGGAAGCTCCAATAATCTGCTGGCGCGGGCAGCTGATGTCATGCTGAAGGAAAGGCGTCCGTTGCTTCTTATGCCGCGCGAGACGCCGCTGCACGCCATTCATCTGGAGAATATGCTGACGCTCGCCAGATTGGGCGTGCAGATCGTACCGGCTATGCCCGCCTTTTATTACAAGCCGCAATCGATGGAAGAGATGATTGATTTCCTTGTCGGCAAAGTACTGGACAGCCTAGACATCGATCATGATTTGTACAGAAGATGGGGAGATGATCAGCATGGGGCTGGGACGCCCAATTCGAATAGGGGAGATTGATTACGCCAACGCCTGGCCCCTGTTTCACGGCCTCGCGGAGCAAGGGGAATGCGGAGATGACCGCTATGAGCTGGTTGCCCGCGTACCTGCCCGGTTGAATGGATTGCTTAGCGAAGGCAAGCTGGATGTGTCGGCCATATCCTCCTTCTCCTACGGACAATATTCGGAACAGTACAGACTGCTTCCAGGATTGTCTGTGGGATCGGTCGGGAAGGTGCATTCCATCCTTCTATTCCTGAAGCAGCCTATTCACATCGCCAAGCCGAAGCGAATTGCTTTGACATCGGCATCCGCCACCTCCGTCAATCTGCTCAAAATCATTATGGCGTTAAGATTCGAATGCACACCGGATTACATCACGACCGAGCCTGTACTGGACGAGATGCTGCAGCATGCCGATGCCGCGCTGCTGATCGGCGATCCCGCCATACGCGCTTCTTGGCTGTCTCATGGCCTGTATGTGATGGATCTGGGCGAGCTATGGCACGATTGGACGGGACTCGGCATGACGTATGCCGTCGTTGCGGCAAGACGCGAAATGATTGAGAGAGAGCCGGAACTGGTGGATGCGGTATGGTCCATGCTCCTTGAGGCCAAGCGCGACAATTTGAGCCATGTGGAAGACTTGATTATGCACGCATGTACGCGCATCGGCGGCAGCCAACCTTACTGGACTACCTACTTCCGATCGCTGCAATACGATTTTGATGCACGACTTCAGGACGGCCTGTCCTTATATTTCCGATATGCAACGCAACTGGGCTTGTTGCAGCAAGAGACGAACATTGCTTTTTTTGAAGAACAATCTGCTCATAAGGTGAACGAATGAAACTATTAGATCTATACGCCAAAATGAAAGGCGATTTAAACGGCATAGAGAAGGAGCTTGAGCGCAGCGTCAGGGACGAGCATGCACTGCTTAGTGAGACGTCCTTGCATCTGCTCAAGGCGGGAGGAAAGCGTATTCGACCGGTATTTGTGCTGCTTGCAGGCAAATTCGGCGAATACAAGCTTGATGTGCTCAAAAAAGTGGCTGTGCCGCTGGAGCTGATCCATATGGCGTCGCTGGTGCATGACGATGTGATTGACGATGCCGACACCAGGCGCGGTCAGCCAACCGTCAAGTCCAAGTGGGACAATCGGATCGCCATGTATACGGGAGATTACATTCATGGCCGCGCGCTATCCGTAGCGGCGGAGCTGAAGGAGCCGTTTGTTCATCAAGTGCTGTCGAGCGCTTTGGTTCAGATGTGCATAGGCGAGATGGAACAAATCAGGGATTTCTTCAATACGGATCAGTCCGTCCGCAATTATCTGCTCAGAATCCGACGCAAGACGGCGCTCCTTATCGCAATCAGCTGCCAACTGGGAGCCGTTGCTGCCGGAGCGGAGCGCAAGACGGCGAATCAGCTCTACCGGTTCGGATACAATGTGGGCATGGCGTTCCAGATCAGGGACGATCTGCTGGACTTGTACGGTACGGAGAAAGCGATCGGCAAGCCGCCGGGCTCGGATATGAGACAAGGCAACATCACGTTGCCGGTAATTCTGGCGCTGCGTGACGAGGTCATCCGCGAACCGTTGTTGCAAGAGATTGCTACAATCCGCAAGCAAGGCTTGTATGCGGATGCGTCGCGGGCTATCGGCCTGATCAAGAAGAGCGAAGGCGGAGCTTTAGCGGATCAGCTGGCCAACCGATACATAGAGAAGGCACTTGATGCGCTGATGCAATTGCCAGCTATTCCGGCGCGAAAAAACTTGATGGACATCGCTCATTTTGTAGGCAAAAGAAATTACTAGCAAAAGATGAGAACAGAGATGCAGGAAGGAATGGATGAGGAGATGGAAAGAACTTTTCTGATGATCAAACCGGATGGCGTGCAGCGTGGCTTGATCGGAGAGATCGTGTCGCGCTTCGAGAAGAAGGGGCTGACGTTGTCCGCCGCCAAATTTATGACCGTTCCGCAAGAGCTGGCCGAAACGCACTATGCCGAGCATAAAGGGAAACCTTTTTATGAACCGCTCCTTGCCTTCATCACTTCCGGGCCGGTATTTGCCATGGTGTGGAGCGGGGACAATGTTATCGCGCTCACTCGTGCGCTGATCGGCAAGACGGATGCTCTCGCGGCCGCTCCGGGGACGATCCGCTCAGATTTTGCCGTACATACGAATTTTAATCTCATTCACGGCTCCGACTCGCCGGATAATGCGGAGAGGGAAATCGGCCTCTTCTTCAAGCCCGAAGAAATCGTAGCCTATGCGCATTCGATCCAGAAGTGGGTATAGGGGGCGGGGGATAGATGTCAGACGATCAGGATTTCATGCGGTTCGTGGAGCGGATGAAGCACAAGACAGACATTGACTTATCCCAGTATAAGGAAGCCCAGATGAAGCGAAGGTTGACCACGCTTCGTATGAAGCATGGCTATACTACCTTTGATCAGTACTGGAAGGCGTTGGAGAACGATAAAGCGCTAATGAACGAATTTCTGGATCGCATGACGATCAATGTCTCGGAGTTCTGGCGCAATCCGCAACGCTGGGAAGTATTGAAGGACCGCTTTCTGCCCGCTATGCTGAGCGCCAATGCTAACCTGAAGGTATGGAGCGCGGCTTGCTCGACGGGAGAGGAGCCTTATACGATTGCGATGATTATGGATGGACTGGGAGCGCTGCAGCGTACGAAGCTGCTGGCAACGGATCTGGACAGCAATGTGCTGCTTAAGGCGCAGCAGGGCGTTTACCTGGAACGGGCGCTTCGGGATGTGCCGCCAACATACCGCGACCGCTATTTCGTTGAGCAGCACGGAGCCTATGAGGTTAGCGACAAGCTGCGCCGCGCCATTCAATTCCGACAGCAGAATCTGCTGCATGACCGTTTCGACAGCGATTTTCATTTAATTGTTTGCCGCAATGTTATGATCTATTTTACTGAGGAAGCGAAGCATCAGCTCTATCATAAATTCGCTGCGGCTCTGAAGCCAGGCGGACTTCTGTTTGTAGGCAGTACGGAACAGATTTTTACTCCGGCCCAGTACGGATTCGAGACGGCCGACACGTTCTTCTACCGGCGAATATAGCGCACACGTATACGATTTTCCATCCATTCCTATAATAAGTCTAACAATACTGCACGGAAGGTGGATTCGTATGGACAAGCGTCAAGTGATCGCCGCTTACAAGCAGGGCATAATTACGATTCAGGAATGTGCGCAGATTCTCGGGCTGGAGAGAAGCCAATTGTCCGGACTGCTGGCCGATGCCGATTATGCAGGAGACAGTTCTCAACCGGGTGAAAGCCGTGCTCAGCGACCTTCAGCCACGTACTCGTAAGCCCTTTAACCTTGCAAGCTCCGCTGCCGCTCAATCGTGAGAATGAGTCCGGCAACGGAGCTTTTTTGTTGCCGTTTCGGGGCACCTATACTATAATGAGCAAAGATGTTTTCGGAAATAGAGGGACTTGTCGAAGGAGGAGCTTAAGCTTGAGTTTACGTTATTTAACGGCAGGCGAGACACACGGTCCTCAGCTCACAGCGATCATTGAAGGGCTGCCCAGCAATTTGCGGATAGACTTCGAGGAGCTTAACTTCCAACTGCAGCGCAGACAGAAGGGACACGGACGCGGCCGCAGAATGCAGATTGAGAAGGATGAGGCCGAGATCGTAGGCGGCGTCCGGCACGGCAAGACGACAGGAGCTCCGGTGGCGCTTATCGTCCGCAACAACGATTGGAAGCACTGGACGAAAGTGATGAATATCGAGCCGATCGAAGGCAGCGACGAGGAGAAGCGTCGCGTCCATCGTCCACGACCGGGACACGCTGATCTGAACGGCGGGCTGAAATATAATTTGAAAGATTTGCGCAATGTGCTGGAACGCTCCAGTGCGCGCGAGACGGCAGCCCGTGTTGCAGCAGGCGCGGTTGCGAAGCAATTGCTGGCGGCATTCGGCATGAAGGTGGCAGGACAAGTCATATCCATTGGCGAGATTACGGCGCCGCCGAACGATATGCCGCTTGATGAACTGATTGCCTTGACAGAGGAATCGCCCGTTCGAGTAGCCGACAAGGCCACCGAGGCGAAGATGACTGAATATATCGACAAGATCAAGGCGGAAGGGGATTCCATAGGGGGCATCGTGGAATGCATCGTCGAGGGCGTGCCGGTCGGCCTGGGCAGCCATGTGCAATGGGACCGCAAGCTGGATGGTCGAATCGCAGGCGCAGTCGTCTCCATTAACGCGTTCAAGGGCTGCGAGATTGGCATCGGCTTCAACGCGGCAAAGCTGCGCGGCTCGCAAGTGCACGACGAAATCATGTACAGCGAGGAACGGGGATACTATCGGGCGAGCAACCGGCTGGGCGGCTTCGAGGGCGGAATGACAAATGGTGAGCAAATCGTCGTAAGAGGCGTCATGAAGCCGATTCCTACACTATACAAGCCGCTGAGAAGCGTCGACATCGATACGAAGGAAGCGTTCACCGCACAAGTGGAACGCTCCGACAGCTGTGCGGTGCCGGCCGCAAGCGTCGTAATGGAGCATGTCGTAGCATGGGAAGTGGCGAAGGCGTTCCTGGAGAAGTTCGGCGGAGACTCCATGGAAGAAATTCGCGGCAACCTGAACAACTATCTAGAGCAATTGGAGAGGTATTAATATGCGCGAGTTAACAGTAGACCTTGGGGAGCGGTCATATCCTATTTATATCGGCGAAGGTCTCTTAAGAGAGGCTTCTTCTTACTTCCACCGCCATGGGATCAGTACGAAATCCCCCATAATGATTATTACGAATGAACATATTGCGGCACATTATCTGGCGCCTCTTCAAGCAGAGCTGGAAGCGGGGGGCTATAAGGTTCACAGCGAGGTTATTCCGGCCGGCGAGAGTTCGAAATCGCTCGATATGCTGGGAGAGCTGGTCGGCAAGGCGCTGGAGGCGGGGCTTGACCGCAAGTCGGCAATCGTTGCACTGGGCGGCGGCGTGGTAGGCGATCTTGCCGGCTTCGTTGCAGCATCTTATATGCGGGGGATCAAGTTCATCCAGCTTCCAACGACGATATTGGCGCATGACAGCAGTGTGGGAGGCAAGGTAGCGGTGAATCATTCGCTTGCGAAGAACATCATCGGGGCCTTTCATCAGCCCGAGTTCGTGTTATACGACTTGCGTACGCTGCAGACGCTGCCTTTGCGAGAGGTGAAAGCAGGGTTGTCGGAAGTAGTCAAGCACGGGTTGATATGGGATGCAGAGTTCGTAGATTGGTGCGAGGAGCATGCGAATGAGCTGCTGTCCCTTGACCCGGACGCGCTAGGGTATGCGCTGCACAAAGGGTGTGGCGTGAAGGCCATTGTCGTCTCGCAGGATGAGACGGAGCAAGGCTTGCGCGCAATACTGAACTTGGGCCATACGATCGGGCACGCGCTTGAGGCGGTGGCCGGCTACAACGAGCTTCTTCATGGAGAAGCTATATCGATTGGGATGGTCGGTTCTGCTCGCCTTGCAATGAAGTTCGGAGTGCCGGTCCAGGTGTACGAGCAGACGAAGCGGACCCTTGCCAAGCTGGGCTTGCCCGTTGTCTTGCCGGAGGAATTTGATGTGGACAAAGTGATGAGCGCAATGATGCATGACAAGAAATTCGCAGAAGGCACAATGGTATTCGTGCTGCCTACGGCGATCGGGCAAGTGGAGATCAGACGCGATATCCCTGTGGAATGGGTGAGAGAAGTCGTGGAGCAATTGAAACTGGAGGATGAACAACAATGAGCGTACGGGGAATACGAGGAGCTGTCACGGTCGACCGCAATGAAGCAGAACTGATTGCATCGGCAACGCTGGCCATGATGAAGGAATTGGTGGAACAGAACGAGCTGTCGCCTGCTGATCTATGCAGCGTATTGATTACGGTAACGAACGATCTGGATGAGACATTTCCGGCCCAAAGCATCAGACAGCTGCCGGGGTGGGAGCTGGTGCCGTTAATGTGTGCGCTGGAAGTGCCTGTGAAGGGGAGCCTGGAGCGGTGCATACGGGTAATGGCTCTCGTTAATACGGACAAAGGTCAGGAAGACATCAAGCATGTATATCTGGGCGGGGCCAAGGCATTGCGTCCCGATTTGTCGACGAAATAAAAATGAACATTCCTGCAAGCGGTTGACGCATCACCGTCCATGTTATATAGTAAAACGTAGATGAGATGAGAGCAGTAGGGTTATAGCCGAGTTGAGATGAGATGAGACGAGACGAGTGGAATTGAGCAGAGATGAGGCTGCGCGTGTATCGTGCAGCGGGGACTGAGCGTGTGAACTGCAGCGGCGCCTTTTTTCAGGGGTAGTCCGGCAAACTGCGGATTGATCATTTGGCATACGCATGCCGAATGACTTGCATTCGCTATCCCATTATTTCTAATCAATCCGTTAACGTTATCATCAATCCATAACAGGCTCCTGCTGCGGCAGGGGCCTTTTCTTGTTCCATACACCGCAGAAGACGCCGGCATGCCGGCATGCTCATCTTATATTGTTCAAAGGGGGTCGTTCAGGTCCAATGTTGAATCATGAGCTGCAACGAATCATTCAGTTGTCCGATACTTACAATTTAATTCCTATCGTTCGCCATGTGATGGCGGATACGGAGACGCCTATCCGATTGTTCCAGCACTTCGCCAAGGAGAAGCATGCCTTTCTGCTGGAAAGTGTGGAGGGCGGAGTGAAATGGGCCAGACATTCTTTCATCGGAACGAATCCCTTCATGATGCTGTACGGGAAGAATGGCGAGCTGATACTGGAGCATAACGGCAGCAAGACAGTATTGAAGGGGTCTCCGATCAGCGAGCTGAAGGCGAAGCTTCGTACGTTCCGGAGTCCGTCCATGACGGAGCTGCCTCCGTTCACGGGAGGAGCGATCGGATTTTTCGGATACGATCTTCTGCAATATTATGAACGGCTGCCGGCTCACCGTATAGACGATTTGAATATGAACGACATGCAATTTATGTTCTGCGACACGGTTATCGTGTTCGACCATTTCAAGCAGCAGCTGCAGCTTATCGGCAATGTGCATATCCCGGAAGGCGCGACAGATGAGTCCATCGAGATGGCGTATAACGACGCCGTAACCAAGCTGGAGGCGATGATCCTTCGCTTGCAGCAGCGCGTGGAGCCGGCGGCCGCGCCGGCCGCGGCCTTTCCTTCCGATCCCGATCTGGGCGATGTGCAATCCAATCTGACGAAAGAACAATATATGGCCAATGTAGTGAAGGCTCAGGAATATATTCGAGCGGGAGATATATTTCAAGTGGTACTGTCGCAGCGCTTCAGTATCGAGACTGAAGTCGATCCGCTGCATGTATACAGAGTATTGCGTGTTATGAACCCATCGCCGTACATGTATTACTTGAAGATGGGGGATGAAGTGATCGTAGGCACATCGCCGGAGGCCCTTGTGAAGGTGAATGGCGATCAGGTGGAGACGAGACCTATCGCCGGAACACGGCCGCGCGGGAAGACTCCGGAGGAGGACAAGGCGCTGGAGCTGGATCTGCTGGCGGACGAGAAGGAGCGCGCGGAGCATCTGATGCTGGTCGATCTTGGCCGCAACGATATCGGCAGAGTGTCGCAATTCGGAACAGTGAAGTGCGATTCCTTCATGGAGATCGAGCGATATTCTCATGTCATGCACATCGTATCCAACGTGAGCGGCAAGCTGCATCCCGAGAAGGACTTCTTCGACGCTTTCATCTCATGTCTCCCGGCCGGCACAGTGTCGGGAGCGCCCAAGCTGCGGGCAATGGAGATTATTGCGGAGCTGGAGAATGAAGCTCGCGGCGCTTATGCCGGAGCAATCGGCTATCTCGGCTTTGGCGGCAGCATGGATACTTGCATAACGATCCGAACGATTATTTTCAAGAACGGCAAGGCTTATGTGCAGAGCGGGGCGGGCATCGTATGGGATTCCGTGCCGGAGAATGAATACATGGAGACGGTCAATAAGGCGAAAGCGATGCTCAAGGCGATTCGGGCAGCGGAGCAGAGCTTCGCGACGCCGGAAGAGAAGCCGCGCAAGATATCCATTAATGCGGATTACGATGTCGTAGCGAACGGGAGGCTGGGATAAGATGAATACAATATCGATCACTATGCAGAACGCGCTTGGCAAAATTATGAGCGGCAGCAATCTGACAAGAGGCGAAGCGGCCTATGTCATGTCGCTGATCATGAATGGAGAAGCGACGAACGCCCAGATCGGAGGCATTGCTGCGGCTCTCCGGATGAAGGGAGAGTCGAGGGAAGAGATTACGGGCTTCGCGGAAGCGATGCGCACCTTCTCCAGCCGCGTGCAGACCGAACAGTCGGGACTGCTAGACACATGCGGCACGGGAGGTTCTGGCATTCATAAGTTCAATATATCTACAGCTTCCTCCATTATCGCTTCCGCTTCCGGAATCCGCGTAGCCAAGCACGGCAATCGCGCCATGTCCGGCAAGGCGGGCAGCGCAGATGTGCTCGAAGCGCTGGGCGTTCAGATCTCGCTGTCGCCGGAGCAAGCGGCCGCATGCCTGGATCGGATCGGATTGTGCTTCATGTTCGCCCAGATTTATCATCCATCGCTTCGCCACGCCGCCGCTCCTCGCCGGGAGCTTGGCGTGCGGACGATATTCAATATGCTGGGACCGTTGACGAATCCCGCTGGAGCGGACCGCCAGTTGCTGGGGCTGTATGATCGGAGCAGAACGGAGACAATAGCGGAAGTCCTTCGGGAACTGGGGCTTAAGCGAGCAATGGTCGTCAGCAGTCACGACGGTCTGGATGAGATCAGTCTATCTGCGCCTACCCAAATATCGGAGCTGAACGGCGGCGCAGTCACCACGTATGACGTAACACCGGAAGAGCTCGGCTTGAAGCGCTCGCCGATCTCGGAGGTGAGCGGCGGAGACCCTGCCAAGAACGCCGATATTATCCGCGCCATCTTCCGAGGGGAGGAAACAGGGGCTTATCGCGATATCGTGCTTGCCAACGCCGGCGCATGCATTTATATTGGGGGAGGCGCGTCTTCCCTGACAGAGGGCGTTGACTTGGCGGCATCTACAATTGATTCCGGTGCGGCAAGCGCCAAGCTGCAACAATTAATCGAGATGACAGGAGAGTTGGCCCATGTTTCTTGATCGCATAGTCGCTACGAAGCGCACCGAGGTTGAATCGCTCGGAGCGAGCTTCTCCATACAACATGTTGAATGTATCATTGCCGATCTGCCGCCGTGCAGAGGCTTTCACCGCGCGCTGACGGCTGAGGGGCGGAAGCGCCAGATGGGGCTCATCGCGGAAGTGAAGAAGGCGTCGCCTTCAAAAGGGCTCATTCGCCCGGACTTTCATCCTGTGCAACTTGCGGCGGCATATGAGGCTGCTGGGGCGGATTGCATATCCGTATTGACGGATCAACCCTATTTTCAAGGTTCCAATGCGTATCTGGAGCAAGTAAGAGCGGCAATCGGTCTGCCATTGCTGCGCAAAGACTTCACGATCGACTATCGACAAATATATGAAGCCCGTACAATCGGTGCAGATGCCGTATTGCTCATCGCAGCCATTCTGACAGATCAGCAATTGTCGGAATTTTACGATCTGGCTCATGCGCTTGGTATGGACGCGCTCGTCGAGGTGCATGACGAAGAAGAGCTGCGTCGTGTGCTGGCGTTGGACAAGGTGGAGTTGATCGGCATCAACAATCGTGATCTGCGCACGTTCGCAACGGATCTGCAGACGACGGAAAAGCTGATGGAGACGATTCCTGAGACGGTCACTGTCATTAGCGAAAGCGGCATTGCAGGCAGGGCGGATATGGATTATTTGCAAACCGTCGGTGCCGACGGAGTACTGATCGGAGAGCATTTCATGCGTCAGCCTGACGTGGGAGCTGCCGTCGAATCGCTAATGGGGCCGGTACGAGGATGACGGCGCAGTCTGAAGTGAAGGTGAAAATTTGCGGCTTGAAGGATGTTGATACGATTGAAGGAATGAACGGTCTGCCGTTTCACTACTTGGGTCTCGTATTCGCACCCAGCCGCCGGCAGGTGACTGGAAAGCAAGCCGGCAAGCTTGTGGAAGCCGCACGGAAGATCAAGGGAGCCGGAGGAAACCGCCCTCTCGTCGTCGGTGTATTCGTCGACGCATCGATTGCGCACATCGGCGAGGTACTGAACGATGCGCCACTCGATGTCGTACAGCTCCATGGTCAAGAATCTGCGGACTACATGTGCGAGCTGCGCAAGGCTTATCCGCAATTGCATATATGGAAAGTATGCTCTGTAAGCAAAGAAGAGCCAATGGAATCCGATCAAATCCTGGCAGTGCTCAGCGCATACCGCACAGCCATTGATGCGTTGCTGATTGATGCGCCGGGAGGCGGGACGGGTCAGACCTTCAACTGGGAACGGATCGAGGCATATGGTCTTGCCGCCCGTCAGCTTGGAATTCCGCTGTTCGTGGCTGGCGGACTGCAGGCGGATAATGTGGGGAAACTGCTGG
This sequence comes from Paenibacillus sp. J5C2022, assembly GCF_025567625.1. GTDB lineage: Bacteria > Bacillota > Bacilli > Paenibacillales > Paenibacillaceae > Pristimantibacillus. The sequence continues at coordinate 242,427 of NZ_JAOQJC010000005.1, read as the reverse complement.
AGAAGCACTCGCCCGACGGCATCGACGTGTCGAGCGGCGTGGAGATAGAAGGACGCAAGGATCTGGGAAAGATTGCATTATTTATTCGAAGGGTGATGGAGAGATGACTGTAGTGCCAGATGCAGCAGGAAGATACGGCAAGTTCGGCGGCCGATATGTGCCTGAGACGTTAATGAACGCATTGTTGGAGCTTGAAGAAGCTTATTTGCATTATGCCGGGGATGCTTCCTTCCAGGAGGAAGTGCGCACATTGCTGTACCGTTATTCCGGAAGACCGACCTCGCTCTATTATGCAGCCCGGCTGACTGAACAGCTGGGAGGCGCCAAGATTTACCTGAAGCGTGAAGACTTGAATCATACCGGGGCGCACAAGATCAACAATACGATCGGACAAGGCGTACTCGCCAAGCGGATGGGCAAGACGAAAGTGATTGCGGAGACGGGTGCGGGGCAGCATGGCGTAGCGTCGGCGACGATCGCGGCATTGCTGGGGCTGGAATGCAAGGTGTTCATGGGCGAAGAGGATATGAAGCGGCAACAGCTGAATGTATTCCGTATGAATCTGCTTGGCACGGAAGTGGTGCCCGTTACGTCCGGCACGCGGACGCTCAAGGACGCCTGCAACGAAACGCTTCGCTACTGGGTGAGCCATGTGACGGATACCTATTATATTCTGGGCTCGGTAACGGGGCCGCATCCATATCCCATGATGGTGCGCGATTTCCAGCGGATTATCGGCGACGAGGCAAGGAAGCAGATTCTGGAGGAAGAAGGCAGATTGCCGGATTACGTCGTCGCGGCAGTCGGCGGCGGAAGCAATGCGATGGGCATCTTCTATCCATTCGTGAAGGATGACGGCGTCAAGCTGCTGGGGGTTGAGGCTGCCGGTAGAGGCGTCGATACGCAGGAGCATGCGGCGACGATGACGAAGGGAACGCATGGCGTATTCCAGGGGTCACTGAGCTACGTGCTGCAAGACGAGCACGGACAAGTGCTGCCGGCGCACTCCATCTCCGCCGGTCTGGACTATCCCGGCATCGGGCCGGAGCACTCCTACTTGAAGGATTCAGGCCGGGCGCAGTATGTGCCTATTACGGACGCTGAGGCGCTGGATGCGCTGCAGCTGTTGTCGCGTACGGAAGGCATTATACCGGCACTGGAGTCGGCGCATGCGATCGCCGAAACGATCAAGCTGGCGCCGACGCTGAATAAGGACCAGATCGTCATCGTGAATCTGTCCGGGCGCGGCGACAAAGATGTGGAAGCCATCATGGGCTACTTGGGAGGTGCGGCCAATGAATCAGATCGATAAAGTATTCGCAGAGCTTAAGGCGGCAGGGAAGACGGCGCTCATTCCGTTCATCTCGGTGGGCGATCCGGATCTGGATACAACAGTTGACATCGTCAAGGCGCTGGAGCAAGCGGGAGCCGATATCATTGAGCTTGGGGTGCCATATTCCGATCCGCTTGCGGATGGACCCGTCATTCAGAAGGCATCGGAGCGGGCTCTGCGCAACAAGGTGACGCTGCTTGACTGCATCAATGTCGCGGAGCGGCTTCAGGACGAAGGCGTACGGATGCCGCTTATCTTATTCACGTATTACAATCCTGTGCTTCAGTACGGGCCTGAGAGCTTCTTCGAGCTTGTCGCGAGCAAAGGAATTAGCGGCATGATCATACCCGACTTGCCGATCGAGGAGAGTGAGAGCGTGCTGCCGCTGGCGGATGCCGCCGGGGTTCACCTGATTCCTCTGGTTGCCCCTGTGTCGCGGGAGCGTGTCGTCCGCATTGCCGAGAACGCAAGAGGATTCGTCTATTGCGTGTCATCGCTTGGCGTTACGGGCGTTCGTTCAGAGTTCCACAGCGGCATTGACGAATTTCTGTCTACCGTTCGGGAGGCGACGGATCGTCCGATCGCAGTCGGATTCGGCATATCAAGCCGTGAACAGGTCGTCAGATTCCAGCAGCAGTGCGATGGCGTTATCGTCGGAAGCGCCATCGTGCGCAAGATTGAAGAGTCGATTCCGCTGCTTCAGTCGCCCGGGACGAAGGAGCAAGGCATATCGGAAATCGCCCAGTTTGTAGCATCACTGAAAGTATAATAGTTCATTGAGGAAGAGCTTTCCCGAAGAGCAGATGGGAGGCTCTTCCTTCTTTCTTGCAAATTCTCTTTCAAACCAGTATCAGATATGAGACAATAGAGCGATAGAAACGGTAGTTTCACATTGATATAGAGATGAGAGAGAGGATATGTCTATGCGGCCAAAAAGCAACATTGTTCATCTTCCCGTCTATCAGCCGGGCAAGCCGGTAGAAGATGTGAAGAGAGAGCTGGGTCTTAGTGAAGTGATTAAGCTGGCGTCCAATGAGAATCCTTACGGGTGCTCCAGTAAAGTAAGAGAAGCGGTGATGGAGGAGATCGAACGTTCCAGCATTTATCCCGACGGCGCCAGCATCGAGCTGACAGATGCGTTGGCGGGCAAGCTGGGCGTCGATACGCGGAGCGTCATATTCGGTTCCGGCTCCAGCGAGATTATTCTGATGATCGCCAGAGCGTTCCTGGCCCCCGGGGACGAGACGATTATGGCGGATGAGACCTTCTCCCAATACAAGCACAACGCAGAGATCGAGAATGCCCATATTATTGAAGTTCCGTTAAAGGAAGGCGTACATGACTTGCCGGCAATGCTGGATAAGGTTACCGACCGGACGAAGGTGCTGTGGATATGCAATCCCAACAATCCTACCGGAACCATCGTCAAGCATGACGAGCTGACAGCATTCATGAAGGCCGTGCCCGAGCATGTCCTTGTCGTGCTGGACGAAGCATATGGCGAATACATTGACGATCCGGCATACAGCAATGGCGTAAAGATGCTGAAGGAGTGCCGCAATCTTGTCGTCTTGCGGACGTTCTCCAAAATATATGGACTTGCCGCGCTGCGCATCGGATACGGTGTCGGACATCCTGACGTCATTCATTTCATTAATCAGGTCAGGGAGCCATTCAATACGACACGCGTCGCACAGGCGGCGGCGAAAGCTTCGCTTGCGGACGACCAGTTTGTAGCGGGCTGCCGCACCGATAACAGGCAGGGGCTGGAATACATGTGTGAGAAGTTCGATGAACTCGGCCTGAACTACTTCCCGGCATACGGCAACTTTATTATGGTGGATGTCAAACGCCCTTCCCAGGAAGTATTCCAGAGCTTGTTGCAGAACGGTGTCATCGTTCGGCCTCGCTGGGCGCATTATCCTTCGTACATTCGCGTATCCGTCGGTACACCGGAGCAGAATGAGAAGTTTATCGCCGCATTGGAGCAAGTATTGCAGGAAGCGGCGGTGCAGAATAGCTAACATGATGAAAGTATCGATTTTCGGTGTCGGTTTAATAGGCGGTTCAATAGCATTATGTTTAAAGGACAAGCCCGGCATTAAAGTTGTGGGCTACTCTCCTCGTCTCTCGTCGGCTGAGAAATACGTCCAGAGAGGCGTAGTGGATGAGGCTACGACTTCCGTGGAGGAAGCGGCCGCAGATGCGGACTTTATATTCCTGTGCGTTCCGGTTGGCCATATGGACGAATACCTTCGGCAGCTCAGCAGCTGCAAGCTGAAGAAGGGCTGCATTGTGACGGATGTCGGCAGCACGAAAGCTTCAGTCATGCATAGTGCTGCGGCGCTGAAACAGGAGGGCGTCACATTCATCGGAGGTCATCCTATGGCCGGGTCGGAGCGAACAGGCGTTGAGGCCGCTTCCTACCATCTGCTGGAGAACGCCTTCTATGTGCTCACTCCTGCGCCAAGCGCAGCGGAAGAATCGGTGCAAGCGCTGGAGCAGCTGCTGTCCCATACAAGGGCGAATATCGTAACGGTTGAAGCGGAGCTTCATGACGATATTGTAGGTGCCATTAGCCACTTGCCCCATATTATCGCCGTTGCCCTTGTCAACCAGGTGCGCCTGTACAACGAGAGCAACGGCTTGTATGAAGCTCTTGCAGCAGGCGGCTTCCGCGATATTACACGGATCGCCTCGGGTGATCCCGCCTTGTGGCGCGATATATTGCTGGATAATCGGGACGTACTGCTGAAGCATCTGAAGGATTGGAATAGCGGTATCGAGGAATTCGTGCGCATGCTGGAGCAAGGCGACGGCGACGGCATATCGGAAGCGTTCCGATTGGCGGGGGAATTCCGCGGCAAGATGCCGGAACGAAGGAAAGGCATGATTCATTCCATCTACGATTGCTATGTGGACGTTCCGGATCATCCCGGCATTATAGGCAACATTGCAAGCGAGCTGGGCAACAACCGGATTAACTTGAGCAATATCCAGATTATAGAGAGCAGAATGGATGTACCCGGCGTGCTGCGGCTAAGCTTTCGCAACCAGGAGTACTTGGATATGGCCATCGAGCTGCTCCGGAGCAAAGGTTATACCGTATCGACTTGATCAAGGCTGTTTAACCCCGCGTCAATCGGCTGGTGCGGGGTTTTAATTTTTTCTGTTGACAAAATGGAAGCGTATACATATAATAAAAGTACAGTATGGTTTCTCTCCACTCCTATCCAATATCTGCAGCGCTCGGCATGAGCGCTAACCACTCATATGAGTGGTCTTTTTTTTGTTCTTTTTTCGACTCAGTATAATTATGTATTTTGTTGATGAAAAAGGAATATTATCCTTTTTGTCGAAATGGGAAGGAATTTGCACATCGAACACGAATAGTATACTACTCGTGTTTTTTTCTTTTTTTAAATAAAAGACCGCAACTTTTTGCTTCCCGTTCAGTACAATGTTACAACAAAAGTACGGGGAGCGATTGTGCAGGTGGAGGAGGTTCGCCTGTCATGACGGATTCCCAGTTAATACGTGAGATAAAGGATGGCAATGTCGAGCTTTACTCGGAGCTTATGCAGCGATATCAGAGGAAGATCATGGCTTTCATTTATCATATGTTGAAGAGTGCGAAGCTGGAGCAGATGTCGGAGGACCTCTGTTCCGAGACGTTCTACAAAGCTTATCGCAGCCTGCATTCCTTCCGCGAGATGGATGCTTCCTTCTCAACTTGGTTATATACGATTGCCCGGAACACGGTGCTAAGCGAGCTTCGCAAGGTGAAAGCGATCAACGTCTCGCTGGAAGACGTCGGATTCGAGCCGCCGGAATCTGACGAGCTGGCTCCCGAAGCGCATGCGCTGCGCAACGAACGGATGGCGCTCGTCAGACAGGCCATTAACCGGTTGCCGGAGAAGCAGCGATCAGCCCTGATTCTTCGTGAATATGACCAGCTCGACTATCAAGAGATCGCAACCATATTGGGGCAGACGGTCAGTTCTGTCAAGTCGCTGTTGTTCCGCGCAAGGACAAGTGTGAAAGATCAGCTTGAGCCTTACTTCGGAGCTGCGTCGGAGACGGAACAATTCGAGAGGATGAATACACGATGAAATGTACGGAAGCGCAGCAGAGGTTAAGTGAATACTGGGACTTGAAGGAGGACGATGAAGAGCGTGCGGCTGTCGATTCTCATCTGACGCATTGTGCTGCATGTCGTGAGGAATTCGAAATATGGGAAGCAAGCCGGCGGCTTATTCAGGACTCTTCCGTACATGCGGAGACATTCGGCTCCCTGGAAGGGATGAACCGGAATGTGATGGAGAGAATATATGCCAGCACATCACTCATGTCCGTGCCGACCAAGAGCTACAAGTTCACGAAGGCGTTCAAGCGCAATATTTCAATTGTAATCGCAGCGTGTATGGCGATGTTTGCCTGTGCCTTGTTTGTATTTGTTTTCGACGGCAAGGATGCTGAGCAGCCGGTTAAACTAAGCGAGTTGTCCGGTCTGATGGAGACGGCCAACGCCTCTACGGCGGGAGCGGTCGTGAAAGCCTCCCTCTATGCCGAAATACCCGTTGCCAGTATTAGCGACCCGGTAGTGCTGGAGGTTGTCCCCGCATTTCCTCATTATTATATCGCTCTCTCCTTGATTGGATTAATCTTATGCTTGCTGGTATTGAATTGGCTGGCAAGAACGAGAAACTAGGCGGCGGATGGCTTCATAAGCGATGAAAGAGGAGAATGTTGATGTTAATCGGATTTGTCAGACACGGACAGACAGACTGGAATGCGAATGGCATTATTCAGGGACAGACGGATATCCCATTGAATAAGGAAGGATTTCGGCAAGCGAAGGCTGTAGCAGATCGGCTGTCGGAGGATGAGCGAATATGGGATTATGTCATCTCCAGCGATTTGCGGCGTGCGCGAGCGACTGCGGAAGAAATCGCAAGCGCATTGCATATACCGCTGATGGCGCCCGCGACGGCGCTTCGCGAACGGCATTTCGGACAAGCGGAAGGCACGACGGAGTCGGAACGTATCGCCAGATGGGGGCCGAATTGGCGCAAGCTTGACCTGGGCATTGAGACTTCGGAGCAGATTGTCGAGCGAGGTAGACGCTTATTGGACGGATTGGACCGTGAAGCCGGGAATGTCCTTATCGTTACGCACGGCAGCTTCATAGCCGAGATGCTGCTCTCGTTATGTCCGAGGCTGCAGGACGAGCGACTAGGTAATGTATCATATTCTATATTACAACGGGTTGAGGAGGGCTGGGGGCCGCTCCTTCATAATTGTACGAAGCACTTGAACGAACAGTAGAGTTCTTCATTAGAGGGTCAGCTTTCATCCGGAGGTCTTCGGATAAGCTGGCCCTCTTCGCATTTGATCATTCCCCGATACGTATGAAAACCGTGAAATTTCCCATAATGGTAGTAACACCTTCGATTGAAGTAATAGCTTCTTGCCCAACATAACGGAAAGGAGAGAGCTATGAATTTATCGGATATGCTAGGATATGCGGATATTGGACAGCTTACGCGAATTGCGAATGCTTATTCATGCGAGTGCAGCAGCAATTCCAAGAACGAACTGATCCAAGCGATACTGACAACGATGGGACGAAACGACGTATTCGAGAGACAAGTGCATGATATGAAGCTGGAAGACTTGCGATTTCTCAATTCGCTATTGTTCGATACGAGAGAGTCGTACAGTCTGGAGGACCTGGTGGCACGGGTTCAGCAGAGCAGATTTGGATTGGAACAGAAGACGGATGCCGATGCAGCGACAGGCACGGCATCGAAGACGAAGTCTCGCAAGAGCAAGCGTAAAGTGGATGCCAAGCAGGAGCCGCCCAGTCCAAGAGAAATGATTCTCCGCTTCAAGCATCAAGGGTGGCTGTTCAACGGCTTTACAGGTCCCGGAAAGTATTTGTTTCAAGTACCTAACGACCTGAAGGGGAGATTCCAGGAAGTGATGAAGCGCAGGTTGGCTTCACAGCTTCACTATATGGAAGAGCCTCCTCTCTACCGGGATGAACAGCACTTGCTGGGGAGCGACGTGAAATCATTGCTGCATTACGCCTGCCAGAATCATGTGCAGCTGTCCGCAGATGGTTCCATGTATAAGAGGCACATTCAAGCATTGCTAGACCGATTAAGCGTGCAGGAGACGCTCCCTCTGAAGGGAGCATGGAGATTCGGATACGGGCGGCATTTCAATCATTATCCTAATCGCCTTTCCTTTCTGTACGATTATTGCTATTACTCCGGCTACTTGCGCGAGAACCATGAGACGCTGGAGGTTACGGCAGAAGGCTTGGAACGCATCTCGGCTTCTCCCGTGCTGGAGGAAGAGCGCATGTATCAGTACTGGCTGAAGCTCTATAAGGGACCGATTCCCAATCTGCTCTCGCTCGTGCATTGGATTCATGCACTGGCAACGGAGTGGGTAACCTTCCTATCGATCAAGGAAGCGCTGGAGCCGTTCATTAAGCCGTATTACTACGACAATGCCTCATCCATACTGGAAGTGCGGGTGTTGACGATGATGATGCATCTGGGCTTGCTGCGGATAGGGGAGCACCCTCAGCATGGAACGGTCATACGCATGACCAGATGGGGCGATGCGGTTGTCTCCAGCGGGGTAGTCTCCGCGCAGCGATAAAGATTGACTTTCGACGGCAGCCTTGTTAGAATCTCCCCGACTAATGAAGGGAGAGATGGCGATATGCTGTTGCCTTACAAAGGGATAGTGCCGGCAGTTCATTCCGATTGCTATATTGCTGAAGGAGCGAAAGTGATCGGAGAAGTATCAATCGGAGCAAAGAGCACGGTATGGTTCAACGCAGTGCTCAGAGGCGATCTGGCGCCTATCGTAATCGGCCATAGCTGCAACATTCAGGATGGAGTTGTCGGGCATGTGAACACGGATCAGCCGCTGCTGCTGGGGGATGAAGTATCTGTCGGCCACAGCGCGATCATTCATGGCTGCTCGATAGGCAAGGGCACATTGATCGGAATGGGGGCAATCGTACTGAACGGCGCCGACATCGGTGAATATGCTTTAATAGGAGCCGGATCGATTGTGACAGAGAACAAAAAAATTCCTTCCTATACGCTTTCTCTCGGAACACCTGCCAAAGTCGTAAGAGAATTGACAGAGGATGATTTGCAGCGAATGAAATGGACGATGGAGAGCTATGTGACGAAAGGGATTGAATATAGGAGCTAACGCCGCTATGGAGGTGTATCCTATGGACAAAATGAAAATCACATACGAGGCAATGCTCGGCTTGTTCGCCGAGATGGTACTGGATGAAGCCATTCAAAAGTATCAATCGGAACAGTTGAACGCTGCCATCGACAAGGCGCTTGCTGCCGGGGACGAGGATACGTTCTATTCTCTAACCAAACAATTGAATGAGCTTCACAAAGACTGAAAAAAGCTTCCGATTGCCAGGCTGAGAACAGCATCTGTTCAAATCCTTCTGGCAATTGGAAGCTTTCTTTTGTACAATGCAATAAGCAGAAATACTTAATGCTGCGATTGATTGAGTATTGGAGGAATTGGAATGAAGTTCAGCGAGATCGAACAGGACAAATGGCAGGAGCTGGCTCCGTATCTGGATACATGTCTGCTGCCTGTGACAGGAATGACGGGGCAGGAGTCCCCGCCTGAGGCAACAGCCTGTCTGGAACGGCTGAGGGATATGATGGATATGGTAGAGATGCCGTTCAAGGGCAGAGTCGTAACGTACCCTGCTTGCCATTATTGGAGCGATGGACCGGAGTACAGCAAGATGCTGGCGAGGTGGTGCGAAGCGCTGCGAGGTGCAGGATTTACATATGTCATTGTCTTGACGGCGAATGGCTCCCTGGAGCTGGCGTGCGAAGCAGCGGATCTCGTCTTGAGTCCGACTGCGGAAGGAGCGCTGCCTGAGCAAAGTGAAGTGTCTGCCGTCATAAGAGCGCTATGGAGTTGAATTTGTGACATGAAACTGGAAGGGAACTGAATAATTGCCATCCTTTTGGGGGAAAACATAACCCATAGAAGGTCAAATGTGACAAAATGACAACAAATTAATGAACGCGATTTCCATAATGACGCAAATATCCAGCCATATTCTTGACGCTCCCAAGCACCTAGGCTATTATAAGTTATGTCCTAGTTCGTAATGTGTTTTTGCCATGCGGCAAAACAGAAGAGATGGTTGGCAAAGGGGGTTGGAACAGATAATGAGTAACCATGAACAACATGATGCGGCACATCGGCCAGCACAGCGCAAAGAAATGTCCCGGCGTCAGTTTTTGTCCTACACGCTCGGCGGCACGACGGCCTTCATGATGGGCGGCGCGGTATTGCCGATGGTTCGCTTTGCAGTTGACCCTCTGCTGATGAAGAAAGGCGAGGGCACTTTCGTGAAGGTTGTGGAAGAAAGCAAAATTACGACCGAACCGTTGGAAGTGAAGTTCAAGATCCATCAAATTGACGGATGGTATGAGAGCGAGCCCGAGCTGGTCGCTTGGATTTCGAAGGATGCGCAAGGCAACATTTTTGCTTTGTCGCCAGTGTGCAAACATTTGGGCTGTACGATCTTCTGGAATACCAAGGGGCACAACGAGTACGATTGTCCTTGTCACGACGCCCGTTATTCCAAAGACGGCAAAAACATCGCAGTTGCCAATGCGCCGCTGGATGAATATGAAGTCGAAGTGAACAAAGAAAACGGATTCGTTTATTTGGGACCACTGAAGCCAAATTCTAGAGTGTAAGGAGGGCGTATTTTCAGATGTTTAAAACCGTATACAACTGGATCGATGAACGTCTTGACATTACGCCGTTATGGAGAGATGTAGCCGATCATGAAGTGCCTGAGCACGTTAACCCGGCCCATCACTTCTCTGCATTCGTATATTGCTTCGGCGGCTTGACGTTTTTCATCACCATTATTCAGATTCTATCCGGCATGTTCCTGACCATGTATTACGTACCGGATATTATTAACGCTTATGCAAGCGTTGACTTCCTGCAGCATCAGGTTGCCTTCGGACAGATCGTCAGAGGCATGCATCATTTTGGGGCAAGCCTTGTCATCGTCATGATGTTCCTACATACGCTGCGCGTCTTCTTTACCGGATCCTACAAGGCTCCGCGTGAGATGAACTGGGTAGTCGGGATGTTGATATTCTTCATTATGCTTGGCCTAGGCTTCACAGGATACCTGCTGCCATGGGACAACAAAGCTTACTACGCAACTAAAGTAGGGGTTGAGATTGCAGCATCCGTACCTTACATCGGATCGTATATCGCCGATTTCCTGTACGGCGGCGATATCGTAGGCGCACAGACATTGACTCGCTTCTTCGCGATTCATGTGTTCTTCTTGCCTGGCGCTCTAATTGCGCTGCTGGCAGCGCACTTCCTGATGATTCGGAAGCAAGGCATTTCAGGACCACTATAAGCGAAGGGAGGCTAACTAATGGCGCACGGTCATAAATCGAACGAGAAAGTAGTATATGTAGGCGATTCTCGGGTGAAGAAAGGCGAGGCGTGGCAGACACCGCCGGATTATACGGCTTTCCCCGGGAAGTCCGAAGCCTTCATTCCGAACTTCTTGCTGAAGGAATGGATGGTAGGATGCGTTGTGCTCGTTGGATTCCTGGCATGGGTGATCGCGGAGCCGCCTCCGCTCGGTTATCCCGCCGATCCTACGAACGCGGCATTTATTCCGATGCCGGACTGGTACTTCCTGTTCCTGTATCAATTTCTGAAATATCCATACGTATCGCAACAATACGTGTTGCTTGGCACGATGGCCATACCGGCAATTATGTTCGGCGCGTTGCTGCTTGCTCCTTTCCTGGATACGGGCAAGGAACGCCGCTTCTACCGCCGTCCGATTGCTTCATCTCTGATGATGCTGTCGCTCGTTGCTTGTATTTACTTGACAGTCGTCTCTTGGGATCATTACCAGGAGATGCTGGAGAAGAACGGACAGACGCCTGAGCATCATCTGCGCGCAGAGCGTGCGGAGGAAGCGATCAAAGCCGGCAAGCCTCGTCCGAACCCGCTTAAGAAAGCGGCAGCCATTATCGAACCGGAAGATCCGGCAATGGAGATTTATCAAGCGCAATGTATGGCTTGCCACGCTAACGATCTGAACGGTGCGGTAGGTCCGTCCTTGCTGGGGGTAGGCAACAAGCTGTCGAAAGAGGAGATTACCGGAGTGATCACGAACGGTAGAAACTCCATGCCTGCCATTACCGCTTTGTCTGCTGATGAAGTGGATCAGATTGCGACTTGGCTAACGAAGCAAACTCAGTAAAACTATATTCCTCTCGAGAAACCTGATCGTATCAACGATCAGGTTTTTTTCAACACTGTGCCAGGCTAACTCGAAGATATGGAGGGAATTGCAGTGGGCATTTCTTTTTTCTGGAGCCGGGCATTTCTGTTGGACCGCCGCTTTTTATGGCTGCTGTTCATCGTCAATTTGCTCGGAACGATATATGGATACATTTGGTATGGCCATCAGCTGCAGGTAACGGCAGCAACGAAGCCGGCATGGATGCTGCCGTTTGTGCCGGATTCGCCTACCGCAAGCTTGTTTTTTACTTTGGCTTTGCTTTACTTGCTGTTTCCTCCCGCTCGGCTGTCCAAGCTTGCTTCTGCCGGCAGGCTCATCATTGAAGCGCTGGCCATCGTCTGTTCCGTGAAATACGGAGTATGGGCAGTTGTCATGATATTTGCGGGTCAAGCGCAAGGGGATGTGCTGAACTGGCAGCATTATATGCTGGTCGCTTCCCATCTCGGCATGGCTGCAGAGGCATTATTGTACTTTCGATTTATGAAGGCGCGGCTAGGCGCATTGGCTGTAGCCGCATGCTGGCTGTTCCTTAATGATACGGTAGATTACACCTATGGCGTATATCCCTACTTGCCGAACGAACTAGAGGATGATGTGACGACAGTGAAGTGGTTTACAGTGGGTCTGTCTGCAGCCAGCTTCCTCTGCGCATGGCTGTCTCTGGCATTCAGGAAGCCGTCATAACTTGTCCATGCCGCTCATACAGTATGGTATGGGGGGATGAACATGTTGGTACGTATCCTATTGCCTTTCCTGTCGACCGTCATTATGGCTCTGGGGGCTACAGGTATGCTTGGCGGCTATGCAGCTTCCGATATTTCCGTACATGCTGGTCAGGATGCGCGATTCGACAAGCTGATGAAGCTGGATGCGATCGCAGCATCATTATATACGGCGTCATACTCGCATAATCGTCAAGCGGCTTATTCGCATCTGTTGAAGCTGAGACGATATATGGAAGACGAGATGATTCACGGGTATGGCGCAGAAGAAGGCTGGATATTGTTGAATGAGGATGCCGATAATGTAGAGCGCGCACTGACAGAAGGGCAGGCCGACATGAGCTGGCTCGACAATGTGGCGCGTATCCGACTTGCAGTCGATGCGATGGCAAGACCCGACAGAGCGCTATGGCGGCCATATGAGCAGCTTCTGCGCGATGACGTAAGCTCGATTCGCCAGGCGTGGCACAGAGGCGACGGGGCAGAGGGAGCGGCCGCGGCAGCGATGCTCCAGCGCATGCATGGGCATGCCATTCGGATAGAAACGGCGGCGAACATGGCGGGTCAGCAGTTGAGAATGCGTGAGCTGATGGAACGCATTCAATACGGCAATCGCGTATTAAGCACAATGAATGCGCACGGGGCGGGAATGTGGACGATCTCCAATCGGGAAGTAGAACGTACATTACAGACGATGGAGAACGTCATTTCTGCCATATATAGCGGGGATGACGGGACGTCTTACCCTGCCATAGCTTCGCCAGCAGAGGGGACTCCGATAAGATGGATCTTTATGATCGGCACGCTAATCTCGGCTGTACTTACTTATGCGGGCTGGCGCAAGTACAGATCAAGACCGTATGGCATCAAACCTTTGCCATAGACCGGACGCAGCCCCATGCGATCCGGTTTTTTTGTTTTCCGGCAGCCGGAACGAAAAACGTTGATTTATGGAACGCGCTTACGGTAACATAGATAGCATATATACAGCCTGAGACAAGGAGTGGAATGTGAGGTCATGGAGGAGAAGTCATTAGCGGAAATACAACGAGAAGTCGACGCATACATCTCCCAGTTCAAAGAAGGTTATTTCAGTCCGCTCGCACTGATGGCGAGATTGTCCGAAGAAGTCGGCGAGCTGGCGAGGGAAGTGAATCATGCTTACGGCGAGAAGCCCAAGAAGCCGGAAGAAGCAGATAACTCCGTAGAGATGGAGCTTGGCGACATCCTGTTCATTTTGAACTGCTTTGCCAATTCGCTCAACATCGATTTGACGGAAGCGCATAACAAGGTGATGAACAAGTTCAATACGCGCGATGCGGATAGATGGACCAGGATTAGCGACGAACCGTAAGCAATCTCCTTACATATGCTGTACCATCGAGCCCCCGTACAAGGAGGATGGGCATATGGATGGTGCAAGCAGTGTGAAGAAAGCCTATGAGCTCATTTTGCAAAATGACTTTGAAGGTGCAATTTACTGGTTCGAGCAAGCGATTGCTGCCGATCCCGGCAATGCAAGCTATTACCACCGATGCGCTGTATCATGTGCCAGAAGCGAGAAGTGGCAGCAAGCAAAAGTATATGCCGATACCGCAGAGCAGATGGAGCCGGACAACGAAGAGTACCGCTATCACGCAAGGGTGGTGCAAGCGAAGCTGCTTATCATAGAAGTGAATCATCTGCTGGCTACAGAGCCGCCTTCCTGGAAGGACGCGGAAGACTTGCTTATGCAGGCGATATCGCTGGACCCTATATGCTTCGAAGGCTATTATACGTTGGCGCTGGTATACGGTGAGCTTGGCCGTCTGGATGAAGCGGCAGCCAATGCGCGAGAAGCGCTTCGACTGGAGCCCCAGCACGCCGCCGCCAGAAGATTGTTCGCCGATCTCAACCGCAAGCGGCGCATGCAGCGAAATCGGACTATTAATAGAAGAAAATAAGGAACAGGTGATGAATTATGTCGAATGAACAAATAAAAGTTGCAGTAACCGGTGCGGGAGGAAGAATGGGGAAAGAAGTCGTTAAAATGGTGCTGGAGGATGAAGCGTTGCAGCTTGTGGCAGCGATTGATCCTTCCGCAGGCCCCCTAGATGCAGGCGCGCTTGTTGGCGCTGGAGTGACAGGCGTGACGGTTAGCTCTACGCTGGCGGAAGCTCTGGATGCCGTGCAAGCGGATGTGCTTGTCGATTTCACTGTTCCGCAAGCGGCGTATAGCAATACGAGAACGGCGATCGAATATGGCGTTCGTCCCGTTATCGGGACAACGGGGTTCACGCCTGAGCAGATCGCAGAGCTGGACGAGCTATGCCAGAAGCAAGGAATCGGAGCACTTATCGCGCCGAACTTCTCGATCGGCGCAATTCTTATGATGAAATTCGCAGCGGAAGCGGCCAAATATATGCCGCACGTCGAGATTATAGAATATCACGGCGATCAGAAGCTTGACGCACCGTCGGGCACGTCGATCAAGACCGCTGAGCTGATCTCCGAGACGCGTAAGGAGCTTCGTCAGGGCAATCCCAAGGAAGAAGAGACGATCGAAGGGGCAAGAGGCGGCTACTATAACGGTTTCCGCATACATAGCGTACGTCTTCCAGGCGTATTCGCCCAACAGGAGGTTATCTTCGGCGGTCACGGCCAGACTTTGAAGATCAGACACGATTCTTACGAGCGTGCCGGCTATATGCCAGGCGTCAATCTTGCCGTCAAGAAGGTTATGACTTACAGCGGCTTGATTTATGGGTTCGAACATGTAATGGATTAACATAGGATTGACAGCCAACGGAAAGAGGAGATCTCACATGTTGAATATCGCATTTATAGCGCATGATCGAAAGAAAGATGAAATGGTTAATTTCGTAACCGCCTACGAGCATGTATTTCAACCGCATTCGCTGTATTCCACGGGAACGACAGGAATGCGAATTATGGAGCAGACGTCTCTGAACATACACCGCTTTATGTCCGGTCCGCTTGGCGGCGACCAGCAGATCGGTGCAATGGTCGCGCAAAATGAGATGGATCTGATCGTTTTCTTGCGCGATCCCTTAATGGCCCAGCCTCACGAACCGGATATCATCGCTTTGCTTCGCTTGTGCGATGTGCAGGGGATACCGGTGGCTACGAATATTGCGACAGCCGAGCTGCTGGTGAAAGCGGTAGAGCGAGGAGACTTTGCATGGCGAGAGCTGGTGCACAAGTACAAGCCGGGGGCTGAGCTGTAATGGAACCGCTGGATATTCTCGTATTCGGCGCACATCCGGACGATGCAGAGATAGGCATGGGCGGGACGATTGCGAAGCATACCGCCGCAGGCGATCGCGTCGGCATATGCGACTTGACCGAAGCGGAGTTGTCTTCCAACGGAACGGTGCAGCTGCGCAAGAAGGAAGCCGAAGCGGCATCTGCTGAGCTCCGTTTAAGTTATCGGAGTAATCTGGGACTGCCTGACCGCGGAATCGTTCAGACAGCGGATCAGCTGGACCGGATTGTGATGGAAATAAGGAAGTGCAAGCCGCGGCTTGTCTTCGCTCCCTATTGGATCGACCGGCATCCTGATCACATCGCATGCAGCCGGATTGTTGAGGAGGCTGTGTTTAATGCGAAGCTTCGCAATTACAAGCCCGAGCTTGGCAAGGCTGTAACAGTCCAAGAGCTTCTATTTTATTATATTAACGATTGTCAAGACGTAACCTTGCTTGTGGATGTATCGGACCATTATGAGCAGAAGCGGCAAGCGTTGCGGGCCTATCGTTCCCAATTCGATCTATCTGCCACGGACAATGCAGTAGAGACACCTTTGACCGGCGGTTATCTGGAACGTGTAGAGGCGCGCGATGCGTTGCTTGGCGGACCCAAGGGGATGGTTTTCGGAGAAGGATTTGCGACGAAAAAACCGTATCCCGTCAATTTGTTTTGACAAGTTGAACGACCCTATGGGAATACAATAGCTTGACGATCATTCCCGGATAGGAGATGCGATTGCCATGACGAGAAAATTGAAAATTGGCATTACCTGTTACCCGACGCTTGGCGGCTCAGGTGTCGTTGCCACCGAGCTTGGCAAGCTGCTGGCGGAGCGAGGGCATGAAATTCATTTTATTACACATAGCATGCCGTTCCGACTAGGCAAATATCATAAAAATATTTTTTTTCACGAAGTGGAAGTCAACGATTACTATGTGTTTCGATATCCGCCGTACGATTTGTCGCTTGCCAGCAAGATGGCTCAAGTAGCGACGATGCAGCAGCTGGATCTGCTGCATGTGCATTATGCCATTCCCCATGCCGTATGCGCCTACCTGGCGAAGCAAATGATGAACAATGGCCTGAAAACAGTGACAACGCTGCATGGAACGGATATTACCGTTCTTGCGCAGGATGAATCGCTCAAGGATCTGATCAGATTGGCCATACATCAGAGCGACGCAGTCACGGCAGTGTCGAATGACCTGATCCAAGAAACGAGACGGTTGCTGGATATTGTTACGCCGATTGATCTCACTTATAATTTCGTGGACAAGAGGGTGTATTATCCGCGTGACGTGGGCAGTCTGAGAGGAGACTATGCGGAGCCGCACGAAAAAATACTGATGCATATATCCAACTTCAGGCCCGTAAAACGCGTGGCTGACGTGATCGATATATTCCATCGCGTGCAAGATGCCGTGCCTGCGAAGCTTCTGCTGGTAGGCGAAGGTCCGGAACTGTCCAAAATGCAATGCAAAATCAAAAATATGGGCTTGGAAGATTCCGTTGTCTTCCTGGGCAAGCAGGAAGACGTCGCCCAGGTGATCTCGCTTGCGGATGTACTCCTTCTTCCGTCGGAGAAAGAAAGCTTCGGTCTGGTCGCATTGGAAGCGATGGCTTGCGGCGTGCCGACGATCGGTTCTCGAGCCGGCGGTATACCCGAGCTTGTCGTACACGGGGAGACCGGCTTCCTGTCGGATATCGGCGACGTGACGGATATGTCGCGGAATGCCATTGCTTTGCTGAAGGACGAGAAGATGCACCAGAGGTTCAAAGCCGCCTGTATGGAACGGGCGCGCCAT
Source organism: Paenibacillus sp. J5C2022 (assembly GCF_025567625.1). GTDB lineage: Bacteria > Bacillota > Bacilli > Paenibacillales > Paenibacillaceae > Pristimantibacillus. The sequence goes on along the minus strand of NZ_JAOQJC010000005.1, from coordinate 224,940 downwards.
GAATTTTGCAATGATCTGATTACGATGCAATATGAGGATATTTATTATCGCGTGCTCGGTATTGCCCGAGAGTCCGATCCAGCTCAGCAGTCTGTCGCAATATGCAATGACCAGGGCTAAGCAAAACTTGGTGATTGCTGCAGACAGCAAATTTATGATGAATGTTCAATAACAGAAAGGTGCTATTGTTATGTTGCAATTGCCGCCGACAATGACGGCTGCGCTGCCGTTGCTTCACCGATTACATGACCATCAATTCGAAGCCGTATTCGTAGGAGGGGCGGTCCGGGACACTGTTCTGGGCTTGCCCCTTCAAGACATTGACATTGCGACTTCGGCATCCCCCGAGCAAGTGATGGCCATATTTCCGAAGTGCATTCCTACAGGTCTGACGCATGGCACCGTTACTGTCGTGCATGACGGAATAGGATACGAGGTCACAACTTATCGAATCGAGTCGGCATATACGGATCGCCGGAAGCCGGATCAAGTGGCGTTCGTCGACAATCTGGATGAGGATTTAATACGGCGCGACTTTACGATGAATGCGATGGCGATTCGGCAAGATGGCGCCTTATACGATCCATATGGAGGATTGGAAGATCTTCGTCGTCATCGACTTCGACCCGTTGGCTCCGGGGAGGAGCGATTCCAGGAGGATGCGCTTCGCATGCTGAGAGCCATACGCTTCCTGGCGGTGTATAGGCTTCATCCCACGGCAAGCTTGTGGCGCGCTCTGATCAGACATCGGGAGTTGATGCGCCATATTGCGATGGAGAGAGTGCAAGCGGAGCTGGACAAGATGATCGGCAGCGATGCGCCAGCAAGAGCGATTGGCTGGTTGGGTGCCAGCGGGCTGCTGCACTATACGAAGGAAGAACTCCCTCGGACGCCGCAAGACCATGAGGCTGTAAGGTCTTCAAGGCTGGACTTGCTGGACAGTATTGATGAACGCTGGGCTTCCATATTCATCGTTCTGTCTTATACCGCAGAGAAGGTCAAGTCTGCTTTGAAGTCGCTGCGCTTCGGCAATCGCAGAATCGACTTCATCTGCAGCATAGTCCATGTCGATGGCATAATGGCAGCGACAGCGGGAGAGAGCGAGCGAAGAAGCGCGTGGCTGAATGCCGTTCTCGCGAATGGAGAAGCAATCGCTCTCAGCTGGCTTCGCTGTGCGCAGGCGGCCGGCTGTCTTCCGCTGCATAGAGATACCGAGCAACTGGAAGAATTGCGGCGGCAACTTCAGGAGATGCCTGTGAAGACGTTGAAGGAGCTGCAGGTGAACGGCAACGATCTATGCCGCTCGTTGGGCATGCGCAAGGGTCCATGGGTGCGGGAGCTTCTACAGCGATTACTGAGCGAGGCGGCATCCGGCGAATTGCCGAATATGGAAGCTGAATTACTCGAAAGAGCTAATATATGGAAAATCGAGGTAAACATTGATGAGCAATAAAACCCATGAGACGATGCTGGAGATGTTCAGGCAATCTCGGGATGAGTTCATATCCGGTATGATGTTAAGCGAGAAGCTTCAAGTCAGCCGCACGGCGATATGGAAGCATATTCGCAAGCTGGAGGCGGCAGGTTATGAATTCGAAGCGTCGACCAAGCTCGGCTACCGGCTGACTTTCGAACCGGATTATTGGAATTTGGAGTGTCTCAAGCATGTATTGTCGAGATCGTCAGAGAGGAAGCGGGATATTACTCTGCTTGACGAGGTCGCTTCCACGCAAAATGTAGCCAAAGCGCTTGCTGAGGAAGGAGCGCCGGAAGGTACTCTTGTCATTGCCGAGCAGCAGCTGAACGGAAGAGGCCGCATGGGCCGCAGCTGGGTATCCCCGAAAGGAAAAGGGATTTGGATGAGCATGGTGCTGAGGCCATCCATGCCTATTCATTGTGCGCCACAATTGACTTTACTGACTGCAGTGGCGCTATGTCAAGGCTTGCGTGAGGCGACCTCTCTGCCCATTGGCATCAAGTGGCCAAATGACCTGTTGATCGAGGGCAAAAAAATTAGCGGAATTTTGCTGGAATCTTCTGCCGAGGACGAGCGCTTGAAATATGTCATTGCTGGAATTGGCATAAGCGTCAATTTGAACGCAGCGGATTACGGGGACGAATCGCTGCTGGAGCGGGCCACATCCTTGCGGCTGGCAGCCGGAGAGCCGCTTGACAGAGAGCGGATGATTACCGCATTTATTGCCCGATGGGAACACTTATATGAGCTCTACAAGAGGGAAGGCTTCGAGCCTATCCGCGAATTATGGCAATCGCTGTCCGTCTCCATCGGCAAGCCGGTGAGATTGACCACGCCAATGGAATCGTTCCTCGGGACGCCGCTGGAGCTGCTGCCAAGCGGTGCTTTATCCGTCAAGCGCGAGGATGGCTCCATCATTCCGGTATTCTCCGCGGAGATGGGAGAACCGCATTAAATCTCGTTTACGAATGGAAACAATTTTGATAAACTACAATTACAGGCGGTATTCAGCAATGAAACTGCACTGGAGCAAGGCAATGCCTCATGACAAGAGTAACATCATTTGGAAATGCCCACTCTGCTCTGAGCCGTAGGGACCGAGACAGAAGGAAGCATATCTGCACTTCGTTTCCTTTTTACGTTCGGGAACCTTTTTAGCGGCGGCTAAAAGGTTTTTTTGTGTTCACAATAACCGTAAGGAGGAAAACGGATGAAAAAAAGACTAACGATTGCAAGCATGCAAAAAATGAAACAAAAACAAGAGCCAATCACGATGCTGACTGCCTACGATTATCCCTCTGCGAGGCTTGCCCAGGAAGCGGGCATTGATATGATTCTGGTGGGAGATTCGCTCGGCAACGTCGTGCTTGGATACGATACGACAATTCCCGTAACGATTGATGATATTGTATATCACACACGTGCAGTGGCAAGAGGTGCAGCAGACACGTTCATCGTATCGGATATGCCATTCATGACTTACGGAGTCAGCAGGGAAGCAACATTGAATAACGCCGCGGTCATTATGCAGAAGGGCGGCGCACAGGCAGTCAAGCTGGAAGGCGGCGCGGAAATTGCCGATGATGTCAGAGCATTGGTGAAGGCAGGCATTCCTGTCATGGGCCATATCGGTCTTACGCCGCAATCCGTTCATCAGTTGAGCGGATACAGAGTGCAGGGCAAAGTGGAGCAAGAAGCGAAAGCATTGATGGAAGACGCGCTGGCGCTGGAGCAGGCAGGAGCGTTCAGCATCGTGCTGGAGCTGATAACAGAGCCGATCGCCGCTGCCATTGGAGAAGCGCTGACGATTCCTGTCATAGGGATCGGAGCCGGTCGTGGTTGCGACGGGCAAGTGATCGTCTATCACGACTTGCTGCAATATGCTTCCCCTTATATCGAGAAGAGATTCGTGAAGCCTTATGCCGACGTTGCGTCAACGGTAAGGCAAGCGATCGAACAATATGTCGATGAAGTGAAGACGGGACAATTTCCTGCGGAAGAGCATGTGTTCCAGCCGCAGACGCAATCGCCGTCAGCTTCATCCGCTTCCCAGGAAGCGTCGCAAGCGCTGTACGGCGGGAGGAGCCAATAAATATGATCATAGCCCGTACGAAAGAAGATTTGCGGCACGCTATGCGGGAGATGGCAGGCGACGGACGATCGATAGGATTTGTTCCTACGATGGGGTACCTGCATGAAGGCCATGCCAGTCTCTTGACAGCGGCCCGGGAGCAGTGTGAGGTGACGGTGCTGAGCATATTCGTCAATCCGCTGCAATTCGGCGTCAATGAAGATCTGGAAGTGTACCCCAGAGATGAAGCAAGAGATGTAGCGATAGCGGAGTCATGCCATACCGATATCGTATTCATCCCGTCGGTTCAGGAGATGTATCCGACGCGGCCGCTGACAAGCGTGAAGGTGAGCGAAATAACCGAGGAGCTATGCGGCGCTTCCCGACCGGGTCACTTCGACGGCGTTGGCATTGTCATCGCCAAGCTGTTCCATCTCGTGAAGCCGCATCGCGCTTACTTCGGCATGAAGGACGCGCAGCAAGTTGCCGTAATTGAGCAGATGGTGCATGATCTGGACTTCGATGTCGAGATCGTTCGGATGCCGACGGTAAGAGAAGCGGACGGTCTGGCGATGAGCTCCAGGAATGTGCGCTTGTCAGCGGAGCAGCGGCATCAGGCGCTAGTCCTGTCCAACGTGCTGAAGGATGCCGGGTTCTGGCTGAAACAGCCGGAGATGACGGTTGACAGCTTGCTGGAGGCTGTCAGAACGGAGATCGGGAAGATGGACGAAGCGGAGATCGATTACGTCGAGCTGATGCAGTATCCTTCCCTGCAGAGGGTGCCTGCGAATCAACGCTTGCTGGAAGCAAGCGGTACAGTTATTTTGGCGTTGGCCGTCAAGTTCGGAGCGACGAGACTGATCGACAATGCTTTGTATACTATCGGCGAGAGGTGAGAAGCCATGTTTAGAACGATGATGAAATCCAAGCTTCACCGTGCGACGGTGACGGAAGCGAATTTAAACTATGTAGGCAGCATTACGATAGATGAAGACTTGATGGATGCGGCCGATCTGCTGGAAAATGAGAAGGTTCAAATTGTCAATAACAACAACGGCGCCAGGTTTGAAACTTATGTAATTACAGGAGAACGCGGTTCTGGCGTTATCTGCTTGAACGGCGCTGCTGCAAGGCTGGTTCAGCCCGGGGATCAGGTTATCATCATCTCGTATGCTGCGATGTCGGATGAGCAAGCACGAAGCTATAAGCCGGTTGTCACTATTCTTGATGAGAACAACAAACCTGTGCAAGTGCTCTCTCAAGAGCTGCACGCCACCGTGTTGTAATAACTGGCACCTAATCGCTAGTCGCGAATTCCTGCATTATGTAACGGCTGGATGACGGTATGAAAAGCCTGCCGAAAACAAAAAATGACCGTGACACTCCTTAATTCAAAACGAAGGCGGGATGCGGTATGTTCCAGCATATGTTCATGACGATGCACAAGCAGCTCGACGGCATTATGAGACAGTATCCCACTGCGTCGGAGCAGGAGCGACAGCAATTTGAGCTTCAGCTCAGTGAGTTGAAGAAAGCCAGCGATTGCTTTATTGAATTGTGGCTGAATTTCGAGGAGAAGCTTTCCCAGTTCCAACAAAAAAAAGCGAATGATGGCGGCAATGCGGTAAGCGTCGCTGCTGCAAGCGCACAGCAAGGTTCTGACGTTGCGGCAGACGAAAGCCAGCATGAAGCTGCTGCTCACGCTCCCGGCTTTGAAAGCATGACCTGCAGCGCAGCGGATCTGTATATTCCCGATGACATTGCAGGTGATGTGAGCAAAGGCCAGGGTTACTATAAGCTGTTTATGTTTCCGCAAGCGGCAACGATCTTTCATGACGTTCTTGCACAAGCTCCGGAATGCAATCTGGCACGGCTTTACTTGGGGATGAGCTTGATGCATACGCGAAGCTGGAATGAGGCGCAGCGGCAATTTCAACTGCTCATTGTGCTGTCGGACTTTCCGAAGTGGCTCGCTTTAGGCTATAATGCTCTTGGATGCATTCAGGCGATCCACATGAATTTGGCACAAGCGGAGAAGCTGTTCAAGAAAGCCTATGAAGTTTATCCCGGCTTCGCCGACTCTTTAAGCAATTTGAAGTCGTGTCAGGAAACGCCTAAGCAATTATCCCTATATTTTGGTAGCACGGAGCTGTGCTGTATGTGAAAGGTCGGGGAAGCAAATGAAATATGCCGTATTGGATTTGGAGACGACTGGACATGGCACAGAAGATCAAATTATTCAGGTGGGGCTTGTCATCGTCAATGATGAGCTGCAAATAACGGATAAGTTCAGCACTTTTGTCAAACCAAGGATTGCCATCCCGGAATTTATTACGAATTTAACCGGTATTGATCATGCCATGACGAAGCATTCACCGGAATGGGATGAAGTTGCACTGAAGCTGCTGCCTTTTCTGGAGGACGCGGTTCTTGTCGCTCATAATGTAGGCTTCGATGCTTCCTTCCTGGATCGGGCTCTGCAGGAGAGCGGGTATATGCCTTTCCTGGGACGAAAGCTGGATACGATCGAGCTTCTTCGCATCCTGTATCCGTCGCTTACGTCCTATCAGCTCGGCATGGTGACGGAGCAGTTCGGCATTGCGCACGATCATCATCATCGGGCGGATAGCGATGCGGCGGCTACAGCGGAGATATTCATCACATGTGCCAGGAAGTTAAGATCCTTGCCGCTGCTTACTGTGCAGCGGCTGTCTTCATTAATTGATGAGAGCAAGGATATGCAGTGGTTTCTAGCGGAGCAAGCCGCTCGCATGGAGCAGCATACCGTATTCGAAGCAAGCGATTACGATTATTATCGGCAATTTGCGCTTCAGGCAGGGGAATGGAGCGAGGAGAAGGCTCCGCGGCAAGAAGAAGGCACGGATGCCGAATGGCTCGCTGACACGTCCTTCGAGCAATACTTGAACGATGTGAAGAGGCGATTCCAGGAGCTGTTCCCCGGCTATGAGGAGCGAGAAGCGCAATCCCGCATGTTCCAGGAGGTGCATCAGTCCTTCGAAGAAGGGAAGCACTTGCTGATAGAGGCAGGCACAGGCACGGGCAAGTCGCTCGGTTATCTGATTCCGGCATTATATTACAGTATTCGCCATCATACGAAGATGGTGGTCAGCACCCATACGATCAACTTGCAGGAGCAGCTGCGCCATCGCGATCTGCCGTTGCTCGCTCAAGTGCTGCCTTTTCCATTCAAGGCATCCATCTTGAAGGGGCGCGGCAACTATCTCTGTATGCGCAAGTTCGAACATAAATTGAATGCGAGAGATTATATGGCCAAGGGAGAAGACGGGATAACCGCCGCCTCCATGGTCGTATGGTTGAGCGAGACTGAGACAGGCGATCAGGAAGAGCTGAACTTCAGCGGCAGAGGAGCTGAGTTCTGGTCGACTGTAGCCAGTGACGCCAATTCCTGTCTGAACCGTGCATGTCCCTGGTTCAAGAGATGCTATTATCATCGCGCCAAGCACGAATCCAACATCGCCGATGTCTGCATTACGAACCATTCCATGCTGTTCACCGATGTGCAAGCCGACCACCGTCTCCTTCCAGCTTACAACCACCTGGTCATCGACGAAGCTCATCATGTGGAAGAGGTGGCAGGCAAGCATCTGGGAACGCAAGTGAACTATTTCACGCTCATTAGCTCATTAACTCGCATGCAGAAGGATGCCCGCTCCGGGATTCTACATACGCTTCGGCATAAGCTTAGAGATGATGGAGACGATCATGCGGAAGCTTGGGTAGAAACGATTGACGATTGCATTCCCAAGCTTGGCGAGTTGAAGGAGCAATGGGACAAACTGTTCGAATTCCTGTTCAACGATATAGCTTCCGTTCAGGCCGAAGGCGACGGTACGCTTGTGAAGCGGTTAAGTACGGGCGAGACCTCGGAACACTGGCAGGAAGCGGTCGCAATTGAAGGCAATATCCATGTCGAGCTTGCACGAATGATCAAGACGCTTGAGAAGCTTATTGGCGATGTAAAAGAGCGAAGCGAAGAACAGAGTGTGCAAGGCGTATTGACGGACCTGAACGGCTGCCTGCGGGACTTAAGCAGATTGAAGGACGAATTGCGGATGATGACGAAGCTGGAACAAGAAGATTTCGTGTTCTGGCTCGAAGGTAACAGCGCTTACCGGCACCGCTCCATTCAATTGTATGCCGCACCGATCGATGTCAGCCGCAAGCTGCAGCAGTACTTTTTCGATACGAAAGAAAGCATTGTACTGACTTCGGCGACGCTGACGGTCAAGAAGACATTTCAATATGCGGAGGAACAGCTTGGACTTGCCGGCTACGAGGAGAAGGGCAAGCTTCGAGCCGTTCAGCTGCCGTCGCCGTTCCAATATCGCGAGCAAGCGCTGGTCATCGTTCCGAGAGACTTCCCGCTGCTGAAGGGAGCTTCCTACAACGACGACTATCTGAATAAGCTCGTGCGATCGTTAAGGGATGTGGCAAGCGGAACAAGGGGCAGAATGCTGGTGCTGTTCACTTCTTACCGGATGCTGCGCAGTGTATATGACCCCCTTAAGGAATCTCTCGCCGAAGCAGGCATTAATGTGCTGGGTCAAGGGATTGACAGCAGCAACCGCACGAAGCTGACACGGCGATTCCTGCAGCAGCCGGAATCGGTTCTGCTTGGCACGAGCAGCTTCTGGGAAGGGGTGGACATTCCCGGCGAATCCTTGATCTGTCTTGCCATTGTGAGGTTGCCCTTTCAGCCGCCGAGTCATCCTGTACTGGAAGCGAAAGCCGAGTTGCTGCAGCGGCGGAACCAGAATCCCTTCATGAAGCTGTCCATTCCGGGTGCGGTTATCAAGTTCAAGCAAGGCTTCGGACGATTGGTCCGCTCTTCGCAAGACAAGGGCATCGTCATTATATACGACACAAGAGTAATCGAAACGTTCTACGGCAAGCACTTCCTGTACTCCTTGCCCGGACCGAAAATAGAGACGATGCATGCGGACCAGATGGTGCCCAGAATGGAAGAGTGGCTGTCGGACCGGATTGTTGCGGCGGATAGCGAAGCGAGAATCGTGCCAGCGATGGAGGAGGAATAGCAGAAATGAAGCAAACCAGAATATCCGAAGCTGTAGTCAGACGGCTCCCGTTGTACTTGCAAGTGTTGAACGAGCTTCATGCTCGTGAGGTGCAGACGGTGTCTTCACAGGAGTTGGGAGTGAAGCTTGACCTGAATCCCGCTCAAATTCGCAAAGATCTGGCTTACTTCGGGGAGTTCGGCAGGAAAGGCGTTGGTTACGACGTCGTCTACTTGATCGAGAAAATCCGCCAAATATTAAAGGTGAACCAGACGATAAAGGTCGCATTGATTGGCGCAGGCAATCTGGGTCTCGCACTCTGCAACTACACGAAATACTCCAAAGACAATATGCACATTGCCGCGGTGTTCGACAATCATCCCGCGAAGGTGGGAAGCAGCATCGGAAGTTTGACCGTACAGCCGATGAGCAAGCTTGCCGAATCCATTAAGGAGCATAATATCCGAATCGGCATTATTACCGTTCCCGCCCATGAGGCGCAAAATGTGGCGAATGAGCTGACGAATGCGGGGATTGAAGGCATACTGAATTTCGCGCCGGCTATTCTTCGCGTCCCAGATGAAATCCGCATTCACCATGCGGACTTTACGAAGGAATTGTTGAGCCTGGCTTACTACTTGAATCATGAAGGAGATGAGAACGATGAGTCAGCTATGGATACAGAATAGTCTGTTCGTCACGATGGACGATGATAAGCCTGTTATTAAACGGGGGCACATGTTGGTATCGGACGATCGCATCGCTTATATCGGCGAAGAGGAGCCGCAGACGCAATGGCTGCAATCCGATGTGAAGAAGTTCGATGGAAGCCGCCACGCCATCATGCCTGGCCTCATTAATACGCACGGCCATTCACCGATGACGCTGCTGCGGGGGTATTCGGACGATGAGGCGCTGCAAGTGTGGCTCGAGCAAAAAATGTGGCCGATGGAAGCGCGTTACAGAATCGAAGATGCGCGTATCGGAAGCGGCCTTGCAATCGCCGAGATGCTGCTGAGCGGCACGACGACGTTCGTCGATATGTACGACCGGATGGAGCAGGTGGCGCTTATGACGGAGCAGGCCGGCATGCGCGGCGTGCTGATGCGGGGCGTCATAGGATTGTGCTCGGAGGAAGAGCAGCGCACGAAGCTGATGGAGTCTGTCCAATTCGCGAAGGAATGGAACGGGGGAGCGGGGGGCCGCATCACGACGATGCTGTCGCCGCATGCGCCATACACATGTCCCCCGGCATTCATAGAGCAATTCGTGCAGGCTGCGCACGATTATAACTTGCCGCTGCACACCCATATGTCAGAGACGGCTGCAGAGGTGGAGCAGAACGTTCGCGATTACGGGATCAGGCCGGTGGAGCATCTGGATTCGCTTGGCTTCTTCTCGCGTCCAGCGCTTCTTGCCCATGCCGTACATCTGAACGATGAGGAGATCGCGCTTCTCGCGGAGAGAGGCGCCTCAATATCCCATAATCCTGTCAGCAATCTGAAGCTGGCCAGCGGCATTGCCAGAGTGCCGGATCTGATGAAGGCCGGCGTGAAGGTGTCTCTCGGCACCGATAGCGTCGCAAGCAACAATAACCTGGACCTGTTCCAGGAGATAGCTATGGCGGCCCTGCTTCATAAGGGAGTGTCCGGCGATCCCACTGCCGTGCCTGCCATGGAAGCTCTCAAGCTGGGAACGGTGTACGGCGCGAAGGCGCTGTGGCGCGAAGATATCGGCGTGCTTAGGGAAGGGATGAAGGCGGACTTTATCGCTCTTGATATCGATCAGCCTCACTACTATCCGCTGACGGATATCGTCTCCCACCTGGTGTATGCGGGAAGCGGACGTGATGTGACCGATGTGTGGGTTGACGGCAAGCAGGTCGTTGCCGGACGGAAGTGTCTGTTCCTGGACGAGGAGAAGCTGCGACGCGATGCGCAGGCCAGCTTCGAGCGGTTGCTGCAAGCAACATGAGGGTGATTGACAGGAAGTCACCGCCGCTGATGAATAAGAAGCGATGGCTGGTATTGATTACGGCGTGCCTGCTGGCACTCGCTGTATGGGGCGTATTCTATTATCGCAGCGTTCAAATGCCGAATTGGACCGTAACGCGGGAAGTGAGGCAAGCTGTGACGGAAACGGCAGGCCTGGAGCATATCGATTCTTTGACCAAGCATATCTGGGATGAGGTAACCTGGATCGCGCAAGGGTCGGACGCTTCCGGGCAGTCCGTAATTGTATTTCTGCAGAACGGCGAAGTTATCTTCCGAACGGAAGAAGAGAATGCGATGACGAAGGAAGACATGCTGCAATTATTCGATAGACAGCATGCGGATGCGAAGCTGGTCGCCATTAAGCCGGGATGGTTCAGGGATCAGCCTGCTTGGGAAATGCAATATAAGCAGCAAGGGAGTAATGGCGTGTTTTATCACTTTTATTCCCTTCGAAATGGAGAAGCGCTGGATCATTTTTTCATAGCGACTTACTAGGGCGTGTCTGAAAACCCGCTCAGTGGCACCTTTCACCGCCTTTCCGCCCCCTGCTTCGTTCCGTTTGCTTGACGTACCCCGGGTACGCCTTCACAAACGCGCCTTGCATGGAACGGAAATTCGGCAAAATTTGCTGTCCTCAGAGTTCTCAGACACGCCCTAGACAGAAGCGGAGCGATTATGCTCCGCTTCCTGTTTTTACACCCACTTGATCCCCTCAAGATGTGATATACTTTGATATATCGTCGTTGTATATATTATTATCTATCAAATAGAGACATCGGGAGGGGAAAGCCTTGCAAAAACCGCGTTTGATACCTGTAGTGCTGACAGCGGCTGCTACTGCAGTTCTCCTGTTCGGCGGATGGGGAATATATAAGCAAGTAGCGGTATCTGCTCCCTTGCATGATATGCTGCATGAAGTGAATGGCATTGCTTATGCAGCGGAACCCGTCATTGACAAGGATAAGGTAGCCGTTACTGTGCAATTGTCGGAAGACGCAAGCTTGCGGGAAGTGTACGGGGATATCGCTCGCGAAGTGAAAGATATCGCCGGAGACAAGCAGCTTGAAGTGACGATCAGAGATGAAGCCGATGAAGAGCTGGAACGATTATGGCACGCCTCCTTGTTCGATATTGCAGAGGCGATGGAGACGAAGACCTATTCCGCGATTCCTGCAGCCATGGAGAAGGTCGTACAAGGATCAAATCATATTGAAGTGGATACAGAGATGGACAATAGCAATGTATATATTACAATGAAGAACGGAGCGGCAACCAAGCATGTTGTCTTGCCGCGTACGCCGCAGAAGCTTGGGGTGTGGCCGAATGCGTAAAAGATGGCTAGAGCTTGTCATAGGCGCCGTTCCCGTTGCGATTCTGTTCATGGCTTTCATGGGAGTTAATGTGCTGCCGCTGTTGTTCGCCCTAATGATTGGAGCCGTTCTGTTCCTGGCGATTAGCGGCAAGGGCAAGCTTGCCGCGATGCCGGGCGGAGCCGGCCGAAGCGAATCCAGGATTGCGCCGCTGTCGTTCGATGAGATCGGTGGACAGGAACGAGCGAAGAAAGAGCTTGTCGAAGCGCTTGACTTCCTGGTCAAGCGGGAACAGATCGAGAAGCTCGGAATCCGTCCGCTCAAGGGGATATTGCTGTCCGGGCCTCCCGGAACGGGCAAGACGCTGCTGGCGAAAGCGGCTGCGCAGCATACGGATTCGGTGTATGTCGCCGCATCGGGCAGTGAATTCGTCGAGATGTACGTCGGCGTAGGAGCGGGCCGCATCCGCGAGCTGTTCAAGGATGCCAGAGCGAAGGCGAAGAAGGAGAACAAGGGCAGCGCCATTATCTTCATCGATGAGATTGAAGTGATCGGCGGGAAGCGCGACGGCGGTCAGCATCGCGAATACGATCAGACGTTGAATCAGTTGCTCACGGAGATGGATGGCATCTACGGCAATGAATCGCCGCGTATCTTGCTAATTGCCGCTACTAACCGGAAGGAGATGCTGGATAGCGCCTTGCTGAGGCCCGGAAGATTCGACAGGCATATCGAAGTTACACTGCCTGACAAGAAGGGCAGGCTGCATATTCTGAACATTCATGCGAAGAACAAGCCGCTTCACGAAGGAAGCGATCTCTCGTCTGTCGCTTCACAGGCGTTCAATTTCTCCGGTGCACAGCTGGAGTCGGTCATGAACGAAGCTGCTATCTATGCCATGCGTGAGAACGAAGCGTTCATTACGAACAAGCATTTGACGATGGCGATCGACAAGGTGATGCTTGGCGAACGCACCGATCGCGAGACGACGCATGAAGAGAAGGAACGGGTAGCGCTGCATGAGCTGGGCCATGCGATTATGGCCGAGCTGCTGCGGCCGGGCAGCGTATCGCAAGTCGCCTTGTCGCCCAGAGGCGGAGCGCTCGGTTACGTCCGCCAGCATCCGCAGGATGATCAATATTTGTACACGAAGCGATTCCTGGAATCGCAAATTATGATTGCATTAGGCGGCGCAGCAGCCGAGGAAATCTTCTATGGCGAGCGAAGCACCGGCTCGCGAGGCGACTTCGAGCAAGCGCTGGATCTGGTGAAAACGCTGGTGGAATCCGGCCTGACGGATCTGGGCATCGTAGATGCGGGCATGATTACCAAAATGCAATGGAGCAAGGTGACCGGCGGGATTCTTGACGATTTAATGCAGCGGACGAAGGACATGCTCCAGAAGAAGCAAGATGTCTTCCGTACCTCCTTGCATATTCTGATGGAAGAGGAACAACTATCCGGAGACGAATTCCGGAGCCTGCTGAGCCGACATTCCGCCGCGTAAGCGTTCAACTTTCTAACAATTTGAAGGCAGTGACAGTGACTGCCTTCTTTTTTTATTGAAAACCGTTATAATAAAGGTGCGTGTGAAATTTATGACTTGAAGGAGCATTATCACTACATGATTAAAAAGGTTGGCGTAATCGGCGTAGGCACGATGGGACAAGGCATCGCGGAAATGCTTGCCGCGAACGGACTGGATGTTGTGCTCGTGGAGCAGACTCCGGAGCGTCTCGCTTACGGATTACAAATGATTGAAGTAAGCTTGGATAAGCAAATTGAAAAATGGGCGCTGACGGCTTCCGAAAAGAAGCTGATCTTGTCACGCATTCATACAGAAGGCGGTTACGATGCGTTAGCGAATTGCGAGCTCGTTATCGAGACGATCTCGGAGGATCTGGAAGCCAAGAAAGAAGTATTCCGCCACATTGACGGCATTTGCGCGCAGAATGCCATCTTGGCGAGCAATACCTCGACGCTGAGCTTGACGGAATTGGCCAGTGTAACGAAGCGTCCCGATCGGGTAATCGGCATTCATTTCATATATCCTGTATTCAAGATTGATCTGGTGGAAATTGTGCGTGGACTGAAAACCTCTGACGAAACGTTCAAGGAAACGAAGCATTTCGTAGAGGAGATTATTCAGAAGAAAGGTGTCATGGTATTCGAATCGCCCGGCTTCGTCACGACAAGGCTCATCTGTCTATTCATTAATGAGGCGCTGCATGTGCTGGAAGAAGGCGTCGCCTATGCCGAAGATATCGACGATGCGATGCGAATCGGCTATTCGTTCCAGCACGGGCCGCTGGAGATGGCTGACCGGTTCGGCCTCGATTCCGTCCTCGCTGCGCTGGAGCGTATGTTCAGGGAATATGGCGAGCTGAAGTACCGTCCTTCGATCGTGTTAAAGAAGATGGTGCGTGCAGGCCAGTTGGGCGTGAAGTCCGGCTCTGGATTTTTCAAATACGATAAGGATGGGGACCGGATCTCATGAAAGTACTCGTAATTAACGCAGGAAGCTCTTCATTGAAATATCAGCTGTACGACATGTCGGACGAGTCCGTACTCGCAAGCGGACGGGTTGAACGGATCGGGATGGACTCCTCGATCGTCACGCATGAGCCTGTCGGCGCTCCCGAGGTTCGCGACGTCAGCGAAATACTGGATCATGTAACGGCAGTGAAGCGGGTTATCGATATGCTCACGCACAAGGAGCATGGCGTCGTCACTTCCATGTCGGAGATCGAGGCGGTCGGCCATCGGATCGTGCACGGCGGCGAGGTGTTCAAGAGCTCTGCTCTCGTCACGACGGAAGTGAAGAAGGAGATTAAACGGCTGTTCGATCTTGCACCGCTTCACAATCCGGCTCATATGATGGGCATTACTGCTGTCGAGAATGTATTGCCCGGGGTGCCGCAAGCGGTCGTCTTCGATACGGCGTTCCATCAGACGATGCCGGACACCTCCTATCTGTATCCGATTCCGACCGTATTGTATCGCAGACACGGCGTTCGCCGCTACGGCTTCCACGGCACTTCGCACGCCTACGTGAGCAATAAAGCGGCTCGCGTGCTGAATAAGCCGCTGGAATCGATCAAGATGGTTACCTGCCATATCGGCAACGGTGCCAGCTGCACCGCGATTATGGACGGCAAGTCGATGGATACCAGCATGGGCATGACGCCGTTGGAAGGGCTAATGATGGGGACGCGCAGCGGCGATATCGATCCCGCCATCGTGCCCTACGTCATGAACAAGGAGGAGCTGACGCTGAACGAAGCCAGCTCCATGCTGAACAAGCACAGCGGCATGCTGGCGATATCCGGACTTAGCAGCGACATGAGAGAAGTGACGGAAGCAATGAACGAAGGGGACAAGAATGCGAAGCTGGCATTCGATATGTATGTCTACCGCGTGAAGAAATATATCGGCGCATATGCTGCAGCCATGAACGGAATGGACGTGCTCGTATTCACAGCAGGGGTCGGCGAGAACTCCGCTGTATTGCGTCAAGCCGTTGTGGAAGGATTGACATTCCTCGGAATGGAGCTGGATGAAGAGCGGAATGCCGTACGAAGCAAGGAAGCGCGCGAAATATCGACGGACAATTCCAGGGTGAAGGTGCTGGTCGTGCCGACGAATGAGGAATTGCTCATTGCCCGGGACACCTATGCGCTTGTGAAAGCAGCTCAATAGCAGCAATGGCATGCATGCTTGTATCTTCTGCAGGGGATGCAAGCATGTATTGCATTCGGGGGCCGAAGTGAGATGAGAAGAGGAGAGTGCTGGAATTGAGTGACGAGCTATGGAAGGCCTATTCTCACGGCATGGCGGCCGCAATGGGAGATGGCGGCGCTTACTTGCCGTCCGTTCTGCTGCGCAGCTACAAGGAGCTGGGGCTGTCGGACACGGAGGTTATATTGCTGCTGCAGCTGATGATGTTCCGCGAAGCGGAGCATAATGATTTCCCGACGCCGGAGCAGCTGGCAGTACGGATGGGTGCCAGCGAGAAGAACGTTAGTGCCTGGATCGGAAGACTGATGAAGGACGGCTTCCTCACGATCGACGAATACATAGACGAGACGAATGGGATGCAAGCGGAGCGGTATAATTGGAACGGCTGGCTGCTGAAGGCCGCAGAATGGTCGTCTGATCGGAAGCGTCAATCCAAGCGGGCCGACTACAAGCCGAACGCTTCGCACGTGAAGCGTCAGCTGGAGAACGATCTGTTCACCGTATTCGAGCAAGAGCTGGGCAGGCTGCTGTCGCCGATGGAATGCGAGACGATCAGCAGCTGGCTGGATGTGGACGGCTATACGGAGGAGATTATCCGATTCGCATTGAAGGAAGCGGTATTCGCAGGCAAGCTGAACTTGCGCTATATCGACCGTATTCTGTTCGAGTGGAGCCGCAATCGTGTGACCAATCCCGACGAGGCCAGAGCCCACGCGAAGCAGCACTACGGAACAAGCAAGCAGTAAGAGCGTAATTCGATTAATTATGTGGTTCAACTTTGATCCAGAAACAAAAGCTGACGAAAGATTTCTATATTTCAAGAATGTTATAAGATGATTTCTGTATGTATCAGAGGTCATCTTTTTTCTTCGGCATGAGTGCTGTATCTACAGGGTGAAGTTCCTCATGTGATAGGCACTACCTGAAAGATGGCGGTATAATTCCATGAATCTCATATAAGGCTAACGTTTGTTGGAGAAGTATACTATTCAACGCAAAGTTCTTATTGCAGAAGGCGGAGAGAGCCAATTAGGCAAATGATTGAAGAGAAAGATTACTTTCCAACTGACCGTTTTTTCTTTTTCAGACATTTATAAATCTAGTGCAACCTGATGGGTCATTTCCGGGTTTCTATTTATAAGTTAGGAATGATCAGGGTACTTTTTTAGTTTTTTATGTAGCTGCATTTTCGTAATTTAGGTTGAAAAAATAGTTCTGTTCGCCTAGTGACATTTAATAGAGTTTGAACTAATATTAATTTGGGTACCCAAAAATAAACAAAAAAGTAAATTGATGGAGGGAAAATTTAAAATGAAGAAAAAAGGTAAACTGATGGCTATCGCCACACTAGCATTTTCCGTAGTGTTTGCAACTTCAGCTTTTGCTGTCACAGCTACTTTCACGGGCAGTCTACCTGCTAATCAAGGCGATACTGAGATTAGTACCGCAGCGAGAGCTAATGATGCTACTGCTGTGAAGTATTTCAGCATCAAAATCACAAAATTAGACAGCGGAACAGCCGTGAGAGCATGGACAGAAAAGGAAGGTGCTTGGGGAAGTCACCCTAATCTTTCAGATCCATATAATCAAGTAGCTTACGATAAGGCATATCACACGATAAGCTATGACACAGTACCTGCTAAAGGTACTAACGTAATTTTAAACCTCGACAACCCTATCGTTACATCTTCTTCAGTTGCTGTTGAGGGTGAATGGAGTCCTAACTAATAGGATCGATTTATGTTTTTGAGATTTGGAACAAACATGGGGACATGTAATTTATGTTGCCATGTTTGTTCATTTTACAACTTGGGGGGGACTCCTCATAAAACGATCTTGTCGAAGGAGAGGAAAAATCGAGTGAGGAATTCGCTTGTGAATTATCTGAAAATTGATTTCAAAAGACTGATAACAGATAAAAAAATAGTAATCACAGTTTTGATATTGCTTATTATTGCTGTGATTGATCCCATCACAGTAGCTAGACATTTTTCTAATAATGCTCAAGCAGCTCAGACAATTGGGCAGAACCCGTTCCAATTCTGGATGTTAATGAATTCTGTAAGTTGGGGGAATCATATATACAATACTGCATTTTGGATATTTGCTGTGCTATTTACCGGGTTAATCTATCATGAAGATAAGAACACTTCATTGTATATGTATCAAATTACTAGAGGAGGTAAAGGTGCGTATTTTATTTCAAAGTTCATTTCAACGAGTACACTGTCGTTCCTTGCAGTATTCGTTACTTTGGAGATTAATGTTTTAATGACCTATACGCTATTCCCTGACACAGTCCATAAGACAGAGCAATATAGTTTCTCCATTCCGCAAAAAGGAAGCTTTGTATATGATGCTTTTTTGTCGAATCCAATGAATATGGTTCAAATTTATACATTGATGAATGCCTTAGCCATCTCTATGTTCGTTGTGTTTTCACTTTGCATTAGTATGTTATTAAATTTAAAGAATAGGTACGTTATACTTATCATTCCTGTCATTATCCTATATGGCATTAGCTATATCGCTGATTCCTACCCGAGTCTATCCCTCTATAACATTCGGATCATATTGCAGCCTCTAGCGGCAGTTGGGATAACAGGGATAAACTGGCAAGTTGTGATCTTCGTTATTGGAGGATGGATGTTGGTGAATGTATTGTTAATGGGTGCAGTTTTTTATAAAACGAGAAATTGTTATGATTAGATTTCTATTTGTCTGCGCGTTCACCATCTATATCGCAATGAGCGGAATCGTATTCTTGTTTAAATTGCCTG
Organism: Paenibacillus sp. J5C2022; assembly: GCF_025567625.1. GTDB lineage: Bacteria > Bacillota > Bacilli > Paenibacillales > Paenibacillaceae > Pristimantibacillus. Next base: position 206,513 of record NZ_JAOQJC010000005.1, on the reverse strand, counting down.
CTGGTCATATTTGGTTCAATCAATGGATATTTGATAAGTTCTATGTGTTTCAATTTATTTCTGTCATTACTGTTGGCTTGGCTATTGAAGGCAGCTACTTTAATCAGTTATCGTATGTCCGAATGGAAAATAGAAGACAAATACTCAAAAGAGAATTGCTCGGATATTATACATTAGGGTTGCTCTGTCTAAGTATTATGTTCCTGTTTATTATACTCGGAGCATTGTTACTTAGAGAACAGAGTTTTATGCTGCAGCTGACAGACTGGTATTTCAGATATTTATTAGGGGTTATCATATTTGCAAATATAATGTCTTGTTTGAAGTGTACTAACAACAGGAGTTTGAGAAGACATTGCACAATAATGGTGTTTTCATGGATGGCTTTAGAACTTCTGGTGTTTATACCATTTATCGAGAAATTCTCTTCACTAGATACAGGCTTGTTATTTTCATGGGTCTTTCACAAAGGATCGGCATCTTATTACTGGATGATAGGTATAGTTTTGATTACACTACTATTAAACATCAGGATTAATGAGAAGAGGGATTTTATATGATCAGCGTGTTCAGGCATGTAAAACCATTCTCTCTTATTACTTTAGTGGGAAGCATTCTGATTAGTTACGGTTATTTGAAAAGTACTGGCATCAGTGATCCTGCAACAATGTTTCAAACTGTGTTTGGAGGTAAGCCTTTAAATGAAATATTATTAAAAAGCTTATTCGTTATGATAGTTTTATTATTGCAGGTTACACTTATTGACTATATTGCCTTTTATGTTGATAATTCTGACAACTTATTAGTTCGATATGGGAATAAAAACGCTTGGTTAAAAGCTTTATTAAAAGGAGCTTTAATGATTACCGCAGCATTTGTTATACTGTTTTATTTGATAGCATTGCTTTTTGACATCGTTTCAAATGATTTCAAAGGGTTTCAAACCATCAATATGAATACGGTTGAGGTTATAGCGCGAGTCTACTTGTTTTGTGTAATTATAGCTTTTGCTCAGGTATATCTATTACTGAAGTTTACGAAAGCAAATACGTTTATGATAATGGTGAGCATTTTAATTTTTTTAGCTTTGACCAATCATTATCAGGACGCTTTTTTTTATATTTTGCCTCGATCCAGTAGCCCAATGACTACAATATTACATGTTCTTGAAAGTATAGTCCTTGTTATCGTGCTAGTTGTCCTTATTCAAAGAAATATGATTACGAAGGAGTTGTCCTTTCATGAAGATTGAAACAACCAATTTCACCAAGGTAATCGGTAAAGTTAATGTTCTTGACAATATAAATGTGTCTTTAGAAAGTGGAAATATATACGGAGTAGTGGGTAGGAACGGAAGCGGTAAAACCATGCTTTTGAGAATGGTCGCTGGCCTAATACTGCCCACTAATGGAGAGGTTAGAATAGATGGGAAAGTGTTGGGGAAGGATATTTCATTTCCTGATAAGTTAGGCATATTACTTGAAAAACCAAGCTTCCTAGGTCATCTAACGGGATATGCGAATTTACAAATGTTAGCTAAAATAAGAAATGTAACTAAAAATGAAGATATCCAATATTATATGAACATGCTTGGATTAGATTGGGAAAATGATAAAAAATTCAAAAAGTACTCATTAGGAATGAAGCAAAAATTAGGGATTATTCAGGCTATCATGGAAAACCAACAAATTATCATATTAGATGAACCTTTTAATGCCTTGGACGAAACTTCTGTGGGAACATTAAGAGAGGTGTTAGAGAAGCTGAGAGCAGAGCAAAAGCTAATCGTAATGACATCTCATAACAAAGAAGATATCCAATTATTATGTGACCACACCTTTACGATCTCTGATGGAAAAATAATAAGTACTCATAAAAATATAAAACACGAGAATGATCTGATCACTGCTAGAGACGCATAATGGTTCCCCGCTTTTACATTTTCACAGCAATAATAATGTGAATCGACTCCGTTATATGCCGGGAGACAACATCATAATGATGCTGCTTTAGCCAGCCCGTCAGCTCAGACAGAGTGGAAGGTGTGATGGCATGAGCAGCTTCTTCGTGATTCGGGCTTTTAGGCTTATCTGCCTGTTGACTCCCGCTTTCAATCGCCATTAATCCCGAAATGACCAGTCTTCCGCCGACCAGCAGCACACGGTCCATCTCTTGGAGTGCAAGCAGCTGCTGCTGGCGGTCAAGATATTGCATGGCAAAGCTGGTTGCGATGAAGTTGTAATGGCTTGAAGCAACAGGTAAGCTGAGCATATTGCCGCGCCGTGCCGTAACTTGTGGCACTCGCTGGCGTAAAATGGCTAGCATCCCCACCGATTGCTCCACAATTGTCAACTGCGCTCCCGATTCGGCCAGCAGCATCGTTAAATTGCCGCTGCCCGCTCCCAGCTCAAGTCCCTTTTCTTCCATTTGCGGATCAAGCCATTCCAGTGTTTGCGCCAGTGCTGCGTCATAAGCGGACGGGCTGATGAAATGTTGCAGGACGGTCAGAGGAGCATGCGTACCGTATTGCCGCGCAATGCCGTCAAAGTCCCACTTATCGCTCCACTTATCGCGCAGGCTGCGGATGGAGCGAATGTTCTCAGCGGCTGCTTCTGCTTCATCTAACGATATGTTTTCCTTTTGATGCCATCGCGCTAATGTTTCATCGAAGGCACGCAGCATTTGCGAAGCAGCAAGCCATTCTTCGTAAAGCTTTCCCCGGGCGGCATCCACTTTCTCCAAAAAGGCACTCGGCTTATCGATTGAAGCAAGCGCATTTTTAATTTGGGCGATGGATAATCCAAGCTCTCTCAGCGCGACAATCCACCGCAGCCGATCCACATCGGTATCCTTGTATATTCTGTAGCCGTTATTGTCTTGTTTGACCGGGGCAATGAGACCCTTCTCTTCATAGAAGCGCAAAGCCCGGGGGCTTGCTCCTACCTTGGCGGCCGCTTCATGCACTCTCACCTGTCACACCTCCTGTCCTTCATTGTGAACGTTGACGCTGCGTCAAGGTCAAGCGGATAAGCAAAACTCCTCATCTCCGGGATTCGCCGGGATGAGGAGTTCTGCTGTCTTATTACTGGCCGCTTCGCTTCAGCAGCTCCCAGCGATACACATATTCGAAAATGAATTCAAATGCCTCCAGATGCCGCTTCGCTTCGAAAGCGTTGGCGCCCCAGGCGTAAATGCCGTGCTTCCTGAGCAGAATGCCGGGAATATGCTTCTGGATGCGTTCCGTCACCTCAGGAATGATGGAAGGGATATGGGCGAAATTGGATACGATCGGAATGTCAATATGCGCTTCCTCGTCCCAAATATTAAAGCCCTTGATCAGCTCTACGCCATCGACTGGCACGGAATTCCGGTCCCAGAAGTATTCGGAGATGACGTTGTTCCATACGGTGTGCACATGGAATATGGCACCAGCGCCCGTCAGACGATAGATTTCGCAATGAATGAGCGTCTCGGCGGATGGCTTAAGCGAGGTCTGCTCGCATGGCTTGCCGTGCTGATCCACGAACAGGTAGTCTTCGGGCGTATGCACTGTCTTGTCCTTGCCGCTTGCCGTAATCGCGAATTGGAAATTATTGGGCTGATAGTCGCCCACCCGAATGGACAGATTGCCGCTCGTACCCGGGAACCAGCCGCGGGATGCGAATAGCTCCTTCACTTCACGAAGCTCCAGCAGCGCGCGTTGCTTGTCTTCTAACGCAATTTGTTCAAAGCTCATGTTACATTAATCCTTTCTGCTTCCAAGGCGTGAATGATATCGTGGAATGTCTCATATTCGTTATGCGGTATGCCGAGCTCCCGGCATTTCTCGGTCAGATGAGAGCGGGAGAAGACGATATCCGCCTGCTTGGCGCCTTCGAAATCCGTGACGCTGTCTCCGATAATAATCCGCTCGTACCGGCTTGCCGGATAACGGCGCATAATCGTCGTCTTGCACATGCCGCAATCGTTCGCACAGTGCTCATCGCATGGATGCGGCCACAGGATCTCCGTCTGCGCGCTGCTGAAGTCGCTGCCGTTGCAGAATATATGCTCCTTCGGAATGCCGAACGGCTCCAGCAAAGGAAAGACAAAGAAATCAATCCCCCCGCTCGTCACGAGCACTTGGATATCATTCGAATTACAGTAATCGAGAAATGTCTGGAAACCTTCTCGAATGCGTGCGTTGGATATACTGTATTGAATCATCTCTTCTTTCATGGAAGAGGGGAGGAGACGGAACATATGTCCTACCCCTTCTTTGATCGAGAGCTCGGTAGCGATAGTACGGCTAGCGATGTCTTCCCAGCCTGGCGGATTGAAATGCTTGATAAGCGCGATGATGTTGTCATTGACGGTGATGGTTCCGTCGAAGTCGCAAAATACGATGCGTTTCTTGTCTGTTTTTTGCTTGATGCTCATGATGTCTTGATCCCCCATGCTTCAATTGCTGCCTTCAAAGGCTCATGGCCCGCTTGACTCGCGGCTTCTACCAGCGGCACGCCGTTCATGGCGGCTGCAATCGCTTGACGGAATGCGGCACCGCCGGCTTCCGTACCCATAGGATGACCGTGAATGCCGCCGCCGGCATTGACTACGACTTCATGGCCGAAGTCCTGCAGGATAAGCGGCACGAGACCGGGATGAATGCCGGCAGATGGAACGGGGAGGCTTGTCCGCAAGTTGTGCAGCGGCTGCAACAAGGCTTCCTTAATAGCCAGATTCTCCTCCTTCGGCATGACGACAGAGCCGTAAGGGGAAGGGAACAGCACCAGATCGGCACCGGACAATCGCATCAGCTTGCCGAGCAAGAGCGAAGCGCTCATTCCGTAATGGGGCGAAGGATAGATCGCCCCGGCCATTGCGGGATGGGCCGCAATGGGAACGGAGATGGAAGGATCGCTGCTCAGCTCGTGCAATACGTCGTAGCCGTATGCCAGTACGTTGAACAGCAGCGCGTTCGCGCCTGCTGCAATCGCTCTGCGGGCGTTGTCCGCCAGCTTGGAGGTCGGTCCGGTCAAATTGACGGCATATAGCAGCTTTTGGCCCGTCTGTTCCTCGGTTTGCCGCGCCGCTGCCATACAGGCTTCCACGCGCTTCTCCAGCGGGGTAAGCGGGTTCTCGAATAATATTTCGTCATCCTTGATCAAGTCGACACCGCCCATTGCCTGCCGGTAAAACTGCTCCTTCAAATTCGCCAGATCGTGACCGACGACCGATTTGAAGATGCTCATCAGCAGAGGGCGGTCATGCACGCCAAGCAGTTGTCTGACGCCTTGCAGTCCGAGCTTGGGGCCCGGGAACGCGGATGCGAACGATTCCGACACGTCAAGATCCATGAGCTTGATGCGTCCATCCATGCTCAGCTTGCCGAATACGGTGACGAGCAGCGCCGGCAGATCCCTGCTGAAGTTCAGGTCCGGATAAGCGATGGCAATATCGGCATAGCGACTGCCGGGGACCATATCTTCAGGCTCGTGTACGGTAACGGACACCACCTTTCCCAGATGCTTCTCCATTTCCGCTTTTTTCGCTTGCGGCAGCTCCGTCCAGCTTCCCACCGTAAGACCGACCGCGATGGACTGGGCTTTCTTGTGGAAATCGGCCTTGTCGTCATAAGCTCTGTAAGTTGCAATACATACGCTGCTTGTTGTCATTGCGCAATACTCCTTTCAATCGCTTCGCCCAGCTCGTCGGCTCTGTCCGCGCTGCGGCGCATCCCGCTGACGACCGTGTGCGCCAGCTGGCCTTCCGCCATCACGCGAAGCGCCGCTTCTGTCGTCCCGTTCGGCGACGTAACCTTCCTGCGCAGCTCGGCAGGATGCTCTCCGGTCGTCCGGGCCATCTGGGCTGCGCCAAGTACGGTCTGTATGACGAGCTCGCGCGCCGCATCCTCCGTCAAGCCGAGCTCGCTGGCGCCTTGCATCATCGCTTCCATGAAGGCGTACACATACGCGGGTCCGCTGCCGGATACGCCGGTGATGGCGGACTGAAGCGATTCCGCCACTACGGTAATGATGCCTATGGATTGGAATATCGCTTCTGCGATTCCTCGCTGTTGTTCCGACACCGCTGTCGAATAGCTAATGCCTGTCGCGCCCAGCCCGATCGTGCTGGAGGTGTTGGGCATCGCTCTGACAATTGGCTGATCGCCGCCAAGCAGCTGTTCCATCGATGCGATAGACAGTCCGGCGATGACGGATACAACGAGCTGGCGCGGCGACAGGAGAGGCTTCAGCTCATCCAGCGCCTCCGCCGCATCCTTGGGCTTCATGGCCAGGAAGATAATGTCGGCTTCGCGAAGGCTGCCTTCGTGGGAACAACCCTGCAGCTTCGTTCGTACGCCGTACTGTTGATGGAGCTCCGCCAGACGGTCTTCATTGCTCCGGTTCAGCATCGTAATGCGATCGGCTTGAATCAGTTCATTGCTAATGACGCCGCGGGCGATCGCTTCCGCCATGGAGCCAGCGCCGTAGAAGCATATTTGCATGGAGGCAATGCTGCCTTGTGTAAGTGTAGACATGATGATTTCCCTCCTTGGTAGCTTTATGTGGTTATCCTCTTATTTGGCCGGAGCCGGCAATCCGGTATTTCATGGACGTCAAGGCAGGCAAGCCCATAGGTCCGCGCGCATGCAGCTTCTGCGTGCTGATGCCTATCTCTGCGCCGAACCCGAATTCGAAGCCGTCGGTGAAGCGAGTGGAGGCGTTGTGGTATACAGCCGCCGCATCCACTTCCTGCATGAACCGCTCTGCATGCTCTGCATTCTCTGTCACGATGCATTCGGAATGCTTCGTGCCGAATTGGCGAATATGGGCCAGCGCTTCGTCCAGGTTCTCCACAATCCGTATGTTCAAAATATAGTCGTTGTATTCCGTCGCGTAATCGGATTCCTCCGCAGTCGAGAGGCCATCAACGATCGCTTGCGACTTGCTGCAGCCCTTCAGTTCAACACCTGCTTCACGCAGCCGCGCTGCGAGAGCGGGAAGGTGCTTGCCGGCATGGCTGCTGTGTACAAGCAGCGTCTCCATCGCATTGCAGACGGAGGGGCGCTGCACCTTGGCGTTGAAGGCAATGTCGGACCCCATGTCGGGCAGGGCGGATTCGTCGATATAAGTATGGCAGATGCCGGCTCCCGTCTCAATGACCGGGACAGTCGCATTCTCCACGACGTTGCGAATGAGCGATGCGCCTCCGCGGGGAATCACGACGTCGAGCAGACCGTTCAATTTCAGCATTTCGTTGACGGAAGCGCGATCGGAATCTTCAATGAGAGCAATTGCATCCTGTGGCAATCCCGCCGCTTCAAGCGCCTGCTTTAATATAGCCACGATCGCGCGATTGGATTCCAGCGCGGCTGAGCCGCCTCGCAGCACGACGCAGTTGCCCGTCTTCAAGCAGAGACCCGCAGCATCGACAGTCACATTGGGGCGCGCTTCGTAGATCATCCCGATGACGCCTAGCGGCACACGCACGGCTCGGATGGATAATCCGTTAGGTCGCTGGAAGTCGTCCAGCACAGTTCCTACCGGATCGGGCAGCGCGGCAATCTGACGCAATCCCTCGGCAATTCCGGCGATACGAGCGCTGTCCAGCGCCAGCCGGTCGAGCAGGGAGACGCTTGTGCCGTTGTCGCGGCCGCGGGACAAGTCTTGCCCGTTCGCGGCAATAATGTGTTCCTGATGCTCCAGCAGGGCATCGGCCATCATGAGCAGAGCCTTGTTCTTCTGTTCCGTTGTCATACGATTCATTATGGCAGCTGCTTCTTGCGCCAGCATCGCCTTCTCTCTTACCTCGCTTACAGTCATGTGATAGCCTCCTGTCATTACATGAAATAAAACGCAAATGAACTAAAGCGTTACCCACTCGTCGCGATGAATAACTTCCAGCCTAGCTACCTCTACGCGGCGCGACACATCATCGGAGCATAATCCGGCTGCCGCCTGCAGCTGCCAGGTGGCATAATTAACGACGCCTCTGCCGATCGGGTTCCCGCTGCTGCTCCGGACCTCGACGACATCGCCGGGATGGAAGTCTCCTTCACAGCTCGTTACGCCTGCGGGCAGCAAGCTTCTGCCCGCAGTGAGCAGCGCTTGCTCGGCTCCTTCATCCACTGTGATCACACCGGTGGGTATGGAATGGAAGCCCAGCCACTGCTTCTTCATCGGCAAGCTGTGCAGCTTCGTGTCGAAGTAGGTGCCTCGTCCTTGTCCGTTGACGGCGAGTCTCAATTCGCCATCCTGCTGCACTTTGCCGATGAAGGCGGAGACGCCGCCCCGCATGGCGATACGCGCGGCTTCAATCTTGGACCGCATGCCGCCTGTGCCGATCGCTGAACCGGCACCGCCGGCTAGCTTGAGGATATCTTCCGATATCCGGTCGACTCGCTCAATCTTGACCGCTTGCGGGTTTTTGCGAGGGTCTTCCGTATACAGGCCGTCCATATCGGTAATGATGACCAGCTTGGCAGCGCGGGTCATGGCCGCGACAAGCGCGGACAAATGATCGTTGTCTCCAAATTTTAGCACAAGTTCATCCGTAGCAACGGTATCGTTTTCGTTAATAATAGGAATAATGCGCTGCTTCAGCAATTCATCAACCGTCATTAAGGCATTGTTCATTCTGCGGCGGTTGGAGAAGTCGGCCCGCGTCAGCAGGATCTGGGCAGCGACAAGCTCGTAGCGGGCCAGCTCCTCCTGATAAGCCTGCATGAGCAGCGCCTGACCGACTGCGGCAGCGGCTTGCTTCTCATGTACGGCCTTCGGACGAGCCGTATAACCGATTCTCCGGAATCCGGCCGCCACGGCTCCGGAGGTGACGAGCAGCACTTCGCAGCCCTGCCTGTGAAGCGAGGCCAGCTCTCTGGCGAAGTAGGCAATTCGCTCCCGGTTCAATCCGCCTTCTTCCGTGTTAAGCGAGCTGCTTCCGATTTTAACCACTATTCGTTCCATCATCATCGATCCCGTCCCAATCCATAATCAGATGTATATTCCTTGCGCAGCAAAAAAAAAAAGACCCCCGTCCCCATAAAAGGACGAAAGTCTCGGCTTCCGCGGTACCACCTTTGTTGATGAGCGCTCTTAAAAAGGCATTCATCCAGCTCTGGCCTGATAACAGTAGGCGCTGTCCGGCTTGTCGCCGGCCGTTCGGGGATAGGCTTCGGCAATGGCCTCTCGGTAAATTCTCGCAGCCAATGGAATTTACTCTCTGCACGCGGCTCAACTTGCTTACTGGTCCCGTCGTTACGTTATGTGTTCAATTGTAATAAGAATATCACGATCTCAGGGTGCTGTAAAGAAAGGCAAACGCACGATTGCCGCGGATCCGTGACCGCTGCACGCCGACTGTAACAGGTAACGAACAATGAGGCAGAAAGGACGGTCAGAACAAGCCGAGCTTGCCGATCCGCCGAACAGCCTCGCGCAAACGCGCTTCGTCGGCCAGCAGCCCCAGCCGGACGTAGCCTTCGCCATGCACGCCGAAGCCGTTCCCGGGAGCGACGACCACGTTCGCTTCCTGCAGCAGCTTGTCGGCGAAGCTCTCCGACGTGTAGCCTTGCGGCACCGGCAGCCAGCAGAAGAAGGAGCCGCTTGGCTTCTTCGCACGCCAGCCGATACTGTCCAGCTCCTGGAACAGGGCATCGCGGCGCTGCTCGTAGCGAGCGGTCAAGTCGGAGACGCATTGCTGCGGTCCGGTCAATGCCAGCGCGGCGGCCTCCTGAATACCGCCGAACAGACTGCAATAATAATGATCCTGAATCGTGTTGATGAGGGCGATGATGTCGCGATTGCCCAGCGCGAATCCGACGCGCCAGCCGGCCATATTGTATGTCTTCGACAACGTGTAGAATTCAATGCCGACTTCCTTGGCCCCCGGTGTCTGCAGGAAGCTGACCGGTCTGGCTCCGTCGTAGCCGATTGCTCCGTAAGCGAAGTCGCTGGCCGCCACGATTCCGTGCTTCCGTGCGAACGCCACGACCTCCTCATAGAAGGAAGCGTCTGCAGTCGCTCCTGTGGGATTGTTCGGATAGTTCATGAACATCAGCTTGGCCTTGCGAGCCGTCTCTTCATCAACGGCGTGAAGATCGGGCAGGAAGGCATGTGCTTCCTTCAAGGGCATGAAGAACATCTCTGCACCTGCAAGCGCTACGCCGGACCAGTAATCGGGATAGCCGGGATCGGGGACGAGACAGACGTCGCCCGGGTTCAGCAGGCATTGGCTGATTTCGACCAATCCCGTCTTGCCGCCGAACAGAATGGCCACTTCGGTCTGCGGGTCCAGTTCGACGTTGTAATCCGCCTTGTAACGCTCCGCCACCGCATTCTTCAAGAACGGGTAACCGCTGAAGGGAGGGTATTTATGGTAGAGCGGATTGGCAGCCGCCTCTTGCAGCCTGGCGACAATATGGGCGGGAGTCGGCTGATCGGGATTGCCTTGCCCCAGATTGATTACGTCATGCCCTTCCGCAATTCGGTCATTGGCCTTTGCGACCAGATTGGCGAAAAATTGCTTCGGCAGTGCCGACATTCTGTCGGCTGGCGCCGCTTTCCATTGCATATCCATCAAAACATCATCACTCTCCGCGCACGCTACTTTTTGTGTTCAAATATAAATAATGTAGCATGAACGCGACAAGATTTGAAGAACAACCCCGCAAAATCGGCTCTAGCCGGCAGGTATGCCTATCTTCTTGATAAAAGGAGCGATATCTGCATTGAACAGGAACAGATAGGGCCGTTTGTTTTGGTCAAACAATAGCAGGGTCGGCGGTTTGTCCTTACAATAGAACAGGAACAAGTCATTCGACACGATAGAGATGTCTCCTGCCTTCACTGTCGCGGGGGATGACAGAGGCAAGCGGTATACATAACTGCAGCTGTCATCGGCCGTTAGTTGGGGAGCAAGACCCGTTACGGATTTCAGCCAGGACATCGCCATCTCCTGGAACTCGCTGTCGTTAGGCACGCTTTTGATGACTTTCCCTGCAGCTACGTCGAACGCTTGCACAGGCAATAGCGGAGCTGCGGTCATTTCCTTCGCGGATACCGGTACCGCGCAGCATGCAAGCAATATTGCGGCAGATAAGAGCATTCCATATATTTTGCGCAATGGATAACGCCTCCTTATAATTAAATTTCGCCATGACTGATGGCATTCATTGCTTCTTCTGTTACGTTGCCCATCTTGACAGGGAACCATGAGCCGGTATGATTAGGGAAATAAACCAACTGGGGAGGAACTGCATCATGAGTAAAAAATTGCGGCTCGCGATGATACAAATGGGTATTAATGCCGGAAATCCGGAAGCCAACTTCGCATCGCTGGAACGAAAGCTGAACGAGGCGGTGGGAGCCGATCATAAACCGGACGTTATCCTGTTCCCGGAAATGTGGAATACGGGTTACGCCTTGACTGAAATCAGACAATTGGCCGACCCGGAAGGTAAGCGGACGAGGGAATTGCTATCGGAATTCAGCAAGCGGCACAGCGTCTATATCGTAGGGGGATCGGTCGCAGAGCTGCGTGACGGCGAAGTATTCAATACGATCTATGCATTCGATCGCGAGGGAGAGCAGATTGGCGATTACTCCAAAATGCATCTGTTCCGTCTTATGGATGAAGAGAAATACTTGGCTGCGGGGGACAAGCACGGCAAACTGACGATCGATGGAGAACAGGCAGGCATGATGATCTGCTATGACATCAGATTCCCGGAGCTGGCGCGCGGACTTGCGCTCGAAGGCGCCAAGCTGCTGTTCGTGCCCGCGGAATGGCCGAATCCGAGGCTCCATCACTGGAGAACGCTGTTGACCGCGCGCGCAATCGAGAATCAAATGTACGTCATTGCCTGCAATCGTATGGGGCAGAGCGGAGATACGACTTTCTTCGGCCATTCCATCGTTGTCGACCCGTGGGGGGAGATCGTGGCCGAGGCAGGGGAAGAAGAGACCATATTGCATGCCGAGATCGACATGTCGCTCGTGGATTCCGTTCGCGCTACGATTCCTGTATTTGAGGATAGACGTCCGGCGTTGTATTCGAAAAACTGAATGTAAAAGACGATGGGCAGCTGCCATGCTATACATGGTAGCTGCCCATCGTCTTGTTGAGCGTCTCGATGAAGGCTTGTGCTGCTTTGGACAGGTAACGCCCTTTTCGGCTTGCTACCACAAGTGTCCTGGTCGGCTTGGCGCCGAGCGGCAAGTATACGGGGGCGAACTCCTCTCCGCGGGAGCGCGTCAGCATCTTCGGTACGAAGCCGATACCCATACCGCCCGCTACAAGCGATTGAACAGTCTCGATATTGCTGCTTTCGAATACGATGCGGGGGGTGAAGCCGGCCTGCTGGCACAGCTCCACCGTAATCTGCCTGAAGCCCTGGCCTCGCTTCAATCCGATGAACGGCTCATCGGCGAGCCGCGAGATGTCCACCGGACTCTTCTCTGCCGCGAGAGCATGCTGCGGGGGGACAGCCAGACAGATTTCTTCCTCCAGATACGGCGTCCAAGCCAGCGAGCTGTCGATGAGCGGCAAGGACAGCAGGCTCAGGTCCGTTCCGCCGCTGGCGGTCAGCTGCTCCAGCTTCGCTGTAGTATCCTCTACCAGCGAGACTTCAATCTGGGGATACATGGCTCCGAAGACGGGCAGCACGAGCGGCAGCACATGGGAGCCGGTGATGGGCAGTGTGCCGACGATCAGCCTGCCGCGGCGCATCTCGCCCATGTCATCCATCTCTTGCTTGAGCTGCTCCACGGCATCCAATATATGCTGTGCCTTCTGAACGAATACTTCGCCTGCATGCGTCAGCTCGACGGAGTTGGTCGTGCGCCGGAATAGCATCAGTCCCAGCTCCTGCTCCAGCTTGGACAGCTGCTGGCTTAGCGAGGGCTGTGCAATATGCAGCTTGTCGGCGGCCCGGGAGAAGTTTTTCTCCTGGGCGATATGAATGACATAATTCAGTTGACGGAGTTCCAACACGACGCCTCCCTTTCGTATGAGATAAAGGTCAGGCTTTTTGAACAACTTCTAATAGGAATTATCTATAGCCATTATAGATATTATATCTTAGATCAATCAAGAAAGACATGGTATGATGGCAATAATTCAAATGAAACGCTGAAACAGAAAAGAATTCATGGGGTGAGCATAATGTCGAAAAAGACAATGTTTGAAAAAATTTGGGACAATCACGTCATTCATCAGGAAGAAGGCAAGCCAAGCATTATCTATATTGACTTGCATCTCGTTCACGAAGTAACCTCTCCGCAAGCGTTCGAAGGGCTTCGCTTGTCCGGCCGCCAAGTGCGCCGTCCGGAGCTGACGTTCGCTACGATGGACCACAACGTTCCGACGAAGGACCGTTACAACATTACGGACCCGATCTCCAAGCAGCAGATCGATACCTTGACGCAGAATTGTAAAGACTTCGGCGTGAAGCTGTACGATCTGGACAATATCGATCAAGGCGTCGTGCACGTTATGGGACCTGAGCTCGGCCTTACCCATCCCGGCAAAACGATTGTGTGCGGCGACAGCCATACTTCAACGCACGGCGCGTTCGGCGCACTGGCATTCGGCATCGGCACGAGCGAAGTGGAGCATGTGCTTGCTACGCAATGTCTGCAGCAATCCAAGCCGAAGACAATGGAAGTACGCTTCAGCGGCAAGCGCAAGCCGGGCGTAACCGCGAAAGACTTGATCCTTGGCGTTATTGCCAAGTACGGCACGGACTTCGCTACGGGTTATGTCATTGAATATACAGGGGAAGCGATCAAGAGCTTGACGATGGAGGAGCGCATGACGGTGTGCAACATGTCCATTGAAGCGGGCGCCCGCGCAGGTCTGATCGCGCCGGACGAGACAACTTACAACTACCTGAAGGGCCGCGAGTACGCGCCAGCCGATTACGAGGCGGCGGTTGCAGCGTGGTCGAATCTGACGACAGATGAAGGCGCGGCGTTCGACAAGATCGTACCGTTCGACGTCGATTCCCTTATTCCGCAAGTGACCTGGGGAACAAGCCCGGGCATGGGTACGGACATTACGGCAGCTGTTCCCAATCCGGTCGACATGACGACGGACAATGAGCGCAAGGCGGCGGAGAAGGCTCTTGAGTATATGGACTTGAAGCCGGGAACGCCAATGACGGATATCGCGATCGACTATGTGTTCATCGGCTCTTGCACGAACGGCCGCATCGAGGATCTTCGCGCCGCTGCGGAGATTGCGAGAGGCTACAAGGTGAACGAGAACGTAACGGCGATTGTCGTGCCGGGCTCCGGACGCGTCAAGATGCAGGCGGAGAAGGAAGGGCTGCATGAAGTATTCATCGAAGCGGGCTTCGAATGGCGCGAGGCGGGCTGCTCCATGTGTCTGGCGATGAATCCGGACGTCCTGCAGCCGGGACAACGATGCGCATCCACATCCAACCGCAACTTCGAGGGCCGTCAAGGCCGCGGCGGCAGAACGCATCTGGTATCTCCTGCGATGGCTGCGGCTGCAGCCGTGAAGGGACGCTTCACCGATGTGCGGGAATGGGAGCTTAAAGCCGAGGTTGTCAACTAATTGCGATAAATAGAGGATACAATACAGGTTTAGTCTGATTTGATCAAAGAGAGGGGATCTACTCACATGGAACCATTTTTGCAGCATTCGGGCATTGTAGCTCCAGTCGACCGTGTCAACGTGGACACGGATGCCATTATACCGAAACAATTTCTTAAGCGGATTGAGCGCAGCGGCTTCGGCCAGTTCCTGTTCTACGAATGGCGCTTTCACGAGAACGGAGAAGTGAACGAGAGCTTCGAACCGAACAAGCCGCGTTACGAGGGAGCTTCCGTGCTGATCTCCCGCGCCAATTTCGGCTGCGGCTCGTCTCGCGAGCATGCGCCTTGGGCGATTCTGGATTACGGCTACAAGGTTGTCATTGCGCCTTCTTTTGCCGACATTTTCTACAACAACTGCTTCAAGAACGGCATTCTGCCCATCAAGCTCAGCGAAGAGCAAGTGGAGGAGCTGTTCCAGCGCACCGCCGGCACAGAAGGCTACAGCCTGACGGTGGACCTGGAGAACAAGCTGCTGACGGATAATGCGGGCCTTTCCATCGCTTTCTATCTGGATGAGCACCGCCGCCAATTCCTGCTGCAAGGTCTCGACGATATCGGCCTCACGCTTCAGCACGAGGACAAAATCGCAGCTTACGAGCAGGAGCGCGCCGCCAAGCTGGCCTAGTCATAATCTACTACAGAGGACATTTCCTGCGAAAGGCGGATAATGTCCTCTTTTTCCATTCCGTTCGCAACTTTTTCCGACAGAATGCGTCTATTACTTAGCCTGTCCATGTCGATGACTAGCAATGGATTCATTCGGCTGCGGGCAATTCAGTCATCGAGGTGGGAAATGAAGAAAAGGTTATCCATTCTGTTGTTAATGTCCATGTTGTTTACGTTGTTCGCTTCCGTCGGACATGCTGCTTCACCCCCGCCAAAACTATTTCTGAACGGCAAGCCGATTATTTCCGATGTAGAGCCGCGAATCGTGGAAGGAAGCACGCTGGTGCCTCTGGCCGTGCTCTCGGAAGATCTGGGCTATGAGGTGGACTGGGACGGCACGATACGGAAAGTGACCGTGAAGGATGACAGCACCCAGATCGAAATGATTATCGGGGAATCGGCTGTCCTCGTCAATGGCGACATTGTCGAGACGAACGTGAAGCCTCAACTCATCAATTGGCGCACGATGGTGCCGGTCCGGTTCGTTGGACAGCTGCTTGGTCTGGACTTCGAGTGGAAAGAGACCGAGCGCGAAGTACATATGTTCGATAAGCAGCCGGAGCAGCCGAAGCCCGATCCGGAACAGCCTGGAACCGATCAACCCGGAACGGAACAGCCGGGTGAAGAGGGAACGAATGGGGAAGGCTCGGAGACGGATACGCCGGATACGGGCGAGACGGACAAGCCTGACGAGGGAGAGTCGACAGATCCGGAGCAAGAGCCGCAGTTGGAGACGGGATACATATCATCGATTTCATTGCGTGAAGACAATGTCATTCACATTACGAATTCAGGCATTCATCTGCCGAAAGCTCCGCTGCAGCTGGAGGAACCGCGCCGCCTGGTATTTGACTTCCCGGCCACTTCCTATATCCCGGACTTAATGGCCGGATTCGTGAACGGACAGACCGGAGTCAAGGTGGAAGACAATCCGCATATTACCGGGTACCGCTTCTCGCAGTTCAGTGCAGATCCGCTTACAGCCAGGCTGGTATTGGAAATAGGCGAAGATACCGGCTACGTCGTCAAGGAATCTCGCGGTCTGGTAGAGATCGCATTAATGCCTGCCGATCAGGTGCCGGTCCCGGAACCTGAGCCAGATCCGGAACCGAATCTGCCGGAGCCGGACGACGGCGTGTTCGATATTGTGATCGACGCCGGACACGGAGGCAGCGATCCCGGCTCGGAGAGCAAATCGTTGAACCGCTGGGAGAAGGAATTCAATCTGACGGTTGCCCTGATGCTGCAAGCCGAGCTGGAGAAGCTGGACAACGTTCGCGTGCATATGACGCGTACGGACGACACCTATATAGCACTGCTTGACCGTGTCGCCTTCGCGGAGGAGAAGAAAGCGGACATGTTCATCTCCATTCACGCCAACAGCTATA
The DNA here is from genome assembly GCF_025567625.1 of Paenibacillus sp. J5C2022. Taxonomy (GTDB): domain Bacteria; phylum Bacillota; class Bacilli; order Paenibacillales; family Paenibacillaceae; genus Pristimantibacillus. Next base: position 189,856 of record NZ_JAOQJC010000005.1, on the reverse strand, counting down.
CGAAGACTTCGGTCAGCGGGACGGAGACGTATTTCGAGCGCGAGAACAGCAAGGGACTTGCGGAGATTATGCACAAGCATTTGCTTGGCGCAACAGGCTTTAACGACCGCGGCGTAAGACAAGCGGCTTACAAGGTTATCAAGGAGACGACGATGCCTGCCGTCCTGCTGGAATCCGGCTATTTATCCAATCCGGAAGAAGCGAAGAAGCTGTTCGATAAAAATAAGCAAAAGGATATAGTGCAAGCAATCGTAAAAGGCGTTAAAGAGTACTGGAATCTGAAGTAGAGAGGGGCGTGCGACGCGTCATGAAAGCCAAAACCACCATTAGCTTGCTGCTAGCGACCGGCCTGATGCTTGCAGCCCTGAGCGGCTGCGGTGCGCAGTCGAAACCGGAGGATGCCTCCCAAGGAGCGAAGCCGGATGCAAATGCCGCCGAAGGCTCCGCCAACGACAACAAACAAACGTCGGATGACGAATCGAAAGGCGAGCTTCAGGAGGAAGCTGTGCAGGAGGAAGCTTCGCAAGAGACGGAAGTTGTCATATACGGCTCGGACGACGAACTGCTGCAGCTGACGGAACGCAAGGCGACGATCGAATCCGAAGACGGCCAGGACTTGATCGTGAAGGCTGTAGCCGAGCTTCAGAAGGATGGGGAAGACGGTCAGTTGTCGTTGTGGTCGCGCATCGTGATCAAGGAAATCCAGTTGGACGACGACGGGGCAGTGACAATTGACATACACATCCCCGATGAAGCAAGGCTTGGAGCCCCTGGCGAGAGGCTGCTGGTGGACTCGCTCCTCAATACGCTGTTCCAGTTCCCGGAGGTGCATACGATTGAGTTGCTTGTCGATGGAGAAGTCATGGAGAGCTTGATGGGACATGTCGAGCTGACGCATCCGTTCGCCAGACCATAATCCAAGCGAAGTTGAAGAGACTATATTATAGATAAGGGGAATTATTACTATGCCAATGCACATGACCTGGAAGAAAATCATGACAGGAGCGCTTGCATTCTCCATCGCTGCAGGCAGCGGAACGATGGCGCTCACTTCCTCCCCGGCTGTCGTCAGCGCGGAACAGCAGCGGGCAACGAAGTTCCAGGATGTTGAAGGGGGACATTGGGCGGAGAAGCATATTGCCAAGCTGGCATTGCAGGGTATTATTACGGGATACAAGATGGATGACGAGACCTTCACATTCGAACCCGCCAAGAGCGTATCCCAGCAGGAAGCGGTATTAATGGCGATTCGCTTCGCTGGGCTATATGATTATGTGGATCGGAGCACGCAAGTCGTATTCGGCGATTCCTTCAAAGTGGGCGAGTTCTATATTCCGATCATCGAGCTGGCTTTCCGCGAAGGTCTGCTGGACAAGAAAGAAGAGTTCGAACTGGCTGCAGCCGACCCGGATGTGGAATGGGGCAAGAAGCCTGCGAGCCGCGAATGGGTGACGAAGCTGATCGTGAAGGCGATCGGTGAAGAAGAAGCGGCAAGGGAGCTAATGGAGGAGCCATCCTCCTTCCACGATGCCGCGGATATCGACGACCGTTATCTGGGCTTCGTGAATGCAGCCGTGGAGATGGGGCTTGTTACCGGGAAGACGCCGACAAGGTTCGATCCCGTTGCTCCGGTCAACCGGGCAAGCCTGGCGACCTTATTCAGCAGGGCGCAGGGACAGTATCCCGTCGCCTTCGAGAACCAGCATGAAGGTGTCGTAACGTCATACACCGAAGATGCCATTACGATCTATCACGATGGGGAAGAGATGACGTTCGGCATGGACGAGAATACGAATTACTTTCATTACGCCTCCGATTCCCCGGTAGATCTGGACAGTATTCTGGAGTACGGCGACATTATGATCATCGAAGAAGATGGAGTCGCTCGCTACGTAGAAGTGCAAGGAGATGTTCAGCATATTGAGACGATCGAAGGCACTTTCGAACGGTATAATGCGGACGATCAGCAATTCTACATATGGCAGGGCAACGAGCTGGTGAAGATTAACAACCATGAAGGCGTCATTATCGAGGATACGGAAGGCATGCCGCTCACGATAGAGGATCTGCGAAGCGACGCGAAGCTAAGCATTGTGCAAGATAACTTCCGCGCGCAGCCTGTAGCCTTGAAGATTATTACCGAGGCTCCTCCGGAGACGACGACGGTGGAAGGGCAGCTTATTAGCGCTGACACCAGGCTGATTACGATTCAAATAGACGGTAAGCCGATGGCTTATTATATGACGCCTAATGCTGCCATTCAGATCGAAGGACTGTCCGGCGCAATGGTAGAGGATCTGGTGAAGGAACAAGATCGGCTGCAGCTTACATTGAATATGGAGGAGAAGGTTGTAGGCGTTAAAGTGCTGAACAGGCAGGTGCAGACGCTCGCCGGCGTCGAGATTGAAGGCTATAACGAAGATCGGAATTATATTACGATATACGATTATACGAATAACAAGTCCCAGCTGCTTACGCTGACCGACAAGACGAGATTCGACTATCTTGGCACAAAGCTTGATACGAAAAGTGCGATGGCGATGATGGAGCAAAATAAAAACGTCATTATTCGCTATACGGACGGTAATGTCGTATCGATTCAGTTCGTCATGAATTATACGGGTACGGTGTACGAGATTGATACAAAAAACAAACAGATTACAATTCGTCTTCAGGAAGGCGAGCTGGTGAAGGTACCTTATATGAGCGAGAATGCCGTAAGCACGATCGTTCGCCCGTTAGCCAGCCATCTGGATCTGAGAATTGGCGATACGGTTACGCTGAACATGCGGATGGACAAAGTGGAAGCTACGCTTATTCAGCTTCATGAACAGCTGCAATATGAAATCGTGTCGATCGATTCCGTTAAGAAGACGATTAAAGTGAAAAACGCCTCTGTCAAATCGGACGACTTGAAGGTAGATAAAGCAGAGCTTCTTCATGCGGACGGAAGCAAAGCGTTGCTGAAGGACTTGAAAGTCGGCTCGTGGATTACCGTCGATTTCGTCGGCACAAATCCGGTGAAGATTCAAGCGAATACGAATAACTCCAACGGTTAACGGCTTGTTCTGACATAAAGAAGGAATGTTTTGTGAAAAACTGCCCCTCGGGGCAGTTTTTTTTGGAATTATTCCGAATAATAGTTGCGCAGCGTGACAAATTTCGCTACACTTTGAACGACAGTAATGAAGTGGAGGCTAATGGATGAATGCGAAGCAGAAGATGCGTCATATATTGGATACAATAGCCGACATGTTTCCTGATGCAGAATGCGAGCTCGTTCACAGCAATCCGTTCGAGCTGACCATAGCCGTACTGCTGTCCGCGCAATGCACGGATGCAACCGTGAATAAGGTAACGGCTACCCTGTTCCAGAAGTACAAATCGCCTCAGGATTATTTGAGCGTGCCTTTGGAGGAGCTGGAAGGGGATATTAGAAGAATCGGCCTCTTCAGAAGCAAAGCATCCAATATTCAGAAGCTATGCCGTATTCTTATGGATAAATACGATGGTGAAGTGCCCGCAAGTCACAAGCAGCTGACAGAGCTGCCGGGAGTAGGGCGCAAGACGGCCAACGTTGTCATGTCGGTAGCGTTCGGCGTGCCGGCCATCGCCGTCGATACGCATGTGGAACGTGTGTCGAAGCGGCTAGGCATCGCGAAGCCGGACGATTCCGTGCTGAAGGTCGAGGAGACGCTGATGCGCCGTATTCCGAAAGAGGAATGGAGCGACACTCATCACCGGCTCATCTTCTTCGGACGTTACCATTGCAAGGCGCAAAGCCCGCAATGTCCGATCTGTCCGCTGCTGGATGTATGCAAGGAAGGCAAGCAACGTATGAAGCCTGCCGCCAGAACCAAAAATAGTAAAAGCAAAACCAAAATTGCGAACGAAGGATGATGAAAGATGAAATGTATTTCCGTGTACACGAATAGCTTCGAGCTGTTCTCCGACATCTATGAGCAAGTGCTGCAAACTCCGCCACAGGAGAATGAGGATATCGTCATTGAGGGCGTTACCGTAAGCGGCTCCGGCCACGTGCCGGACCAGTATATCGAAAGAATGCGCGTGAAGCCCGAAGTTGTGGTCATGAAGGAGAAATCCCGCAATATTATGATTTTGCAGCATGGCGACGTATTCGAAATATGCCTTCCTTCCGACGAAGAGGAAGCTGTATAGGAGCAGTATGGAATGACAATAAAAACGATGCACAGCATGACAGGAACATTGGAAGAGATTGCAAGTGTCATGTCCGCAGCGGGCGATGCCATCCGTTCCGAGCAGATGAAGGAGCTAAGCAGTAAGCTGACCGAAGGTCGGCTTACTGTTGCATTATGCGGACATTTCTCGGCTGGCAAGTCAACGCTTATCAATACGCTATGCGGCGCGCGGCTGCTCCCGTCCAGCCCGATTCCCACGAGCGCGAATGTCGTTACGATTAAAGGCGGCGAGCCGGCTCGCGCGTCCGTGGAGATGGTCAGAGACGGCAGGCAGCATAATGCGGAAGTTGAACTGGATGAGCTGGACCGCTATTGCGTCGATGGCGAACAGTTCTCGTCCGTCACAATCACGTATCCCAGTCCGTTGCTGGGCAGCCGGATTGTGCTGCTGGATACGCCAGGAATCGATTCTACCGACGATGCCCACCGGATGGCTACGGAATCCGCCCTTCACCTTGCGGATGTCGTGTTCTACGTAATGGATTACAATCATGTCCAATCCGAGATCAATTTCTCCTTCGCCAAGGAGCTGAAGGATTGGGGCAAGCCCTTATATCTTATCGTTAATCAGATCGACAAGCACAGAGAGCGGGAATTGAGCTTCCAAGCATACAGGCAAAGCGTGGAGGAGGCGTTCCAGGCATGGCATCTTCAGCCGTCCGGCATTCTCTATCTGTCGCTGCGTCAGCCGGAGCACCCGCACCATGAATGGAACAAGCTGACGGGACTTCTGCAGGAGCTGGCTGAGCGAAGAGAGGAGCTATGCGCATACAGCGTAGATCAGTCTCTCAGACATATGATGGAAGGCCATCTGGCTTGGCGGCATGAGCAGCAAGAGCCTGAGAGAGCAGCGCTGCAAGAGCAAGCGGGAGGGGAAAGCGCAGCCGCAGCCAATGAAATTGCAGAGATCAAGCGGGATATCGACCGCATCCGGCAAGAGAGCGAGGGCTGGATCGTCGGCAGACGGGCGGAGCTGCAGACTATGCTGGACAACGCCAATATTACGCCGGCCGCGCTTCGGGATCTGGCACAGCACTTCCTGGAGAGCCGCAAGCCCGGCTTCAAGGCAGGTCTGTTGTTCGCTGCGGCGAAGACGGCTGCGGAGCAAGAGAAGCGATTGAAAGCGTTCCACGACGAGCTGGCTACGCTCATTCGCGCTTCAATCGAATGGCATGCCAAGGCGATGCTGAGGAAAGCCGGCGAGGAAGTCCGCTACGACAGCGAGCAGCTGGAAGCGCTGCTGGAGCAAGGGCTAAGCTGGTCTCCCGATGAAGCATGGCTTGTGAACCGTGTCAATGCAAAGGCGGAATTCGGCAATGCCTATACGATAGTCTATTGCCGGGAACTGGCGCAAGACGTGAAGGGAGAGTTCAGACGCAGAGCGATGGAACTGATCGAGCGCCTTGCGGCGCAGAGAGCCGCCGAAGGCCAGTCGATTGTGGCGGAGAAGCAGCATCGTCTTGACGAGCTTGCAGAGGCGGCGATTGCGCTGGAGCAACTGGAAGCGCTGGAGCGTCAGGATGCAGGTTATCGGAGCAAGCTTCAGGCTATGCTGTCACAGCGGCCGGAAGCTCCGATGCTGCCCAAGCCGTCATCCATTGCTTCTGGCGCTGATGCGTCGGCATTGTCGGGCAATTATACGACGGCTGGGCAAGCGGAAGCGCACTCGAAGCCGGAGAAGCCGAGTAAAGTAAGCGGCGACGAGACCGACATATCGTCTTCGATACAGGAAGCGTCGAAGGATACGCTGGACATGACGCAGCAATATGAGGCGGCTGCCCGGCTGAAGCGGGCTGCATCGCTTCTGGAGCCGTATCCGTCGATGCGGGACACGATCGCGTCGATGCTGGAGAAGTCAGATAGGCTAAGCGATAGCTCGTTCACGATCGCGCTGTTCGGCGCCTTCAGCGCGGGCAAGTCTTCGCTTGCGAATGCCTTGATCGGGGAAGACATACTGCCGGTATCGCCGAATCCGACTACCGCGGCGATCAACCGGCTCGTGCCGCCCAGTGCTCTGAACCCCCATAATACGGCGCTCATTACGATGAAAGAACGCGAGGCCATTACGGCCGATCTCCGCTACTCGCTGGCGCTCCTGGGGCTGGAAGCTTCCAGGGAGAAGCTGCCGGACAGCGAGACCTTGCTGCGCGTAATCGGCAAGCTGAGTCCGGAATCGATACCGGCGGGCGGGCGTCCGCATTACAGCTTCCTGAAGGCGGCAGCCGCAGGATGGCAGCTTCACGAAGCACACCTGGGCAAGCAATTGACTGTTGATGCGGAACAATATCGGGCTTATGTGGCGGATGAGACGCGATCCTGCTTCGTTAGCGAGATTGACTTCCATTACGATTGTCCGCTGACGAAGCAAGGAATCGTGCTGGTGGATACGCCCGGCGCAGATTCCGTTAACGCGAGACATACGGGCGTCGCTTTCAACTATATCAAAAATGCGGATGCCGTACTGTTCGTCACTTATTACAATCATGCGTTCTCACAGGCGGATCGGCAGTTCCTGGATCAGTTGGGCCGCGTGAAGGATCAATTCGAGCTGGATAAAATGTTCTTCCTTGTGAACGCCGCCGATCTGGCCGCGAGTGAAGAGGAACTGCAAGGCGTACAGGAGCATGTGAAGGCCAATCTGCAGCAGCATGGCATTCTGAAGCCGCGTCTATATGCCGTATCCAGCTTGCAGGCGCTTGACGGCAAGCTGGACCACGATCATGCGTTGCTGATGTCGTCAGGAATGCCGGTCTTCGAGAAGGCGTTCTTCTCCTTCATCCGTCACGACCTCGGCGGATTGGCGATTGAGGCGGCTGCAGGCGAGCTGCAGCGTGCTGAAGGCATGGTGTCGCAATGGCTGCGCAGCGCACAGGGAGACAAGGCGACGAAGGACAGAGAGCTGAAGCAACTGGACGCGGCGATGGAAGCGGCGTATGGATCGCTGCAGGAGCTGGCAGACAGCGGCATGCCGGACGAGTTGAAGCAAGAGCTGAAGGAGCTACTGTTCTATGTCGTGCAGAGAGTGCAGTTCCGCTTCGGCGACTTCTATAACTACGCGTTCAATCCTGCGTCGTTGAAGGACGACGGCAGCGACTTGAAGCGAGCGCTATGGGCAGCCTGGCTGGAGCTTCAGCGCATTATACAGCGGGAGCTGTCTCAGGAACTGCTCGCAACATCACTGCGCATGGAGAAGGGATTGCTTGCCGTATGGAAGAAGCCGTACGGACGTTGCGTGCAGTGGTTGGCCGAGCTACTGGACGGATATGCCGGCAAGTCGCCTGCGGAGGCTGCCTTGACAACCCCGGAGGAGTCGGCTGTCTGGGAAGGAAGCGGAGTGGACGCCAAGTGGCTCTGGAGCCGATTCAAGTCTCCGCGCCACTTCTTCGAGGGTGAGGGGAAATCCGTATTGCGGAAGGAACTGGAGACGATGCTGCCGCCCGGCATGCAGCAATGGATGGACAATGTTGCACTGGACTGGATGAAGCATTATGAAGAGCTGTGGGCCGAGCATGCGGCGACGGACAGCGCATTGCTGCGCAGCGATGCGGAAGCTTATGCGGAAGGCAAGCGGAATTCGCTGCGTGAGGGCGCCGATATAAGGGCAATGACGGAGCTTCATGAGCAATTGCAGGAGCTGTGTGCGAAGCCGAAGCTGTCCGGATCATAAGCGGATCGGCAATCGATACTTTTTTTCAATCATAACGGACTGAATTCATCTCACATGCAGCTGAATGCTTCCAGGTTGGCGTTAACCGCCTGCTTGGAAGCTTTTTTTGTACATCAAGCGTATAGGTTCCGGTATCCCCGCATAGTACCTGACAAAGCTTCGAAGCCACCCCCCCCCCCCTTTTTGCGGGGTTATTTTGTATAGGCAGATGGAGGATTATATTTTGCGGATTTTTTTTGTTTTTTGTGTGTTTCTGTGCAAAAACGGAGGAATACACACATGTAGATGTTCAACCGAGATGATTATGAAGCAATTCCCCCTTCCCATTCAACTTTTCCCTTATTTCGCGAAAACGGTGTGTTTTTGACCGGATTATCGTGTTTGCTCCTCTATAGCGATGCTGATAATATTCATTCATAACTTATGAAATCAAAATATTGGGGATAGGGAGAGGGATTTCGTTGGACGTTCTGAGGCGGCTTAAAGCCTTCTACATGCCGGAGAGGAAGAAACTGATTGCATCGATTTTCTTCCTGATGTGCGCCACAGCGCTGGGATTGGTATACCCCAATCTATTGCGCTATCTAATTGATGAGGTGATTACGCCGAAGCGATTCGAGCAGGTGCCGATGCTTGCGCTCGCTGTCGTCGGCGTCATATCGCTGAAGGCGCTTAATCAATTTCTGCACGGCTTCTTCGGTGGCCGATTGGGCAATCAGGTTGCGTACAGCATGCGCAATGAGCTGTACAACAAGCTGCAGCATTTATCTTTTCAGTATTACGACAGAGCAAAGACAGGAGATCTGATGTCCAGGCTGACCGCGGATCTGGAAGCGATCCGCAACTTTATCGGCTTCGGCTTCGCCCAAATACTCAATATGATTCTGATGGTGCTGTTCGGCGGAATTATGATGCTGTCCATCCATTGGCAGCTAACCTTGTTCACGTTGCTGACGATTCCGCTCCTGGGGTATCTGGCCATTCGCTTCGAGCGTCATATTCATCCCGCATTCCGTGAGATGCGCCAGGCGATGAGCAACTTGACGACTGCTGTACAGGAGAATATCACCGGAGTACGCACCGTGAAGTCGTATGCCAGAGAAGAGCATGAAGTGTCCAAATTCTCGGTTCGAAGCGAAGCCTATCAGAGTAATCAGATCGGGGCAGCGGCCATCTGGGCACGTTACTTCCCGGTGATGGAGCTGGTGGCCAACATGAGCGCAGTCATTCTGCTAGTAGCAGGCGGACTGCTCGTCATTCAGAAGTCGCTGCTGCTGGGGGAATTCGTTGCCTTCTTTAGCTTGATCTGGTTCATTATCGGACCGATGTGGGGCCTTGGCTTCCACATTAACAACTACACACAATTCAAGGCTTCCGGGGAACGGGTGCTCGGATTGCTGGATGAGCATGTTCATATCAAAAATGAAGCTGACGCGCTTGTGCTGGACGAATCGGCAGTGAAAGGACATGTCAAATTCAACGATGTCGTGTTCCATTATCCAGACAAATCGCCTGCGCTGACGAATATCGATATTGATGCCTCTCCAGGCAGCGTGATCGGTCTGCTGGGAGCCACCGGCTCAGGGAAATCGACGATCATCCAGCTGCTTATGCGGGCTTACGATGTGAAGAAGGGCAGCATTACGCTCGACGGCATCGACATACGCCACCTGGACGTGGCATCGCTGCGGCGCCAGATTGCGCCGGTCTTCCAGGAGACATTCCTGTTCTCCGCTTCCATTCGCGACAACATTGCTTACGGCGTCGCAGGCATCAGCGACGAGGAGATTGTCCAGGCGGCGAAGCTGGCGAAAGCCCATGATTTCATCATGGAGATGCCCCTCGGCTACGATACGATCGTAGGCGAGCGGGGGATGGGCTTATCGGGCGGTCAGAAGCAGCGGATAGCGATAGCAAGAGCGTTTATTAAAAATCCGCGCATTCTCGTACTGGATGATGCCACAAGCGCAGTCGACATGGAGACGGAGCAGGAGATTCAGGCGGGCTTCAAGCAGCTGATGGCAGGCAGAACGACGTTCATTATCGCCCACCGCATCTCATCGCTTAAGCATGCGGACGAGATCATTGTACTGGACGGCGGACATATCGCCCAGCGCGGCAAGCACGAGCAATTGATTCGCGAGCCTGGATTATACCGGGAAACCTACAATATCCAATATGCCGATTTCCTCAACGATGAAGCTGCATTCGTCGGAAGCGAATCGGCGCGAAGAAGGAGTATGACGTCATGAGTGCGGGAACGAATGTGAAAGGCCGCAGCCGGAATGAACGCTTTGTGTATCAAGACGACGAGGCGATTGAAAAGCCGTTTAATTGGTCACAGCTGCGCCGATTGTTCGCATATATGAAGCCTTACAGGAAGCAACTGATGCCTGTCATCGCCATGATGATTGTCGGAACGTTGACCAGGCTGTCCATCCCGTTCCTGATGATGCTGGTCATCGACAGGATCATCGATCCGGTGAAGGGCTCCGGCAGCAAGCTGGAACTGGTGCTGATGGGAGCGGCCATGCTGCTCCTCTACGGCATCCAGTGGGCGGCCAATACGTATCGGATCAAGCATACGAGCATTATCGGACAGAAGGTCATATTCGATCTGCGGCAGCATCTGTTCCAGCACATTCAGCAGCTGTCGTTCCGCTTCTACGACAAGCGCCCGGCGGGCTCGGTCCTCGTCAGAGTCACGAACGATGTGAACGCACTGCAGGATCTGTTCACGAACGGCGTCGTCAACCTGCTGATGGACTGCATTCAGCTTGTCGGCATCGTAATCATCTTGCTTATGCTTAATGTGAAGCTGGGGCTTGCCATCATGATTACCGTCCCGCTCATGTTCATTGTGTCGACCTCGCTGCGCAAGCGCATCCGGTTCGCCTGGCAGGATGTCAGAATGAAGCAGTCCCGTATCAACGCCCATCTCAACGAGAGCATTCAAGGGATGAAGGTGACGCAAGCGTTCGTGCAGGAGAAGGACAATATGAACTTCTTCACGGGGATGAATGGAATCAACCTGAAGTCGTGGAACAAGGCGTCTGCGCTCAATCAGACCTTCGGGCCGGTTATTGAGGTGACGGCGGCGATCGGCACATGCATTCTGTTCTGGTACGGTTCGACGCTAGTGCAGAGTACGGCTATCACGGTCGGCTTGCTGGTCGCCTTCGCGAATTATATGGGCAACTTCTGGGAGCCTATTAACCGCCTTGGCCAAATGTATGCGCAGTTGTTGATCGCTATGGCTTCGTCGGAACGCATCTTCGAATTTATCGATGAGAGGCCAACTGTCGCGGAAGAGGAGAAGGCCTTCCCGCTTCCATCTATTCGCGGAGACGTCCACTTCGACAATATCGTATTCGAATACGAGAAGGGCAGACCTGCTCTGAAGGGGATCAGCCTGCAGGCGAAGGCGGGACAGTCGATTGCGCTCGTCGGGCATACCGGCTCCGGGAAAAGCACGATCATCAACTTGCTGTGCCGCTTCTACGATCCCGTCCAAGGGAAAGTGCGGATCGACGGCACGGATATTCGCGACGTGACGATCAGCAGCTTGCGGTCGCAGGTGGGCATCGTCATGCAGGATACGTTCATCTTCGCGGGTTCCATACGCGACAATATTCGTTACGGCCGGCTGGACGCAACGCATGAGGAGATTGTCGCAGCGGCGAAAGCCGTGAATGCCCATGACTTCATTATGGGTCTGCCGGACGGCTATGACACGCAAGTGGAGGAGCGGGGCAACGTGCTGTCGATGGGGCAGCGGCAGTTGCTCTCCTTCGCCCGGGCGCTGCTGGCCGATCCGAAGATTCTTATACTGGATGAAGCGACAGCCAGCATTGATACCGAGACGGAGCTGAAAATCCAGGAAGCGCTCAAGACGCTGCTGGAGGGACGAACTTCGTTCATGATTGCACACCGCTTGTCAACGATTCGCCATGCCGATGAAATCGTCGTGCTGGACCATGGCGAGATTGTGGAGCAGGGCAATCATGAGGCATTGATGTCCCGGCGGGGTGTCTATTACGGCTTAATAGAGGCGCAGTATCGTTTCTGATCGTTCAAGTCTTGATTTTTATCGAAAGAACCTCCACAATGAAAGAAAAAAGGGAGGTTCTTTCTTTACGATGTATGGATCACCGCTAACGCCGCAAGGGCGCAAATTGTTGTTGCTGGGTTCAGGAGAGCTGGGGAAAGAAGTCATCATGGAAGCGCAGCGGCTAGGGGTGGAGACGGTTGCCGTCGATCGCTATGCGAATGCACCGGCAATGGGTGTCGCGCACCGCAGTTATGTAACGGACATGCTGGACGGAGCTGCGCTTCGCCGCATTATTGAAGAGGAGCGCCCTCATTATATCGTACCCGAGATTGAAGCGATCGCGACGGATATGCTGGTGGAACTGGAGAGCGAAGGTTACCATGTCGTACCGACGGCGCGCGCAGCGAGATTGACGATGGATCGCGAAGGCATTCGCAGATTGGCGGCGGAGGAGCTGGGCTTGCCGACGGCGCCGTACCGCTTCGCCGATTCACTGGAGCAGCTGGAGGCCGCAGCGGAGGAACTGGGTTATCCCTGCGTCATCAAGCCGATTATGAGCTCGTCGGGGAAAGGGCAGAGCGTCTGCCGCTCCCGCGAAGAGCTGGCGGACTGCTGGAACTATGCGATGGATGGCGGCCGCGCGAAGAAGAGCCGCATCATCGTGGAGGGCTTCGTCCGATTCCAATCGGAGATTACGCTGCTGACGGTCCGTTCCGTATCTGGCACAGCTTATTGTGCCCCAATCGGACATACGCAGAAGGACGGAGACTATATTGAATCCTGGCAGCCGCATGAGATGAGCCAGGAGCATATTCGGGAGGCCGAGAGTATAGCGGAAGCGATCACCAATGAGCTGGGAGGTTACGGCATCTACGGCGTGGAGCTGTTCATTACGGACGAAGGTGTCTTGTTCAGCGAGGTGTCGCCACGTCCGCATGATACAGGGATGGTCACGATGGTGACGCAGGACTTGTCCGAATTCGCCTTGCATGTTCGCGCCATATTGGGCTTTCCCATCCCTTCCATTGCGCTGTTAACGCCAGGAGCTTCCCATACGTTGAAAGCGGACAGGGAGTGCGCATCCTTCTCTATCGGCGGCATGGAAGAAGCCCTGGCGCTGCCGCGGACTCAAGTGAGGCTGTTCGGCAAGCCGGAGACGAAGCCGGGCAGACGAATGGCCGTCGCATTAAGCGCCGCATCCGATACGGAGAAGGCAAGAGGAGTTGCGCGTCAGGCTGCGGAGAGCTTATACGTGCAATACGAGCAACAATAGATGGGGGCAGGTGAACAGGAGATGGCCAAGAAAGGAAGGCAATCCGCCGGAGCGGCCAAGAGCCGTTCAGCTTCTTCGAATGGCGACGGGACCGGCACTACGTTGAAGGAGCTGCTGGGCGCAGATGTGCTGGACAAACTGCAAGCGAAGGCCGGCGAGCTGAAGCAGGAGCAAGCGAAGCGGGAGGATCAGGAACGCAAGGAGAAGGAAGAAGCGCGACGGCAGGAGCAGAAGCGGCTGGAGAACGACTTCTCCTATTTGCTGAACAACAGCGATTCGGACTGGAGCAAGTATAAGTGAACAGCGGCATCGGAATAAGGGCGAAAGCCCTTTTTTCAATTCTACAGCGTGTATAAAGTTCGAGTCGAATACCCAAGTCGAGTGGATCAGACTCGTCCTAGCCGGATCTTCCTTACGGAGAATTTGCGCCGATATGGCATAAGCGGAGGCACAATTGCAAACCATGGTAACAGGCCGCCTATTCTGGAAAATCGCACAAAAATGCAATGGCTTGGTCCTGGCCAGCAAGCGATTACCATTGCTATGATCCACATATTATGTTACTTTATATCGGGCTGCATCCTGCAAACTGTCTTTACTAAAGGGGATATTTTGCTTTAAAATAGCTTGAGGCATGTCAAAGAGGACTTTGATTGGGGGAAGCTCATGACTGAACAATTGGATTTATTCGCGAACGCGCCAGCCAAGGAACGAAATTACGAGGCTGATGACATACAGGTATTGGAAGGGTTGACCGCTGTAAGGAAGCGGCCGGGCATGTACATAGGCAGCACAAGCACCTCTGGCCTTCACCATCTCGTATGGGAAATCGTCGACAACGCAGTGGACGAGCATCTGGCCAAATTCTGCAATGCGATCGATGTGACGCTCCATAAGAATGGTTCCATTACGGTGTATGACAATGGACGGGGCATTCCTACGGGACTGCACAAGACGGGCATTCCGACACCGCAGGTCGTCTTCACGATTCTTCATGCCGGAGGCAAGTTCGGCGGTGGCGGGTACAAGAAGTCAGGCGGCTTGCACGGCGTTGGCGCTTCCGTAACGAACGCACTGTCGGAGTGGCTCGAGGTGGAAATATTCCGCGACGGCAAGACGCACAAGCAGCGCTACGAGTATTGGATTGACGACGCCGGCAAGGAGCATGTAGGCGAGCCGGTAACGGGTCTGGAAGTGACAGGGAATACGAATCGCACAGGAACCAAGGTTACCTTCAAGCCTGACATTCGGGTGTTCCAGAACGGAACGACTTTTAATTTCGACACTCTCGCTGAGCGCCTTCAGGAAATTGCTTTCCTGAATTCCGGCTTGAAGGTAACGATCAAGGACGAGCGTCACGGCAAGGAAGACGTGTTCCACTACGAAGGCGGAGCCAGCCAATTCGTCCAGTTTTTGAACGAGGACAAGAACGTGCTTCACGACGTGATTCATTTCACAGGGGAGCGCGAGGATATTGAGGTGGAGGTGGCGCTTCAATACAATGACGGCTATACGGAGACGTTGGCTTCGTTCGTCAACTCCATTCCGACCCGCGGCGGCGGCACGCATGAGACGGGCTTCAAGACAGCTTATACTCGCGTCATGAACGAATATGCACGCAAGACGGGGTTGCTGAAGGAAAAGGATAAAAATCTGGATGGCAACGATCTGCGGGAAGGCATGATGGCCGTCATAAACATTAAAATGTCCGAGGTGGAATTCGTCGGCCAGACAAAAGATCAGCTCGGCAGCTCGTCGGCGCGCGGTGCGGTGGATGCGGTAGTGGCTGACAATATGGGCGTCTTCCTGGAGGAAAATCCGCAGGTCGGACAATCGCTTCTGAAGAAGGCGGTTCAGGCTTCCAAGGCAAGGGAAGCGGCACGCAAGGCGCGTGAGGAAATCCGCAGCGGCAAGAAGCGGAGCGAAAGCTCCAATCTGGGCGGCAAGTTGACGCCGGCCCAATCCAAGGATTATACCCGCAACGAGCTGTTCATCGTCGAAGGGGACTCTGCCGGAGGTTCGGCCAAGCAAGGCCGCGATTCCAAGCATCAGGCGATTCTGCCGCTTAAGGGTAAGCCGATGAATCCGGAGAAGGCGAAGCTGGTCGACATCTTGAAGAACGAGGAATACAAGGCGATCATTGCCGCGATCGGAGCGGGCGTCGGGCCTGAATTCGAAGCGGAGGAGAGCAATTACAACAAAATCATTATTATGACGGATGCCGATACGGACGGCGCACACATCCAGGTGCTGCTGCTCACCTTCTTCTACCGGTATATGAAGCCGCTTATCGACAGCAGCCGAATCTATATCGCTCAGCCGCCTCTGTACAAAATGACCAAAAAGTCAGGCAAGCTGGAGACGGTCCGTTATGCATGGAGCGACGAGCAGCTGCAAAATTATATGAAGGAATTCGGCAAAGGCGTCGAGCTGCAGCGTTACAAAGGATTGGGCGAAATGAATCCGGATCAGCTGTGGGAGACGACGATGAACCCGGAATCCAGAACGCTGCTGCAGGTCGGCATCGAGGATGCGGCCAAAGCGGAGCGCAGAGTGTCCACGCTGATGGGCGACAAGGTTGATCCGCGCAAGCGCTGGATAATCGAAAATGTCGATTTTACGGAATACGAAGAATAGGGAGAGAAGTGAATGAGTATTCTGGAGCAATTTTTGCCGGCGTATCTGGAGGAGGTCGTAGGCGACCGATTCGGGCGCTATTCCAAATATATTATTCAGGACCGGGCCATTCCGGACGTGCGGGACGGACTGAAGCCGGTGCAGCGGCGCATTCTGTATGCGATGTACGATGCGGGTAATACACCGGACAAGCCGTACAGGAAATCGGCGAAGACGGTTGGCGATGTGATGGGCAACTATCATCCACACGGCGATTCGTCCATCTACGAAGGGATGGTGCGCATGGCGCAGCCGTGGAAGATGGGGCATCCCCTCGTGGACGGACACGGCAACTGGGGCTCGTTGGACGACGATCCCGCAGCGGCGATGCGCTATACGGAGGCTAGGCTGTCCAAGATCGCGATGGAGCTGCTTCGCGATATTGACAAGCGGACCGTCTTGTTCAAGGATAACTTCGACAACACGACGAAGGAGCCTGTCGTGCTTCCGGCAAGATATCCCAATCTGCTCGTCAATGGCGTCAGCGGCATCTCGTCAGGCTTCGCAACGGAGATTCCGCCTCATAATCTGCGAGAAGTCATCGACGCTTGCATCGCTTATATGAAATCGCCCGCGATCACGCTGGAGGAACTGATGAACATCGTGAAGGGCCCTGACTTCCCTACCGGCGGACTTATTATGGGCGGCGAAGGCATTCGTGAAGCGTACGAGAGCGGAAAAGGGCGGATACATGTCCGTTCCAAAACGGCGATTGAGGACCTTCGCGGCGGCAAGCAGCAAATTGTCGTGACGGAAATTCCGTACCAGGTCGTGAAATCGCGCCTTGTCACGGCGATGGAAAATATCCGGCTGGAGAAGAAGGTCGAGGGCATCGCCGAAGTGAGGGACGAGAGCGGCCGCAATGGCTTGCGAATCGTCGTCGAGCTGAAGAAAGATGCCGATGCCGCGGGCATATTGGCTTATCTGCTGAAGAAAACGGATCTGCAAGTGACCTACAACTTCAATATGGTGGCGATTGTGAGCAAAGCGCCGCAGCAGCTGGGCTTGAAGGCGATGCTGGCCGCTTACGTGGAGCACCAGAAGGAAGTGGTGACATGCCGCACCAGCTACGAGCTGGAGAAGGCGGAGGACCGTGCGCATGTATTGGAAGGACTCGTGAAGGCGCTCAATATTCTGGACGACGTCATCGCGGCGATTAAGGCTTCCAAAAACCGCTCCGATGCACAGAACAATCTGATTGCCAAGTTCGGATTTACGGAGCGCCAAGCGGATGCGATTCTGACGCTTCAATTATACCGTCTGACCAATCTGGAAATCACTTCTCTGGAGAAGGAGCATCGTGAGACGATGAAGCGCATCCAGTACTTGCGGTCGATTCTGGACAGTGAGCGGAAGCTGCTCGGCGTCATTCGCGATGAGCTGACCGAGATTCGCGACAAGTACGGCATCGAACGCCGCTCTGATATTCAGGGCGAGGTGGAAGAGCTGAAGGTGAATCTGGAGGTGCTTGTACAGCCGGAGGAAGTGCTCGTCACGTTAAGCCAGGACGGCTACATGAAGCGGACGAGCATGCTGTCCTTCACCCGCTCCGGCGGCGAGCTGGACAGCGCAGGCGTGAAGGAAGGCGACGTCATCACGACGCTGATGCAGGTCAATACGATTGACAATCTGCTGCTGTTCACGAAGAAAGGCCAATACTTCTCCTTGCCTGTCCATGCCATTCCGGAGTTCAAGTGGAAGGATACGGGCACGGCTGTCGTCAATATCGTGCCACTGCAGAAGGATGACTCCATCATCAGCGTTATCCCGGTGAAGGACTTCTCCGCTCCGCTGTCGCTCGTGTTCGTCAGCAAGCGCGGCCAAGTGAAGCGAACGGAGCTGAAGGAGTATATGACTAGCCGCTCCACGGCGGTAGCGGCTTGCAAGGTCGCAGCTGGCGACGAGATTATAAGCGTATCGACGAGTGACAATTCAGGACAGCTGCTGCTTGTATCCCGAGGCGGCATGAGCATCCGATTCATGGAGTCGGAAGTGAACGCTATGGGCAGAGTGGCAACCGGCGTGAGAGGCATGCAGCTGAAGGACGACGAGCTGGTCGCCGCCTTATGGGTCAACGATGATGAAGGCGAGATTCTGGTCGTCTCCGACATCGGATACGGCAAGCGTTCGTTGCTGCTTGATTATCCGATCCAGGGGCGGGGCGGAAGAGGCGTGCAGACGTTCGAGTTCAAGGAAGGCAAGCGCGTCCGTTCCAACGGCACTGCCATTGCAGCCGCTTACTACTGCCGCGAACCGCTGGATATTGTAGCGATTACGGCGAAGGGCGGCAAGGAGCTGGCGAATTCCGAGAAGGCACCGATCGATGAGCGGAAATCCGTAGGCAAGCAGATTTATGCGATTGAGAAGGAAGACCGTATCGTCTCCACCTTCATTCGCACCGTACCGGACATTAGTCAAAAGGCCGATTAGGCGGATCCAGCCGCTCAATTAGTTCAAGCATAGCTTCAAGCATGACCCACAATGGCACGAGCTCATCCGGGCGGTCCAGCCATTGCGGGTCTTTTATGATGCCATACGCTTTAATCCGGGCGATAACCTCAGCTTTTCTTTCCTCCATTGGAATCACGCTCCCCGCTATCGAATCGCCCATGGCATTGGGCTGTCGTCTCAGTATATGTCTATGTCTGTCAAATGGTTCGAGATTGTATCGATTAATCGCGCAAACTATTAATTGCATTAACCTTTTATTCGACATTTTCGATTGCTATAATGAAGGGAGAAAAATAAATTGATAGAGGGCAGGTGGAATAATGATCGCGGAGGATTTCACCCGGTTGTGGACAAAGCTGTCCCGGGATTGGAGAATTCATCTGGAGCAATCGCTCGCTCCGCTGACGGAGAGCCAGCTGAACGTGCTTGAGCTGCTGCTGCAATCGACGGATCCGATGAAGCCGTCGGACCTGATTCAGCACTTGTCCATCTCGCCGGCAGCAATTACGACGCTGCTGGATCGCATGGAGCGGAACGAGCTGCTGGTTCGGAAGCGGGATGAAGCGGATCGGCGGCTCGTATGGATCGCTGTCTCGGATAAGGGGATTACGGAAGCGGCGCGGGGGAAAGCGATCCGTAACGGATTGATCGAGCAGTCGCTGGATCGCATTTCGTCCCATAACCAACAGCTTCTTGTCTATTTGCTAGGGAAGGTCGCAAGCTCATAATTTATTTATTTCATACTGTCCAGTCTTTCCTTCAATACAGCCAAGTCCTTCTGGAGCGTGGCATACTGCTCGGGGGCGAGCAGCTCGTCGGTTGCCTCGGCAACCGTCTCTTCTACAGGCAGAATACGATAGCGGTAGGCATGATCCGGCTTGTACCGATGCACCCACGTAGGAATCGCTTCAACTTCGCGGAGCTGGATGATGCCTTCCGGCAGCTGCTTACGAACATGAACTTTGAAGATAACGCCATAATCCTTCCAGTCACCCCGCTGATTGGAGATAAAGTTGCCCATGGAATAAATGATGAGTGATTGCCGCTTGCGCCCCTGTTCATCGAAAGCGTCGACGATTTCATATGGCTGCACGACATGGGGATGAGATCCGGCAACAATATCCGCGCCGGCAGCCGCCAGCGAGCGGGCCAGCGTTTTTTGCGTTTCGTTCGGCTGTGTCTGATATTCCGATCCGAAATGAAGTGCTACCGTAACCAGATCGGCGCCGTTATCGCGCAGTCTCTTAATATCCCCTTTTATTCTCTCCTCATCGATTAGCGCCACCAGATAAGGCTTGCCCTCCGGTACAGGGATGCCATTCGTGCCGTATGTGTAAGCGAGCAGCCCCATCTTGATGCCATTCTTCTCTGAGATGACAAGCGTATCGGCTTCTTCCTGGGAAGCGGCCGTGCCTACATGCTGCAAGTCGAGCTCTCTCAGATTGTCCAATGTTGCCAGCAGTCCCTTCTCGCCTTTGTCCAGTGAATGGTTGTTGGCTGTCGAGAGCAGGTTGAAGCCGGCATTGTACAGCGCTTCCGCCAGCTCGACCGGCGCATTGAAGGAGGGATAGCCGGTATAACCGAAGGAAGCGCCGGCTATCGGCGTCTCCAGATTGGCCATTACCCAGTCGCCTTGCTCCAATATCGGCTTTACTTCTGTAAAATAGGGATCGAAGTTGTATGTTTTCGATGTTGCATCGTAAGCGCCGGGAAGCTGGGGCGTATGACTCATGACGTCGCCGACGCCGATCCATACGGCATCCAGAAATTCTGGGGTAGGCTCAGGAGTCGGAGGAGGAGAAGCCGTTGGCGCAGGGTCTTCAGTAGAATGAGCAGACAGTTCTTGCTTCCGTCCGTCATCTCCTTCTGTGGCATGACGGCGGAGCGGCTGACCGGGATCGGAATAAGCGAGCAGCAAGTAGAGCACGCCCAATAATGTAAGCGTCATAAGGACGGCGATGGCCGTCCATAATTTGGCTTTCCTGCTAAGCCTCATGTGTATCGTCCTCTCTTAGGGAATGGAAGCGCCATTCACCCCGAAGCAGGCGGCGGCGATTTCCAGCTGTTCGTTCGTATACCGCTTCCATATCCCGACGGAATCCGGCACGGAGCGGAAGGTCACTCGTTCCTTGGTGACAGGATGGGGGAAGGATACGGACGTCGACCATAGCGCAATATTGCCGGAGAATGCACCTCTTGCAGCGCCGTATTTCAGATCTCCGGCAAGCGGACAACCGATATGCGCCAGCTGCGCTCTTATTTGATGGGGTCGGCCGGTGTGGAGCTTGACGGCAATGAGGCTGCCGCCTTCCCCGGCTGCAACGACGCGATACGTAAGTCGGGCGTCCTTCGCTTCAGGAGCCGGCTTATCGAAGACGGCGACTTGGTTGCGCTTCTGATCCTTGCGGATGTAATGGAGCAGTTCAGCCTCAGCCTTATCAGGCGTCTCCAGCGTTATGCACATATAGGTTTTGCCGAAATGGCGGCTTCGAACGGCTTCGGACAATCGGGATGCGCCTTTGGATGTTTTGGCGAACACCATTACACCGCCGACGGGGCGGTCCAAGCGATGTACGAGTCCCAGGAAGACGTTGCCGGGCTTGTTGTACCGCTCCTTCAAATCCTGCTTGAGCAGCGTCAGCATATCGGGGTCTCCCGATTCATCCTCCTGTGAGGGAATGCCAGGAGGCTTGGCGACGACGAGCAAGTGATTATCTTCATACAGGATGGGAATGCGTATCATGATTCCCATCTGCCCAGTATGCCGCATGGCAAGTGCAAGCCCGATCTCGTAATCGGCAGCCCGATCTCGCCGCAGCTGATTGACCCGCCGTAGCGCTGCTTCATCGTTGCGTGCAGCAGATTATGAAGCACCGTAGGCGAAAGCCCAGTCGTATAGGAATTGATGAGCATGAACAGCGGATTGTCGCTCAATATGGTCGTGCAGGACTGCAGGAACGGGTAAAGGCTCTCCTCCAGCTTCCAGGTCTCGCCCTTCGGTCCGCGTCCGTATGATGGAGGGTCCATAATGATGGCGTCGTATTGGCGGCCTCGGCGTTGCTCCCTCTGCACGAATTTGAAGACGTCATCCGTAATGTACCGAATCGGCGCATCTTCCAGACCCGACAGCTGTGCATTCTCCTTGGCCCACTGCACCATTCCCTTGGCCGCGTCGACATGGCACACCTCGGCACCCGCCGAAGCCGCAGCTACAGTCGCCCCGCCGGAATAAGCGAACAGGTTCAGAACGCGGATCGGTCGTCCCGCTGCACGAATTTTGTCCATCATCCAGCTCCAGTTCACAGCTTGCTCCGGGAACAATCCGGTATGCTTGAAGCTGGTCGGCTTAATATGGAAGCGGAGATCCCCGTAAGAGATCGTCCATCTCTCCGGCAAGTCCGGGCGCATCTCCCACTTGCCGCCCCCGGAAGAGCTGCGGAAGTAACGCCCGTCCGCCTTCAGCCACTGTCCGCTCTCGTCGGCTATCGGCCATATAATTTGCGGATCGGGCCTGCGTAGAAGGTGACTTCCCCACCGTTCCAGCTTCTCTCCGTCTCCCGTATCGATCACTTCAAAGTCTGTCCATTGGTCTGCTATGTACATTCGTAATGTTCCTTCCCTAATAACATCATGTTAATCGTACTTGTATCGCAACATGTCATCGATTATTATAACGAAGCAAGGGAAAGTAAGCAATGAATGGCATTGGCGAAAGCAACCGGGTACGGATGAGGTCAAGCAAAACGTGATTGGATTGGCTGATGTGCTGCGGGTCAATTGAGTGGAGGAGTGTAGAAGGCATGATGCAATTGGAATGTATTTGCGGCAACAAAGCCGTATTTTTTACAGCGGGTGACCGGGATGAAGCGGGAAGAGAGTATTTGGAACTGGAGGATGACGATACGTTGTCGGTGACAGTGGGAGAAGATAGCGTCGTTTTCCAATGCAAATTTTGCGGACACCGTTATCGCTTGCAGCAAACGTGGCAGGGGTAGTCGCAGAGAGGAACAGAACAGCAGCAATTGCTTAAAAGGTTGGGTGGAACGATTGGTGATATCGGCTTAAAGCTGGACAAAAAGGTTTGACTATGATAATCGTTATCGTTTATAGTGGGGGTTGAACAACCCATTCTAAAGGAGACATGATTTATGCTCATACAAATTCGAACGATTGTCGTACAGTCAGGCCATGCCGATAAAGTCGTGGAGCGATTCAGCCAGCCGGGGCATATCGAGACGATGAAAGGACTTATCGACCGCACAGTTATGGTCAATAAACGAAATAAGGACTCCGAGGAAGTGGTGGCGATGATTCGCTGGGAATCCGAGGAAGCGTGGAAAAATTGGGAGAAGGACCCCGTTCACATCGCTGGCCATAAAGCGGCACGGAACGATGAGAAGCCGAGTTACCTGATCCGCTCTACGGTGAAGATGTACGATGTGAAGACGGTCAGACCGGGTACTTACGATCAGCAAGGGGAATAGAGACAAAGAAATGATCGGACATATGAGGAAGCCTCCAGCTCCACCTAATAGTGGATGGAGGCTCTTTTTATAAATCATTTGCTTGCTCGAACTTGCGTCGTTCTAATTCTGATAGAAGTAATTGGGCAGCTTGATCTCGTCGTCGAAGGATGAGTGGAACAGGTGCGTAGTCGCAGGAGAGAGCGGCGGGATGAGCCATGACCAGCGTCCGGTCACATCCCTGTCGTTATCGTTCTCATTCTTCTGGAATCGCTTGAACTGTCCCGCCGCCGTATGGTGATCGACGATGGTAACGCCATGTTCCCTGAAGGAATGCAGCACGGCAATATTCAATTCCACAAGTGCCCGGTCCTTCCACAGCGTGAATGCGCTGGTCGTGTCCAGCCCCATGGCTGCCGCGATGTCGGGCAGCATGTTGTATCGGTCGTCATCCGCCAGATTGCGTGCGCCGATCTCTGTTCCCATATACCAGCCGTTGAACGGCGCGGCCGTATAATGAATGCCTCCGATCTCCAGGCGCATATCTGCAACGAACGGCACAGCATACCACTTCAAGCCGAGCTCACCGATTCCTTCAATATGAGGATGGGCTATCGGCACTTCCTTTACCAGCTCTTCCGGAATAGGGTACAGGCTGGGCTCCCCGTCCTCCAGACTGAGAACTAGGGGAAGGACGTCGAAGGCGCTTCCCGCTCCCCGCCAGCCGAGGGACAAGCAGGTTGTGGTGAAAGCGACGGATGCAGGGTCGCCAATAACACCGCTCTCTGTCTCGTAACCGGCATAGCGGACCAGCTGATGATTCCATATTCGGGGAGGCTTCACTGCTCGACTGGAAGCGGGCGGGAAGATGGAGATCATCGGCTTGATGCGTCCTTCGTTCGTCGCCTCCCGGATGTGACGGAACAGCACTTGGGCCATCTCGTCCGTATTCGTCACATGCCGGGCGTCAATGACGGTCAACGACTCCCAGAACAGTCTGCCGATGCAGCGGTTGCTGTTCCGCCAAGCCAGCTTTGCACCGTAAGTCAGTTCTTCGATGGTATGGTTATAAGTGCCGATCTCGTTAATCTCATCGCGAATGTCGGATAGCCGGGCGAGCATCTGAGATTGGGGAACGCTCCTCTCATGGTAGCTTTCCCGAATGTATTGCTCCGCTTGCTTATATAGGAGTCCTTCTGTTGCGATTTCGCTCATGTTCATTCTCCTGTTGCTTCAATAGTTGCCATTATTATAGCAAGTTCGGCCGCTTGGCAAACTGTCCAGTTGTGAACAAATCGAAAAAGATTCGGAATCGGTCTGATACATCTACATCCAGAAAGTAGGGTAACGACGAGCGGTATGCAGATTGTTGATAACAAGCGCCATCGCAACAATGAGCAATGATCCGATGAGAACGGGGGAGAGCAGATAAGAAAAGCTGTAGCCGCCAATAATGATAACCAGCGGATCTGCTCCAGCAGGAGGGTGCGTCGTCTTCGTCAGCATCATGAGTGCAATGGAGAGGCCAACGGCAAGTCCGATAACCCAAGGATCGTCCCCTATCCAATGATAGGCGACTAGCCCTGTGAAGGAGCTGATGAGATGTCCTCCAATAATATTTCTGGGCTGAGAGAGCGGAGCGTTCCAGACGCTGAACGCAAGCACGCAGCTTGCGCCGAAAGGTGCCATTAGCCAGAGGGTATCCGTTACATTCGTCAGTGCCCCGAGCAGCAGAATCGTAAGAAAGCCTCCTGCGAATCCCGTCCAAGTGTCGATCATACTCACCTTCAGCGGACTTCTCCCTTCCCCCCTCATTTTTGAGAAGTATACTGTCAATGTTCTTTTCGTCACGATTCTTCTTCCTCTCCTAAACAAGGTGCAATAATCATAACGTATATCAAAATAACCTGTCAAATCAATTTTTAATGGTTAGTATAAGAGCCGACTAGCCAAAAAAGGCTGTCCCAACGATGGGACAACCTCCATTCAATATATTTAGGAAACCAAAGGGCCCCGAAAAACGTGCCTCGAGCCGCTTCGAGTAACGGCTATCGCTCAAAATGGCATGTGTACCTTGCTCATTTCTCTCCGGCTTGTCTTCTCTGAAAGCTGGCCGCCTTATGCCGATTGCCGCATATCGACATGGAACACCATTTTCTTCTGCCGCTGTCGTCAACGAAGAGAAGGATGCAGTCCGGGTTGGAACACCGCTTCAGAGCTTCTGGGTGACGTTCACTAATGAATAGCAGCGCATCATAGGCGATGAGCGAACTCAGCGCAAATTCGGCTTGACCGGTTGGCAGCAGTGCCGGCTCGCCAGCTTGCAGCTTGAAGGCTAACGGTGCCTGCGCAATGGATTGCTCCAGTCTGTCGACAAGCTTATCGGATATGTTGCCTCCATCCGCCGCGTATTCGAAATCTGTTCGAAGCCACTCGCGCAGCTGCATGACGTGGGGCCGGATGACGATCTTATGCTGCTCCACAATGCCGTGTACTTCCGATGCCCAGCGTGACCCATATGCAGCAATGGCTTCGCACCAGTGCAAGAGGTCCGCAGGAGAGGACAGCAGCTCGATCCGCTTTCCCCGTCTGACGACTTCCGTATTGACCAGATCCAGTGAGGGACGCCCCGTCAATAGAGGAAAGCGGTTCAGCCTGCTCACGACCCGCTCGCTCCCGGCCCGGCCGTCTTGCGCATGCCGAGGAAGCTTAATGCGCCGTCATCTTCTTCCTTAAAGCTATAAGGCCAATGCCCCCACTTATGATGGAACTGATGCTCTCCGATGGGATAGAAGGGTACGCGATGTCTGTCGTTCCATAGGAAATACAGCTCTTCGCCATCACGATCCACTACAGCCTTGCAGCCGAAATCCTCATACGTGCCCCGGTATCGCTGGAATTGCGTCTCAGAAAGCGGCACCGCCGGTGGATAGTCCGGAACAGACGCATCTTCGCCAAGCAAAATGTCGGACATCGTATCAGCCAGATATGTTGCAGGCACGATGTCATAATTCGTCAGTACAATGACCGTAAGCTCATCGTCGGGATAGCGGTGAAGCTCGCTGCGGAAGCCGCGGTACGCTCCGCCATGGAACACTCTGCGCCTGCCGCCCCGCTCCTTCAGAAACCAGCCCATCCCGTACTTCGCCTCCGAATTGCCGAACGCTTCCCGGTACGTCCGCGGAGACAGCAGCTTCTCCTCATGGATAGCCCGGGCCCATTTGAACAGATCGCCTGTGGTGGAGAACATGCCTCCCGCCGAGGAGACGTTGCCCATATCTATGAACTCTCCCGGGGCCATCCCATCACCCGAAGAGGTGTAAGGGGAAGCCATGGCGGGAATCAGCTTGTCCCCCGTATCAATGCCCGTCTCCATCATGTCAAGCGGGTGCAGTATATGCTTCGTCACATAATTCTCGAACGACTGGCCTGACACGCGTTCAATAACGACGCCAAGCAGATAATAGCCGGTATTGTTGTACGAGAACGAGCTTCCTGGCTCGAAGTCCAGCGGATAGCGGTTGAGCAGCTCGAAGAAATCTGCTTCGGCAAGCTTGATTTTGTTGAGCTGGCTGTTGAATTCCGGCACCATGGTGAAGTTTCTCAGTCCGGACTCGTGCTGGAGCGCATGGCGGATCGTAATGGCGTCATGCCTGCTTAATTCCGGCAAGTATCGATACAGGGGATCGTCAAGTGACAGCTTGCCTTGCTCGTACAACTGCATAATCGCCATGGCGGTAAATGATTTTGTAACGGACCATATGCGGAACTTCGTATGTATGTCAATGGGAACGTCCAGCTCCAGACTGGCTCTGCCGTATGCGCGATGAACGACCACATCGCTGCCCCTTGCGGCCAGAATGACGCCGCTGAATGGCCATCTGGCGATGTATTTCTCCATAAATTGTTCAATATTATGGACTGAGTCAGTTGTCATTGCATGTCTCCTCCTTCGCTTCGAACGAGTTCATTATAGCATGCATATGCGGCTTCGTTCACTGGTTATAGTTCATTAGTCATGTTTTGATCGCACAGTTCCCGAAAATTTGGAATGGGCTAGTGCCATGCATTATACTAGATTCGACGGCAATCTATTATTATACCAAAATAAGGGAAATACGTGGGAGGGACCATGATGTCCGAAGTGAAATTGGTCGTTGATTACGATGCTTACGAAGAAGGCGTGAAAATGAGCAGCTTGATTGAGCAGCTGTCTCTCAGCGAGAAAGCTGCATCGTTGGAGAGTCTGATTATCGGGGATTGGGGCGGCTCTTACGAGAATGACTCCAGCGATGCGGTGGAAGCTCTCGTGAAATTCAAGGATCATTTTCCCAGCCTGCGCAAGCTGTTCATTGGCGATATGGATTATGAAGAATGTGAAGTGTCATGGATTATGCAGTCGAATATGGGACCGCTTCTGGAAGCTTTCCCTGAGCTGCGCTCTCTGAAAATTATGGGCAGTACGGATCTGTCGATCAATCCCGCGAGGCACGAGAAGCTGCAGGAGCTCGTAATCATCTGCGGCGGACTCGGGAAGGATGTGCTGGCACAGATAGAGGGCTCGCAATTCCCCAACTTGCTGAAGCTGGAGTTGTATCTTGGGGTGGAGGATTACGGATTCGACGCTTCGCTCGACGATGTGCTCCGCTTGGCCGACCGAGAGAAGTTCCCGTTGCTTACATACCTGGGATTGAAAAATAGTGAGCTGCAGGACGAGATTGCCATCGCCCTGGCGGAGTCGCCGATGCTGATCGGGCTGCACACGCTTGATGTATCGGATGGCACCTTGTCGGACAAGGGGGCGGAAGCGCTGCTGAACAGTCAGCTTGTGAAGTCGCTGAGCTATGTGGACATGAAGCATCATTATATGTCGAAGGATATGATGCAGCGCTGGATGCAATCGCGTTCCGACTTGACATTCAATATTCAAGATCAGCAAGACGAAGATGAAGATTACCGCTATCCTTCCATAACGGAGTAACGATGAGGGAATTGATCGTAATCGGTCATCCCGGCAGCCGTCGCACCCAGGGCATCGTTGAAGCCAGGAGACGACTTGGACAAACCCCGCCGCTCATTCTCTCTTACAGAGGTCTGCTTCAGGGGAAGGAGAGCTTGACAGCTGTAATGGATCGGCTCGAGACGAGAAGTTACCTGCCGATATTAAGGCTGGATTCGCCTGGTGAATGCTTCGAGACAGAGCGCGGGCTGCTTGCGCTGGGAGCGCCTGACGCATCATCTGCTGAGCGCCTGGATAAGGAATTGTATCCCTACGGCGAAGCCGCTCTGCCGGAGCCGATGTCCGTCCGAGTGGCGAGCGCGCTGCGCGAGCAGCGAGGCAGAGTAGTTCACCCTTCGCAGTGGTATCGCGGTTATTGCCGGCTGTTGGGAATCCTCACCCTGCAAGCGGAGGAGCTTGGGCTGTCAGGCTGCTGGTGGAACCATCCCGCAGACATTGCGGTAATGCTGGACAAGCGGCTGACGCAGCAGCGGCTGGCGGGGAGGGATGTCCCCGTACCGGAGCAGCTGGGGCCTCCAAGCGGCTTCTGCGACGTCGAAGCGCTAAGAGAGACGATGAAGCGGGAGCGAGTCTACCGCGTGTTCATCAAGATGGCCACGGGCGCTGGCGCATCGGGCGTCGTGGCTTATCAGCTTCATCCTCGTACGGGTGCGGAGGTGGCGACGACTACGCTGGGATGCGAGACGTTCGCCGCCAGACCGCCCGTCTTCTACAACTCTCGCAAGCTGCTGCGCTATACGGACAGCCGCTCTATTGAGCGTGTCGTTAACTGGCTATTCCGGCATGGCGCGCAAGTGGAGCGCTGGATTCCAAAGGCGAAGTATCAGGGACAAGTGTTCGATATTAGGCAGCTTGTGATGGGGGGGAGGGCTTGTCACCGCATTGCCAGACTGAGCAGCACGCCCATCACGAACCTGCACTTGCGTGCGGAACGAATGGAAGCGGACGCGCTTGGCCTGCCGGAAGGGGTGCTGGCAGCGGTCGCCGAGACGGCCGAGCATGTGATGCAGGTATTTCCCCGTTCGCTGCTGTCAGGCATCGATATTGTGCTTGGCCGACACGACAGTTCCCCATATGTGGTCGATGTCAATCCTTACGGCGATCTGCTGTATCATGTTCGGTACAAGGGAGATGACACCTACACTTGGGAGCTGAGAGAAGCGGAGCGACTATTGCTGACGCGGCGACCGCGAGCGGAAGCGACAACTTGTCAGACATGGAGGTAATGCAATGTGCTGGATATGAATGAAATCGTCGGCAGTCATGACATTCTCATGATCACGCTGGATACGCTGCGATACGATGTGGCCATGCTGGAGCGGAACAACTGTCCCAATCTGTGCGGGGATGGGGCATGGGAGAAGCGCCATTCGCCGGGGAGCTTTACTTATGCGGCCCATCACGCCTTCTTCGGCGGCTTCCTGCCCACTCCGGCTACGACGAACAAGAAGGAGCATGTCAGGCTGTTCCATTCCCAAAATACGGGGCTTCGTACGCATCCCGGCACTTGGCTGTTCGACACGCCGGATATCGTATCAGGTCTTGCGGAGGAGGGGTATCGTACCGTCTGTATCGGCGGCGTCATTTTCTTCTCCAAGAAGGTGCCGCTGGCCCGCGTCCTTCCCGACTACTTCCAGAAGAGCTATTGGCGTATGAACTTCGGCGTGACGAATCCGCGCTCGACGGAGCATCAGGTCAATCATGCCCTGAAGCTGCTTGAAGCCACTCCACAGCAGGAGAGGCTGTTCCTGTTCATGAATGTGTCGGCGATTCATGGTCCCAATCATTACTTCGTGCCCGGCGCGAAGGAGGATTCCGTCGAGACGCAGCGCGCCGCCTTGCGCTATGTCGACGGAGAGCTGGGCCGATTGTTCGCAGCGATGCGAGCAAGACAGCGTCCGGCATTATGCCTTGTCTTCTCGGACCATGGGACGGCCTACGGGGAGGATGGCTATTACGGGCATCGACTAGCGCATGAAGTGGTGTGGACGGTACCGTACCGCGAGTTTATTTTGAAGTAAATGGAAGGAAGTGACGACAAGGATGGCTACGACAACACGAGTGAACGAAGAAGCGGCCGAGGAGGCTCGAAGACTGGGCATGCGGTTAAGTGCCAATCCTTACAGTTCTTACCTGTATTCTTATCCGCATAAGATGGCTTATCGGAAGCTGGAACAGAAGCAATCTCTGGCTGACATATGGTCTGGAGAAGTCGCGGAAACGTACTTTCTGTATATGCACATCCCGTTCTGCGGGGCGCGCTGCGGCTTCTGCAATCTGTTCACGCTGCCGGACAAGCGAAGCGACGTTCATGAGCAATACGTGGATGCATTGGAGCGTCAGGCGAAGCAATGGGTGCCGCATGTGACGGACAAGCCGTTCGCCCGGTTCGCCATCGGCGGCGGAACGCCTACGCTGTTGCATCCGCAGCAGCTCGACCGCTTGTTCCGCATTGTGGAGGAGACGATGGGGCTCGACCCGTCGAAGGCGTCGATCTCAGTGGAGACTTCCCCGGAGACGGTGTCGCGGGAGAGGCTTCAGGTGTTGAAGGACCGGCAGACGGACAGAATCAGCATGGGCATTCAGAGCTTCGTGGAGGCGGAAGCGGCGGCGATCTACCGCCCTCAGAAGCCGGCGGAGGTGGAGCGGGCGCTGGAGCTGCTGGGACAATTTCACTTCCCGGTGCTGAACCTGGACTTGATCTATGGCCTGCCCGGGCAGACGGTGGACAGCTGGCTGTATTCCTTGCAGCGCGCGCTAGCCTATGAGCCGGAGGAGATATTCATCTATCCGTTGTATACGCGCGAGCATACCATCGTAAAGCCCAACGATGTTCGCAGCAGCGGAGACGATATTCGGATGGCCTGTTATACGGCGGCCAGAGACCGACTGGTCGAAGCGGGCTATACGCAGTATTCCATGCGCCGATTCGCCAGAGAAGCAGCAGGCTCGGACAAGCAGCTGCTTCCTTACGGCTGCCAGGAGGAGGGCATGGTCGGTCTCGGCTGCGGCGCCCGCTCCTATACCCGGCAAGTTCATTATGCGACGCGGTACGGTGTGGGCAGACGGGAGACGGAGAGCATTATCGCCGAATATGTGGCGGCAGAGAGGCATGACGAGATCGGCTACGGCTTCGTGCTGAACGGGCAAGAGGAGAGGCGCCGATTCCTGCTGAAGGCGCTGCTGCATATGGAAGGCTTGTCTCTTCAAGACTACGAAGCGCGATTCGGCAGCGACTTGTTCGAGGATTGCGATGAACTGGCTCTGCTGCTGATGAACGGCTTGGCCGCTCGGTCCGGAGATACGCTGCGGCTGACGGAAGAGGGGATGGCGTTGTCCGATGCGATCGGCGATTGGCTGATCACACCGGATGTCAGGCGGCTTATGGAAGGATACGTCGTGAGATGAAGGCTACTATTTATTATCGGGGCAGCTTGACATCCTGCAATTACGATTGTCCCTATTGTCCGTTCAGCAAGAACAAGGACAGCGCGGCTACGCTGGCGAAGGACAAGGAGCAGCTGCTCCGATTCATCGCTTGGGTGAGGGAGCAGGAGCTAGCCGGTCATGAGCTGTATATCTTCTTCAATCCTTATGGAGAAGGGCTTATCCATCGCTGGTACCGTGAAGGAATGGCCGCGCTGTCCCATATGCCGCATGTGCGGAAGGTCGTGATTCAGACGAATCTGTCCGCGAATGTGAACTGGACGGATACGCTCCATCGGGAGAAGGCCGCCTTCTGGGTGACTTATCATCCCGGCCAGTGCAAGGAAGAAGCGTTCGTAGCCCAATGCACGGAGCTGTATAAGCAGGGAATCTCCTTCAGCGTCGGCACGGTCGGCGTACGGTCCGCCTTCGAAGCAATCGCTTCCATCAGACGCAGGCTGCCGCAGGATGTATATGTATGGGTGAATGCCTTCAAGGATGTGCCGGACTATTACACCGTGGAGGAAGCGGAGGAGCTTCGGCGGCTTGACCCGCTGTTCGATCTGAACAGAGCAGATTACGACAGCTTGGGCAAGCGGTGCATGGCTGGCGAAGACGTGTTCTATGTGCTGGGGTCCGGCAGAGTGAAGCGCTGCTACAAGGACCGGGCGGTCATCGGCGATCTGTACCGCGACGGGCTGGAGGGGCTGTCGAAGCAGCGGCTTTGCCGAATGAAGCAGTGCGGTTGTTACATCGGCTACAAGCATATGCCGGAGCTGGCGATGGCGGACTGGTACGGGGACGGGCTGCTGGAGCGCGTACCGACACAATATGCAAGCATAGCGCACAAGCTTGATGGGCAAGCGGCAAGGGAACAGGAGGAACAGCGATGGAAGACACATCCGGCTTCCCGGGATTGACGATATGGATGACGGGACTGCCTTGCTCCGGCAAATCGACAACGGCTCATGCCTTCCGGCAAAAGCTTGAAGAGAACGGCTATCCATGCGAATGGCTGGACGGAGATGCCGTGCGGCAAGCTATCGGCAAAGAACTGGGCTTCAGCAAAGAGGACCGTATGGAAAATATTAGACGTATGGTCTACTTATGCGGCATGCTCAATCGCCATGGCGTTCATACGATTGTATCGGTGATCAGTCCCTATCGCGAAATGCGGGAATACGCCCGCGCGGCGTTGCCCCGCTTCATGGAGGTGTTCGTCGACTGCCCGTTATCGGAGTGCGAGCGGCGCGATGTGAAAGGGATGTATGCGCGGGCGCGAAGCGGGGAGATTAGCGGCTTCACCGGCATCTCGGACCCCTATGAGCCGCCTCTGTCCCCTGAAGTGATCATCCGCACAGACCGTGTTCGACTTGACGATAATGTAGCCGTCATAATGGATGACTTCCATATGAGAGTATAACCTCGGCCCAGTACCCCGGAAGAGATGGTGCGTGCGGAAGGCCTCGTCTTATAACGTCCGCACCATCTTATATTGTCCGGGCTCCGCCCTGAACCCCATCAAGTCGCGGTTAATCCGCAGCATGGGAGCGTTCATGGAATCATTGTGCGTTCTCAGGTAAGGGGCGCCGGACGCAAGCGCCGTCTGCACACCGAGCATCTTCAAGGCGAGTGCGATCCGGCGTCCTCTGTACGCAGGCAGCACTCCTGTATATTCCTGATACAACGCTCCCGTCTGTTCGTTCAGCTGCAAGGTGACGACGCCGATATATTCCTCGCCATCCTTGGCGATATGCACCCATGCCGGCTTAACGGAGGCATGCCCGATGCTCCACTTGCGCCATTCCTCGAACCAGGGGAATTCGCCGGTATAACCGGGAATATGAAATGTCGTTGTCTTGTACAGCTCATACACCTTTCTCTCACTTGCTTCCCCGGGCTCATCCGCTAAAGTAGCAAATCGAATGCCTCCCACTTCCGCCTGGGAAATGGATTGCATCAACTCACCACCGTCATAACCGCCCAGCTCCAGCATGGATTCAAATACATGGCGCTCCTTCACATAGCCGCGGCGCACCGCGAAAGCGATCGATCCTTCATCGGCTTCGTTCAAGTAATCGATGAGCCTTGAAGCTTTTACTCCCACAGCCCATTCATAGATCGTATTGTACATCGCCTTGCCAACACCCCTTCCACGGCAATCCGGGCGTACGACGATCGTGTGCATCAATGAGCCCGGCTCAGTCCATGGGGAGCGCCAGACCAAGCCGTAAGCGAGGACATCCCCGCACTCGTCTTCCGCAACCCATCTGGGCCGATCCCATCCCATTAGCTCGCCCGCTTCGTTATAGTGCA
This sequence comes from Paenibacillus sp. J5C2022, assembly GCF_025567625.1. Lineage (GTDB taxonomy): Bacteria > Bacillota > Bacilli > Paenibacillales > Paenibacillaceae > Pristimantibacillus. Next base: position 156,293 of record NZ_JAOQJC010000005.1, on the reverse strand, counting down.
GTTGCCCCGGAGGAATTTGATCCTCATCCGCTTTCAGCCTCTCTGGCGTTGTCGGCTCCGACCAGATCAGATTGACTAACGGTGCGACGTGGGCATAGTCCTCGGGTATGTTCATTTTTCGGATAGCATACGTCTTCATTTCCACATACCTCCACATCTTTCGTATACGATTGATTTCGCCTTCCTTCGGCATTTGCAAGGAGCCAGTACGGATCTCTCACAATCTCTCACAATTACACTTTCATTATGTCTTCCTGCAGAGCAAGAATCACGAGAAAAAATATGTATAAGCAAATATTCTGCCAATCATCTAGGGCGTGTCTGAGAACTCTGAGGACAGCAAATTTTGCCGAATTTTCGTTCCATGCAAGGCGCGTTTGTGAAGGCGTACCCGGGGGTACGTCAAGCAAACGGAACGAAGCAGGGGGCGGAAAGGCGGTGAAAGGTGCTACTGAGCGGGTTTTCAGACACGCCCTAGTCCAGCATCTTGAAATCTCCCTGGATCGTAAGTAATATTCCGTTTTGCGGTAGCCGCCAAAGCTAGTGTAGATATCCTGGCACGGGGGCTTGCCAAAGCCTCCTTTTTTTGATAGCTTAATTAACGAACGTTCGTTAATCGGCAATCGAGGTGAAGAGAAGCATGAGTCAAGCGCTGAAAGAAGCGGCGTTGAGAATATTTTCGGACTACGGTTACGAAGGTGCGTCATTGGCAGGCATTGCGGATGAAGTGGGCCTCAAAAAGCAGTCGATCTATGCCCATTTCAAGGGCAAGGACGATCTGTTCCTGCAAGTATTCAGACACTCCTTCACGGACGAGTTGGACCGACTGAGGCGGGAACTGCAGCATAGCGGCTGCCTGTCGCTTCATGATTGCTTATACGGAATATTGCAAAGCTATATCGTTACTTATCAGTCCGAGAGAAGATTGAAATTTTGCTTGAGAGTATCCTTTTATCCTCCCCCTCATCTCTATGAAGAAATTGACCGCTATACGGGGGAACACCTTCAACAGATCCATGAGTTGTTCCTGGAACGATTCCGCGAGGCGGCACGTGCCGGCGATATCGGTCAGCGGGACCCCGAGACGGCCAATCTGGCCTTCATGGCTCTGGTCGATGCGATCTGTATCGAGCTTGTCTATAGCGATAAGGAGAAAGCGGAGAGGAGAATGGAAGCGGCATGGAGCATTTTCTGGGACGGGCTCAGGGCAATCCCGACGACAGAGTAGATTCGATACGGTTACCGGCAATTCAGTCACAATTGGAGGAAGCAATACTATGTATCACGCTGAAACATGGAAGGGAAAAATAAAGCTTTTTTCACGAATCTTATGGCCGATCATGATTACGCAGATCAGTCTGTATGCCATGAACCTGGTCGATACGATGATGTCCAGCCAGGTTAGCACGGCCGATCTGGCGGGAGTCGCAATGGGATCAAGTCTGTGGATGCCGATAATGACAGGCATTAACGGTATATTAATGGCAGTATCTCCTATCGTGGCCCAACTGGTCGGAAGCGGAAGAAGGGAAGAGATTGGACGCACCGTCACACAAGCGCTGTACGTATCTGTAGTGATCGCTCTCGCAGTAGTCGCTGGAGGAGGTGCGGTCATCGATCCGCTGTTGGGCAGAATGGGGCTTGAGCCGGATGTAGAGCATATTGCGCTGCACTATCTTATCGGTCTATCGCTTGGCATTATTCCGCTATTTGCCTCCAATGTGCTTCGATTCTTTTTCGATGCGCAAGGCTTCACTCGGATTTCGATGATCATCATATTGCTGGCAGTGCCGTTCAACATGCTGCTCAATTACGGGTTCATATTCGGCAACTTCGGCTTGCCCGCTCTTGGCGGAATAGGCGCAGCTTATGCAACGGCCATTACTTACTGGATCGTGTTCACGATCAGCATGTGGATGACGTTCAAAGTAAAGGCGCTGCAAGGCTTCAGGCTGTTCCTGGATTGGGCCAAGCCCTCCTGGAAAGTGTGGAAGGAGCTGCTCGGAGTGGGCATTCCGATAGGCTTGTCCATCTTCTTCGAGACAAGCATCTTCGCTGTCGTCACGCTCATGATGGGCATTATGTTCGATACGAATACGATCGCCGCCCACCAGATTGCCTTCAGCGTCACATCGCTTATCTTCATGATTCCGCTCAGCATCGGCATGGCGCTGACTATCGTCGTAGGTTATTCCGTCGGCGGAGGAAAGCTGAAAGCCGCGAGACGATACTCGTTGCTAGGTGTGGCGGGAGGCGTTGCCATTATCGCGATATGCTCCGTGATTCTGTTCTTTACACGAATGCCTGTCGCGCAATTGTACGATCCAGAGCCGGATGTGGCCGCCATGGCCGTCGTCTTCCTGATCATCGCCATCTTCTATCAGCTGTCGGATACGCTCCAGATCACATTGCAGAGTGTGCTGAGGGGTTATAAGGATGTTCAGAAGCCGTTCCTGATCGCGTTCGTGTCCTACTGGATCGTAGGCATTCCGGCCGGCTATGCTCTCTCGTCATATACAGAGCTTGGTCCATACGGATTCTGGGCAGGCATCATCATTGGACTTACCTGTGCCGCAGCGGGCTTCGCGGTCAGGCTGTTCAAGGTGCAGAAGCGGCATAACGGTGAAGATACTTTGGCATTGAAGGAAGCTTAATAAGGAAGTAATGAGTCGGTCGCTCGCTACTTGATAACAGGACAACCTGGCGTTGGCGATGCCAGAGCTATCCGGCATCGCCTTTGCCGTTATGGTCGTCTGATCAGTCGGTAAACGTATCTGAACAGCTGCCAAGTGGCGCCGTAACGAATCGTTATTGTGTCGGTACGTCCGCTGGATTGTCCATCCATGCTCATATGCCATTCACCTCCGAATCCGTATTTCGCATGTTCGGTTATGCTGGAATTAGAATATTCAGCTCTAGTATGACCATATTACCAGCAACTATTTCATGGAAAATGAAGACCGGTATAGGTTTATTCCGGGATAAGGGCATTATCCAGAATGATGATTCTGCCGGTAATGACTCCGTCATCGTCTTTGTCGAATAGCAGTACCAGATAACGATCGCCATCTCCGCTTATGCTGAATTGATGCGAGTAACCGCTTTGTCCTTCCCGGAACCATTCTCCCACCGATGTCGTAATTGTCCAATCATCATGCGTGTAAGTGAAATTTCCAGAGCTGTCGTAAGTGACCTCTTTTACTGAATCAGGAATCGTTTCACCGATTGTCTCTCCGTTCAGCAATTTGGCTCTTACCCGATGCATCATCGCTATTGCCTTCTGATGCTCCGTTAACGCTGGATTTGTCTGTGAATCTTGCTGCTTCTGAGAGACAGGATTCAGCAGTGATTCCAAATAGGCTTCGGCCTTGTTATGATCCGTTTTAGAGGGATCGAGAGGGAGATCGAACAGCACTGCCGCTCCGGGATAATCATCTCTGGCCCGGATTTCCCCCGTTACTTCGTCGTAATGGAACGCCTCATTGCTATAAAACACCTTGCCGCTGCTGATCGCCAAATACACGCCTCTGTCGGCGAAAATGTCCACATAATCCAGTTCGATCATTCGATACATGACGCCGTCTATGACGGTCTCGCTGTATCCGCCGTTCATGGAAGCGATATTAACGGTCCATGGCTTCACTCCTTTGATCAACGGCGATATGAAAAACGGATCTTGGCCATACCGGGGATCAGCGGTATCCGGCATCGGCTGTCCGTCCTCTCTGGCGATGGATACAACCGCATAGGTTCGGTCAGGATAGATGTCCACTGAAGCATCCTTGAATGTGCTCAACCCTGCTCCCGACACGAGGCCATGCAGCGTGAACCGATAGTCGCCGGAAGAGGCGGATTGGTCGATAGACACGGCGTCTTCGCTTTCGAAGGCGTCCGCGAGCAGTTGATAGCCCAACTGTTCGACGACCTCCCTGGCGCTGAATAACTGTGTTGCTGCATATACCGAAACGGAAAGAGCGAGTAAAAGAACAGCTGCCAATAGTCCTGCGGAAAACATTTTTCTTTTCGTATTTTTCATATTTCTACGCTCCATAAGTTGATTAATGATGCTTTGATTTAATTTCTCTTCCGGCTCTGCTTCTGAAGCCAAAGCATGTCCGAGCCATTTCTCCCAATCTGCTTCTTTCATGGCGAATCAACCTCCAATGCTTCTCTCATCGTCTTGCGAGCCTTATGCAGTCTGCTCTTCACCGTTCCAGGCGGAATGCGCAGCGCCACAGCAATTTCCTCAACCGTCATATCCGCCGTGTAATACATATACAAGGGGAGCTTCAGCTTGTCGTTCAGCCGGTGAGCGGCGTCTTGGATCATGGTGCGCAGCTCAAGCGACAGTACGACGTCTTCCGGCGATGCTTCGCCTGTCAGTAAAATGAACTGACTATTTGCCGCTTCAAGATTGGCAGCGGGAGCGATTCGTTGTCTCCAGGCCAGCTTGCGTCGTTGATTCCTGTGCAGCCGTACGGCAATCGATATGAGGAAGGCTTTGGGATTTCGGGTGGCGTCCATTTTATGTCGAAGCTCCATTGCCTTCAGGAAAGTATCCTGGTACAAATCGTCGGTATCCACTTTGGTCCCCGTCAGCTTGTAGCAAAAGCCGTAAATCGATTTGCCATGCAGCTTCACGAGCTCGATTAAATCTTCAATGTTCAATTAACTGCTCCTTCCTGAATGGCCATTCACCTATATATTGTCATACCCCGGTAGTTGGTTCATTTTCCAGGCACAATTGCTGCAAGATGATGCTGCCTGCAAGATGCCGACATCTGATTTGACTATACCATGTATCCGTTTTCTTGTATGATGGACGTTAGAGGTGATTGTCAGCATGCACGGCCGCAAGGTGGCGCATGCCCGCATACCCATTTGCGAGGCAACGCTATCTCGGTAAGAATTGGAGGAAGAATGTCATGGAAAGAACGATGAGGAGCACAAGCGAATTTCCTAATATTCTGTTTATTTTATCCGATGATCAAGGGCCGTGGGCAATGGGCTGTGCGGGGAATGACGAGATTATAACGCCCCACTTGGACCGACTTGCGAAGGAAGGCATGCGATTCGAAAATTTCTTCTGCACATCGCCGGTATGCTCTCCCGCGCGCGCCTCGCTATTAACAGGGCGCATTCCTTCCCAGCACGGCGTACATGACTGGATTGCGGAAGGCAATGGAGGCGAGCGTCCGACGGAGTATTTGCAGGGAATGACCGGTTATACGGAGCTGCTCGCGGAAGCGGGCTATGAATGTGCGCTCAGCGGGAAGTGGCACCTTGGAGACAGCATGACGCCGCAGAAGGGGTTCGACCATTGGTATGTACATCAGACTGGCGGCGGCCCGTATTACGGAGCGCCTATGATCAGGGACGGCAAGCTGGAGACGGAAGAACGATACGTGACGGATGTCATTACAGATGAAGCGATTGCATTCCTGAAGAAGCGCGATCGAAGGAAGCCCTTCTATCTAGGGGTGCATTATACGGCGCCGCATCACCCATGGATCGGCTGTCATCCGGAGGAGTATATGAAGCTGTACGATGATTGCGAGTTCCTGTCTTGTCCACAGGGGGAGCCGCATCCTGACATTATCAAGTATAAAGTGGATTCCGGCAATCCGCGGGCAAGCCTTCAGGGCTACTTTGCCGCCGTGACCGCTATGGACGCAGCGATTGGCCGCATACTGGAGCAGTTGGATGCCACGGGGGACCGCGGCAATACGCTAATATGCTTCCTGAGCGATAACGGCTTCAACTGCGGGCATCATGGCATATGGGGGAAAGGGAACGGCACCTTCCCGCTGAATATGTACGATACTTCCGTGAAGGTGCCGGCCATCTTCAGCCATCCACGAGCCATTCCCGGAAGCAAGGTATGCGACGAGCTCGTCAGCGGCTACGACTTTATGCCGACGCTGCTGGATTACCTTGGCTTGCGTAATCCGGAAGAGGATGAATTGCCGGGCAGAAGCTTCGCCCGACTGTTGCGAGGCGAGGAGAGCGATGGAGACGGGCATGTCGTCATATTCGACGAATATGGTCCGGTCCGAATGATTCGCGAGAAGGAATGGAAGTACGTACATCGTTACCCGTACGGTCCCCACGAGCTGTATGATATGGTGAAGGACCCCGGAGAACGGTGCAACCTGATCCATGAGCAAGCTTACCGGCACGAAGCCCAGAGACTTAGAGGGAAGCTGGATGCATGGTTCCACCAATATGTCGAGCCTGGCATCGATGGAGCCCGCGAGCCGGTGACCGGCAACGGCCAGATCGGACTGGCAGGCATTCGGAATGAAGGGCGCAGAAGCTATCACGATTAAGGGAGTGGATGAGGTCGGCCTGCATTTCTTGGTGCGACAGTATAGAATAACACGATGAAACCGTTACTTGGCGAATGGAGGTCATACGACCATTTCGCCAAGTAACGGTTTTTGTTGTTTATTTTTCCACAGACCTGCCAATTCTACCTGTAGGTTTCACTGCTTGTTGAGGCTGAAGGAATGGAGTTATTTGACGGATACCAAGTATTCCGACAAGCGGTCCCAAGTTTGTGTGAAGCCTTCCTTCATGCCCATCTCCATTAACGTTTTAATTTGTTCAGCGGAATCATAGCGGGTTTTGCTAACGACTCTTGTTTTTCCTTCTTCTTCAAGGAATTGAACCGTAATGAGCGCTGCCGGCATTTCGGCATTTTCATTGCCTTCCGCATCGGAGAAGTAATCGTTATAGACGAAGCTGTTCCCGTGATCGATTTCACGGTATATGCCTTTGCCCCACGATTCCATCCCGAAGAAATCGCCCTGATTTTTGTCCTCGCACTTCATGCAATAGTGCCATACACCGCCTACCCGGAAGTCGACATGGCATACCGGAACGGTCCAACCTTGCGGTCCCCACCAATTTTTGAGGTGCTCGGCTTCCGTATACACTTGGAATACGAGCTCGCGTGGCGCATTGAATACGCGCTCCGCTACGATTTCATTACCTTCTGCTTTGAACGTCATTTCATTGGACATTATAATTCCTCCCCGGATTGTTTTTGCTGCGATTGCAGCTGTTGCAAGTACCGATCCAACTTGTCATACCGTTGTTCCCACATGTTGCGGTAGGCGCTTAGCCAGTTGTCCATGTCTTGAAGAGGAGCCGTGCGAAGCCTGTAATTGCGGCGATTGGCTTCAGCTTGCACTTCAACCAGACCGGATTCCAGAAGCACCTTCAGATGCTTAGAGGCTTGCGGCTGCCTGATTCCGAGCTGAGCGGCGACTTCACCTACATTCATGGGGCCGTTGCGAAGCAGCTCCACAATTCTGAGCCGGCTAGGTTCCGCAAGCGCGCTGAATATGACGGTATCCATAGCCTCCTCACCTCGCTTCAAGTGATGCTGTTGATCTTGTTGTTAACTGAATATTACTACATAGGAATATTCCCGTCAAGGAATATTATAAAAAAACGTGAATTTTATTCTGGTGCTTGACGAAATAAAGGATAGGGGGTACCAAAAAGCCAAAATCATGAAGAAATTATGAATGTTGAAAGGGATGCTATACTTTAAGGCTGCATTTGGTATATATTATAAGGTAGATAGGACATATGTACTATTCATACTGCGGCCATGGTTATATGTTCTATGCTAACTGAATACGGGTAAACCTGTCGAAAGACATGGGACACAAAGCTATAGGGGCTACAGCGGTTAACCGCCATGCCAGCCAGTTGCCGATTGCGATAATGATCGCTTCTTAAACTCGGCTTGCGGATAGCCGGGTTTTTTGTTTCGAATGTAAGCAAGAAGATTGAAGAAAAGGAACGATGAAAATGCCTGAGTTGAAATTGAAAGAGTCAGTATTGACCGAATGGAAGACGTATATGAGTCAGATGGAAGAACGCACCATGCTGCGAGTTCCTTCCACGAATCCTTCAAGTCGACTGGAGAAGTACAGCTATTCATGGCCTGAGATGTCGGGACGTGATATTCAACTGGCATGTTCATTGGCGCAGATTGCCCCGCAATCTTTAATCGCTGCCGCGTGGGGAATGCTCCTTATGAAGTATTTGCGAACGGAGGAAGCGGCCTTTGTCGTTGTGCATTCCGCGGAACACACCTATCCGCTGAAACTGTCGGCAGATGGCGCGACGGCGCTGGAAACCGTCGTGCAGCAGGCCGATGCCGTCATGGCCGACAATCGCCGGCGGGCGATCAGCATGCAAGACGTATCGGACTTATGCGGTCTGGGGGGAGAGATGCCGCTATGCAATACGGCTGTAGTGACAGGCGGCATCGAAGTTGCGGACCAGCTTCAAGGCCGCTTCGACTATGTATTGTCCTATAGCGAGGAAGACGGCGGTTCGCTGACGGTCATGTGGGACGGAAGCAAGTCCGGCATCTTCGCCAGAAGAATGGTTCACCATATGCGGAGATTCGTGGAGGGCTGGCTGCAGAAGCCGAAGCACTCCTTCGGCCATATTCAACTGCTGACGGACGAAGAGGAGCGGCTGCTTGCCGAATGGAATGATTCCCCGCAGCTATCCATGACAGACGACACTGTACATGGCCTGATCGAGAGGCAGGCGAACAAGACGCCGCAGCATCCCGCCATTATACATAATGATCAATCGATAACTTACGAACAATTAAATGCTAGAGCGAACGCTCTTGCGGGGACGCTTGCCGCTCGTGGGGCCAGACGCGGGGAAGTGGTCGGCATCGTCGCAACTCCGTCGCTTGAGATGGCGATCGGCGTGCTTGCGATTCTAAAGACTGGCGCGGCATATATGCCGATCGATCCTGCTTACCCGGCGGATCGCATCCAATACATGTTGGAGGACAGCGGAGCCGGTCTGCTGGTGACTGAACCCAATGTCAAGCTTGACGAGGGCATAGCATTCAGCGGAGAGATTCTCTGTGCCGCCGAGGCGAGCAGGGAGGAGTGGCATATAGCCGATTGGAGGCAAGACGACGACTTCTCGGCGCGGGCCGAGGATTTGGCGTACATGATTTATACATCCGGCTCTACAGGCCGCCCGAAAGGCGTAATGATCGAGCATCGTTCGCTGATCAACCTTTGTAACTGGCATGTGGCTGCTTTCGGAGTAACCGAACGTGACCGGGCAACCAAGTATGCGGGCTTCGGATTCGACGCATCCGTATGGGAAGTGTTCCCTTACTTATTGTCGGGAGCGTCGCTGTATATGATTCCCGACGATATCCGGCTTGACGCTTCGAAGCTTCACGCCTTCTTCGTGGAGCACGAAATATCGATCAGCTTCCTGCCGACCCAATTCTGCGAACAGTTCATGACGAGGGAGATGCCGTCGCTCCGCATATTGCTTACTGGCGGAGATAAGCTGAAGTCATTCCATAAGCAGGGCTACAAGCTGTACAATTGCTACGGCCCGACCGAGAACACGGTCGTCACAACGGCGCATGAAGTGACTGAGCTGAACGAGAATATACCGATCGGCAAGCCGATAACGGGCTCGCAAGTCCATATTCTGGACCGGTACGGCTATTCTCAGCCGATCGGCATCCCGGGCGAGCTGTGCGTGACCGGCTGCGGTCTGGCACGCGGATACCGGAATCAGCCGGAGCTTACCGCAGAGAAGTTCGTGGACAGAAGCGTCGATGGCTTGGGCCTATTGTATCGGACAGGCGATTTGGCCAGATGGACGGAAGCGGGAGAGATCGAATTTCTGGGCAGAATCGACTATCAAGTGAAGATAAGAGGCTTCCGAATCGAGATCGGAGAGATCGAGCATACGTTGCTGCAGCATCCCGTGATCGAAGAGACGATCGTAGTAGACTTGGAGGATGCGTCCGGCTCGAAATATTTATGCGCTTATATCGTCGGCAAGCAAGACGTGGACTACCGGGACATGGCCCGACATCTGGGTGCCAGCTTGCCTGGCTATATGATACCGGCGCAGCTGGTACAGCTACCGGAGCTGCCGCTGACCGCCAACGGCAAGGTGGACAGGAGAGCGCTGCCTGCCCCTGAAGCGACGCAGGCTGCCAGCATCGTTCCCCCCGAAGGTAAGTGGGAGATAGCGATTGCCGAGCTGTGGCACGAAGTGCTTCAGCTAAGCCCGATTGGCGCATGCGATTCCTTCTTCCTGTCGGGTGGGGACTCCTTGAAGCTGGTTGCGCTTCAGACCAGGCTGGAGCGCCGATTCGAAGTGTCCGTCCCTATTGCGGAATTGTTCCAGCAAGATACGGTCCGCGGTCAAGCGGAGTGGCTTAAGGAAGCAGCGGGAGAACGATCGTTCGGCGAAGCGGGGGGGATTGGTGAGCGGAAGGCGGAAATCGTCATCGCACAAGCGGCAGAACGAAGCGCCTACCCGCTGTCATCCGCACAGAAACGTCTGTATTTCATCGAGCAGATGGAAGGAGTGGGAACGGCGTACAACGCTCCTTTCGTGTTCCGGATAGACGGGAAGATGGATGTGCATCGTCTGGAGGGAGCGCTCCGCAGCATGCTGGATCGGCACGCATCCTTGCGTACGACGTACCATGTGGACGGCGACACCATCGTACAACGGGTGCAGTCTCATGCTCCATTCCGGCTAAGCGAGGTGGAGACTGCACCGGGAAGATTGAACGAGGCGATACGCGCATTCGTTCAGCCGTTCGATCTGAGCCGGGCGCCTCTTATGCGCGCCGCGCTCGTGTCGGGCGACGGGCTGCCGGCGCTCGTCGTCGATTTCCATCATATCGCGGTCGACGGCGTATCCGCGAATGTATGGTTCCGCGAGCTGTCGCAAGCTTATCGCGGTGAAGAACTGCCGGAGCTCGCCGTCTCGTTCACAGACTTCGCTGTATGGGAGAGTGAACGCAGCCTTCCGGAAGAAGGAGCTGCATACTGGCAGAGGTCGCTGGCCGGCGAACTGCCGATTCTGCAGCTGCAGACCGACAAGGCAAGGCCGGATAAGCTGACTTATATTGGAGAGACCCTCTCCTGGCGACTGGATGAACGGCGGACTGGCGCATTGAAGTCATTCGCAGCGAAGACGGGAACAACGCCGTTCATGGTCTTGTTCGCCGGCTATAAGGCGCTGTTGGCACGCTACAGCAATCAGGAGGACATTGTGACGGGCGTTCCCGTTGCCGGCCGACTGCTGGAGGAACTGCAAGGCGTTGTGGGGATGTTCGTCAATACGCTGCCTGTCCGTGTCTTCCCAGAGAAGGGGAAGACGTTCTCCCAACTGCTTCAAGAAGTGAAGGCGATATTGCTGGGAGCCTTCCAGCATCAGGATTGCGAGCTGGAGGAGCTTGTCCGTTCCTTGAACATTCCGCGAGACACCAGCCGCAATCTGCTGTTCGATACGCTGTTCGTCATGCAGAATACCGGGAAGCTGGAGCTTCGGCTGGATGGGGCAAAGGTTGATCAACAGCCGTACTTCCATCCCGTGGCGAAGTATGACCTTATGGTCGACATTACGGAAGAGCGGACGGAGCTCCGCATCGACGTACAGTACAATACGGCATTGTTCGAGCAAGAGGCGATGAGCCGATTCGGCGAACGCTATATTCGTCTTCTGGTCGACGCGATTGGCCATCCTGACAGGAAGCTTGGCGAGCTCAGAATGCTGAGCGAGGAAGAGACGGATCAGGTAGTACGCGGACTGAACGATACGGTGTCAGCATATGCCGGCGGGATGACGATTCATGGCTTGTTCGAAGAGCAGGCATTGCGCACGCCGGATAAGCAGGCGCTAGTATTCGGGGAGCAGTCGATGACATACCGCGAGTTGAACGAGCGTGCGAACGCTCTGGCGCATACGCTGCGCAGGAAGGGCGTTCGGCGCGACGAGGTGGTCGGACTGATGGCGGAGCGGTCATTCGAGATGATCATCGGGCTTGTCGCTATTCTGAAGGCGGGCGGGGCTTATGTACCGATTGACCCGGAGTATCCGCAGGATCGTGTCCAATATATGCTGGCCAACAGCAACACGAGGCTTCTGCTGACGCAGCGCAAGATGATGGACGGGATTGCGTTCGAAGGAGAGGTGCTCTGTCTGGACGATGAGGGCGTCTATAACGCCGATATCTCCAATCCGCCGCATGTGAACGAACCGCAGGATCTGCTCTATGTCATCTACACGTCGGGCACGACCGGCAAGCCGAAGGGCGTCATGATCGAGCATCGCAATATTGTGAATTTGCTGCACGATCAGTATACCGCATCCAATGTAGACTATAGCGCCAACGTGCTTCAATTCACGACGATCAGCTTCGATGTCTGCTCGCAGGAGATATGGTCCACGCTGGCCGCGGGCGGCACGTTGCATCTCATTACAAGCGAGCTGCGGATGAATGTAGGCGAGCTGTTGGCTACGATCGGCCGTGACCATATCGAGACGTTGTTCATGCCGGTATCGTTCCTGAAGTTCATACTGAACGAGAAGGAGTATGCCGAATCGTTCCCATCGACTGTGAAGCATATCATCACTGCCGGGGAGCAGTTGATCGTGCCGGAGAAATTCCGTTCGTATCTGACCCGCCACGGCGTCCATCTGCACAATCATTACGGGCCTTCCGAGACGCATGTCGTGACGACGTACACGATCGATCCGCATGGGCATATACCGGAGCTGCCGCCGATCGGCAAGCCGATTGCCAATACGCAGATCTATATTGTCAACGAGGCGATGCAGCCGCAGCCGATAGGCGTTGCTGGCGAACTGTACATCTCGGGATATAACGTGGGCCGCGGCTACTACAATAACGAGGATATGACACGCGAGCGTTATGTGGCCAATCCGTTCAGGCCGGGCGAGCGGATGTACAAGACTGGCGATCTGGCGCGCTGGACGAAGGCGGGAACGATCGAATTTCTGGGAAGACTGGATCACCAGGTGAAAATACGCGGCTTCCGGATCGAGCTTGGCGAGGTGGAGAACATCCTCTTGAATCATTCCGCCGTAGCCGAGGCGATTGTCGTCGCCAGGGAGGACGGAAAGGGCGGACTTTATCTGTGCGCATACTTTACGGCATCGCGGGATATGACCGTAAGCGAGCTGAGGGAGCATCTGGGCCGCACATTGCCGGACTATATGATACCTTCTTACTTCATGCAGCTAATGGCGATGCCGCTAACGCCGAACGGCAAGATTGACCGCAAGGCGCTGCCGCAGCCTGAGGCGGGCCACGCCCGCAGCCGTGAGCTTGTCGCTCCGCGTACAGAGACGGAGCAGGCGGTATTGGAAGTGTGGCGGGAAGTGCTGCAGACGGATGCGATCGGCGTGCACGACAATTTCTTCGAGCTGGGCGGCCACTCCTTGAAGGCGACCGTCGTCGTAGCAAGGCTGCAGAAGAAATACGAGCTCGGCATGAATGACATCTTCGAGCATCAGAGTATAGCTAAGCTCGCAGCCAAGCTGAAGCCGAAGCAACATCATCTGCGCGAACGACTGAATGAGATCAAATCGGCTAATCTGGAGCTGGACCAAGTGGACACAACGGAACAAAGGGCGTCCTACATGGCCAGATTCAGCGAGTACAAGGATCTCGACATCGCGGTCACCAACAGTTACGAAGCCGTCCTGCTGACCGGCGCAACGGGCTATCTGGGCGCTCATATGCTCTACGAGATGATCATGGGCAAGGCTTGGCATGTGTATGCTGTCGTAAGGGGAGCGAACGACGAAGAAGCGAGAAAGCGGCTAATCGGCAAGTGCACCTATTACTTCGGCCCGGACTGGTATCCGAAGCACGAAGGGCGCATTCATGTGTACGCGGGGGATATTTCGAAGAAGGGATTCGGCTTGTCCGGCGACGTATATCGGCAGCTGGCGGACAAGATCGACGCCATCTTCCATGCGGCTGCGAACGTGAAGCATTACGGCGCATACGCCGAATTCTACGAGCAGAATGTGAAGGCGACGGAGCTGCTTCTGTCATTCGCCGAAGCGGGCAAGCGGAAGCACATGCACCATATGTCCACGCTCGGCGTTGCGACCGGCAGCGTGAGCGATATGCGGCATGTCTGCTTCAGTGAATACGAGCTGGATATCGGCCAGCAATTCGAGAACTACTATGCGAAGACGAAGTTCGAGGCGGAATGTCTTGTGGCAGAGGCTCGACGTCGGGGCATTCAGACCTGCATTTATCGGCTTGGCAACATCGTCTTTCATTCCGTAACAGGCCGCTTCCAGGAGAATATAGCGGACAACGCCTTCTATACGACGATGAAGTCGATGCTGGCGTTGGGCGTGGCACCAGGCACGCATACCGATGTGGATTTCTCCTATGTGGATGAGATGAGCAGAGCGATCGTGACGCTTGCCGATTGCGGCTCCCTGCGCAATGAAATCTATCATTTGGCCAATCCTCATGAGGTGAATATCGGGCATGTTGTGAAAAGTGGAGAATTGTCGGTTAATGTCGAAATAATTCCGTTTTCTTCCTTTGCAGACTACCTGTTCGAGCATTACGAGGATGAACAACTTGGCGAGTCGGTAGAAAATATTATGCTGCATTACGGTTGGATGGATGAGACGATATTGCAAACCTTTTTCCATATTTTTTCTGATAAGACGCTATATGTGCTGGAGAAGCTGGGGTTCCGCTGGTCGCCGCTTACGCAAGGGATGATCACGAGCATGTTCCATCACAGCAAGGAAAAAGGTTACATTTGATTCGTCATAATTCTACAATTTTCGCCAAATTCTTCTTTACAAAATGCTGATTATTGTATATTCTTTGACTGAATCAATTTATTACAAAAAGAGATGGGAGAATTTAAATGTATTCTATTAACTACGATGCAAGTAAAAACCGAGTCATTGTAAAAGTAACAGAAATCACTCAGGATAATGTAAAACAGTATTTTCAAGATTATATTAAAGTCTTGAATGACGTGAAGCCCGGCTTTACAGGCCTGACGGACCTGAGCGGCGGCAAGCTGTTCTCCATGGACGTGGCTGGAGAGCTTAGCCCGCTGGGTCAAATGTCGGTGGAAAAAGGCTTGACCAAATGGGCTTACTATACAGGCTCCGCCATCTCCAAAATGCAAATGAAGCGCATGTTCGGCGACGTTGTGGAATCTTTCGAAAAGCTGGAAGATGCGGAAGCTTTCCTGGACAGCTAAAATTGCATGAACCTGTACCCGGTGTTTGCGAACATCGGGTATATTTCCATCTTGAAAAGAGGTGCATGATGAAAGGGCTTATGGAAAAGCTGGTTAATCGTTCAAGCTCACAGACTTCTGAACAATTAATCGATATGGCTAATTACTTTCAAGGAGCGGCACAAGGAGAGAAGAGCTCTGAACAGCTGCCCGCTTATGACGATGAAGTGCTGTCGGCCATCTGTGAGAGCTTCCGTACGGTACTGGCTCGGAATGAGCGGCTAAAGGCTGAGAGAAGCACGCATATCGCCAAGCTGTCCGAGACGATCGGCACTGTGAAGTCGAACTCGGAGATGGGCTTCTACGTATCGGATATGATCAAGGAAGCTACGCTTGGTGTATCCCGCGATGCAGTGGAACAGACCGAGATGGTGCGGACGAGCTCCAGTACGGTGGCCGACATCGTCGAAGCGATACGATACATTGCCGGTAATGCAGATGAAGCGTCCATCGCAGCCAATGAGACCGCATTATCGACCGCGAACGGGCAAGAAGCGATCGTTGTAGCGATTGATCAGATCGGTACGGCGAATTCGACAGTCGGCCATCTGCTCGGCATCATGAAGAAGCTGGACGAGAGCTCCCAGAAGATCGGATCATTCACTACGATCATTACGGAGATTGCGGAGCAGACGCATCTGCTAGCGCTTAATGCCGCAATTGAAGCAGCGAGGTTCGGAGACGAGGGCAGAGGCTTCTCGGTCATCGCCAGCGAGGTGCGCAAGCTGGCGGAGCAATCGGCGCAATCGGCGAAGAAGGTGACGGCGGCTGTGGCGATGATCAGGGAAGAGACCGGCCAGGCGGTTACATCGACGGAGGAAGTGGTCGAGCAGGTCAATACCGGACTCGTCTCGCTGAGCGATGCAGGCAGTTCCTTCTCGCTCATCAAGCAATCCATCAGCGAAGTGGCGGGGCAGATTCAGGAGGTCTCGTCGGCGGTGGAGGAGATCGCAACCAGCACGGAGCAGTTGTTCGAGACGATGAAATCGACGGAGAAGATCGCTGCGAAGACTTCGGCGGAGATGAACAATGTGACGCAAGCGATCGAGGAGCACCATTCGCTTATGGAAGGCATCGCCCAGGCGACGGATTCGCTAAGCAGCTTGTCGCAGGCGCTGGCGGCCGAAGCGAAGCAATAAATGGCGGCAGCCCCCTTAGGGAGAGCGGGGGCTGCGAAGAGTATTCACGGTATTAGGCTGCGCCACAGATAGAAGACGGCATATGCCTCCCAATTGCGCCAGCGGGAGAAGATATCGGCAATCTCCTTCAGACCAGGCTTCTCCGATCTGCCCAGCAGACGCTTCAGCGCATTGTGAAGCCCGGCATCGCCAATCGGGAAGGCGGACGGATCGCGGAAGCAGCGCATGAGCACGTAATGGGCAGTCCATGGTCCGATTCCCCTAATATTCAGCAGCAGCTTCTGAATCGCTTGAAAATCGTTGCCTGTTGCTGCAAGCAATCCTTCCTTGGACAGACTGCCTTCATCCATTAGGCTGGCGACATGGACGATGTACTCCGCTTTCCTGGCGGTCAGTTGCAGCTTCGTCAGCTCATGGGGCGATAGCGCGGCAATATCCCGCGGCTTCGGGAACAGCCAATGGGCATGACCGTTCCATGTAAGGCACGATCCGTATGCAGAGACGAAGCGCTGCTTGAGTGTATAGGCGAACGCGAGATTAATCTGCTGTCCCATAATCGCCCAGCACAATGCTTCGAACAGATCGGGTATCCCCACGATTCGCAGTCCGGCATACTGCTCCGTAAGTTTTCCGAGCATCGGGTCGTCCTTCATGAGCGAATAGAAGGGAGTCATATCCCGCTCCAGATCCAGCCACTCCCGCAAGCCGCGCGCCAACTCTAACCAGATCGTTGTATCTTCAATCCGCCTGTTCAAGCAGGCGATGCGGAGATAATCGCCGGAATCGCTAATTCGCAGAAGGAAGGGCTGATCGTCAATGGACATCAGCTTGAGAATGTCCCCCTCTTCCACCCGATGCATGCACTCTGTCGACGATCTCGTCAGATGCTGCAAGCACTCCGAGAAGCTGAAGACAGGGGGCAAGGCCAGTCTGATCTCTCCCGCTTCTTCGTCAAAACTGAAATCTGGCGTGTCCGGCAGCTTTATAATCATAGTACCCCTCCAATCGCAGCAGCTCCTCTTTCATATGCAAGCCGCCCCTGAAGCCAGTTAGCGCATTGTTCTTGCCGATGACCCGATGGCACGGGACGATAACAGGCACAGGATTCGCTCCGTTCGCCGAGCCGACGGCTCGTACGGCCGAAGGCTTGCCTATCGCCGCCGCTATCGCCGAGTAGCTTCTTGTCTCTCCGTACGGTATGGCGGTCAGCGCCTTCCAGACTTCTCTCTGGAAAGCCGTCCCCCGCATATCCAGCGGCAAGTCGAAGCCGGTTCTCTCACCACGGAAATATTCCTGAAGCTGAGCAGCATACAAGCTCATTCGTTCATCGTCCTTGATAAGCCGGGTGTTCGGCATATGCTTCGCCGCCCAAGCGGTCACGTCGTCCATCGATTCATGAGGCCATGTCAACCGGCAAATGCCGAGCTCCGTCGCTACGGCATAGAGCGGCAGAGATGGATAAGCGGGATGAACGACAGAAGTCCAGAATAAGGTGGATTGCGGTATCGTCGTCATTTCTATTTCTCCTTTCGTCGTTTCTGGTAATCCATCGGCGTGCAGCCGACTGAAGAATGGAATAGGCGGGTAAAGTGCGAAGCGCTTCGGTAGCCTGTCGCAGCTGCGACGCCGGCGATCGTCATCTTGCCTTCCGCAAGCTTTCGCTTGGCTTCTTCCAATCGAATATGCTGCAGACGCTTGGCCGGCGTCGCGCCAGTCGTGCGCTTATATACGCGCTGCAGATGATACGGGCTGATCTGCAGTTGTCCGGCTAAGCTGTCCAAGGTGACATTCCCGCCGAATTGTTGCTTCATAAGCGAATCTGCGGCATGGACGAGTTCCGCATCAGGGCCGTGAGGTCCGGGACGCTCTGGCCGGCATCGCTTGCAGGGGCGGTACCCGGCTTCCAACGCTTCTTTGACGCTAGTATACAATTGCACATTTTCCGGCTTCGGCGTACGCGATCTGCAGGAAGGCCTGCAGACGATGCCTGTCGTTCTTATGGCAGTATAATAAACGCCGTCATAGCGCGTATCGCGCTCCAATATCGTCTCATATACCGATTGAAAAATAGATTCGTCCATAGCCTTCATTCCTTTCGACATCTTCCCTCATTATAAACGGTAAAGCGGGCTATGATAATAGAATGGAAATAGGATAGCAAGATTTCGATATAACAGGCTGCAAGCGAATTGACAGATTGGAGCTTCGGTGTTATTCTCCAGAATATACCGAGATATTTAGCAAGGAATCAAATGACGGAACGGGTAGCTCTTCGCAAGAAGAGTTTTTCCTTTTTTAAATAGAAAAGAGATGGCGATTATGCTGCGTAAACTGCAGGAACGTATGACATTATTGTTGCATAAGCACTTCTCGGGCGAAGCTATGGATTATCGGCAAGTATCCGCCCTCTTTTTGCCTATTCTGATTGATCAGGCATTCATTATCGGGTTAAGCGTTGTCAATACGGCGATGATCAGCTCATCCGGCGTGGCGGCGATTAGCGCCGTCAACATGGTCGATGCGCTGCATATTCTGCTGATCAATATATTCGTAGCGGTTGCTACCGGCGGAACGGTGGTCGTGGCGCAATACAAGGGCAGCCGCAATCCGCTCATGGTGTCACGCGCCACCGCTGCCAGCGTCACTGCCGTCACGCTGCTCGCAGCGGCTATTGCCCTGCTGCTGGTGAGCTTGCATCAGCCCATTCTTCGCGTATTGTTCGGGACGGCTTCCCCCGATGTGATGGAGAGCGCTCGTGTGTATCTGATCGGCAGCAGCATCTCTTACGTCGGACTTGCCGTCGTTCAAGCGGTATGCGGCTCGCTTCGCGGCGTAGGGAAGACCAGGGCGGCACTGGCGCTGTCTCTTATCATGAACGCGCTCTATGTTTTGCTTAATCTGCTGTTCATTCAAATGTTGGATATGGGCGTGCAGGGCATGACCATCGCCATTAACATTGCCCGATATGCCGGAGCTGTCTGCGCATTGTACTACCTGTTCAAAATAGATGCCACTTTACATATTCGACTGGTCGATCTGTTCCATATTCCAATCTCCATGCTGCGCAAAATATTGTTCATCGGGCTTCCTTTCGCGGCGGAACAAGTGTTCTTCAACGGCGGCAAGCTGCTGACGCAAGTGTTCATCGTCTCGCTCGGCACATACGCCATCGCTACGAACGCCATCGCGAGCTCCTTGGCGGGATTTATACAAATTCCCGGCGCCGCTCTGTCGCTAACGATCGTAACGGTCGTCGGACAATGCATCGGCAGCGGCAATATTGCGGATGCCCGCAAGTTTATCCGTTCCTTTCTGTGGCTGGGGTCAGGCATGCTGGCAGTGGCGGGGCTGCTGATTTTGCCGTTGTTTCATCCGCTTATCGGATTGTTCGAGCCGCCGTCCGAGATCGTAGGAGATATCTTCTTGCTGCTGGTCGTTATCGTCATTGCCCAAGTGCCGTTATGGTCGGTCAGCTTTATATTGCCGGCTGCGCTGCGGGCTGCGGGCGATGCCCGCTTCACATCCATGACGTCCATGCTTACGATGTGGCTGTTCCGCCTATCTCTGGGCTACGTGCTGGGCATTACGTTGGGGATGGGCATTCTCGGCATCTGGATAGCCATGATATTGGAATGGGGTGTGCGAGGAGCCGTATTCGCGTGGCGTCTGCGGGGGGAGAAGTGGCATACGCATAGATTAATCAAGGAAACGGAAAAAGGGTAGCGGCTCATTGCATCGATTGCCGGTATCTCGCAGATAATGAAGTGTAATAAGTGTTGGAAAGGAGACAGAATAGATAGAATGGAACATCAACCGAATGAAGCAGGCTGGCGGTTCGATAACAGCTACAGCCGCTTGCCGGACATGCTGTTCTCCGAAGTGCGGCCGACTCCGGTCCGTTCGCCGGGAATCGTGAAGCTGAATGCCGCATATGCGGAGCAGCTGGGTCTGGATGCCGAAGCGCTGAATAGCGAGCATGGAGCGGCCGTGCTTGCCGGCAATGCCATACCGGAAGGAGCGCTCCCGATTGCCCAAGCTTATGCGGGACATCAGTTCGGCCATTTCACGATGCTGGGAGACGGTCGGGCGATACTGTTGGGCGAGCATATTGCCCCTGACGGGAAGCGGGTGGATATACAATGGAAAGGGTCGGGAAGAACGCCGTATTCCCGCAGCGGCGACGGTCGTGCCGCGCTGGGACCGATGCTGAGGGAATATATCATAAGTGAAGCGATGCATGCGCTAGGTATTCCGACTACACGCAGTCTGGCGGTCGTCGCTACAGGCGAACCGGTGTTCAGGGAGGCTGCTCTGCCGGGAGCGATACTTGTCCGGACTGCGGCAAGCCATATTCGCGTGGGCACCTTCCAATATGTCGCCAACTGGGGCGATAAGGAGCAATTGCGTCTGCTGGCCGATTATGCGATTGGCAGGCATTATCCGAACTGCGCGGCGGACAACGAACGATACTTGTCGATGCTGCGTGAAGTCATCGAGCGCCAAGCGCAATTGATTGTCAAGTGGCAGATGGCAGGATTCATACACGGCGTCATGAATACCGACAATATGGCAATAAGCGGCGAGACAATCGATTACGGGCCGTGCGCATTCATGGACGCTTATGACGAAGCTGCGGTTTTCAGCTCCATCGACAGACAGGGCCGTTACGCTTACCGCAATCAACCGGGCATCGCCGCATGGAATTTGGCTCGATTGGCCGAAACGCTGCTGCCGTTGATCCATGATAAGGAAGACAAGGCGATAGAACTGGCGGAGGAAGCTCTCGCACAATTCGGCGAGCGGTATCAATCGTTGTGGCTGGCCGGGATGAGGGCGAAGCTAGGCCTCGTGCAGGAAGAAGAGCGAGATCTCTCCTTGGCCAACGATTGGCTGGCTCTCCTGCAGCGGCATAGCGCCGATTATACGAACGCATTCCTGGCGTTAACCTATAATCGCAAGCAGACCAAGGCGTTGGAAGAAGACGACAGCTACAAGCAATGGCTCTCGGCCTGGCACAATCGGCGGGAGCAGGAAGAGAATGAAGCTGCGTCACAGCAAGTCATGACCGGAAGCAATCCCGTGGTCATCCCACGCAATCACCGGGTGGAGGAAGCGCTGACTGCTGCGATGCAAGGCGATTACGGCGTGATGGATGACCTTCTTGACAAGTTGGCGAATCCATATGAACTAACGCCGGAGAAGGAGGCGTTCTGCCAGACGCCGGATCCTTCGCCAATTCCGTACAGAACTTATTGCGGCACTTGAAGCCGCTGGCCCAAGCTTCAACAATATCAGTGAGTGAATGCACCCCTTTGCGAGCCGCGCATAGGGGTGTTTTTTTTGCTTTACAACTTCTTAAGCTGAAGTTGATATTGTCATGACAATTTCGCTTTATTGTTGTGGTATCTTCTTTTATTCATTCTGATTATGTGGGATTTGGAGGCTGGAAAGGTTCATGAAGCGGATAGCGATTGATATGGATGAAGTGATTGCCGACACGGCGGTCGATCACTTGGAGCAATTTAATGACAGGTATAACGACAACGTCACGCTGGAAGAGCTGGAGGGCACAACTTTAGTGAAGATCAGGCCGCATCGCAAGGCCGAGATCGAAAGCTACTTCGCCAGCGAGACGTTCTTCCGCAATCTGAAGGTTATCGAACATAGCCAGGATGTGATCCGCGAGCTGCAAGAGCGCTATGAGATCTATATTGCTACCGCCGCGATGGAAGTTCCGGCTTCCTTCATGGCCAAATACGAATGGCTGCAAGAAAATTTCCCCTTCATCTCGGACCAGCAATTCGTGTTCTGCGGCGACAAGAGTGTCATTCATGCAGATTACCTGATCGATGACAATGTAAAGCAGCTGAGGAAATTTACTGGTCAAGGCATTCTGTACACAGCTGCGCATAACAAGTATGAATCCGGCTTCCATCGCGTGCATGATTGGCACGAGGTGCGCGAGTTGTTCCTGGGCGCTTCTCAGGTAGCGCGCATATGAACCATGGCCGAATGATACAAGCGAAGCCGGAAAGCAGTCAGGCAATGCCTCTGGCGCATTGGAGATTCTCTCCCGATCACGTGACTGACGGAAGCTTGACCGGAGGGGATCTTGTAATCAGCGACTTGAGCGGCAACAGCAATCATCTGTTACTGGCTGCCATGAATCCGGAAGCCGGGAGGGAAGCGAGTTCGGTTCTTTCATGGGTGAATGGGGAAGAGGGCTACAGTCTACGCTTCTCCAATGACGGTTCCGAGCGAACAGAAGGTTATTACTTCCGCACGTTGGAGGCAGCTCCTCTCAATGCCGATACATTGTCGAACGGGTATACGATTGAGGCTGTCATCGCGATGCCCGATCCGTTCCATGAACAGAAGCACAGCTGGATGGGCGTGCTGACCAGACAAGGGCAAGGAGCCGATCTTGGCCGCAGGGGGGAGAAGGAGCTGCTGGCAACGCTCTCCGTCTCCAGCTGCAAGGAAATGCAATGGGTATGCCATGCCGATAATCTGGATACTTCGGCGACGAATTGGTCCCGGTATTTGCGGGAAGGGGAATGGCTGCATGTCGCGATCGTCAACGATACCCGCCGTACGCTTCTGTATGTGAACGGAATATGCGATTACAGCAGCCCGGCAGAGCCGATTAGGGGCATTGCCGCATTACCCGGTAAAGGCTGGAGCGTCGGGGTATCGGAATGGGAGGGACGTCCCGATAAGCTGTTCTCGGGACTGATGCAGGAGATTCGGATAACGGGAGAGCCGCTGCATCCCAATCGTTGGCTGCGAGACAGCAAGCCGGCAGAGCATTGGCAAGGCGTCTACAACGGTGAAGCTGCACTTACGACCGATAGCTGCTACCACTTCGCCTTCGTGCCCGATCCGCAAATGCAAACTTACATGAATCCGGAAATGGTGCAGGCGCAAGGAGAGTGGCTGGCCGGTCAATCTCGCGAGCTGAACATCGCTATGACTGCATTCGTAGGAGATATGGTCCATAACCGCGGAGCCATCGCCGAGTGGGAGCGCGCATCGCAAGCAGTAATGCCGCTGGATCGGGCTGAAGCTCCCTATATGGTGACGGCAGGCAATCATGACTACGACGACACCGACACGTACCTGCGTTACTTCGGACCCGGGCGCTTCAGCGATAAAACGTACTATCGCGGGCATTCGGCTTCAATGTACAGCTCTTATGCGATATTGCCTGCGGGAAGCTACCGGTACTTATGGCTCATGGTCGATATGAAGCATCTGCGGCAAGACCTGGGCTGGTGCCGTGAAGTGCTGCGCGAGCATGAAGGATTGCCAACGATACTGGTATCCCACGATCTGATCTACGCCTCGCAGCAAGGCGCGCAGCGCAAGCCCCATCAGTCGGCTAATGGCTTGCTCGTATGGCAAGAACTGGTGTACCCGTTCAACCAAGTATTCATGACCGTGAACGGCCATTACAACGGCTGTGTGCATCAGGTTCGCCGGAATAAGGCGGGCAATGACGTCATCAGCTTGCTTGTCAATTATCAGGATGGTTACCGAGGCGGCAATGGCTGGCTAAGACTGGCCGAGGTAGACGAGGCGGCGAACGTCATCTCGTTCCGCACATATTCGCCATGGGTGGCATGTCTGGCTGAAGCGGAACCGCTCCAATATCCGGATTATTTGTTTCTGACAGGGCCATTCGACCAGTTTCAGTTTCCGATCATGTTCAAAGAGCGGTTTTCATTCGCCTATTGACAATTACGGCAGTATTGAGGAGGTAGATATAACGTGTCGTTGCTAGCGGAAGAACGCAAAAATTTCATTATGGAACAATTGGATGCGTTAGGCAAGGTTCGTGTAACCGTGCTTTCGGAGCAGCTCCAAGTGTCGCAAGAAACCGTAAGGCGCGACCTGTTCGTGCTGGAGGAAGAAGGGAAGCTGCGCCGCGTATACGGCGGCGGCGTCAAGGTGCAATATGAACACGGCGAGCCTCCCTATCAGCAGCGGCAGGTGATGAATCTCGAGGCGAAGCAAGCGATCAGCCACAGAGCTGTAGAGCTCATTCAGGACGGCAATACGATCTATATGGATACGGGAACGACGATACATGAATTGGCTCGCGCGATTAAAGGCAAGCACCGGATTACGGTCATTACGAATTCATTGGCCGTTGCCGTGCAGCTTCGGGATTCGATTGTGCAAGGATTGTTCAGCGGACGCATCATCCTGCTTGGCGGCGAGATATCTCCCGAACAGCAATCGATCAACGGGCATCTCTGCCAGGAGATGCTGAAGAGCTTCTACGTCGACCGGGCTTTCATCTCCGTGGGCGGCATGACGATCGAGAGCGGCATAAGCGATTACGACATTAACGATTCCATCATCTCGAAGCTGGTCATCGCAAGTGCCAAGGAGGTCATCGTATTGCTGGATCACAGCAAAGTGGGCATTCAGGCGTTCTGCCATATTGCGCCTCTTGACGCGATAGATGTCGTCATATGCGATAAGCAATATCCCGTATTATGGCAGCAAGAGCTGGAGCGCCAAGGAATCGCCTGGATCACTGTCAACGGTTAATAAAACATTAAAACGGTTCTGATACAACGAAAACAAAAGCGCTTTATGATCAAGATGTCACAACATCAGAAGTGATATAGATTGAATAACGCAACAAACCGCAACAAAATGGCGACAGAAACGGATGTGAGAAAAAGTGCAAAACACTTCGCCGGCAGCTGCCCAATCCGCTTATCCAGCGGGCATGAAAGCGAAGGAGCAGCCTGACAGAGGCTGGCCGCGATTGTGGAAGAGAATGATGAGGCATTATCAGCTTTATCTCATGCTTCTGCCCTGTATTTTGTTTTTTGTTGTTTTTTCGTATGTTCCGATGGGCGGGCTTGTGTTGGCTTTCAAGGAATACCAATTCAACAGGGGCATATTCGGCAGCCCATGGATTGGATTCACTTATTTCGAGATGTTTTTTCAAGATCCGCAAAGCTTGCTCATCTTGCGAAATACGCTCATGATCAGCGCGATGAAAGTTTTTCTTGCTCTGCCGTTTCCCATCTTGCTTGCTTTAATGTTCAACGAAGTCGGGAACGGGAAGCTGCGCAATCTGTTCCAGGGTATAGCGTACTTGCCGCACTTCCTGTCATGGGTCATCGTGGTAGGCATCCTGCAGCGGTTACTGGCTCCGGATACGGGACTGGTCAACGAGTTCATCGCTTGGCTTGGCGGCGACGGCGGCACCTTCTTCTTAATGGAAGAACACGCGTTTTATCCCATTATGTTCTGGAGTTATATATGGAAGGATGTAGGCTGGAGCTCGATCATCTATTTCGCGGCAATTATGGGCATCAACCCTGCGTTGTACGAGGCGGCCAAAATAGATGGGGCCAGCAAGTGGCGGCAAATATGGCATATTACGCTGCCAGGCATCAGGCCGACGGTTATCATTGTGTTTATTTTATCGCTTGGCAATATTTTGTCGGCAGGCTTTGACCAGATCTATTTGCTGAAAACGCCGGGAAATATGAATCTGTCGGAAATTCTGGACACTTACATCATTTATATGGGGCTGGAGAGCGGTCAGTTCGGCTTCGGCACCGCAATGGGACTTATGCAAGGCGTCATCGGATTGATTCTCGTGTTATCTGTCAATCGCGTGGCCAGAAAGTGGTTCGGTTCTTCATTATGGTGAATGGACAATTGCGCAGCGATTGTCTTCACAATATAGAATTCAAACAGGAGAGGGAGAAAAAAATGAGAAAATTGCAGAGCTGGTCCAAGTTGGTGCTGCTGATGATGGTGTGCGCTATGGTGTTGTCCGCATGCGGAACGAACAATGAGCCGTCAGCATCGGAGGATACGGCAACAAATAAGGAGACTCCGGCAGACAAGCCTTCCACCTGGATCGCAGATCGTAAAATAAAAGGGCTGATCTTCATGGGCAGCGACGTAACGGAAGAGATGAATCCGGAAGTGATGAACAAGCTGAAGGAAATGACGGGGATCGAGCTGGAGTTGCAAGCCGTCGGTCATGACGGCTCTCAGAAAGCTCTGGCTGCGGGTCTGGCGGCAGGTGATCTGCCTGACTTCATTGGCTATTACTTGAATCATAGCGGCCGTCCTGAGATGGAAATGATCAACAAAGCCGCTCGCGAGGATATGTTCCATGACGTCAGCTCATTGTTGAAGGAATCCAGCGTATATAGCAAATATTACGAGGACGACTACTTGCCTCTCGATACGAAGTACGGCGTTATGTTCCGTCCGGAGTACGAAGGAGCGGCTTACAGCGTTCATATCAATGTTCCGCGTGAAGGCGGCTACAACGTTCGCAAATATGTGTCCGGTCCGTATATTCGCAAAGATATTGCCGATAAGCTGGGTATTGATCCGCGCGAAGTGACGACATCGGAACAGCTCTATGACTTGGCGAAGAAAATAAAGGAAGGCGGCTTTACGGACAACAACGGCAATGAGGTGTATCCCATCGGACCGACGGTATGGGGCGGCATCGATCGCGCTGTGCTGTACAATGATCTGGTATGGACAGGCTTTAACGGCGAAGGGTTCAAACGCAATGAAGATGGCTCCATCCAGCATGAGAGCCAAACGGATTATGCGATGAAGCGCATCGCATTCGTACAGAAGCTTCTGCAGGAAGAGCTTATGCACCCCGAATATTATACGATGGAAGAGACTCGCGCTAAGGAAGGCGTACTGAACAATTCTTTCGCTATTGTAGGCGATATGCACAACTATGTGGCGGAGAACAAAGATAACCGCTATATCCCGATCGGCCCGCTTAACCTGGTTGACGGCGACTATCGGATGCAGTTGACGTTCAAAGGCGGATATGGCGCGTGGTCGATTCCGAAAACGACGAAAAATCCGGAAGACATCGTCAAGCTTGCCGACTTCCTGGCAAGCCGCGAAGGCAAGCTGCTGTGGAAATACGGCTTGGAAGGCCGCGATTACGATCTGGACAGCAACGGCAATCCGGTACCAAAGCAAGAAGTGCTCGATCTTCTGGAGCAAGATCCGGTGAAAGCAAAATCGCTCGGCTTCGCCGGCGTAGGCAACGACTGGGGATGGTATCTGGGCGGTACTGACCTGAACGATCTGGAAGACTTCGGCGAGGAAAGCTACGGCGTTTCGCAAAATAAAGATTTGAATAAAGGCCCGCTTGAAATCGCAGATTACTGGGGCTACGACGAGAAAAAGGCAAATGCCGATATCCGGGACGGATATGCCGCCCTCGCCTTCATCGGCGAATTCCAAAAAGGCAGCCAGTTGAGCATGGCGCTCGACAAGTACAAGGAGTCCGTCATTCGTGCCTATTATGCCAAAAATAGGGATGAAGCCAAGAAGATTATGGATGGCGCAGCTCAATTGCTGAAGTCGGCCGGCATTGACGATTACATCAAATTGCTGGAAGAGAAACAGAAAGATCCTATGACGAAGCTGCAATTCTAGAAAGAGGTCTATGCGATGAAAAGATCGATGAGAGCATCCAGTACGCTGGAAAAGGGAATGGGTTGGTTGAACTACGGCGTTTTGATTGCACTCAGCCTGAGCATTTTGTTGCCGATTGTCAACGTGCTGGCATTATCCTTCAATGTCGGCACGGATGCGGCGAAGGGCGGTATAACCTTTTGGCCGAGACTGTTTACGCTGGACAACTACAAGGAAGTGTTCAGCCAGTCCAACATCATTAACGGCTTCATGATTTCATTTTTCCGGACGCTGCTGGGCACCTTGCTGAGCGTTTTGTTGACGGCTATGGCCGCGTTCGCACTGAAGAGCCGTACGTTGCCGGGACATAAGTGGCTTACGTTTCTCATCTTTTTCACAATGCTGTTCAGCGGAGGCCTGATTCCTTATTATATCGTATTGAAGGAGCTGCATCTGACGAACAGCATATGGGTATATGTCATTCCGGCCCTGTACTCCGTTTGGAATATGATGATCATGCGTGCGTTTTTTCAACAGACTCCGGAGGGGCTGGAGGAAGCGGCCCGTATTGACGGCTGCGGCGACTTCAGTATCTTCTTCCGGATCATTATGCCGGTCAGCAAGCCGGTATTCGCCGCAATCGCCTTGTTCAACGCAGTAGGGCATTGGAACGACTGGTTCACGGGCGCGTTCTATGTGCGCGACCCGGATATGAAGCCGCTGTCCACAGTACTCCAGGAAATGCTGACCAAGCAGCAGGCGTTGACCGATACGTTGCTAAGCGCAGGCAACGCGATGCAGATGCAGATGATGGATAAAATACAGGTGACAGGCACGTCGCTCAAGATGGCAACGATCATTATAGTAATAACGCCAATCCTGATCGTCTA
This sequence comes from Paenibacillus sp. J5C2022, assembly GCF_025567625.1. Lineage (GTDB taxonomy): Bacteria > Bacillota > Bacilli > Paenibacillales > Paenibacillaceae > Pristimantibacillus. The sequence goes on along the minus strand of NZ_JAOQJC010000005.1, from coordinate 127,688 downwards.
CCCTCTCCTGCAGAAGTACTTTGCACAAGGGGTCATGATCGGATCTCTGAAGGAGTAGGCGAGATGGATAGGAAACGCCCCGCGGTTTATTGGGAAACCGCGGGGCGTTCGTATAGGAGTCCATTATTTCTCGCGAAGCATCTGCGTCCACAGGCCGCTGTCTTCATAACCCAAGCGCCATACGGCTACACCGGCCAGATCGTATTTCTTGGCGATCCCGATGCGCTGGAGCACGGTCTCTTCCGTCTCTGCCCAGAACACATGGGTGTAACCATCATTCTCATACGTGTACATGTATTGGCCCGAAGCTTCATGGAACTGGCCAATTGCGTCATTTTCCTTTATTACTCTCGGCAGCTCCTTCATCAGAATGGCGCGGTTGTCCACGAGCTCGCCGTCACTGTCCAGGCGCCATTCTCTCACGTAGAACGGAATGCCCAGCATCAGCTTGCTGCGCGGTATGCCGTAGTCGAGGAATTGCTTGACTCCTTCTTCCGCCCAGCCCAGACTGGACACGGACCCCGGCGTCTCGCTGCCTCTCCAATGCTCATCGTAAGCCATAATGATGACCGTATCGACAATGCCGCCGAGAGCCGCATGGTCGTAGGCCGTCTTATGATTCCAGCTGACGCTGCCGCGCGGAAGATCAATCGATACTTTCAGACCTTTGGCATGCGCCGCCTCGGTGAGAGCTTTCACGAATGCGGTGTAAGCGGCACGATCGGCTCCCGCCACTTCCTCGAAGTCGACATTCACGCCGTACACGTCCAGTTCCGACAATCTGGCGACAAGTGCGGAGATGAATTTTTTCTGCGCTTCGCCATCCTTCAGAAATTCGGAAGTCATGGTGCGATTGAAGCCGTTATGGATAAGCGGCATGACGAGAATGCCGCGCTCCTTCAGCGTCTTCATGACGGAAGCGTCCGATTTGTCGGTCAATGAACCGTCGGCTGACGCAAGCTCGAACCATGTGGGCGAATCAATATCAAGTCCTTGCGTATTCTCGACGTGGCTTATAATCGTCGTGCTTGAGCCGGAGCCGTTCCAGCCAAGATACTGGAGAGCTTTCGCATTGCTCCATAACATTCGACCGTCCGGCGTCTGTACGGAGCTGTTCGCATACCGCTTGGCGTAATCAAGCGCAGAGCCCATTTGATGGAACGCATGAATTTGTTTATTGCCTTGATAGACGGATAGATAAGGAAGGGCGGACCAAAGCACCGTGCCATTGTACCGGACTTCCGAGCCTGCCAATGTTTTTGCATAGGCAACTGCGTCCTGCAGACCGGGGAACGATTTGATTTCCTTGCCGTTTTGCAGCACATGATAGCTATACGCATTGTTATGTACGATTTTTCCGGTGGCTTCATTCAGCACCGCACTGTTCTTGTAAGCTGCCGCTGCTTTCACCGCATCCTTCAAGAAGGCGTAAGGTTCGAAGCTTTGAATGATTTTGCCGTTTTGCATGAGACGGTAGTGCGCCTTCGCTTCGCTTTGCTGCTTGATCTGCTCCTCCGTCAGGTTGTCCCACACCCACTTGTTACTGTTCAGATCGATGACATGGGCGTTGCTCCACTTCCGAGCTTCCTTCTTGGCTTCCTCCAGCGTGCGGAACGACCATTGCGGAAGGGTGTTGTCGCCTTGATACAACCGATAGCGGTCATAATTCTCGTACACCCAGCCCGTATTCTCCAAGGCTCTTATATGGGCGTTTTCCAGCGATTGCGCAGTGGCAATCGCTTGGTCATACGTTCGGAATTCCAGCGTGGAATCGGATTGTCCGCCATTATAGTACACCTTGTACTCAGGGAAGTTGTCCCATACCCATCCTCTGTCCGGAATGGTCTCTACATGACTGTAGCTGAACCGTTCGGCATAGCGGATCGCATCCCCGCGTCCCGCGAATTCCTTCAGCGGCTTGTCATACTGGTAGACGCGATATTGGGTCATTTTGCCGGAAGAGGCAGCGTTTGCGGATTGACCCGCCGGCATCAGGAACGTTCCCAGCAGCAGCAGCGCCGACGTCAGCAGGAGTAATCCTCTTCTCATCATTATTCTCTCATCACTCTCCTATCTATTCTCATCTATTAGACGCAAGGAGAGTGGGAGAGTTGCAGGATGGAATCTATGAAATATGTGGAAGTAGCGGGCGTACAAAAAAAAGAACGACGGTGCAGAGTCGCTGCACCGCCGTATCCCGGATTATTTAAAATTGTGATAGCAATCCCGTTAATCGTTCATCTGCGCCCAGAATTCTCCAGAGTCCTCGTCTACTCCCAGCTCGATATCGGAAGGGAATACGCGCCGGTTATATTCCGTGAACATATACTGACCGATCGCCTCCCGCATGTTCGACTCGATGAGATATTGGCTGCGGCCGCCCACCCATACTTCGGCGGTGTAGCCGTATTCCTCGTCCCAAGCCAGTTGCACCTCGATATCGGTTGGACGGACGCCTCTGCGCTCCGCAAGATGCAGACAGACGGCATTGATGATTTCGTCCGTGTAAATTCTCACTTTAGTACGGTCTCCGCTCGCTAGGCGGGCTAGGCGGGTTGTTGCGCTTGCTCCGCAAATAGACGAAGGCGACTCTGATAAGCATGATGATGGCAAAGATGGCAAGCAGGTTGACCATCAAGCCCAAAATTTCGCCGAATGCGCCCATGCCGCCGAACAATCCGCCGAACAGCATGCCGGCCAAACCGCCGATCATCAGGCCCTTCATCAGGCTGCTGCCGCCGAACAGGCCGCCGGACTTCTTTGTAGCAGCTGTGGAGCCAGCCGTTCCCGCTTTGGAGCCGGAATTGCTTTGGTTCACATTATCGGTTTTTTTCGGGTTTTGCGTGAAGCTTTGCTTGTTCGATTTGATGCCGCCGCGCTTGGCGTCTGCCACTTGTCCAAAACCAAGGGTTAGAAACAAGGTTAACGCCATCATAATGAGTAGTCCTTTCTTCATTTCACTTTCTCCTCCTGATTTCATTGGCCTATTGATTGCTATCCTCTACTTTTACGGCTAATATAAACTTGGGTTTCAACATAATTTCACAAAAAAATGAATGGATTACGCGAGGTGGCATTATGAATCATTATCCTCAATCTTATATTGCTTATTTGACGGAATTTCATGCGACGAGAGATTATTTCGAATGCCATGAATTGCTGGAGGAGTATTGGAAGGCGCATCCCGACGACGGCCGGTCCGAACTGTGGGTCGGTCTTATTCAGCTGGCAGTAGGGCAGTATCATGAACGAAGGGGCAATCTCAGAGGCGCCGTCAAAATGTACGAATCCGCTTATCGGAAGCTGGATAACGATGACATTCGCTTGCTAGGGCTTGAACGTGCAAGCTTGTTGGCTCGGCTGATGCAGAGAATAGCTGCGGCAGCCGAGCCGGATTCTCCATTCGAAGACATGAATCTTCCGATAGAGGATAACGAATTGTACAATCAGTGTCTCGTCCATAGCTCCGGCCTGGGGGTCGAATGGGGAGCTCCCAGCAGGATGGAAGACGAATCTCTTATTGACCGTCATCGGCTCAGAGACCGAACGGATGTGATCCGGGCACGGACGGAAGCGCTTCGGGAGCAGAGGGAGCGCAGGGAGCGCGGCTTGTGAATGATCGAATGCATCTAGTTAGATCGCTTATAGCGATAGGGACTAATCCCGACATGCTTCTTGAACAAATTGCAGAAGTAGGAGCTTCCCGACAGTCCGATCGCCCGCCCGATCTCTTGCATCGGCATATCGGACGACTTCAGCAGCAGACACGCTTGCCGGATTCGCCTGGCTGTCAAATATTCCGTTATGCTTGTCCCCGTCGTCTGACGGAAGACGCCGGATACGTAATTCGGCGAAAGATGGAGCGCTGCCGCCAGCCGCTTCAATTCGAACGCTTCCATATAATGCTTCTCCATCCATTGCATGACTTGCTCCGCGACCGAAGATGTAAGGGGGCGGGACAAGTCTTCTTCTTTCATCGGGCCTTGATGGCTTCTCAGCATATGCAGCAGCGCGACGAGGAACAGCATTTGCTCCTCCAGCAGCAGCTCCTCCGGCGCTTTCCGAATCCGCCCCTTGTAGTCTTCGAACATCCCATCGACATAATGCCGGGGAAGCCCCGTGAATAGCTGCGGCGCCTGCTGCGGTTCCTTCCAGATCCGATGGAAGAACGACCTGAGTGAAGGGAATGCGGCAAGCGTCGGCTCCAGCGATGACGGTTCGAATACGAACAGGGATCGGACATATCGCGATTCCGGTCCAATTCGCATTTGAATACGGTGCAGCTGGAACGGTTGAAAACAGACGAGGCAGCCCGGCGACAGCTGCAAAATTTGCTGGTTGACGATGACCTGGCCATGACCCTCGTGGACATACAGCAGCTCAAGCCCTTGATGGGCATGATAGATTTCCAGAAATTCTTCCGTTCGGTCTCTTTGGAAGGAGAGCTGGACCGGATGATTGTACAAATTCATATAGTTAATAATTCTCATCGCATGCCTCCGAACAGCGCTATCGTAATCTAGCAACATTTTATCATAAGACAGAACAACTTGACGGCCCCTTTTTTTGCTACGATAGAAGCAGATGGCCAGACATTGGGAGGGGATTCGCATGAGCGGGAATGGATTGGGTGTAGTGCAAGGGAATTCGCTGGAGCAGGAGCTGCCATCCATATGGCAAGCGCTGCAGGAGAAAGTGGACCGGATGATCGGTCAGTTGGGAGACAAATCTCCGCATGTGGCTCCGGCCGACAGCGGACGATATGACGATATGCGGCTGGATTGGTGGACAGCTGGCTTCTGGCCCGGCATCTTGTGGGTTATGTACGATATGACGGGCAAGGAGCATTATAAGAAAGCTGCATGGAGCTGGGACGAGAAGTTCGAGCGCAAGTCGATTGCGGCGAATAACTTTCATCATGACGTTGGATTTCAATATTTGCCTTCGGCAGTCATCAAGTACAAGTTGACGGGCGACGATGACGGCAGGCGGCGCGGACTGGCTGCGGCCAACTTCCTGGCGGGCCGCTTCAATCTGGCAGGGAATTTCTTGCGGGCGTGGAACCAGGACAAAACAGGCTGGTCAATCGTCGATTCCGCAATGAATCTGTCCATATTGTTCTGGGCGGCGGAAGAAATACAAGACCCCAGATTCCGGCAAATAGCGGTTGCGCATGCGAACACGATCGTTCGGCATTTCATTCGGGCAGACGGCTCTGTCAATCACATCGTCAGCTTCGATCCCGAGACCGGGGAGGCGATCGAGTCGTTGGGCGGGCAAGGGGCTGCACCGAATTCCGCATGGAGCAGGGGAGCCGCATGGGCGCTGTACGGCATGGCGAACGCATACCGTTATACCGGAGATGCCGCTTATTTGCACGCTTCGCAGCGCGTCGCCCACTTCTTCCTGGCCATGCTGCCCGACGATTATGTGGCGCATTGGGACTTCCGCGCTTCGGAGACGTTGGAGGGCGAGCCTCGCGATACCTCTGCGGCAGCCTGCGCGGCATCCGGACTGCTGGAGCTTGCGAATGCGCTGCCGAAGGCGCACGGACGGCGATATCGCGAAGCGGCCGAGCGGATATTGCTGTCGCTTACGCGCAATTACGGCACTTGGGACCGTCCGGAGCATGAGGCGATCCTGCTGTCGGGGACGGGCAATAAGCCTGCCGGCACCAATGTGGACGTATCGCTTATTTACGGCGATTACTACTATGTGGAAGCCATCGCCAAGTTAATGGGATGGAACAGCCGCATTTTTTGACGGGAGGCATGCGGAGCATGAGCAATAACGAGCAACTTCAGTTATGGTACAGGGAGCCGGCCCGAGACTGGGTGCAAGCGCTTCCGCTTGGGAACGGACGTCTTGGCGCCATGGTGTACGGCAGAGTGGCGGATGAGACGATCGGCTTGAACGAGGATACCGTCTGGTACGGAGGGCCGCAGCCACGGAGCAATCCGGATGCCGCGGCGAACATACCGGAGATCCGGAAGCTTCTGTTCGCGGGCAAGGTGCAGGAGGCTCAGCGGCTTGCGAAGCTGGCGTTGACGTCGACGCCGAAGTACTTCGGTCCTTACCAGCCGCTGGGCAATCTGCAGCTCGACTTCGCCGGTCACGAGGAGGAGGCGGCAGGCTACAGGCGCGAGCTGGATCTGGATAGCGGCGTCGTGACGGTCTATTACGAGACTGGCGGGGTTCGCTATAAGCGGGAGCTGTTCTGCAGCGAGCCGGACCAGGCGCTTGTCGTCCGTCTGACCTGCGACAAGCCGGGCGGAATAACGGTAGCCGCGCACATGATGCGGCGGCCGTTCGACGGCGGCTCGACGGCACAGGACGGCAGCTCCGTAGCGATGACCGGGCAATGCGGACCGGAAGGAGTCCGCTTCTGTTCTTACCTGAAGGCTGTGGCGGAAGATGGAGCCGTTCGCACGATCGGCGATTTCGTCTCCGTTGAGGGCGCCACAGCCGTTACATTCCTGTTGACGGCCGGCACGACGTTCCGCGACCGAGACCCCTTGCACGCCTGCAAGGCGAAGGCGGAAGCCGCAGCGCTGCGCTCGTTCGCAGACTTGCGATGCCGGCATATCGCAGACCACCAGCCGTTGTTTCGTAGAATGTCGATCTCGCTGGGCGGTGTTCCGGATAGGAATCTGCTGCAGCTGCCGACGGATGAACGACTGCGACGGGTGCAGGCAGGAGGGGAGGATAACAGTCTGATCTCCCTGTATTGCCAATACGGCAGATATTTGCTCATCGCCTGCTCCAGACCGGGCAGCATGGCCGCGAATTTGCAAGGCATATGGAATCACGATTACACTCCGCCATGGGAGTCGAAGTATACGATCAATATAAATATTCAAATGAACTATTGGCCGGCGGAAATCGGCAACTTGGCGGAATGCCATGAGGCGCTGTTCGAATTAATGGAGCGGATGCTGCCGTCAGGCAGAAGAACGGCCCGCGAAGTGTACCGCGTCGAAGGCTTCGTCTCCCATCATAATACGGGATTATGGGGCGATACGGCGATCGACGGCGTCATGGTCAGATCGGCCGTATGGCCGATGGGCGGTGCTTGGCTGGCTCTGCATCTATGGGAGCATTACCGGTACGGGATGGACGAAGCGTTCCTGCGGGAGAGAGCTTATCCCGTCATGAAGGAGGCTGCCGTATTCCTGCTGGACTATATGGTAGAGGACGGGGAAGGGCGTCTCGTCACCGGTCCTTCCACATCGCCGGAGAACGTCTATCGCACAGAGCAAGGCGAATTGGGATACTTGTGCATGGGGCCGGCAATGGATATGCAGATCGTTCACGCGCTATTCCGCTCGTGTCTGGATGCGGGGAAGCTGCTGGGAGAGAGCGGCGACTTCCGGCGAAGGCTGGAGACGGCGATGGAGAAGGTGCCGCAGCCGCGAATCGGCCGGCATGGCGGCATTATGGAGTGGCAGGAGGATTACGAAGAACCGGAGCCGGGTCACCGTCACATCTCGCAGCTGTTCGCGCTCCATCCCGGGGAGCAGATTACGGAGGAGACGCCGGAGTGGTTCGAAGCGGCGAAGCGGACAATTCGTCGCCGGCTGTCCCATGGCGGAGGCCATACCGGCTGGAGCCGGGCGTGGATTATCAATATGTGGGCCAGGCTTCTGGACGGCAACGAAGCCTACAGTCATCTGATGGAGCTGCTTCGAAGCTCGACGCATCCCAATCTGTTCGACGATCACCCGCCATTCCAGATCGACGGCAACTTTGGCGGCTGCGCGGGAGCCATGGAGATGCTGCTGCAGTCGCACGGCGGCGCCGTTCATCTTCTTCCCGCACTGCCGGATGGCTGGAGCGAGGGGGCAGTTCGGGGGCTACGAGCCAGAGGCGGCTTGACGCTTGACTTCCAATGGAGCGGGGGCAAGCTCGAATGGCTGACCGTCGCTTGCAGCCGTTCCGGCACATTGACGCTGAGAACGCCTAATGCCATAGGCTGTCAAGAGATTGCGGATATGGAGCTGAGAGAACGGAATGGCGGCTGCTTACTGCGCTTCCAAGCGGAACAGGGCACGACATACCAATTCCAGGCCGTTGGCCGTTAACTTCAATGGGCAGAGGTGAATGATGAGAACGATCTATCGACTTAACGATAACTGGGAGCATTATTGCGGAAGTCTGGGTGGAATATGGGAAGTATGGCGGGAGCGCAAGTGGGCTACGTCGCTGTATCATCTGCCCTGGACGCAAGTCGAGCTGCCGCACTGCTATAATGCGGAGGATGCGGTGCATCCCGACGTCAAGTACTATCAGGGACCGGCATGGTATCGCACACTGCTGGATGTGGACAATCCTTATCCGGAGGGCAGGACGATTATCGAATTCGAAGGCGCGGGACAGAAGTCCGACGTGTATATAGGGACTGAACGTGCAGGATCGCATAATGGCGGCTATGATGAATTCCGGTTCGATGTGACGGATGCCGCCATCGCGGCGAAGGAGAATGACTTGTACGGAGGCAAAGTTCCGCTTGCGGTCATGACGGACAATTCCCGGGATCTGCAGAGCATTCCTTCCGACATAAGCGACTTTAACCTGTACGGCGGCTTGTACCGGCATGTACATCTCCGCTATGTGCCGAAGCTGTCGCTGGAGCGGGTGCACGTCCAGGTGGAACAGGCTTCACGGGAGGAAGCGTCGATTCGGCTGAAGGCCAGACTGTACAATCCGACGGGCGCAGAAGATGAGGTAAGGTTTACAGCTGTCTTCCGGGACCCGTCCGGGAGGGAAGTCGGAAGGGTGGAGACAGATGCTGCGCCTTGGGCGGGGATGGAGACGGTCGGCGAGCTGGGACTGCAAGCTCCGGCATTATGGAGTCCTGATGACCCCCGGTTGTATACGTGCGAGGTGACGCTTGCAAGCGCACACGGCTCCATGCAGCTGACGGAGCGGTTCGGCGTCAGGCATTATGAATTCCTTGAGAATGGGCCGTTCATGCTGAATGGGGAACGGCTGCTTATTCGCGGCACCCATCGGCATGACGATCACGCAGGGCTGGGCGCGGCAATGACGGACGAGCTTGTCCGAGCGGAGCTGAAGCTGGCGAAGGAGATGGGAGCGAACTTCCTCCGTCTCGGCCATTACCAGCAGTCCAGACTGGTGCTGGAGCTATGCGACGAGCTGGGCATTCTCGTATGGGAGGAAATTCCCTGGTGCAGAGGCGGCTTGGGAGAAGAGTCGTATCAGGAGCAATGCCGGCAGATGCTGGCCGCTATGATCGACCAGCATTACAATCATCCTTCCGTAATCATCTGGGGGCTCGGCAACGAGAACGATTGGGCAGGCGACTTCGAGCAGTTCGATCAAGAGCATATCCGTTCGTTCATGAAGGAGCTGCACCAGTTGTCGCATCGGCTTGATCCCGAACGCGTCACCGGCATCAGAAGGTGCGAATTCTGCAAGGATATCGTGGACGTCTATTCGCCATCGATATGGGCGGGCTGGTATAGGGGGATATATCCCAAGTATGAGGAGTACAGCCTGCACGGCTTCCGCAATACTTCTCGCTTTATTCATATGGAATGGGGAGCGGATGCGATGGCCGGCCGTCATGTCGAGCAGCCGTATACCGGCTTCCAGGATATTCAGGCGGGCGATACGGCAGAGGAACGCGACGGGGACTTTCTCGCGGCAGGCGGCGATCCGCGCGTATCGGTTCTTGGTGACTGGTCCGAGACATACTTCTGCGATTTAATCGACTGGCACTTGAAGTCGCAGGAGCGCATGGGGTGGCTGACCGGAACCGCACAGTGGGTGTTCAAGGATTTTTCGACCCCCCTTCGGCCTGACAACCCTGTACCATATGTGAATCAGAAAGGCGTTGTGGAACGCGACCATACGAAGAAGGAAGCGTATTACGTGTTCCAATCCTACTGGAGCAAAGAGCCGATGGTTCGTCTGTACGGTCATTCCTGGCACACCCGATGGGGCTATGAAGGGGAATCGAAGCGGATACGCGTCTACTCCAACTGCCCGGAAGCGGAGTTGTTCCTGAATGGCGAGAGCTTGGGGAGAAGACGGCGTGATTCTCAGAATTATCCCTGCGCCGGACTGCGCTGGAATGCCGTCTTCCGGCAAGGGGTGAATCAACTTCGTGTAGAGGCGGAGAAGGATGGCAAGATAGTAGTCGATCAATTGACATTCACCTATCAGACAGAGCGCTGGGGGCAGCCTGTCAGTCTGCAGATGCGATTGGCGGACAGAAGGGAAGGACGGGCAAGGATAGAGGTGCGCGCATTCGATGCGAACGGCGTATTCTGTCCGGATGCGGCAATGTTCGTCCGCTTCTCCCTTGCAGGAGAAGGGAAGCTGATCGCGAATCTGGGGACGGCAAGCGGCAGCAGCTACGTCCAGCTGGCGAACGGCCAGGCGGTCATTGTAGCAGAATGCAGAGAAGAGGGCAAGGCGGTCGTATGCGCTGTATCGGATGGATTGAAGACGGCGATGCTCCCGCTATCGAATTAGAACGATGACATGATGAAGGAGGTTCGTTCGGCATGAGTACTGCATTATGGCAAGAGAATATCGACTGGCCGTCGTTCCTGGGCCGGCACGATCTGACCTGGTCGGTGAAGCCCGTCTCCTGGGATCAAGGGGCTTTCATCGGCAATGGCTGGATCGGCGCCATGATCTATTGCGAAGAGCATCGGCTGAAGCGTCATGTGCTGCGCTTCGTTCTGGGACGGACAGACGTCACTGCGAAGGACGGCGACAGCCCATTCCCGCCGCGTGTTCCGGTAGGCGAGCTGCACCTGGAGCTGGCCGGCTGGATATACCAGCCGATCAGTCTAAGGCTGCACTTATGGGATGCGGAGCTTAGAGCGGACATCACGACTACAGCCGGTCATGTTCGGCTGAGGGCGCTCGCGCATCGTACAGAGATGACGATCGGGGTAGAGCTTGAGACGTCGGACGGCGAGCGGGATACCGCATTCAACTGGTACGCTCATCACGAGGTAGACCGGATATTCAAGCATGCGGACGGCATTAATCTGAATCAGTATATTCCGGAGTCTGAAGTCGTCCGAGCCGTCACAGACGGTGTTCATACGGCAGCTGAGACCTTCCTGCCCGAAGGCTCGGGCGGCTGCGCAACAGCCTGGAGTGAAAGGGAGGAGACGTCGGTCGATGGGAGCGGCAGGAGGCTGTTCTATCTGTCGATTCAGAACGGCGCAGACGCCGGGGCGATCGAGCGGGCCGTACAGGCTGTGAACAAGGCAAGCGGGCAGTCATGGGATGTATGGCTGGATAAGCACCGCAGCTGGTGGCACGACTATTACCGGCAAAGCTTCTTGTCCATTCCCGACACGATGCTGGAAGGATTCTACTGGATACAGATGTACAAGCTGGCATCCGCGACGAGTGAGGACGGCATGCTGCTGGACAATCAAGGGCCATGGATGACGGCTACTCCGTGGCCGGGGGTATGGTTCAATATGAATGTCCAAATGGCGTACTCCCCCGTCTATGCCTCCAACCGGCTGGAGCTGGGGCAATCGCTCGTTCAGGCGATGCGCAATCGATTCCAGCAGCTGATCGGCAACGTGCCGGAAGCAATGCGGGCGGATTCAGCCGGACTGGGACGAAGCTGCAGCTACGATCTGGATTGCCCGGTTGACGACGAGAAGGGCAATCTCATCTGGGTGTGCCACAACATATGGCGGCAATACCGCTATTCGATGGATATAGAGCTTATGCAGGAGCTGCTGTTCCCGCTGCTCAAGCGGGCTGTGCAGCATCATATTCATCTGTTGGAGGAAGGGGAGGACGGCAAGCTTCATCTGCCGCCGACCATCTCTCCGGAATATGGCTCATTCCTGCAGCTGACCGTTCCGGATTGTCACTACGATCTGGCGCTGCTCATGTGGGGCTGCCGCACGCTGCTGCGGATGAGCGAGTGTTCGGAGATCATCGGCAGCTGCGATGAAAGCGAGCTTCAAGATGACTGCAAGCGCTGGCGGAGCGTGCTTGACCGATTAGCTCCGCTGCCTGTCGACGAGACAGGCTTTATGGTAGGAGGCGGCCAGCCGCTGGAATTCGGTCACCGACACTTCAGCCATCTGATGGCGGCTTTTCCGCTTCAGCTGGTCTCAGCGGACTCGCCGGACGAGCGGGAGCTGATCGCTGCCTCCTTGCGCCATTGGTTCTCGATGGAAGGCGACTTGCGCGGATTCTCCTTTACAGGGGCGGCTTCCATAGCGGCGGCTCTGGGCTGGGGCGATGAAGCTCACGCTTACTTGCAGTCGCTCATACATCTGCTCAAGCCCAATACGATGTACAAGGAAGCGGGTCCGGTCATCGAATCTCCGCTAGCGGGCGCAGAGGCCATTCACGACATGCTCCTACAGAGCCGGGGCGATACCGTCGCAGTATTCCCTGCCATGCCTGGCGGGTGGCGGGAAGCAAGCTTTCACCAATTGCGTGCGGAGGGGGCATTCCTCGTCAGCGCCGTCAGATCGGAAGGACGCACAGCCTGGATAGCCGTACGTAGTCTGGCCGGTTCGCCGTGCACATTAATGACGGATATGACCGGCTGCGTGAATATTGTTCGGGGGACCGCCAGACCGCTCGGCGATGGCTGCTTCGAGCTGAAGCTGAACGCCGGGGAGGAGCTGCTGCTGGTTGCCGAAGATGATGAAGGGGAGGAATTGGTGCTAGAGCCCGTTGCTACAGTACCTCATATGTGCGGTTTCTTCGGAAGCTATAAGCCGTGGAGACGATACGGACTGCCAGTCGAGAGGAAGTAGCGGACACAAAGGGGGGAGCGCGGTGACCATTGCCAATGAAATGCACTTGCGGTGGATGGACTGTGACAGGATTATCGCGAAGGCGGAGCGAAGCATGGCCGCGCCGCTCCTCAGCATAACCGATTATGCGGCGGAGATGAGCGAAGGAGGCCAGTGCGACTACTATTCCAACGGCGACTATTGGTGGCCGAATCCGGATACGCCGGACGGCCTTCCATACATAAGAAAAGACGGCCAATCGTATCCAGGCGCATTCACCGCCCATCGGGAAGCGCTGCGCGGCATGCGGACGAGTGCCGCCAATCTGGCCGCCGGATATGCCGTGACCGGGCGCGGAGCATATGCGGAGAGAGCGGCGGCGTTGCTGCGCCGCTTCTTCCTGGACGAGGAGAAGCGGATGAACCCCCACTTGACCTATGCGCAAGCGATACCCGGTGTATGTACGGGCCGCGGCATCGGGCTTATCGATACGCTTCATCTTATTGAGGTGCCCGCTGTCGCGCGGGTCATTCAGCGGTCCGGCGCATGGCCTGCGGAAGAGCATGAAAGGCTGCAAGGCTGGTTCTCGTCTTATCTGGAGTGGATGCTGTCGCATCCTTACGGCATTGAGGAGCGGGACACCGACAATAACCATGCGGTATGCTGGCTCGTTCAAGCAGCCGCATTCGCGAGGTTCACCGGCAACGGTTCCGTGCTGGCCATGTGCCGCGACCGTTACAGGAACGCTCTGCTTCCGCACCAGATGTCCGCAGACGGCAGCTTCCCGCGGGAGCTGGCACGTTCGAAGCCTTACGGCTACTCCATATTCGTGCTCGACAACATGGTGACGTTATGCCAGCTGTTGTCCGGCAAGGGAGATGACGACCTATGGCATTTCAGCCTGCCGGACGGACGTTCCATCTCTCTGGCGCTGGACTTTCTATATCCTTATCTGGCGGAACGTTCATCCTGGCCTTATTCGCACGATATCGAGCATTTCGACGATTGGCCGGTCGGCATGTCGTTCATGTTGTATGCGGGCATCGCGTTGCAAGATGAGCGTTATCTGGCGCTCTGGCGGTCGCTTCCTGCGGATTCGGACAATGCCGAGGTCAGACGCAATACCGCGATGCGCCAGCCGCTTCTGTGGCTGATGCAATGACGATCTCAAGCCCACTTGGGATGACATGTCGCCGCTTGAGGCACAATGTTCATAGAACATTTGTCATAGCGGGGGGACGAATTGAAGGTGAAGCTGTCTCATGTCTTAGCCGTGCTCGTATTCTTATTGCTGATTGGCTGTTCCGGCGGGAGGCCGGGCCAAGAGCAAGATCTGCTCCGGATGAAATCTAGCCGAGAGACGAAGAAAGTGATCTTTATTCTTGTTGATTCTCTGATGGCAAGTTCGATAGATGAGGGCATCGCTGAAAATCGGCTGCCGACCTTCAAATATTTGGTGGAGCACGGCCAATATTACAGGGATATGGTCAGCTCCTTCCCTACCATGTCAGTATCGATTGACAGTTCCTTGCTTACCGGAGCGTATCCCGATGTCCATCGTGTACCCGGTCTCACCTGGTATTCGTCGCAGGAGCAGCGGGTCATCAACTACGGTACCGGGCCGATGGAAGTGTTAAGGAACGGCATTGATTCTACACTCGCCGATGCGCTGATCCATTTGAACGGCAAGCATCTGAACACTCGAATAAGAACAATATATGAGGAACTGGATGAGCTTGGGCTTACTTCGGGCACCATTAACGGACTCATCTATCGAGGGAATACTGAACATAAGCTCACCATACCGAAGTGGATTCGCAGAACGGCGAATATGGCAGAGACGATCACAGTGAAAGGGCCGGACTTCCTGACCATGGGAGCGCTGTCCAATCCGTTGATAGGCAAGAAGAAGTTGAAGGACGGCTTGGTGAATAAGCTCGGATTCAATAACGGTTATGCGATAGGAACGTTGAACCATTTGATCGCGACTGACAAGCTGCCGGATTTCTTGCTGGTGTATATGCCCGATCTGGATCAGTCTCTGCATCAGAAGGGACCTGCGGATCTTGACGGGGTTGAGAAGGTCGACCGTCAGTTGCAACAGGTTATAAGAGCATTCGGCTCTCCGGAGAAAGCGTTGCGGGAAGCGGTTATTATTGTTGCGGGCGACAGCGGTATGACGCAGTTGCTGCCTGCCAATAAAGGGGCAGTTATCGAACTGCCGCTCTTGCTAGGCAAAGAGAATGTCATGCGAACAGGCGAAAGCGCAACCGAAAACAATTCCATAATACTCGCGGTCAACGAAACGATGGCTTATGTCTATTCCCTGGAAGGGCAACGGCTATTAGAGGGAATCGCATCCGTTCTTCGGCAGGACCCTCGCATCGACTTCATAGCATGGAAAGCGGAGGACTGGGTATCTGTCGTTCAGGGGGGTTCGGGCAGCAGATTAAGATACAAGCGGAACGGCGGTCTGACAGACGCTTACCAGCAATCGTGGCAAGTGGAGCAGGATTACAGCGTACTGGATCTTCAGGTGAATGAGCGTGCCGGAACGGTTGCTTACAGAGAATATCCCGATGCGATGCGTCGATTGTCGGCTGCTCTGCAATCTCACGAGGGTTCATACCTTGTCGTCACGGCTAAGCCCGGTTACGAGCTGGCGGACATGAGCTCGCCCAGACATGTTGAAGGCGGCGGACATGGCTCGATCCGACGGAAGGAATCCCTGGTCCCGCTTATCATATGCGGAACGGACCTGAAGCCGGATTATTTGCGAATGGTCGATCTGAAGCCTTTTTTGCTGAAGTTGTTGACAGATGTGGGGGAAGAAGGGAGGATGAGTGTAAAGAACAAGAGGAGTGGCGGCGATGAGCGTGTTCCTGATGGAGTCCAATAAGTTGCTGGATACGTATGGGAACTGGATTGAGCGGTCTATGGATAAAATTGATGAAGCGCAGCTGTGGGCCAGAATGCGGCAGGATACCAACAGTATCGGAAATCTCTGCTTGCATCTGGCCGGGAACGAGTAGCATCATATCATATTGCCGCAGGTATCGGCGGCATTCCGTTCACAAGGGAGCGATCTTCCGAATTCACGGCGGCAGGCAGCATGAACAAGGAAGAGCTGCTTGCGAAAATGAAGATGGCGCGCAGCACTTGCCGATAAATACTGGATTCGTTGAACGATGATGATCTGGGCAGGGTTGTGCTGGAATGGCGCCATTAGCCTGCTACGGTGCGGTCATGAACCGCATGCTCGTCGTATAGATCTGATTGTCGCTCTTCAGGCTGAACGTATCCCTCGCCGCATCGTAATCGATGCGCATGCTTGGCTCGTAGAATACTTCGTGTCGCCGCTCATAGAGGAACGGCAGCGGACGCCCTTCTCCTTCCGAATCGTGCTGCGACGGCTCGACTACTAGCTGCAGTGCGGGCACGCCGCTGACGACGCAGCCGCAGCCTTCCGTATCATGCAGAAATTTCAGCTTGATCGCATCCTCTTCAAGATAGGGAGCCAGCTTGCGTACGGCGGAATCTGTAAACGTAATTATCATGATAAGGTCATTCCTTTCTTGCATCCTGTTGTCCATCAGGTTTAAGATGATTATAAGGAGTCGGCAGTTGATATACAAGCTGCCGACTTCTTATCCATGAAGAATGATGAGGAAGGCAGGTGTCGCAACAGTGGCCAACGGAGTGCAAGACACATTAGTCCTGTTCCGGGACAGAATGAATGCGATTAGCAGCTATGGCGAGGCGCTGGGCGTTCTCTACTGGGATCTTCGCACGGGAGCTCCAAGACGGGGAATGGACAGACGATCGGAATCCATCGGCGTATTGTCGGGAGAGATGTTCAAGCTGTCGACGGCGCCTGAGCTGGGCGAATGGCTGTCCCGGCTGGAAGAGAAGCATACATATGAGACATTGTCGGAAATCGACCAGCGGCTCGTTATGGAGACGCGCAAGGAATACGACCGCAGCGTGAAGATTCCTCCCAAGCTGTATCAGGAATACGTCGTGCTGGCGTCGCAGTCGGAATCCAAATGGGAGGAAGCGAAGGCGGAGAACGACTACGCAGGATTCCAGCCGTATCTGGAGAAGGTGATCGGCTATACGAATCAGTTCATTGATCTGTGGGGCGCAGGCGCGACTCGTTATGATACGCTGCTGGATCAATACGAACCGGGCATGACGGTAGAGGAGTTGGATCGCGTATTCACTGGTGTGCGGGAGCAGCTCGTGCCGCTCGCAGCGAATATTGCGTCCTCGCCTCATCAGCCGGATACGTCATTCCTGCGACAAAGCTTCGATAAAGCGGCACAGAAGGAATTCAGCCTGCACATCTTGCGGCAGATGGGCTACAACTTCGAGTCGGGCCGTCTGGACGAGAGCGCGCATCCGTTCGCTACAGGATTGAATCCTGGCGACGTGCGCATTACAACCCGCTACCTGGAGAATGATGTGACCAGTGCCTTGTTCGGAACGATTCATGAAGGCGGCCATGCGCTCTACGAGCAGAACATCATGAAGGAACTGGTGGGCACGACATTGTGTACGGGAACGTCGATGGGCATTCACGAATCGCAATCTCGCTTCTGGGAGAATGTCATCGGACGCAGCCGTCCGTTCTGGGAGCACAATTTCGAAGCGCTGCAGAAGAGCTTCCCGGGACAGCTCGACGTCACGGTGGACCAATTCTACCGCGGCAACAACGTCGTCACTCCTTCGCTTATTCGCATAGAAGCTGACGAGCTAACCTATAATCTCCATATTATTATCCGATATGAGATGGAGAAGCTTATATTCAACGAAGGCTTGAAGGCGGCGGATCTGCCCGCCATGTGGAACGACAAGTATAAGGAATATCTGGGCATTACGCCACCAAGCGATGCGGAAGGCGTCCTTCAGGATGTTCACTGGTCCGGCGGAGCGTTCGGCTACTTCCCTTCCTACTCGCTCGGGAACATGTATGCCGCACAGTTCGCGGATACGCTGGAGAAGGAACTGAAGGGCATATGGGATATGGTCGGACGAGGCGACCTGCTGCCGATCAGGGACTGGCTGGCGGAACGCATATACAAGTACGGCAAGCTTCGCACGCCCGCCGAGCTGGTGCAGGCCGTGACGGGCAAGCCGCTTGACCCTCAGTATCTTGTGGACTACTTGAGCCGGAAGTACAGCGACATATACAAGCTTTCATAACGTTACGACAGGACTGTTCCTTCCTTCTGCCTGCTGCAGAGGAGGGAACAGTTTTTTTGTGCCAATCACCGCTCATCCCGTAGCTGCATAGGCTGTTGTACACCACTATGTTGGCAGGAGGAAGAAGGATGAGCAGACGGCAGATCGTATCCGCGCTGCTTGCAGTCGTACTGGCGGGAGTAGCTGTGCTCGCCGGATGCAGCAAGGGCGGCTCGGAGCAGAAGGTTATTCGAATCGGCGAGGTGGCGCGTACTTTGTTCTATGCGCCGCAATATGTCGCGATTGAGGAAGGTTTCTTCGAAGAGGAAGGGTTGAAGATTGAACTGACGACGACGCCCGGAGGGGATAAGACGATGACCTCGCTGTTGTCGGGGGTGATCGATGTTGCGCTTGTAGGCGCTGAGACGTCGATCTATGTATATCAGCAGGGAGCGGAAGACCCCGTTGTCAGCTTCGCCCAGCTGACGCAGACGGACGGCACATTCCTGGTGGCGCGCGAGAAGCCGGATGACTTCAACTGGGATGAATTGAAAGGGACAGTCTTCCTGGGACAGAGGAAGGGAGGCATGCCGCAGATGGCGGGAGAATTCACGCTGAAGAAGCACGGCATCGATCCCCATGCGGATCTGGAGCTCATTCAGAATGTGGACTTCGCCAACATCGCTGCAGCGTTCTCGTCGGGAACGGGAGATTACGTCCAGTTGTTCGAACCTACCGCATCCATCTTCGAGAGGGAGGGAAGAGGCCATGTCATCGCATCCTTCGGGACGGAGAGCGGCCACTTGCCCTACACCGTGTTCATGACGAAGCAAAGCTACATGGACAAAAACAAGAAGTGGGTGCAGGCATTTACGGATGCCGTGTACAAGGCGCAGCAATGGGTAGCGGAGCATTCTGCCCAGGAAATAGCAGAAGTTGTGTCACCATACTTTGAAAATGTGGATCGCGACATCTTGATCAGCTCCATCGACCGATACAAGTCTCAAGGCTCATTCGCCTCCGATCCCATCATCGACGAAGCGGAATGGAACAATTTGCTGGATATCATCATGAGCGCAGGGGAGCTGGAGAAACGAACGGAGCACAGCGTGCTTGTCAATACCGGCTTCGGACAGACGGCGATCGATTCGGTGAAATAGCAAGCGACATCAGGCGAGGGGGGAGATTGAAATGTCGGAAACGCCGGTACTTCAGCTTGTAGACCTCTCCCATGTGTATGTGAACGAGAAAGGGGCGGCGCTGGTTCTGGAAGGCTTGCGGCTGTCGCTGTCGCGCGGAGAGTTTCTAAGTCTGGTAGGTCCCAGCGGCTGCGGCAAGACGACTGTGCTCAATCTGCTTGCAGGATTGTTCCCGCCTACGATGGGACGGGTGCTGCTTGGCGGGGAGACGGTCACCGGGCCGTCTCCCAAGGTGGGCTACATGCTGCAGCAGGATTATTTGTTCCCGTGGCGCAGCATCCGCGACAATGCTGCGATCGGACTGGAAATTAACGGAACGAAGACGAGGGCATCGATGAGCGCGGTCGATGAAGTGCTGTCGGAGCTGGGGCTTGGCGGATATGGAAGCCGCTATCCGCATGAGCTGTCCGGCGGCATGCGGCAGCGGGTCGCGCTGGCCCGGACGCTGGTGACGGAGCCGGAGGTGCTGCTGCTGGATGAGCCATTCTCTGCGCTGGATCTTCATATCAAGCTGCAGTTGGAGGAATTGGTGCAGCGTACGCTGAAGCGTCTGGGCAAGACTGCAGTGCTCGTGACCCACGATCTGGCCGAAGCGGCGGCAATGAGCGACCGTGTCATCGTCATGGGGCGCAACCCCGGCCGATTCAGGAGCGAGCTGGTCGTGCCGGAGGAGATCAGAACGGCAACTCCGATGGACGCGCGCAAGCTGCCGGCCTTCCAGGACATATTCGAGCAACTGTGGTCGCAGCTCCATGCGGTGGAACGAGAAGGGGGTGAGGACAGTGGGTGAGCGGCGCGAGCCTATCGGCGATGAAGCGGTCGACCCGAGTGGGAGAGGCCCTGCGGAGATAGCCGGCATACAGGAAGACCGCAGAGCGTTGTTGAACGGTCTTCATGGCGATTACAAGCGGCGAATGAGCAGAATTTCCGCAGGTGTCGGCACGACGCAGCTTTTATTGCTGCTGCTGTTCCTATCGTTCTGGGAAGCAGCTGGTCGACAGAGATGGATCGATCCGTTGCTGTTCAGCTACCCGACGAAAATATTCCATCAGCTGTACACAACGATGGCAGATGGCTCCATCTGGCCGCATGTGGCCATGACGGTCGTCGAGACGGTAACCGGCTTCGCGCTGGGTACGGTCATCGGCACGGCCATTGCCGCTGCGCTCTGGTGGTTCCCGTTCCTGTCGCGGGTAATGGACCCCTATCTGGTCGTGCTGAACAGCATGCCGAAAGTGGCGCTTGGCCCCATTTTTATCGTGCTGCTGGGTCCAGGCTTGATGTCGATTGTGACGATATCACTGTCGGTCACGGTCATCATTACAACGATCAACATCTATAACAGGTTCCGGGAGATTGACAGCGGTTATATCAAGGTCGTCCGCTTGCTTGGCGCGTCGAAGCCCCAGCTGTTCCGGCTCGTCATTCTGCCGGGCTCCTTTCCCGTCATCATCTCCACGCTGAAAGTGAACGTAGGCTTGTCCTGGGTCGGCGTGATCGTGGGAGAATTTCTGGTGGCAAAGCTGGGACTCGGCTACTTGATCATATACGGATTCCAGGTATTCAACTTTACGCTCGTGCTCTCCAGTCTGGTAGTGATAGGCGTCGTCGCGACGATGATGTACCAGCTGGTGGCTGCGCTGGAGAGAAAGTTGACGCAGGGCTGGCGGGAACGGTAGGATGAGATAGGGCCAATATCGGCCAAGTATCGACATCTTATCCGGACTTGAGGGAATGCATCATGGGAATTCGCGTCATCAAGACGGCCGTTGCAGCAATCGCGGCCATTTACACGGCAATGTATTTAGGAATAGAACCGGCGTTATCCGCCGGAATTATGGCTATACTCGGCGTTGAAGTGACGCGGATGAAGGGGCTGAAGAGCGTCTCCATCCGGTTCGTCGCATCGGTGCTGGGTCTTTTTTTCGGCTCTCTCATCTTTACGCTGCTCGGTTTTCAATACTGGTCAGTGGCGATTTTTATAATGATCACTTTTCCGATATTGGCAAGGTTCCAGCTGAAGGACGGCATATTGACGAGCGCTGTCATTGTGTTTCACATCTTCGATCACGGCGAAGTGAACGGAGCGCTGATCGCCAATGAGATTGTGCTGCTGCTCGTCGGACTTGGCTGGGCTACGGTTATTAATTTTTTGTACATGCCCAAGGAGGAGCATGGCTTGAAGCAGCTGCGCGAAGAGACGGAGCGGATGTTCGGCGAGATGTTCCGGCAGATGGCGCTGACGCTGCGCGATCCCGCCCACTTATGGGGAGGAGAAGAGCTGTTAGCCGTCGAACAGGCGATCGGGGAAGGAAGCCAACTGTCTCTGCGCAGCAAGGAGAACCGGTTATGGGGGCATGAGCCATACTGGGCCATCTACTTCGAGATGCGGAAGCAGCAGCTGGATTCCATCAGCTCGATGCTGACGGATCTGGCTTTCGTCTATGAGAAGCTGCCTCAGAATGAATGGATGGCGCAGCTGCTGGAGCAGCTGTCCGGCGATGTGAAGTCCGAGGTGTACCGCGGCGGAGCGGAGCGCAAGCTGTACGAGATGAAGCGGAGGTTCAAGGAGATGCGGCTGCCGGCAACCCGGGAGGAATTCGAGGTAAGGGCTACGCTGTACAATCTGCTTCGGGAAGTAGAGCGATACTTGTCCATCGCGAAGCGGCTGCAGAAGAAGCCGAGGGAGACGGTTGTGAAGTGATTATTGAGGCTGCATCGATTTATGCATAAAGTAATGGCATCACGAAAATATGTATCGGTGTAGTTTGATAGTGGTAGAAAGTGTTGATGTAAAATATGGATAATAATGATATAGTGTGAGTAATATTAGAAAATGAGGTGTTCAAATTATGGCACTGATTAAAAACTTCATACTGGTCGTAATTCATTTAGTTGGGGAGCTATGGATGGGATGTTTCAGGCGCAGCTCTGATTTTTACGATAAACATGCCGTTACGAAGACGAAAGCTGGATATACTCTATTTGTCATACTTACTTTCATTGCAACAATCGGAATTGCTGCTTTGTTTTATGCAAGGATTAATCAATAACTAAATGGAAAGAAACAATTTACGTTATACGAATACAGCCTTCTTTATCCATCACATAAGCAATGTAGATTTGAACCTGATACGAAGCTTGGAAAACTGATCTCTATTACACGTACATTCTCAAAGGACTTTGAAAAAATTTTCTCATAAGGCGCCGAACGGCAGCATACATATGGACTATCAGCGTCCGGCGGCGTGGTAGTCGATGGCGAGTTATGGTGTATTGCGCGTAGGCGATATCCTTGGGATGGGACGTGTAAAATTTCTCGCTTTGCAGACCTGTTTAATCAACAAACGCCTATGACCTGCATACACTTTAAATGAATGATTGTATGGAGGAGGTTAAGTCAATGACTATTGCAGATAAACAGCTCCAGTGCAGAGAAATAATTACGAAAGCTGTCTGCGGCAAGGGTCGTAAGTTTACTACAGTCACCCATACCGTTACACCGCCTCATAAGCCTACCAGCATTCTGGGCGCATGGATTATTAATCATCAGTATGAAGCGGTTCGTTCAGGTGACGGAATTGAAGTGATCGGTACTTACGACATTAATATCTGGTATTCTTACAACAATAACTCGCAAACGGATGTTGCCAAGGAATCCGTACAATTCGTGGAAAATGTGCCGCTCTCATATGTGGATCCGAAACATAGGGCCTCGACGGAGGAGGTTGCCGCAGAGGTGCTTCAGGAGCCGAATTGCATTGAAGCCAATATTTCATCGAACGGCTCCAGCGTCGTCGTTCGCGTCGAGCGCGAATTCGCGGTGGAGATGATCGCCGAGACGAAAGTATGCGTAGCTGTCGTTCCAGGCGGTTGCAGCGACATGGACGACAAGGATATGGCTTTCACGCTCGGCGAAGAAGACGGGGACTACGAGGATCTGGATTCCGACCTGCTCGACGACGAGCTGTAATTTTTTTTGCGGCCTAGTACCGCATTATATGCCGGGCATACGGCAGGCTTGAGGGCGGAAGCCCTCTTTTTGTTTGGTGGAAGCGGATTGGGCGGTGAATAAGCTCCTGACGCCTTCGGCAAGCGCGTGTGGAAGCGGTGTATTCGCGGGAAGGAGTGGTATGGCGAATGGCGACATTATGGATATGGCAGCCGGGGACTGACGAGGAATTCATGCCCGCTGCAACTCTGCATTGCAGCGAGCAGCAGTCGCCTTCCCGTGCGGCGCGATGGTCGCCTCCAGGGCAGCCAGCTGAGATCTCCGGGGTCAAGCCGGGGATCGGCGACGCAATCCTCCCGGCTTGGCCAAGGGATACGATGCTAGAATCCCGTTGTCGGGGAGCGTGGCTGCTGAATACGGGAGCTTCAGTTGCGCTGACGATGGACGAGTCGAAGCAGAGAGCGTTGTGGCGGCGATGCGGCTTGCCCGTCCGTGATCGGCTGGAGAGCGAGCGGACGTATCTGGTGCGGGCTGTCTGCTTGGCGCCGGTGTCGCTCCGGCGCTCCGATAACGACGGCGGCGAGCTGCTGTCGCCGCCGCAATGGCCGGCCGGTGAGCACAGCTGGCCGGCAGATGCGCTGCTGCGCCGCGTGGCGTACACCGCTGTGCGGGCGCTGTACGCTCTCCGCCTGGATGCCGGAGAGGCGGAGGTGGCGCTTGGCGGCGACGGGCGCGTGGCGCTGCGTCGCGCCCGTCCGCTGGGCGCCGCCGAGCTGCCGCAGGCGGTGCTGGAGCCGCTTGCCGAGTGGTATGCGGCAAGCGGTGGCGATCCGGGTCGGCAGAGCATTCTGCTTGGCGCCGATCCGGAGTTCGCGCTGCTGCGGCCGGACGGCAGGCTGGCCTCGGCCGCGCGCTTCTTCGGCGCTGGCGCCGCCGGTGCGACCGGCGCCGACGCGCTGCTGGTGAGCCGGCGGCTGCTCTACCCCGTCGCCGAGCTACGGCCCGCGCCGGCTGCCGACCCCGCCGCGCTGGCCGCGAATGTGCTGCGCTTGCTGCTGCGCGCCGCCGCGAAGGTGAACGACCCGTCGCTGCGCTGGGTCGCGGGTGCGATGCCCGTGCCGGGGCTGGCGCTCGGCGGGCACATCCATATTAGCGGAGCGCCGCTCACTGGGCGCTTGCTCCGCTGCCTCGACAGCTGCGTGGCGTATCCGCTTGCGCTGGTGGAGGACCCCGCCGGGCGAGGGCGTCGTCCCCGCTACGGCGGGCTCGGGGACTTCCGCTATCAGCCGCATGGCGGGTTCGAATACCGTACGCTGCCGAGCTGGCTCATCGCCCCGGCAGCGGCCAAGGCCGCCTTCGCGCTGGCGTTGCTGTGCGCCCGCGAGGCGCATCGGCTGCCGCGCATACCCGCTGATGACGGGCGATATGCGGCGGCCTACTACGCCGGCGACCGCTCGGAGCTCGCCGGCTGCCTGGATGACATCGCCTCGACGATATCAGCGACGGAGAGCTATTCGGCGCTCTCTGTATACATCGAGCCGCTGCTTGATGCAGCTCGGCAAGGCAAGACGTGGGATGAGAAGCTGGACTTTCGCCACAAGTGGCGCATCCCGTTGCAAGCTGCTCCAACAGATGGGATGCCGACCTGGTCCAAGGGGATGCTGCGAACGAAGGAATGAAGCAGCTTCGTTATTAGGCTTGGACAGAATAGTACAGTTCGTATTTCCTGTTCCCATTTAGTTGATTCTCTCAGCCAGTTTCAATATAATTCCTTCCGGTCCGCATAACTTATATGTGTTTTCTAAAGTCAAGAAAAAACGCTTTAACAGCAGGAAGATCATTGACGATTATGCCTATATGGTCAATTTGACGAATTTTCATAATTCCACTTCCTTATACAAGCTATTCCTTCCCCACATTTACTCGCTCGTCCATGGATTTCAAAGCATCAATTTTTTCTTTTTTGCGATATCAAGTGGCAAGAACATGCTGTCTGTGGGAAATAAGTCTGAATTGTAGATGCGATTTTATAGTTTTGGGTTGTTCTGACCGCGCAGGTGTGTCGTCAAATTGTCGAATGTTCCGGACCAGCCGTCGTACACGAACTGATCACCGGGGTGACCCGCATATCCGCGTAGGTGGAAGATCATCTCGGTGTTGTCGCCTTTCTCGATAAGGGTCAGGGTTACGACGGGGGAATCCTCGACGGGAGCATCGGGGTAACCCCAGGTGAAGACGAGCCGTTCGAAAGGAATGACGTCGAGGAACACGCCTCCGGTGTGAAATTCCTCCTTTGTCTCGGCATTGATCATGGTATAACGGTAGCGTCCACCTTGACGGACGTCAAAGGAGATGGACTCCAGGGGTGTTGATGGCAGCCAGGCGGCAAGCTCCTTCTCTTCAGTCCAAGCGCGCCACACGAGCTCGCGGCGGGCATTTAGTGTTCGTGTAATGGTGAATTCCGATGGGGATGCAGACATAATTATTGTTCCTCCTTTTTGGTCATCGTTTTGAGGTGTTCTTCCAGTACATCGAAGCGTTGATTCCATTCGCGGCGGTGCTGATCGACCCAGGCTGATGCCTCATCAAGAGGCTCCGTGCGCATCGTAAGGGTCCGCCACTGGGCGTTCGCAGTTCGTTCGATCAGTCCTGCTCGCTCCAGCACTTTGAGGTGCTGGGAGATTGCGGGGGCGCTTATCTCGAAGTGTTCAGCGACTTCCCCGACTGTAGCGGCTCTCTGTGACAGTCTGGTCAGGATATTCCGGCGTGTCGGATCGGCGAGAGCGGCGAAGATGAGGCTGAGTGTGTCTTTCGCAACCAATTAAACAACCCCTTAATTAAGGATATTATTAAATATAATAAACAGTGAATGATCGTGTCAAGCTTTCTGGAATTTCTTTTGACACGTAGCTCGTTATCTCATCTAATACTATCGTTAAGCAGTGGTTAAACTGCTCGCGTTTCTATGCAGCCAAAATGAGCGTTAAGTCCCGCTTTTCAGTATACCTCGTGCTCCAATGTGACCATTTTGAGCGATAGAGAACTATTTGGAGGCGCACGTGGCACACTTGGCAGGGCTATGTAAGCATAATGAGCGATAGCGCACAATTTTCAGCTATTTTTCAGGGCTATGTGAGCAAAATGAGCGATAGAGAACTATTTGGAGGCGCACGTGGCACTCTTGGCAGAGCTATGTGAGCATAATGAGCGATAGCGCATAATTTTCAGCTATTTTTCAGGGCTATGTGAGCAAAATGAGCGATAAGGCCCGCTTTTCAGTATACCCCGTGCCCCAATGTGACCATTTTGTGCGATAGGCCGCTCTCTCCGGGGCGAACGAAGCAATTTGGCAGTTCGATGTACCATTAATTAGCTCCCGCATAGTGCATAGCCCTCCGTCGATTGTTATAATGAAGAGATGGTGTTCATTATCAATTTTCGGGAGGAACGCAAGTGGCTGGTTACACTCCGATGATTCAGCAATATTTGGCTATAAAAGAAGAAGCGAAGGACGCTTTTTTATTTTTTCGTCTCGGCGACTTCTATGAAATGTTTTTCGACGACGCCGTGCTTGCCGCCAGAGAGCTGGAGATTACGCTTACTGGACGGGATGGCGGAGGAAAGGAAAAGATTCCCATGTGCGGCGTGCCTTATCACTCCGCTAGCAATTATATCAGCAGACTGATCGACAAAGGCTATAAAGTGGCTGTCTGCGAGCAAGTAGAGGACCCTTCGGCAGCCAAAGGCGTCGTGCGCAGGGAGATTGTAAGAGTCATCACGCCGGGCACGGTCATGGAAGACAAGTCGCTGGACGGGACGACGAACAATTTCATCGCATCCGTCGTAAGCGTAGACGGCATGCTGGGCCTCTCTGCATGTGACCTGTCCACGGGCGAGCTCTATGTGACCTCTTTCCCTGAAGGCATGACTGCGCTGCTGGACGAGCTTACGGTCTATGAGCCGTCAGAGCTTGTCGGCGACGGGGAATTGCTCGCGAAGCTGAAGGCGGAAGCGGCATGGAACAGGCAGCTGCCGATGACGGCGTGCGGCGAGAAGGGCGAAGAGCAGCTGCGGCAGAAGTTCGACGAGGGGCAAGTGCAGGAGCTTAGCGCCGCCAGACGCAAGGCGGTCGCCGCTCTTGTAAGCTACCTGGAGGAGACGCAGAAGCGAGCCTTGTCCCATATGCAGTCGATCACCGCCTACGAACCGAATCAGTTCATGGTGCTGGACCATTATACGCGACGCAATCTGGAGCTGACGGAGACGGTGCATAGCCGCAGCAAGAAGGGCTCGCTGCTCTGGCTGCTGGACCGCACGGGTACGGCGATGGGGGCGAGGCTGCTGCGGCGCTGGATTGACAAGCCGCTGCTGTCGGCCTCGGCGATAGCCCGCCGGCTGGATGCGGTGGAGACGTTGTACCGGAATCTCATATTGCGAGAGGATATGCGCGCTCAACTGCAGCCGATCTACGACTTGGAACGGCTCGTTGGAAGAGTGGCCTACGGCAATGCGAACGGCCGCGATTTGAACGCGCTGAAATCCTCTCTGCGCCGCATTCCGGAGTTGAAGGAGATGTGCTTGAGTTCCGGTGCCGACGTGCTGATCAGTCTCGTCGAGAATGCCGACGATTGTGCCGATCTGGCGGATATGATCGACACCGTGCTTGTGGAAGATGCGCCGTTGTCGATTCGGGAAGGCGGGCTGATCCGATCCGGCTACGACGATTACCTGGATCAGCTGCGCGAAGCCAGCACGAACGGGAAGAAGTGGCTGGCGGAGCTGGAGCGAAGAGAACGCGAGGCGACGGGCATCAAGTCGCTCAAGATCGGCTACAACAAAGTGTTCGGCTATTACCTCGAAGTGTCCAAGGCGAACCTGTCCATGCTGCCGGAAGGCAGGTACGAGCGGAAGCAGACGCTTGCCAATGCGGAGCGGTTCGTTACTCCGGAACTGAAGGAGAAGGAAAGGCTCATCCTGGAAGCAGAGGACAAAATGGTAGACGTGGAATACACCCGATTCCTGGAGCTTCGCGATCACATCGCGTTGCATCTGCATCGCCTGCAGAAGGCTGCCGTGCTTATTGCGGAGCTGGATGTCTATCAGTCCATGGCTACCGTAAGCGCCGAGCGGAGGTACACGCGGCCGGAAGTGGGCGAAGCGTACGATCTGACCATAGAGGATGGACGCCATCCCGTTGTAGAGGCTGTGATGGAGGGGACGAGCTTCATAGCGAACGGCACGAGTCTGGCCCGTCCCGATCACTCGATCCTGCTAATCACCGGTCCCAACATGGCGGGCAAAAGCACGTACATGCGTCAAGTGGCGCTTATTGGCATCATGGCTCAGATCGGCTGCTTCGTGCCGGCGAAGCGCGCCGTGATCCCGTTAACGGATCGCATCTTTACAAGAATCGGTGCAGCGGACGACTTGATCGGCGGGCAGAGCACCTTCATGGTGGAGATGAAGGATATCCAGGTTATGACGGAGAAAGCGACGGTGTCCAGCCTGGTCATTATCGACGAACTGGGCCGGGGCACTTCCACTGGTGAAGGGATGGCGATTGCGCAAGCCGTTATCGAATACATTCATCATCACGTAGGCTGCAAAGCGCTTGTATCGACGCATTTCCACGAGCTGGCGCATCTGGAGCAGTCGCTGCCGTCGCTTGTGAATGCAAGGATGGCCGTCGAGGAAAGCGGCGACGACGTGACATTCCTGCGCAAGCTCATTCCGGGCGCTGCGGATACGAGCTACGGCATTTATTGCGCGCAGCTTGCCGGTCTGCCATCTTCCATCATCGGGCGGGCTTATGATCTCCTGGAGCATTCCTTAGCGACAGACATCGCCGAGACTGCCGTGGAGCGCTCCGTTGAGTATGCAGCTAAGCCTGCCGCCGATCATGCGGCTGGAGAGACTGTCTTGCCCATCTCCGGGCCAACGCAGGATCAGAGCGGGGACTCATCGGCAACGCCGGCAGCCTCCCGAACGAACGGCATACCGAATTCATCCGCGGAGCCTTCAACCGAAGAGCGGCGGAATGGAATCGTACAGCTGTCGATGTTCGAAGAAGCGGCTGTTGCACAAGAGTACCAGGACCGCAGGAAAGGGAGCGCCAAGGGGGACCAGCTCGTCGAGAAGCTGCGCAAGCTGGATCTGTTCAATATGACGCCGATGCAGGCGATGCAATGGTTGAATGAGATGAAGCAGAAGCTGAACGATTAGTGACGGTTGGCTAGCAGGATTCGGAGAGGGGAAACGGATATGACGAAGATTCGAGTGCTGGAGGAGCAGCTTGCCAACCAAATCGCGGCGGGAGAAGTTGTGGAACGTCCTGCATCGGTCGTTAAGGAGCTGGTGGAAAACGCCGTTGATGCAGGAAGCACGACGATCGATGTGTCCATTGACGAAGGCGGCTTGACGCTGATTAAAGTAACGGACAACGGAGGCGGCATCGCAAGAGAAGATATGGAGACTGCCTTCCTGCGTCATGCGACAAGCAAAATTGCAACGAGCAGCGATCTGTTCCGCATAGCCAGCCTGGGCTTCCGAGGGGAGGCGCTGCCCAGTATCGCCGCCGTATCGCGGATGGAGTGCATATCCGCGGACAGTGATACCGGTCTGGCCAGAAGGCTGCGGATCGAAGGCGGCTCCATTACGGCGGACGAGCCCGCCAATGCGCCGCTCGGCACCAGCATGAGCGTAAGCGATCTGTTCTACAATACGCCGGCCCGATTGAAATATATGAAGTCCATCCCGACGGAGCTGGGGCATATATCTGACTATATGAACCGGATAGCCCTTGCCCATCCCGGCATTGCCATTACGCTGGAGCATAACGGGAGTGTGCTGCTGCGCACGACGGGAACGGGAGACCGATTGCAGGTGATAGCAGCGGTATACGGCCGCAATACGGCGAAAGCGATGCTCAAGGTAGAAGCGGCGGACAGCGACTACACGTTAACGGGATACGTGTCCAAGCCGGAGTTGACTCGCGCGAATCGCAACGGCATTACGGCAATCGTGAACGGACGCTACATTAGAAGCCATAGCATCAACGGAGCGCTGCTGCAAGCCTATCATACTCTGCTTCCGATCAACAGATATCCGCTTGCCGTACTGGAGCTCGGCATGCATCCCAGTCTGCTGGATGTTAACGTGCATCCGTCGAAGATGGAGGTGCGCTTCAGCAAGGAAGTCGAGCTGAGAGCGCTGTTGGAGAAGGCGGTGAAGGAGGCGCTGCATGCACAGCGTTATACGCCAGGATTGGATGCAGGCCGCAGAGAGCGCAGCGGACCGCAGTACGTGCAGGATACCATCTCCTTTCATGTGAACGACCGCACACCAACGCCCTCACAGCCGGCCATTCCGGCCGCTTCCGCTGCGAGAGAGCGTAATTCCGGTTACGGCGGCGGATTCGTCGAGCGGGAGTATGTTCCTGCCGGTGCGACGGAACGGCTATATGCTCCGCCCAGGCCGGAGCGATCCGAATCGTTCCGCGAGCGGGGAGCAGCCGATGGCTCGGCAGGAGAACGTTATGTCGCCGGCGGCGACGGTTCTATCGGTGACGCAAGCTTGCCGCGGCCAGAGCTTGAAGACGCGCCGCCGCCACCGATAGAATCGGCAGTGCCATCCTCTCACGCCGCCTCTGCAACCGATTATGACCCGCAAGCTGCTGCATCAGCTGCAGTCAGCCAGTCTTCCGCTTCGGAGGCGAAGGGCTTCCCGGAGCTGCACTGGATCGGTCAGCACCATGGCACTTATTTGATCGCGCAATCGGAGGACGGCTTATACTTGATCGACCAGCATGCCGCGCATGAGCGAATTAATTATGAGTATTATCTTCATAAATTTGGGAATCCTGTAGCTGCAAGTCAGCAGCTTCTCGTGCCCATCACATTGGAGTTCACGCCGGGCGATGCCGCCCAGCTGAAGGAATTGCTGCATCTCATGTCCGCTGCCGGCGTGGAACTGGAGTCGTTCGGCTCCCAGACCTTTCTCGTACGGGCATGTCCGGAATGGCTGCCGAAGGGACAAGAGGAGTCGATTCTGGAGGAGATGGCCGATCTGGTCATCCGGGAGCGCAAGCATATCGATATCGGCAAGTTGCGGGAGGAAGCGGCAATTATGTGCTCGTGCAAGGCGTCTATTAAGGCGAACGACCGGCTGACGAGAGAAGAAGGAGAAGGGCTGCTGCGTCGGCTGGCAGATTGCGATCAGCCGTATACGTGCCCGCACGGCAGGCCGATTATCGTTCATTTGTCTACTTATCAGCTGGAGAAAATGTTCAAGAGGGTGATGTCATGATCGTTACGACATCCGTCAAGCCCTCCGAGAAGCTTCTTGCGCAAGCGAGAAAGCTGTCGGAGGAACTTGGCGTTCCTCTCATTGCCAGACGAAACGCGACGGTGCGCAAGCTCGTGGGGGCGCAAGACGATCAGCGGGTTATCGTAGCGACCGAAGAAGGCGTCAGATTCTATGACGGGAAAGGCACTCAGCCGGATACGCCGCTATTTTACCATCCCAGCATGGCGCTGGTTCGGGTGAAGCGGCTGCGCACCGGAGAGAGCGACCCGTTAATTGCCTATTCGGGCTGCAGCAGGGGCGATGCCGTTCTCGACTGTACAGCCGGATTGTGCTCCGATTCGCTTGTGTTCGCTTATGCCGCAGGCGAGGAGGGCAGCGTCACGGCGCTGGAGAGCGAGCCTGTACTGCATGCGATTGTGAGCGAAGGCTTGGCGACTTATGAATCCGGTCTTCCCGATGTGGACGCGGCGATGCGCCGAATATCGCTGCAATGCCGCAATCATACGGATTATTTGGAGCAGCAGCCGGACAACAGCGTGGATATCGTATATTTCGATCCCATGTTCCGACGGCCGGTATATGAATCCAGCTCCATCGGCGCCATTCGCACCGTTGCGAACAGCGGAGCGCTGCTGCCGGAAGCGATCGGCCACGCGAAGCGCATTGCGCGCAAGTCCGTCGTGCTGAAGGAGCAATATGGCAGCGAGGAATTCGAGCGGCTGGGCTTCCTGGAGCTGCCGTCCAGGAAATCGACGAAAATTGCATACGGAGTGATTCAGGTTGGAGAAGGATAAAGGGCCGTTGCTTGTTTTGCTGGGACCGACTGCAGTCGGCAAGACGGCGTTAAGTCTGGAAATTGCGAAAAGTTGGAATGCGGAGATTATATCCGGCGATTCCATGCAAGTATACCGGGGAATGGACATCGGCACGGCGAAGATTAAACAATCGGAGATGGATGGCGTCCCCCACCATATGATCGATATATGCGATCCCGCACAGCCCTTCTCGGCGGCTGAATTTCAGGATCGGGCGCGTGCCGCCATCTCTGATATCCACAGCAGGGGGAAGCTGCCGTTCATCGTAGGCGGTACCGGACTGTATGTAGAGTCGCTGTGCTATCAATACCAGTTCGCCGATATCGGCTCGGATGAGACGTTCCGGCAGCGACAAGAGCAATATGCCGAGGAGCATGGAAGCGTAGCGCTGCATGCGAAGCTGGAGGAGATCGATCCTGAAGCGGCAGAACGTCTTCATCCCAACGATCAGCGGAGGATTGTTCGGGCGCTGGAAGTGTATCATCTGACTGGGGAGACGTTCAGCAGTCAGCAGGCGAACCAGAAGCGCGAGTCGCCGTACGAGCTTCTGCTGCTCGGGTTGACAATGGACCGTGCGGAATTGTATCGTCGTATAGAGAAGCGCATTGACGTCATGCTGGAGGAGGGTCTTGTCGGAGAAGTGGAGAGGCTCCTGGGCATGGATGCGCCTCCGCATACCGTCCCGATGCAGGCGCTCGGCTATAAGGAGATAGCCGCTTACTTGCGCGGAGAGATGTCCTATGAAGCCGCTGTGGAGCGTCTGAAGCGGGATACTAGAAGATTTGCCAAGCGCCAGCTGTCATGGTTCCGCCATATGAAGGATATACACTGGATTGATGCGGGGGAAAATTTTCACAACAATTTGATTCGGATTCATGCTATAATAGCAGGAAAGTTTCAAGGTCATCTTGAATATAAATCTAACCAATCTTTTTTTTGACGGGGGTAACGTCCAAATGAACAAATCTATCAATATTCAAGATACGTTCCTGAACCAGCTTCGCAAAGAGAACATTCCGGTTACCGTGTTTTTAATGAACGGCTTCCAAATACGCGGCGCCATTAAGGCATTCGATAATTTTACCATTATTATTGACAGCGAAGGCCGTCAGCAAATGGTGTACAAACATGCAATTTCCACATTTGTGCCTCAGCGCAACGTATCGCTTATGCAGCAGGACAACAGCTCGTCGGATAGCTGACTCTTTTTGCCAAATGAAACTTTCCGATGACTTCTTGCGTTTTATTAGATAGCGGCATGCAGGAGCAACCCGCCTACGACGGGTTGCTTTTGTTGTTTCGCAGCTCGCAGTGCTGATTATTGGACGGAGAACGCCGCTTGGACATCGAAGGCGGCACAATTGGGTACAGGGGGGAAACATCATGGCTGGACAGTCGAACAAACAACCTTTAAAGACAAAGACAAAGAAAAAGAAAAAACGTTTTTCGGGACGCAAATGGTTCTACGGACTATTCTTCGCGGCAGTGCTTGGCATCGTCTGTGCGATCGTGGGATATCTGCTCATCATCCTGAACGGCGAACGCATACTGGAGGAGCATGGCGACAAGCTGGAATTCGGCGAGGCGTCCATTATCTACGATGCCAACGGCAACGAAATCAATAAGCTGTACGATTATGAAGAACATCGCGAAATGGCGGAGTTCAAAGAAATTCCGGAACAGCTGCTGAACGCCGTCATTGCGACGGAGGACCAACGCTTCCGCGAACACTCCGGTCTGGACTTCTGGGCGATCGGACGAGCGGTCGTGAAGGACGTCATCGCCCGCAGCGCCGTGGAAGGCGGAAGCACGATCACCCAGCAGCTGGCGAAAAACGTGTTCCTGTCGGCGGACAAGACCTTCTTCCGGAAGGCGACGGAAGCATCCATCGCAGTAGCGTTGGAGCAGCAGATGTCCAAGGATGAAATACTGACGATGTATTTGAACCGCATCTACTTCGGCAAGGGCATACATGGCGTGAAGGCGGCGTCGGAATATTACTTCGGCAAAGACCTGTCGGAGCTGGAGCTCTGGGAATCCGCAACACTTGCGGCGATGCCGAAAGCGCCGAATCGCTACAATCCGGTCAATAACCCGGAATTCTCCAAGGAGCGCCGCGCGGTTGTCCTGAAGCTGATGTACGATCAAGGTTATATTAGCGAACAAGAGATGAACGAAGCGAAGGCGCCAGATTACGAGGTGCCTGCCAGCCAGGCGGAGTACAAGGTAGGCTCATATCACGGTTTCGTCGATTTCGTAATCGAAGAGGCTGTCGAAGTGACGGGCCTATCGGAAGAAGAGCTGCGTGTAGGCGGTTATCATATTTATACGACGCTTGATCCCAAGGCGCAGGACGTCATGGACAAGGAGTTCAACGATGCAAGCAATTTCGAGGAAAGCATCGATGAGAATATCGTTCAGGGCGCCATGGTCATCATCGACCACCGTACAGGGGAGATTAAGGCGTTGAACGGCGGCCGGGAGTATGAACAGCGTGGCTGGAACCGCGTAGACAAGCCGAGACAGCCAGGTTCGGTATTCAAGCCGGTTGTTTCCTACGGGCCGGCTCTGGAGTCCGGGAAGTTTTTCCCATGGACGATACTGGAGAACGATAAAAAATGTTTCAACGATTATTGTCCGAGAGATCGCTGGGGCCCGACGCCGGTCAGCATGAAGCAGGCGATGAAGGATTCCCGCAATCTGGCTTCCGTCTGGCTGCTGAATCAAGTCGGCATCAGCGAAGGTATCGCTTTCGCGGAGAAGCTTGGCTTTACGCTGGAGAAGGAAGACCGCAATCTGACGATAGCGCTGGGCGGACTGACGAAGGGTGCTTCGCCGCTGCAGATGGCGACAGCTTACAGCGTCATTGCCAATGACGGGAAGTCGGTCGATCCGCACACAATTAGAAAAATTGAAAGCAATAAGAATAATAAGAAATACACGTACACGTACGAAGCTCCAAAAGCGGAGCAGCTGATGTCCCCCGAGACGGCCTGGTATTTGACCGAAATTATGCAGGCGGTCGTAGAGAAGGGCGGTTCCGGTCAACGCGCCGCATTCGGCCGCCAGCTTGCAGGCAAGACGGGTACGACGCAGCACGGCATTCCTGGCTATACGGGATCGGGCATCCGCGACGCCTGGTTCGTCGGCTACACGCCGGAATGGACGGCTGCCGTCTGGATGGGGTATGACAATACGGATAAGGACCATGTGCTCATGAAGGGCAGTCCGCAAGCCGCAGCCTTCTTCGCGAAAGTGATGGGGCCGGCAATGGAGCATGTGGACAAGGGCAGTTTCAAGCGTCCGGAGAACGTGAAGGAACAGAAGCCGCCGGCGGCTGTATCGGGATTCCAGGCCGCCTATGTGGAGCAAGGCGTCCTCGTGGAGCTATCATGGGACGCTAGCGAGGATAGCAATATCTCCTACGAAGTATACCGCAGAGAGGTCGGCGTCACAGAATTCAGTTTGTTCTCAGAGGCCGTGCTGACGAAGCTGACGGATATGACGGTATTCCCGGGCAAAACGTATGAATACTATGTCGTGGCGCACGATTCCGCATCGAACTTGAGAAGCGCGAATTCGGCTGCCGTCGCAGTAGAAATTCCGGACGGAGAGCTGGGCATTCCGGAAATTCCGCTGGACCCTGATATCGACAATCCCGATCTGGGCACCGGCGAGCCCGGGGACAACGGACAGGGTGATGGCGGACAGGGTGATGGCGGCCAGACTGACGGCAATGGCAATCAGCCTGACGAAGGAACGGAGGTCCCTAGCGAAGGCGAGGGGCAGCCGGGCACAGAGACGCCGGGCACTGCGCCGGTCGAAAGTACGAATCCGGACTCAGGTCAGGGAGGTAATGCGGGGGCGGCGGACACGACGCCTTCTGAGGCTCCTTCTTCGCCCCCGGATGCAGCGTAATCATTGGTTCTTGCAGCCGGAAGGTCCATCTCGCGGGATGGGCCTTTTGTTTTTTTTTTCGGCGCGGCGGATAGGCTGGCTTGGTTTATTTTACTCGTTCACTGGAGATGGACATTGAGATATGGTAATCTTTTTCTATAGGATGCATTCCTAAATGAACGGAAAGGTAAGTTCCTTATGAAAAGAAAATTTTCCGATCGAGCGAACTGGCGCCGTATATTGCGTAAAAGCTACTCTTGCATGGCGCTTGACGGCGACGAGTTCAAAGGGCTGGTAACCTTTTACCGTATTCACGAATTGCGCGAGCCGTTATGGAAGGAATATAACGGGCACAGGCTGTGCCTGGCGGATCGCGGATATTTATGGATGCAGCATTTCCCCAAGGGGGAGCACTTCGTCGTCACGACGATGTTTGACGATAAGGGCCGTGTTGTACAATGGTATATTGACGTATGCAAGACACAAGGATTGACAGATCAGCAGGTTCCTTGGTTCGACGACTTGTATTTGGATGTAGTTGTGCTGCCAAGCGGCGAAGTTTATTTGATGGATGAAGATGAGCTGGAGGATGCTCTCAGGCAAGGTGACATTAGCAATAAGGATGTAGCGCTGGCCCGCAAGACGGCGGGACGGCTCTTGTCCAGCATCCGGAACGGCAGATTTCGCTACTTCACGCTCAGCTTGAAGCATCGCAAGAGCTTGTTGCGAAGAACAGGGGAGCTAAGCGAATCATGAAGACGGCGACAAGGAGCAGGAAAGGGCCGCGCAGAAGGAAGAAACTCCTTCGGTCGTGGCCTCTCTTTTTTCGCATAATCTTGGCGGTCATGTGTCTAGGATTGCTATGGGCCGGTTATGTTTTCTGGATCATTCAGGACTATAACATGAAGAAGCAATATGCTCCCGCTGACGCAGGAATTGTGCTGGGAGCAGCGTTGTGGCGCGATCAGCCAAGCCCTGCGCTTAAGGAACGGCTCGACTTGGCGCTGGCTCTCTATGAGCAGGGTGTTGTCGACCGGCTGATTTTAAGCGGGGGGCTCGGAGGGTTGGTCTCGTCGATTACGGAAGCGGAAGGCATGCGGAACTATTTGACGGACAGAGGTGTGCCGGAGGACGACTTGCTGCTGGAGAACAAGGCAAGCAGCACTTATCAGAACTTATATTACAGTAAGGAAATAGGAGAAAGCGAGAGCGTACAGTCTTACTTGATCATTACGCATGACTATCATGCGGCCCGTGCCGGCGATATCGCGGAATTTCTGGATATGGGGGATGTGCAGGTGGCCGGCGTAACATCGCAAGTGCTCAGCCCGGTGTATCACTCATTAAGAGAAATACTGGCCTACACGAAGTGGAAGCTGGACGCCTTGACGCTATGGTCCGGCTTGCGGGACGATGCTTCGATGATATGAACCTGCCAACTCTGCTAATATAGGACAGATCCATAGAATACACTTGTAGTGCGGTGTTTACGCGAGCTTCTCTACAAAGGACAGGTGATGTGTCAATGAACGAGCACGTCATATCAGCCTCCGGCAACGGATCAACCAGACCATCGCGGCAAATCAACGTCGTGCTCAGAAGCCAGGAAAGCTACGGTCTGGCTGCATCCGCGCCGGTGCTGCAGGATGAGCCCTTGCCGCAGGTCAAGCCGTTGCCGGATATGGATCACTTCGCCGACATCGAGAAAGAGCTGGAAGCGATGGTCGGGATGGATAACGTGAAGTCACTTGTGTATGAGATCTATGCGCTTCTCTATGTTAGCCGGATGCGGTCAGAAGCCGGTTTGTACGGAGGCTCCCAAGTTTATCATATGATTTTCAAGGGCAATCCCGGAACGGGAAAGACGACGATCGCCCGCATCGTCGCCAAGCTGTTCCAGAAGATGGGGGTACTGTCAAAGGGACATCTGATCGAAGTGGAGCGGGCGGATCTAGTGGGCGAATATATCGGCCATACCGCTCAGAAAACAAGGGATCTGGTGCGCAAGGCGCTTGGCGGCGTATTGTTCGTCGACGAAGCGTACAGTCTGGCCAGAGGCGGGGAGAAGGACTTCGGCAAAGAAGCGATCGATACGCTCGTGAAGGCGATGGAGGATCACCGCAACGGCTTCGTCCTGATACTGGCAGGTTATCCGCTTGAGATCGAGCAATTCCTGCAGACGAATCCCGGGCTGCCATCGCGCTTCCCGATCCAGATTGAATTCCCGGACTATTCCATCGACCAACTGATCCAGATCGGCGAAGGCATGGTGAAGGAAAGGGATTACGTGCTTATGCCGGCTACGGTCTTCAAGCTGAGGCAACTGCTCGTGCAAGAGAAGCAAAGCGAGCTGTTCTCCTTCAGCAACGCGAGGTATGTGCGGAATATGATCGAGAAGGCGATTCGCCATCAAGCCGTAAGGCTGATTGGACAATATGCCAACTCCGTGCCGGGAAAAGGCGAGCTGATGGCGATACGACCGGAGGATTTGAAGGTTTGACGAGGAAAGGAAGAACAGGTATATGGGTAAGCAGCAGGAGAATGACTTGGCTGTAGAGCAAAGCAATAACGAGATGTGGCGGGAGCTGGAACGGCTGACGGAGCAAGTGGAGGACATGGCTCGCGATGCATTCGGCAAGGTAGAGAAAATCGTGGAAAAAAACCAATGGAAGGTTATTGAGGCTTTCAAGCGCCATCGGGTTAGCGACTATCACTTCTCGGGCTCTACGGGCTACGGATACAACGACCGCGGACGCGAAGTGCTTGACGAGGTGTATGCCGAGGTGATGGGAGCCGAAGCGGCGCTGGTCAGGCCACACTTCGCTTCGGGAACCCACACGATCGGCTGCGCTTTATTCGGCGTATTGCGTCCGGGAGATGAACTGCTATATATTACGGGCAAGCCTTACGACACGCTGCACAAGGTGATCGGGAAGCCCGGCGATGGCACGGGCTCTCTCCGTGATTGGGGCGTCTCTTACAGGGAGGTGCCTCTGCTGGTGTCGGGAGAGATGGATTGGAACGCGATCAGGCTCGCGGTCAACGAGCGGACGAAGGTGATCGGGATTCAGCGATCACGAGGCTATGATTGGCGGCGCTCCTTCCCGATTGCTGACATTGCGGAAGCCGTGAGGCGTGTGAAGGAGATGAAATCCGACGTCATCGTCTTCGTGGACAACTGCTATGGCGAGTTCACCGAGCTGCAAGAGCCGACCGAAGTCGGCGTCGATCTGATGGCAGGTTCTCTCATTAAGAATCCTGGCGGCGGCTTGGCGGAGACTGGAGGGTATATTGCCGGCAAGCGGCAATATGTGGAGGGAGCCGCCTATCGGCTGACCGCCCCCGGCATCGGGGGAGAGGTCGGAGCGATGATGGGAACGCTGCGCTCCATCTATCAAGGCTTGTTCCTTGCCCCTCATCTGGTTGGACAAGCGGTGAAAGGCAGCATACTGGCTGCCGGCATGGCGGATAAGCTTGGATTCGAGACAAGCCCCCGCTGGGATGAGCCCCGCACGGATTTGATTCAGGCGCTTCGCTTCACCGGCCCGGATCATCTCATCGCCTTCGTGCAGGGGGTTCAAGCTGCGGCTGCCGTAGATGCTCATGTCGTTCCGGAGCCATGGGACATGCCGGGTTATGAGCATCCCGTTATTATGGCGGCGGGCACGTTCATCCAGGGCGGCAGTCTGGAGCTGTCGGCCGATGCGCCGATTCGAGAGCCGTATATCGCCTATATGCAAGGCGGATTAACTTATGCGCATGCGAAATACGGCATTCTTACCGCTCTGCACAGAATGGTTATGCGCGGATTAATTGTAATCAAACCTAACATTTCTTGACACGTTTATGTAGCGACGCTACAATGAGGGTATAAACGAGGATTGGAAGGTTGGTGCGACATGGCTGATGAAATCCGTCGAAATATGGCGTTATTTCCAATTGGCATTGTAATGAAGCTAACTGATCTGACAGCCAGGCAAATTCGCTACTATGAGCAGCATGAGTTGATCGTCCCTGCGAGAACGGCAGGCAATCAACGGTTATTCTCGTTCAACGATGTAGAGCGTCTGCTGGAGATCAAATCGCTAATTGAGAAAGGTGTCAATATTGCAGGAATTAAGCAAGTCATGAATCCGGTATCCAATGATTCGGAGGAAGCGACGATGGTAAGCGCGAAATCCGAGGAAACCCGCCGCGAGCTCAGCGAGCAGCAATTGCGCCGTTTATTAAAGCAGCAGCTGCTTGAGAAGAAACCTGGACAGACTTCCATGATTCAAGGTCAGCTTCAAAGCTACTACAAGCGCTAGACAAAATCACTTGGATTCGAGGAGATGATAGCATGGGTTACACGAAAGAAGATATTAAACGTATCGCACAGGAGCAAAACGTCCGTTTCATTCGTCTGCAGTTCACGGATCTGCTCGGTACGATCAAAAACGTTGAAATACCTGTAAGCCAGCTGGATAAAGCGCTTGACAATAAAATGATGTTCGACGGTTCTTCCATCGAAGGCTATGTGCGTATTGAAGAATCCGACATGTACTTATACCCGGATCTGGATACTTGGGTTGTATTCCCGTGGGTGTCCGAAGATCGCGTGGCCAGACTTATCTGCGACATATATATGCCTGACGGCACGCCATTCGCGGGCGATCCGCGCGGCATCCTGAAGCGCGTACTGACGGAAGCGGAAGAGATGGGCTTCACTTCCATGAATGTCGGGCCGGAGCCGGAATTCTTCCTGTTCAAGACGGACGAGCGTGGCGAGCCAACTACGGAGCTTAACGACCAGGGCGGATACTTCGATCTTGCGCCAGTGGATCTGGGCGAGAACTGCCGCCGCGAGATTGTACTTACGCTGGAGGAGATGGGCTTCGAGATTGAAGCATCCCATCACGAGGTTGCTCCTGGCCAGCATGAGATCGACTTCAAGTATGCGGACGCTGTGAAAGCGGCCGACCAGATTCAGACGTTCAAGCTGGTCGTGAAGACGATCGCGCGCGTACATGGCCTTCACGCTACATTTATGCCGAAACCGCTATTCGGAGCCAACGGCTCGGGTATGCACTGTCATCAATCATTGTTCCAAGGCAACACCAATTCCTTCTACGACGAGAGCGACAAGCTTGGCCTGAGCGATACAGCTCGCCAGTATATGGCTGGCGTACTCAAGCATGCCAGAGCATTCGCGGCGATTACGAATCCGACCGTCAATTCCTACAAGCGTCTGGTGCCTGGTTATGAGGCGCCATGCTACGTCGCATGGTCGGCGAGCAACCGTTCGCCGATGATTCGCATTCCAGCTTCGCGCGGCTTGTCTACCCGTGTCGAAGTGAGGAATCCTGACCCTGCGGCCAATCCGTATCTTGCGCTCGCCGTTATGTTGAAGGCAGGACTGGACGGCATCAAGAACAAGCTGTCGCTTCCTGCGCCGACCGACCGCAACATATATATTATGTCGGAGGAAGAGCGCGTGGAGTCCGGCATTCCGAGCCTTCCGCTCAACTTGCGAGAAGCGCTTGATGAGATGCTTCGCAACGATGTTATCTGCGATGCGCTCGGCGAGCACGCACTGTCCCATTTCTACGAGCTGAAAGAGATCGAGTGGGATATGTATCGTACACAGGTGCATGAGTGGGAGAGAGAGCAGTATTTGAGACAATATTAATCGATGTGGAAGGGCGGAGACCGTATGGTCTCCGCCCTTGTTCTGTCTGGAAAGTGCTCCTCCGCTCTCCAATAGACTCCTATCGCTCAAAATGCTCACATAGCCCTGTCCGGAGTGTCTCGTCCCGCCCCGCCTCAAGTAGCCGCGACACAACTGATCGTTGGAAGCTGCCATAAAAAAGCACAAGCTCCGAGGACTGCCGCCTCGAAGCTTGTGCTCGTATTCATTAGGATCAGATGTTCATGCCCAGGTTATTAATGCATGTCCCGGAACAGTCCCACAACCTTGCCCAGAATGCTGACGGCATTCAGGCGAATAGGCTCCATCGTGGAGTTCTCGGGCTGCAGGCGAATGTGGTCCTTCTCCTTATAGAAGGTCTTCACTGTAGCCTCGTCGTCTTCCGTCATCGCCACGACGATGTCACCGTTGTTGGCCGTCTGCTGCTGCCTGACAATCACATAGTCTCCATTATGAATGCCGGCTTCGATCATGCTGTCGCCTACGACGTTCAGGATGAAGACGTTATTGTCGCCCACGAACTGGGTGGACATCGGGAAGTAATCCTCGATATTCTCAGTGGCCGTAATGGGGATGCCCGCAGTAACCTTGCCGACGATCGGCACTTGCTTGACAGGCAAAGGGATGACATTGCTCTCGCTGTCTCCATGCAGGATCTCGATCGCCCGCGGCTTGGTCGGATCGCGTCTTATGTAGCCTTTCTTCTCCAACCGGTCCAGATGTCCGTGGACAGTAGAACTGGAGAGCAGCCCTACCGCTTCCGCGATCTCGCGAACAGATGGCGGATATCCCTTTTCACGTACTTCTTGCTTGATGAACTCTAATATAGCCATCTGGCGTTTGGAAACTTTCGTCACCGTCATCAACTCCATTTCTATAGTTGTGTAAAATTATAACACAGAACCGAGGTTCGTACAAACATAAGTTCTTGAGATCGTGAGTTCTCATTTTGCGGTTGACCGGAACGCTTGTTCGTGGTATTCTCATATCAGAACAAACGTTTGGGGTGCTGATAATGATGCTGATGAATGAAAGTACATACCAATCCATATATCGTGTACAAGCAAGAACGAGAATGAATAAGATAGGCTATCAAGGGCTGAGGAACGTATGGACAAGCCGTACGATTAAGGTGACTGCAAGCTTACTGCTCATAGCTCTGTTATTGACGAGCTTTCTCATGCTGGGCGTTACGGCAACGGGAACAAGCGTGGCGCCACCGAGCGGGGAGGAGGATGTCGTGACTGTTGCGAGCGGGGATACGCTATGGGCGATCGCAGGCCGCGTCTCCGATGACAGCGAGGACATACGCTATGTCGTGTTCAAGATCAAGCATCGCAACGGACTGGCTTCTTCTACGATACATCCGGGGCAGCAGTTGATTATACCGGAACGATAATATATACACATACCCTTTGTGCACACAGTTATTCATGTAATATTGAGGAGAGAGCTTTCCATTCCACTTCGATAGTGGCTTGGAAGGCTTTTTCGCTCTTTTTGACTGACATAGGAGGTTCGCTTGATATCGAAGCGACTGAACACATTATGGGGCGGGGCGTGCTGAAGCCTTGACAATGATAGGGGTGAAGTGTCAAAGTATGAATTAGACTTTTGCTTCTGGGACAGAGGGGAGTGGTAGAGAGATGGATATGGAGAAATTGATCGCAAGAATAAACGAGCTGTCGAGAAAAAATAAACAAGACGGACTTACGCAGGAAGAAATCGTTGAGCGTGATGAACTGAGACGCCGATACTTGGACAACTTCAGAAGAAACTTCCGGCAGCAGCTGGATTCCATTAAGTATGTGGAAGATGAAGACGACAATATAAAGCACTGACGTTAAAAGTACGAACATGGCTTGCAGTGGTAATAAGCTGCCAATGAAGCGCCTATTATAGGAGGAGTTAGCGTGTCACGTTCTTGGGAGCGCAAAGTGCGCAAAAACATGAGTCATCTGAACAAGCAGCAGAAGAAGCAAGGCAAAGGGGGAAGCGTGCTTGGTGCCGAACGAAAGGATCGCTTTGTCGGTCGCAACTATATGGCACCTGTGCTGCTTCTTATATTTGTCGCACTGTACAGCGTCGTTATGTGGAATGATCCGAAGTTCGAAGCGACGACGATGTTCTGGGTAACGATA
Source organism: Paenibacillus sp. J5C2022 (assembly GCF_025567625.1). Taxonomy (GTDB): domain Bacteria; phylum Bacillota; class Bacilli; order Paenibacillales; family Paenibacillaceae; genus Pristimantibacillus. Next base: position 83,749 of record NZ_JAOQJC010000005.1, on the reverse strand, counting down.
GCCTTGTACATTGGATTGGCAGCGTTGTTCTTCTTCCGTAAGCCATATCTGACAATCGGCAAGGACTATGTGCAGACGCGTCGGTTGACGGGCGACAAGAGGATTCAGGCATCCGGCATCAAGCAGATTGCCGTTCAGAAAGGGATCGTTATGATTACACCGGTGAAAGGCGCCAGCTGGTCATTCACCAGGCTGATCAATCGATATCCCACCGGTGAGATGGCGGAGAAGATGAAGGAGTTTGCCGCTAAGCACAATATTCCATTTTCAGAGAAAGAATAGAATAGGAGAGATTGGACACAGATGGCGAAACAAGCTGTATTATTTGATCTGGACGATACGTTGTTATGGGACGAGCGCAGTGTGAAGGAGGCGTTCCAAGCGACATGCGAGGCGGGAGCTGAGGCTGCAGGAGTAGATGCAGATGAGTTGGAGGAAGCCGTTCGCAAGGAAGCGAGAGTGCTTTACGAATCGTATGAGACATTTTCTTTCACGAAGATGATCGGCATTAATCCGTTCGAAGGGCTCTGGGCACACTTCGCCGCAGGAGAGCAGGAAGAATTCCGCAAGCTACAGCAGCTGGCTCCCGGTTATCGGAAAGCGGCATGGACGCAAGGGCTGAAAGCGCTTGGCGTGGAGGATGAGCAGCTGGGCTCGGAGCTTGCCGAGCGGTTCCCGGCTGAACGGCGGTCGCGTCCTATCGTGTATGAGGAGACGTTCCGCGTGCTGGACGCGCTCAAGGGCAAGTACAAGCTGCTGCTGCTGACGAACGGATCGCCAGACCTCCAGAAGGAGAAGCTGGATGGCGTGCCTGAGCTTGTACCCTACTTCGATCATATCATCATTTCCGGCGAATTCGGTGAAGGCAAGCCTGCGGCATCCATCTTCCGTCACGCGCTGGACAGGCTCGGCATCGAGCCGGATCATGGCATCATGGTCGGCGACAAGTTGACGACGGACATACTGGGCGCGAACACGATCGGCATGACTTCCGTATGGATCAACCGCCGAGGCGTCAAGCGCAACGACGACATTATTCCTGCTTACGAAATAACGCATCTTGAGGAATTGCTCCGGCTGCTGGAGCACTAACGGCGGATACAAGAAAAAAGCCCCTCACTAACGCGGTTGGCGTTGCAAGGGGCTTTTCTCATTTCACATGCATTACTTGTTGAATTGCGGGTCGGAATAGGAATGAGCGATCCAGCCTTCCGTCTCAATGAACAAGCGGACCGCTACAATTTGACGGTTGTCCATAAGGGTGAAGAAGTGAGGCTTGTTCTCCGGAACGGAGATGACGTCGCCCGCTTCCAGCTCCACATCGAAATAACCCACATCGTCAGTACCTTTAATGATGAAAATACCGCGACCGGCGGTAATGGCACGCACTTCGTCTTCCGTGTGCGTATGTACATTCTCGAACTTCTTAAGCAGTTCTTCCAGATTCGGCGTCGCGTCGGACAGCGCGACGATGTCCCATGTCAGATAGCCGCGGCGAGCAGCCAGGTCGCGAATTTCGGCATCGTACGTTTTTAGAATTTGTTCCTTCTCTTCATCGTTAAGCACGAATTTATTTTGAAGCTCTTGCGGAAGCTTGTTGGCATCCCAATGCTCATACAGCACTTCTTGGCTATCCAGGAATGCGCGAACATTTTCCTCTCCGGAAATCCGCTCGTCTGTGTTACGAATTCTTACCTCTGCCATGCCATTCCCTCTTTTCCAATAGAAATTAAATGATATAATGATTATAATGCAAATGCCTTTAATTGTCGATTGGTTCTTTCTTTTCAGAAAACAGCGAATCTGATAAACTATGGTGTAATGATTTCGGGAAGGGTGTAGCATCGTGTCAACAATGACTTTACAGCAATTGCTTCAAGAGCGCATTCTCATATTGGATGGCGCTATGGGCACTATGATACAACAAGCGAACTTGAGCGAGGACGATTTCGGCGGAGCGGATCTGGACGGCTGCAACGAGATGCTCGTGCTGACGCGTCCTGACGTCATAAGTCGCATTCATGAGCAATATTTGGAGGCGGGTGCGGACATACTGGAGACGAATACGTTCGGCGCGACCAGTATCGTCCTGGAGGATTACGATATTCCGGAGAAAGCGAGAGAAATCAATCTCGCTGCGGCGAAGCTGGCCAGAGAGGCAGCCGACAAATACAGCACGCCCGACAAGCCTCGCTTCGTAGCCGGTGCGCTGGGTCCCACGACCAAGACGTTGTCAGTAACGGGCGGGGTGACCTTCGATCAGCTTGTCGCCAGCTATCATGAGCAGGCTGTGGCGCTTATCGAAGGTGATGTCGACGCGCTTCTGCTGGAGACGTCACAGGATACGCTGAATGTGAAGGCGGGCAGCATCGGCATCCGCAAGGCATTCCAGACGCTGGGCAAGGAGCTGCCGATCATGATATCGGGTACGATCGAGCCGATGGGTACGACATTGGCGGGCCAGACGATCGAATCGTTCTATGTCTCCCTGGAACACTTGAGACCGATTTCGGTAGGGCTCAACTGCGCGACGGGTCCGGAGTTCATGAGGGATCATGTCCGAACGCTCAGCGAGATCGCGGGCACGGCCGTCAGTTGCTATCCCAATGCGGGATTGCCGGACGAGAACGGTCACTACCATGAATCGCCTGAATCGCTGGCGCACAAGCTGTCGGCATTCGCGGAGCAGGGGTGGCTGAATATCGCGGGCGGCTGCTGCGGCACGACGCCGGAGCATATCCGCGTCATGGCGGAGACGATGGCTCGCTATGCCCCCCGCAAGCAAGCGGGTGCTCACCCCGATGCGGTATCCGGCATAGAGACGGTGTTCATCGAGGATGACAATCGGCCGATTATGATCGGCGAGCGGACGAACATATCCGGTTCGCGCAAGTTCAAGCGCCTCATTAAGGAAGGCAGCTTCGACGAGGCTTCGGAGATTGCGCGGGCGCAGGTGAAGGGCGGCGCGCACGTTATCGACATCAACCTGCAGGATACGGACATTGATGAAGCGTATGCGGTCAATCAATTCCTGCCGCAAGTCGTGAAGAAGATTAAAGCGCCGCTTATGCTGGACTCCACATACGACCACATTATTGAGCTGGGTCTGAAGTACTCGCAAGGCAAGGCAATCATTAACTCCATTAACCTGGAGGACGGGGAATCGAAGTTCCAGCAGATCGTACCGTTAATTCATCAGTACGGCGCGGCTGTCGTTATGATTCTGATCGACGAGCGCGGGCAAGCGGTATCTCGCCAGGCGAAGATGGAAGTGGCTGATCGCTCGTACGATTTGCTCGTGAACAAATACGGTGTCAATGAAGAGGATATTATATTCGATCCCAACATGTTCCCTGTCGGCTCAGGCGATCCGCAATATATCGGTTCGGCCGTCGAGACGCTGGAGGGCATCCGGATGATCAAGGAGAAGTATCCCCGCACGAAGACGATTCTCGGCCTGAGCAACATCTCGTTCGGCTTGCCGGATGCGGGCAGGGAAGTGCTGAACTCCGTCTATCTGTACCATGCGACGAAGGCGGGCTTGGACTACGCCATTGTCAATACGGAGAAGCTGGAGCGCTATGCTTCCATTCCGGAGGATGAACGCAAGCTGGCGGAAGAGCTGATATACAACACCAATGACGATACGCTGGCTGCATTCGTTGCGGCGTTCCGGAACAAGAAGCTGGAGAAGAAGGAGAAGATCTCCAATCTGTCGCTGGAGGAGCGTCTCGCGTCCTACATCGTCGAAGGCACGAAGGAAGGTCTTGTGCCGGATCTGGATGAAGCGCTGATGAAGTATAAGCCTCTCGAAGTCATTAATGGCCCGCTTATGAGCGGAATGGAGGAAGTCGGCCGGCTGTTCAACAATAACGAACTGATCGTCGCCGAGGTGCTGCAGAGTGCGGAGGTCATGAAAGCGTCCGTCTCCCATCTGGAGCAGTTCATGGAGAAGTCGGATTCCTCCGTAAAGGGGAAGATTATCCTTGCCACCGTGAAAGGCGACGTGCACGATATCGGGAAAAATCTCGTCGAGATTATACTGTCCAACAATGGATACAAAATAATTAATCTGGGCATCAAGGTGCCGCCGGAGCAGCTGATCGAGGCGTACCGGCAAGAGAAGGCCGACGCCATTGGCTTGTCCGGCTTGCTGGTTAAATCCGCCCAGCAAATGGTCGTAACCGCGCAGGATATGCGCAATGCCGGAATCGACGCTCCTATCCTCGTGGGCGGTGCAGCGCTGACACGCAAATTCACGAAGACGAGAATCGGTCCGGAATATGACGGACTAGTGCTCTATGCAAAGGACGCGATGGACGGTCTGGACATTGCGAACAAGCTGATGGACCCCGACCACCGGAAGCGGCTGGAGGAGGAGCTGGCAGCCTTCAAGGCATCCGGCGCCGCCGAAGAGGAAGTCGCAAAGCCGATGCCGAAGCTGACGCGCGCGGTAAGATCCAACATATCCAAGGATGCGCCGATATTCACGCCACCTGATCTTGAGCGTCACGTCTTGCGCAACGTGCCAATCCCTCAAATTATCCCTTACGTAAACATGCAGATGCTGCTCGGTCATCACCTGGGCGTGAAGGGGACCGTAGAGAAGCTGATTGCCGAAGGCGACGATAAGGCGATCCATCTGAAGGAGACGGTGGACGACATATTGAAGCAAGGCATTGCGGAAGCGTTCATTCGGGCGCATGGCATGTACCGGTTCTTCCCGGCGCAATCTGACGGCAATTCCGTCATCATCTACGATCCGGCGGATCATGCGAAGGAAATTAAGCGATTCACGTTCCCTCGCCAGCAAGTGGAGCCTCATCTGTGCCTTGCGGACTTCTTGAAGTCAGTGGACAGCGGTGTAATGGATTATGTCGGATTCCTGGTCGTTACGGCAGGCGAAGGCATTCGCGATCTCGCCGGCAAGTGGAAGGATAGCGGAGATTACTTGCGCTCTCATGCACTGCAGGCGATTGCGCTGGAAGTGGCTGAAGGACTCGCGGAGCGCGTCCACCATATGATGCGGGATCAATGCGGCTATCCCGATCCGCCGGAGATGACGATGAAGCAACGGCTAGGTGCTCGTTACCAAGGCATCCGCGTATCCTTCGGCTACCCGGCATGTCCCGATCTGGAGGATCAAGGCCCGCTGTTCGAGCTGATGAAGCCGGAGGATATCGGCGTGGAGCTGACGGAGGGATTCATGATGGAGCCGGAAGCATCGGTATCCGCCATGGTGTTCGCCCATCCGGAAGCGCAATATTTCAATGTAGACAAAGCATGATCATGTTCCGATAATTGCAAAGCTTAAGCATAGCAGTGAGAGCCTTCCGGGTTATCCGTTCACGGATTCCGGAAGGCTCGTTGTGCAAGAAGGCGGTAAGAGGAAAGAGGGAGCCAACTATGAAGCTAACGTTTCTGGGGACGGGAGCCGGAAGACCGAACAAAACGCGCAATGTAACGGCGGCAGCCCTGCAGCTGCCGGAGCCGGCATGCAGCTGGTGGCTGTTCGACGCCGGTGAAGCGGCGCAGCATATGCTGATGCAGCTGCCGCTCAAGCTAAGCAAGCTTAGCGTCGTCTGCGTTACCCATCTGCATGGCGATCATCTGTATGGCTTGCCCGGCTTGCTGAGCAGCCGCTCGTTCGACGGCGGAGTGGAGCCGTTAAGGTTATTCGGCCCGAAGGGCATCCGCGCTTATATCGAGACGACGTTCAAGCTGACAGGTACGGTTCTCGATTATGACCTCATCATCGAGGAGTTGGAAGAGGGTCGCACAGGCCTCCTCTATGAAGGGGACGGATGCAACCTGGAAGCCGCTCCGCTGGAGCACCGCATCCCTTGCTTCGGCTACAGGGTGATAGAGCCGGATGCGCCGGGACGGCTATTGACAGGGAAGCTGGAGGCGCTTGGCGTGCCGAAGGGGCCGCTCTACGGGAAGCTGAAGCGGGGGGAGACTATCACGTTGCAGGATGGCACGATCGTACGGCCTTCCGACGTCATTGACGGGAAGCTGGTCGGCAGAATCGTCACGATATTGGGCGACACGAGTCCTTGCGCCAATGCCGTCAAGTTGGCCGATGGAGCGGATCTGCTCGTGCATGAAGCGACCTTCGCCGCCGGCATGGAAGAGAAGGCGAGAGCTTTCGGCCACAGCACGACGATGGATGCGGCGAGAACGGCGAAGGAAGCCGGCGCGAGACGTCTAATCATGACTCACTTCAGCGGCAGGTACAGTCTGGAGGATCTGTCCGGGCTTCGGGAGGAAGCCGCAAGCTTGTTCCCGTCGGCGGACGTCGCCACCGATCTTGCCGTCTTCGAGGTGGAGAGGTGCAAGATGGGATAAGCTGACGCTCAGGAGCAACAATTAGCAATTGCAGCACGAACGTGTATTCTGTACAATAAAGGGATACATACAAGGAAAGCTGGGGTGAGGTCGTTGCCCTGGCTTGCTTACGGTGAGAGGTGACGGGAATGAACCGCTGGACAGGCAGGGCGGAGACGCTCGAGGATTGGCTCGGAGAACTGAAGGCGAACGAGGAGGTTATGGGCAATGTGACGCATTGGCGTACGCTGCCGCCGCGGACGGCGGCCACGACCCCTCTGCCGGCCGACTTGCATGAAGGATTGCGACAAGCCCTCGTTGCGAAGGGCATCGGTGAGCTGTACACCCATCAGGGGGACGCTTATCGCGAGGTGCGAAGCGGCCGTCACGTCGTGACGGTCACACCGACGGCATCAGGCAAGACGCTGTGCTACAACTTGCCGGTGCTGCAGAGCTTGCTGGAGAATGGGGAGGGAAGAGCGCTCTATATGTTCCCGACCAAGGCGCTGGCGCAGGATCAAGTTGCGGAGTTGCAGCAGCTTGCCGATCTGATGGATGCGAACATCAAGACACATACGTATGACGGCGATACGCCGCCTAATGTGCGCACGGCTATCCGCAATGCGGGTCATATCGTGGTGACCAATCCCGACATGCTTCACTCCGCCATACTTCCCCATCATACGAAGTGGGTGAAGCTGTTCGAGAATGTGAAGTATATCGTCATTGACGAGGTGCATGCGTATCGTGGCGTATTCGGCAGTCACGTCGCGAACGTCATTCGCCGGCTGAAGCGGATATGCCGCTTCTACGGCTCCAGCCCGCAGTTCATCTGCGCATCTGCGACGATCGACAATCCCAAGGAGCATGCGGAGCGGCTAATCGGCGAGAGCGTTGCACTCGTGGACCGCAATGGCGCCCCCGTAGGGGAGAAGCATATCATCTTCTATAATCCGCCCGTTGTCAATAAGCAGCTTGGCATCCGTCGCTCCAGCGTCCTGGAGACGCGCAAGCTTGCCGCCATGCTGCTGAAGCAAGGTGTGCAGACGATCGTATTCGCCAGAAGCAGAGTACGCGTCGAGCTGCTGCTTACTTATCTCCAGGATATGATTCGCGACAAGCTTGACCAGAGGAGCATCAGAGGTTATCGCGGCGGCTATCTGCCGAAGCTGCGGCGGGAGATCGAGCGGGGACTGCGAAGCGGTGAGATAAGAGGGGTTGTCAGCACGAATGCGCTGGAGCTTGGTATCGATATCGGACAGCTGCAGGCATGCGTGCTGAACGGCTATCCCGGCACGATCGCCAGCACCTGGCAGCAGTCCGGCCGGGCGGGCAGACGGCAGGAGAGCTCCGTTACCTTTATCGTGGCGAGCAGCAATCCGCTAGATCAGTATATCGTGCAGAACCCCGACTTCTTCTTTAATCGTCCGCCGGAACGCGCGCTTATTCATCCCGACAACCTGCTGATTCAGATCGATCATGTGAAGTGTGCGGCATATGAGCTGCCTTTCCAGCAAGGAGACACGTTCGGTTCCGAAAGAGTTGAGGATATGATGGAATTTCTGATGGAAGAGAAGGTTGTTCATAAGGCGGGAGAGCGCTGGCATTGGATGCAGCAAAGCTTCCCCGCTCACAATATATCTCTGCGGACTGCCGCGCAGGAGAACTTTGTCATCGTCGATATGACCAGCGGCAGCCGCGTGCTGGGCGAGGTGGATCGGTTCAGCGCCCCGACGCTTATTCATGAAGAGGCGATATATATTCATGAAGGAGTGCAGTATCAGGTGGAGAAGCTGGACTACGACGAGAAGAAGGCTTATGTGCGGCAGGTTGACGTCGATTATTATACGGATGCGAATCTCGCCGTGGAACTGAAGGTGCTGCATGTGGACAAGGAGAAGCAGTCCGGCGCTCTGCTGCGGCAATATGGAGAAGTGACGGTGAATGCGAAGGCGACCATATTCAAAAAAATCCGGCTTCGTACCCATGAGAACGTAGGTTCCGGTCCGATTCACTTGCCGGAGGAGGAGCTGCATACGAGCAGCTACTGGTTCTCCTTCAGCGAGGAGGAAGCCGGACGGATGAGCAGGAACGAGATGCAGTTCGCGCTGCTCGGCATCGCCAATGTGCTCGTCCACATCGCGCCGCTCTACTTGATGTGCGATCCGTTCGATATTCGCGTCGTGCCGCAGGTGAAGGCGATTCTTACGGAGCGGCCGACGATCTACTTCTATGACCGCTATCCGGGAGGCATTGGACTAAGCGAACGGCTGTACCAAGTACATGACGAATTGATGGAACGAGCGAAGGGGCTGGTGCGCGGCTGTAGCTGTGTGAGCGGCTGTCCCGCTTGCGTCGGACCGATTGAAGAAGTCGGCCTCACAGGCAAGCAGCTCGCGATTCGCCTGCTCGATGGGACGGAGGGACGATTATGAGCAGCTTGCGCGAAAGAATGAATCGTCTGCGGGGCGAGAAGAGCGGAGAGACGGGAACAGACAAGGCTCAGCCGGCCGATCTCGCTGCGGAAGATGCGGCAGGAGAAGCTATCCTGGACGAACGATACACGGCTTCGGAATCAGATGAGAAGGAAGAGCGGCTCCATCTCGGCTGGTCCAGCTTTGGCGTAGCCATGTGCGAGACGGAACAAGGCAGCTTCCTGCTCAGGCGCAAGCTTCATTCGCATCGCTTTCACCACGGGACGCACGCATTGGGCGAGTTGATGAAGGCTGCGCACGGATTGTCTCCGTTCCATCCCTCGGAGGAAGCGCCTCAGGCAGGGAAGATATTGTATCTGGATCTGGAGACGACCGGACTTGGCGCAGGTGCAGGCAATCTGGCGTTTATGGTCGGCATTGCTTACATGGAAGAGACGGGCTTCATTACGGAGCAGATGATGATCAGGCACCCGGCGGAGGAGTATGCAATGTTGCATTATTTGGTGGAAAAGCTGAGAGATTTCGCATACCTGGCGACATATAATGGGAAGACATTCGATTGGCCGCTTCTGCAAAGCCGGATGGTCATGAACGGCTTGCACAGGGGGCTGTGGGAACCGCTTCATCTCGACTTCCTGCACCCGTCCCGCTCCATCTGGCGCAATACGCTGCAGTCCTGCAGGCTCAGTCATGTGGAAGAGGAGCGGCTAGGCATCTATCGGAGCGAGGATGTGCCGGGCTCGCTTGCACCCCAGCTGTATTTTCAGTACTTGTCAGATGGCGATCCGCTCCCGTTGGAAGGCGTATTCAAGCATAACGAATGGGATCTGATGTCGCTAGCCTGCCTGTCCATCCGGTTCGGGCAGCTGCTGGAGGAAGTCATATTCACCCGGATTCCTTATCCCGATCACCCGGAAGAGCTGGTTCGGACGGGGCTGTGGCTGGAGAAGATGGGGAGAGAGGAATTGTCAGCGGAACTTTACGAGAAGGTTGCGGGACATACTCAAGCGGAAGCGGCTACGCTGAATATGCTTGCTGCGCGCGACAAGAAAGCTGGCAATTGGCAAAGAGCTGTGGTATTGTGGCAGAGGGCCTGTTCGCGAATGGAAAACGAGACCGGCTACTGCGCATCGCATCAGCAAGCGTGTGTTGAGCTGTCCATGCATTGCGAGCACCGGTTGAAGGATTTCAAAGGCGCTCTGCACTATGCGAAGGATGCGCTGGGCCGAGCTGAAGGCTATATGGGAATGCTTGTCCGCGATAAGAAGCGGCGACAAGAGCTGGAAGCACTGCAAGTGCGCGTAGAGCGTCTGAAGCGCAAGCTTCAACGCAGCGCTGCGCACAGTGGGTAAATATATGAATGAATCATATATACAAAATAATGAGGTTGAATACAATGACAGATTCGATACGTGTGATGAAAGGGCTGCTCATCGATCTTGACGGAACGATGTATCACGGTATACATCCTATTCCGGATGCGGATCGGCTCATAGCCTGCCTGCAGCAGGTGAAGTTGCCTTACCGATTCGTGACGAACAACTCTTCCGCGACGCCAGCGGCGGTGGCTGAACGTCTGTGCGGTATGGGAATACCGGCCACAGCAGACGATGTATGCACATCGGCTCAAGCGGCAGCGGAGCATATCGCTACACAGCGGCGCGGAGCCGCCGTGTTCGCTATAGGGGAAGAAGGACTGAAGACGGCTCTGGCCGAGGCGGGATTAAGCCTTGTGGAGGATCATCCGGATGTCGTCGTACAAGGGATCGACAGGAAGCTGACATATGAGCGGATATCGGCTGCGGCTTCCTTCATCCGCGGCGGCGCCGATTATATATTGACGAATCCGGATGATCTGGTTCCGTCTACTGACGGCTTCATTCCGGGTGCAGGCTCCATAAGCGCGATGCTGGCTGCGGCAAGCGGTACGAAGCCGCACATTATCGGCAAGCCGTCACCGGTGCTAATGGATTATGCGCTTCGCAAGCTAGGCGCTGACGCTTCCGCGACTTGGGTAATCGGAGATAATATGGCAACCGATATAGCGGCAGGAGTTGCTGCAGGCTGCGGCACCATATTGGTGCTCACCGGAATTACGAACGGGGAAAATTACGAATCGTATGCAGAGAAGGCAGGCTGCAGCCCCGATATGATCTGCCAGAATATGAACGAACTTATTGCAATTATCTCGGAACGCCTGCAACCGACATCATAATTGTAGAGACAGGAAGGGTGCGTAAATCAGATGCATGAATTGCCGGAACTATACCTATATCGAGCGATGCTGGCAGAGCGCTATGCAGGCGCCCGGATAACGGCCTGGAATTTCCATGACAAGCTTGTGGACGGGGACGGTATGGAGGAAGTCATTGGCTCCACCGTCTGGTATGTGGAGCGGAGAGCGAATCACCTTGTCTTCCATCTGGACATTGGCAAGCGTCTAGTTCTATACATGTCGAACAAATCCTATCTGTTCAGCGGCGCTCCGGATGATCATGGATGCCAAAATGCTATGCTGACGATCGGCTTCGGCGATGACCGTACGCTGGCCATATACGGTCTGAACAAGGGCGATGTTCAGCTGCTGTCAGTCAAGGCGGTAGAGGAGCAGTTGCGGGGATATGGGCTCGATCCGCTGGACAAGGGATTTAATGGGGACATGCTTCGAAAGCGTCTGTCCAAGAAGCGCAGCTCCATGAAAGCCGCTCTGATGGACCAGAAGACAATTGCCGGAATTGGTGCGGTATACAGCGACGAAATCATGTTCGCTGCGGGCATCCGTCCCGACATGCGGGCGAATAGCCTGAGTGCCGAATTATGGGAACGCTTGTATCGGGCGATCGTGTCTGTGCTGCAGGAGGCCATATCGCATGGCGGCATTACGAAGCAGCCGATGCATGACCAAGACAGCTTGTCGGGTGGCTACGCGGAGCGTCTTCAAGTATACGGGCGCGAAGGAGAAGCTTGCAAGCGATGCGGCGGTACTGTCAGCAAGGTGCTAGCGTCCGGTCGCAAAGCTTATGCATGCCTTTCATGCCAGCTTGAGCAATGAGCAACGAATAGGCGGAGTTTAATTGGGGGAGGAGGGGTGGCCGTGATTCATGTTTATTTGGATGATTATCGAAGCTGTCCGCGCGGCTTCGTGCTTGCGCGAAGCGCGGAGGAATGCAAGCTGCTGATCGACCACGAGGATATCGACATCCTGTCACTGGACTACGATCTGGGGTGGGGGCAGGATACGGGCTACGAAGTGGCAAGGCATCTGGTAGAGACCGGAAGGTATCCGAAGCGGATCTACCTGCACACGTCAAGCGTATCCGGCAAGCTTCAAATGTATCATCTGCTCTCCTCCCACATACCGGACAATGTCAAGCTGTACAATGGGCCGATGTCGGAATTTGAAAATGAAAGAGGAAAATGAATTGAGCGAATGGATCGGAACGGCGAATAAAGGCTATTCGCCATATGCGATGGAAGAGCTTCGGAGATTGGCAAGCGGTGCCGGGTTCGTACAGCTGCTTCCCGGAGAAGCCTTTCTTATGCGCTGTGAGCCGGAGGCGGACGAACTGCACGCTGCGATAGCGCAGCACGAACCTACATTCTTAAGACATATTCAACCGGTTGACCGCAAGATGGACATTCACGGCGATGCGGAGGATCTCGGCACGTTGTCCGATATGATTCGCCAGTCCAGACTGCGCTTGAAGAACAGGAAGGTCGCCGTACATATCAGGAGAAGCCAGTCGTCGCCATTCCCGTATTCCGCTGCGGATACGAAAGCGGTGCTTGATGCTGTACTGGAGGAGATCGGCGCGGAGCCGGCAGTCCAAGGGCCAGAGGTCATCATCGCAATATTCGCTGCGGACGATACGCTGTATGCGGGCTTCGGCACGCCAGGCGAGATGCTCTCCGATTGGCCGGGCGGAGCTATCCGCTTCAAGCGCGAGGAGGGACAAATATCAAGAGCCAAGTTCAAGCTGTTGGAGGCGGAACGCACCTTCGGACTGGATTATGGCGCATATCGGCATGCGCTGGATATTGGGGCTGCTCCTGGCGGCTGGACATCCCTTCTACTGGAGCGGGGGCTGCAGGTAACGGCAGTCGATCCCGCTGAACTGCACCACTCCTTGCGAAATCATCCCGACCTCGTACACTTGAAGCGGAATGCCGCCGATGTATCCTTGGCGCCCCGCACATTCGATTTGCTCGTATGCGACATGAGCTGGAGCCCGATTCTGATGACCAAGCTCATTCTGGACTTGAAGGATGCACTGGCGCCATACGCGACGGCAGTCATCACCGTGAAGCTGATGCATCGCAAGCCGATGGGAACCATTCGTGAGGTGAAGGAGCGTCTCGGCACTGCATTTGAAGTGCTGCGTGCGAAGCAGTTGTTCCACAACCGGGATGAAATAACCTTGGTGTTGCAGAAGAAGCAGTGATATAATGGAAATGAATAGTGCCTGGAAAGCATCCCGGCAACGCTTGTATGAACGTACAAGCGTTGTCGGGATTTTTGATTTTGTCGATAAGGGAGAGATGAATGTGGAGACGTGGCAACGCGGCGACGTTCTGAAGGGGAGATACCGGATCGAGCGTGTTATCGGACGAGGAGGGATGGGCATCGTATTCGCGGCCCAGGACTTGAAGCTGGGCGGAGTCATACGTGCGATCAAGGTAGCGAAGCAGTTGCAGTCCGAACGAAGTCTTTATTCGGAGGAAGCGGATACGCTGATGAGATTGAATCATGAATGCTTGCCGTTCGTGTCTGATTTCTTCCCGACCGAAGATGGCGATCCAGAAATGATCGTTATGGAATATATCGATGGACATACGGCAAGCGAGCTTGGGGCTTCGTGCGGCTATCGTTTCTCCTTTCAGGAGTTATTAGATATCGCACTCCAGCTTAGCTCGGCACTTCTTTACTTGCATAGCCTGCCGAATCCGATTATTCATCGGGATCTGAAGCCGACGAATGTCATGATCGACAAGAGAGGGCGTGTCAAGCTGATCGACTTCGGCATATCCAGAACGTTCAAGGAAGGCCAGCTTCGGGACACCGTTCAGTTGGGGACGGCAGGCTTCGCGGCTCCGGAGCAAAACAACGGGGGGCAGAGCGATGCGCGCACGGATATATACGGTCTCGGGGCTCTGCTGTTCTATCTCGCATCCGGCGGCAAGCCCCCTTCGACATTGTCGCCCGACAAGCCGATCGCCAGTTATCCCGCATATAGCGCAGAGCTTCCGAAGCCGTTCCGACTGGTGCTGGAACGTATGCTGCAGAGGAGGCCGGAGCATCGCTACAGCTCGATGGCTGAAGTGCGGGAGGCGCTGCATGCGTTCGCCGAACGGTCAGCAAGCGCAGAAGCAACGGCGGGCAGCTGTCTGGGCACGGCTCCCTCGGCGTCCCGGCTGTCCCGGCCGTTGCTTGTTAGCGTCGTATCGCTTGCTTCGGGAGCGGGCGCCTCGACATTGTCCCTTGCGCTCACTAGTCTGCTGGGGGCAGCCCGGATCAACGTGGCGGCTGCGGAGCATTATTTGCTGCGTCCGGAATGGCATGAGCTGCTGCAGTCGAGCGAAGAATCGCCGCTTCTTCAATCGGAGCAGCCGTATCGACGTGTCAGCGGCCGATCGCCCCATGTACAATGGCTGGCGCTTAATCCATATGAGATGAGCGGGATCAACGGAGAGGATAGGGAACGTTGCTTTCATCACATGCTCGCCAGAGAGCAGACCGATATTCAGATTGTGGACTTCTCAAGCTGCTGGAACAACCAGCGGGCGTTGGCCTTGCTTCGAGAATCCAGCCATCTTATCATCGTCGCTGATCCGTTCGTGTACAGATGGCAAGCCTCCGCGATGGCGCAGGCGGTCAAGCTGTCCCGGGAAGTTCGCTCAACAGGCGGCGCCGTCAGCTGGGCGGCCAATAAGGATGGGAAGTTCCGCGGCCGCAGCCAGTGGCTGGCATTGTGCCCGGAACGGCCTATCGCCATCATCCCGCTAGTGCCGCAGCAGGATCTGCTTGACGCCGTTTGGTCGCGGCGAGAGCTATTGGAACGGCCATCCGTTCGCACAGCAATGGAGAAGGGGCTGGAGCCGATTGTCACGACCATCAAGCAGATGCTCGCACGGAGCAAGATCGCGAATTGAAGTTACATCATTTACCATTATGAGAACACTCAACTTGCAATTGCGCAATGGCTTCATTATGATGTTATTAGTCATGTTAAGGAGGAAGGTGCGCCAAAGCAATGAACGAACGAATATTGGTTGTGGAAGACGAAGCGGGAATAGCAAGAATATTGCAGCTGGAGCTGGAGCATGAAGGCTATACCGTAGGCGTGGCGAAGGACGGGCGTACCGGATATGAAATGGCTTCCTCGGGCGAATGGCAGCTGGTGCTGCTGGATGTCATGCTCCCGGAGATGAGCGGCATTGAAGTGTTGCGATTAATTCGGCAAGCCGGCAATCCGGTACCGATCATCCTGCTGACGGCCAGAGATACTGTGCCGGATAAGGTGAGCGGCTTCGAGCACGGTGCGAACGACTATATTACCAAGCCGTTCGCGGTGGAGGAGCTTCTGGCCAGGGTCAGAAATATTTTACGCATCTTTCAGCAGTATCCTAGGGAGTCGGAAGGCTCGGACGTTATTAAAGTCGGGGATTTGCTGATTGAGCTCAGAACGCGCAAAGTTTACCGGAAGGACATCCTGATTGAACTGACGCCTCGAGAGTTTGAGCTGCTCGTCTATCTGGTAGAGAACCGGAACGAGGAGAAGTCGCGTGAGGACATCCTGTCAGAAGTATGGGGATACGACTTCATAGGCGAGACCAATCTGGTCGACGTCTATATCCGATACTTGCGGCAGAAGCTGGACAAGGGCTACCGTCACAAGCTGATTCATACGGTGCGCGGAGTAGGATACATGATTAAGGAGCCCGATGCATGACACTGCGTAAAAGGTTTACGCTGTTCACGATATTCTGGCTCATTCTCATACTCATTTTTTTCAATATCTTCGTCTATTTCTATGTCATCAAGATTACGACGGAGAGCGAAGAAGAAGTGATCGCTACCAAAGTGGAACTTATGCGGGAAAACCCCCGCATCCAGAGCGGCAGGGGATTGAATTCTCCCGAGCTGCTGAACGAATATTATAACGTCAACGAAATGATCCGAATCATTGTTCCCACCAATCGCGTCGTTAATATTACGGGTTCCAATCCCGTCTTGCTGGAGCTTCCCGCAGAATTCAAGCCGTATCAGCATACCGGCATGATTACGAAGGGCGGCGAACGCATATTGTTCATGCGGGTACCCCTGTTCGAGGACGGCAAAGTGATCGCCATGCTTGAAGTAAATCGTATTCTGGACGAATTGGACGACTACTTGCAAATTCTGATCGCAGCGCTCAGCGTCACGACAATCGGAGCCATCCTGTTCGCGATATTCGGCACATTCTGGTTCACATCCAGATTGACGGCGCCGATTCAGACGCTGGTCACTACGATGAGAGAGATCGACCGCAGCGGCAAGCTTCGCCAGATTACGATCAGCAATCGGGAAGACTCGGCAGAGCTGCAGCAGCTTATTCGCGCCTTTAATCAGATGATTGAGCGGCTTGATCGGACATTCGCCAGGCAGAAGCAATTCGTTGCGGACGCTTCACATGAATTGAAGACGCCGTTAACGGTTATAAGCAGTTATGCCGGCATCCTGAAGCGATGGGGGCGTGACGACGAGAGTGTGCGTGACGAGGCGATAGAAGCGATCGCGAAGGAATCGGTGCGGCTGCAGAACTTGACCAAGTCGATGCTTATGCTTGCTGAAGCGGAGCAGGAGGACTGGCTGAAGCTGGAGATGTTCGATGTCGTCCCGTTGCTGGATGAACTGGCCAAAATGATGGAGACGACATTCCAGCGTCCGATTCGCGTCAAGGCGTTGTCCGGCAGCGTCAGAATGGTAGGGGACAAGGATAAAATCCGCCAGCTGTTCGTCATTCTGCTGGACAATGCCATAAAGTACTCCAAAGAGCCGATAGATATCTCTATCTCCTTGATGAAAAATATCGTTCAAATTGAAGTGAAGGATAAAGGCATCGGCATACCGGAGAAGGAAATACCGCATCTGTTCGAGCGTTTCTACCGCGTTGACGGGGCAAGAAGCAGAACGACAGGAGGAGTGGGGCTAGGGCTATCGATCGCCAAGCGGATTGTGGATTTGCATGAAGGCAAGATCGATGTGTTCAGCTTGAAGGATCTGGGTACGACGATTACCTTGCAGTTCAAGCAAAGAAAGTAAAAGAGATAGAGCATCTCGCAACATGGAGATGCTCTATATTTTTGCCCGGAAATGGAGATGCTAACGACTAACGTGTGACAAGTATCGCCGTCCTGTTGACCTGACGATTACATACACACTTACAACTGGAGGGGGAAATAGGATGGTTTTTTATATGGCCTTGGTCATCATTCTTCTGTTTGTCATTTGGGGAGTGCTGATGCCAGATCGGCTGTCCGAGGTGGCCAATATCGTATTTCAGTTTACGATACAGCAATTCGGCTGGTTTTACTTAATGGTTATGTTCGGCTTCCTGGTCTTCTCTATCGTCCTTGCGTTCGGAAAGTATGGCAATATCAAGCTTGGCGACGATGACGACGATCCTGAGTATTCCATGACGGCCTGGTTCGCCATGTTGTTCAGTGCAGGGATGGGGATCGGCCTTGTGTTCTGGGGAGTCGCGGAGCCGCTGTCTCATTATTTGACGCCGCCTGAAGGCATCGTGGGAGGAACCGCCGAGGCAGCGCGAACGGCAATGAGGTATTCCTTCTTCCATTGGGGGCTTCATCCGTGGGCGATCTATACGATTGTAGGTTTAACGCTGGCTTATCATCAATTCCGGAAAGGGAGAAAGAGTCTGATCAGCGCCACATTCTACCCGTTAATCGGAGATAAAGTGGATGGGCCGATCGGGAAAGGGATCGATGTGCTGACCATTATTGCGACGGCATTCGGTGTAGCGACATCGCTGGGGCTGGGAGCGCTTCAAATTAATGGCGGGCTTAGCGCGTTGTTCGATGTCCCTCATTCAGCTTTGACACAGTTGTGGATAATCGTTATTGTTACCATCCTGTTTTTGACGTCCAGCTTGCTGGGCGTAGACCGCGGCATTAAAATTTTGAGCACGACGAATTTATATATCGCTTTTATCATGCTGCTGTTCGTCTTCCTCGTAGGACCAACCGCCTTCCTGCTGGATACGTTAACGAACACACTTGGCTCTTATGTGCAGAATCTGGTGCAAATGAGCCTTCGCTTATCGCCGTTCTCCCAGGATACTTGGATCGGCAACTGGACACTGTTCTACTGGGCGTGGTGGATCGCTTGGGCACCGTTCGTCGGCACGTTCATCGCCCGCGTCTCCAAAGGGCGGACCATTAAGGAGTTTATACTTGGGGTGCTGATCGTTCCGACTCTGGTCAGCTTCGTCTGGTTCTCCATCTTCGGAGGAATGGGACTTCATCTGGAACGGGACAAGGGCATTGCTATCGCACAAGCTGCGCAAGAGGACGTCACCTCGGCTTTGTTCATTACGCTGGAGCAGCTTCCGCTTAGTGCGATCTCCTCGTTCATTGCGATCCTTCTGATCGTCATCTTCTTCATTACATCGGCCGATTCCGCAACGTTCGTGCTGGGCATGCTGTCCAAGGGAGGAGACCCTAACCCTGGCGCAGCACCGAAGCTGGTATGGGGAGTGCTTCAATCGACTGTCGCCATCGTGCTGCTCATTAGCGGAGGGCTTGCCGGATTGCAGACTGCATCTATCGTGACGGCGCTTCCGTTCGCGATTATAATCGTCGGCATGTGCGCAGCGCTGCTGAAGAGCTTGCGCGAAGAGGACAGACACAGGAGGATTCGCGAGAGGAAGCGGCAGAGAAAGCTGGATGAGTTAATTGATTAAATCATTTGCTTGACGGTAAGCCGTTATTCCTGTATGATGTAACTGTTGTAATTTTAAGGGGGAAATTTGATGTTTGCGAGTGTTCTTAACTCTTAATTGGATATGATCAGAGTGGATATAAGTTTCTGCAAGTGTATGCATCGTTGAGATGTCATGCTCTATTGCGTTGGCTTTATTTCACTGTCTGATCCCATGAGTTGAGAACATGTGGATTTCCGCCTGCATTCATTTTGATGACGGCCCAATCACCGTGCTCTTGGAGCACGGTTTTTTTTATTTCCTTTCGCTTGCGGTTGCGGTGCGATTTATTTCGCCTTGCCGGAGGTCCGAGAGGGAGGGACGTCAGAATGATATGAACAGGACAGGAACGCGCCCGCGTTCTTGTCCTGTTTTTTTTTATTTCAAAGGAGGTAAAAACAATGAACACTGCATCACTGGTCAAACTGGAGTATAACAAACTGATTGAGCAAATGGCAGGCATGACCATGTCCGGAGAAGGAAGAAAGCTGGCTGAAAACATGAAGCCGAGCACGGATTATCAGCAAATAGCAGCCTGGCAGAGGGAAACGAACGAAGCGTTGCAATTGTTGGTTAGCGGAGCCAGCATTCCGATCTCCGCAATGGAAGGGATCGAACCGTTCCTGGCGCTGCTCGGCAAAGGGAGAATCTATCATGAGACGGAACTGGAGCAGCTGGCCGTCTGGCTCGGCTCGATCACTCAGATGAAAAAGTATATGAACAGCAAGCGGGACCTGGCGCCGACGATCGCATCCTATGCCGAATCCATGCACGATTGTCCTGTGCTGCGGGAGGAGCTTGCGAGATGTATCCGATTCGGCCTGTTGACGGACGATGCAAGCGCCGATCTGGGCTATATTCGCAGGCAGATATATGGGGTCGAGGATAAAATAGAACGTAAAATGCAGCACTCGCTGGGCAAGTATCGCAGCTCCCTGCAGGAGGGAATTATTAGCAAGCGAGGCGGACGCTTCGTACTGGCCGTGAAGAAGTCGCTGAGGAAAAATGTGCCAGGCGCAGTGCTGGATGAATCCGCGAGCGGGCAAACGATATTCGTCGAGCCTCAGGATGTGTCGGAGCTTCAGACGGAGCTGAGCCAATGGAAAGTGGCGGAGGAAAGGGAAAGATCGACAGTATTGGCAATGCTGTCCGAGCTGGCGTCCCGATATGAGCAGGAACTTAAGCTTAATGTGCAGGCGATGGCCTCGTTCGACTTCATTACCGCCAGGGCAAAGCTGTCCAAATACTGCGATGGCAAGCTTGTGCGTCTGACCGACAAGCCGGTGATGAGACTGGTCTCGGCAAGGCATCCGCTGCTGGGACGGGACTGTGTGCCGCTTACAGCGGAGCTCGGCATGCACTGGAGACAGCTTATTATTACCGGACCCAATACGGGCGGCAAGACGGCAACGTTGAAGACGATCGGATTGCTTGCGCTGATGAATCAATCGGGTCTGCTAATTCCCGCAGATGCCGATAGCGAGCTCGGGATATTCCGGAACATCATTGCGGACTTGGGCGACGGTCAAAGTCTGGAGCAGTCGCTAAGCACATTCTCTTCCCATGTTATGGTGCTGAAGGAGATGGTGGATATGGCTGATTCACGCTCCCTGCTGCTGCTGGATGAGATGGCTGCCGGTACTGATCCGTCCGAAGGGATAGCGCTATCGATCGCCGTATTGGAATTGCTGCTCGAGAGACAGTCGCTGGTTGCCGCTACCACTCATTTTAATGAAATAAAGACATTCGCGTCCGCAACGGAAGGCTGTCAGAACGGCCGAATGGCATTTGATCCCGATACGCTCAGACCTCTCTACCGTCTAGAGATCGGGGAAGCAGGAGACAGCCACGCCTTCGCGATCGCAAGGCGATTCGGACTGCCGGAGCAGATCATGAAGCGAGCGGAGTGGCTGTTAGAGCGTAAGCGCATAGCGGCAGGAACAAATGAAGATGAGCGAAGCGATTCCTTCGCGAAGCTGCTGGGCCAATCGAAGCAACTAGGCACTGGAGAAGAGGCGAAGCGGGTGAAGGAGAAGCCGAAGCCGAAGCCGAAGCGAAACGAGGAAAGGCGAAAACCGCCCAAAAAAGCGTTCCAGAAGGGAGATCTCGTATGGATCTACCCTCTCAAGCGCTCTGGCGTCGTGTACCGTCCGGCCGATGAACGGGGGCAGGTCATCGTACAGGTGATGGGGGAGAAGCTGTCCTTCAATCATAAGCGTCTCAACCATTATATCGGGGGCGAGAACCTGTATCCGGAGCAATACGACCTGGATATCGTGTTCGAATCGAAAGCGAATCGGAAGGCCCGCAATCAAATGAGACGCAAGCATGTGGAAGGGCTGCAAATCGTGACGCCGCCTGATGAGCATTCGTAATCCAGGCTTGCAAGCACGTCGGATGAAGGAGGAGCTTCCGGCGTCTTGCTAATCGCGGCTCTGAATGACGATAAGCCTGCCGCTTGCCAGTTGAACGGTACCCGATTGTCCCAGCAGGACATTGCTGATGCCCAGGGATTGCCCGACGGTCAGGCTTGCGTCACGCAGCGGATATTGAAATCCGGATAACGTGATACCGGTCACTTCCTGGCTTAAGGGCAGCAAGGATACGGTATCATAAGGGCCGCGCCGGATGGCTGCAACAGAAGAAACCACGCGAATCTCGTTATGTTCGTCAATGATCTTGGCGTCGATGCCGTTCTCCTCCGCCAAAGCAAGCAAATGGACGTTGGCGAGCGAATGGTCGAATCTCGTTCCAATTGCGCCAAGCAGAACAATTTCTCGAGGCTTCATTGCCATGGCGTGCTGGAACGCCATTTCGGTGTCGGTGTAATTTTTGTCTATAGGATCGCAGGTAATGACAGTGGGGCAAGCTTGGCGAATTCGGGCCATCTCCTCATCGGTAATAGAATCGAAATCCCCGATGGCCACTGCGGGAATTCTGCCATTGTCCAATAGGAAGACGGCTCCGCTATCCGCTCCAATCAGAAGGGCGTCGTCGGGTATGTGGCGGATCGCCCAGTGCCCCAGTGTGCCTCCTGTCGCGATGATGATCGTAGAGTTCATATGAGGTCTGCTCATCCTTTCATGCTAGGCATATTCATGCTTATCAGTATATCGCTTGTATCAAGCTGCGACAATGCATGCGAGAGCGGCAATGACAGAAAAATGTCGTTGCGAAAGTGCGTAGAGGGGACTACAATGTATAAGGTGTAAAGTACAAAGCAGCTGGGTGCAGAATCGGATAAGGGAGCGGGGATAAGGCTGTGAGCATGGACATTTTCGACATATTCAGCTTGATCGGTACGATAGCGTTTGCAGTCAGCGGCGCGATTGTCGCCATGGAAGAGGAATATGATATTTTGGGCGTTTACGTGCTGGGACTTGTGACTGCTTTCGGAGGCGGTGTCATTCGCAATTTGCTGATCGGGGTGCCCGTTACCACCTTGTGGAGTCAAGGGTATCTGCTAACTACGGCTACCGTGGTCATTACAATCGCTTTCATCCTGCCGATCAGATGGATATTGCGCTGGCGGCGAAGCGAGGTGTTCTTCGATGCGATCGGCTTGTCCGCATTCGCAGTGCAAGGCGCGCTGTATGCTACCGAGATGAATCATCCGCTCAGCGCCGTAATGGTCGCTGCCATGTTGACAGGCATTGGCGGAGGTATTATCCGCGATGTGCTTGCAGGCCGCAAGCCGCTGGTGCTTCGCGATGAGATTTACGCTGTCTGGGCGATTATTGCCGGACTCGTCATCGGATTAGGGTGGTTCAGCTCGCATCTGATGCTGCTGCTGTTGTTCGTAGCGGTGACTGCGTTCCGAATATTATCGGTACATTATAAGTGGAAGCTGCCGCGGCGCTCCTTGAGAGGAGCCTTTGCAGCGTCGGACGCCAAGAGACGGCGCTTCTTAATGAATAGCGAGAAGAGAGGCTTGAATCATGAAGAATAAGTCAGCGATATTGTTTGTATGTCTTGGCAACATATGCCGTTCGCCGATGGCGGAAGCGGTCATGCGAGAGATGATAGCGCAGGCGGGATTGTCCGATGTCATCACAGTCGATTCCGCGGGGACAGGGGATTGGCATATCGGCCGCCCGCCTCATGAAGGGACGCAAGGCGAGCTGAAGAAGCGCGGAATTTCCTTTGCAGGGATGAAGGCACGGCAGGTAACGGCGAATGACTTCGCGTCGTTCCGCTACATGGTGGCCATGGATACGAAAAATCTGGCCGATGTGAGAGGGCTTCAGAACAATGTGGAACTCGGCGGTCTTCACGATGCAGACGCGAATGTACGTCTGTTCACCTTCATGGAGCTGCTGCCGCAGCGCGGCATTGCGGATGTGCCCGATCCTTATTACGAAGGGAACTTCCCTTATGTCTATGAGCTGGTGGAAGAGGGATGCAGAGAGCTGCTTCGCATTATAAAAGCTGACCTGGAGAGCGTCTAATTCGCTCCTTAGGTCAGCTTTCTCAATTCCACTCATTCCACCTCGATGAAGTGCTTCAATGCAGCCGGCACATCCTTCTGCCAGTAACCCCATTGATGCTTGCCGTCTCGTTCCTCGTAGTATAGATGTGCGCCCCTTTGCTCCATCAAGGCCCTTGCATTGCGATTCAACTCCACGAAGTCGAATACTCCCCGATCGGTCTCAAATGCCGTCTCTTGCAAGCCGATAATCATATAGAGGGACAGCCAGCTCAAATCCTCGCATTCCGCTATAATCTGCTGCGATACAGGATAGAAGGCGCCTGAGAGCGACATGATGCGAGTGAATAATTGGGGGTATGAGAGCGCAATATGCAGGGACACGCTGCCGCCCAGTGAGTCTCCTGCGAGCAGGCGATCTTCCTCGCTTCGGCGCGCAGCGAAGCGCTCCTCGATGAAAGGTACCAGCTCTTCTCCGAAGAAACGAACATATGCCGCATGACGGCTGCCGTCCGGCGCATATTCTTCCGTGCGCACGGATTTGTCCACATCTACGCCTACAATGATGAACGGCTCCAATCCTTCGTCCAGAATGAGTGCGGTGGCTGATGTTGCAATTCTTCCGAAATTGAAGAAGTCTTCACCGTCCTGACAATAGACGACAGGATAGCTCAGCAATTCGTTATAGCCCGGCGGCAGGAAGACGCGGAGGTTGCGGCTCCCTTCGGGCAAATGCTTGCTAGGTACAGTCTCTTTTAATATGGTGCGTTTCAAATAACGTTGATCGGTCATCGTCTCGGACTCCTTTTTACATAGTGAATGGAATAACGCAGTAGTGGGTAAACAATAGTAAGGTGACGCCGAATCTCTCTTGTATTATGCTGTTATATTCAAATATAATGACTGTAGCATATACAATTACTTAACATAATGTGCGGAATCGGTGAAAAAATGGGGTGTTTTTCGTTTTTTGCTTTGACCACGTTCGTTAAACAGGTTTATAATAATTCTATAACAGAGGGTAGTGTTTTTCAAATATTTAGATTGAGGTGAGTGTTCAAAATGAGCAAACTGCCATATGAAGTGCAATCGGAGCCGGTAACACCATTATCCGTGCTGTCGCTTGATGGAGACATAGAAAATCCGGACATGATGCCGGACCTTACTGACGAGCAATTGAAAGAAATCATGTACCGCATGGTATTCACAAGAACTTGGGACGAGCGTGCGGTAAACCTCGGCCGCCAAGGCCGTCTGGGCTTCTATGCGCCAGTATCCGGCCAGGAAGCGTCCATGGTCGGCAGCGAATACGCGCTGAACAAGGACGATTTTGTCTGCCCGGGCTATCGCGATATGCCGCAGCTCGTGTGGCACGGTCTGCCCCTGTATCAGGCATTCCTTTACTCCCGCGGTCATCAGCATGGCGGACAGATTCCTGAAGATGTGCATGTGCTGATGCCTCAAATTATTATCGGTGCGCAAATCCTTCACGCTACTGGCGTCGCCATGGCATTCAAGAAGAAGGGCGAGAAGCGTGTAGCCATTACTTATACAGGCGACGGCGGTTCCTCCGAGGGCGACTTCTACGAAGGCCTGAACTTCGCCGGCGCATTCAAGCTGCCGGTCATTTATGCTGTTCAGAATAACGGATATGCGATTACGACGCCTTTCGCCAAGCAGACTGCTGCGCAATCCATCGCGCATAAAGCGGTTGCCGCAGGCATCGCGGGCGTACAAGTGGACGGCATGGACGTGCTGGCAGTGATCAAAGCCGTTCAGGAAGCTGCCGAGCGCGGCCGCAACGGCGACGGCGCGACGTTGATCGAATTGCTTACTTACCGCTTCCGTCCGCATTCCATGGCTGACGATGCGACCAAATATCGCACGAAAGAAGAAGAGGCGGAATGGGCGAAGAAGGACCCTCTTATTCGCTTCGGCAAGTTCCTGGAGAGGAAGGGTCTGTGGAGTGAAGAGGATACGAACCGCGTGAAGGAAGAAGCGAAGGCGACGGTTAACGAACATATCAAGAAAGCGGAAGCGACAGAGAAAATGACGGTCCCTGGCCTCATTGACTCCATGTTCGAAACGACGCCGCAGCATCTTGAAGAGCAGAAAGCCGATTTTCAGTAGAAGGGGAGGAATAGGGAATCATGGCTCAAATGAATATGTTGGAAGCAATTCGCGATGCGATGCGCATAGAGTTGAAACGGGATTCGAATGTAGTAATTTTCGGTGAGGATGCAGGTAAAGTTGGCGGGGTATTCCGTGTGACGGAAGGTCTGCAGGATGAGTTCGGCGAAGATCGCGTCTTCGATACGCCGCTTGCGGAATCCGCCATTGCCGGTATGGCTGTCGGAATGGGCATTCAAGGATTCCGTCCCATTGCGGAAATTCAGTTCGTCGGCTTCATCTACGAAGCACTGGATCAAATGTTCGTGCAAGCGGCGCGCATGCGCTATCGTTCCGGCGGACGCTACAACTCGCCGATCGTATTCCGTACACCGTTCGGCGGCGGTGTGAAAGCGGCCGAACTGCATACGGATTCGCTGGAAGGACTTGCTATTCAGACACCAGGCATCAAGGTCGTCATCCCGTCCAATCCATATGACGCGAAGGGCTTGATGACGGCGGCAATCCGCGACAACGATCCCGTCTTCTTCATGGAGCATCTGAACTTGTATCGCGCATTCCGCGCAGAGGTGCCGGAAGGCGAATATACGGTAGAGATCGGCAAAGCCAACATCGTGCGCGAAGGCAGCGATGTGACGATTCTGGCGTACGGCATGATGGTGCACACGGCTCAGAAGGCTGCGGACGAGCTGGAGAAGAACGGCGTGAAAGCAGAGGTTATCGATCTTCGTACGCTTATGCCGCTGGATATCGATACGATCGTCGCTTCCATCCAGAAGACGAATCGTTGCATCGTTGTACAGGAAGCGCAAAAAACGTCCGGCGTAGCCGCTGAAATTATCGCGCAAATCAACGAGAAGGCGATTCTTCATCTTGAAGCTCCCGTATTGCGCGTTGCAGGACCGGATACGGTATATCCATTCGCGCAAATCGAGGATCAATGGCTTCCTTCTCCGGCGCGCATCGTAACGGCTGTCAACAAAGTAATGGAATTTTAAATTAGCGACAACGAAGACCGAATGGTTTTAATGAAGAAAGAGGAGGTTGATATCGGTGGCAAAATTCGAATACCGATTCCCCGAGCTTGGCGAAGGTCTGCACGAGGGCGAAATTATTAAAGTGCTTATCCAGCCTGGCGCAAATGTAACAGACGACGACATTATAATGGAAGTGCAAAACGACAAAGCGATCGTAGAGGTTCCTTGTCCGGTAAACGGTAAAGTGCTGGATGTGCTTGTTAAGGACGGACAAGTGTGCAAAGTTGGCGAGGTCGTCGCTATTATTGATGTGGAAGGCGAATTGCCGGAGCAAGCGGAGCCGGCTGCTGAAGAAGCGCCAAAGGCCGAACAGTCTGCTGCTCCTGCTGCAGCTTCAGTGCCTGCAGCTGCGCCTGAAGCGGCGAAGGAAGCGTCTGGTCCCGTATTGGCAACTCCAAGCGTTCGCAAGTATGCTCGCGAGAAGGGAGTAGACCTGACGCAAGTATCCGGAACAGGCAAGAACGGACGTATTACTCGCGAGGACGTAGACGGCTTCGACGGCGCTCCTGCTGCGCAAGAAGCACCGGCCGCTGCTGTCCAAGAGAATGAGCCGAAGGCGGAAGCTGCTGCTGCGGCACCGGCTGCTGCAGGAACGCCATATCGTCCGGAAGAGCGCGAGCCGTTCAAAGGCATTCGCAAAGTGATTGCTGGCGCCATGTCCAAATCGGTATACACTGCACCTCACGTTACCATTATGGACGAGGTCGACGTTACGGAACTGGTTGCCCTTCGCGCCAAATACAAGCCTTACGCAGAGAAGAAAGGATCCAAGCTTACTTATCTGCCATTCATCGTCAAGGCACTTGTAGCCGCATGCCGCGAGTTCCCGATCATGAACTCCACGCTGGATGAGGCTAACCAGGAAATCGTCTATCGCAAATATTACAATGTCGGTATCGCGACGGATACGGACAACGGATTGATCGTTCCTGTCGTTGAGGACGCCGACCGCAAGAGCATCTTCATGATCGCGGACAAAATTCGCGACCTTGCCGTGCGCGGCCGCGACGGCAAGCTTGCTCCGAACGAGCTGAGGGGCAGCACGATTACTATTTCCAACATCGGTTCCGCAGGCGGTATGTTCTTCACGCCGGTCATCAACTTCCCTGAAGTGGCGATTCTCGGCACGGGCCGTATCTCGGAGAAAGCTGTCGTGCGCGACGGCGAGCTGGTAGCGGCACCCGTCATGGCTCTGTCACTCAGCTTCGACCACCGTCTTATCGACGGCGCAACGGCACAACACTTTATGAATCATATTAAGCAGCTTCTGGCTCAACCAGAACTGTTCATCATGGAGGTATAAAAAATGGTAGTAGGCGATGCATCCCTTGATATCGACACACTAGTCATTGGCGCCGGTCCCGGCGGTTACGTAGCTGCGATTCGCGCAGCACAGCTCGGTCAGAACGTTCTTGTAGTAGACAAAGAAAACGTAGGCGGCGTGTGCTTGAACGTAGGCTGTATTCCATCCAAAGCGCTTATCTCCGCTGCACATCAATACGAGTCCGTCAGCCACGCTTCCGACTTCGGCATCGAAGTAGGCGAAGCGAAGGTGAACTTCGGCAAAGTGCAGGAGTTCAAAAGCGGCATTGTGAAGAAGCTGACCGGCGGTGTTGCTTCCTTGCTGAAGGCGAACAAGGTGCAATACTTCAACGGCGAAGTGATGTTCATCAACGAAAATGAGGCGCGTGTATTCAACGATCAGGAAGCTCCGCGCTACCGCTTCAAGCATTGTATTATCGCTACCGGCTCGCGTCCGATCGAGCTGAAGGCATTCCCGTTCGGCGAGCGGATTCTGTCGTCCACAGGCGCATTGTCCTTGCCTGAAGTTCCGAAGAGCCTGGTCGTTATTGGCGGCGGCTACATCGGCATCGAGCTTGGTCAGATGTACGCGAAGTTCGGCACGAAGGTAACGGTAATCGAAGGCTCCGACACGATTCTGCCGGGCTTCGACAAAGATGTGTCCGCAGTTGTTGCGAAGAAGCTGAAAGGTGCCGGCGTCGACGTTGTAACCGGAGCGCAAGCGAAAGGCGCAGACGCAACGGATAAAGAGGTTACGGTCACTTACACCGTAGGCGATAAAGAAGAAAAAGTTGTAGCGGACTACCTGCTTGTAACTGTAGGCCGTCGCCCGAATACTGACGGCGAGCTGGGTCTGGATCTGATCGGCGTGAAGACGACGGATCGCGGTCTTGTGGAAATCGATGAGCAGTGCCGCACAAGCATTCCGCATATTTTTGCAATCGGCGATATTACAGCAGGTCCTGCGCTTGCCCACAAGGCAATGTACGAAGGCCGCGTAGCCGCTGAAGTCATCGCGGGACAGCCAAGCGCTGTCGATTACAAGTGCGTGCCGGCTGTATGCTTCTCCGATCCGGAATGCGCAAGCGTAGGCCTCAGCGAGAAAGAAGCGAAGGATGCCGGCCACAATGTGAAGATTGGCAAGTTCCCGTTCGCTATCAATGGACGCGCTATGTCTCTTAACGCGACTGAAGGCTTCGTGAAGCTGATCTCCGATGCGGACAACGGTCTGGTGCTTGGCGCGCAGATCGTAGGTCTGGAAGCTTCCAATATGATCGCCGAGATCGCGCTTGGCATCGAGATGGGAGCTACGCTGGAAGACATCGCGCTTACGATTCATGCGCATCCTACGCTTGGCGAGATTGTGCTGGACGCTGCGGAAGTGGCGCTTGGACATCCGATTCATACGGTGAGCAAGTAATCGATAGGTTTCTACATGGCGAAGAGGTCACGCAGCTTGCGAGCTGCGGGGCCTTTTTGCATATAATAGAGAAGTGATTGCACATGAACAATTGAGCGCATCGGAGGGAATGACGATGGAGAATAAAGAGATGAAGAATGCTTCGGATTCGCGCACCATTATGACACAGCTAATCTTTCCGTCGGATACGAATCATCACGACACAATGTTCGGCGGGAAGCTGATGGAATATATGGATAAAGCGGCCGCTATCGCCGCAATGCGCCATGCCCGAATGCGTGTCGTTACCGCATCGACCGACAGCCTGGATTTCCTGGCCCCTATTCGAGTCGGAGAAGTCATTGAGATTGAAGCATTCGTTACCTGGACCAGCCGAAGCTCTATGGAGATCTATGTATCCGTCACCTCCGAGAATTTGTATACCGGCAGCCGTACGGTCACGGTTACCGCATTTTTTACGTTTGTGGGACTGGACGAGCACGGGAAGCCGGTTCAGGTACCCGGCGTTCAGCCCGAGAGCGAACTGGAGCGAACCCTCCACTTATCCGCCCCCGGCAGGCATCAGCTGAGGAAGAAAAGAAAGCAGGACAGGATTGCGGATTGATGTTATAATGATTTCTACTTTGTCAGAATGCAGTTATGAGGTAAGGAGGCAACAGGCATGATCACAAGTGAACAAGCCTATCTGCAATTGCTGAAGGATGTGCTGGAGGAAGGGGTGGCCAAGGAAGACCGGACCGGTACGGGAACGATTTCACGGTTCGGCTATCAGATGCGATTTCCTCTCCAGGAGGGATTTCCGCTGTTGACCACGAAGCGGGTGCCGTTCCGTCTCATCGCCAGCGAGCTGCTGTGGTTTATGAAGGGCGATACGAACATACGCTACTTGCTTCAGAATAACAATGGGATATGGAATGAATGGGCCTTCAAGAGATGGGTGGAAAGCAAAGCGTACAACGGTCCCGATATGACCGATTTCGGCTTGCGGTCGCAAAGGGATGAAGCGTTCTCGCTTCAATATAAGGAAGAGATGGATCGATTCACGCATCGTGTATTGCATGATGACGAATTCGCCAAAACATATGGCGAACTCGGCGATGTATACGGCAAGCAATGGCGTCAGTGGCGTACGTCGCAAGGGGAGTATATCGACCAGTTGAAGGACGTTATCGAGGCAATCAAGGTCAATCCGGATTCCAGAAGGCTCATCGTGACGGCATGGAATCCCGAGGATATCCCGTCTATGGCTCTTCCGCCGTGTCATACCATGTTCCAGTTCTACGTATCGGAGGGCAAGCTGTCCTGTCAGCTGTATCAACGCAGCGGCGACATCTTCCTCGGCATTCCGTTCAACATAGCCAGTTATGCGCTGCTTACTCATCTCGTCGCCCACGAATGCGGGCTTGGAATAGGAGACTTCGTGCATACGATCGGCGATGCGCATATTTACAGCAATCATATCGAGCAGATCCGAACTCAGCTCTCCAGAGAGCCAAGGGAGCTGCCGAAGCTGGTTCTGAACAGCGACAAGCGTTCGATATTCGACTTCGAGCTTGAGGATATGCGCGTGGATCAATATGACCCCCACCCTACGATTAAAGCTCCGGTAGCCGTCTAATTGTGGAAAGGAAGTGAGTCTGCATGACAGTTGTACTTATCGCGGCAATGGACCGCAACCGCGTCATCGGCCAAGGGAATGCGATGCCGTGGCATCTGCCTGCGGAGATGGCATACTTCAGGCGTATGACGACAGGGAAGACGGTACTGATGGGCCGCAAGACGTTCGAATCCCTCGGAAGCAAGCCCTTGCCGAATCGCCGGAACGTTGTATTAACGAGACAGCAGGGGAGCACATTCAACGGTTGCGAGGTCGTACATTCCGTTCAGGAGGCGCTCTCGCTTGGCGAGTCGGATGAGCTGATGGTCATCGGCGGGGGAGAAGTGTACGAGCTGCTGCTTCCCTATGCGGAAAAAGTATTGCTTACCCACGTGGAAGCGGATATCGAGAGGGGCGACGCTTCCTTCCCCGAGCTGCCGTCCGGGCAATGGATCATTGCCGATTCTGAATATCGGGCAGCCGATGAAAAGAATGCATATGCCTTTACATTCGTTACCTATAAGCGCATCAATGCCGGCAACTGATCAATAGATTGCCAAATCGACGAACATTTCGTCATAAAGTGCAAATGATTGTGCGGAAAATGCATTATCGATCTAAACAAAGAAATGATACCATGTTATAATATAATGAGTTTAGGGTATGGACACATAGGGATTGATAGACTAGCATACGGGAAACAGGGATGGAGGAAACGCGAGCATGTCAACACCAACTGGTTTTATGGAATATCAACGTGAATTGCCGGCAGACCGCGATCCGCTAGAGCGCATCAAGGACTGGAACGAGTTCCACAAGCACTTCTCCGACGAGCAGCTGCGGACGCAAGGCGCGCGCTGTATGGATTGCGGCACTCCCTACTGTCATACGGGTATGGAGCTGGCGGGATCGGTATCGGGCTGTCCGGTGAACAATCTCATTCCGGAATGGAACAACTTGATCTATAGAGGATTGTGGCGCGAGGCGCTGGAACGTCTGCACAAGACGAATAACTTCCCTGAGTTCACAGGCCGCGTATGTCCTGCGCCGTGCGAGGGCTCCTGTACGGTAGGGCTGATCGGCGAGGCGGTGACAATCAAGACGATCGAGCAAGCGATTATCGATCGCGGCTTCGAGGAGGGCTGGGTTGTTGCTCAGCCGCCGAAGATGCGTACAGGCAAGCGCGTAGCCGTTATTGGTTCCGGTCCGGCAGGGATGGCTGCCGCAGCGCAGCTGAACAAAGCGGGGCACACCGTTACCGTCTATGAGAGAGACGACCGCATTGGCGGACTGCTGACATACGGTATCCCGACCATGAAGCTGGAGAAGGATGTCGTGCAACGCCGCGTAGATTTGCTGATCGAGGAAGGGGTAGAGTTCATTACGAACACCGAGATCGGCAAGGATATCCCGGCCAGCGAGCTTGTGGAGAAGTACGATGCCGTCGTATTGTGCGGAGGCGCGACGAAAGCTCGAGATGTGAATATGGAAGGCCGCGAACTGAACGGTATTCATAAGGCGATGGATTACTTGAACGGTACGATCAAGAGCTATCTGGACTCGGGGCTTCAGGACGGCAACTATATCTCTGCGAAGGACAAGGACGTTATCGTCATCGGCGGCGGGGATACAGGTACGGACTGCGTAGCAACTGCGCTTCGTCACGGCTGCAAGTCCGTCACTCAGTTCGGCACGCATGCGAAGGCTCCGCTGGAACGTGATAATGTGAGCAATCCTTGGCCGCAATTCCCGAACGTCTATACGCTGGATTACGCGCAAGAAGAAGCCAAAGCACTATATGGTGAAGATCCGCGCGCCTTCTCCGTCTTGACGAAGAAATTCGTAGGAGATGAGAACGGCAATCTGAAGGAACTGCACACCGTTCAAATTCAACGTGTTGTAGACGAGACGGGACGGAAGATTTATAATGAAATTCCGGGTACGGAGAAGGTGTGGCCTGCTGATCTCGTCTTGATTGCAGTAGGCTTCGAAGGACCGGAAACAACGCTAATCGAGCAGCTTGGTCTGGAACAGGACCGTCGTTCCAATGTGAAAGCGACTTACGGCGACTATCGCACGAACGTAGACAAAGTGTTCGCAGCGGGCGATATGCGCCGCGGTCAAAGCCTTGTCGTATGGGCGATTAATGAAGGCCGCGAGGTAGCCCGTGAAGTGGACAAATATTTGATGGGAAGCTCCATGCTTCCTTAACCCGCATAACCTTTCGATTTCTAGAAGCACTAGAAGCGCCTACGGGCGCTTTTCTTGCTTTAAAAGCTTCAGTATGTGGGATTAATTTGTCGCAATACGCCAATTTCTCTTGGAGATGAGGAGGATTCATGTGATTAAATACGGATTGGACCGCATAACGGAACTGAAATTTCGCAGCTTTATGCCTCATGTTGAGCGCCGGGATGAGCAATGGATTGATATTGTGCTGCAGCCGGAGCTGGCTGAAGCGACGCCTGTGCCGGATGATGTGATCGACTTCACGATTCTGGTTATCTGCACGCACGATGGCACGATTGTGCAGATGGTGCCGCAGGATGAAGACTGTGACTGCGAGTACGGATTCACTGTTGGGGAGAAAGAGCAGATTGCAGCTTATGTTGCTAGCGATGTTATGCAAAGAGAAATTGCGAAGGTTGCTGCACCATAAGCAGGAAAGTTGTGGTAGAATCGGTGTGAGATGACGTGTAGGGGAGAGGGGTCATGTCATGAACGCCGACAATGCCTATGTGCTTACGGAGCAGGATGTCAACCGAATCCGGAGCTATGTACACGCCAAGTATGCCGCTGCTCCACACGAGCGGCGGGCGGAAATTGTAGCCGATGCGGTCACTCGCATCATCTATCGCGGCTTGCCTGAGTTCGAACCGGATGTACGCCAGCGAATGACGGCAACCTTAATACGGACAACCGTGCTGGAGCAGCAGCGTCCCGTCTGCAGAGGTGACATACTGGAGCTGTGCCGGACGCTTGACCAGCAAGATGAAGCGATTGCGGCTCCGCTGCGACAATGGATGAACAGAACGTCTATTGCCGGAGCAGGCATTGATGCTGCCGCTTCCGGAACTGCCGAGATTATCCCGCTGCACGGGACAAGCAAGGCGGTATCCGTTCGTAGGCAGAAGCGATTTTTGTTGTATGGGGCGCTCAGTCTCGGTCTGGTATCCGCCGTCATGATGTATGGATGGTCGTTGAGCGATCGGATATCTGCTCCTTCATTCCAACCGTCGACGGTTCAACAGCAATCAGTTGAACATCCTGTAGAGAGGGCAAGCAATGAACTTCCGGCGGAATTGCAATACAAGCCGATCGATGAAGTGAGATTGGCTTCTTATCTGAATAGAAGGAACTCGGTGCTTGCCGATCAGGAATATATGCTTCCGATTATCGATGCGGCGGAGCAGTTCAATATTCATCCGCTGCTGCTGTTCGCGATAACCGGACAGGAGCAGGCATTCGTGCCGCGTTCGCATGAACGGGCAGAGAAGATTGCCAACAATCCCTTCAATGTATTCCATAGCTGGCAGCAATTCAATACATCGATTAAGGAATCGGCAGAAATTGCATCCCGGACGATCGTGCGATTGAGCAAGGACAAGCCGCAGCATACGGACCCCATCGCATGGATCAACCGGGAATATGCCGAAGATCCCAATTGGTCGAAGGGAGTAACCTCCTTGCTTCGGTCAATGACGGCTTATATGGAGGCGCCGCACGAAGAGGTCAGCCCATAACTGCTAAGGGAGCGAAGTGCATTTTGAAAACATTGATTATTGCCGAGAAGCCGGATATGGGCCGCAATATTGCGAATGCGATCGAGCCGCGGGCGAAGAACAACAGAACCTATCTGGAAGGCGAACACTATATTATAACTTGGGCGATCGGCCACCTGATCGGCCTTGCGGAGCCGGACGCTTACGACGACAAATATAAAAAGTGGAACTTGTCCCATCTGCCGATCATACCCGATACGTTCAAGCTGATTCCGAACCGGAAGACGAAGGATCAGCTGACAGTCATCAAGAGCTTGGCGAAGCGTTGCGGTAAGCTCGTCAACGCTTGCGATGCCGGGAGGGAAGGGCAGTATATATTCTCGCTTATCCAGAGATACCTGAAGCTGACGCAGCCCGTTCAGCGATTGTGGATCTCCGACTTGACAGCGGAGACGATACAGCGCGGATTCAGGGAGCTCAAGGACGGTGCGGAATACGACAATCTGACGAAAGCGGCATCAGCGCGCAGCGAGGCGGACTGGCTGATCGGCATGAACGGCTCGCGAGCGTTCACGACGAGACATAACGTGCTGCTGTCTGTCGGCAGAGTGCAGACGCCTGTGCTTGCGCTGGTCTACGACCGCCAGAAGGAGATTGAAGCGTTCAACTCCTTGACTTATTATGTGCTGGAAGCTCTATTCGAGACGGAATTGATCACATACAAGGGGATCTGGCAAGGAGAGAGGCTGCAGGACGCAGAGCGTGCAGGAAAGCTGGCAGAGAAGGTGAAGGGCAAGCCCGGCACTGTCGTCTCCTATGAGGTCAAGGATGTGAAGGAGTATCCGTTCAAGCTCTATGACTTGACGTTGCTGCAGCGCGAGGCGAACGCGAAGCTAGGCTTTCCTGCGAAGAAGACGCTTGATCTTGCACAGTCGCTGTACGAGAAGCATAAGGTAATCACTTATCCAAGAACGAACTCCAACTTCGTCACGGAGCAGAATATACCGGAGATGCATGCCGCATTGTCTTCGCTTGCAGGAACGGCTTACGGGGAGTGGGTGAAAGGAGCGAACCGCGGTCTCGTCCATAAAGGCAATAAGTATATATGCAATCCTGCGAAAGTGGAGGACCATCACGCCATATTGCCGACCAAGCGCAAAGCTTCCGGATTGTCCCAGGACGAAAGCAAGCTCTACGATATGGTTGTGCGCCGGTTCCTGTCTCAATTCTATCCTGCCGCACAATATAAGTCCCATACGGCGATGACGGAGGTAGAAGAGGAGCTGTTCAAAACTTCGCTGAAGCAGCTGATCGATCCCGGCTGGAAAGCGATCTACGCAGACCAGCAGGATAAGAGCAAGCCGCGCGGCAAGAAAGGGGAGCAAGAGGACGAAGAGGAGCTGGAAATCAGCGAATCATTCGCGCTGCGGGAGAATGAGCCTGTCACTTGCAAGGATGCGGCAGTGAAGGAGAAGGAGACACAGCCTCCGAAGGCATATACGGAAGGCACGCTGCTGAAGGCAATGGAAAGCGCGGGGAAGAACATTGAGGACGAAGACCTGAAGGATGCGATGAAAGATTCCGGCCTGGGCACTCCCGCTACGCGAGCGGCTACGATCGAGAGACTGAAGAAGGTCGGCTATATTGGTATGCAAGGCAAAAAAATACTGCTGACTTCGAAGGGGAGAACGGCTATCGAATTGATTCGCAGCGCTGGTGTCGAGCTGTTGACTTCTCCGGAGATGACCGGCATGTGGGAGCGGCGCTTGAATGAGATTGCGCGCGGCAGCGCTTCGGACGAGCAATTCATGACGAATGTGAAGAAATTCGCGACGATGATCGTGGAGAAAGTGTCCCGCCAGGAGCGGGCGAATATAGCGTCGTTCCAGCAGCCTGAGAAGCCCGCCAGAGGCAAGAGCGGAACCCGCAAGAAGAGTGCCGGGAGCGGCAGCAGAGGAGCAGCCGCAAGCAAAGCAGCAGCCGCTTCCGGTGATGGAAAGCCGGCAGTCGTGGCGGCATGTCCCCGTCCCGGCTGCGGCGGCTCCATCTTCATGGGAAGGAAAGGGTATGGCTGTTCGCATTACCGCGAAGGCTGCACCTTCGTGATCTGGAAGGAAGCCTTCGGTCGTCAGTTGACGGACTTGCAGGTGAAGGCTCTGATCGAGAAGGGCAAGACCGCGAAGCTTAAGCTGCGCCAACCGGACGGTTCTGCCGTTCAGGGGAGACTCCTCTTGCGAAGCGCAGAAAGCGGAGCGTTGCAGATCGAGGTCTAACGATTAAGGTATTGATGAATCGCGCCAGGCACCTGCTTCAGCAGCTCCAGTGTGAAGAACGCCCCCTTCGGTGCGATGTCGATGCCTACCACATTGTAATGCCACTCCAGCTTCGTCCGCATATGGATGGCGTGAATGCCCGCAGTAAGAGCGGGCACCACATCCGTGCGGATGGAGTTGCCGATCATCCACGTATGGTCCCTGTGGAATTTCCCTTTTGAAAGTATGCCTTCCAACGCTTCGATATTTTTCTGTTGGCGGATATAGATATTGGAGCCGAAATATCTCTCCAATCCCATTGCTTCTATTTTGCGACGCTGAATGGGCGCTTCGCCGCCCGTGTACAAGTGCAATTCATGGCCTGCTTCCGCAAGCTTATCCAGCGTCTCCTCCATATAGGGGTATGGTTCTGTCTCATGCTCGTAGACATCCATGCCCATCTTCCATAGCAGCTCTTGCTCCTTCTTCTGGCGCGCTCTGCCCGTCAAGTCGCTGAAGTGATTGTAAGTGTCGATGAACGATTGCGGGAAGTGCTCGCTCTTGAAGCCGCTAACGCTGATGAGCGCCGTATCCCGTCCCATCTGATAATCCCTGATTTCTTCTTCCGTTACAAGCCCCGTATGGCCGAACCATTCCGTCAGCAAGTCAACGAATTGTTCTATGACGTAGAAGAAATACTTGTTGCAATAGATGAGCGTATCGTCCAGATCAAACATAATTTGTTGTTTTGTCATTGTCAGTTCCCTCCTGCGCCATCCAATCATCCGTATGACCAATCTACCGCAACTGACTGCAGCAAGTCAATGGCGAGGCATCTATCGGGCGGAGCAACGGACGTTACATACTCTGCCCCCATATAGGCCAATAATGATAATGGAGGTGAAGAGCATGCCATTCCATAAAAGCCAGCGTATTCACAACCAACAGAACCATTCCAGCTTGCGCGAGGAAGCCATTACGTCCAAGCTGGACAAATTCGCCAAGCGGCCGCCCAGCCTGAACGGCATTAACAAGCAACTGCCGTAACGTGAATGGTTCCATGAAGAAAGGAGAGAATCCCTTTAATCGGATTCTCTCCTTCGTGCGAATGATGATTATGCGTACTTTAATTGGGAGGCGATCAGCTTGCTCTTGATGAAGAGAATGCGCTTGCGGACGTAGAAGTCTCTGCAGTCTCCCTTCAAGTCTTTGGGCAAGATCACCTCCTCGCTCAGGTTGTCAATAATGACCAGCCTCCCGTCGCTGTAGAACTTAAACGTTAGATCGCGATACGGCCTCACCTTTTGGATATAACGGAAATTTTCGCATTTGTTGTTCATGGTGATCTTGCCTCCTTTTAAAGCAATTTAATGGGAACATCAGAACATTCGTTCTTAAATTCATTATAGCAAACATTTGTTCGGGTGGAAAGAGTTATTTATTTGCCGTAAACTAGATTCATAGAGTGCAGATGTACATAGGATGAAGGGAAAGGGAGCGGCTTATGCTACGAATACAGAAATTGACGAAACGAATCCCGGGAGGGCCCAAAATATTAAAAAATATTACCTTCGACGCATTTGAAGGTGACTTCATTGCAGTAATGGGAGAGAGTGGAAGCGGCAAATCGATGCTGCTCAAATGCTTGGCGCTGCAGGAGGAATGGACTTCGGGCCATTATATGGTGGACGGCAAGGATGTGCTGAAGGAAGGATTCATGGCCAAGCTGAAGCATAAGCGCCAGGTCGCTTATCTGGAGGAGAAGCCGTTCCTGTACCCGGAGAAGACGGGACTGAAAAATGTCATTATCGGCGCAGTCGGGCAAACGCCGGCGTGGCGCAGATGGACAGGCATGGTAAGGAACGACGATTACATGGGCGCAATGGATCTGATCGAGAAGCGCGGTCTGTTGGATAAAGCGCATACAAAAGCGAAAAATCTGAGCGGCGGCGAACGGCAGCGGATGGCGATTGCCAGAGCGCTGGTTCATGGCGCCAAAGTGCTGGTAGCCGACGAGCCGGTATCGGGTCTGGACCCGCATGCGGCAGACGCCGTACTGGGCGAGCTGAAGTCGCTGTGCAAGGAGCAGGGCATCATTGTGATCGCCGTACTTCACCAAGGGGAGTGGGCGGAGCGGTACGCCGACCGGATATTGGGTCTTAATGGAGGAGAGCTGGTGCTGGATGTGTACGGACGCCGTCTGACCCAGCGCGAGAAGCTGCTGCTGGAGCAGTGAACGGAATGAGATAAGCGGACTGCCGCATAGACTATAGCATCCTATGAGATCGAGGTGCTATCTATGGCATTCCAACCGCCCTCCGTCATCCAGACGGCCAGAACGGCATTTCCAAAAGCGGAGCTTCTGTTCCCTCAGATTCTGCACGGACCAAGCACGGAGGCCGTCAGCAAAATAAATGAAGCGATACGGTCCGAAGTGGAACGATTGGTGCATGAGCAAGGCAGTCTGGCCGACCCCAGAGCGGAGATGCAGGGGTACTACGAATTAAAGACGAATGAGAAAAATGTGCTTAGCCTGTCGTTGTATAATTATGCCTATACAGGCGGCGCGCACGGCATGACGCTTCAGAAGTCCATGACGTTCAAGCAGTCGACGGGGGAGCAATACGAGCTGAAGGATTTATTCAAGCCGAGCAGTCCATATGTGGAGACCATCAGCGCGATTGTAGGGAAGCAGATTCAGGAGAGAGGCATACCGACGTTCGAGCCTTTTCAGTCCATCTCGCCGGACCAGAGCTTCTATATCGCCGACCGATCGCTGGTCATCTATTTTCAGCTGTATGAAATTGCCCCTTACGTGTACGGCTTTCTTTACTTCCCGATATCGGTATATGAGCTTCAGGATATTATCAATGAAGACGGGCCGCTTGGGCCTATGCTGATGAATGATTAATGAAGAATGAATACCATGCCGGCATTACAGCGCGCAATGAAGCATGCCTGCCTGACCAGTCTCATACATTTAGTATGGGGGTGGGACGAATATGGCAAGCGCGCTTGTCGGCTTTTTCTTGCATGCTGTTTTTTTTCTGTTCATCATTGCCGTTGCGGTCAGAGGGAGCTTGGCGGTAGGCCGTCATCCTACTTATCAGAGCATGCTCCGTTACGGGCTGGAAATCCAGCTGCTTCAGGACAGGAACGAATTAAGCCAATACGGCATAATCGGCATATTGCGCAGACAATTGCGAACCGTTTCTTCGATGGGGATGTCCTTCAACGCTATAGCATTCCTCGGCACTGCCGTCGTCGTGTACGGACCTTCCATCGGAACCGGCGGGTTGTCTGTCATCGGATACGGCTTGCCTGCGGTGGCGTTGCTGTCGACAGCTCTTGGCGCAACGCTTGCGGAGCTGGCTTCCGAGACACCTACTGCGGGAGGCGTCTACCATGCCGCTTATGCTTCCGGCGGAGGGAGAGCAGCGGCAGCGACTGGCTTGCTGCTGCTGATGGGGTATATCGCCAAGCTGACTCTGCTGGCAGGGGCATTCGCTTATTTGGCGAACGATTACTTGGTTGCCCGCTTCTCGTTCACAGCGACAAGCGTCAGCTACTGGATCTGTTTCCTGATCGTAACGGCTTCCTTGGCTGCGGTGCAGCAAGTCGCATCAAGGGCCATGCGTTGGCTTCTGTCGGCAGGCGTATGGCTTCAAGTGCTTGCGGCATCTGCCATGCTCGGCTGCCTTCTGGTCCTGTTCTGGCCGGGGGAGTACTCGCCTGCCATCTTGTATCAATGGAAGGATGCCGCGCTTACGGGGAATGTGACGATGCCCGCCTTTCTGACCGGTTCTCTGCTATTGCTGCTTCTGTTTCTCGGGATGGACGGCTCCGGGTTAGGCGCTGAGGAATGCGTAGAGCCCCGCGTCCATGTGCCGTGGGCAATTTTTTTATCCGTCGCGTACAGCAGCTTGCTTGTGTGTATGCTGCTGTTCTTCCTATCACTGTTATGGAATCCTGGCGGAGACTTGCTGTCAGAGCAAGGCTTCGGCGGAGCGGCAGTATTTCTGGATACCGTCGGTTCGGAGTGGGGGAGAGGCTGGTGGCTGCCGCTTATCCTTGCGGCGTTGTGGCTTAGCTGCTACTCATCGCTCGCCGCAAGCGCCAGAGCGCTTTTCAGCATGGCGCGAGACGGTATCTTTCCCATCGGGAGTAAGCTGTCGACAGTCTCGCTGCGCAGCGCTCTGCCGCTGTATGCGATATGGGCGTGCGCTGCAGCGGCAATTGCAGTTATGGCTGTCCTTCAGTCGCTCTATGAACTAGCTGTTACACTGCCATTGGCGTCCATTGCGATCGTATGCCTGCTCGCTGCGTACGGCATTGCGCTCTCTTGTCGCGCTTGGAGAGGGCAAGGTGCGAAGGAGAATGGCGCTCCATGGCATCTGGGAAGCTGGAGCAGCCCGATAAGGTATATCGCTATCTGCTGGATAACAGCGGCTGTTCTGCTTGCGTCTGTCTTGCTAGATCCAATTGGCCCGGCAACGGGCACGCTGATGATTGCCTTCTCATGGCTGATGGCGCGACAGCTGCGGCTGCGAAGGAAGCGGAGCGGGAAATGAACGTATTGCCCAGCGAATCATTTCCCGGGGAAGCGCAATAAGCAACAGGAAGCAAATTCATTCGACAGTGTCACTTGCAATTGTCAGATAATTCTGTCGAATATAATCGGTCATATGCGTTTGAATTGCGTATTGATTTTGCCAACATCTGCCTTGGATGTTTATAATAGATGCAGTACGATCCCATATACCGATCCAATAGCGAAGGAGTTATGAGCCATGAGTAGTTTAGCGGAACAATTGGGTTACCATGCTGAAGATCGGCTGCTGCTTGTCAATGCCGATGATTACGGGCTATGCCATTCAGTCAATATAGCCGTGCAAGAGATGCTGGAGCTAGGGGCGGTCAGCTCGGCCACGGTCATGATGCCTTGCGCATGGGCGTATGAAGCTGCGAAGTGGAGTGCGCAGCATCCGCAATATGATGTAGGCGTTCACCTGACCTTTACGAGCGAATGGGACCCTTATCGCTGGGGACCGGTGACGCGGTCGGGAGATGTATCGTCGCTGGTAACGGCGGAAGGATATTTCCCGAGCGATTGCCGAAGCGTGGAAGTTGCAGCCGATGCCGCTCAGTTGAAGCAGGAGATGACGAATCAGATTGAGATGGCGATTTCCCTCGGCATGAACCCAACGCATGCGGACAATCACATGGGGAGTCTGTACGGCTTGCAGACGGGGCGCCATTTCCTGGCCGAAGTGCTGGATATATGCGCCGAATACGGCTTGCCGTTCCGCTTGCCGCGTTATGTCCTTCAGGAGAATGGCAGTATCGCCCCGCCCGATATGCAGGAGCAGGCGAGACAGGTGGCTGCGCTCGCGGATGCGAAAGGGGTCGTCATCCTGGATTACTTGGTCGGCTTGCCGTTCGCGCTGGGAGATGGCGAAACGTATGACGCATTGAAGCAGGAGATGAGCGCTCTGCTTGGCAACCTTCATGCCGGTGTGACGGAGCTGATCATTCACCCATCGCAGGTGACGGATGAGCTGAGGTCATTCCACAGGGAGCCGGAGAAACGGGGAATGGAGCATCGGCTGTTCATGGATGAAGATATTAAAAAGGTACTGCAGAAGGAAGGAATTCGTATAATCAAGTGGCGCGAGCTTCAGTCGTTGCAGCGCTCCAGGTCGAATCAAGCCAAATCGTAATGGAAAGGAGTGCCGCCTGCCATGCCATTGCACGCCATTGACAATCTGGCAACGAAGGTGAAGCAAAACATAGGGAAGGTTATCGTCGGAAAAGCAGATGTTATCGAGCTATTGTTAATTGGGTTAATTACCTCCGGCCACGTGCTGCTGGAGGATGTTCCGGGAACCGGCAAGACGATGCTCGCCAAATCGATGGCAAGGTCGCTGTCGTTGCAGTTCAAACGAATTCAGTTCACGCCGGACCTGCTTCCTTCGGATTTGAGCGGTATTCACTTCTACAATCAGAAGGAAGGCGACTTCCAGTTCCGTCCGGGTCCGCTGTTCACGAACATATTGCTGGCGGACGAGATCAATCGCGCCACGCCAAGGACGCAGTCCAGCCTGCTGGAGTGCATGGAAGAGCGTCAGGTGAGTATCGATGGCGAGACAATGATACTAGAGCAGCCGTTCATGGTAATCGCGACGCAAAATCCGGTCGAGCAAGGCGGGACGTTCCCGCTTCCGGAGGCGCAGTTGGACCGCTTTCTGTTCAAAGTGAATATGGGCTATCCCTCAACGGCAGAAGGACTTCAGCTGCTAAAGCGATTCATGGGGA
Source organism: Paenibacillus sp. J5C2022 (assembly GCF_025567625.1). Classification (GTDB taxonomy): domain Bacteria; phylum Bacillota; class Bacilli; order Paenibacillales; family Paenibacillaceae; genus Pristimantibacillus. Next base: position 40,806 of record NZ_JAOQJC010000005.1, on the reverse strand, counting down.
CAAGCCCTCTGGAGCAGCTGGAGGCAGTTGCGAACAAGGCCGATATCGAAGCAGCGCAGCGTGCCTATCCGTCTGTTAAGGCAACGGATGACCTGCTTGGTTACATCTTGCGGATCGTGGAGCGAACCCGCGAGCGCGACGATGTCGCCATCGGCGCAAGTCCGCGCGGCAGCGGTGCGCTGCTTCGCGCGACGCAGGCTTATGCTGCGCTGCGGGGCAGAGACTTCATCACGCCCGATGATGTGAAGGCGATGGCGAAGCCGGTACTTGCTCACCGGCTGTTGCTGCGCGGGATGCACAAGGGAAGAAATCGCGCCGAAGAGATCATTCATGACATTCTTGCTTCCACTGAGGTGCCGACGGAAGCGGATATCGCGGTACGATAGGCGGTGGGACCAACGTGTTGATCTTTCTCTGGTTCCTGGTCATGACAGCGGTGCTGCTTCTGGCGCAAAAAATGATCTATCAGCGCTTCGCGTTGCAAAAAGTGAGCTATTCGAGGCGCTTCAGCAGGAACACCTGCTTCAGAGGGGAAGAGATGACTCTGATCGAACAGCTGGCGAACAGGAAGTGGCTTCCCGTGCCCTGGGTGTCGGCAGAGTCTCAGCTGTCCGCCCATCTGCAGTTCCGCACAGGGGACAACTTCGCAGTGAGCAGCGGCAGCCATTATCAGAATCACAAGAGCTTCTTCAGCCTGAAGCCGCAGTCCAAAATAACGCGTACGCATTGGATTACGCCGCAGCGGCGGGGATGGTACCGACTTCATACGGTATCGCTCACGAGCGGCGATCTGCTCGACATCGGCCGAAGCGTCATGCAGCTTCCGCTAAGCAGCGAGCTGATCGTCTACCCGCGACCCGCCGATGTCGATATGGGGCAGCTGCCTCAGCACAGCTGGCAAGGCGATGTGACAGTAAGGCGCTTCATCGTGCCGGACCCGTTCGTCATCGCGGGAGCAAGACCTTATCAAGCCGGCGACAGCTATAAGATGGTGAATTGGAAGGCGACAGCGCGTGCGGGCAGCCTGCAGGTGCATCAATATGACTATACTGCGGATCGCCGCCTGCTTGTCTATCTCAATGTGGACGATGGAGAAGGCATGTGGCGCAGCGTATCGGACGTCGAGCTTATTGAATACGGCATCGAATGGGCAGCCGGAGCGGTGAATTGCGCGATCGAGGGGGGCATGGAAGCCGGCTTCACAGCCAATATGCCGCTGGAGGGAGAAGCAGACAGCGTTCGGATCGAGCCTTCAGGAGGACATGAACAGCTGTATATGATATTTGAAGCAATGGCGAAGCTTCTCCTGGAGCGGACGGAGCCCTTCCATATGCTGCTGCAACGGGGAGTGGATGAAGGCTATCGCGATCGCGACGTGTTGATCATCTCTTCTTACTGGAATGACGAGCTGGAGGCGAAGGCGCGGCTGTTGCGGCTTAACGGCAATGCGGTTGCGGTATGGGAGCTGCGCATGAAGGAAGGACGCAGCGATACGGAGAGGGAGGGGCAAAGCGCATGAGGATGAAGCGTCTTGCCGGCACGGTGCTGAGAGGAGGCGCCGAGCTGCTGTTTCTGTTTCCGCTGGCTGTCATTGCATCCGCTTACCTGCTGCCGGAACCTCAGGGCATGGTCTGGTATGCAACGTTGTTGGGCAGTTATACCTTTCCTACGCTTTTGTTGTTCGGGAAAGAATCGATTCGCAAGGGGATGCATGGGTTGCTTGCATGCTTGATCGGAACGGTGTTCACTGCGGCGATATTGTACTTGCTGTTGCTGCCGCCTTCGCTCTTGCAGCTTGCCGCCTGTGCTCCGGTAGGCATATATATTGCTTATCAGGGAATCGCGCTGCACATCCGCAACTGGCCGAGCAGCTTCCAGAGCAAGCATATGCTGACGGGACTGGCGCTGTATGCGACAGCGCTTGCGATAAGCGCATTCCGGCCAGACGACCTGGCGAACTATCATATACCGTTGCTCGTTGGCGGCATTGCTTCCACTATTCTGTTCCTATTCATCGCGAACGAAAGGCTGCTGTCGCGGGAGACTGTGGATGACGGTTCCCGATCACCGGCTTTTGCCGATGCCAGACGCAGGAATCGAATGCTGCTCGCAGCGCTCGGAGCCATCCTGCTCCTGTTGTCGTTCCTGCACCGCATCCTGCAATGGATGAAGGAAGCTGCGGAACGCTTGCTTCAGCAAGTGCTGGGCTGGATGAACAGGGAGAAGCAAGAGCCGCCCGTCCAAGAGGAGGGCGTGGCGCAGCAGCCAGGCGGGATGCCGCCGCTGGAGAGCGGCGAGCCGTCCAAGCTGATGCAATTGCTGGAGCTGGCGTTCAAGGTCATCGCAATGGCGATAATCGCGGCTATCGCAATCCTTCTTGTCTACTTCGGCTTGAGATGGTTATATCGGGTATGGAAGCGATTGGCCGCGAAGCTGATGCAGAGAGAGTGGCTGCTGAGCGGAGAGAATGCGGCTTATACCGACGATGTGGAAAGTCTGATGGAGGAGCTGCCGCTCTTGAAGCGGTGGAAAGCGATATGGAAGAGTAAGCGAGGCCCGGAGAAGGAGCCTGCCTGGGATTCGCTGGGAAGCAATGCGGAGCGGATTCGATATCTCTATAAGCAGCTCGTTCGCAAGGCAGCGGGGAAGGGGTATGAACCGGGGGAGCACCTGACTCCCCGTGAGATGGCGGCGGACCTGACGGGGGCGCAAGGAGGCGAGCAATGGAGCAAGCCGGCGCTGGACGACATGATGACGACTTACGAGAACGCCCGTTACGGCGGACATCAGCCGAAAGATGCCGACATTGCGCGTCATAAAGCGATGCTGGAGGAAAGCCGCAGACGAGACAAATAACCTTGCCGATGAGAGACGCTGATCAGAGCTCTCATCGGCAAGGTTTTATTTATTTGTCGTGTTATAGACGTCCTGCTTCGACCATATGTTGTACGATCTTGCGCCCGTGGAAGCGGCCCGTCTCGATAAAGATCTCATTCGCTTCATGGCGAGAAGCGACGACGCCAGCCAGATAGATGCCGGGGACGTTGGTCTCCATCGTATCCTCGGCAAAGGTAGGATAGCCTTCCGCTTCCATCGTCACGCCGGCCGACGATAAGAAGCCGCGATCCGGATGGAAGCCCGTCAAAGCCAGCACGAAATCGTTGGGCAGTTCTCTGTTGCCGTCCGGACTTTGCACCACGATGTGGCGTCGATGTATTTCCGTCACGGTGGAGTCGAACAGCATCGTAATGCCGCCTTTGGCAACCTTGCCCTCGAAGATGGGCCGCACCCACGGCTTGATGCTGGAGGAGTACCGGCTTCTGCGATAGACGACGGTCACATCTGCGCCTACGCGCTCCAGCTCCAATGCGGCGTCGATGCTGGAGTTGCTGCCGCCGATAATAGCGACCTTCATGCCGGCATAAGGATGGGCTTCGCGGAAGAAGTGGCTGACCTTCTCTGAAGATTCGCCCGGAATGCCGAGCATGTTGGGAGAATCGAAGTAGCCTGTCGCAATGACGACATGACGGCAGGCATAGCTCAGCTCCTCTTCCTGGAAGCGATCGTGCCCCCGCAGCTGGAATCCTTCATCCGTTCGCCGGATATCCGTTATCGTCACGTAAGGTGCGATACGGAGCTTATGCCGCTGCGCGACGGTTCGATAGTAGTTCAGCGCCTCCAGCCGCGTCGGCTTGTCATTCGCCGTCGTGAAGGGAACGTCTCCGATCTCCAGAAGCTCGGACGTACTGAAAAATTGCATATAGGTGGGGTACTGCGAGATGGCATGCACAATATTCCGCTTCTCGATGACGAGAGGGCTGACACCGTGCCGCTGAAGCTCGATTGCTGCAGCTATGCCGCATGGACCTGCCCCGATAATGATCGTATGTTCCATATTCATAGTTGAGTCCTCCATTAGGAATGGTTCTGCCAATAAGCTTGTACAAGCATCGAATTGCTGTATAATTAATTATGCATAATAGATTGAATGCAGGAGGAGAGATTCGTGCATCGACGTTTTGTCATTGAAGCAGTGATGGTAGCTACCTTCGGACATCTGCTCGTACCCGGCCATCCTGTGGATTTCGTGGTTCCTTATTCTTCCATAGCCGAGCTGTATGAGATGAGAGACGGCAATGATCCCATTATGGACAATCCGGATGACGACGGGCATGTGAAAGCGCAAATCAATCAGCTTATATTATTTTTCGAAGACCCGCTTAATCGTAAAAAAATTGAAAAAGCGCTTCAGGCGCCGTGGCGGGAAAGCTCGCCGCTGCTTCTGAACGACCGCATACAATTCACGATCGTCAATACGGTGGACACAGCGCAATACGGCGAATTGTTCGATCCCATCGAAACGGAACTTATCTTAACGGCATTAAAGCTAGGCACGCCGCTCTTGACGGACCAGTTCGAATTCCAGGACAAGCTGATTGAAGCGGAAGTGCCCGTGCAGGTTTACGATATCGAAGATTTCGAATTCGCTGTGGAAGAGGGCATTTCCCCGGGCGACCTGGAACAGATGTAGACCAGCGAGGCGAAGCAGCGCTGCCCGTCACGAGGAAGCGTCATCCCCGCCTCTGCGGTCGATCGCCTCGGCCATCGTCTTATCCGTCAGATGCGCATAGATCTGTGTCGTCTCCGGCGATGCGTGGCCGAGCTGTTCCTGCGTCTTGTATATATCGTTCTGCAGATAATAATCTGTTGCGAAGGAATGCCGCAGCTTATGGACGGACAAGTACGGCTTGCCGAACCGCTTGGCGTACTTCAGCACCATCGCCTGGATGGCGCGCTTCGTCATTCGTGAGCCCTCGCTCTTCCCGTTCGCAATGGCAAGGAACAGCGCTTTCTCACGCCGCGGCGCCTTGTATCGCACATCTCTCAGCTCGACGTACGCCTTCAGATCGTCTATCGCATCTTGCCTGAAGTAGACGGGCGTTTTGAAATCGTCGTCGTTCTTCCCCTTTCGATATACATAGATCAGCTTCTTCTTCACATCCAGATCGTCCAGATTCAGATTGACCAGCTCCGAGACGCGAAGCCCGGAATGCAGAATAAGGCTGACGATGCAAGCGTCGCGAGTCCGATTCAGCTCATAGGCGTACAGCGCCTGCTTGTTGCTGGCGATCTCCTCGCCGTAATGACGCTTGATATAATGAAGGAACTCGGCAATTTCCTCTTCTTGCAGCAGCTTGCCCTCCAGCTTCGCCGCCGTATCCTTCGGCTTGTGCGTCCGCTTGATCGCCACCTTCGCCATCACATTCCGCTTGAGCAGCGGGTAGAAGTCGTCGTCCTCGGCGATCTGGCTCAAATAATGGAACAAGGATCGCAGCGAAGACAGCTTGCGGGTAACAGTCGTTTTGCTGTTGCGCTCCTCTTTGTATGTCGTTAGAAACATGCGGAAGCCGTCAACGCTCTCCATCTTCAGCCGCTCCAGCTCCTCCAGCTTAACTTCCCGAATATTCTTCGCTTCCGTCAATCCTTCCGCCATTAGCCAGCGAAGGAATGTCTCATAATCTCTCATATACTCCACCAGCGAGGCAGGCGACAGATCGGGCAGCTTGTATTGGACGAACTGCTCTACGTACCACGGCATGCGCGGCAGTCTTGCTTCCAGCTCCTCCCGGTCCTTCTGCTTCAGAATGTTCATCTTTACGAACTGGCCTCCTACCTGTAAAGTTTCCCTATTCTTATTGTACCAATTGGTGAATCCGGGGACAATGGATACGGCTTTCTACAGCAATTTTCCTTAGTAAATGTATGCAATGGCAGTTATAAGGTTAACGCATCCCGGTTGATATGTTACACTCGTACGAGCCCGTCTGAATGTGCAAGCATAACAGAACAGGAGGAGATCGGGTATGATCAAAAAAGGGATGTTACTGCTGACGGCTGCGCTGGTGTGCGCCGGATGGACGTCGAATTCTGCATCGGCTGCCGAACTGGCGAATCAAGCAAGCTGGCAGCTGTTCCAAATAGAAAATAACAATATTGGGCAAAGCCTCGAGCTGCATCGGGTCATGCTGTTCCCGAACGATGAAAGCGGCATGAAGCAGTCTCAAGGCGAGATTGCCACGAAAGTTCCGTTAACGCTGCATGAGCTTTATCTGCTCGCCAAAATTATTCATGCCGAAGCGCGGGGAGAGGTATATGCCGGTCAGGTGGCCGTAGGCGCAGTTGTGCTTAATCGCGTGGAGTCGTCCGGATTCCCGGATGGGGTGAAGGACGTGATTGAACAGCCGCGAGCGTTCACGGCGGTCCGCGACGGCCAATACGATCTGCAGCCCGACAACTCGGCATACCGCGCCGCATTGGATGCGGCTTTGGGCGAAGATCCGACCGGGGGAGCACTCTACTATTACAATCCCGCCACAGCGACTTCTCAGTGGATACGGACGCGCGAGCATACAGACAAAATCGGACGGCATCAATTCGCGATTTAAGCAGAGACGATTCAAACTTTAGGCCTGATCGTGGTATACTAATAGGCGGAGTTGAACTGCAGGGGGTGCACGTATTGAAAATCGAGATTTGGTCGGATTTCGTCTGTCCGTTCTGTTACATCGGCAAACGAAATCTGGAAGCTGCGCTGGAGCAGTTCCCTTACCGCGAGCATATCGAAGTCAACTATATGAGCTTCGAGCTCGACCCTGCCGCGGATACGGAAGCCGGCGCAAGCACGCATGAAATGCTGGCTCGCAAATACGGCATGAGTCTGGATCAAGTAAAGGGAATGACCGCGAATGTGACTGCGCAGGCAGCCGCAGTCGGACTGGCCTACCGGCTGGACGATACGACGGTTCAGAACACCTTCCAGGCGCACCGTCTGTCGCAATATGCCGCAGCGGAAGGCGCCGGAGCGAAGGTGGCGGAGCGTCTGTTCAAGGCTTACTTCATAGATGCGGACAATATTGGCGATTCGAAGCGGCTGACCGAGCTGGCAGCGGAGTGCGGACTTGATCGGGAAGCCGTGAAGGCCATGCTGCAATCCGATGCGTATAAGGAAGAGGTTCGGGCTCAGGAGCAGGAAGCAGCGGGTCTCAATATTCGCGGAGTGCCTTACTTCGTCATCGATCGCAAATATGCGATCTCCGGCGCGAGGCCGCCCGCCGACTTCCTGGGAGCGATTACGCAGGCTTGGGAAGAGGGGCAGCATTCACCATTCACAAGTCTGGACGGCGAAGGCGAGGCAGGTACCTGCAAGGACGGCTGGTGCGCGCCGTCGAATGACTGAGATAATATCATGATTGGACGGGAGGGGTCGGTTGTGTCCCAGCAACAACAGCTATACGTGTTCTGCGGTGCGTATGCCGAGCAAGGCGAGCAAGGCGTGACGGTATATGTATTCCATGAGGATACGGGAACGATGGAAGAGAAGGGCCATTATTCGGAGTTGAAAAATCCGACTTTTCTTCATGTGGATGCGGAGCGCGAGCTGCTCTACGCCATCTCCGAGACTGTGGATGAAAGCGGCAAGCGCGTCGGCGAGTGCGCGGCATTCCGGATTGACAAGCGGCAGGGCGACATAGAGCTGATCAACCGTAAGCGCAACGTCGATGCAACGTTGTGCCACATACAAAGAAATGGTTCATACTTAACTGTAACGAGCTATCACGGCGGGCTGGTGGGCTTGATCGGACTGCAGGAAGACGGCTCGATCGGCGAGCTTCTGGATGTAAAGCAGCATGAAGGCGGCAGTGTAGATCCGGAACGCCAGCAAGCTCCGCATCCGCATTCCAGCTTCTACAGTCTTGACGGGCAGTACTTGTTCGTTCAGGATCTGGGGCTGGATCGGATTATATCCTATCGCGTGAATCAAGCTGACGGGACGTTGTCCAAGCATGGGGAGACCGAGCTGCAAGGCGGCGCAGGACCACGCCACTTGGCATTCCATCCCGGCGGGAAGCACGCTTACGTCATCAACGAGCTGGATTCTACCGTAACGGTGATGACATATGACGGCGAGAAGGGCGAATTGTCCGCGATTCAGACCGTACGCACTTTGCCGGAGGGATACGACGGAGAGAATGGAACGGCGGAGATCGCCGTCTCCCGAGACGGTCGCTTCGTGTACGGCTCCAATCGGGGGCATGACAGTATTGTCGTATTCGCGGTAGATGGGGGAAGCGGAAGACTGACGGCCATTCAGCATATTTCCTCGGGCGGCGGTCATCCGCGACACTTTGCCTTGACGCCTAACGGCCATTATCTGCTTACTGCCAATCGGGACAGCAACAATATAGTCATTTATGCCGTTAATAAAGAGACGGGCATTCTTGCTCCTGCGGGACATGAGGAGAAAGTATCGAAGCCGGTATGCGTCATACCCGTTTATCTGTAAGGATGACTGAAAAACATAACGATCAATGCGAATACCGTTTTATAGGAAAGGAATCAGGGAACAAGTGACAACGAAGAGCGGCGACAGCAAACCGGATGTAATACCGACTAAGATATGGAAATGCAAAAACAGCGAATGCAAGGCTTGGATAAGAGAGGAATTCACGACTGGCGAGCAGCTATGCCCCATCTGCCGGGGACCGATGCTTCGGAGCATGAGACATCTTCCAGCGGTGAAGAACAAAGTGCCGCGCCAGCCACGGCAGCCCAAAAACGATGCCTTCTAACTCACAAGGAGCTCTGGCCTATGGTCAGAGCTTTTCTCTACCCTTGACTTAGAAATGTGCAATCGGGATGTCTCCTATGATAAGATGAAAGTGGTAGTGGCTTGGAAACGGAGAGTGCGTATGAGAGAGAGGGATGAAGTGAAGCAAGATTGCCCTGTCGTCATTATCGATGGCAAATGCCATCTGTGCCACGGATTGACGCGCTTCCTGGTGGAGCATGACCGGAGCGAGTCAATCCGCTTCGCCGCCCTTCAATCGAAGGCCGGAAGAACTCATCTTGAAGCGGCGGGCATGCCGCCTGCTTATGCGAATTCATTTATCTACTACAAGAACGGGGCGTATTATAAGGAATCCGGGGCAATATTGCGCGTGTTATGGCAAGTGGGAGGGGCGTGGCGGCTGTTGTATCCGCTCTTGCTTGTTCCGCCGCCATTGCGCAATGCCGCGTATCGGTATGTCTCACGCAACCGCTATCGATGGTTCGGCGGATCGGAAGTGTGTCTGCTGCCATTGCCACATATATTAGCACGATTTGTAGAGGACGGTCTCGGGAATGAAGAAATTTAAAAAATTTTATATAGAAACGACTAGCATCTGCAATCTATCCTGTACATTCTGTCCGCCGACGCAGCGGGCGAAAGGCTTCATTACACTGGAGCAGTTCTCCAGGACGCTCGATGAGGCTAAGCCGTTCACCGATTATGTGTACTTTCACGTGAAAGGGGAGCCGCTGCTTCATCCCAAGCTGGATATGCTGCTCGACATTAGCCATGAAAAAGGCTTCAAGGTGAATATTACGACGAACGGCACGCTCATTCGAAAAAATAGAGAGAAGCTGCTTGGCAAGCCGGCACTGCGTCAAATCAACTTTTCGCTGCATAGCTTCGACGGTCATCCCGGCTCCACGGACAAAGTGGGTTACCTGGCGGAAATACTGGCATTCGTACAGGAGGCCGTCGCGGCGAGCGATGTGATTGTCTCCTTCCGGCTGTGGAATCTGGATATGGACAACGGCACGAACGTGCAGCGCAATCGCAATCGTGAGCTTCTCGGGATGATTGAGCGCGCATTTGGGCTGGAATACCAGATTGAGGAGAAGTTCAAGCCCGGCACGGGAGTGAAAATTGCCGAGCGCATCTATTTGAACATGGACCCTGAGTTCCAATGGCCGGACTTGCACGCGCCGGAGGACGACGGGAGGGGATTCTGCCATGCTCTTCGCAATCAGGCCGGCGTACTGATTGACGGTACGGTTATCCCCTGCTGCCTGGACGGCGAAGGGGTTATTAATCTGGGCAATATCCATGAACGAAGCTTGAAGGACATCCTGGACGGAGAGCGGGCGGTGCAGTTGTACGACGGCTTCTCCAGAAGAGAAGCGGTGGAGGAGCTCTGCCGCAAGTGCGGGTACCGTCAGCGCTTCGGTACGTAATCGTTCAAGCTAGAGAGATGCAGGAGAGGAGCAATGACAACATGCTGAAGACAGAACGAATTAGGGACAAGGCCGGACTGGATGCAGCCTTCGCAATACGCACACATGTATTCGTGGAGGAGCAAGGGGTGCCGGTTGAGCGGGAGATGGACGAGCACGATGCATCAGCGCTTCACGTATTGGCCTATTACGAAGAGAAGCCCGTAGCGACGGGGAGAATGAGGATGCTGGATGGCATGGCGAAGCTGGAGCGGATATGTGTGCTTGCAGAGTGCCGGAAGTCAGGCGCAGGGAAGGCGATCATGCTGAAGCTGGAGAGCATTGCGCAGGAGCAAGGTGCGGCGGGCTTGAAGCTGAACGCTCAACGAAGCGCGGAAGGCTTCTACAAGCGGCTGGGATACAGCACGATCTCCGGGGAGTTCATGGAGGAAGGCATCCCGCATGTCACGATGACCAAACCGCTGTAATGCGGTGCGTCAAGAGTGCAAGTCGGCACGTTTTGAAGGCATACGAATGAAAGAAGGCTTGCGATGTGATCTTTTCAACCTACACGTTCATTTTTATATTCCTGCCGATTACCTTCCTCGGCTACCGGCTGCTCAGCGAGCTTCGCTTCCATCAAGCGGCCAAGCTGTGGCTGGTGATGGCGTCGATCTACTTCTATGCGCAGGGGAGCGGCAGCTTCGTCCTGCTGTTTATCGCCGATATTCTGATTAACTTCGCGATCGGCAGTCTGATCGTGCGTGCCGCCAGACGGAAGGCCGTCTGGAGCAAACGAGCGCTGCTAGTGGCAGGCTTGCTGCTGAATGTAGGTTTTCTGGGGTATTACAAGTATGCGAACTTTGTCATTGAGAACATCAACCTGGCAACAGGCGGAGCGTACGGCTTGCTGCAGATTGTGCTGCCGCTCGGCATATCCTTCTATACGTTCCAGCTCATCGCCTACTTGGTGGATTGTTACCGCGAGCGTACGAAGGAAACGCCGATTATCGACTTTCTGCTGTTCATTACGTTCTTCCCGCAACTGATCGTCGGGCCGATCGTTCATCATGGGGATGTTATCCCGCAATACCAGGACCGGAAGCTGATGCGGTTCAATGCGGTTAATTTCATGCTCGGCACTTATTTGTTCGCCATGGGCTGTGCCAAGAAAATCATGCTCGCCGATCCGCTCACATTATACGCCTCCGACTTCTACAGCAATGTTGCGGCCGGAGACACGTTCAGCGCATGGCTGGCTTCGCTGGGCTATACAATCTCCTATTATTTCGATCTGTCCGGATACGCAGACATGGCGATCGGGCTGGCGCTTCTGTTCAATATTCGTCTGCCGCACAACTTCAATTCGCCGTACCGCGCCCGCAACTTCCGGGAGTATTGGCAGAGATGGCATATGACATTATCGAAGTTTTTATCGGACTATATATTCAGAAGCTTCTACCGGAAGGGCAGCGGCAGCTTTAATTTCTATTTCTCCGTCATGATGACGTTCTTCGTCTCCGGCTTCTGGCACGGTGCAGGCTGGCAATTCGTACTGTGGGGCATTATTAACGGGATATTCGTCTGTATGTCCCATGTCATGTATCGGCGCAAGTGGAAGCTGCCGCTGTTCCTGGCGTGGGGGTTGACCTTTGCCGGGGTGATCGGAACGAGAATTCTGTTCGTATCGGACAGTGCAGCGGAAGCGTGGTCAGTCATAGGCATGATGTTCAGCATGGACGACTTCGCAGGCATGACCGTTGCGGAAGCAGGCAGGGCGCTGGGCGTATTCGCAGCCAATCACGCTTATCTGATTGCATTGCTGCTCGTCGGCATGGGCATTTCCTTCTTCACGCCGAATTCCGGGCAGCTGACGGAGAACTTTGTGCCCCGGTACAGACACGCCTTCGTATCCGCACTGCTGCTGGGTCTGTCGCTTGCGCAGATGACTTCCGTATCCAAGTTTTTATATTTCCAGTTCTGAGGTGTAAGTGATGAAGTTGCGCAAATGGTTAATTGCATTTATTGTGTCGCTGGCACTCGCCTTCGGGCTGCTCGCCAGCTTCAATATCGTCGTAGACCCGTTCGGCGTGTTCGGGGACCGGGTGCTGAAGTGGCATTCCTACAATATGGTGAATAATCCGCGTGTGGCGAAAATCGGCTATCTGGAGCAGCACCACGACGAGTATAACGCCTATATTATCGGCGGCTCCAAGTCCAGCTCCATATCGCCGGAGCGTCTCAATGCCTATTACGGAGAGGGAGCCAGCTTTTACAGCATGCTGATGTATGGCGGGGACTTCCACGATTATGAGAAAACACTGTATTATCTGATCGATGAATACGCCCCGAAGCATATTGTGCTGCACATGAGCCTGCAGGAAATCAGCCACTTCAACGAGAAGCCGACGGACTTCAAGCAATCGCTGCATGCGAAGGTGTCCGGCGAGTCGAAGGCGAAGTTCTATTGGGATTATCTGAAGCTGAATCCGTCTTACGGCTACGCCAAGCTGGAAGGCTATGCCAAGCGGCTGGCGGATGACTTCGCCTACTCCCAGTTCGTGCCGGAGACGGGCGTCTACAACAAGGTGAGGCGCGATGCGGAGCCGGTGGACAATCTGGAGGCGTTCATGAGCGCCAATCGGGAAGCGTTCAAGCCATTCGGCAGGCTTGAAGCGGTCGCGATGGAGCAAAATGTGAAGGCGCTGCAGAAGATGAAGCAATACGCCGAATCTCGCGGCACGACATTCTTGCTAATTACGGGAGCAACATATGAGCAAGAGCTGCTCAGCTACAACATGGACGATCTGAAAACCTATTGGGGCATGATTGCGGATGTAACGGACTTCTGGGATTTCTCCGGCTATACGCCGGTTAGCGGCGATCCGCGCTATTATTACGATACGATGCATTACCGGAACACACTCGGGGAGATGATGCTGGGCTATATATTCAAGGACCCCGATGTATATGTGCCGGCCGGGTTCGGGCATTATACGACGAAGGAGAACGTCAAGGAGCACGCCGATGCTGTGTTCACTCCGCCAGCGAATGCGGGAGGCGAAGCAGTGAGCATTCCCATTCTCGTCTATCACCATATTGACGATGACCCCTTCGAGCCCAACTCCCTGATTACGCCTCCCGCAAAATTCAGAAGCGACATGGAAGAGCTGAAGGCGGCAGGGTATAATGCGGTGCATCTTGGCGAGTTGATCGATTATGTGGACGGCAAGGGAGAACTGCCGGACAATCCCGTAGCGATCACGTTCGATGACGGTTATTACAGCAATTATGAATATGCTTATCCCGTGTTGAAGGAGCTGGGACTGAAAGCCACCATATCCATGATCGGCTGGTCGGTCGGCCGGGAGGAACATCGTATTCCGGGCAAAAACTTCTATCCGCACTTTACTTGGGATGAAGCCAAGGAAATGGCGGATTCCGGCGTCATTGAAATTCAGAATCACTCCTTCGACATGCACGAAACCGCAGGAGGAGAGGCAGGCAAGCGAGATGGCGTGCTTCAAATGGACGGGGAGAGCAATGGCGAATACAGCAGGGTTTTCATTGGGGACGCTAGCAAGATGCAACGGATGATTGAAGATCGCGTAGGCAGTGAAGTGGATGTGTATACGTATCCGTTCGGCTATTACACCCATCTGTCGGAACAGATCCTTAAGGATATGGGCTATCGGATGACGTTAACGACGCATTCCGGCATTAGTCAGGTTGTAAAAGGCGATCCGGACAGTCTGTTCGAGCTGAAGCGGATTAACGGAAGTCCGGAAGTTCCAAGCGATGTGCTCATTGGAAAGCTTGCGGTACAATAATTGCAGGAGCTGGAAGGAGACATGCCGTGTCGTTAAAATGACACGGCATATTCCTTCCGGCTCCAGCCGAATTGTACCGGACTAATCCGGTTCCGATTAACCTGTAGACGGGTTGTTCGGGGTATGCCCTTTCTGGTTTCGATTCCTGGAAGAAGATGCAGCTACATTGTTCTCGGCATGAAGCGAGCCGGCTTCATAAGCAAAGTTTCTGCTTGCCATTGACTTGTGTTTATGGCGACCCATACAATAACCTCCATCTCTATAAAGTCGTCACCACCTTAGGGACAAGCATAGTATGTGCAGGGAATCGGGCCTTTATGGAGGTAAAGGTAGTCAGGCACGATGTGTTATAATGTGAACGTTACCATTGGAAGGAGAGACTGCGAATGCGACCACATGTATTTGTAGACAGGCCGATACCGGAGGAAGCGGAAGCTTACTTGAACGAGCACTGCACAGTCGACATCTGGAGAGGTGAAGATACAATTCCGCGCGAGCAGCTCCATGATGCGTTGGCCAAAGCCGACGGATACTTCACGGCGGGAAGGCGCATCGATGAAGCGCTGCTTGCCGCAGCGCCTTCTCTGAAGGCAGTCAGTTCCATGAGCGTCGGGTATAACCATCTGGATATTGAGGCGATGAAGCGGCATGGCGTCGTGGGAACTCATACGCCTTATGTGCTTGACGAGACGGTGGCTGACCTGACCTTTGCCTTAATGCTGGGGATTGCTCGGCGGGTAGCGGAGCTGGATCGCTATGTGCGCGAAGGAAAGTGGCAGCGTGGAGACGGCGAGAATCTGTTCGGCATGGACGTGCATTCCCGCCGGTTAGGCATCATCGGGATGGGTAGGATCGGCGAAGCGGTTGCTCGTCGGGCAGCGTTGGGCTTCGGCATGGACGTACAGTACTACAATCGCTCGCGCAAGCTGAATACGGAGGAGTTCCTTGGGGTGAAGTATGCTTCGTTGGATGAGCTGTTGGCTACATCAGACTTCATCGTATTATTGACGCCGCTGACACCGGAGACGAAAGGCATGATCGGCAGACGGGAATTCGGCCTGATGAAGCATGACGCCTATTTCATTAACGTATCGCGTGGAGCAACTGTAGATGAAGAAGCGCTGATTGAAACGCTCCAGAACGGCAATATAGCCGGCGCTGGACTGGACGTATACCAGCAGGAGCCGCTTCCGGCGAATTCGCCGTTGACGAAGCTTGATAATGTGCTGCTACTGCCGCATCTGGGATCGGCAACGACGAAGACGCGACATGAGATGGCGATGGTGACGGCCAGGGATCTGGTAAGCGTGCTGCAAGGCTCCGCTCCCAAGTATATGGTCCCGAACTTTAAATAACGAGTAACCGATGCGGCAGGAGGGAGATGCTGCATCGGTTATTTTTGCGAGGTGGTCAAAGCGAGTAACTCCTTCAGCTTTGTACGAATAATCGTACAAAGTGGCTAGTGTGAAGTGACATGAAGCGGCATTTGTATGATAAATCGTACAAAGTGGCTAGTGGGAAGTGACATGAAGCGGCATTTGTACGATAAATCGTTACTACTTAGCTAGCTACTAAGCAAGTAGGAGCTTATCGCTCAAAATGGTCACATAGAAGCGGAAAAGTAGTGGGAATTGTGCGCTAGCGCTCATTTTGCTCACATAGCTCCATCAAGCGTGCCTCGTACCGCCGAAAAGTAGGAGCTATCGCTCAAAATGGTCACATAGAAGCGGAAAAATAGAGGAAAGTGTGCGCTAGCGCTCATTTTGCTCACATAGCTCCATCAAGCGTGCCTCGTACCGCCGAAAAGTAGGAGCTATCGCTCAAAATGGTCACATAGAAGCGGAAAAGTAGTGGGAATTGTGCGCTATCGCTCATTTTGCTCACATAGCTCCATTAAGCGTGCCTCGTACCGCCGAAAAGTAGGAGCTATCGCTCAAAATGGTCACATAGAAGCGGAAAAGTAGTGGGAATTGTGCGCTATCGCTCATTTTGCTCACATAGCCCCGCCAAGCTTGCCTCGTACCGAATGGACCTAAGTAGTAACGATAAATCGTACAAAGTGGCAGTCAAAGCGAGTGGGAACTGCGCTCTACAAGAGCGACCGACGGCGGATAGCCGAATGCCCTTTTGAATAACCGTTGAAAGTATGAAACGTCGCTGTAGCCCAAATACTCCGCGATCTCCGATATGTTCAACAGTGATTCCCTCAGCAAATATTGCGCCGTGCGCATGCGGACATGATGGACATATTGACTGATCGTCTGTCCGGTGTGTTGGCGGAATAACGCAGCTGCATGATTCGGGCTGCGACCGATGCAGTCACCTAGCTCAGCTTTCGTAATTTTCTCCCGATAATGATCCGCTATATATTGCTTCATCCGCGCCGCATGATCACCGGACTGCACCGATAATTGCCCTCGATCCAGTTCCCTGCTCCATAACGCCAGCATATCCAATAGCAATGCAGCTGCTCTGACAGTTGCGTATGGCGACTCATCGATCCATTCCTTTTGAATCGCACGCAGCCGCTCGACACACATCTCATATATTCCCGCCTTTGACATTGTATGAAGCGGACAGTTCAATAGCGGAATTGCGCCGCTTTGCTCCATCCTGAACCGGATGACGATTTTTTCATGGAAGACGGTGGGAATGCTCTTGCCATAATAGGGAAGCTGCGAAGGAATGAACAGAAAGTCGCCCCGTTCCGCCATCGTTTTCTCTCCGTTAATCCAATACAGGCATTTGCCGTAAGTCATCACAACGAGCTGCCCGGACGTTGTTTCACCTTCCTGAGATAAGGTGGGACTGGACAATTGCTCTTCGTACCAACTCGTACCTTGATGCTGCATAATGGAGATAACAGAAAGCATAACGCGATCCTCTTTTCCCGAAAAAAATCATACTATACTGTTCCCATCATACTATATTTCATGTACGTTGTCCTCCAGATGCTCTACAATGATGACAGTTCAAGTTGGAGGGATAAGCAATGAGCCACACAAAAATGGTATGTACGATGGGTCCATCGACCCATTCGATCTCGATGCTGAAGGAAATGATGAAAGAAGGAATGAACGTAGCCCGCTTGAATATGGCACATGGCGAGCTCAGCGATCATAGCGGAAGAATTGCAATGATTAGGCAGGCGGCGGCCGAAGTGTCGGCAGTCGTTGCTGTCATGATGGATATTAAAGGGCCGGAAATACGAATCGGTACGTTGGAAGAGGGCTCCTACGCCTTAAATAACGGCGATACACTGAGGCTAGTTACGGATGATATCGTCGGCAACGGGGAGCGCGTATCGGTTAACTATGCGGAGCTGCCGAAAGTGGTTAAGCCGGGCAGCCGCATTCTCCTCGACGACGGATTGATCGAACTGACCGTGAAGCAAGTATCGGATACGGAAGTGATATGCCAAGTCGTGAACGGAGGTTTGCTGAAGCCGCGCAAAGGCGTCAATCTGCCGGGTATTCGCACAACGTTGCCGGGTGTGACGGAACGCGATGAGAGACATATTGCGTTCGGCGTGGCGCAAGGCGTCGACATGATCGCCGTATCCTTCGTTCGCAGGGCGGAGGATATTTTGCAGGTGCGTCAATTGCTGGAGGAAGCGGGAGCTGCGCATATCAGCATTATCTCCAAAATCGAGAATGAAGAGGGCGTAGACAATCTGGATGCGATCATCGAGGCGTCTGACGGCATTATGGTAGCCAGGGGGGATCTGGGCGTAGAGATTCCGGCGGAGGATGTGCCGATGATTCAGAAGTCCATGATTGATAAATGCAATCAAGCCGGCAAACCCGTCATTGTCGCGACGCAAATGCTGGATTCCATGCAGGTGAACCCTAGACCTACGCGCGCGGAAGTGAGCGATGTAGCCAATGCGGTGCTGCAAGGGGCCGATGCCATTATGCTGTCGGGAGAGACGGCTGCAGGCAACTACCCGCTGGAATCGGTGCGCATGATGAGACAAATCGCGGAACGCGCCGAATCCACAATTCAATATACCGACCAATTCCGAGTTCAAATGAATCTGCCATCCTCATCTACGACAGAGGTCATTAGCCAGGCCGCGGTGAGCGCTTCGCTGCAATTGGAAGCGGCGGCTATACTGACGCCTACAGAGAGCGGATTCTCGGCAAGGATGGTATCCAAATATCGTCCGAAGGCACCGATTATCGCCATCTCCGCTCACGATCATGTCCTGAAGCGGCTTAGCCTGATTCGGAACGTCATCCCTGTGAAGGGGGAAGCAACCGCTTCTACCGACGAGATGTTCCAGTCCGCCATCCGCAATGCCTCCCGAACCAATCTGCTGCAGAAGGGCGATTATGCCGTCATTACAGCGGGCGTGCCTAGCGGCAGATCGGGAGCGACGAACTTGATCCGTATTATCGAAGTTGAATAACAATACATGACGTATTGACAATCGGCGCGCATCATGTAAAATAGAAACCGTTGTTGTTTTACTATCAGAAATTTTACAATCGGATATCCTATTTCGTATAACCCCACATAACGGTTAATGGCACAGGGTGGGGGTTTCTACAGGGAGCCTTTACTTCCATGCTACGAACGATTGTCCAGCTTATGGCGGACATGACATTCGTAGCATTTTTTTATTTGGGGATGGGGCGTTCCGTTCGAAATTCATCAAGCATAGTCCGTCATGTCTTGCATGAACGGCATGTGACTGAAGTAAACTAACTGGGGAGGATGAATAATGTTTAAACATATTGCAGCCGTATTTATCGGTGCGGCCAGTTACGGTGTACTGTCGACCTTCGTCGTGCTGGCGTACGACCGGGGATATTCGCTGGGCGAAGTGGTGGGCAGCCAGCAGATGGTCGGATTTCTGCTGACGGCTATGTTCGCCTGGTACATTAGGCAAAGAGAGAGTACAGGCGCGTGGCGACGGAACGAGAGTGTTCGCTCCAATGCACGCGGATTGACCCAGCTGACCTGGACGCAGCGTCTTATTCTTATGGCGGCGGGCATGCCTACGGCGATCACCGGTTTGTTCTATTACCATTCCTTGCGATATATTCCTGCATCGCTTGCCATTCTGTTGTTGTTCCAGTTCACCTGGATTGGCGTCGTCGTGCAAGCCGTCCGGCAGCGGAAGCGTCCCAGCCTGGCTGTATTGATCTCATTGCTCATATTGTTCACAGGTACGATGCTTGCAGCCGGCTTGCTGGAGCAGGGGGCCGGACGCTTCAATATGATCGGTATTGCATTGGGGTTGATGGCGGCTGTCAGCTACACGCTGTTCCTGCTGCTCAGCGGGAAGGCCGTACCGGAGGCGCATCCGGCTTACCGCGGCATGTGGATGATGATGGGTGCGATGCTCATGGTATTTGTCCTGTTCCCGCCGCGCTTCCTCATCGATGGAAGCCTGTGGAGCGATCTGATGCTGTTCGCACTGCTGCTTGGCGTATTCGGCGCATTGCTGCCGCCGGTGCTGTTCGCCTACGGCGTGCCTCATATCGGCGAAGGAATGGCCGCTATTCTTGGCGCCGCGGAGCTCCCAATGGCTGTTCTATTGTCAACGCTCGTGCTAAGGGAGGATATCACGCTGCTGCAATGGGGAGGTGTCGCCATTATTCTGTTCGGCGTCGCTTATCCGGAGCTCATGCGGCGAAGGAGGAAAGGGGCCGCCGCAGTCTCATGAAGCCGTGAGACTGCGACCGGGTTGCCGAACCGCTTTACAGTATCATCATACTGCCGGACCCGCATGCTTCAGAGACTAAATCTGTCCCTGAAGTTTTTGTATTTAATAGCGAGTGAAATTCAGTCCGAGTTCCCTTCGTGCCTTGCCCACTCGGCATTGCCTCTAGCATTTCTAGCATTTCCACTTGACAATAATGGTAGGCGAACGTAAAATGTGGAAAGATTTGATGCTATCAACGTGTGGAGGGGAGCAGCTTGTCACTGATTAAAGAGAATGAAGTTGTACTATTTCAAGGGGACAGCATTACGGACTGCGGCAGAAACCGGGAAGACGGCGGCAGTCTTGGAAACGGTTACGCCAACATGACGGCCGGGACTTTCGGCTACTTGTATCCGGAGCGAAAGGTGACTTTCTTAAACAGAGGAATTAGCGGCAATCGGGTCGTTGATCTGGAGAGACGCTGGGAGGAGGACTGTCTGGCATTGAAGCCCGATTGGGTGTCAATCTATATCGGCATCAACGATACGTGGCGCAGGTATGACAGGAATGATCCTACCTCTACGGAAAGCTATTATGAAGGCTACCGTCGACTTATCCTAAGCACGAAAGAGAGCCTCGACGCCAAGCTTATATTGGTTGAGCCGTTCGTCTTGCCGGTACCCGACGATCGCCGTGCCTGGAGAGAGGATCTGGACCCCAAAATTGCCGCGGTTCGCGCGCTGGCAGAGGAGTTCAAAACGCTGTATGTGCCGCTGGACGGACTGTTCGCCGCACAGAGCATGCGTACCGGGGCCGCATATTGGGCGGGAGACGGCGTTCATCCTTCGCCTGCAGGACATGCACTTATTGCCGATGCATGGCTGAAGGCAGTCGGAGCGCGCAGCTAAACGAAACCGGTTAACGATCAAACTCATACATTTTATCAAGGCAGATAAGGTCTGTTCGCTTTACGAAGCGGGCAGGCCTTTCGTCTTGGATAAGAAGTAATATTCGGCTATAGCCATATGCACCCGCCAGGAAGCATTGACTGTCATCAGAAATGGAAATATGATGTTGTCGTTATGGTAAAAAATGAGCAGTCTGTATGAAAGTGAAACAGATTGCATAATGGAACAGAGGTGGTCGTATGCTCCATGAAGTGCGAGAATCATGCTTGCGACGGATGAAGGTGACGGAAGCAGAGATAGTCGGAGAGCTGATCTGCGATCGCGATGAAGCTGGAAGTTACGTCCATACATACATCGTTCTGACGAATCGTAATATCGTCGTTGCGCGAAGCAGAGGGAAGCCTATTCCGGAAAAAACGTTCCGGGGTTATGCGGGAGGCACGTCCAGCCAGGAGAAGAAGGTCGGGAACGCCGAATGGGAGATGGAACGGATCAGGTTAACCGAAATTGTCGCATTGGAGACCGTTGAGCTGGTCTCTGCCGGCATGCTGCTTCTAAAGGGCAAGAAAGAGCAATGCGTACTGGCCTCCTATACCAGTGAACTGAGCAGCAGGGCAGCCGCATTCGCCGCCCTCGTTCAGAAGGTGAAGTCCGGGGAGGATGCGCTCGGGGAGAAGCTTGCCGCGTCTGATGAAGAGGGAGCTTGTCCAACTTGCGGCATGATTTATCCGGAAGAAGGGAGAACTGTATGCCCCAAGTGCTTGAAAAAATCGGCGTTATTTTTTCGGCTGCTTGGTTTTGCGAAGCCGTATCGCAACAAAATCTCGCTTGTCATCCTGCTGATGCTTCTCAATTCGGCTGCTTCGCTCGCTATCCCTTATTTAATGGGCACAGTGCTGTTCGATCAAGCCTTGCGCGGGGAAGGCAGATTCGCTGACCAGATCGGCCTTGTTATCCTCCTTATGATCATTTGCCGGACGATTGCACTGCTGTGCGGGGTAGGTTACGGTGTCGTCAACGCAGGCGTCGCTTCCAATATCATATTTGACTTGAAATCGGCGGTGTTCTCTTCCATGCAGCGCTTGTCGCTTGGCTTCTTCCAGCGGCGGCAGACTGGTCAGCTCATGACGAGAGTGAATAACGACTCGGTTGAATTGCAATACTTCTTCGTCGACGGTTTATCTTACTTCATCGTTAATGCCATGAATATTATCGGCATCGTGACGATACTGCTAATGCTGGATTGGCGCCTGACCTTGCTGTGCTTTCTTCCCATGCCGATTGTCATCCTGCTCGTCCATCGCACCTTCCCGAAGCTGTGGCGTATGTCCTGGCGAAGCCACCGCCGAATCGCAGCGCTCAACTCCATCATTAGCGATTCCATTAAAGGGACGCGAGTGGTGAAGGCGTTCGGCAAGGAGCAAGCTGAAATACGGCGGTTCGGCAGCGCCAATACCGGCTTCTCGGGTGCAGAGCAAAGCTACAACAAGCTCAGCGGTACCCTATTCCCCGTCTTGAATGCGCTTACGGCAATGGGCAGCGTCATCATATGGGCGTTCGGCGGTTGGCTTATATTGCGAGGGGAGATTGCATTCGGACTGCTGCTGACCTTTGTCCATTATATGCATATGCTCTATGGACCCATCCAGTTCCTGAACAATATCGTCAACTGGTGGTCGTATTGCATGACGGCGGCGCAGCGAATATTCGAGATTATGGATGCGGCTCCCGATGTGAAGGAAGCTGAGCGTCCAGTAGAGCTGCAGCCGATGAAGGGTGATATCTCTCTTAGGAACGTCTCCTTCGGCTACGAACCCAATAAGCCTATTCTGAAGGGGGTATCCCTGAATGTGAAGGCGGGCACGATGCTGGGAGTTGTCGGCCAATCGGGAGCGGGCAAGTCGACGCTGGTCAATCTGATCTCGCGACTCTACGATGTGAACGAAGGCGAAATCGCAATAGACGGCATCAATGTGAAGGAGCTGTCATTCGCTTCGCTAAGAGATCAGATCGGCATCGTATCGCAGGAAGTATATGTGTTCACAGGCACTATCGCCGAAAATATCGCTTACAGCCACCCGGATTGCGGCATGGATGAATTGATTCAAGCGTCCAAGGTGGCGGGGGCGCACGACTTCATTATGAAGCTGCCGGACG
This sequence comes from Paenibacillus sp. J5C2022, assembly GCF_025567625.1. GTDB lineage: Bacteria > Bacillota > Bacilli > Paenibacillales > Paenibacillaceae > Pristimantibacillus. The sequence goes on along the minus strand of NZ_JAOQJC010000005.1, from coordinate 18,217 downwards.
GGTACGACACGCTCGTCGGAACGGGCAATTATGCGCTCTCAGGCGGCGAGAAGCAGCGGTTGTCGATTGCAAGAGCCGTTCTGCACAATCCGAAGGTGCTTATTCTGGACGAAGCGACTGCTTCACTGGATACGGAGACGGAGCTGAAAATTCAAGAGGCGCTGGAAGCGCTCATACAAGGACGTACGACAATCGCGATCGCCCATCGGCTCTCCACACTGCGCAATGCGGATTATCTGGTCGTGCTTGACGGAGGCTGCATCATGGAGGAGGGCACGCATGATGAGTTAATGGATAAAGGCGGAAAATACAGCGAACTGGTTGCGATGCATAACAAAGCATTGAAGATGAGCGAGGGGATAGCGGGATGAAATCATTAGTTACCTATATACAAGGAGATGCGGCAGCTTTCAGAAAAACGGATGGCGGGTTGCTCGCCATTGCAATCGACGGCAAGGAGCATGAACCCGTATTTGTTCACGCTGCGTTCCCCCATACGATGCCGCGCAGTTATTTGTCCATCGTAACGAAGGAAGGAACTGAGCTCGGTGTTATCGCTTCCCTGGACGATGTCGATCGCACGACCGCAGCTCTGCTGGAGGAGCAGCTGCTGCTTCGCTACCATACGCCAGTTATTACGAAGGTCGTGCAGGTGAAGGAAGAATTCGGGTATGCCTATTGGGAAGCCGAGACGACTGCAGGCCTGTGCCGCTTCACGACGAGAGGGAATGGCATCAGCGCGAAGCTGGTGACGGAACAACGGCTGCTCATTCAGGACGTGAACGGCAATCGCTTCGTCATACCGGATATCGGAGAGCTTACGGATAAGGAATACAGAATGGTGGAGATGTGCATGTAGCGGGTAGACCGCTGAAGCATGCAGCTCATCGCTGGAGAACGAGGTGATGCCGGAATGAATTTGAAGTATTCGCTAACGGACGAGGATAATAGGGCGGCAGCGGGAGCGGTAGGAGAAATCACCTATTGCGTCCCCGCCAACCTGAGCATGCTGGGCCGCCGGCTGGAAGGGTTCTTCGTTATCGGGGAAGAACGCTGGGCTTATGTCCAGAAGGGAGAAGTGAAGGCAAGCAGGGACATTGCGGAAGGCGAACAATATGCGGTAGTCGCACTGGTCGGGAATGTCGTGTTGGAGATGAAGGTAAGGGGAGAGACGCATGTCCTGATCAGGTCGACGATGGAGCATGCCGCCAGATTGGGTTATCTCGCCAGCATCCTGAACGACAAATGGGCTCGTCGGAAAGTGCGCATCTATGACAACGACGAAGTCACCGCATGCAGGAATTGCGGCAGCGAGCTTGTGCCCGGCACTCGCATCTGCCCGAAATGCATGAGCAAGGGAGCCGCATTCCGCAGATTGATCGCCTTGTCTGCCCAATATGGCAAGGGGTTCGCCGCGATACTGGCTCTGCTGCTGGCCGCATCAGGCATTGCGCTGGCAGCACCTTACTTCCAGAAGCTGCTCATTAACGGCGTATTGCAGCCGCCTGACGGGGAGAGCGCCCAAATTCCGCTATTCTATATCTCAATAGGGGCTATAGCCGTCTGTCTGTTGCTCGGGGAGCTTCTGGCCATACTGCGCGCCCGCAAGATGGCGACGATCAGCTCAGGCATCGCAGCCAGCCTGCGACAGCTAGTGTACGACAAAACGCAGCAGCTGTCGCTCGGCTTCATGACCTCTCAACGTGCGGGAGATATGATGAACCGGATTACGTCGGATACCGAGCGTATCCGACATTTTATTCAAGAGATGTGCACGAATGCGATCTATCAGATGATTCTGCTGACGGCGGCGAGCTGCTTGCTGTTCATGGCGGACTGGCGTCTGGCTGTAATCGTATTGCTGCCTGCTCCGATCGTGGCGTACCTGCATCATTATATATGGAAGCATGTGTTGTTCAAGCTGTTCCACAAGCAGATGCGCATCTATGACCGTGCGAATACTTATCTTCACGACGTGCTGAGCGGCATTCGCGTAGTCAAGGCATTCGGTACGGAAAGAAGAGAGATTCGGCGCTTCCGTGAGCATAATCGGCAATTCGCTGCAGCGACATATCAGTCGGAGAAGCTGTTCAGCATTCTGGCTCCGGTCACCAATTACTTGATTGAGCTGGGTCAATATTTCGTCCTGATGCTTGGCAGCTACCTGATTCTGAACAAGGAGATGAATGTAGGCGAGCTGATACAGTTCAGCATGTACGCCTCCATGATCTTCGGTCCTATCGCCTGGCTGATGTTCATGCCGCGATGGGCAGCCAATGCGCTCATCTCGATTGACCGAGTATTCTCGGTCATCGACGAGCAGCCGGAGGTGACAGATGCCGCACAGCCAGTCTCTCATCGTATTGACGGTCATATTGCGTTCCGCAACGTATACTTCGGTTACAAGTCCTATGAGCCTGTGCTGAAGGATATTCAATTGGATATCCAAGCGGGTGAGATGATCGGGCTGGTCGGCCACTCCGGCTCGGGGAAGTCGACGCTGATTAATCTGATCTCACGCTTCTACGACGTCAACGAGGGGAGCATCACGATCGACGGACAGGACCTGCGCTCCATTAAAGGGGAGGATCTGCGTGCCCAGATCGGGGTAGTCCTTCAGGAAACCTTCCTCTTCAAAGGGACGATTAAAGAAAATATTCGCTATGCAAAGCCGGACGCGACAGAGAACGAGATTGTCGAAGCAGCTCGAATAGCGAACGCGCACGGATTCATCATGAAGCTGCCGGATGCATATGACACACTGCTGGAGGAGAACGGCAACAATCTGTCCGGCGGAGAGCGCCAGAGGCTGGCGATAGCGCGTGCGATTATGAACGATCCTCGCATTCTCATCCTGGATGAAGCGACAGCGTCGCTGGATATCGAGACGGAGTCCGCTATTCAGGAAGCGCTGCAGCGGGTAACTCGCAACCGTACGACGATCGCCATCGCTCATCGCCTGTCGACTCTTCGGCATGCCGACCGGCTGATCGTGCTGGAGAAGGGTAGGATCGCCGAGCACGGCTCGCATGAGCAATTAATGAAGCAAGAGGGCATTTATTTCAAGCTGATAACGGCACAGCGGCAAATGTCGGGACGCAGCAAGCCGGCAGCAGCCGAGATAACGGCGGTGAGGTGAGGGCAGGTAAAGTTCCGTTTAAAGCGTTCTTTCGCTATCTGCCTTCCATGGAATGGAAGTATAATAAGGGTGTCGGGCCGATGAATTAATCAGGAAAGGAGTTGATTGTGTTGATCAATTTTAAAGAGGTGATCTCCGCTTAAATAGCGGGGATCGCCATAACCGGGGAGGCCGCAAGGCCTCCTTCCACTTTGTGGGGAATGCGAGAAAAGTCGGGGGCGGCGGTTGGAATCGAAATCCGGCGTTGTAGAAGTAACGAGTTTTCAATATAATGGAATCATGAAGTTAAAATACGAAAGAAAGGGAGGCGTTAGCATGTTAGTCATCACACTGCAAGGAACGACAATGACACAAGGCCAAATTACGAAAATGTTCGAGGAGGATTTATACCGTGAACTACAGAAATGGAAGAGACGTGCTTCCCCCTAGTTTGCTTGCCGAGCTGCAGCAATATATTCAAGGGGATCTGATTTATATTCCCAAACCGTCCAATCAACGTGCGAGCTGGGGCGAGAAGAGCGGAGCCAGAAAGCTGCTTGCCGAGCGCAATCGCGAAATATACAAGTGTTACGCCGATGGCGCCACGATCTCGGAGCTTGAGCGCAAGTTCCACCTGTCCAGCGAAAGCATCCGCAAGATCATCGTCAAAGTGAAATGCAAGCTGACGGTATGAGCGGCCATTAAGAAAGAACCTCCCAAGTGAAATGGAGAGGTTCTTTTTCTTGTGCGCTTAATGGAGAGCGGTGGCTGGCAATTCCAGCTTCGTCCGCGGATACTTGTAATCGTCCCGGTAGCATCTGGTCTCGGCATCGTAAGTAGATTGCGACAGCCGATGGGAAATATCGAAAACGGGCAGATGTGGATTGACATGCAGCGTCGACCCGTAAAAGGAACAGCCTTCAAAGTTGAAATCAAGGGTAGTGATAATGAGGACGCAATTGGTAAAGACACAGTTTTTAAAGCTGAAGCCGTCAAAATTGATCGTTTCGTTGTTAAAGCACTCGTTCATGATTAGTTTCATTCACAACTCTCCTCTGCAAATAGTGAACCGTGGAGCGGCAAGATCAATGTTATCAAAGCGGCTATGAAATGTTTGTCGCAAACTGCTTGTCAGAGACAAAAAGTTATCGACAGGGTGCGCCTTTTTTCTCTATAAGAAAAATTTATGAATAGAACCGTGGCAATAAAGATTCATATCTATAAAAATTGCTTATATAACATACATCCGATGACATGTAAAATCTTCTATACGGGAATATAAGGAAGGATAAAGCAGGAATAAGGAGGACCCGCCTCGTCAGCCCCCCTCTCCTATAGTTAGCTATATATAACCTTGATTATGCCCTTTTACTGGAAATGACCTCAGCGCCGATTGATGGTAGCCTTTTAAGTGTCCGAAAAAAAGTATTGGAAAGGTTGGGGTTCAAGGTGCGAAAGTTGTGGCTGACGCTGCTTACTATTCCATTGCTGCTGCTTAGTGCATGCGGCGGAAATGAGCAGGTAACGCTGGAGGAGCTACAGAAACAAGGTTATGTAACCGTGGGGTTCGCTGGCGAAAATCCATATGCGTACAAAGACGAGAACGGCAAGCTTACCGGAGAAGCAGTGGAGATCGCGCGTGTTATTCTGGAGCGGTTGGGCATTGATGAGATGAAAGGAGAATTGACGGAATTTTCAGGCTTGATTGCGGGGCTGAATGCGAAGCGGTTCGATATGATTACAGCCGGAATGTTCATTAACCCGGAGCGGTGCGAATCGGTCAACTTCGCAGATCCGGAATACAGCATCGGCGAAGGACTGGCCGTGAAGGCGGGCAACCCGCTGGGATTGAAGAGCTATGCGGACATTGCCGCGAATAAGGATGCTAAAGTAGCCGTTATGGCCGGCGCGGTAGAGATCGGTTATCTGGAAGCATCGGGCGTTCCGGAAGATCAGATGGTGTTCGTCAACAATCAGGACGATGCGATCAGTGCACTCCAATCCGATCGGGCCGATGCGATGACGATGACGGGTCCGGCGCTGCAATCGCGACTGGATGCGTCGGGTGACAGCAATCTGGAGCGCGTCATGGACTTCGAGCAGCCAACGGTGGATGGCGCGAGTGTACGCGGTTACGGGGCTAGCGCATTCCGCAAGGCTGACACAGAGCTGCGGGACGCATTCAACGCCGAGCTGGACAAGATGAAGGAAAGCGGAGAACTGCTTGAAATACTCCAGCAATTCGGGTTCACCGAACAGGAATTGCCTGGCGATATGACGGCACAGCAGCTCTGCGAAGCGTAGAGTAGTGGACTTCCCGATTATGAAATGGCTGCCGTTCCTTGTGGACGGCGCCATTATCACCATTCAGGTGACGCTGCTCGCAGGAGTCGTATCCACCATACTGGCGTTCCTGTCCGGACTCGGCAGGCTGTCGAATATTGCGGCCATACGCTACGTATCGCGAATTTACATGGAGATCTTCAGAGCTTCGTCGTTGCTGGTCCTGCTGTTCTGGGTATACTTCGCTCTCCCGATGATCGGGGTGGAGCTGCCCAAGCTGTGGGCAGCGGTGCTGGCGATCGGTCTTAATATCGGCGCGTACGGATCGGAAATTGTCAGAAGCGCGATTGTGTCGATCCCGCAAGGCCAGTACGAAGCATCCACGGCGCTGAACCTGACACCTCTGCAGCGAATGCTGAAGATCATTATGCCGCAAGCAATCGTCCGGATGCTGCCCCCGATGGGCAATCTATGGATCGAGTTGCTGAAGTCGACATCGCTCGTCTATTTTATCGCCATGTACGACTTGACATTCGAAGCAATGATTATCCGCAATAATAATCAATCGTATGAAGCTATTATTTTCGGCTTATTGCTGGTTATCTATTTCTTGTTGTCCACTTGTGTCACCGTCACGGTTCGCTTGCTGGAACGCAAATTAACCGCTTGGAGGTGATCGTATGTGGAATTGGGATTATGTCGTCGAATTATTGCCCACGCTCCTGGACGCATTAATGGTGTCGTTGTACGCTACCGTCTGCGGTTTCCTGTTGGCGGTCGTATTGGGACTGGTGTTCACACTCGGCAAGCGCTCACCCAGACGTTGGATCAATATGATAACCAATTCCGTGGTGGAATTCGTAAGGCGAACGCCGCTGCTGGTGCAGCTGTTCTTCTTGTACTTCGGAATATCCAAGATGCTGCCCGTGTCGATGTCGGCATTTCTTACCGGGGTGATCGGACTGGGAGTTCATTATGCCACCTACTTGTCCGAAGTGTATCGTTCCTGTATCGAAGCGCTGCCGAAGGGGCAATGGGAGGCATCTACCGCGTTGAACTTGTCCAAGGCGAAGACATGGCTGCTGGTCATCTTGCCGCAAGCCGTTCCGCCTGCGCTGCCGCTGATGGGCAACTATTTGATCGTTATTTTCAAGGAAACGCCGTTGCTGTCGGGCATCACGGTGATGGAAATGCTGCTGCGCGTAAAAAATGAAGTATCCAAGTCTTATCTGGTATTCGAGCCGTATACCGTCATTGGCGTCTTCTTCATCGTCATCAGCCTTGCTATGTCGCTGCTGTTCAACCGGCTGGAGAAGCGGATTGAGAGGCGGCATTCCTAGCAGCGAATGCTGGCGGCTTGCAGCGGAGATATGACAGCAAAGAGAAACGGAAGGAGTGAATGACCGTGAGCGCTGTATTGGAAAGAGACGAAGAAGCCGAACGGAAAACGAAGGAGCCGCCTTCCGGACGGCTGCTGGGAGAGCCGATCGTAAGGTATGAGAATGTGACCAAATCGTTCGGCGATCTGGAAGTTATTAAAGGAATCGATCTGACGATGCATGCGGGTGAAAAGCTTGCGCTTATTGGGCCGAGCGGATCGGGCAAGACTACGCTGGGACGTATGCTGATGACGCTGGAGGAGCCCACTAGCGGTATGATCACAATTGACGGCGAGCCGCTATGGCATATGAAAAATCGCCGCGGGCAGCTCGTCAGAGCGAACGAAAAGCATCTGCACAGGATGAGGGAGAAGGTGGGCATGGTGTTCCAGCATTTCAACCTATTCCCCCATCTGACGGTGCTGCGCAACGTGACGCTTGCGCCGACTACCGTGCTTAAGATGTCCAAGGAGGAAGCGCATGAGCGCGCCGTCACGATGCTGCGCAAGGTCGGACTGGAGAGCAAGCTGGATGTGTATCCCGCGCAGCTGTCAGGGGGCCAGAAGCAGCGGGTGGCCATCGCCAGAGCACTCGTCATGCAGCCGAAGGTGCTTGTGTTCGACGAAGTGACCTCGGCGCTTGATCCTGAGCTGGTCGGCGAGGTGCTGGAGGTGATCAAGGAGATCGCGCAGGAGACCGATACGGCGATGATGCTCATCACGCACGAGATGGACTTTGCAAGAGATATCGCCGATACAGTCGTCTTCGGTGCAGAGGGGAGAATCGTGGAGCAAGGCTGTCCGACGGAGCTGTTCGACAATCCGGAGAGTGAGCGGCTGCGGTCCTTCTTGAGCAGATTCCTCTAAAACCGATTAATTGTGGTGGAAAGACAACGATGAGGAGGCATTTATGCAACAAGCATCAGCAACAAAGCAAGATGAGCAAGAAAGCAGCGAAGATGGCAAGCTACTCTATCGAAAGCCAAGCGTGGAAGAAGGAGCAAAAGCATGGGAGCTCGTCAAGGATTCCGGTGTGCTGGATCTGAACTCCGCATACAGCTACTTGATGCTGTTCGATCTGTTCCGCGACACCTGCTGTGTAGCGGTGGAAGGAGGAGAACTCGTCGGCTTCGTCTCGGCGTTCCGCAAACCGTCGGAGCCAGCTGCCCTGTTCGTCTGGCAGATCGGAGTATCTGCGAAGATGAGAGGCAGAGGCGTGGGCAAGGAATTGCTCAAGCAGCTGCTGCAGCGTGAAGCGTATGCGGACATTCAATATGTCGAGGCGACAATCAGTCCCGGCAATGTGCCATCCAGCAAGCTGTTCCGGTCAATGGCCGGCGAATTGGGGGCGGAATGCGACATTCGGGATTATTACGCTTCGGAGCTGTTCCCTGGCGATGGTCACCATGACGATGAGAGGTTATACCGGATCGGACCGTTCCGGCTTCACGAGACGACTTGGAGACTACAATTAGAGGAGGCAGGGGAATGAAACAAGTACAAGAGAAGGCATCTTCGTTGAAAGTATTCGATCAAATGGAATCTGAGGTGCGCAGCTATATACGCAGCTTCCAAACGGTATTCAAAAAAGCAAGCAACGCTAAATTATGGGATAAGGACGGCACCGAATATATCGATTTCTTCGCAGGAGCCGGATCGCTGAACTACGGCCACAACAATGAGAGCATCCGCAACAAACTGGTGCAATATCTCATGGGGGACGGCATTACGCACAGCCTCGACATGGCGACAGAAGCGAAGGAAACGTTCCTGCTTCGCTTCAACGAGATTATATTGGAGCCTCGAAAGCTCCAATACAAAATCATGTTCCCGGGGCCGACGGGGACCAATTCCGTTGAGAGCGCAATGAAGACAGCAAGAAAGGTGACGGGTCGAAAAAATATTATCTCCTTCACCAATGCGTTCCATGGCATGTCGCTAGGTTCGCTTGCGGCGACAGGAAATTCCTTCAAACGCGGCGGTGCAGGTGTCAGCCTGCCTGACACCACATTCGTGCCTTATGACGGCTATCTGGGCGGCTCAGTCGATACGTCGCTGATTCTGGATAAGCTGCTTGACGACCCCGGCAGCGGTGTTGACTTGCCTGCAGCCGTCATCCTGGAGACGCTGCAAGGGGAGGGCGGATTGAATGCCGCCAGCGCGGAATGGCTGCAGCGCATCGAAGCGATCTGCCGCAAACACGACATTCTGCTCATCGTCGATGATGTACAGATGGGCTGCGGCCGTACGAGCACCTTCTTCAGCTTCGAGGAAGCGGGAATCGAGCCGGACATTGTCTGCTTGTCCAAGTCGATCGGCGGCTACGGACTGCCCATGGCGCTGACGCTTATCAAGCCGGAGTACGACGTGTGGAATCCGGGCGAGCATAATGGCACGTTCCGGGGCAACAATCTCGGCTTTGTCGCTGCGACTGAAGCGCTGGCCTATTGGAAGGATGATCAGCTGGAGCAGAAAATCGCCGCAGATGCGGAGCTGATTCATTCGGCCCTGCAAGGTCTGAAAGCCAAGTACAGCAGCCATATCGTGGAATTGCGCGGCAAAGGCTTGATTCAGGGAATGGTCTTCAAAAAGCCGGAGGATGCTTCGCGCCTTAGCAAGGAAGCGTTCAAGCTGGGTGTCATTATGGAGACGTCCGGTCCGCGCGACGAGGTAGCCAAGGTGATGCCGCCGCTTACAATCGAGAAGCCGCTGCTGCGGGAAGGATTGGCGCGCATCGAGGAGGCATTGTCCGCGATGTACGATTCCGCCGGCAGCAAGGTGCAAGTGAAGGCGCGCGCTTAACAGCAAGACAACAAACCAAGGGATAGAAGCAGGGAGAGTGACAACAGGTGATTGTAAAACATTTGGACGACGTCATTAAAACTGAGGATGACATTCAAGCGGAGACATGGAACTCCAGAAGGCTGCTTCTGAAAAAGGACGGCATGGGCTTCTCGATGCACGATACGGTCATCAAACCGGGAACGGAGACGTTAATCTGGTACCGGAACCATGTAGAGGCCGTCTATTGCATTGAGGGGCAAGGGGAAATTGAAGTGATTGGCGGTAAAACGTATCCGATCGTGCCGGGCACATTGTATGCGCTCGACGGTCATGAGAAGCACCTGCTTCGTACAGAGATAGGGATGCGCATGGTATGCGTATTCAATCCTCCGATTACCGGTAATGAGGTACATGACAAGGATGGCGTATATCCGCTAGTCGAGGAATAATTCCAATCAAGTCATAATTCAAACCATTCGAGAGAAGGAGATGTTGGCCAGGATGAAAATGGATCAAACAGTAGTGAAAACGAAGGAAGATGCTTACCCGTCCCGAATTGCCGAGCAACCGGAGCTGCTGGAGCGCAAGGACCCTGTCGTACATAGCGAGTGGTCCCAGGGAGCCGCGCTTACGAAGGAGCAATCGGACTTCTACGACAAGAACGGCTACTTGTTCCTGGAGGGGTTCTTCTCGCAAGAGGAGATCGAGGCATGGCGCCAGGAGCTGGCGCGGCTGCAGGATGCTTATCGAGATCAGGAAGCCGCCCATGTCATTCGCGAGCCCGGAGGCAACGAGGTGCGCTCGATATTCGCGGTGCATGAGAACAACGACATCTTCAAGCAGCTCGCTGCGCATCCCAAGCTGGTAGCTATGATGGAATACTTGCTGGGATCGGAGACATACATTCATCAATCCCGGATCAATTTCAAGCCTGGCTTCAACGGGAAGGAATTCTACTGGCATTCCGACTTCGAGACTTGGCATGTAGAGGACGGCATGCCGCGCATGCGCGCGCTGAGCTGTTCGATCGCGCTGAGCGACAATCATCCGTTCAACGGTCCTCTGATGGTCATTCCGGGCTCGCACAAGAAGTTTGTTGCTTGCGTCGGTCAGACGCCGGAGAATCACTTCAAGGATTCTCTGCGCAAGCAGGAATACGGCGTGCCGGATCATGACAGCTTGACGAAGATGGCGGAGGAAGGCGGCATCGATACGCCGGTCGGCAAGGCGGGCTCCATCCTGCTGTTCGACTGCAACGTGATGCACGGCTCGAACAGCAACATATCGCCTCTTCCGAGAAGCAATGTGTTCATGGTATTCAATAGTGTGGAGAACAAGCTGCAGGAGCCATTCTCCGGCCAGAAGCCTAGACCGGATTATATCGCTTCCAGAGATTAATCATGAGTCCTGCCCTCATTGTCGCTTTGATACTGGGGATCAATATTACGTATGTCTCCATCTTCACACTGCGATTAATATTGGTCATCAAGGGCAAACGGACGATGGCAGCCATGCTGTCCATGATCGAAGTGTTCATCTACCTTGTCGGCTTGCAGATCGTGCTGGATAACCTGTCCAGCCCGCTCTACATCGGCGCGTACTGTATCGGCTTCGGCATCGGCGTATACATGGGCAGCCGGATCGAGGAAGCGTTGGCGCTCGGTTATTCCGTCGTGCAGGTGATCGCGGATACCGTGAATACAAGCTTGCCTGACCGGCTCAGAAACTACGGCTACGGCGTTACGGTATGGCATGCGGAAGGGCGCAACGGTCCGCGAATGGTCATGCAGGTGCTGGTAAAGCGCAGCAACGAGAAGCGGTTGCTTGAGCGAATCGCGGAGGAGGCACCCAAGGCGTTCGTCATCTCTCACGAACCAAGGCACTTCCGCGGCGGCTTCTGGGCGAAGATGCTGGAGCGATAATTTTGCGGCATGCGTTTAGAATAAACAACTGCAAGACGATAACGAACGGAAACAGAGCATTGATGGATGGATTTGAGCAGGAGCATGGCACTTGGCGTCCCCTACCGAATATGGTGGGGGATTTTTTTTCGTGGGGCCTCGTCGCCTGAGACAATTAGATTGCAGTGGGCAGAATAAAGGAGGAGAGAACTGTCGGGCATATTTATGCATACGCTGTTGATGCTCGATCATCCGATAGCTCGTCAAAAGATGTACTTGACAAATAGATTGTTTATTACTTAATATTTAAATAGTTTAAATATATAGTGGTGAAGTAAATTGGGCAAATAAGGCGGGTGATGAAGGTGATATCGTATAATAGCCGATTCTTGCAGGCCATTACGGCGCTGAATCGGTATTACGGAAGAGAACTGATGTACGAACTGGGCGAGGGTGTAACCCGCACACAGCTGTATATGCTTCTGATGATTAAAGAACGAGGCAAGAGCAGGCCGACAGAGCTTGCGGAGAAGCTCGATGTGAAGCCCAGTGCGGTGACGGTCATGATCGACAGACTGGAGAAGGCCGGGTACGTGGCACGTACGTATGATCAGAAGGATCGAAGAGTGATATTAATTGAACTAACGGAAGCCGGACGGCACATGCTGGATCGGGCGCTTGAAGTTCGCAAGGAAATGGTTGGCAAACATCTGGCGCGATTAAGCGGGGATGAGACGAAGGCAGTAACGGAAATACTGGAGAAGATGGTGCAATTCATTGCGGACGATGGGCAGCACGGCACAGGGTGCGGTCATGGGGCTATATGCAAATCAACGGGGGAAGGAACGGAGAAAAATTAGTCGTTCCGGTCCCAGTAAGTGCGTGGTATCGCAAACAAGCAGTTAAGTGAAATTTATCGAGAAACAAATGTTTACAGGGATTGGGGAGAAAAATATGGAGCATTTATCCAATAAAAGGAAAATTACGATTATGCTGGCGATTATGTCCGCCATGTTCTTCGCTGCCATCAATCAGACGATTGTTGGAACCGCGATGCCGCGGATAATCGCTGAGCTGGGTGGCATGCAGTATTACAGCTGGGTCATTACGATCTACTTGCTTACCTCTACGATAGCAACGGTAATGGTGGGCAAATTGTCGGATATGTACGGACGCAAGCCATTCATGCTGATCGGCATAGTCATCTTCATAATAGGCGGGCTATTGACAGGCTTCTCAAAGGATATCGCCCAGTTGATTATATACCGTGGCGTTCAAGGGATCGGAGCCGGTATTATTATGGCATCAGTGTTCACCGCAGTCGGTGACTTGTTCTCGCCGAGAGAAAGGGGCAAGTGGACGGGCATTCTAATGGCCGTATTCGGCTTCTCCAGCATGATCGGTCCTGCGCTGGGCGGCTGGATCGTCGAGCATATGCCTTGGAGCTGGCTGTTCTGGATCTTCCTGCCGATCGGTCTTATCGCCTTCGTCATGATCTTGTTCTTGTTCCCGAAGGTGGACCAGAAGTCGAACGAGCGAATCGATTACGCAGGGTCCATATTCCTAAGTCTTACGATTATCGCGCTGTTGACGGGCTTCTCGCTCGTCGGCTCCGGAGACGACTTTACTTGGACTTCACCGGAAATTATCGCCTTGTTCGCAGCAACCATCGTATTCCTGATCATCTTCATTATGGTGGAGCGCAAGGCGAGCAGCCCGGTGCTGCCGCTGAGCTTGTTCCGGAATGATATCGTGGTCATCTCCAACATTATTGCCTTCATTATTAATGCCGGCATGATCGGCGCTCTGATCTACATTCCTTTCTTCATCCAGGGCGTAGAGGGCGTGTCTCCATCGCATTCCGGATATGTCACGATGCCGATGTCCTTCGCAATGGTTGTCGTCAGTGCCGTCGTAGGGCGTGTAATTACGAAAACAGGCAAATACAAGCGATATGGCATTATCGGTTTGCCGATTATGATTGGCGGAATGCTTGTCATGGCCAATATGACCGAAGTGTGGCATGCAGTTACCGCCATGACGGTATTCGGCATCGGACTTGGCCTAAGCATGCCGATCTTCACGCTGACGGTTCAGAATGCGGTCAGCCCGCGAGAGCTGGGTGTGGCCACTTCATCCTCGCAGCTGTTCCGCAGCGTCGGCGGAACGATCGGCATCGCTGTACTGGGCTCCATCATGCAATCCCGCATGGTGAAGGAAATGCAAGAGCAAGCGGCAGCTGCAGGCGGCGGAGGATCGCTTGAGGGAATGGACCCGAAAGTGGCGGAAGCACTCGCACCGCTGCAATCGCCGGAAATACTGCTGAACCAGCCGGAGCTGGAGAAGCTGCTTCATGGCTTGCCAGAGGCAGTTCGGCCGATCGCAAACGGCATCGTCGAGATGGTGCGCACAGCTATGGCCAACTCGCTTAGCACGGTCTTCCTTGTCGGAGCCGGACTGGTTGTCGTGGCTTTCGTACTCGTGTTCTTCCTGCGCGAGATACCGCTTCGCACAAGCAATCAAGTGCCCGGACAGGAATCTGGAGAGGCGGCGGAGCGCACGCCGGATAAGATGCCATCCAACATGGAAGGCGCTCATTAAGCTAATTTGATGATTTTTTGCCGCCCGAAGCCGGATTAATAGTTGAGCTTACCTCCTATAAACCTTTATAATAGAGCGTATATGAATTTTTATAGGAAAAGGTGCAATGAATGAGCATACTAAACGTAGAGAAACTAAGTCACGGCTTCGGCGATCGGGCAATCTTCAATGATGTGTCGTTCCGCTTGCTGAAAGGTGAGCATATCGGTCTGATCGGCGCCAATGGAGAAGGCAAATCCACGTTCATGAATATTATTACCGGGAAGCTGCAGCCGGATGACGGCAAGGTGGAATGGTCCAAGCGGATGCGGGTCGGCTATCTGGATCAGCATGCAATGCTGACGAAGGGTATGACGATTCGCGATGTGCTGAAGAGCGCATTCCAGTATCTGTTCGACATGGAGCAGGAAATGAACGATATGTACGGACGGATGGGCGAGGTGACGCCCGAGGAACTGGAGACGTTGCTGGAGGAAGTCGGTACGATTCAAGATACACTGACCAATCAGGACTTCTATATGATTGATGCGAAGGTGGAGGAGACGGCGCGCGGTCTGGGCTTGACGGATATCGGTCTCGACAAGGACGTGCACGATCTGAGCGGCGGTCAGCGGACGAAGGTGCTTCTGGCCAAGCTATTGCTGGAGAAACCGGACATTCTGCTGCTTGACGAGCCGACCAACTATCTGGACGAACAGCATATCGAATGGCTGAGGCGCTACTTGCAGGAGTACGAGAATGCATTTATTCTGATCTCTCATGATATCCCGTTCCTGAACAGCGTCATCAATCTGATCTACCATATGGAAAATCAACAGCTGTCGCGTTATGTCGGCGACTACGATCACTTCATGCAAGTGTACGAGATGAAGAAGCAGCAGTTGGAATCGGCGTTCAAGCGCCAGCAGCAGGAGATTGCGGAGCTGAAGGACTTCGTGGCGCGGAACAAGGCGAACGTCGCGACACGCAACATGGCGATGTCCCGTCAGAAGAAGCTCGACAAGATGGATGTCATCGAGCTGGCGAAGGAGAAGCCAAAGCCGCAGTTCAACTTCCAGGAAGGAAGAACAGCCGGGAAGGTGATCTTCGAGACGAGAGGGCTGGTGATCGGCTATACGGAACCGCTATCGCGTCCGCTTGATCTGAGAATGGAACGCGGACAGAAGATCGCCTTGGTCGGTGCGAACGGCATCGGCAAAACGACGCTGCTTCGCAGCATCCTGGGAGAAATCCCTGCGTTGTCCGGCGAAGTGGAGCGGGGCGACAATCTGGAGATCGGCTACTTCGAGCAGGAAGCAAAGGATGCGAATTACAACACTTGTATCGATGAGATCTGGAACGAGTTCCCTTCATTGAATCAATTCGAGGTTCGCGCAGCTCTGGCGAAATGCGGATTGACGACCAAGCATATCGAGAGCAAAATTCAGGTGCTCAGCGGCGGGGAGAAAGCGAAGGTTAGACTTTGCAAGCTGATTAACCGCGAGAGCAATGTGCTTGTGCTTGACGAGCCGACGAATCATCTTGACGTCGATGCGAAGGAAGAGCTGAAGCGTGCTCTTAAAGCGTATAAGGGCAGCATTCTGCTGATTTCCCACGAACCGGAATTTTATCGCGATGTCGTGACGGAGACGTGGAACTGCGAGTCGTGGACGACGAAGGTGTTTTAATAATAGGTAATAGGCAGTCTGAGTATCCGGAAGAACTGGAGAATGGCATTGTCCCATGGGCAATGTTGTTCTCCTTTTTTGTGCAGCATCTGTCAAAATTTTGCGACAATGGTATAATGGGAGGGATTATGTGGAAATTAAAGTGAGCAAAAGGGACGATCAGTGGCTAGGCGTTCGGATTGAACCTTTCTCCATGGATACCGTAGTGAAAATAAAATCCATAGCGGGGCGAAAGTGGCAGGCTGAGGAAAAGCTGTGGCTCGTTCCATACAAGCTTGCGACCATCGCTCAGCTGGCGGAGCTATTCCATGGGGATGTGATTCATGTTGATGAGGTGCTGGATGAGGAATGCTATTTCCTTCGGGAATGGGTGGATGCCGGCAAGAAGACGGCCGAACGTTGCTCGGGGCTTCTGGCGAAGTGGGAGTCCGAGCACCATCAGATCATGAACAATGTATTAGTGGCGAAAGGATACAGCTCTAAAACAGTGAAGGCGTATAGCGGACATGTCAGGCGATTGTTGGCCTATATGCTGGAGGAACGAGGGAATTGCGACCAAATTGGAGAGGCCGATATTCGTCAATATACGGTTCGTATGTTAAACGGTAAGAAATCGCATGCCTATGTGAACCAAGCGATCAGTGCCATCAAATTCTATTGCGAGCATGTGCTGCTGCTGCGAATCCGCGAAGCTTACATTAGACCGAAGAAGGAGAGTAAGCTTCCTGCCGTATTCTCGATCGAAGAAGTGAGAGCCATCATCTTGGCTCCGAGCAATGTTAAGCATCAGGCGATATTGGCGTTGACCTATTCGTCGGGGCTTCGGGTAAGCGAGGTGGTACGTCTGCAGTTGGAGGATATAGATATTGGCCGCAAGACCGTCCGTGTTCGTCAAGGGAAGGGAAGGAAAGATCGGTATAGCATCTTGTCAGGTAATGCGCTTGCCATTGTTCAGAAGTATATGAGGCTGGATATGCCGGACAAGTGGCTGTTTCCGGGAAGTGAGCTGGGTAAGCACTTGACGGAGCGCTCCGTGCAGAAAATGTTCGAGCAGGCGTTAATTAAATCGGGCGTCGCGAAAAAGGGGAGTGTGCACAGCTTGCGTCATTCATTCGCCACCCATCTATTGGAAAGCGGCATAGACATTCGCTATATCCAGCAATTGCTGGGCCATGAAAGCACTCGCACCACCGAGCGCTACACGCGTGTGAGCACCAAGAGCATCAGTCGAATAAAAAGCCCATTGGATACTATAGAGTAAACGGGGCGGATGGTGTGGACTATGTGCAAGAGTGCTTATTACAAAGATACCCATGTTGAACTACGCAAACCCTCTCTTCTTCAAAGTATTAATGAAATACATAGATAGGGTGTTATCTGAAACTCCTGAAGTTGAACACGGAAGAAATACCCATCCACAGACATCCGATGAACATCTGGACGAAGTGGAACGCAAGATCGGATTCATGTGGTACGAATTGAGCCACATGACGGTTTTATCCCCTCCCCCTAAAAACAAAAAGCATAAAAAGATTGGGTAAGAACGGAACATATTTGAATAGCCTTGAAAGAATGAAGAAATGGATTGGAGTAATCTGCCGCGTAGGAATAACGTAACGCAAATCGGCAGAGTAAGGAGAACAGTAGGAGTCTCCGAAAAAGCAAAAGATATGGTTAAAAGAATCGGATAAGCCTTCTCCGTTAGCGGAACGTTACGATATACGATGGTGGAACAAGTTTGAATTGTCGTCGCCGTCGTGAATGAAAAAGAATGATTGAATGAATCTAAGGACTTGAGAACCAATGAAAACATGAAAACAAAGGGGGAGGGGATAAAACCTAATGAACCGATCTTACTTGGGCATGTCAACGGAGCATCAGATAACACCGTATTCACGCAGCGTCGCCTATCGGCTCCTTGGTCCGGCCGAAGTTGAAGAAGTGGATTCGATTGAGGTTAATTCAGAAGCAGAGAAGCAGAGTCAGCCGGACAACCCTGCAAGGCTAAGTGGCGGAGCCACCCGGCAATCTGGTCGCTGCGCTTGACCAGTTCCGCTGCTTTAAGCCTTTCGGGTTCGTGAATACAAGAACGTTATCTGTAAGATCTGCCCCAAGAGAATTGTAAGTAACTCATCCACAACGTCCTGTTGTTTGAAGCAATTCGAGTAGAGACATGAAGTGCGTAGAAGAAATCACTAGTTAATGATAGCCAGCGTGTCAACATATAGCAAGAACGTATTTTTGTAAGTGAGTCGGAGAAGCTAGCGTGTCAACATTTAGCAAGAACGTATCTTTGTAAGTGAGTCGGAGAGGCTAGCGTGTCAACATATAGCAAGAACGTATTTTTGTAAGTGAGTCGGAGAAGCTAGCGTGTCAACATATAGCAAGAACGTATTTTTGTAAGTGAGTCGGAGAAGCTAGCGTGTCAACATTTAGCAAAAACGTATTTTTGTAAGCGAGTCGGAGAAGCTAGCGTGTCAACATA
>NZ_JAOQJC010000049.1 GCF_025567625.1 Paenibacillus sp. J5C2022 | reverse complement strand
GTACGAATTTTCATACAAAGTCACTCGCCACCACCGCATCCCATCCACTTTTATACGATTTTTCACTCAAAGTCACTCACCACCACCACATCCCAGCCACTTTTGTACGAATTTTCATACAAAGTCACTCGCCACCACCGCATCCCATCCACTTTTATACGATTTTTCACACAATGCATGTCCAATCACACCCTATCCCAGCTACTTTTGTACGAAACTTCACACACAGTTACTCGCTCGCGCTTTTATTCATGGTCGGTCATCAACAGCAAAAATCCCGGGCTAGTCCAATTGGACGAATCCGGGATGCTCACTTATATCACTTATATAGCGTTTATTATGACATTACTCGTTCACGAACCGATACAGCACTTCCACCTTCTCCTCCGTCAGCTCGCCGCTATTGTCGAATATAAGTATGGAAGATGCCGGGATATCCCAATTGATCTCGGGTACGAAATCGACGCGCTTCTGGAAGTCGCTCCAATGCTCAAGCTTCCACTTGTCGCGTTCCGTTCGGCGCTCCACAATTCTTTCCTTCTGCAATTCCATATCCTGCAGCGTGATGACCGCCACCTTGACATCGACCTGCTCGCGGGACAATCCTGCATCCGCTATAACCTCTTCGATCCACTCCCGATTTTTGAGCTCCGCCGTGAACGGCGAGATCATGAAGACGTTTTGCCCCGCCGCCAAGTTTTCGACACATACATCGCGTGTCGCATCGTACTCCAAATCTCTCAAATTGTCTTTATAGAATTGGGAGTCGCGGTCGTTTTTATCGAGCCCCTTCATCTCCAGTATCGCTTCTACGAAGCGCCCCCCGATCGTATCCCGGTCAAGAAAGGCTGCCGGCATTTTGTCGCTCAGCTTCCTCGCCACCGTCGTTTTCCCTGTACCTGCCACCCCTGCGAAAAAAACCAGCTTTTGCAACATTGATGCCTCCACTTTTTTTGAGTGAAATTATACCACTATTCGTCAACGTTGCCAAAGGTTCATTCCGCATCGGGCGGCACGTCTCGCCAAAACACCCGATTTCTCGCGCATCAATGCAATCCCGATCACCCGCCGAGCATACGCATCGAGTCGATATGCCGCTTCGTCTCCTCGGTCCCGCATTCATGCAGCTTCCGGTATATTTCATTCAAAATATCGTCGCATGCACTATTCATCGACTGATCGGAATCGGTCTCGGTGAACGTGCGGCTAAAATGAAACATGGACGCTTCGTCCATCGTCGACAGCTCCTCGAACAATTCGCGCAGCGTCGCCACTTCTTCATCGGTCGCGAGGATGTCCAGCTCGTATACGGCAGCAGCTTGATCCTCCAGTATTTGCCCCGCTTGCACGGATACATAATACGGCTTTCTGTCTTGCGAGGCTCCCTCTCCTTCGTATGCTTCGTTCATAACACCTGCTCCCCTTTCTGCCTGTTTTGACAGCTTATACCCTTCATAGCATCCCCCCCGGGACAGACATTTTATGCCGATTGCCGCATATAACTGTTATTATCGCAACTGGAGTCCAGCATAGAGAGGAATGAGTAGTATGTGTGGAATTACAGGCTGGATCGATTGGACCAGTGATTTGACTAAAGAAAGCAAGCATCTGGAGCGCATGACGGACGAACTCGCACCGCGCGGCCCGGATGCGTCTGGCACATGGATATCCGGACATTGCGCTCTCGGCCACCGAAGACTCGCGGTCATCGATCCCGAGAACGGAGCCCAGCCGATGATTCGGTATACAGAGGACGATCAATATGTCATCGTTTACAACGGGGAGCTATATAATGCGCAGGAGCTGCGCCGAGAGCTGGAGAATAGAGGAAGGACATTCGCCACGACATGCGATACGGAAGTGCTTCTCGTGTCTTTCATGGAATGGGGCAGAGCGTGCGTCGAGAAGCTGAACGGCATATTCGCCTTTGCCATCTGGGATATGACAGCGCAAGAGTTGTTCATCGCACGCGACCGTCTGGGGGTAAAGCCGCTGTTCTTCAGCAAGCAAGGGGACTTGTTCGTGTTCGGCTCCGAACTGAAGTGCATCCTCGCACACCCCGCCGTACAGCCGGAAGTAGGTGCGGAAGGGCTGGCGGAAATATTCGTCATCGGACCTGCCCGCACTCCGGGACATGGCATTTACAAGCATATACAAGAGCTCCGGCCTGGACAGTGCATGGTCGTCAATGCAGCGGGAGCCAAAACGATCACGTACTGGCGGCTTAGAAGCAGCGAGCATGGTGCTTCCGTAGAGGAGACGGCGGATCAGGTACGGGAACTGCTGAGAGATACGGTAGAACGCCAGCTGGTCTCCGATGTGCCCGTATGCACGCTGCTGTCCGGCGGGCTGGATTCCAGCGCGTTAACGACGCTCGCCGTGCAATATTACGACCGGAACGGTCAAGGCAACGTGCATACGTATTCGGTCGATTACCGGGACAACGACAAGCACTTCCAGGCGCACGCCTTCCAGCCCAACAGCGACGCTCCGTGGATTCAGCGCATGACCTCTCATCTCGGCACCGTACATCATCCGATACAGTTCGATACGCCAGAGCTGGCAGCGGCTCTGCGCGATGCGACGATTGCACGCGATCTTCCCGGCATGGCGGATGTGGACGCTTCCTTGCTGCTGTTCTGCCGCGAGATCAAGAAGGGCGCTACGGTCGCGATATCCGGAGAAGCCGCCGACGAAATATTCGGAGGCTACCCTTGGTTCCACCGCGAGGATGCGCTTGCCGCGGATACCTTCCCCTGGTCGCTGGCTACAGGCATGCGCGCCGGCTTGCTCTCGCCTGACATCGCAGAGTGGATTCGGCCGCAAGAATACATCGGGGACCGGTATGCCGAGGCGATAGCGGAGGTTCCCCGTCTGGACGGGGAAGACGAGACGAGAAGAAGAATGCGGCGCATGTCCTATTTGAACATAACCCGCTTCATGCCGACGCTGCTGGACCGCAAGGACCGAATGAGCATGGCGGCCGGACTGGAGGTCCGCGTTCCGTTCTGCGATCACAGGCTTGTGGAGTACGTATGGAATATACCTTGGGAGATCAAGACGGCGGGAGACCGGGAGAAAGGGATTCTTCGCAAGGCGCTGAAGGGAATTCTTCCCGACGATGTGCTGACGCGCAAAAAAAGCCCATACCCAAAAACGCACAACCCCAATTACTTGGAGGCGGTGCGCAGCATGGTACTGGAAGTGCTGGACGATAAGTCGTCCCCGCTGCTTCCTCTTATCGATGCGAAGAAAATAAGAGAGCTTGCAGAGCAGGCAACCCAGGGAAGCCATCTGCCCTGGTTCGGCCAGCTCATGTCAAGCCCTCAGCTGTTCGCTTATCTCGTGCAAGTCAATACGTGGCTGAAGCACTATCGGGTTCGGATCGGCTAAGGCGGGCAAGCAGCTTCCTCAGCGCTTCGCCGCGATGGCTGATGCCGCCCTTCTCATCCTTCGAAAGCTCTGCCATCCCTCTGCCCAGCCAGGGCAGCCAGAAGAGCGGGTCATAGCCGAACCCTCCGTCGCCGTGCGGGCGGTCGGTTATGACGCCCGCCACCTCGCCCTCAGCTTCCAAGAATGAACCGTCGGCGGGATCGTACAGAGACAGAACGCATACGAATCTGGCCTTGCTCCATATATTCGAGCCGTCCGGCAGCTTCTCGGCTTCGACGGATTCAGCTTCATGCAAGGCGGCAAGCTCCTTCAGCAGCTTCGCATTATTGGCAGCATCCGTCGCCCCTTCGCCGGCGTACCGCGCAGAGTAGACTCCCGGCTCGCCGCCAAGCGCATCAACCTCCAGACCGGAATCGTCGGCAAGAACGGGAATGCCCAGTGCGTCCCCCAACGTCTTGGCCTTCAGCCGAGCATTCGCCCGGAATGTATCCCCGGTCTCCGCAATGTCGGGAAAGTCGGGATAATCGTGCAGGCTGGCCACCCGCATGCCCAATTGGCCGAAAGCGTGGGAGAATTCCGCGATCTTCCCCTTATTTTTGGAAGCGATGATAATCAGCTGATCCGTCATTTGGACTTCTCCCCAATTCGGCTTGCGGCTTCGCCAAGCACATCGCGCTGCTTCGCGATCAGCTCTGTGATGCCTTCCTCCGCAAGCGCCAGCAGCGCATTCAGCTCGTCGCGGCTGAACGGCGCATCCTCGCCCGTCCCTTGCACCTCGACGAACTTGCCTTGTCCCGTCATGACAACGTTCATATCCACTTTCGCTCTGGAATCTTCCTCATAGTTCAGATCCAGCATCGCTTGCTCCTGAATGACGCCTACGCTTACAGATGCCAGGAAGTCGGTAATGGGATATTTGGAGAAGCTTGATGTCTTGGAGAGCTGCTGCACAGCCAGCGCCAACGCGATGAATGCTCCCGTAATGGAAGTGGTGCGAGTCCCTCCGTCAGCTTGAATGACATCGCAATCGAGTGTGATCGTTCTCTCTCCCAGCGCTTGCAGGTCTACAACCGAACGCAGCGCGCGGCCGATAAGCCGCTGTATCTCCATCGTACGCCCCGTCAGCTTGCCCCTTGCAGACTCCCGCTGGTTGCGGGAATGCGTCGCACGCGGCAGCATGGCATACTCCGCATTGATCCAGCCTTTGCCTTGCCCCTTCATGAAAGGCGGCACGCGCTCCTCCACACTCGCTGTACAAATCACCTTCGTATCACCGAATTCAATCAAGACGGAGCCTTCCGCATGCTTGTTCACATTGGTCGCAATTGTGATCGGCCTAAGCTGATTCTTTTGCCGACTGTCATTTCTCATGTAGTATGCCTCCTGCACCTTTATTCCTATGTAATCTTTACTATTGTAACAAAGCATCGGGACAAATGCACCTTGTGGCTCCCATCTATGCCAAAAGGAAGGACAAGGCTGGAGCAGCCGCTCCAGCCTTGTCCTCTACTGCTATTACGATTTCAAGGCGTTAACGTGATGGTTGCGGCCGACGGGCTCGCTATAGGAACGATTATGGTCATCCATTATTCCGGACTGACCGTTGATCATGACTTGAACGGCAGCCGCATCCGTATTCTCCGTCAAGGACAAGACGACAGCCTCGAGCATTTCCGCAGGTATCGGTAGTCCATCCTCGTAAGTCTCATCCAACAAGTCCACTGTGACAACGCCGTCTTTCTCTTCGATGCTGGCCACTTCCATGCCCGGTATAATGACCCCGGTCAGATTTTTATTGATCGGCCCCTCTATCAGCTCCTCCATCGCGGCATGCAGGGCAGAATCGGATCGTGCGACAAGTCTGGTCACAGGCACGTAATATTGCTCCTCGTTCAGTGTCTGATTGGAGAAATACAGCGTTACCGGGAAGGATGCGTTGTAGGCTACTCCCTCGGCAAGCTCGATGTTAATGCCGATTCCGCGCGTCAACGCTTCATCCAGCGGATAACCCGCAACCGGCATCTCCGACAATCGCTCGCCTTCCACATACAGTTCAACACCCTTCACTTCCGGACTTGCTGTGAGCGTCCATGCGATCGACTCCAGCATAGCCCTCTCATCCTGCGGATTATAACTGACGAACGGCTCGGAGAAATCCACTGTAGCGATCTTGGTCTCCGGATTGACGTCATAATTCAGAATCTGCGTTCCTTGCGGCAGCATGGCTCTGAAGCCCTCCGGCATGCCCGCTGCATATGCTCCGTTCTCCACCATCATCTCCAGCGCCTTCTGTCCCGGCAGCTCCCCGTCCGCCAGCGTGTAAGGCAGCGCTACGGGAGCAAGGTAGCCGTCGGAGTCTTGCAAGTATACGGTCATGCGGGGCACGTCCCCGTCCGACGGCAAGTTCCCCATGCTTGTCTGTTCGCTCCCCGCGTCATCGGTCATATCCACTTGCGATCCGCTCTGATCCTGTGGCGGCGGATCGATCGGTTGACTTGTTTCCTTCGAGAACAGGCCGCAGCCGGCAGTCAGTACAGGCAGCACCACCAGAGCCACCAGCGCAGTATGGCGAATCCATCTTCTTCCTATCATCTTCACATTTCCTCCCCGATTCTTTTTAGCCTGGTCGGCTTTGTACAACTCCGCATTTGTAGTAATATGTATACGAGCCCTTCCTTTTTTTAGACCAGTTTTGTCCACAAAATCCTAAGGGGGAACCAGAAAATGAGTAATTCGGAAATCTACAGTCTGGATAGCGACAAAGTCGCAAAAGCAACGGATGAGTGGCTGGTGAAGCGCGGCGTGTCGAAGATGGACATTGCGGAGCTGGTTCACTTTCTGCAGAAAGATTATTTTCCCGGACTGACCCCGGAAGATTGCGTGGAGCATGTTGATGCCGTTCTATCCAAGCGCGAAGTTCAGAACGCCGTGTTGACTGGCATTCAGCTGGATATGCTTGCCGAGCAAGGCGGCCTCATGGGTCCGCTTCAGGATATGATCAAGCATGACGAAGGCTTGTACGGCTGTGATGAAATTCTCGCCTTGTCCATCGTGAACGTGTACGGCAGCATCGGATTTACGAATTTCGGATACATCGATAAGGTGAAGCCGGGCATTCTTGTCCGCTTGAACAGCAAGGAAGACGGCGAGATTCATACGTTCCTGGATGATATCGTAGGTGCGATAGCCGCATCGGCAGCAAGCCGTATCGCCCATCGCAAGCAAGCGGAACGCGAAGGCAAGACGGCTCCGCCGCTCGATTAAGCTATCACTTGACGGCCATGCAATCGGCCACGGGAATTAGCCCCCTGTCTCTCATGGAGACCAGGGGGCTTATCAATTATGCCTCAGTTTACTCCTGCGTATCGGCATTCGCTTCCATGGCAGGTTCGGGAAGCGTATGGTTCAGTAGCGGCTTGTTGGGCAGATAATGCAGCGATTTCACGAACCGGATCGTCCTCGTCTTAGCGCGCATGACGATGGAATGCGTCTCGGCCCGCTCATCCGGCAAGTATCTGACTCCGCCAAGGAATTCTCCCGGCGTCACACCGGTAGCCGCGAATATGACATCTTCCGTCCCTACCATATCCTCCATCGTCAATACGCGATAAGGGTCCTTGATTCCCATACGAATGCAGCGCTCATATTCCGATGCGTCCGCAGGCATCAACCGCCCTTGCAGCTCGCCTCCCAAGCACTTCAGCGCCGCCGCTGCGAGCACTCCTTCCGGTGCGCCGCCGGAGCCGACATAGAGATCGATGCCCGCCTCCGGGAAGGCTGGCGCCATCGCACCCGCCACATCTCCGTCGGACAGGAATTTGATCCTTACCCCTACTTTGCGCAGCACTTTGATCAGCGATTCATGACGTGTTCGATCCAATATCATGACTGTCAAGTCCGATACTTTCTTCTTCAGCACCTCCGCAGCTTTCTTCAAGGTCGCTTCCATAGGGTCCGTAATGCTAAGGTGGCCGACGAGAGCCGGTCCGTAAGCAAGCTTCTCCATATACATATCCGGCGCGTGCAGCAGTTGTCCCTTGCCCGCAACAGCAATGACGGACAATGCGTTATTCAAGCCTTTGGCAACAATGTCCGTCCCTTCCAGCGGATCGACCGCTACATCCACCTCCGGTCCGTTCATGCTGCCTACCTGTTCCCCTATATACAGCATCGGGGCTTCATCCATCTCGCCTTCCCCGATGACAACCGTACCTTTGACAGAGACGGAGTCGAACATCTCCCGCATCGCCGAAGTGGCTGCTCCGTCCGCGCTGTTCTTATCCCCTCTGCCCATCCAAGGAGCGGACGCAAGCGCCGCCAATTCCGTCACCCTTACGATTTCCAGCGCCAATTCCCTCTCCATGTCCATCTCTCCTCGTTTAGTCATTCCGTATGTTCGATTGGATATTGTGCCGTTCCTGTGGTCCCCCACGTTTCCCCCTATTTAATATGTATCATATATTTTAATATGATGCAATATATCAAGTATAACAATCTTTTATTGTTCTTTAAAAATGTATTTATACCAACCTTTTCGATGTATACAGATATGAGTTGTCACATAAGCAGGAGACACCCCTTTTTATTCATCACATTTCCTCCGTCTTCTATCCATCTTCAAATACGCAAAAAACCAACCAGCACGCTGATTGGTTTGAATGTCTATTCCATTCTCTCTTCTATGCTTCAAACGAAACAATGCCCGTAGGAGAGGCTTCGTACTCCAGTGTACCGTCCTTCCGCACTGCATCAACCCGTCCCATGCCTTCCAGATGAAACAAATGAGCCAGCGTCTCCGCCATGGCGAAGCGCAGATTATGCGGGTTCCGCCGCAAGTGACTGCCGAACGACGTCTCGCATACTGCAAATGCGCTCATAGGCGCCCCCTTCAACAGCTCCTCCATCGCGGCAAGCCGCCGGTCGTGATGCCCTTGCAGCTGCTCGATCCGTTCGCGAAAGCCCGTGAACGGCTCCCGATGGCCGGGAAGCGCCAATGTTACCTCCCACGCCTTCAGCTCCTCCAGGCTGTGCAGGAAGCAGCCAAGAGGATCGCGTTCCTCCCCCGGCACGACACTGACATTCGGCGTAATATGCGGCAGCACCTGATCGCCGCACAGCATCCAGCCCAGCTCGGGCTGGTAGAAGCATAAGCCGCCGAAGGCATGGCCCGGCGCATCGATCAGCTGCCACTGCCTACCGCCCAGCTGCAGCTTCTCCCCCGCTTCGATATATTGGACGACGGGCTGTGGGCTTACGCGGGATACGAACTCCGCCAAATTCCGTACAATATCATCCATTAGACCTTCAGGCATGCCATGCTGCAGGAAGAGCGATTCCAGCGCTTCCGGATAATCGCTGTCTTCTCCCCACAGCCTTCGGGCATAAGCGTGCGCGCGGGAAGACATGTAGACGGGGGCGCCGCTTCTCTCCTGCATATATCCCGCCAGTCCGTAATGATCGGGGTGCTGATGGGTCAACACGATGCGCGAGATATCCAGCCATGCAATGCCTCTATCCTGCATAACCTTGCTCCATGCGCCAACCGCCTCTTCCGTTCGCAAGCCGGGATCGATGATCGTATAGCCTCTTTCCTCCGGCACCATATAGCTGTTCACCCACTTCAGGGAGAACGGTAGGGGCACCTTCACCTGCAGCCAACCTTCAGGAAGCTCCGCAATGAATCCGCTCATACGGATCTACCTACCATTATCATTCGGGGCGATGCCGCTTCCTCGTACGGACTCCCGTCGTAGTGCCCCAGGATGCGTTCCAATCGCAGCCCCGCTTGCGGCAGATGCAGCTGGAACCACTCCAGCGGACATAATTTTACGCGTTCCAAGTATTCTCTCTTCTCCCCGTCCATCCCGCCGTCGCTCACCGTAATTTCTTTCTGGACCCAACCGTCTACGATCGACCGGACCTCCGCAATATGCAGACCGCTCTCTTCATCCCTCCGCCGGGACTCCGGCACCAGATTCCTCGCCACATAGGAAGGGTTAAGAAAATCGATCAGGAAAGCCCCTCCCGGCTTCAATACTCTGCGTATCTGCTCCAGCACCCTCACATTGTCGGCTTCCGAGGAAAAATAGCCGAAGGACGTGAACATATTCACTGTCGCATGGAACGAGCCGTCGGGGAACGGCAGATCTCTCATATCGCCATGCCGCCAAGTTACCGCTCCGTTCGGATCATGGGCGCGCGCTTCCTTCAGCAGGATTTCCGACAGATCCACTCCCGTCACCTTGTAGCCGGCTTCCGCCAGAGCAAGCGCATGCCTGCCCATGCCGCAGCCGATATCCAACACGCTGGAGCCGATTGGAATATGAAGCGCTTGAGCCATGCTGCGAACCTCCATGCCGGCATTCTCCCGGTCGCGATGACGGTATACGATCATATAATCCTTGCCGAAGCTTTGCTCGTACCATGGTTTTATCATTATAGCAACTACTCCTTCTAAGCATGTCACCCCATTTTAGCATATTCCGCCACGGATGACGCACACTAAGTTCGTCGCTATTGCGCTTCATCCTATTGCTCCATCCACTTGAAAGGAGGGCTTTCCTCTTGCTGCTCAAACATATTTCTCTGATGTTCGCACAATCCTATGATTTGGAGCTGCACACGCTAAGGAACAGCAGCATGACCATTGAAGTGGCCTATATCCATCCTCTGTGCGACGAGCATAAGATCAGCGATTTTATATTCGTACCATTCACCAAGGAAGAGCAGCCCTATAGCGATCAATTGCAGCGCATTCCGGAATACAAGCTGGTGACCGACGTCTCGAAGTGGCAGGATCAGCTGCTGCGCGGCCACGTTCTGATCGAAGCAGACGGCGATGTATATGCCTTCGATGCCAAGAGGATCATTAGCAATGAAAGCCCCAAGACGCAAGTAGAAAGCGCCATTCAGGGACCGCAGATCGCACTGAGCGAGGATTTGAAAAACTCGATTAACCTAATACGCAGCTTCTACCCGACACCGGATCTGTCGATTGAGGAGCATCATATCGGCAACATGTCCCAGACGCCGGTCTCCCTTCTATTCGATCAGCGCCATGTCGATATGCGTGTATTGAATCAAGTGAAAGAGAAGCTGATCGGAATGAAAACGGACATGGTGCATGCCGCGGGCGAGCTTGGCAAGCTGCTTGTCGATAAGAAAAAAAATCTGTTTCCTACCATTCTCATTACAGAAAGACCGGACCGCATCGCCCGCAGCATTGCCCAGGGCAAAATTGTGATTTTGTTGAAGGGCAGCATGTTCGCGCTTATTATGCCCGTCACCTTCTTCGAATTTATGCATGCCGTAGAGGATAATTACGAGGCTTTCTGGATGACGAGATTCATTATTTTCATTCGCTATGCCGCCCTTGTCCTGACGATCACGCTGCCGGCCCTGTACATCTCCGTCGTCTCGTACAATCCGGAGCTGTTCCGCGTCCAGCTTGCCTTCTCCATCGCAGCCAGCCGTGCGGCGGTTCCGTACCCTTCTTTCGTGGAAGTGTTCATTATGCTGTTCATGATCGAGACGCTTATCGAGGCCAGCATTCGGCTTCCGCGATATATCGGATCTACGGCGACGACGGTAGGAGGCCTGATTCTTGGGCAGGCAGCCCAGCAGGCCGGACTCGTAAGCAGCATCATGATTATCGTGACCTCTGTCGTGGCGATTTCCAATTTTGTCATTCCGATAAGCTCATTGTCTTTTTCCATGCGCTTTTTGAAGTATCCGCTTATTTTGCTATCTATCTTCTTTGGCATTTCCGGCGTCGCCGTGGGCGTATTCCTCTATATCGTTTATTTAGCTCATTTGCGAAGCTTCGGCAAGCCGTATTTCCGCGTGAACGGTCAGCTTAACCCGATCGAAGGGGATATTGGACAGGTGAGAAAAATATGAACCGTTATTTTTTTTACAATTTTGCATGCGTAAGCTTCATGAATCTGATGCTTTTTGTACCATACGTGCTCATCCAGCATCGCTACGACGGAACCGTCATGTCGCTCGTTATCGCTCCTGTCGTCGGAACCGTGCTTCTCTATATGTACACAAGCGCGATGTCGCGATTTCCGGGCATGGGCATGCCCGACATTTTCCGGGAACGGTACCCTCGCTGGTTCAGCTCCATGATCATCGGAGGCTTCGCCATCATGTGGTGGCTCTCGTCCGTATTTGTTATTGTCGCTTACGCCATATTGATTAACCGCTTCTTTAATCCCGACGCTAATACATTCGTCATCTTGTTCATGCTGTTATTGGCATGCGGATATGCCGCGACCCGCTCGTCGCTTACGGTTATGTTCGTACTGGAAATTCTCTTGCTGCTGAACGCGCCTTTCATTCTGTTCATTCTCGTCAAAATGCTGACGGACACGCAATTCAATTGGGATGCCGTCCATGTCGCCGCCAATTATGTGGTCAATATGCCGAATCTGTCTGCACTGGCAGCCGCTACATACATCTTCACCGGATATATTAGCATGTCGCTGTACAACCGGCTTATGCCGCCCAATTTCCAGTATAAGTACCGTTATATTTACCCTGTATTCGGATTCGCCGTCCTGCTTGCGACCTTCTTCATTCCCATCGGCTTGCACGGGACTGAAGCTGTAGGCCAGTATGTGTACATATGGAGTGTGACTGCGGATTCCTTAATTATGCAATACGGCTTTATCGAGCGCCTGCTCTTCCTGTTTCTTATTGTTTTCCTCAACCTCACGCTCGTCTTCACGATGACTGCCTGGCACCAAGCGATGGAATTTGTGAAGAGCTGCCTGCCAGGCGGCAAGCCCGAGGTCGACAATCACCGAATTCCTGTGTCCAATTACGTCATAATCGCCGTATTCATCGTGTTCACCTTGGCTTACATGTTCCTTGTCAACGAGAAGGAGAATGTGAGATACGCATCCTATTGGCTCATTCTGAGGCTGTTCGTGGAAATCTTGCTCGTCGTATGGATATTCGTCTTGAGCAGAAGGAGGATGGATCGCACATGAGACTGCTTATTCGTCTGCTGTGCTTAGCGGTTGTCATCGGGACGCTCGGCGGATGCGGATTCAAGGACATCGACAAGCGCTTCTTCGTCGTAGGGACAGGAATCGACTGGTCGGGCAACAAGGACAAGCCTTATCGGATTACCCTCCAACTGGCGATCCCTTCTCCGAAAGTGGAATCCGGCGCCTCCAAAACGCAATACGAAATCATCGACGCCCCCAGCATAGCGGAAGGGATTCGAATGTTGAAATCCTATGTGGACAAGGAGCTGGACTTCGGCCACTGTAAAATGTTCCTTATCGGCCATACGCTGGCTGACAAGGACATTCGTCCTGTCATTGACTGGATGTCCAGAAGGCGGGATATTCAGAGCGTGGCGAATCTAGCCGTCGGCGAGCCGGATGCGGAGACGGTTCTGAAGGTCAGAGCGACCTCAGAACTCTACCCCGGCAATGCCCTGTACCTCACATTCGGCTCGGACGGCACGGAATCGTCGTATACGTATGTTGAGACGTTGTCGGGTTTGAACAGGCGCCTGGCGGAGAAAGGACTGGACCCCGCGCTTGCGTTCATCAGGAACGATAACCGGACCAGCTATATTGTCAATCAAATCGCCCTAATGGATAAGCAGAAAATAAAAATGATGCTATCGCCAACCGAGACGCAGCTATTCAATCAGCTGTCCAAGCACTTCACAAAAGCGTCTATGCACGGCATGTTCAAAGGGACTCCGATTGTCATTGCGATCAACTCCCTCCAATCCTCCTTCCGGATCAAGCAGGAGCAAGATGAAACCATTATCGTCATGCGGATAAGGATGAAAGTCGTGTTCGAGGAGGCGCCAAGCGGAGTCTACAATGCATCATGGGAAGCTTTTGAAAACGAGTTGAGCCGTGATTATGAGAAGGTCAGCATGGCGCTTCTGGAGAAAATCCGGCGAGCCGGTATCGATCCCTTCGGATTCGGCCTGCGCTACCGGGCTATGCATAACGGACAGGGGAGCTGGGAGCAATGGCAAGAGCTGTACCCCCAAGCCCGTTTCCAGGTGCATGCCCACGTCAAGGTTGAGGGTACGGGGCTGATCAAGTAAATGCTGGATGCAGCCATTCGTATTATGGCGTATGGATGCTGATTCGCTTCGTCTCTCGCAATTGCTTCACTGTGGCTGCTCCAATGCCGAACATTGCGGCGCGCAATTGGTATTCCACCACTTGGAATTGCTCCAGCAGGCTGGCGACGGACAATTCGGCATCCTCGCCCGCCGCACGGGGAAGCAGCGATCTCCCGAAGCCGGCCAGATTGGCCCCCAGCGCCAGCGTCTTGGCTGCATCCACACCGCTCTGCAGCCCGCCGCTCGCGATGAGGAAAGCGTCTGGAAGCCGACTCCGCAGCTCCAGCAAGCTTTCCGCGGTAGGAATGCCCCAATCCTGGAAAGCTTCGGCGGCGGCGCGTTGAACCGGCGAGCTCGTGCGGAACTTCTCTACCTGGCTCCACGATGTGCCTCCAGCACCGGCAATGTCCAGGAAGGAGACGCCTGCATCATGAAGGAGAGCTGCGGTGGCGTCATCCAGCCCCCAGCCCACTTCCTTCATGCCGACCGGCACCGGGCATGACCGGCATACTTCGCGGATCCGCTTCAGCAGCCCTTTGAAATCGGTGTCGCCTTCCGGCTGGAACACTTCCTGCATGCTGTTCAGATGCAATACAAGCGCATCCGCCTCGGCGATGTCGACTGCTCTCATGCAGGTATCCGGTCCGTACCCGTAATTGAGCTGAACAGCTCCGAGATTGGCGATGACGGGGATGCTCGGAGCTTCCTTGCGGATCGAGAACGTCGATGCGAGCTCTTCGCTCTCGATTGCGGCGCGCATGGAGCCCAGCCCGATCGCCCAGCCGCGTTCTTCCGCCGCGACGGCCAGCCTGCGATTGATAGCACCGGCCTCATCCGTTCCACCCGTCATCGAGCTGACCAGCAGCGGCGCAGCCAGACGCTTGTCCAGCCATTCCGTCTCCAGGCTAATCTCCCGGAAGCTGACTTCCGGCAATGCGTTATGAATGAAGCGTACACGCTCAAGCCCTGTCGTGATGCCTACGCCTGCCACCTGCTCGTTGAGGCATATCGCAATATGTTCCCGTTTCCGTCTTGTTATCGTTTCTTTATTCGTCGCTTTCAAGCCCGCTTCCTCCCGCACCTGAATTAGGTTAACTATAGTAAGCATAGCACAATCGGACATGTATTGCTGCATGGCTCTCGTTCACAGTTGTTTCTGCAGACGTGCAGGCAAATAGGTGATTTTGAATTTACCAATCATTATTATGAGTTAATCAATCATTTTTATTGTGGATGCTGCCATTTTGGATTACAATAAAATCAAACAAACGATCAGGAGGCTCATCATGAACATTAAAATTTTCGAAACATCGGAACAATTGGACAATTACGCAGCGGAGCTGTATGTCAACCTTATCGCGAGCAAGCCGAACGCAGTGCTGGGAATGGCTACGGGATCGACACCTATCGGAATCTATGACAAAATAATAGAGAGCTATAAAAATAAAAAAGTAAGCTTCAGCGGCGTAACGACTTATAACCTTGATGAGTATGTGGGGCTTACGCCGGACAATGATCAAAGCTACGCCTACTTCATGAACAAGCACTTGTTCTCCCATATCGACATTCCGCAGGAGCAGACGCATCTGCCCAACGGCATAGCTGAGAACATGGAAGAAGAATGCCGCCGCTACGATGCGCTCATCGCATCAAGCCCTGCTGACATTCAACTTCTCGGTCTCGGGCACAACGGGCATATCGGCTTCAACGAGCCGGACGACAATCTCTCCTTCGGCACGCACATCGTGAAGCTGCAGGAAGAGACCCGGGATGCGAATGCACGGTTCTTCTCCTCCATTGAAGAAGTGCCGACGCATGCGTTGACGATGGGAGTAGGCTCCATCATGAAGGCGAAGACGATTCTGCTTGTCGTTCGCGGTTCCGATAAAGCGAGAATAGTGAAGGAAGCTCTGACGGGACCTATTACGACGAAGGTGCCTGCTTCATTGCTGCAGACACATCAGCAAGTCATCGTACTGCTTGATCGCGAAGCGGGAAGGATGTTGGGGTAAATGGCAACACAACAAGGAAGCTGCTTCATCCATAACGTCAACATTGTACTTGAGCACGAAGTATTGAAAGGCGGCGTATTCATCGCCGGAGATGCCATCCAGGCTGTCGTCCCCGCTTCATCTTCCGAGGAGAAGGAATGGATGGAGAAGGCGGATGCCGTGCAGGACGGCAACGGCGGCTGGCTGCTGCCGGGCTTTATCGATATGCATGTGCACGGCGGCTTCGGAGGAGACTTCATGAATGCGGATGCGGACAGCTACGACCGCATTACGAAGTTCCATGCGTCGCAGGGTACGACCGCTATGCTGGCGACGACGATGACCGCTCCCAAGGAAAGCATCGAAGCCGTGTTGGCGGCAGTGGCTGCTTACCGCGAGGGCGGCATGCCTTATGCCGCGCTGATCGGCGTTCATCTGGAGGGACCGTTCATAAGCGTGAAGTGGCCCGGCGCTCAGAATCCGGCACATATTCGCGATCCGCAGCTGGACTGGATCAAGGCATGGCACGAACAGTATCCCGGCATGATTCGCCAGCTGACGCTCGCTCCTGAGACGAACGGCGCGACGGCAGCCATCGCCTGGATGTCGGAGAATGGCATTATTGCCGCTGCCGGACATACCGATGCCGTCTACAGCGAGATTATCGCCGCAGCGGATGCCGGCTTGTCGCATGCTGTGCATACGTACAACGCCATGCGTGGCCTTCATCACCGCGAGCCCGGCACACTGGGAGCAGTGTTGACGGATGATCGTATCCATGCGGAGATTATCGCGGACGGCCATCATGTTCATCCCGCGGCAATCCGTTTGTTGCTGGCTGCGAAGCCTGCGGACAAGGTCATCCTCATCACGGATGCGATCGAAGCGGCAGGCATGCCGGATGGCGACTACGAGCTTGGCGGGCAAGCCGTCTGCGTGAATTGCGGCGTAGCGCGGCTGCGTGAAGGCAATGCGCTTGCCGGCAGCAGCCTGACGATGATCGGCGCATTCCGGTTCATGCTGGAGCACAGCGGCCTGTCGGCGGTAGAGATTAGCCGAATGGCAAGCGGCAATGCCGCGAAGGAGCTGGGCATATACGACCGGACCGGCAGCATCGTGGCCGGCAAGCAAGCGGATCTTGTCCTTGCCGATGCGGAGTTCGCCGTACAGCGGACGTGGGTGCAAGGCCGAACCGTTTTTGAAGCTTAGCCTATACTACTTTAGCAGCTTCGCCTGTGATGCTGCTCGTCATGCAAGTGAAAGATCCCGCCGACCGGCGGGATCTTTCACTTGGTGAGAGTTGCTCTGCTCGTATGCGATTCGCACTCCGCGCCGGCCTTGCTCGCGTCACTCGACGCTCCAGTGTATGCTACATACAGTAACTTGGCTCGTTCACACCTTTTCGACGCTCCAATGTATGCGGCATACAGTAACTTAGCTCGTTCACACCTTTTCGGTGCTCCAGTGTATGCGGCATACAGTAACTTGGCTCGTTCACACCTTTTCGGCGCTCCAGTGTATGCGGCATACAGCAACTTGGCTCGTTCACACCTTTTCGGCGCTCCAGTGTATGCTACATACAGTAACTTAGCTCATTCGCAACTTTCCGGCGCTCCAGTGTATGCGGCATACAGTAACTTGGCTCGTTCACACCTTTTCGGCGCTCCAGTGTATGCGGCATACAGTAACTTGGCTCATTCGCAACTTTCCGGCGCTCCAGTGTATGCTACATACAGTAACTTAGCTCATTCGCAACTTTCCGGCGCTTCAGTGTATGCTACATACGCTAAGAGAGTGTCCGCACCATCCCAGCTCTAATTCCTTTACGCTTCCGTGACATAGACATGAACGCCATCGCTGCGCAGCTGATCGCCAAGCTCGCCTTCAATAGGCGCATCCGTAATGACGGCATGCAGCTGCGACAGCTCGGCGAGCGAGAACAGCGAGTTGCGATTGCGCTTCGTATGGTCGAATATGGCATAAGTCGCCTTGGATCGGCCCATAAGTGCCTTCAGCGTGCCCGCCTCCTGCTCCGAGTAGCTCGTAATGCCGCCTTCCGCAGAGATGCCGTCAATGCCGATGAACATCTTCGTAATGTGGAGCTGCGCAATCATGCTTTCTCCGAGCGGCCCGCATAATTCGAAGCTGTTATGCCGCATAATGCCGCCGATCACGACGACTTGTATATCGCTGCCCCCCAGCTCCATGGCGATGTTCACGGCATTCGTGACAACGGTAATGCCCTTGCGCAGCCTCAGCTGCTTTGCCAGCAGGAAGTTCGTCGTGCCGCCGGACAAGCCGATCACGTCACCCTCGGCGATATGCGTCGCCGCCAATGCCGCAATCCGCTCCTTCTCCAGAATGGACAGCCCTTCCTTCTCGGCGAACGGAAGCTCCCGAACGGTGCCCATCCCGTCATACATGGCGCCGCCTATCGTTCGGATGACGGGATAGGTGCCCTCCATCTGCTCCAGATCCCGCCGCGCAGTAGCTTCCGAGCAGTTGAACTGCGACACGATCTCGCCGATTGTAATGCGCCCTTGCTGCTTCATAAGCTGCAGAATAGCCTCTCGCCGGCGCTGGCCTTTGGACCCGCCAGTCTCTGCCATATTAACGCTCCACCCATGCCTTGGCCGACATCCGCTGCTCGACGACATCCCAATCCGGCAGCGCTTCCCAATCGCCCCTCATCTGCACGACGAGTGAACCGGCAATGCTCCCAAGCCTTACCGCCTCCACCGGAGTCATCCCATTCCTCACTCCAGCGAGGAACCCGGCGCAGAACCCGTCTCCGGCACCTACCGTATCGACTACCGTCTCTGCCGGATAGAATGGCACCGACGTCTCCTTCCCCTGTTCCATGACAAGCGTTGCATCGCCCATTCCTTTAATGACCGTTATCGCCTTCAAGCTATTCAGCTTGCCGCGTATGACGTTGAAGTCATCGGTGTCGTACAGCAGCTTCAGTTCATCCCAGCCCGGCAGGAAGTAATCGACGTCCTCTGCCAAATCCAGCAGCGTCTCTCTCGCTTCCTCGATACT
This sequence comes from Paenibacillus sp. J5C2022, assembly GCF_025567625.1. GTDB lineage: Bacteria > Bacillota > Bacilli > Paenibacillales > Paenibacillaceae > Pristimantibacillus. The sequence continues at coordinate 38,166 of NZ_JAOQJC010000049.1, read as the reverse complement.
CCAAAGCTTCAGACGAAGGTTGGGATCAAAGCTGACCGGCACGCCGGCATGCTTCGCAATATCGACAGCGCGCCGAACGGTCTTGCGACAGTTGTCGCTAAGCGCGGTCGTAATGCCGGTAACATGCAGCAGCTTGGCACCGCGGATGTAATCCTCATCCAGCTCTTCCGGTTGCATGCGGCTCGCTGCAGAATGCTTGCGGTAATAGTGCACGGCCAGCCGTCCTGCCACATGCTCGCGGAACATCATGCCTGTCGTCGCTTCGTCAGACAAGCGAACTCTGCTGACATCTACACCTTCGCCTCGTAGCGCTTTCAAGATCAAGCGGCCGAACGGATCGTTGCCAAGCGCGCCGAACCAGCCGACAGATGCTCCCAGACGCGCAAGTCCGATCGCCACATTGCTCTCCGCGCCGCCGAAGCTCTGCTCCAGCTGAGCGGCACGCTCGATTGATTTATGCTCTTGCGGCATGAATAATGCCATCGATTCGCCAAACGTTACGATATCCGGTGTTCCTTGTTGCACAACATGATCCCCCTAAATAAAGGCTATGGCAGCACTCTTAAGATGAAGAGGCTGCCTAACCGTGTAATATAATATGTAGCTCGCGACCGTTCTCCGGCCTAGTCGCCGAACTATGCTTCGCTAATTGCTGCTAGCAGCCGCATGTTCTCTTCTTCATTACTTGTAAATCGGAAATTTCATGAAATAGATCATGACCAGATACAGCAACAGCACGATAAGGCTAAGCACGCGGGCTTTCCCGATATGTTCGCTGGCGCTTTGCCCCGCTTCATTAGCAGCCACGACCGCTTTCAGCGGCTTCGAGATAATGCCGCCCAATGCTGCAATGCCAAGGAACAGTACAGTGATGATGACCATCCATATGACCGCATAATCCGATTTCGTCATAATGTACCCGCCGGTCAGCAGCTGTACGATCAAAAAGTATTGCGCAATACGGTTAGCGGACAGCAGCCCTTCCGACAGCCCTCCCTGTCCGGCGCCGGCCAGCTTGGGAGCCCGTCCCAGCATAATCGGCAATACAAGATAAAATCCCATCCCGACGGCGCCGATGACATGCAGCAACAAAAATGCAGAATACATCCCTGATTCCTCCTGTTTCATCTATCATACTTGCTATCATTAGTTTATCAGAATCATTATTTTTTTCAAATGAACGTTTTCTGTCCAATGAATCAGCTTTCCTTCGTAAATCCGTGCTTGAACAGAACGCCACGGATGGCGAAATACTCCACTTCCGGCGGCAGCGCGTCCTTGATGGGACGCAGTCTGTCTGCCCCGACTTGCTGGATCGCCTGAACAATCCGTGCTTCATGCTCCGACGGTATGATTCGAGACCAGTCGAGGTCCTCTCCTTCTTGTGCGCAACGGATCAGATGGCTCTCCACCGTCGTCTGGCTCAATCCGCGTTCGGCTGCGACTTCCGCTGCATCAAGCCCGCTGTTGAACAGCTCCAGCGTCGTCTTGTGGCTCTGTTCGTCGGAGCCGACGCGGCCGCTTCTGATCGGCCCCGTCTTAGATCGCCCGTTCCAAACTTCTGGGCGAGACCCGGCGGCAGCGACATTGGCGTCCCCATCATCGCCAGCCGGATCACCGCCTGCAGCTGCCACGGCAGCGATGACGGATAGTATCGCGCTACCGTACCTCTCTCCTTTCGCAGCACCAATCCCCTTCACTTGCAGCAGCTCATCCAGCGTCGACGGCCTTGCGCCCGCGATATCCCGCAGGGTAGCGTCGAAGAACACCATGAACGGCGGCACGCCTTCCGCTGCGGCCGTCTCCCTTCTCCACGCCTTAAGCGCATCGAACAGCGGCGAAGACGCAGCATGCCCCGCTTCCGACTTGCGCACGCTTGCTCTGACACGCTGCATGACCGTCTCCCGGCCTTCCAGCACCGGCAGCGACTTCACGGCAAGCGACACGGTGGGGTATTGGCCTTCGCTCAAGCGCAGGTATCCTTCCGCCACGAGCCAATACAGCCAGTCGGCCACGTCCCGCTCCGACAAGTGCCGCATGAGCCCGTAAGTGGACAGGCGGTCCAGACCGAACTCCAGCAGCCGCTTGTCGCGCGATCCCTTCAGCACCTTGGCGGCCATCGTTACTCCGAACCTTCCCTTCATGCGGCCGACACACGAGAGTGCCATCTTCGCCTCCTCGGTTCGGTTGACCGGCTCGCTCTTATCGGTGCAGTTGCTGCATTTGCCGCATGGCGGCACATCCTTCTCGCCGAAGTAATCGACGATGAACTGCTGCAGACAACGCTGCGTCCGGCTGAAGTTCAACATCGCATGCAGCTTGGACAGCTGTACCGACTTTCGCTCCTCTCCGCCGGTTCCCTGCTCGATCAGATAGCGCTGCACGCTGGAATCCGCCGGCTCGAACAACAGCACGCAGTCGCTCTCCTCTCCGTCCCGCCCCGCGCGTCCGGCCTCTTGATAATACGATTCCAAATCGCCGGGCATCTGCCAGTGCAGCACATACCTGACATTGGGCTTGTCAATGCCCATGCCGAAGGCGTTCGTCGCAACCATCACCTTCAGCTCGTCGAAGCGGAACCGCTCCTGCGCCTCGTTGCGTTCGCCATCGGACAAGCCGCCATGATACTTGCCGGCAGCTACATCCATTCCCTGCAAGTATGCTGTCACCTCCTCCACTTCCTTGCGGGTCGCGGCGTAGATGATGCCGGATTGCTCCTTGCGCTCCTGCAGGAAAGTGGCCAGGAACCGCCGCTTGTCCACCCCGCTGACAACCGACAGCGACAGGTTCGGCCTTGCGAAGCCGGATACGAATCGCCTTGGCTCGCGCAGCTGCAGCATAGCCACAATATCGTCCGCCACTTCCGGAGTAGCCGTCGCCGTAAATGCCGATACGAGCGGACGATTGCCCATCCGGGCGATCGCATGGGCGAGCTGCCTGTAGCTGGGACGAAAGTCGTGTCCCCACTGCGAGACGCAATGCGCCTCGTCAATCGCGATCATCGGAATATGCAGCTGCTCAGACAGGGACTGGAACATCGGCGCGTCGAACCGCTCAGGCGCCGCGTAGAGAAGCTTATATTCGCCGCCTATCGCGCGGGCCATCGTCTCCCGGTATTCCTGCGCGGACATAGAGCTGTTCAGATAGGCGGCAGCAATGCCGAGCCGCCGCAAGCCGTCCACCTGATCCTTCATCAAGGAGATCAGCGGCGAGATGACGAGCGTCGTGCCATCCATAAGCAGAGCAGGCAGTTGATAACAGATCGATTTCCCTCCGCCTGTCGGCAATATGGCAAGCGTATCCTTGCCGTCCAGAAGGCTGCCAATAATCTCCTCCTGCCCCGGCCGGAAGCTGTCGTAGCCGTATACCCTTCTCAGCGTCTCTCTTGCGTCCTGGATCATCTCGTTTCCCCCTGTCCCTTCAAATAATAGAGAGGACCCTGGCAGTATGCTGTCAGGGTCCTCCCGTACATCTAGCTATCGATTATTTAACCGTTCACGATGGCGATCACGTTGCGGACCGACTGCGCCGACTTGTCCAGCGCCGTCTGCTCCTCCGCCGTCAGATCCAGCTCGACCACCTTCTCGATGCCGTCTCCGCCCAGAACGGCAGGTACGCCCATGAACAGGTTGTCGTAGCCGTATTCGCCCTCCAAGTAAGCGATAACCGGCAGAATGCGCTTCTTGTCTTTCAGAATCGCTTCCGTCATCTGCACAAGAGATGCGGCCGGCGCGTAATAAGCGCTGCCGTTGCCCAGCAGGTTGACGATCTCACCGCCGCCAACGCGAGCGCGCTGTACAATGGCTTCAATGCGTTCCGCCGGAATGAGCTTCTCGATCGGAATGCCGGCTACGTTGGAATACCGCACAAGCGGCACCATATCGTCGCCGTGTCCGCCCAGCACGAAGCCGCGAACATCCTCAACGGACACATTCAGCTCTTGCGCGATGAACGTGCAATATCTCGCCGTATCCAGCACCCCGGATTGGCCGATGACGCGATTTTTGGGGAATCCAAGCGTCTGATAAGCGGCGTATGTCATCGCGTCTACCGGATTGCTAAGAATGATAACGTACGCATTGGGGCTTGTCGCCTTGACGTTTTCACAGACAGACTTTACGATTCCGGCGTTCGTGTTCACGAGATCGTCGCGGCTCATTCCCGGCTTGCGGGCAATGCCCGCCGTAATGATGACAATATCGGAGTCCTTCGTATCCTCATAGCTGGCAGTGCCCGTAATATTGGCGTCCACGCCCATTACCGGCGTAGCTTCCAGCATGTCGAGCGCTTTGCCCTTCGTCGGATTTTCCAGCGGCTCAATATCGACCAGCACAACATCGCCCAATTCCTTCTGGGCAATCATGAGCGCCGTTGTCGCTCCCGTAAATCCGGCGCCTACAACCGTAATTTTATTGCGTTTAATCGCCATGTCTGTGAAACCTCCCCTTACATATGATTGATGATTTCGTTAGCGAACTCGGAACATTTCACTTCAGTTGCGCCCTCCATCAGGCGAGCGAAGTCATATGTTACCGTTTTGTTGTTAATAGCCGTCTCCATGCCTTTGTAGATCAGGTCGGCCGCTTCCTGCCAGCCCAGATGCTCAAGCATCAGAACGCCGGACAGAATAACGGAACCAGGGTTTACAACGTCTTTGTCCGCATACTTAGGGGCCGTGCCGTGAGTCGCTTCGAAGATCGCATGACCTGTCAAGTAGTTGATGTTGGCGCCAGGCGCAATGCCGATGCCGCCTACTTGTGCTGCCAATGCGTCGGACAGGTAGTCGCCGTTCAGGTTCAGCGTAGCAATAACGTCGAAGTCGGTGGAGCGAGTAAGTACTTGCTGCAGCGCAATGTCCGCGATGGCATCCTTCACGATAACTTTGCCCGCAGCTTCCGCTTCCGCTTGTGCTTTGTTCGCAGCGTCAGTGCCTTCGGCTTCTTTGATGCGGTCGTATTGTCCCCATGTGAAGGTTTGCTCAGCGAACTCCTGCTCGGCAACTTCGTAGCCCCAGTTTTTGAACGCGCCTTCCGTGAACTTCATGATATTGCCCTTATGCACCAGCGTAACGGACTTCTTGTTGTGCTTGATTGCATATTCGATAGCCGCGCGCACCAGACGCTTTGAGCCCTCGGAGGATACAGGCTTGATGCCGATGCCGGACGTTTCCGGGAAGCGGATCTTGTTCACATTCATTTCCTTCTGCAGGAACTCGATCACTTTCTTCACTTCTTCGGAGCCTTCTTGATACTCGATGCCCGCATAGATATCCTCAGTGTTCTCGCGGAAGATAACCATGTTGACAAGTTCAGGGCGTTTAACCGGCGAAGGAACGCCGTTGAAGTAGCGGACCGGACGCAAGCATGTGTACAGGTCAAGCTCTTGACGGAGCGCCACGTTCAGGGAACGGATGCCGCCGCCGATCGGAGTCGTCAGAGGACCTTTGATCGCCACGATATATTCGCGGATTGCAGTCAGCGTGTCGGCAGGCAGCCACTCGCCGTATTCGTTGAACGCTTTTTCGCCGGCGAATACTTCGTACCATGCGATTTTTTTGGAGCCGTTATATGCTTTCTCGACAGCAGCGTCAAGCACGCGCTTGGAAGCGCGCCAGATGTCGCGGCCAGTGCCGTCGCCTTCGATGAACGGGATGATTGGCTCGTTAGGCACTTGCAGCTTGCCGTTGTCGATCGTAATTTGCTCACCTGATGTAGGAAGCTGGAATTTCTCGAATTTTGCCATGAATAATATCCTCCTTTAATTGGTTCACACTTCAATAGCATCTCATATTAGACCCTGTTAGGTCAAAACATTGAAAAGGAGAACAGAACGCCGGGGCGTCCGCTCTCTCTTCATGTTAACCTCATTCTTCATTAGCGTTCGTCAATTGGAATGTAACGCGCGCTGACGGGACCTACGTAGTCGGCACGCGGACGAATCAGGCGATTGTCTTGATACTGCTCCAATATATGAGCGCTCCAGCCCGATACGCGGCTGATCGCGAATATTGGCGTGAACAGATCGCGCGGAATTTGCAATGCGGTGTAGACCGACGCGGAATAGAAGTCCACATTCGGCTTCAGGCCCTTCTGACCGGTAACCAGATCCTCGATCTTCACGGACATGTCATACAGCTCCATGTTGCCTGTCAGCTTGCCCAGCTCGCGGGACATCTTCTGCAGATGCTTCGCACGCGGATCGCCGTTCTTGTATACGCGATGGCCGAAGCCCATAATCTTCACCTTGTTCGCAAGCGCGTTGGTAATGAAGGATTCCACCTTGTCCGTGGAACCGATCTCCTCCAGCATCACCATTACCGCCTCGTTGGCTCCGCCATGCAGCGGGCCCTTCAAAGCGCCGATCGCGGAAGTGACGCCGGAATAGATGTCCGACAATGTCGCAACCGTGACGCGAGCGGCGAAGGTAGAAGCGTTAAGCTCGTGGTCCGCATGAAGAACAAGCGCTTGATCCAGCGCCTTCACAGCTACGTCCGCAGGCTCTTCTCCCGTCAGCATATACAGGAAGTTATGCGCGATGGAGACGCCCTTCTTCGGAGCGACAGGCTCTTTCCCTTCGCGAATTCGCGCGAATGCGGCGACGATCGTCGGCAGCTGAGCCTGCAATTTAATCGCTTTCAGTTGATTGGCTTCTTGCGACATATCGTTGCTGGATTCGTCGTACAGGGCAAGGCTCGATACCGCTGTGCGAAGCGCCGCCATGGAATTGGTGCCCTTCGGATACAGCCTGATGCCTTCGATTACCGCAGCGGCAACATTGGCGTATTCATCCAATTGCTCTTGCAGCTTGGCAAGCTCGGAACGATTCGGCAATTTGCCGTACCATAGCAGATAAGCAACCTCTTCGAAGGAAGCATGCTCGGCAAGTTCATCAATATTGATGCCGCGATACGTCAAGACGCCGTCAATAATGGAGCTGATGGAGGACGTTGCCGCGACTATTCCTTCCAGACCTTTTGTTGCTGTCATCGTTCTCTCTCCTTTTATGCTGAAATAGTTACATACTGTATCATAAATCACATATCATATGCATCGTTATTAATCATAAATCATTTATTGGAAGAAGCCAATAAAATGCGATATAAAAATGCTTTATCGCTATCATTGATAATTTGAATCGCACTTGCTATTCAAGCCGATTATCCGATTGCACCATCAATAATTTATTCGACAGCTCATTATTCCACCCTGTCCCCCGGAATATACTTCTTCCCCGTCTCTATGTTAAAATATCGGGAAGACCGCATTATCGGAGGTTTATGTACATGCATATGTCAGGACAACGCATCGGCATTATCGATATTGGCTCCAACTCTGTCCGCCTGGTCATCTATGAGAGAACGGAGAGCGGAGCGCATCGCGTCGTAGACGGCGCCAAGGAGTCGGCAAGGCTCAGCAATAAAATTGACGACAAGGGCCGTCTGTCCGACGAAGGACTCTACGAATTGATCGATACATTGCGACACTTCACTATACTCTGCTCCCATCACGGCATTGCGCACATTCGCGCGACCGCTACCGCGGCGATTCGCAATGCGGCCAATTGCCATGACATTCTTCACGCCATCAAGCGAGAGACGGGATTGGCCATTGAACTGCTGTCCGGCGAAGAGGAGGCCTCCTACGGATTCCTCGGGATGGTCAATTCGCTTGATGTGTCAGACGGCTACTTGATCGATATCGGCGGAGGAAGCACCGAGCTTACCCTGTTCAGGAACAGAGCCATTATGCATAGCGTCTCTCTTCCGTTCGGTTGCGTCAGCATGAACAAGCAGTACGACAGCGCAGACGGCCTGAGCGACGACACCCTTCACGAGCTGGAGCAGCAAGTGAGGAAGTCGCTGCAAGGGCTGGAATGGGCTCATACGGCCCCGGAATTGCCGCTGATCGGTATAGGAGGCACGGTACGCGCCCTTGCCAAGCGCCATCAGGCTGCGGTGCTATATCCGTTCTCCGCTCCTCATAACTACACACTGCGGGAGGATCAAGTGAACGAGCTGTTCCAGCACCTGCGCGTACTGCCGCTGGAGGACAGACGCAAGCTGAACGGCTTGTCCAAGGACCGGGCAGACGTTATTCTTCCCGGAATTGCCATCCTGCGCGTATTTTTCGATACGGTACAAGCGTCTCATTATTGGATATGCGGCGCTGGCCTCCGCGACGGACTGTTCCATGCAACTAGGTTCCCGAGCCGCCCTCTGCTGGACGATCCGCTCGCCTACAGCGTGGAGAATATGAGCGCCCTCCATACAGAAGCGCCCCGAGGGCATGTCCTGCATGTGAACAGGCTGGCGATGGAGATGCATGCATATCTGGCGCCAAGCTGCCCGCAGCTTGATGCTATAAGCGCGAGGCTGCTTGATACGGCATCGAAACTATACCGGGTCGGCGCTTCCATCGACTATTACGATTATGCCAAGCACAGCTTCTACCTGATTATCCATGCCCATCTGAACGGCTTGTCGCATCGGGAAATCGTCATGACGGCCGCCATTGCATCGTTCCGCAGCAAGGGTAAAGCGAGAAATCATATCGCTCCTTACCGCCAGCTCATCGACGAGAGCGACCTGGAGCTCATCTGCAAGCTGGGAAGCCTGCTCCAGCTCGCTGCTGCGCTTGATCGCAGCGAGACGCAAGCGATCGGTACGATCAAGATGAACATAGCGGACGGACAGCTTCTCATTCAACCGCAGGACTATCATGGCCACCTTGGCCTGGAACGTCGCGAGACGGAGGAGACAGCCTCCGACTTCCGCAAGCACTGGGGTCTCGTTCCCGTTCTGGCCATGCCGGCTTCTTATTAGGCGTAATTGCCCTTCCAAAGTTCGATGCTCTTGGCTTCGAACTGGCTGCGGAACGGCTTGCCCGACGCGGAGGATACGTGTTCGTACAAGCCGTTCGGCTTCAGGACGCGCGCCTTCACATTATCCTCTAAATTCATATTCAACATATTGATCAGCACTGTGCGCAAGCCCGCGTCGAATACCGGACACATCAGCTCGATGCGCTTGAGCAGATTACGGGTCATCCAGTCCGCGCTGGACAGATACACCTCTTCGTCCCCGCCGTCGTTCAGGAAATACATAATGCGCGAATGCTCCAGATACCTGTCCACGATGCTGAGGACGCGAATGTTGTCGCTTCTTCCCGCTATGCCGGGCTTCAAGCAGCAGACGCCGCGTACGATCAGATCGATCTTCACCCCCGCTTGCGAAGCTTCGTACAGCTTGTCGATCATCTCCTGATTGGAGAGTGAATTCATCTTGGCGACGATGCGGGCAGGCCGCCCTGCCAGCGCATTGTCCCTTTCCCGGTCGATCAGCCTGATCAGCTTGCCCTTCAGATCCGTTGGCGCGACCGCGAAGGCTCTCCAGTCATGCGGTGTGGAATAGCCCGTCACTTCATTGAACAATGCGGATGCGTCCGCGCCGACGACAGGATGGCTGGTGAACAGCCCGGTATCGGTATACAGCGTTGCCGTACTGTCATTGTAATTCCCGGTTCCTACATGGACATAACGACGCAGCATGCCCTTCTCCCGCCTGACCACCAGCAGAATTTTGGCATGCGTCTTCAGACCTACCAAGCCGTATACGACATGGCAGCCGGCCTTCTCCAGCTGTCTTGCCCATGCGATGTTGCGTTCTTCGTCGAATCTCGCCTTCAGCTCCACGACGACCGTCACCTGCTTGCCCGACTCCGCCGCTTTGGCCAGCGCCTGGACCAGCACGGACTGGCCGCTCACCCTGTACATGGTCATCTTGATCGCCAGCACGTCAGGATCGTATGCGGCTTCCGTCACGAAGTCGTTGACCGGCTCGAAGGATTCATAGGGATGGTACAGCAGCACATCCCGCTGCTTGATCACATCGAACATATCTTCTTCGCCCTCGAACTCCCGAGGGTAGATCGGCTCCACCTTCTCGTATCGGAGATTGTCGTGTCCCGGCAGTTGATGGACGAACTTCATCAGGAAGCTCAGATCCAGCGGACCTTCAATTTGGAACAGATTATCCCTAATCTCCAGCTCATCCATAAGCGTCTGCAACGCATAAGGATGTATGCCCTTGCACACCTCCAGCCTGACCGGAATTCCCCAGCGGCGACGGCGCAGCTCCTTCTCGATCTCCTCCAGCAGATCTTCCGCCCCTTCTTCGTCCAATGTCAAGTCCGCGTTACGCGTCAATCGGAACGGATTCACGGAGAACGGGACGTACCCGTTAAATAACGTATGAATAAATTTCTGTATCAGATCCTCCAGCAGTACGAACTCCAGCTTCTTGCTGTTGCTTCTTCCCGACAAAGGAACGAGACGCGACAATATGGATGGGACTTGAACGATAGCGAAAAAAGGGTCTTCCTCCTCAGTGGCGCCCTCTCGCCGCAGCAATACCGCTAAATACAATTCCTTGGAATGAACGAGCGGGAACGGCCTGCTCTGATCCACCGCCATCGGCGTCAATACGGGGAAGACGATCTCATGGAAGTAGTCCGACATCTCCTTCATGCCCATCGGTCCCAATTCGTCGATAGACTTAATATTAATGCCGTGCTTGCTCAAGGAACGGAACACATCCCGGTAAGTGCGATATTGTTCGTATACCATGCTTGTTGTCCGTTTAATGAGCCTCTTCCATAAGCCTGCGGGGGTATACCCGGTGAAATCCATCTTGGTCAGTCCAGCCCGCATCTGATCCTGGATGCCCGCAACGCGTACGCTCATAAATTCATCCAAATTGCTGGACACGATGGCCAGGAACTTCGCCCGCTCCAAGAGCGGATTGTCGGTGTCCTGAGCTTCCTGCAACACTCTTCGATTGAATTCGATCCAGCTTAAATCCCTGTTCAGGTATGGGGACACTTGCTTCGTCATGCTGCTCCTCCTTCAGGTTCTCTCTCTGCCCCTATTATGATTCCTGTCCATCACGCACATATTAACGAAATGTTAAGTAGAGGTAAACTTTAGAATCTTCTTATCGTAAAGCTCCCGTCCCTAAGCTTCCGCTCCAGCCATTGAAGGATGATTCCCCGCAGAATCGGTCTTGTCACCGGCAAGAGAAGGACGATTCCGATGAAGTCGGTAAAAAATCCCGGAGTGAGCAGCAATAGTCCGCCTATTAATACACATATGCCGTCAATGATAGAACGACCCGGCATCTGCCCTTGCGCCAATTGCCGCTGCGCCTCCAGCCATACCTTGCGTCCTTCCAGCCGCAGAAAATAAGCACCTGCGGCGCTCATGGCCACCACGATGAAAAATGTGGTCCATCCCCCTAGCCAATCGCCCACTTGCAAAATGCCCCAAAGCTCAATCACCGGCACGACAAGCAGAGCTGCGAATATCCATTTATACATCGTATTCCACCACCCTCCCCGGGAAGAATCAAGATTTCAGCAAGTCGTACAATTCTGGAAAGCTCTTGCTCAGCCGAACGGGCTGCCATTGCTCGTTCACCCATACATGCTTCGTTCCGCCGCTCACGAGCAGCTCGCCCGGCAATATCGCCTCGGAAGAGAGACAGTTCGCATGAAACAGCTCCTCCTCCACTCTTCTCACTTCAGATTGAAATGATACCCGCAGCGGACTGGCTTCCAGCACTCTTGTACATATAAGCAAAGTATCGTCGTAGCGGGCGGGCGATATGTACTTGCATTGCAGATCGACGACGGGGAGCAGCAAGCCTCTCTCCTCAATATTCTTGTAGGCATAACCTGCCCTCCGAATCCACTCCGTACGGCCGATCTCGAACCAAGTCACGTAGTTGCCGTGGAAGACGACGCCCATCCGGTCCGTCTCCTGATATCTGACGCGCAGCGGATGAAGCACCCAATCTGACGATGATGTCATGTCAACACCTCTATCCCTAGTTTCGTCCAATCTTCTCGGCGCTGAAAACCGAGCTTTTTGAACACGCACTTTATGTATATATGTTGGAAAAGAGCGACAGTGAATGCTCACCATCGCTCTTCTCATTATGCCAACTATGCCCGCAGGTATTACAAAACTTTGGATTGCCCGGAGTAGATAAAGCCCGTCTCTCCGTAAATGGTGACCTCCATACCGTCCTTCAGCATGTCCGTTGCGCCCGCAACGCCCAGAATAACCGGAATGGAAAGGTTCAAGCCGCATACCGCAGCATGGCTCGTAATGCCGCCTTGCTCCGTAATAACTGCGCCAGCCTTCTGGAATGCCGGCATGTAATCCTTGTCCGTCGATATGGTAACCAGAATGTCGCCTTGCTCCGTCTTGTCGATCGCTTCTTGCGCATTCTTCGCAATGACAAGCTTGCCAGTAGCTGTCTGGCTGCCGATGCCCTGACCTTGCGCAAGCACTTCTCCGATATGATGAATCTTGATCAGATTCGTCGTTCCTGCGCGACCTACCGGTACGCCTGCCGTGATGACGACGGAATCGCCAAGGCTGAGCATACCCGTCTGCATCGCCCCTTTAATGGCGATTTCGAACATTTCGTCCGTCGTGGCCGCTTCCTCGCCCTTCACCGGAATGATGCCCCAGCCTAGCGCAAGACGGCGCATAACGGCTTCGTCAGTCGTAACGGCGATAATCGGCGCCTTCGGACGATATTTGGAGATCATACGCGCGGTGAAGCCGCTTTGCGTCGACGTCACGATCGCTTTCGCGTTCAGATCAAGCGCCGAATTGGCCACTGCCTGGCTAATCGCTTCCGTTACCGTTGTCTGCTGCGCGTTGGCCTGCTTCACGAATATTTCACGGTATTCCAGCGCGTTCTCGGCTCGCTCGGCGATGCGGGACATCGTCTGCACCGATTCAACCGGATACTTGCCCGCTGCCGTCTCGCCGGACAGCATGATCGCATCCGTTCCGTCGAAGATCGCGTTCGCGACGTCGCTCGCTTCAGCGCGGGTAGGTCTCGGATTGCGCTGCATGGAATCCAGCATTTGCGTTGCGGTAATGACCGGCTTGCCCGCCAGATTACACTTCTTGATCATCATCTTCTGAACGAGCGGAACTTCTTCCGCCGGAATTTCGACGCCAAGATCGCCGCGGGCCACCATCAGACCGTCGGACACTTCCAGAATTTCATCCAGGTTGTCGACACCCTCCTGATTCTCGATCTTGGAGATGATACCGACATGGCTTGCGTTATGCTTCTCAAGCAGCTCTCTAATTTCCAGAACATCGCTTGCTTTGCGGACGAACGAAGCCGCGATGAAATCGACGCCGGACTGAATGCCGAACACGATATCGCCAGCGTCCTTCTCCGTAATGCCAGGCAAGGAGATTTTCACGCCGGGCACGTTAACGCCCTTCTTGCTCTTGATCGGCCCGCTGTTAATGATGCGGCAATGCACCTCGGTGCCTTCAATCCGCTCTACCTGCAGTCCAATTAAGCCGTCGTCGATCAGAACCGTGGAGCCTGCCGACAGATCGTTAGGCAAATTGCTGTACGTGACAGGAATACGAGTACGGTCTCCCAGAATCTCTTCCGTTGTCAATGTGATGGCTTCGCCTTGAACCAGCTCGATCGGCTCTTCCTTGAGCTTGCCCAAGCGAATTTCGGGGCCTTTCGTGTCCAGCAGGACTGCTACGGACGTGCCAAGCTCCGCATTGGCCAGACGGATGTTTTTGATTCGGTTGCCATGCTCCTCGAAGTCACCGTGTGAGAAGTTCAGGCGGGCGATGTTCATCCCTGCTTGAATCAGCTTTTTCGTATTTTCCAGCGATTCGCTGGAAGGTCCAATCGTACAGACAATTTTTGTTTTGCGCATGTTTTCGTTTCCTCCGTTTAGTGCCTGAAATTCAATAATATATATGCATACACGTATTCTTGCAGCTTCGCGGCCGTCCTGCCGCCGTAATGCCATATGCAAAAATACGAGTGTATCCCAAAATCCTTATTTCAGCGTCGGGCTCGCTTCCTCCTGTTCTGCTTCCGCGGCTTCAGGCTGATCGACTTGTCCCTTCTCTGCATCGTCTCCTTGCATGGACGTCGGCTCTGCGGAGGCTTGTCCTTCCTCAGCTTCCTGACTGCCTTTCACATCGACGGTCTCCCGGGAGTCTTCATCGGACGGCGCCTCAGCTTCCTGCTGCTCCGGAGAAGCTATGCGGAATTCGCCGATCTTGCGGAACTTCTCGTAACGGTCCGCAATCAATTCCTCGCCGGACATATTCACCAGTTCCTCCAGATGACGCCACAGCGACTCCCTGAGCAGTTCGGCCACACCTTCGTAATTGCGGTGCGCGCCGCCCTTGGGCTCCCCGACGATCTCTTCGATGATCCCGAATTCCAGCAAGTCCTTCGCCGTAATCCGCATCACTGCCGCGGCTTCGTCCGCACGGGAAGCATCCTTCCACAGAATGGACGCTGCGCCGTTCGGTGATATGGCGGCATAGATCGCATTCTCCAGCATAAGCACGCGATTGCCAACCGCAATCGCAAGCGCTCCGCCGCTACCGCCCTCGCCGATGACCACGCAAATTATAGGCACGCCGAAGCCGGCCATTTCCCTCAGGTTGCGCGCAATCGCCTCGGATTGGCCGCGCTCCTCTGCAGTATTGCCCGGATATGCGCCTTTCGTATCGATGAACGTAATGATTGGACGGTTGAACTTGTTCGCTTGCTGCATAAGGCGCAGCGCCTTGCGGAACCCTTCAGGATGAGGGCTGCCGAAGAAGCGGGCAATGTTGTCCCGCGTATCCTTGCCGCGTTGATGACCGATTACGGTAACCGGAACGCCGTTCAGCTTCGCAAGACCGCCTACGATCGCCAGATCATCGGCGAAGAGGCGATCCCCGTGAAGCTCCATAAAGTCCGTAAAGATCAACTGGATCAAATCAAGGGATGTAGGCCGCTGATGATGGCGGGCGATATGCATCTTCTGTGCAGGGGTAAGCTCGCTGTACAGTTCTTCCTCCAGCTGCTTGCAGCGATCCTCCAGCCTGGCGATCTCCTCGGAGAAGTCGATGCCCTTGCCCATGCTGAGGCTCTTCAGCTCCTTGATCTTCTGACGAAGCTCATTAACGGGCTTCTCGAAAGGAAGCTCAGTCATCGCTCGATCCCTCCTTCACTACACCATGCATGTCCAACAGCTTCGACAGCGTAGCCTTCATATCCTTGCGATGAACGACCATATCCAGCTGTCCGTGCTGCAAGTTGAATTCCGCCGTCTGGAAGTCATCCGGCAGCTTCTGGCGAATCGTCTGCTCGATGACGATCCGGCCCGCAAAACCGATCAGTGCGCCAGGCTCCGCCAGGTTGTAATCGCCTAGCGATGCGAAGCTGGCCGATACGCCGCCGGTCGTCGGATCTGTGAACACCGAGATGTACAGCCCACCGTCGTTCTGGAATTTCGCCAGAGCCGCGCTCGTCTTCGCCATCTGCATCAGGCTGAAAATGCTCTCCTGCATTCTCGCCCCGCCGGAAGTTGAGAAGATGATAAGCGGCAGCTTCCGCTCATGCGCAGCTTCAATGGCTCGCGTAATCTTCTCGCCGGCGGCCGAGCCCATGCTGCCCGTGAAGAAATCGAAGCTCATAACGGCCATGACGACAGGGTATCCGCCGATCTTCCCTTCTCCGGTAATGACGGAATCTCGCAGACCGGACTTCTCCTTCTGGGCGTCCAGCTTCTTGGCGTAGCCGGGAAAGTTGAGCGGATCCCCGGATTCTATCAGCGCGTCGAACTCAGACAAACGCCCGTCATCAAGCGTCATTCCGATCCGCTCCCAAGCGTGCAGACGGAAATGATGCCCGCATGACGAGCATACCTTCATGTTTTTCTCCAGCTCTTTGCTGTACTGAATCGTGCCGCACTTGACGCACTTATTCATCAATCCTTCCGGAATGTCGGCACGCTTGGAGCGCTCTGAACGTCCTGCGCGATCGGAAGGTATCGTCGCGTATTTCTTCTTCGAAAAAAAGTCCTTAATTTGCAAATTTGACACCTCTCAAGGCGCAATCGTATCGAACCTGTCTTCAGGGACGGATGATCGTGTTGAACACTTCCTGCACTTCCTCAAGCTCACCTGATGGGACTAGGATCTCATATTGCTGTTTGGACAAATTGACAGGCCGGATTTTCACCAAGAAACCTTCTTCAGTAAGCCGATTCTTGATGTTTTCTGCTATTGCTGGCGTGGGTGCAATATAAATAACCGTCCACATGGTGGTACCTCCTGAAACTTCGCGTAAAGCTTAGTTCACCTTATACACTATATCCAACCCGTCAAAGGCCATAATGATGCCATAATGATAACATAATTATAGCGGCTCCGGCAAATGATATTGAATCGCCTTGGGGTCGCCGTGAGCGATCCGCGCAGAAGCCGCGGCGGCCAGTCCCGCTACCAGATCGTCCAGAAAAACATGTATGCCATTCCCTTTCACATTCAGATGACGGATGATGCCGGGTTTGGTCTTGTCCAGATATCCGAAGCTTGTCAATCCGATCATGCCGTACACATTCGTGATGCCCAGAGCAAGCGTCTCATCGACGCCGTACAACGACTCGTCAGTCTCCATAATGGCTTGCAGCGGCTCCGGCAGCAAGCCCCGCTCCGCCAGCTCGTCGAGCGCGAGCCCCGTATACAGCACATACTGCACTTCGCGCTTGCCGAGTACGGCCCGCACGCTCTCCTCGCACTGGGACAGCTTCAAGTCCTTGTTATAGGGATGCTGCAATGCAAATACAATGTCCGCAATGTCGCCTACCGTCACGCCTCGCTTCGCCAGCCAATTCTCAATTCTGTTCATGGGCATCCTTCCTCTCGCTACTGCTTGTATCTCTATGCATATGCGAAGAGGTGATAATATGTGCAGCGAATATGCCCCTTACTTCACGACGAATGTGCCTTCGCCCAGCAAGGCTTCGACGGAATCCGCAAGCTCAGGCGATGGAGCGACCGCCGAACGGTTGTTCAGCGCCAGCATTTTCCCTTCCCGTTCATAGAACAGCACCGTCTCCATCCCTCCCGTATGCCGCTCCAGAATCCGCTTCAGCCGGGACAGAACTTCCGGACGCTCGTTGTCTGCGGTTATTTTGATATAGGCGCGGCTTGCCTTCCCTGCGGAGAGGGGCGGCCCCGTAACGGGCTGCCGCGCTTGTCCGCGGCGCTCTCGTGCCGCTTGCGCCCCATCGTTCCGCCTGCTGCCGTAGGCTCCGCCTCCTCCGCCTCTGGCGCCCGCCTTGCTCCGCAGCCGTTGAACGGCTGAAGCGAGGTCCTGCCGCTCTCCATCCAGGGGCAAGACCTCCTCGACAAGCAGTTTGAAGTCTTCGTCGGCATGCTGCACCTTCGCCAGCATGATGACAAGGCCGTCCTTGTGCAGCCTGGAGGAGCATCTCTCCCATACCGAAGGGAAGACGACGGCTTCCACGCGCATGACGCGATCCTCCGCCTCCAGGAATGCCATCGACTTGCCCTTCTTCGTCCGGAACGGCTTCATACCCGCAATCATGACCCCGAGAACGGCAGCGGAGCCGTCAGGGAACTCCGACAGCTGAACGAGTCTGTCCAGTTGAAGTCCGTCCAATACGGGAGCTATGGCGTCAAGCGGGTGGCCGGACAGATACAGGCCGATCAGCTCCCGCTCCAGATCCAGCTTCTGAGCAGCTCCGAACGGCCGGATCTCCGGCAGCTCCACATCCCAGTTCTGCACCTCGTCGAAGCCGAACATCTCGATCTGCAGCTCCTCCCGCTCCTTGCGCCACCTCTGGGCGACTTCCATCGTCTCTTCAAGTGCGCCCAGCAGCTGGGCGCGGTGTCCCGGCAAGGAGTCGAACGCCCCAGCTCCGATCAACGATTCCAGCACGCGTTTGTTGACGACGCGCAGATCGACCCGCTTGCTCAGATCCAGCAGGCTGTCGTAAGGCCGCTCCCGGCGTTCCCTCATGATGGCCTCGATAGCCGTCGTGCCCACATTCTTGACAGCGGCAAGGCCGAACCGGACGGCGCCGCCGACGGGCGTGAAGGAGACGCCGCTCTCGTTCACATCCGGCGGAAGCACTTCAATCCCCATCCGCCTGCATTCGTCGACGTACTGCGCGGTCTTGCGCATGTTGCCGGTGACCGAAGCCAGCATAGATGCCATGAACGGAACGGGATAATGCGCCTTCAGCCAGGCCGTCTGGAAGGCAAGCACGCCGTATGCCGTCGCATGCGCTCTCGGGAAGCCGTAGTCCGCGAAGCGCACGATCATATCGTAGACGCGATTGGCGTCCTCTTCGCCATAGCCCATGCCCATGCTTCCCTGTACGAAATGAGCCCGCTGCTCATCCAGCACCTCCCGCTTCTTCTTGGACACCGCCCGGCGCAGCAAGTCCGCTTCTCCCAGCGTAAAGCCGGCCATCCGGGAGGCGATCGCCATAATCTGCTCCTGATAGACGATGATGCCGTAAGTGTCGGCGAGCACCGGCTTCAAGTCCGAGTGCGGGTAATGCACCGCGATCGTACCGTGCTTGCCTCCGATATACTGCGGAATGAATTCCATCGGTCCGGGACGATACAGCGCAAGCACGGAAATGATGTCTTCGAATTCCGTCGGCTTCAGGTCGCGAAGCACGCGGCGGACACCGGCGGACTCCAGCTGGAAGATGCCCGTCGTCTCCCCCTTGCCCAGCATCTCGTACGTTGCGGGATCGTTATCGTCCACCGTGCGGAAGTCAATCTCCCTGCCATGCAGCTCCTTCACCCAGCGAAGTGTCCTCTCCAGAATGGACAGGGTTCGCAGGCCGAGGAAATCCATCTTCAGGAGGCCGATCGCCTCCAGATTCTCCATCGCATATTGCGTCAGCGCAATGCCGTCGCCGCCTTCCTGCAGCGGCGTATAATGCGTAAGCGGCTTTGCCGCGATGACGACGCCCGCCGCGTGGGTGGAAGCATGGCGAGGCATGCCCTCCACCTTGATCGCCATGTCGATCAGCTTCTCCGTCTTCGGACCGCGCTTCGCCAGCTCCTGCAGCTCGCCGCTGCTCTCCAGCGCAGCCTGCAGGCTGACCCCGACGCCACCGGGGATAAGCTTGGCGGCCTTGTCCACGTCCTGGAACGGGACGGCAAGCGCCCTGCCCACATCGCGGACAGCCGCTCTGGCCGCCATCGTACCGAAGGTAATAATCTGGGCGACATGGGACTCTCCATACTTGGCGGCGACATATTGAATAACCTCGTCCCGTCGTTCGTCATCGAAGTCGATATCGATATCCGGCATGGATACTCTCTCCGGATTGAGGAAGCGCTCGAACAGCAGCTTGTACTTCAGCGGATCGACGTCGGTAATGCGGAGCGTATACGCAACCAGACTGCCCGCGGATGAGCCCCTGCCGGGACCTACGCGGATACCCCGCTCTCTGGCGAACCGGATGAAGTCCCATACGATGAGAAAGTAATCGCTGAAGCCCATCTTGTCGATTACGCCAAGCTCATAAGCGAGACGGGATTCCGCTTCTTCCCGGAAGGCCGCATCTTGCAGCCACTTCTCCGTATTGCCGTATCTAGCCATTAGCCCTTCCTTGCATAGCTCGGACAAATAGCCGCTGGAGTCCATATCCGCCGGAACCGGGCGGAACACCGGCAGCGAAGCGCGCCCGAGCGGAATGTGAAGCTCGCACTTGGCCGCGATCTCGACAGTGTTGCTCAGCGCCTCCGGGACATGGCGGAACAGCTCCGCCATCTCTCCGACGTGCTTCAGGTAAGCCTGGTTGGTCGGAATGTGCAGTCTGTCCTCGTCCTCCACCGTCTTGCCCGTACCGATGCAGATCAGCACATCCTGCACTTCCTTGTCTTCCGGACGCAAGTAGTGCACATCGTTCGTCGCGGCCAGCTTGATGCCCGTCTCCCGGGCAAGGGCAATCATGTCCGCCATCACTTTCTTCTGCTCCAGCAGCCCGTGATCCTGAAGCTCCAGATAGAAGTCGTCGCCGAATATATGTCGATAGCGAAGCGCCGCCTCGCGCGCTTCGTCCTTTCGGTCGTGCAGCAGGTGCTGGGCAACCTCGCCGCCGAGACAAGCGCTCAGGCAGACGAGACCTTCCGCATGCTCCTCGAGCGCGGCCATGTCCACCCGCGGTTTGTAGTGAAAGCCTTCCAAATAGCCGATCGTGCTGAGCCGCATCAGATTGCGATAACCTGCCTCATTCTTGGCCAGCACGATCAGATGATAGATAGGCTGATCCTTGCGCGAGCCCTTCTGGAAGCGTGATTCCGCCGTCATATACAGCTCGCAGCCGACGATCGGCTTGATGCCGCGGGCCTGGCATGCGCGATAGAACGGAATGGCTCCGTACATGACGCCATGGTCCGTCAGCGCCAGCGCGTCCATGCCCAGATCCGCCGCTCGGTTAACAAGCTCCGGGATGCGGGCTGCGCCGTCGAGCAGACTGTATTCGCTATGAACATGAAGATGCACGAACGAAGAACCGCTATGGACGTCCACCCTGATCCCTTCCTTTCCTTTATCAGACAATGAATATGACTATTTTATCATAATGGCGGCGGACACGCCCATACAATGATAGTGGGTATCGTACGGAGAGAATGAGAGGGAGATGGCCATGAGTTACTTCCTGTCCAAAGCGGGACTGGATTTTTTCATCGCATTCGGCATTGTGATAGGAGGCGCTATGCTGGCCGGCATCGGCTCCGTCTTCATGCTGATGCCGCCGGCGACCATCATGATGGATACAGCTGCCCGACTGAAAATATGGGCGATCGTCGCAGCGATCGGCGGCTCTATCGATCCCGTCCGCGTCATTGAGAGCAACATATCCGCCGGACAGCTATCGCCTGCTGCGCAGCAGATCTGCTTCATACTGTTCGCCTTCCTGGGCGCGCATCTCGCCACCGAATTGGTAAGAATCATATGCAGAGGGGCGGTATAACGGATGAGACTGCCCCCCTTCCAGCGCTACACCCGCTTCATTCAGCTGCTTGGCGTGCTGCTGGCCGGCATGCTGGTCGGAGCGGCGATCCTGAACACACTGCATATCGCCAAGTTCCAGCATATGTACAATGTCAACCGCGGACTGCAAGAGCAGTTGGAGCAATATGAGCAGGATATTAAATATCTCAATCACTTCAAATCGCAGCATACCGTCATCAAGAGTATCAAGCTGCGGATCGAAAACGGAAGCGTGAGCGAGCAGAACAGGCTGCAACTGGATGAATTGACGGAATCGGAGCTCATTAAGCGAGTGAAGGAGAATCTGTCCATCTTCCTGGGCAAAAGCATCTACGACATCGACTCCGACGCCCAGCTCGCCCGCAATCTGCTGAAGAGCATGGTATACCGCGACGTGTACGGAAAGGATTACACCATCGAGCTGAAAACCGTCCTGCTCGTAGACAACGTGCTGCAGATATGGATGACGGTCAAAGCCTATGCCAGACCACCCGGCTAAGTGGAAGGCAACGCGGCGAAATTCATGGTACAATAGAAAAAAAAACGGGCGCCCGCTCCACTGCAGGCGCTCGTCTCTATGCGTAAAGGAGCTGCTATATTCAACGATGAATGAATTGATTCAATGGGTAATTGCACCCTGCATTCTGATTAGTCTGATGGGCTCGGTATGGTTCAGCATCAAGTCCAGACGCACAACGGATGTCAAAGCGAAAGGCATTAGCTCCGCCCGTATGAATATGTGCATGGGCGCCATGCTTATATTCATCGCCGCCGTGCAGCTGCTGCTGTCGGGCGAATCCACACTGCGGGTCGTCATCGGGGCAATCTTCCTCGTCATCGGCGTATTCAACCTGTTCGCAGGCATCCGCAATCAAGGCTACTACCAGCGGTTGAAGGAACAGCAGCGTCAATAAGGATCGATCATCTGGGCCGTCAGCATCGCCTTGGCGGCCAGCCCCTGCTCGTCGAGCACCTCTACCTCCAGCTTGGAGAACTTGCGGCTAAGCTCCAGCGCCCTCGGCTTCACCAGCAGCTCGCTGTCAATCTGCACCGGTCTTACATAATAGGTCGTCATGCTCTCCAGCAGAAAATCCCGCTTGCCCGTCTCCCTGATCATATTCCGCGCGCCTTGAATCATCAGCGTGGACAGCAGGCCTTCCGACGCCATGCCGAGCGCCCCAGACATCTGCGGACTTACTCTGCCTTTATAGGTAATGCTCGCTTCCTCGGAACCGTTCTGCGCGGAGCTCATAAAGCCCGCCCACATCAGATCCTCGAACGTCTCTCCCGATTCCGGCTGCTTCCCTGCGAACCGCATCGCGTCCAGAACTTCCCGCCGCGTCACGACGCCGAGCAACTTGCGATGGCGGTCGACGATGGGCAGCAGGTCAATGCCCTCCGCAGCCATCGTATGCGCAGCGGAAGTAACTGTAATATTGGGCGCGGCCGTAATGGGATGCTTCGTCATGACCCGCTCCACCACCGTGTCCTCATCCGCTCCGGCGGCATCCTTCGCCGTAATCATGCCGATTACCCGCTTGCGCTCGTCCAGCACCGGGAACCTGCTGAATCCTGTCTCCCGCGACAACGTATAGAAGTCGCCCACTGTCCGGCCAACCTGCATCACATCTGCCGTGCGGCTGAATGTGACGATATCCTCCAGCAGCATAATCTTGCGCTTGATCAGCCGGTCGTACATCTCCCTGTTCAGCATGGAGGCGACTGTGAACGTATCATGCCGCGAGGACAGAATGGGCAGCGACAGCTTATCGGCCAGCCCCACCGTCTCCTCGCTCGGCTCGAATCCTCCCGTTATGAGAACGCCTGCGCCTTGCTCCAGGGCTCGAGCATGCGCACTGCCCCGGTTGCCTACAATGAGCAGGCTGCCTTCGTCGATGTAGCGCAACATGGCGTCCAGCTCCATCGCGCCGATGACGAACTTGTGCAGTGTCTTGTCGAGACCCGACAGTCCTCCATATAACCGCCCTTCCACAATTTGGGCGACTTCGCCGAACGTAAGCTGATCTACCGCATCACGCCGTTTCCGCTGAATGCGTACCGTGCCGATCCGCTCCTTCGTGCTGACCAGACCTGACGCCTCAGCCTCCTTGAATGCCTTGTACACGGTGCCTTCGCTGACGCCCAGTTGCTTCGCAATAGCCCTGACGGATATTTTCGTGCCGATCTTCAGCCCTTGAATATAGTGCAGAATTTGTTCATGCTTCGTGATCGTCTCGTTATGGGACTGCTTGTCTGTTCCGCTCATTGACATCCTCCCTGTCTACTTCTCCATTATAGAAGAAATAGAGGCGCATGACGAATGGCAAGCTTCATCAATCGCCGAGGCGACTCAAGCTATGCCCAATTCAGGCGCACGGCCGTCACTTTAATCCCGGCATCCACCATCTCCTCGTCGTCCCCCAGAAATCGCCACTTCCGCAATAAAGCGTTCATCGTACTGACGTTAATGGCCGTCTCCGCTCCCCTCTCCACGAATTGCTGCCAATCGTAGTCAATGGGCACACGATACTTCTGCTTGAAGATAGGATACTCGTCGAAGGTAACGACCTGCTTCGGAATGCGCGGATATGTATTGCTGAACAGGAATGTATTCTTCTCGCTGTAAGGTCTTTCTACCGGTTCGGACTGAAGCTTCATTGTATACTCTACCATCTGCGTATAGGCATTGACGCCGCATCGGAACGAGCCGTGCGCGGTCGCGCTCTGCATATGGCGGTGAGCATAACGATACATGAATTCTACATCGAATGTGACATGGCAATAATAAGTTCTAACATTGCGGAAAAACTGAAATTCCTGCGCCAGCATCGTCAATCTCAACCTGCTCCCTTTTGTCATTTTTGCCAACAAATGAACCCTGATGTCATTTTTAACATAATTATATTAAAAAAACCACTTTTTAGTCAATGACTATAGTCATTCAAATAGATACATCCTATATAACGTTGTTGCACCGCATCCAAAACTCTATCTTTAGGCTGAGGTGACATAATGAGCGATATTTCGCGACTGATTGGTGAGAACATCCGCGCCTTGCGCAGGGAAAAAGGACTTAGCCAGGAACAACTGGCGCTTCGGGCAGATATTAATACGTCGTACATGGGACAGGTTGAGCGCGGAGAGAAAAATCCTACAATTGACGTCCTGAACAGAATCGCATTCGCCCTGCAAACGCCACTGAAGGATATCGTCACCGTGGAGGCGCTTGGCGAAGAAGACGAAGCAAGCAAGAGCAATCAGGATAGCAGCCTCTATGCCGAAAAAATCGCCCATCAATTGACCGTATTAAGCCTGAAGGAGCAGGAAGTCGTCTACAAACTTGTCAAGCAGCTTGTTCATTTCAGAGAAATGGACTAGCTGTCCCAAAACCAAAAATGACATTCATGCCCGCCCGGGGTGAATGTCATTTGCAAACTATAACTTCTTCGAAAGGCGTTCTATCCGCATCTACCGCATTCCTCTGGCACCTCTCTTGTCCCTCTCAGCCGTTCTGCCCATGATCCTTCTCTCCCAGGCAAGCGCCTTCGCACGCTTCAATCGCGCAAGCTCCTTCCGCTTCTCATCGTTCATCAGCAGCACATTCGCATTCGCCCCGACCGCAAGCGCCGAGAACGCCAGCCAGACGTACCAGAAGATGTTCTCCGCCTGCAACGGCCCTCCAAGCTCCAGATGTGGCATCGCATAGAAGATCATTGCCGTTGCCACGAGCAGATATGCGGCATGCTTGACTTTGTTCCATTTCCCCGATGCGCCCCTACTCCACTTCATCATCATCTCTCACTCCTCTCCGCTTCACTAGATCCTATTGCTATTGTATGAGCCTGTCCGGCCGGATATGTCCCTCCCAACTCCACGCACAAAGCATTCTATGCCTACATATGATGAATTAACCCATACTGTCTCCATCAGAATAAAATCCACAGTACAACACGATAACGCGTTGTCCCGATCCGATATTCCTCCTGCTTGGAAGGAGAAGAGAACTGCTATGCGTAAATCGAAAATAATCGTGCAACTTACTGAATCCACTGTGCTGCCGGAGGATGCAATCATGCTAGGCGAAAGCATCATGAAAGCCAGGAAAATTCCCCGCAGCGGTCCTGTCATCTTAAAGTTCGGGGCTTATCGGCAGCATGTCAAAATCATTCCATCTCCAAAAACAAACGGCATGCGAATGAGCGGAACGCTGGCAGCCAGGATGGGCATCCATGCCGGCCATCCCTCGCGCGTGGGGCTGCGCCTGCAATACGACGCCGATACAGGCACGCTTGCTCTGGGCCCCTTAATCGGCGTTCTGGTAAGCAGAGACTATCCCGACGCTCCGGAGAAGCCGTTCGGATCGATTACGATGTTCTGCCGCGAGCTCGTAGAAGCATGCAAGGCGCAGGGGGCATACGTCTTCTTCTTCACGCCCGACCTGATTGGCGACAACGCCGAGGGTACCGAGGGCTGGGTCTATTCGGGAAAGTGGCAGCGCGTATGGCTGCCGGCTCCGGACGTCATCAACAATCGGCTCACTTCGCGCCGATTGGAGAACAAGCCGAACGTTCAGCAATTCATCGCCGAGACGAAGCATGCTTATGGAACCAGCATATTCAATGAGAAGTTCCTGGATAAGACGGAAGTGTTCGACGCACTGCAAAAAAACAATGACTTGAGGCGCTACTTGCCGGAGTCGCACCAGCTAAGGAATATAGCGATATTGAAGGCGATGTGCTCTCGCTACTCCAGCGTCTTCCTTAAGCCGGTGCGAGGCAGTCTCGGCAAAGGCATCATTCGAATATCCCGTCTGGGGGCCGATGGCTATCAGGCGATGCACGCCACATCGGCAGGCTATCGCAGACAGACCTATCCTACCATTGCCAAGCTGTACGCTTCTCTGGCGTCCAAAATGAAAATGTCCCGCTACCAGATTCAGCAAGGTCTTCACTTGATCGAAATTGGCAAGCGGCCCGTCGATTTCCGCGCGCTTGCGCAAAAAAATGCAGCCGGCAAATGGATGGTCACATCGATTGTCGCGCGGACGGCAGGCGAACAGCATTTCGTATCCAATCTGGCGCGAGGCGGCACGCTAAGCCCTGTCGGAGTAGCCGTAGCCAAAGCGAACATAAGCAAAAACAGCCAGGATGCGGCGCTCAGACTTCGTCAAGCTGCCCTTCATATCGCTCAGGGCGTCGATGACAGCATTCCGGCCCACTTCGGCGAGCTGGGCATTGATCTGGCATTGGATGCGAACGGGAAGGTATGGCTGCTGGAGGTCAACTCCAAGCCGTCCAAGAACGACAACACCCCGCTTAACGAGGGTAAAATACGCCCATCCGTCAGGATGATGATTCAATATTCCCGTCATTTGACGGGCTTCTAATGGAGGTGCCCATGCCACAGAGAACGATTGTGCTCGGCATTGCCGCAGCCCCCCCCCGGCAGACTTCATCCGCCAGCGGCGCGGCTATGCCCGTAGAACCTTTGCTTTGCCGGGAAATAAGCCTGGCGGGCAAGCGGGAAGGTGTCGAGGTATTCGCGTTCTCTGCGGCGGACTTCGATGCTGCTGCCGGACGATTGTACGGCTATTGTCTGGAGAAGGACCGCTGGATCAGACGAGAGGTGCCCTGTCCCGACGTCATCTACGACCGCCGCTTCTTCGCAAGCCGGCGGGACCGAGCCCGCAGTGACGAGGTGCTGTCGCGTCTGACGGAGCTTAAGCCGCATCGGCTGCTGAACGGCAAGCTGCCATCCAAGCTGACCGTATACAACGCATTGAGCGGCGATCCCGTGCTGCAGCCCCTCCTACCTCCGACAGCGTCATACAGCGCATGGAAGCAGTTGGCCGCTGCCGCTGAGCGATATAGCCGCGGGATTGTGCTGAAGCCCGCAGCCGGCATGCAGGGCAGAGGTATCATGCATGTGCGCCGTGATCCATTGACAAGCGACTGGGTCGTCCGCGGCAGATCGAAGGGCAACCAGCCCTTCGTGCGGCGATTCCGCAGCTCGAACGAGCTGCTCCCGTGGATAACAGCCTTCACGAAGCAATCGGCGTTCCTGCTGCAGCCGTACCTGCAGCTGACCGGGTGCAACGGGAAGCCTTACGATGTCCGTTCCCTGATGCAGAAGGATGCGGGCGGCCGCTGGCGCTGCACGGGGACTTCAGCGAGAGAAGGAGACGCGCGATCTGTGACGTCCAACCTGCACGGAGGCGGTTGTGTCCGTCCCGCTCTGGAGGCATTGACTGCAAATTTGGGCAGGTCCACAGCCGAACGTTTACTCTCGCGAATCCATACAATAAGTGGGCAGGCAGCAACTCAGCTGGAGCGGAATTTCGGCAGATTCGGCGAGCTGGCCTTCGACTTCGGCATCGAGCCGAACGGCAAGCTATGGCTGCTGGAGGCGAACGCCAAGCCGGGTCGCGACTGCTGGAGGCGCGCCAACAATCCGGAGCTTCACCAGCTATCCATTGATCGATTGCTGCAATATGCCCGTTATCTGGCCAATGCCTATCGCACGACACCGGCACTTGCATTCACCAAATGACCGAATCAGTCCCGTAAAGCTGCGGTCTTACACGTTCAGGAGGTTCATCGATGAGTTTGACAACTTGTAACGTACACTTTGCTCAGCAATCCGACAAAATTGTCTATTTGTCCAGATCGCTTATCAAGCAGCTGAAGCTGTCTGGCAATAAATCGGTTCATCTCAAGCTCGGCAAAGAAGTGATTACCGCATCGCTCAGAGCATTGAAGCGTTCTGGCAATCACCTGTATTTGTCCTCTGGCGTCCGCAACTCCATTCGCGTCCCGAAATCGGGCAATGTCATGCTGCTCAGCAACGGTGACAACGAATTGCAGCTGGGACCGCTCGTGGGCATATTGACCGACACCATTCATACGCCCGAAGGTCCATTCGGCTCCCGTTCCGGCTTCATCAAGCAAGTGATCCGCACTGGCGACCGCAGAGCGTATATGTTCGTGTTCACACCGCGCGATATCAACTGGCAGCAGGGCACGGTCTACGGCTACTTCCTGAATGCCGGAGGCAACTGGTATCGTCGCGTCGTCCCGTTGCCCGACGTCGTCTACAATCGCTTGCCCAGCCGCAGAGCGGAGACAAGCGCGTCCATCAGCGCGCTGAAAGACCGGTTCATCAAGCGGCAGATTCCGATCTTCAATTGGAGCTTCTTCAATAAGTCCGATGTATACAGACTTCTGGACAACGATCCGGAGGCGCTGGCGCACCTGCCGGAGTCCGTCTCGAATCCGTCGGCTGCGAAAATAAAAGAGATGCTGGAAAAATATCAATTCATCTACTACAAGCCGACAAGTGGCAGCCTCGGCATCGGCATCTACCGTCTGACCCATCATCCCCGGCGCGGTTACTTCGCCAGATACCGGAGAGGCAACCAGAACGTGCTGGTCCGCTACAACAGCTTTCAATCGCTCATGCGCATGCTGCAAGCAAGACATGCCGGCCGGCTGAGCAGCTACGTCGCGCAACAAGGCATACGGCTTGTAGAGATAGACAAGTGCCCCATCGATTTCCGCTTCCACATGCACAAGAACGGCAACAATGCGTGGGTGCCGGCCGGCATCGGCGCGAAGAAGGCCGGCCGCGGCAGCGTGACGACGCATGTGAACAGCGGCGGCTCCCTCATGACTCCGCAGCAAGCGCTCAGCCATACGTTCGGCAATGAAGCCGAAGCGGTGTTGGAACGAGCCAAGTCAGTCGCCATCAAGCTGTCGGAAGCGATCGAGCGCAACTATCCCCACCGGCTGGGCGAGCTCGGGCTTGATCTTGGTATCGACAAGGACGGGAATGTGTGGATGTTCGAGGCGAATGCGAAGCCGGGACGTTCCATCTTCAAGCATCCCGCCCTGCGCTCGGAAGGTCACGCGTCCGTCTCCTATATATTCGAGCATTGCTTGTATTTAAGCCGGTTTCAAGGAGGAACATCGATATGAGTTCCACGGCGTGCAACGAACAAAAGGCTGCCTTATCCGCTACCTCTTCTCCCGTGCTCGCCATCCTGACCGTAGATGACGGGGAGGGACAGTTCAGGGGCAATCGCAACAACTTTTCCGATCTGATTATTACTGGAGAGTCTCTCGGCTTTACCGTATACGTTCTGACCGTGAAGCAATTGGTGCTCACTCGCAAGAAGCTGTCGGGATTCGTCTACCTCCGCGACAGCCATACATGGGAGAAGCGGTTAATGCCATTTCCCCAGATTATCTATAACCGCATCCCTTATCGGGAAGACGAGATGCAGCCAGCCGTCAGGCAGAAGATTAACGCTTGCCGCAGACATTCCCGCATCAAGCTGTTCAACCCTTCCTTCTTCAACAAGTGGGAGCTGTTCGAATGGCTGAAGCAATCCAGACAGACCCGGCCCTATATTCCCGCCACGCGGCGGCTAATGAGCGTCAAATCGCTGGATAGGCTGATCAGCAAGCACGCATACATTTACCTGAAGCCGGAAAGCGGCAAGGCGGGAAAGGGCATTATGACGTTGAAAGTACGCGAGGAAAAAACGCTTCCTTACTTGCTTAAAATACAGGAAAACAAGAAAAGCTCCTCCTACAGCTGCTCCACCATTCAGAAGCTGTGGAGCCGGATTCAGAAGCAAAGCGGCGGAGAAGCCTATATTGCCCAGCAAGGCATTCAGCTTGCGTCGTTCCAGGACCGGAAATTCGATCTGCGCGCGCTTGTACAGAAGAACCGCAGCGGCATATGGGAATTAAGCGGGCTTGGCGCCAGGCTGGCAGGGGCGTCCAGCATAACGACCCATGTGCCCCGAGGGGGAAGGATCGAGGACCCTGAGAAGCTGCTTACCCATTCATTCAATGCGGAGACCGCACATAAACTGTTACAGAAAACGAAAAAAACAGCCGTCCTTATCGCCAGGCAGATCGAACGGGCTTCCAGGCAGCGGCTGGGCGAAATGTCGATGGATCTGGGCATTGACAGCAAGGGAAACCTCTGGTTTTTCGAGGCGAACGCCAAGCCGATGAAATTCGACGAGCCGCATATTCGGCAAAAATCGCTGGAGCGCATTTTTCATTACAGCTCCTACTTGACCAGGAAGAGACGGACTGGGGGTGCCTAATATGGAAACGCAGCTGTGGACGCCTGAGGAATGGCGGAACGGGCGGCGGAGACTGGTTATGTTCGCATCCCGCTTCGGAGAGAAGCGAATAACGGCCGCTACGCTTCACGCCTTCCGCCGGTTGGACGGAGAACGGCTGCGAGCGGATGCTTCCGGCCTCAGCGACACGGCAGTCGTTACTGTCCGAGCGGGGAATCGCCTTATCGGCCTTGGCTTTGCGAGGCAAGCCGATAGCTCTGGCGCCGGGGAAGCGGACGATGATGAAGACGCCAGCATGATTGTCATTCATCCTGCCGCTCGCGGAGTCGGTGCAGGATCGGCGATACTGGATGCGCTGCTCTCCCGTCTCGGCCGCCTGACCTGTTATGTAGCCGCCGACAATCCCGCAAGCATGGCGCTCTGCTTCAAGTTCGGCATGAGAGCCGTATCGATGCATAAGGGACCGACGGGCAAGCCGACGCTTCGTTTCGAAGGAGGAGCTCCAGTATGACGCAGCCGACGCTTGGCGTCCTGACCCTCTATCTCAATGACAACGGCTTGCTTGAGGAACGCGGCATTTACCGGATGATGACGATCGAGGGAAAGAAGCTGGGACTGGATGTCGTCGTCTTCACGCCGCAAGACGTCAATTACAATCAGAATCGCATTCATGCCCATGTCTACCAGCCCGGGAGAGGGAGCTGGCGCAGAAGATGGATGGCTATGCCGGACGCCATATTCGACCGATGCCGCATCCAGCGTTCCCACAGGTATGATGAGCTGCTGAAGTTCAGATCCCGGTATGCGAAGCTCAACTTCCTGAACCGTCCGCTTCGCAACAAGTGGACGATTCACAATGTGCTGGCCAAGGACGATCGCTTCCGCCCTTACTTGCCGCGCACCCGATTCTTCAACAGCGTGCAAGATGTGCACGAGATGCTGCGAAGGCACGCCCTCCTGTACTTGAAGCCGGTGAACGGCACCGGGGGCAGAGGCATCTTGCGCATTCAGAAGCTCAGCGGCGGAGCCGTTCATATTCAGGGACGCGATGCTTCTCGCCGTATTATCCAGCCTTGCAAGGTGAGTCAGACTGGTCTGGGAAGTTATCTGTCGCGCTGGAATATGCAGAGCACCAAATATATTGTGCAGCAGGGCATTCAGTTGAAGCTGATGAACGGCCGCGTTCACGACTACAGGCTGCTGGTGCAGAAAGGGGCCGACGGCCGCTGGGAAATGACCGGCTGCGCCGGAAGAATCGGCGCGCCCGGCAGCATTACCGCCAATCTGCATGGCGGCGGTCGCGCGGCCAAGATGGAGTACCTGCTGCGGCATTGGATCAACGATGAGCAGAGCATCGCCAGATTAAAGCAGGAGGTAAGCTTGCTCGGCACGAATATCGCTGCTTATCTGGAGCAATGCTACGATGCGTTATGCGAGCTGGCCATTGATCTGGCCATCGACCGCAGCGGTCATATTTGGCTGATCGAGGTCAATCCCAAGCCGGCTCGCGAAGTATTCCGCCACGCCGGTGAGGAAGAAGCTTATCGCGACGCTATCAAGCGTCCGCTGCAATACGCGCTATGGAAGATCCGCCACGCCGGACAGCATAGAAGCAGACTTCAGGAATCCGCGGAGGGAATTGCACATGACCGCGTGCCATCCGGCACCTCTTCTCCTGAATGAATATACAACGGCCTCGAATTCTGCTTAGCCGCAGACTTCGAGGCCGTTGCTTGTGCCCTTGCCGCGCGCGGCGCGCTCTAATGTATGGGGCCTGCACTATTTCACTTCACACTCACCTCTTCGGAGCTTCAGTGTAGGCGGCCTACACTATTTCACTACACACGCACCTTTTCGGAGTTCTAGTGTATGCTGCCTGCACTATTTCATGCGCGCGCCTCATTTCAGCGCTCCAGTGTATGGGGCCTACACTATTTTACCTCGCACGCACCTTTTCGGAGTTCTAGTGTATGCTGCCTGCACTATTTTACCTCTCACGCACCTTTTCGGAGCTCCAGTGTATGGGGCCTACACTATTTCACCTCACAGCACCTTTTCGGAGCTCCAGTGTAGGCAGCCTGCACTATTTTACTCGCACGCACCTTTTTGGAGCTCCAGTGTAGGCAGCCTGCACTATTTCGCACGTACACACATTACGCGCTCCATGGAGTGCTACGATAAAAATGCAGTCGAAAAACACCCTCGTATGAAATAAAATGAAAGCTAACGAGGGGATGAGAGCTAATGAATCGATACGACAAAGCATTCAAAGACGAAGCAGTAAGAATGAGCGATGAGATTGGACCAAAGAAAGCCGCCGAGCAGTTGGGCGTAGCCTACTATAAGTTGCAGGGATGGAGAAAGCAAAGAACCCTGCACGGCGACGGAGCGCATATCGGGAGCGGACGCGCTTATGCATCTGCCGATAAGACTGCGCGTGAAATCGAATTAGAAAAAGAAATAGGCGAGTTGCGACGCGCGAATGAAATTCTCAAGGACGCACTCGGTTTTTTCGCAAAAGACCGGAAGCGGTAAAGGCATGTCAGCTCTATGCTTACATCCGTGAGCGACGGGATCAGTGGACCGTCAAGGAGATGTGCGAGGTACTCGCTGTTAGCGAATCGGGCTATTACCGTAGCTTGAAGCCCACACCCAAACAGGAGCGGCAGCAACTTCTTCTGGTCAAAATCAAAGACATCATTGGAGAGCATGAAGACAACCGTAATTACGGTGTCCAGCGTATTCTGCTGGCGCTGTCACAAATAGAGATCACGACCAGCTACAGCACCGTCTACCGAATCATGAAGAAGCATGGCCTGCTGAAGAAAGCCAAGCGTCATCCAAACGGCATTACACGCGAGGATGAAGCAGCTCAAAAGAGTGAGAATCTGATCCAGAGAGACTTCAGCTCCTCAGCACCCAACCAAAAGTGGCTATCGGATATTACCGAAGTCCCTTGTTCAGACGGCAAGCTCTATCTGTCCGCGGTACTGGATTGTTTCAACGGAGAGATCGTAGGCCTCGCCATGGACGACAACATGCGCAAAGAGCTTTGCATCCAAGCCTTTGAGAACGCTTGTAAAGCAAGAAATGCTCGCGGAATGATTTTCCACAGCGATCGAGGCAGCCAATTCACGAGCCATGCTTTCCGAGAATGTCTAGCTAAACGAGATGCCATTCAGAGCATGAGTGGTACAGGGCGTTGCTATGATAACGCAAGGATGGAAAGTTTTTTTGCTACGCTAAAGAAAGAAAAGCTGTACAAGATCAACACGGAACGCTATCCGATGGCCTATATAAAATCGATCATCTTCAGATACATCATGGTCTACTACAACAGACGGCGGATCTACACTTCTAATCCTGGGGGGTGGCCTCCAGCTATTTATCGCGAAAGAATGCTGTCACAAGCAGCTTAGTAACGGGATTTCTGTATGAGGGTGTTTTCAAACTGCACTTTTATTGACAACTCCACCAGCCGATGCCACATGCCCTGCAACCTCCCAACCAGCTACTTCCCGCGCTCCAACTTTGTGCCAGCCCTTCATACGCCGTCCACGCACACTTTCCAGGTTTTCGGCCCAGGAGGTAAGCTATCCAGCAGCCGCAACAGACCAGTAATTATAAAGGGCTGTTCCACTTCCAGCTCACCAGAACCAGAAGCGGAACAGCCCTCCACTTGCAATCGACAACCTATAGTTCATCAACCAATTGTCTGAAATCATGAATCAGCCTGTCTGCATCGCTCAGCTCAGCCCCATCGCCATAACGGGCATAGGCGCAGCCGATCGATACGAGGCCGTTGCGCTTGCCTGCTTCCACATCGGAGGAGCGGTCGCCAACCATCCACACCTGGCTCGATTGCAGACCATGATCCGCCAACAAGCGGGCGACCAGATCGACTTTGCTGCTCGTGCCGTACTCCCCGGCGCTGTAGATGCCGTCGAACAGCGGGGCAATCCCTCTATGCTGTGCCACGCCCTTCACATAATGTTCTAATCCATTGCTTGCGACGAACAGCTTTACTCCCCGCGTTTTCAACACGCGCAACGTCTGCTCCACATGGGGGTACAGACTGCCTTCCCCGGCCGCGAGTCCTTCCAATTCGTACTGAAGCAGCAATTCATCGGCCCGCTTTCTCGCCTCTTCCGTGCTGCCCGGCATCACCTGACGCCATATGTCTTCCAGAAGCATTCCCAAGCAGCCCAGCAAGGTGTCCACAGAAGGCGTCTCTTCTCTGTATAAGCCTTCTTCACGCAACGTCCGGAATACGCGTTCGTGCACCGGTATTAACAAGGTGTCGGTCTCGAACAACGTCCCGTCCATGTCGAATATGGCAGCATCCGGCTGCGACAGTCTATCTTGTTTCATCTCTAGCCTCTCCTTCCAAGTCTGCTTCCATCATAATGGATGGGGGGAAAGGGAAGCAAGCGAGCCCAATTCTTCTACAAACAATCTACACAATTACCGCTTGCCGTCCGCAACATGTCGATTACGAACCAGAATTCGACAAGCAACGCTGCCGTCAAGAAGCGAAGAGCATAACAAGATGTGCAGCCGATGCAACTTATCCGGGCTCAGCTGCGTATGCTAGGAAGACAGCGGCTATTGATTATGGCTGGCGATTATGGCACACTGTTGCTTGAGCTTCATGATACATATCCCATACCTTACAGAGAGGACGTGAGGCAATCACATGACCAAGTGGCTCTTGCGTGCCATGACCGAGCTCAGCTCGCGCAAATGGATTTCCAAACTCACGGGCAAATTCGCCGAATCAAGCGCCAGCCGAATGCTGATTCCCCGTTTCGCGAAAATATACGGTATCAACGTCAATGAAGCGGAGAAAGAGCTCTCGCAATATGCGACGTTAAATGAATTTTTCACTAGACGATTGAAGCCTGATGCACGGCACATTCATGGGAGCGAATCCGCGCTTGTCAGCCCGGTAGACGCTCTTATTACAGGTGCCGGAGTCATCACGAAAGGCTCCATCCTCAATGTGAAAGGGCAGAACTACACCATTAATGAGCTGCTGAACGGTTCTCCGCGTACAACAAACTATATGGACGGTTATTACTACGTCCTCTATCTGAGTCCGACGGATTATCACCGCATCCATATGCCCGTCTCGGGGCAAATCGTGGAAAGGGAGCTTATCCCGGGAAAAGTTTATCCCGTCAACAACTTCGGATTGCAGCATATGAAGCGAGTGCTTAGCCGGAATGAACGGCTTGTCACCTACATCAAGCATGATGCCGGAGAAGCGGCAGTCGTGAAGGTCGGCGCTATGAATGTAAGCAGCATTCAATATGTATTGCCGTTGCGAGAGCGAATGAACAGAGGCGATGAGCTTGCCTACTTCCGATTCGGCTCCACGGTTGTGCTTCTGACGGAAGACGACAGCTTCGTGCCAAGAGACGATCTGCAGCCCGGAACGAAGGTTCGAATGGGCGAACGGCTTGGAGAGCTTGTCGAGCGTTAACAACATACATCAACAGAACTGCCCCCCGGCGACTAGTCATACTCTAGCCGTCGGGGGGCAGTGTTGTGTAATGATGTCCTCTGTCGGACACGGGGATGCTCGTCCTACCTCAATTCAGAAGGACTCTTGCCCGTATATTGCTTGAACTGCCTGCTGAAGAAGAAGATATCGCGATAGCCCAGCGCATCTGCCACTTCCGTTACGTTCATTCCGGCATGCATGAGCAGATGCTGGGCGCGCTCGATGCGCGTTCGGATCATATAGCTTTGAACCGACATGCCGATCATTTCCTTGAACTTCATGGAGAAGTAGCGCGGCGAGAGCTGCGCCCTCGCGGCCAGATCCTCCACCCGATGCGGAATACCGGGATGCTGGGCGATATAGTTAGCGATCTCATGAATCGCTTCTGTCAGCTGGTTGCTGACCTTCTTCTCGACCGGCTCCTGTAAGTCGGCGCGCAGAAGATGGATAAGCAGCTGCAGCAGAATAAGCCTAGCTTCCTCCTGCGCCGCATAGGTTTTCACCAGGAACAACCGTACATATCTCGAAAGCATATACTCCATATCGATCTTGTCCTCCAGCTTGCGGTACCGACGAGGAATATGCTGGAAGGGACCTTCCGCTGCGAAGTGAATATAGGTCAGCACAAGCGGTCGCTGCGGATTATGCGTAGCGCTGGTATGGTCACCGGGGCGAAATAAAAAGCAGCTTCCCGGTCCCACCTCGTAATGCGTGCCGTTCACCTCCACCTCTCCTTCGCCGCTCCATACGTAGAACAAGTCGAAATTGGCAAGCGGCTTCTCTCGTCGCGCCCAGCGCCAATTGGGCTCGCATGATATTTTGGCAAAGGCAGGCATTAATACGAGCTTGTCAGGCGACAAATGCAGCATGTTCTCCCTCCCTTCCATAGGCTCTACATTCTATTATAATTTATATTAGGTGACGTTCAACAGCCGCCGGCAGCTTCTTGTGAAATTCATGAAATGAAGTTGCAATGAAGATAGATGGGATCGCACAAAAGTGTTATAATGGCTGGAATGAGTAGACAATGATTGATAAGTTGGAGGATGAGTGCCAATTATGAACCCACTGGCCAAAGGATTAAATGATACGCTGCAGAAGGAAGCACATCCGGTCTACGAGATGCTCTCCAAGCTGGGACGGGACATCTACTTCCCCAAGGAAGGCATCCTGAGCCAATCTGCAGAAGCGAAAGCAAAGGCGAACAAGTTCAATGCGACGATCGGCATCGCTACAGAAGGCGGCCAGCCGATGCATCTGAAGCTTATTCAAGAGACGCTTAGCAGCTACAATCCAAAAGATATTTACGAATACGCCCCGCCTGCCGGGAAGCCTCAGCTTCGCAGTGCTTGGCGCTCGAAAATGATAAAGGAAAATCCGTCTCTGAAATCAAAGCCATTCGGCAATCCCATCGTGACAAACGCACTGACGCACGGCCTGAGCATCGTAGCGGACTTATTCGCCGATGCCGGAGATGCTGTAGTCATACCGGACAAGAACTGGGAGAACTACGAATTAACCTTCGGCATTCGCCGAGGTGCAGCTATTGTGGAATATCCGCTCTATAACGAGGAAATGCGCTTCAACAGCGTTGGGCTCAAGGAAGCACTGCTGGCGCAGAAGGATAAAGGAAAGGCAATCGTCATCCTGAACTTCCCGAACAATCCGACCGGCTTCACACCCGGCCCGGGCGAAGGAGAGGAAATCATCGGCGCAATCCGCGATGCGGCGGAAGCAGGAGTGAATGTCGTAGCCGTTACGGACGACGCCTACTTCGGACTGTTCTTCGAGGATTCCATGCAAGAATCCCTGTTCGGCAAGCTGGCCGACCTTCACCCGAGAGTGCTTGCTGTCAAGGTAGACGGTGCGACGAAGGAAGAATATGTGTGGGGCTTCCGGGTCGGCTTCATCACCTACGCCTCACCGTCGGAAGCGGCGCTAACTGCGCTGGAACAGAAGACCCTCGGCATAATTCGCGCGACGATCTCCAGCGGTCCGCACCCGTCCCAGACATTCGTGTTGCATGCTCTGGAGTCGCCGGTTTTCGAGGAGCAGAAAGCAGAGAAATTCGCTATTATGAAAGGGAGAGCGGCTCGCGTGAAGTCACTATTGGACAGCGGCCGCTACGGTGACGCGTGGAGCTACTATCCGTTCAATTCCGGATACTTCATGTGTCTCAAGCTTTCCGGCGTAACTGCGGAAGCCGTCCGCACTCATCTGCTGGATCGGTATGGCATCGGCACCATCGCCTTGGGACAGCACGACCTTCGTGTCGCCTTCTCCTGCATCGAGGAAGAGCATCTGGAAGAACTGTACGACACGATCTATCGCGCCGTTACGGAAGTAGCCGCGCAATGAGGAAGCCTCAATCGAGGCCTATCGAAGATGAGCGACCTAAAAGTTTTCAAAGCAAACTCGCTTCGGAAGCATGAGATTAGTGTAATCGCCATATAGAATTTCAGTTTCCGCTAAGCCGGAAATTAATACGCTATTGTGGTAAATCAAGCGGGCAAGCGGCCTATCAATCATATTCAGAGAAGAACACAGCAATAGACCGTCCCGAGGGGATTCCCCAAGGGCGGTCTATTTCTTGTTCGCATTCGATATTTCACTTTTTTCGGGTTCGTCTACCCGGCAATAAATCGCAAATCCCTTAACAAGCGTGCCAGCATC
>NZ_JAOQJC010000048.1 GCF_025567625.1 Paenibacillus sp. J5C2022 | reverse complement strand
GATACTTTAATAAAAAGAACCCCTAAATAAAAGATTTGGGGATCCAAACCCTAATATCGTAGGAGCGTTTCGTCATATTAGATCGCGCCTCCTCATCGGCCAGAAAATTGGGAATGGGGAGGCGTCATGGTTAAGTACAAACTACTTATTACCTTTTGCACGGTTATGAGTTTTACATAACATTTGACAGTTTTTATCGCTCGTTGCACCACCCTTACTCCAAGCAGTAACATGGTCAGCATCCATTTCGTTTAACTTCCAAATTTTTGTTTTGTTTGATTCATGTCCTATAGCACATAGCGGACAGTTTGACTCACCCTTTGACACGGCTAAATTAGTTTGCTTTGTGTAAACTGACCTCTTTGTTGCTTCATCATATACTCGAACTTCAAGTAATTTGGTGTCTTGTGAGCCTCCAAGAATATACTCAAAAACACCCTTCCGGTTTTTTATGTATGGATCGCCGTAAAGCTTTTTTAACTGATTAGATACTTCTTTGGGGTTATACGCTTGATTGTGATATGTTTCGTAAAGCCTACCCCACTCAAGTCCACGCATCTCGCTCTCAACATCAGTAAAGACACTGGAAACCCAATCAATCACGCTATTGAAATATTGTTTTAGTTCATTGATATTATTGTGAGTGCGATGAGAGCTCATGTAGTCACTAATATTGCCCTTACTTACCCAATCCAGTGCACATTCTAAATATTCCTGCCGGTTAGCACTACCCGATACATATGCACTCCATTTTTGAATATTGGCATTTTGACTGTTACTGAATTCAGCTTTAGCAAGCGTAACAAACGGGCCAGAATAGACAGCGTTGAGTAGTTCTTGACTATTTAGTGGAACTCCAGCAATATTGATTGTTCTAAACCACTCTTTAATCTCACTTTCGGTACCTTCACACTCGTAAATGAGTAGCTTCGTATCCAGTATCTTATCTTGCTTATCTTTTGCCATTCCACCAAAATAGTGTTCCATGCCATTTTCATCTTTGATGGCAAATTTGTTAGTTACAAATCGTCCGAGACTGGTGATACGCTGCTGACCATCCAAAACTTCAAATTTGTTATCACTCACTTTGTTAAAATAAATCAATCCTATGGGGTACCCTTTTAGGACTGAATCAATAACAAACATTTCCCTTTTGCCCCCATCAGACGCATATATATAGTTGCGCTGATACTCCGGCTGAATAGTGAGCTTGCCGGATAAGCCGAACAAACCCTTACCTTCAAGTTCGTTATAGACAAACCCTTCGCAAATTTCTTTAACGGTAATGTCAATTTTAAGAGTAGTTTTCATTCTAGACCATCCTCTTGTGCTTGATAAAAATTCTTTTATATGCCATTTTCGCTACGCCGTTTGCATAGTAACCGGCTGTTGGATTACCTTCCTTATATGCTCCTGTTCCACCAGCTTTATAATAATCATCAACAAATTCTTGCGTTAAACCTGGTGTTTTCTTTAACTCATCATCAACAAGACCATTATCACTTGTTCCTAAAATTATAAATTGCTCAGGGTTATACTTATCTAGGAAACTAATCGGTACACCCATTGCACCATCATAGTCACTAGGGATAGCGTCGGTAAATGGAACTTCTATAGCATCGTAGTTATCATATTTATTATACTCATCTTTGCCTTTGATTTCTTTGTGTCTGCTAAATTTTAAATTGTCTTCCATTGTCATAAGCGGCAACGGTTGATGACGTCGCCCATGATCGAGATTAGTGAACCAACATGAGTTTCCTAGTCTTGTATAGTCACCCACATATCCAAGCCTAGCTGCTTTTTCTCTATCCTTTTCAGCAACGCTGGCACCTTTTGGAACTCCAAACACCATATCGCTACCATTACCAGTAGCACCTAACCAAACTTTATTTTCTTTAATTAGTGGGAATACTTCTTTATAGGTAATCGCGTTCACGTTACCAATAATTAAAAACTCTTTATCATATCTTACAAGTTGCTTAATATATTCTCGAAAAAGACTGAATGGCGGATTAGTTACCACTATATCGGATTGTTTCAGTAGTTCCACAGATTCATCGCTACGAAAATCGCCGTTGCCTTCTAACGGCGCCCATTCATTATCCTTATTTGCCTTTAGTTGCAATGCAACATCTTTCAGGTTGAATTCACCATCGCCGTCAATATCATGCACTGCGTTGATAATAAATCTGTTCGCAGTTATTTTAGGAAGGTCTTTTGAATGCGTTAGAGTCTCATCATCACTAAATAACTCTATTTGCGTATTGGCAATAGCTGAAGGTTTATAGCTGGTAGTGATTAGCCGCTTCAATCCAATCCTGTTGAAATTTAGTACGAAATAGCGAAAGAAGTTGCTCTCAAAAGGATCGTCGCAGTTGCAATACACTACCTTACCTCGAAATACATCAGGGCTGTACTCTAAATACGATTCAATCTCTTTTTGAATATCGTTGAATTGGGTATAGAACTCGTCGTTCTTTACCCTTTTTGCATTTGTAAGACTTTTGTTTGCCATGCTTTTTCCAACCTACTTTCTTTGCCACCAATTCATTGCGAATTAGTGTTTTCTATATGTATAATAGTATAACTTATACTAGAATAGATTCAATTCAAATATAATAAAAGGACAGTCAAGGCATCTTTACTCGCCCCAATGTCCATTTATTAGTTAAATTAAATTGTTACTGAAAATTGTTATTAGATCGATTGTTTTACCAAGGTGAATTAGTTTTTTGTTTATCCAGTTCTAATCTTTTAGTTTTTTTGATGGCATTTAATTCATCTCTGACCTCAATAAACTTTTTTCGATACGATTTTACAACCTCAATTGTAATTGGCTCTTCCCGCATCGTATCACTACGATTATGCGCATCAATAAATCTAGAGAGTTGACCGTGCATATCTACTATTTTTCCCGCTTTCATATCATCCCATGGCACTTCATTGAGATTACTTACTCGTATATAGTCATCATGTCTTTGGATGGTTTTGTTAAATAAGACTTGCTCTATCAGGGCTTCGCAACCACTCCTAAGCAAACTAAAACTATCAACAAGCCTTTGTTGCTGTTGCTGATGTTGATCATCTAAAAGTCCTGCTTCAACAATCAATCTATCAACCTCTTGAGCTATTACTGCAAGTGTAGCAAGTTTAGGGCTGCTATTTAACGATATCTTCCCTGGGCGATTTCCAAGACGCTGGATCCAATGTGCTTCGTATGGGGTGTCAAGTTCTGAAGAAATATCGGCAAGATAACTTAAAAAGACTTTATCATGCGTTAGGATTATTACTTGACGTCTTGAAGCTTCAATGACTAATCTGTGAGCAATTTGCCTCTTTCTTACATGATCCAAAGATGTCACTGGGTCGTCAAAAATGATTCCACTGTTCCTCTTATCGAGTGAAATCTCCGTCATAAAATCGGCAAGCGCACAAACCCTTTGTTCTCCTTCACTTAATATCTTTCCCATTTTATGATCAGCCGAAATGTTTAACCGCAACTCTTTGACCGTAGAACCACTTGCCCCTCTTGTAGTTACGGATACTCCAAAGTTACAATCCAATGTTTTGCATTCTTCAGCAAATCTGCGCTTATATTCTTCAGTAACAATTTGATCAAATAGTTCTCTTTGTTTCGTTGTTATTTGCCTTCTAGGAAATGTTATTCCTTCACATGACTTAAGCCAAGATTGGTTTTTAACATACGTAATGACTTCTTCTTTTATTTGAGAGTATATTTTACAATGCGTAATTAGATTCAATTCATCTTCTAACTTTTTAATATCTAACTCCGGATTACCTAGTGCATCAATTTGCTTATTAATTTCTGATATCATAGTTTTTAGTTTCTCAATAAATAATGGCGCAATTTTCGGGTAATCACTTACTTCCAGACGCTCTGTTTTCTCCTTTACTTTTTTATTAATTACGAATGAATTCTCAATCTGTTCTTTTAAATGATTGAAATACTCCTCATCCATTTCTCTAACAATTCTTGCTCCTGGAGAATCAACATCGAATTTTGGAAACTCAATTTTTTCGAGTAGCTTTCTATGTTTCTCTAAGTTTTCTTTTGCTATTTTTAACTCATTCAAAGATTTTCCTTCTAAAAAAGACCAATAGCGTTCAAATAGCGATAATTCCTCATTTCTTAGGCCTTGCTTGCATAGAGGACATTTAGTCAAAGCAAATTCTGAATTGAACTTCTTTTCATCGTCGAGTAAAACTTTGGCGGCGCTAATGAGTGATTTCCACTCTTCAGATCCAGTAGTTAAGAACAATTCATCTCTGAACGAACTTTCCCCCATCCTTTTTGAAAGATCCGTCTTTTGATTAATTTCGTTAATATATGATATGGTAGTGGTAATATATTCTAGATTAAATATTGAATTAATTTTCTCTAGTTTTTCAACTA
Organism: Paenibacillus sp. J5C2022; assembly: GCF_025567625.1. Taxonomy (GTDB): domain Bacteria; phylum Bacillota; class Bacilli; order Paenibacillales; family Paenibacillaceae; genus Pristimantibacillus. The sequence goes on along the minus strand of NZ_JAOQJC010000048.1, from coordinate 55,183 downwards.
AATCTTCGATTTCCTTAACCTCAAGGGTTAACTGCTTTTTCTTGGATTCAACATCTAGTTTACGGAGTTTTTGTAACTCATCTTGTATAACTGCGGTTCGTTCAGCATCACTTGATGAATAATTCCATTGATTTATTTGTTCTGACGAAACCTTATGATCTAATTCATTACAAAACTTAGAAATTATACTTTCGTTCTCAAAACGGCCGTCTGATGGGTTTTGAGTCCTACGACGTGCTTTTTCGTTATTCAATTTCTTTTCCAAATCATTAAATGCTTCGATTACATACTCAAATACCTTTAATTGAATAGGGGTAATGGTTACATTTGATGTGCCATTAATATGTATTTGAACACTCGATGAATCAAATACCGAAAATTTCTGTAAGATATCGTATTTTTCATCTTCTTTATAATTAATTTTTTTTTGTTCGTCCCCAATAACCACATTAAAATCCGCTGAAGCTCTAGTTGATTTTGAAACCTTTGTTTCCCTAAGGTTTGGAAGTATACTTTTATCTCCTCGCGAGAAACAAGCAGAACTAAGTAATCGTGAATAGCCAGACTTACCAGAACCATTCTCGCCGTATATTAAAGTAAGGTTTTTACCAAATACTAACTTTTGATCTGATTGCAATGCATTGACATGCTTTAGATTATATACATCTTTAAGATAAACCACCTGTTCTTGATCCTCAGAAATATTTGTCTTGGAGATACCAATAAAACTAAGCGGTGTACGCTCATGCTTTTCCCCACTTATGTAGTCTTCCATCAATATAGTATAAATCTCTTCTATTTTCTTATCATCAAGCTTCCCCTCATTATTTGCGAACAACCAAATTTGTTGTTCCCAATAAGGTCGTGAATTAAGCCAATTTCCCATGTTATTAAGATAGATCATCCCAACACCACCAAATAAATTAGTATCTCAACCATTCTACTACATATTCCAACAAATTCCTTCAATAAATAATAAAATAAGAGGACAGCTAAGATTTTTATCTTAAACTGTCCTCTTATTTACTTAATCCAAATTGTTACTGAAAATCCACCATGTAAGTATATTGTGTTCGTTTTTGATAAGGTTGGTGGAGGCGAGGGGATTTGAACCCCTGTCCGAAGATCAGGTCACACAGGCATCTACGGGTTTAGTCACAGTTTTGATGTCACCTAAAAGTCATTGCTAGCAATGACTGGCATCGAAAGCGATACCTCGACGCCCCGTAACCGGCTGCGATCTAGGTCAGCCTGATTGTCTTCTTCAGCACACCCCAGGCGGAGATGTGACAGCGTATCCCACTAGAGTTGGTCCACCACAAATTACTTATTCATTGTTATAGAGTATAAAATATTCATTAATCTCTGATTATTATACGGCGATTCAATCATAGCTCTGAGCATTAAGGCAGGTTCAACTTCTGCAAATTCTATACAAAACCCAGACTCTAAGGCTAGGGAACGTATGAACTCACGTTGAGTACGTCCGTTTCCTTCCCTGAATGGATGAAGAACATTTAGTTCCGTAAAATAATAAGTAATTCGTTCTATAAACCGTTCAAACGGCAGATCTTTTAATAAATTTTCGCTACTGAGTTCACTCAACAATTGATCAGTTTGACTAACTAGAAATCTTACATTAGCGAAACGAAAGTTATCTTTGGCAATATCCTCTTCTCGCAGTTCGCCTGCAAAAGGATAGATATCCTTAAAAATGAATTTATGAATATTACACAAATGCCTTCGGTCATACTTCCCTTTCAGTGACCTCATATTGAGCAATCTCAATCGATCAAGTGTTATCATTCTTTCAAAGGCATCTAATTGCTCTTGCACTGTAAACCCAGGAATATTGACTAATACATCGCTATTAGGATAGCAATACTTTGAATCACTTTCGTTATACACTTTTTGCAATTTCCATAGCTTGAGCAAGAAACTCTGCGTTCTTCATTTTCCCATTAGCTCTTTTTAATACTAGTTCTTCTTCCCGATTCGTAAGATGCATTCCTTCGATCGCAAGAGAAGCTTTGGCATTTAACATTGCATGGAGTTTTTTCTCATGCGTGTATCGTTTCACAAGCAACACCCGTTTCTTGTTTTTGTTTCGATGTGAGATATGTATATTCAATTAGCTTGTCCACCTTTCCTGCGAAGAATACTTCTAATTAATTATAACAAAAAACTTTAAAAACGGGGACTCTGTTGTAAATTGCAGAACCACATCCTCATACGATTTTCAATTCACATGATACATATCCACTCAGAGTACATTCAACACAAAAAAGACACCTAACATGGTGTCTCCTCTGATAGGTTTGGTGGAGGCGAGGGGATTTGAACCCCTGTCCGAAGATCACGTCACACAGGCATCTACGGCCCTCATCCCGACACATGGGCGATGCAGTGCGAGAGCACGCGAGCAGGTTATTAAGCTGCTACAGCGTAAGAAGTTCCAGCATTCTCATCCTACTTGCGGTAACCGCTGATGAACTTGGCAGCATAATTGGCTTTAGCGTTAATAAAGCAGACGATACTCCTTGCCCTCGTTCTAAATAAGTTGAATCTCAATTCTATAATTGTATAATTGTTATTACAGTTGAATATGATGATAAGGAGGAACACTAATGAATAGGATGGTTGAGATGGAGCGAAAAGTGACCAAATTCGGCAACAGTCTGGGTATAACTATGACTGACGCTTTGAGGCAAATTGGATTGGATCAAGGTGATATAGTCAGCATTGATGTTAGTCCCGATACAGGAGAAATCGTCATTAGGAAATCAACAAAAGTTTCATTGCCTGAAGGAATCAGTGCAGATTTTATGGATACTTTGACTGATGTCATTGAGGAATACGATCAAACACTTAGAGGACTTAAAGACAGATGACATCCATTCGCTATTTATCCGTCCAAGAAGTAATAGCTATCAATGTAGCCATGATTCAACGTTACAGTCCAGGTGAACATATAGGAGTTAAAGAACCTGGATTGCTCGAATCAGCCCTCCATCGACCTCAATCTTCTGTCTTTGGTGAAGATGCTTATCCCACTATTTTCGAGAAGGCTGCGGCTTTGTTCGAATCGATTGACCAAAACCATCCTTTCCACAACGCAAATAAACGAACTGCTTTTGCAGCACTGGTTATATTCTTACGTTATAATGGCCTGCACATTAAGATGGATATCAAAAAAGCCGAGGATTTTACGGTGGATATGGTTAATCATGGATTCGATCGTCAACAGGCAGCTGCGATCATTGAAGCTCACTGCATCACGGTTCCGAAATCATAAAATGCACAAACACCATCCTCATGCGGATGGTGTTTGTGTTGGTGGAGGCGAGGGGAGTTGAACCCCTGTCCGAAGATCACGCCACAGGGCTTTCTAGGGGTGTAGTCGCAGTATTGATGTCACCTAAAAGTCATTGCTAGCAATGACTGGCATCGAAAGCGATACCTCGACGCCCCGTAATAATAATTCACTACTTGTTTTAGCCTACACTAGCGGATGCGGCTTCTTCCATTCCTTGCAAGCTTAGTTTCATGCCCATAGCTAGTGCTAACTTAAGAACAGTATCAAGACGAGGAACGGTTCCCGCATTCTCGATGCGAGCAATTGACTCTTGATGAAGGCCCACTTTATCCGCCAGTTCCTTTTGAGTCCATCCCAACTCTACTCTTCTTTGGTGAATGGCATTGACTAATTCCGCAACAGCTTCAAGTTCATTCATACGAATTGGATCTATGGATTTTAATTCTTTCTTCTTTTCGCTCCAACTTTTCATTTATCGTCACTCCCTTTACTTTCTAGACAACCATTTCTCCATTCGTCTTTCGGCAATCGCAATTTCTCTAAGTGGTGTTTCGAAAAATAATATACGATTATTCCCTGGACGCAACTCCCACACATCACCTTTAATGCGTTTCGTGAATTTCTCACCAGCTCGCGTTCCTTTATCCTCTAACCGATTCAAACAATAAATAATCTGCTCTAATTGAACTCGAGCATTCTTATTCTTCGGGGCAGCAGCATCTAGCTCATCAATAAACTTTTCGACTGGCTTATTACCATCCTCATCTTCGTAAAACAATATATTGTACAAAGTTACCTCCGACTCTTTACAAGTATACTCATTACTTGCTCCAATTATAACATATAGATCATATTTACGCATATCCACTTAGAGTACATTCAACACAAAAAAGACACCTGACACGGTGTCTCCTCTGATAGTATTGGTGGAGGCGAGGGGATTTGAACCCCTGTCCGAAGATCACGTCACACAGGCATCTACGGGTGTAGTCACAGTTTTGATGTCACCTAGGCCGACGCCCCGTAACCGGCTGCGATCTAGGTCAGCCTGATTGTCTTCTTCAGCACACCCCAGGCGGAGATGTGACAGCGTATCCCACTAAAGTTGGGCCCTCATCCCGGCACATGGGCGATGCAGAGCGAGAGCACGCGAGCAGGTTATTAAGCTGCTACAGCGTAGTTTGTTTGTTGTTTGCCATTTAATTGGCTTTAGCGTTGATGAAGCAGACGACTCCCTGCTACCCGCAACCCGCGCTCGTCCAACCCCCGTCGAATCCATAAACGCCCCCAAATTTCGCATAAATGAAGCCTCATCCTCCCAGCCGCCATACGACAAGTACAGCACCGGTCAGGACAATCAACATTTAGCATGGAACAAAGGACCTCTGGAATGAGGTGGATACAGCTAACGGATTTATAAAAATCAGCTTGCTTGCCTTACAAACTTAGTATACCACGAGCGCCAATAAAATGCTTCAAGATGTTGCTGGCAAGCTTGCCCCTTCCATCCATGGAAGCGCTGGTGTAACTTGACTTTGACGATGTGATTACCGAGCCACCTTCTGCTTCTCGCGAAGCACACGCTGAATATCGCGCTGAGCATCACGCTTCGCCGCCGATTCGCGCTTATCGTATTTCTTCTTGCCCTTGCCAAGACCGATCAACAGCTTGGCATAGCCATTGCGCACATAAATCTTCAATGGAACGATCGCGTAGCCTTCTTGCTTCGTCTGACCGTACAGCTTATGAATTTGCTCCTTGTGCAGCAGCAGCTTGCGAGCTCTAGTCGGGTCCGAAGGATTATGAATATTGCCCTGCTCGAACGGGCTAATATGCATATTGTTAATGAAGATCTCGCCGTTCCGAATCGTAGCGAATGCATCGTTAATGTTCGCTCTGCCATTGCGCAGCGACTTGATCTCCGTGCCCTTCAGCACCATGCCCGCTTCGAATGTTTCCTCAATGAAATAGTCATGGGAAGCTTTCTTGTTTTGGGCCAATTGCTTGCCGTCATTCTTCTTACTGCCCATGCCGATCACCTCACACTCCGGGCTATATCCGCTCCAGCAATTGGAACGCGGACATTCATTGTATCAATTTTGATTGAAGAAATCAAGAAAGAGCATACACCAAAAACCGCCCCCAGCCTTGCGGTCGAGGGCGGTTTCCGCATGAAGTTGAATGAAGTAGCAGCTATTACAGCTTAACTACGTTCTCAGCTTGTGGTCCGCGGTTGCCTTCCACAACGTTGAATTCAACTTGTTGGCCTTCTTCAAGAGTCTTGAAGCCTTCGCCAACGATTGCGGAGAAATGTACGAATACGTCATTTCCGCCCTCTACTTCGATAAAGCCGTAGCCTTTCTCAGCGTTGAACCATTTAACAGTACCTTGTTGCATGTCTGTGTACCTCCTTGCACAAATATTAATATGCGCCTATTTCTGTTCTTGAAAACAAAAAATTCACACATTGAAAAGGACTTCATGATGCAATGATACCCTTTTCAATATGTGAATGCAGGCTCATCAATCAGATGACTTGAGTTTACTATAGCCTTCGCGAAAAAGCAAGGGATAGAATGTTTATATTTTTTGTAACGATATCCAATCGTTCCACCCTAAGTATGAAGGAGCATCGAACTGCAGCAGTGAACCATGTCAGTCCATACGCTCCTTCATTCCAGCCAGATTTTACGCCGACTTGCAAAGCCTTATTTTTTCTTTTTGCCCGTTTTTGCAGGTGAACTGTTTTTCTTCTTTTTCTTCTTCGCCTTCTTGCCGGCTAACGGCACGACTACCGCATCGTTGCCGCCATCTCCAACGAATACACCGCTTCGCGATGTGTTCTTGCGGCGCTTGCCTGCACTGCCTTCTCTTGCTCCTTCGCCGGAACTGCCGGAGCTGCCGCCGATGGCGGAACCGCTGCCGTCTGCTCGGCCCGGGCGACCGCCGCCACTGCTCTTCCTGCGTCCTTGACGACGGCTCGGCAAGCTGCTGAACCATTCGCCTGAATCATCGCCTCCGCGCTGTCCGTCGTTGCCGGACTCTTCATGGCCAATGACGTCATCGCCTTCACGGCGAGCGCGACCGCGAATCGGCAATCCCCACATATCCTTGCGGGAAACTGCGGGAGTAGCTGTTGTGTCATCGGCCGGCAAGAAGTCGCGTTCGCCTTCAGCCTCCGGACCTCTCAGCCACGGATTGCCGCCTTTGCCATCAGGCCCGTTGTGCACATGACCGCCGTCGCCACGCTTCCGGCGTCGCCCGTCACCGCCGCGGCCGCTGAAGCTTATGCCGTTTCCGGAGCCGCCTTTGCCCTGACGTGCAGCCCCAGCCCCTCCGGTTCCGCCAGCAGCGGAACCGGGACCTCCGCGCTTATTGCCGCCGCCCGGGCCGCCATTGGAGCCTCCACGTTCGCCGCGTCCGCGGCGCCTTCCTTGCTGGCGATCATCGTCGCGGCCATTGCGACCGCGCTTGCGTCCGCCGCCCGCACTATACCCGCCGCCGTCGGACACGCCTCTGAAGTGCTGCCGTGGCTTCATGTCCACCATCTCGAAGTCGATGGTGTATTCCTCCATATCGACACGCGATACGCGCACTTTCACCTCATCGCCGATGCGATACACTTTGGACGTGCGCTCTCCGATTAGCACCATATGCATCTCGTGGAAGTGATAATAATCGTCGTTCAAGTCGCTAAGCCGGATTAATCCCTCTACTGTATTGTCCAACTCGATGAACATGCCGAAGCTCGTTACGCTGCTGACAATCCCGTCGAATTCCTCGCCGACCTTATCCAGCATGAATTCGCATTTCTTCAGCCGCTCTGTATCCCTCTCCGCATCGACCGCCACCCGCTCGCGCTCCGAGGAGTGCTGGGCGACATCCGGCATGCGCGCCGACAGCGCCTCGTTCCGCGCCTCGCTCAGCATGCCGCCGCCCTCGATGACCTCGCGCATAATGCGATGGATGACCAGATCGGGATAACGCCTGATCGGCGATGTGAAGTGAGAATAGAATTCCGCCGCAAGTCCGAAGTGGCCCAGACTTTCCGCATCGTACTTCGCCTGCTTCATTGACCGCAGCATCATCGTAGAGATCACAGTTGCTTCCTTCGTCCCCTGAATCTCTTCCAACAGCGTCTGCAGCGCGCGGGGATGCACGGAGTTGCCCTTGCCCTTCACGACATAGCCGAAGTTGGAGGCGAATCGCAAGAAGGTTAGCAGCTTCTCGCTGTCGGGGTCCTCGTGAATACGGTACAGGAACGGTACTCGCAGCCAATGGAAGTGCTCCGCGACCGTCTCATTGGCCGCCAGCATGAATTCCTCAATAATCTGCTCCGCAACCGAGCGCTCCCGCTTGACGATATCGACAGCCTTGCCTTCTTCGTCCACCAGCACTTTCGACTCCTGGAAGTCGAAGTCGATCGCGCCCCGCTTCATCCGCCTGGAGCGCAGCCGCATTGCCAGATGCTCCATCATACCGAACATGTCCAGCAGCTCGGAATAACGCTCCTTCAGCTCCGTCTCGGGCTCCTCATCCGTAGCGTTCAGAATTCGTCTCACATTCGTGTAAGTCATTCTTTCCTTCGTGCGTATCACACTGGTGAAAATATCGTGCCTGACCCGCTTCATCTTGCTGTCGAACTCCATCTCGCAAGAAAGCGTCAGACGATCGACCTGCGGATTAAGCGAGCAGATGCCGTTCGACAGCCGGTGCGGCAGCATCGGAATAACCCGGTCCACCAGATACACGCTGCACCCCCGCCTGTACGCCTCCTGATCCAGCGCGGACTGCTCCTTCACATAATAGCCGACATCCGCAATGTGTACGCCCAGCACATAGTTGCCGTTCTCCAGCCGCTTCACATGAACGGCATCATCCAGATCCTTGGCATCCTCGCCGTCGATGGTGACAATGACCTCATCCCTCAGATCGCGCCGCCCTTGCTGCCGAATCTCTTCCTCTGTAATCGTATCGGGCGCAGCTTCGGCTTCCTTCATGACTTCCTCCGGGAAGCCCTCCGGCAGCCCATGCTTGCGGATAATGGACAGAATATCGACGCCGGGATCATTTTTGTGCCCCAGTATTTCCATAATTTCGCCTTCGGCGGCTGACCGGCCTTCCGGATACGAGACGATGCGGACCACGACCTTCTGGCCGCTGACCGCTCCCTTGAACCCTTCCTTCGGAATGAAAATATCCCGGTTGATCCGCTTGTCATCCGGAACGACGAAGGCATACGCTTCGTGATGCTCGAATGTTCCCACAACTTGCGTAACCGCCCGCTGCACGATACGGACGACCTCGCCTTCCATGCGGCCTCCGCCCTCGCTCTTGGACGTCACCCGGACAAGCACGATATCGCCGTTCATCGCACTCTTCAGGTCATTGGCATGCAGATATACGTCAGGATGGTCCTTCTCGTCTACAATGAGGAATGCGAATCCCTTCGCATGCGCATGCACCTTGCCCCGCAGCAGATTCATCCGCTCCGGCACGCCGTACCGCTCATTGCGCGTCCGGATAATCTTGCCCTCTTCCTCCAGCGCGTTGAGCAGCTTCAAGAACGCCTTGAACTCCGCGGCATCGGCAATGCCGAAGTGTCCCTCAAGCTCTTGATACGTCATCGGCTTGTAAGCCGTCTCTTTCATAAAATCAAGCAATTCCTGCTCGTTCATCATGAATGCTAGTTCTCCCCATGACCGCTGCCATCAGCGGTTGATAGATGATCATATACCATGTAGTATACACGAAAGCCTTTCCCCGCATCCCTCATGCACAAAAAAAGACGAGGTTCGCCCTCGCCTTCCAACAGCTCATGTATTATTTCTCTACGAAGTAAGACACTACAAGCGCCAGTACAAAAAATCCTACAGCAAACGCAACCGTCAAGCGTTGCAGGAACAAGTCCAGTCCGCGTGCCTTCTGCTTGCCGAACAGATGCTCCGCACCGCCCGTAATCGCTCCGGACAATCCGGCGCTCTTGCCCTTCTGGAGCAAGACGACAGCGATCAGGCCCAAGGAAAAGACGATGAGTACGATCTTCAATGCGATTTCCATTCAATCCACCTCCAGCGTAGCCGTTCCATAGAAACACATAGACTGATTGTACCATAGCCCTCTATAAGATTCAATAGGAGCGATCAAACCTCAACGTATGCATGATCAACCATTTTTTTTAAATAGGCAAAATTCGCTGCTGCACTCTCCAGGGAACCTTCCGCGAACTGTTCTTGCTCCGCATACACGTTGTCAATGCCCGCGGCGCACAGTTCCCCGACAAGCCGGTCGCAATCCAGCTTGCCCTTGCCCAGCTCCACATCTCTCCGGCCGCTCTCGAAGTCCCGCATATGTACGCCGGCAATCCGCTCCTTATACCGGTGCATATACTGACCGGCATCTTGCCCGGCCAATGCTGCCCAGCCGATGTCCAGCTCCAGCCCCAGCAGATCGGCTGGCACCTGCTCAAGCAGTCGGTCCAGCATCGTCGTGCCGTCCACCACCTTGAACTCACTCTCATGATTATGAATCGCATACTTCATGCCTGCCGATCTCACCTGCTCGCCGCAACGGGACAGCACCTCTGTCAAGTAATTCACCTCGTCCATGGACGGCACTTCCGATACCGGAATCCACGGCGAGACAATCCACTTCACGCCCAGCTCATCGGCGTATTCCAAATCCCTGGCCAGGTCGGACGCCATCTTGCTTATCGTATTGAAATTAATCGACACAATCATCGACGGGATGATCAGCCCCAGCGCCTGCACCTCCGAACGAAGCCGCTTCGCAGGCATATTAAAGCAGCCCGCCAGCTCCGCAGCCTCATATCCGATGTCCGTCACCTTCTTGAGCGTTCCCAGGAAGTCCCGCTCCGCTTCATCCCTGAGCGAATACATCTGAATGCCGATCACCGGCTTGCGCATACGAACGTCACCTCTCTTCTGGACTTCCTTTCTTACAATGTGTCCAGAAGCAGGTGCCGGTTATGCGCGTGACGGCCAATTGGAACGAATCCGTTCTACGACGCGGGCATCCACGCCATATTGGAAGCTTCCCTTCACGCGTGCTCCCGAGCCGAAATGTACTTCCGGCACACCCGTCTTCTTCACGAAGTCCGCCGCGTTATCGGCATTCAATCCGTATCCGCCCATAATGCGCGGCCCTCCCAGTTCAGCAGACAGCTCCTGCAGCATACGCAATTGCCCGGCCGATTCCGGCGCGGGACGCAATCCTCCCGCCGTCAGCACTCGGCTGATCGCCTCATATTCCGACAGCACACGAAGCCCCTCGGCTTGATCCTGCAGCTCGTCGAACGCGCGATGGAAGGTCACATCCATGCCGTCGGCAGCTGCCAGCAACAGCTCCAGCCCCGTCCGGTCAATCTCGCCGGCAGCATTCAGCAAGCCGATAACGATTCCGGCCGCTCCCGCGGCGCGGGCCGCTTCAATATCCCGTAGCATGACTCGCTGATCCGTCTCGTTATAGCGGAACGACTGGCTGTGCGGCCGAATCATGACATTGACGGGAATAGCCGCCGCTTGCACAGCGGCTTCCATCAAGCCTGCGCTGGGCGTAAGCCCCCCTTCCGCAATGCCGCTCACCAGCTCAATCCGGTCTGCGCCGGCTGCGGCAGCCACTGCCACATCGTCCGGCGTAATCGCGATAATCTCAACAATCATCTCTATAGCTCCTCTGTTACAGATAATATATAATCGGCCAGCAGCCGCACGCCATAGCCGGTCGCGCCGGCCGGTGAGTAGCCGCGCGCAGGCTTGGCCTGCACTGTATTGGCCATATCGATGTGCGTCCATCGGATATTCTTGTCAACGAAGCGGCGCAGGAACAGTGCAGCTTGAATCGCTCCGCCGTAAGGGCTGGAGCCGATATTGTTCAAGTCGGCATAATCGCTGCGAAGCAGCTCCTCATATTCCTCCACGAGAGGCATTGCCCAATTGCGATCGCCATTGCGCTCACCGATCTCATGCAGCTCCCGCGCCACCGCCGTATCGCCCCAGACGCCCGCCATGCCAAGACCTAACGCCTGGCCTACATTGCCCGTCAGAGTCGCGATATCGATGATCCGGCTCGCTCCCAGTCGCTGGGCGTGCAGCAGCGCATCAGCCAGTATGAGCCTTCCTTCCGCATCGGTGTTGCCCACCTGTACGTGCAGACCGTTAGGATAGGCGATTACGGTGGACGGCACATACGCTTCGCCGTCCGGCACGTTGTACGCTGTCGGGATGAGCGCAACGACATTCGCCTCCGCTCCCAGCCTGGCCAGCATATGCATCGCTCCCAGCACCGCGCAAGCGCCGCCCATATCATAACGGGCTTCGCTCAGGTCCTTGCCTTCCTTCACATTCATACCGCCCATATCGAAGGTGACGCCTTTGCCTACCAATGCCATTAGCGGCAGATCCGGCTGTGTCCTGTAGGTCAGCTGAATCATGGCCGGTCCGTGGCTGCTGCCCCTTCCCACCGTCAGCAAGCCCGCCATCTCCAGTTCATGCAGCGCTTCGCCTTCGATCACCTCGCAGGTCATGCCCGGCAATAGCGAGAAGTGCTCCCGGCACGCTTCCGCCAGACGGAGAGGCGTCATCACATTCGACGGCTCGTTGCACCAGTCGCGTGCCAGCATAACCGCTTCCGCGCGAACAGTGGCGCGCTCTGCTGCAGTCTTCACCATTGCGCCGCCATCTTCCTCCGCCGCTTCGGCCGCTTCCGCTCCACCGGCCGCACTGTTATCGCTAACCCCGATATCTGCATCACTGCCGGAATGGCCGCCAGCCACCCCCGCAACGATATGAAGCCGATCCACGGCTTGGAATCGCGCGGAAGGCGTCTTGTACTTGTCGAAGCTGTATCCGCCAAGCAGCCAGCCCTCCGTCCAGGCTTCGACTGCCGCTTCCATCGTGCAGCCGCAGGCGGCTGCAACAGCAGCAAGTTCCCGCTCCTCAAGCGATACGGTCGACACGCGCCGCGCGGCAATGCCCCTGGCGCACTGTCCCGCCGCCCGTCGCAGCCCCTCCAGCGTCAGCGACGCCGTCTTGCCGAGTCCAGCTATAACATACTCCGCTCCGTTGTCCAGACCGAACGACAAGGCGCCAGCGGCTCCTGCACCAGGTACCCCATTCGACGAGCCGTCCTCCAGCTCCAGCCGAAGTCGCAAGCCCCCGACTCGTTCCATGCCTACGGTCACTTCCATATGCTCCCCCCCTTACGATTGCCTGACATCAGGCATGTCCAGATTGCCCAGCTCGTAGATTGCTCGGGCGAACATCGCCGTCGCTTGCATCAGCTCGTCGATATCGACGTACTCGTCCGGTTGATGCGCGGTGTCTTCGCGATCCGGGAACAATGCGCCGAATGCGACTCCGTACGGCATCTTGCAGGCATACGTCCCTCCGCCGGTCGACAGCAGCTCGGGCTCCAGTCCCGTCTCTTCCCGGTATATTCGCTGCAGAGCCCCGATCATGGGATGGCTTCTCGGCACATGATGCGGCTCCTTCACTGTAATATCCCGCCAGCGATAACCCAGGCGGCCGACGCAATGCGAGATCCGGCCAATGATTTCTTCGGCGTCCGAGCTGATGGGATAGCGAATATTAAGCACTAGGCTGGAAGATACGCCCCGCTCATAACCAATCACCCCGACATTGACGGTGAGCTCCTTCGTCTCTTCATCCCGCCGGGCGATGCCGAGACGTTCGCCAAGGTAGTCATCCACGAAGTACAGCTCGCAGCAGTCCAGGAAGCTTCTCGCTTCCGCATCGACAGACTGCCGGCTCAAGAAGCCCGCCAGCTTCAGCCCGGCATTCACACCCTTCTGCGGCTCCATACCATGGGCAGACCTCCCCTTCACACAGATCTCCACCAGTCCGTCATCCAGCCTGACCGCACTTCTTTGAACGGAAGCAGTCTCGCTATAGCGCTGCAGAGATGCCCGGAGCTCGTGCAGCCGCTCGTCAGACACCCCCATTAGAATCGCTTTTGCTTCGTCGGGCACCATATTGGCTGCCGTCCCGGCTTGGAAGCTGATAAGCACCAACTCGGCATTCTCATCAGCTGGCTCATGCCCGTCCGCTCCTGCCGTTACATCCGCTATCCGCTCGATCCGGCCGTTCACCTGTCCCTTCTCGGCATTCACGATGGGGAATACCGCGTCCGGCGTGAAGCCTGCCAGCGGCGGCCGCTGCCTGCGATTGTAGGCGTCCATACAAGTCATACCGGTTTCTTCGTCGATTCCGAATATAAGCCTGACGTTATGCTTCATCGGCAGCCCGAGCTCTTTCACGATTTTGAGAGCATAGAGCGTAGCCATCGCCGGCCCCTTGTCATCGATAGCGCCGCGCGCATACAATCTGCCGTCCCTGATCCAGGGCTCGAAGGGCGGTGTCGTCCAGTTGCCCGTGGCGGGAACCACATCCAGATGACTCAATACGGCGATATACTCTCTCTGGCTTCTTCCGATGCGCCGCTTCTCCCGGACGGCGTCATATTCCGCGTATCCTACCAATCCGTCAATGACAGCCGTATGCAATCCGCTCTTCTCCGCCAGCCTTATCATATATTCCAACGCGCGCGCCGAGTGGCAGCCTTGAGGCTGCCCCGGGCCGCTGCTCGCGGCATCCTTCACGCTCGGAATGGCCAGCAGGGGAATCAGGTCGCCCAGCAGCGCTTCGCGTCTCGCTTCTACTTCCGCTTTCCAATCGATCATTAGTCCACCATCACATCTTCGAGCCGGAATACCGCCTGATTTCTCCCGATGACCAGCCCGTTGTCGTTCCGGATCTCCGGCGGACCGATCCGGTACATCCGATCGATGGTCGCCCGGTTGCTATAGTCGATCTGCTCCAGTATGGATGCGACGATAATCGGCCACTCCTCCTCGGAGCCGTCATTCACCTTCAAGGCGAAGGCCATACGCTCCTTCCGCAAGGCGAAGCAATAGACGCCCTTGGCGCCGCCCTTGGCCACGATATTGTCGTCCATCAGCAGATTGGGACAGATCAGATAATCGGCGGATATCATCGCGGGATAGCGATTCATATTCGCCGTCACTTCCATGACGGCCTTCCGGACCGCTTCATCTTCTATCAGATCGGGACAAGCCAGCTTAAGGAAGGCTCTGGCCATTCCTGATAGCGGCATGCCGAATACCGGGAAGCCGCAGCCGTCCGTTCCGATTCGAATGTCTCCGGTCGGCACTTCGGACAGAAGGGCTACGATACGAAGCACTTCCTGCTGAGCGGGATGACTAGCCTGTTCATACCCCTCCAGCGGATAACCCATGCCGATGCAATAAGCGAGTAGCCCCAGATGCTTGCCGGAGCAATTGTGATACACTCTGCGCTGCGGCTTGCCGCCAGCCACTAACGCATCTCTGGCATCCATATCCAGCGGATAAGTCGGCTTGCATACTAGCGCATCCTCGCGAAGACCCAGCTTCGAGAGCATTCCCTCCAGCGCTTCCACATGATACGGAAGCGCCCGATGCGATGCCATCATGATCGCCTTCTCCTCGTCCGTGAAGTGGAATCTCTCATCCAGGAAGCCGCCCATGAATGCCGGTATCGCCTGCATCGGCTTGGCCGCCGAGCGCATGAACGTCACCCATTCCGGATCGCCCGACCGGTATACAACCTTCCTCCTCTCATTCACACCGCAAATATGACCGTAATGAACATTTTCCAAGAAACCTCCGCGGTACTCCTCCACCAACACATTGCTCATTCTCTGTTGCCTCCTCACACATGGCGGAAAAGGATTCATTCCCAAGAATGAATCCTTCCCCTACTCTTATTGGATTATTGCTGAGCATCGTAAGCCGCTTGATAGATTTCGATCAGGCGCTTCAGATTCATGCTGTCCAGCGTCTTCAGATACGTATCCCACTCCGCGTCGATATCAGCGTCGCCGATAATGAAGCGAGCCATCATCTCCTCTACGAAGTCGTTGATCGTCTTGGACAGGTCAGCTGTCTCTGTCGCTTGATCGTTCGTCATGAACAGCGGCGGAACCGTTTTGTATTGATCAGACTTGAACGGCTCATAGTTATTTTTCGTCTCGTGATACAGAATATCCTCTAATGCGTCCTCACCTTTACTTACTGCGCTCAAGCGGAACTCGTTCGAACGGTTGGACGGACCGGTCTGCGCCCAGTGTATATTCTGCACTTCGCCGAAGGACTTCAGGTCAATCCACTTGGCAGGCTCGCCGTTAATGCCGATCTCGCCTGCCTCCGCATCGCGCCATTCCTCGCCCGGACGACCGTAGTTGGAACGAAGCGTATGCTCGTATTCGAAGAGACCGTCGGCCCAGCGAAGCGCAACCTCAGGATGCTTCGCTTTGTTTGTAATAATGAATGTGCCAAGCGTCATGCCGGACGGATCTGTCGGAGCGAAGCCCTCGCCGTTCGGCCCTTTCAATACCGGAACAGTCTTATATTCACTCCATCTGCCGCTCTCGCCCATCAGCTGGGTGAAGACGCCTTGGTGGCCGCCCGTCGATGCGCCGAGAAGAACCGTATCCGGATTTTCGCCAATTTGAATCAGCTGGTTGTCATCTTGCGTGAAGGACTCGCTTGCGATCAGGCCGTCTTGATACAGCTTGCGGATATACTTCAATCCTTCCTTCCACTCCGGCTTGTCGAAGGCGACGTCCATGACGCCATCTTTCACGAACATGTGCTTCGTGCTGCTTCCGTATACCGGGTTGTAGATGAAGGAGTTCATCAGGAACGCATCCATGGAAGATCTCCAGCTCTTCGGCGAGATGGACAATGGAATTTCGTCCGCTTTGCCGTTGCCGTTAGGGTCTTGCTCCTTGAACGCCTTCAGTACGTCATAGAGCTCATCCGTCGTAGTAGGCATGTCAAGGCCAAGCTTATCCAGCCACGGCTGGTATATCCACATCTTCTGGCTCATGGAGCAGTGGTAGCATTGGTTGATTTCCGGCAAGCCGTAGATGTTGCCGTCCGGTGCCGTTATCGCTTTCTCTACCTCCGGGTATTGCTCGAACAACTTCTTCGTCTGCACGCCATGCTCTGCGATCAGATCGTTCAGCGGCAAGAAGGACCCTTCACTGCCGTAGATCATCTGCTGTGCCGGCGTGACGTTCAGACCGAGAATGACATCAGGCAGATCGCCTCCCGCCAGCACCAGGTTCAGCTTTTCCTGCATGCTCTGCTCGGGAACGACTTCCCACTCGATATGCACGTTCGTTTTCTCTTCATACCACTTCGTGAATTCATTCGTTGCGAAATCCTCGACTAGCGGATTGCCGCGAACCATGACCTTCAGCGTAACCTGCTCGTTCACGATCGGGTAAGTGCCGGGTTCCGTCAGCAGCTCGGCAGAACCGCTATTGCCGTTGCCGCCGCTCTTCCCGTCATTCCCGCCCTTGCCCGTATCTTTATTGTTATCGGAGCCGGAGCATCCGGCAAGCACAAGCGTTAACACCATGACAACCGCAAGCATAGACATGAGAAGCTTCTTCAAATTGACCCCTCCTAATAATAAGTTGCTATTATCCCTTCAACGATCCGATCATAACGCCCTTCACGAAAAACTTCTGCACAAACGGATAGACGACAATCAATGGCAGCGACGATACGACGATAAGCGAATACTTGAGCAGTTCCCTCAAGCCTTGGCGTGCGGCTGCCGTCTTAGCGTCCCCGATCATATCGATGTTCACTTCATTCTGAATGAGAATATCGCGCAGAATGAGCTGAAGCGGATACAAATCAGGACTCTTCAAGTAAATCATCGCATTGAAGTACTGATTCCAGTGGCCTACGGCATAGAACAAAGCGATAACCGCCAGAATGGGACCCGACAGCGGCAGCACGATGCGCCACAGAAAGCGGAAGTCATTGCAGCCGTCGATCTGGGAGGCTTCCAGAATCTCATGCGGAATGGTCGTCTGGAAGTACGTCCGCATAATGATCACATTCCATGCCGTCAGCGCGGTCGGAATGATCATCGACCAGAACGTATCGATCATGCCCAGTTCCTTGACAATCAGGTAGTTGGGAATGAGCCCGCCGTTGAACATCATCGTGAAGACCAGCATCAGCATGAATGCCCCTCTGAAGCGGAAGTCGCGACGGGACAGCGGATAAGCCGCCAGAATCGTCATCGCCACATTGAGCAGCGTCCCGATACCCGTATAGAGAACTGTGTTCTTGAAGCCGACGAGTACATTTTTATTTTTAAATACCGCCGTGTAGCCATCAAGCGACGGCTCCACCGGCCACAGCCACACCTTGCCCGACATTATCGCGTAAGTCGAACTGAAGGAGGCGCTTACAACATAGATCAAGGGATAGAGTATAATCAACAGCACGAATGTCAGCAGCACATAGTTGACGATAGTAAACACTCTATCTCCACCGGATTCTTTCATTGCGTTCGTTTCCATGCACTATCCCCCCTTACCATAAACTTTCCTGTTTCATTTTCTTGGCTGCGGTGTTCACGATAATGAGGAGAGCGAAGCCGACAACCGCCTTGAACAATCCGATTGCTGTGGCGTAAGAGAAGTTCATCGCCTGTGAAATCAAGCCTACCTTGTACACGTAAGTGTCGATCACTTCGGAGGTCCGCAAGTTAAGCGCATTTTGCATAAGCAGGATTTTCTCGAAGCCGGTCTCCAGCACCTGTCCCGTATTGAGGATTAGCAGGATAACGGCGATCGGCAGTATGCCGGGAATATCGATATGCCAGATGCGCTGCACTTTGGATGCACCGTCGATCACGGCCGCTTCGTGAAGTGCGGGATCGATTCCCGCCAGCGTCGCCAGATAGATGATGCAAGCGAAGCCGACGTTTTGCCATACATGAGACCATACATAAATCGACTGGAACAGCGACGCATCGGCCATGAAGTTGATCGGCTCCACTCCGAACCAGCCCAGCACCAGGTTAATGGCGCCCGTGCGAGGGTCCAGGAATTGGAACAGCAAGCCGACGAGCACGACCACACTTATAAAGTACGGTGCGTACGTCACCATTTGAACCGTCTTTTTGAACCGCTGGTTCCTCACATAGTTCAATCCGATTGCAAGCATTATAGGAAATGGAAAGCTTGCGATCAGCGTATAGAAGCTGACGCTTAACGTATTGAACAGGAGCCTGCTGAAATCATAGGATTCGAAAAACCGCATGAAATGCTTCAGTCCAACCCATTCGCTGGCGAAAATGCCCTTGGAAATAGAGAAGTCCTTGAAAGCAATGACGGCTCCCAGCATCGGAACGTACTTAAATAATAGAATGTAGATCAAAGGTGGTAAGAAAAGCACATACAGCTGCCAACTACGAAAGGTTCTCCGTCTTGCAATCAAGTTACGTCCCCCCTTGGTATCGCCAAAGTCATGTTTACCGGCCGGTGATTCGAAGTATAGACGACTGGGACTCCTTTCGTAAATATGACATATTCTAACGCTATTCCTCATTCAAGAAAGCGCTTTATTATGATCATTATTCCTTATTCATGCCGTGTGCAAATCTTTAGAAACCGCTTTCCTCACTTGCCTTTGCGGTATTCCGTAGCACTGATGCCGTTGGCCCGCTTGAAGGCGCGGCTGAAGGAGTTCAGGGAATAATAGCCTACCAGACGGGCGATCTCGTTCACCGATGCGTCGCCTTCCTTCAGCAGTTGCCGGGCCGCGTTCATCCGCAGCCGCTCCACATATTCCGAGAAGTTGACTCCTGTCTGCTCCTTGAAAAAGTATGAAATATACGTCTCCGAAGTTTGCAATTCCTCCGCCAGCAGCGTCAGGCCCAGATCGGTACGACTGTAGTTTTGCTCGACATAAGCGATCAACCGTTCCTTCAATTCGTCGTTATGGCTCTTCTTCCGGTCATGATGCTTGTCGCATAAGCTGAGGAACGCATCGCCAAGCAGCTCCAGGCTTTCCTCCATCGTCCGCTTTGGCTCCGTCGCCAGCAGCGCGCCTTCGCGCTCGTCATGCAGCTCCTCTGCGGGAATGGTCGACTGCTCGCAGCATTTCAGCAACGTGCCGGACAGCTCGTGAATGAAGATTTTGCCCACGGAATGCGGCAGCGAGCGCTCCTGTACATTCTTCTCCGCCAGCTGGGCAAGCACACCCTTCACCTCTTGGCTGTTGCCGGACTTCACAAGCCCCATCAACCGCTGCTCCAGATCCGACGGGTAGAAGTAGGCTTGAATCGCTATCGTCCCGATATCGCCATGGCAAGCGACCGGCTGTTCCGCCGACCATTCCTTGCGGTCAAGCAGGAAGCCCGCCTCCTGGTAGGAACGGCTGACATCCGTCAACTGACTGCAGCTGCCGCCAGCCGCAATATAGGTCAGCACGCCGAGCTTCTCGCTTATCCCGCTCTGCAGTTCCTCCAGCAGCTGGCGCGTCTTCTCTTCGAAGCGCTTCCGGGACGAGGCGTCGCCATGAAGGAACAAGGCGATCTGATGCTCGTCAAGATCAAGCGTTGTGACCATGCCGGCATATTCCTTCGTGATTAGCTCCCTTATTCCTAGCTTCTGGATGTCCAGCTCGTCCAATATTTCTTCCGTATAAGCTCCCTTATAGCTGGCCAGCTGCAGGATGGCGACCGTAACATAGCGGCCTTCCCAGGACAGCTTGGAGTGCTCCATGGCGAGTTCAATATCCCGGCTCGAAGGGAATTGGCCGCGCAGCAGCCTGCCCAGGAAGGCGCTGCGCAGCAAGGGCAATTGCTCGTCCAGCTTCGCAAGCAGCGTCTCATGATTGAAGATAAGACTCGTCACCGACTGTCCCACATAATCCATTGTATGACGTACGGATGCGGTGTTGGTCGTCACGCCGCGCTGCTCCGGCAGCAGCCGCAGCATCTTCCATAGCCATTGGCTGTTGCGATAAGAGAAGTAGAGTGCGGCAAGCAGACCGCCCAGCAGCGCGATGACGAGAACTGTCAGGAATGTCTCCCGGATATATTCCGCCCTCTCCATCAGCTTCTTCTCCGGCTGCAGCGCTACGTAGGTCCATCCGCTGTAGCTCGAGCTGATGCGGGTGACGTACATATTCTCCCCGCCTACCTCCATATGATAATAGCCGTCCTTCATACTCGTCAGAGAGAGGCTGAACGGGCCGTTGCCGAAGGAACTGATCAGCTCGCCTTGCTTGTTGGCGATGAACGCCACGCCGCCGCTTAGCGTCAGGTTGGACAGCATGCCCCGGATCTGGGTATTGTCGATGAGCATCAGCACTTGCCCGTTCTGAGTTCCCGTGCCGAACGGCTGCAGGAATGTGACGACGGAGGAGGACTTCCCTTGGTACAATGACGCCCTTCCCGGCACATACTGCTTGGAGCGGTCATTGCTTAACAGCATTTCCCTCCACTCTTCATACGAGACGCCTTCATATTGGAATTTCAGATCGTAGAGCTGCCGCAGCTTGCTTACGCTCTTGGGCGATATGGCCAGCTCGCTCTCGGGGTAGATGACATAATAATCGATGAGGAATTGATTGACGAGCGAATAGTCGAACAGGTCGTTCTTCACATCAATAATGCGGTAAGGATTGCTGTCGCGGAACGGGTCCTTCACCTGCAGGAACGACAATACCTTCGTGTTGCTGGCGACCTGCATCGCAATTGTCTCCACTTCGACGAACCGTCGCTCCAGATTCTCTTGCATTTGCACCAGCATATATTGCGCCGTGCTTTGAGCGTTCGACTCCACCTTCTGCGCCGTTCTTTCATAGATGAACAGCCCTGCGCCGCCGAATAGCGCAAGCAGCAGCGCGAACGGAATGAAATAATACAGAAGTACTTTCACATGATTGCCACGCGCTTTCCCCATTCATTACAACCCCCTTTGTTTCTCTATCTCGCATCTGCACCACAGTGTGCATCTCTATCTGTGTCTGTATAGCATATATCGTCTTTAATCATATTAATTTTTACAATATTAAAAAGAAAATGTATAAGTTTTACATTTACTCGTGAGCAATACTTGATAACGCTTTCAAATATCATAGTTAGAACAGCAATAGCAAAATAATTATACATGAGCTTGTACGCAGATGCCACCTCTTTTGCCCTCTAATCGATTACTAATTTCAGACAATATGATTAGGTAAAAGGCTTGCCTTCCGGCTCCAATAGAAAAAACCGCTTCGCGAGACCATTATGATCTCGGGAAGCGGCTTTCCGATTGCCGTGCCTTAAGCGGCACTGCGATCTTATTTGAAGTTTTTCAGATTATAGAAAGCAGCTTTGCCGCCGTATTGCGCCGTAGAGCCCAGTTGGTCCTCGATGCGGAGCAATTGGTTGTACTTCGCTACGCGGTCTGTACGGGATGGCGCGCCTGTCTTGATCTGGCCAGCGTTAGTCGCCACCGCGATGTCAGCGATCGTGCTGTCTTCGCTCTCGCCGGAACGGTGGGAGATGACTGCAGTATAGCCTGCGCGCTTCGCCATTTCGATTGCGTCGAACGTCTCTGTCAGCGTACCGATCTGGTTCACCTTAACCAGAATGGAGTTGCCCACGCCTTTCTCGATGCCGTCGGACAGACGCTCTGTATTCGTCACGAACAGGTCGTCGCCCACGAGCTGAACTTTGCCGCCCAGCTTGTCGGTAAGCAGCTTCCAGCCGTCCCAGTCGTCTTCGGAGCAGCCGTCTTCGATCGATACGATCGGATATTTGTCCACCCAGGAAGCAAGCAGATCCACGAACTCTGCGGAAGTGAAGGACTTGCCTTCGCCGGACAATACGTACTTGCCATCCTTGTAGAACTCTGTGGATGCAACGTCCATGCCCAGGAATACGTCTTCGCCAGGCTTGTAGCCGGCGCGCTCGATTGCGGAGATGATCGTTGTGATCGCTTCTTCGTTGGAACCCAGGTTCGGCGCGAAGCCGCCCTCGTCGCCAACTGCCGTGTTCAGACCTTTGTCATGCAATACAGCCTTCAGGTTGTGGAAGATTTCCGCACCGATGCGAAGCGCTTCTTTGAAGTCCGCAGCGCCAACCGGCAGAATCATGAACTCTTGCACGTCGATGTTGTTGTCGGCATGCTCGCCGCCGTTGATGATGTTCATCATCGGTACAGGAAGAGTTTTCGCGTTGAAGCCGCCAAGGTAAGTGTACAGCGATACGTCCAGCGCGTCTGCAGCAGCGCGCGCTACGGCCATGGATACAGCCAGAATAGCGTTGGCGCCCAGCTTGCCTTTGTTAGGCGTGCCATCGATTTGAATCATTTTGCGGTCGATTGCGACTTGATCCAATGCATCCAGACCGATAATTTCCGGTGCGATCAATGTATTTACGTTTTCTACTGCTTTCAGTACGCCTTTGCCCAGGTAACGGGACTTGTCGCCGTCGCGCAGCTCTACCGCTTCATATGCGCCTGTGGATGCGCCGGAAGGCACGATAGCACGGCCTTTACCGCCAGATTCCAGCGTTACTTCTACCTCAACTGTAGGATTCCCGCGGGAATCCAGCACTTCGCGTGCATATACGTCAACGATCATGGACATGAATAGACACTCCTTCAATGTTCAATTAGTGTTGTTGTTGGCCTTGCTCGATCCTTACTTGATAAGCGATTGCCCTGTCATCTCAGCCGGCTTGTCAAGCTTCAGCAGCTCCAGCATCGTCGGCGCGATATCCGCCAGAATGCCGCCGTCGCGAAGCTCCAGACCTTCTCTTGTGACAATGAGCGGAACGGGATTCGTCGTATGCGCCGTATGCGGACGGCCATTCTCATCGCTAATCATATCCGCGTTGCCATGGTCCGCCGTAATAATGCAGACGCCGCCTTTCGCCAGCACCGCTTCCACCACTTTGCCGAGACACTCGTCCGTCGTCTCCACCGCCTTGATCGTCGGCTCCAGCATGCCGGAGTGGCCGACCATATCCGGATTGGCAAAGTTCAGAATGATGGCGTCATGCTTATCCGCTTCAATCTCCCGCACGGTCGATTCCGCCAGCTCGTAGGCGCTCATCTCCGGCTGGAGATCGTACGTCGCCACCTTCGGCGAATTGATCAGCACGCGCGTCTCGCCGGGCAGCTCGACATCGCGGCCGCCGCTGAAGAAGAACGTGACATGCGGATACTTCTCCGTCTCCGCCGTACGCAGCTGGGTCTTGCCGTTCTGCGCCAGCACTTCGCCCAGCGTGTTGTCCAGGTTCTTAGGCGAGTAAGCGACATAACCGCCGACCGTCTCGCTGAACAAGGTCAGACAGACGAAGTGAAGATGCTTCGGACACTTCTCTCCGCGATCGAAGCCGCGGAAATCCTCATTCGTGAACACTTGCGACAGTTGGATAGCACGGTCGGGACGGAAGTTGAAGAATACGACGGCATCCTCCGACTCCACGAGACCGACAGGCTTATTATCCTCGCCCACGATAACCGTTGGCATAACGAATTCATCATATACGGATTTCGCGTAGGATTCAACTACCGCTTCCACGGGATCGGTGTACTGCGGCCCTTCGCCATATACCATCGCCCGGTAGGACTTCTCCGTACGTTCCCAGCGCTTGTCGCGGTCCATCGCGTAGTAGCGGCCTTGCACCGTCGCAATGCGGCCTACGCCCAACTCGTCGATCTTCGCCTGCAGCGCTTCGACATAACCCTTCGCGCTGTCCGGAGCGACATCGCGCCCGTCCAGGAACGCATGGATGTAGACTTCCTTCAAGCTCTCCTTCTTGGCCAGCTCCAGCAAGGCGAACAGATGGGCAATGTGGCTGTGCACGCCGCCGTCGGACAGCAGACCGTACAGATGCAGCTTCTTGCCCTTCTCCTTCGCATGCCTCACTGCGGCAAGCAGCGTCTCATTGTCGAAGAACTCGCCTTCACGAATCGACTTGCTGATCCGGGTCAGGTCCTGATACACGATACGTCCCGCTCCGATATTCAGATGGCCGACCTCCGAGTTGCCCATCTGCCCTTCTGGCAAGCCTACCGCTTCACCGCACGCCGTCAGAGTGGTATTCGGATATTGCTGCAAGTATTTGTCGTAGTTGGGCTTGTTCGCTTGCGCAACCGCGTTGCCCGTGACATCATCGCGCAATCCGAAGCCGTCCATAATAATTAATGCTACCGGTTTGCGTTCAGCCATCTTACTTGGCCCCCTCGATGAGAGCGATATAAGATGCAGGCTCCAGGCTTGCGCCGCCGACGAGCGCGCCATCGATATCCGCCTGGCCCATATACTCCGCTACGTTGTTCGGCTTTACGCTGCCACCGTATTGAATGCGGACGGCGCTGGCTGTCGCATCGTCGTACAGCCCCGCCACGATGCCGCGGATATAGCCAATGACATCCTGCGCATCCTCGGATGTGGAGGATTTGCCTGTTCCAATCGCCCAGATTGGCTCATACGCAATAACGACAGCTGCCGCTTGCTCCCGGGACAGACCCTCGAACGCCGCCTCCGTCTGCACCTTGCATACTTCCTTCGTCGCACCCGCTTCGCGCTCCTCCAGCTTCTCTCCTACGCATACGATTGGAGTAAGCCCATGTCTGAATGCGGCGTGAACCTTCTTGTTCACGATCTCGTCCGACTCTGCGAAGTAAGCGCGGCGCTCGGAGTGGCCGATGATGACATACGTCACGCCAAGCTCATTCAGCATTCCTCCGCTGATCTCGCCAGTGAAAGCTCCGTTATCCTCGAAGTGGACATTTTGCGCTCCGATCGCAATGCTTGTCCCCTTCGCCGCTTCGACGAGAGCGGGAAGATTCGTATAAGGCGCGCAGATAACTGCCTCGACGCCTTCCACCTCCGCTTTGCCCTTCACTTCTGCGAAGAAGCTTTGCGCTTCGGATACCGTTTTGAACATTTTCCAGTTGCCCGCAATAATCGGTGTTCTGCTCATGCTTGTGCCTCCTTAGGCTTATTTGTCGTTAAGAGCTTCTACGCCCGGCAGCTTCTTGCCTTCCATGAACTCCAGAGAAGCGCCGCCGCCTGTAGAGATGAAGTCCATCTGGTCCGCCAGGCCGAACTTCTCAGCCGCTGCAGCGGAATCGCCGCCGCCGATGACTGTGTAAGCGGACGTCTCTGCCGCAGCTTGCGCTACAGCAAGCGTGCCATGGGAGAACGGCTCAATCTCGAATACGCCCATAGGTCCGTTCCATACGACGAGCTTGGAATTTTTGATGACGTCTTCGTAGATGGCGCGCGTCTTCGGTCCGATGTCGATACCTTCCCATTCGGCCGGGATGCCGTCCACGTCTACGATTTGCGTATTCGCCGTCGGGCTGAAATCGTCCGTTACCACAATATCAACCGGCATATAGAAGTTTTTGCCCAGCTGCTTCGCCTTCTCGATGAAGCCGAGCGCCAGATCCAGCTTGCTCTCGTCCAGAAGCGATTTGCCGACTTCGTGGCCTTGCGCCTTGAAGAAGGTATAGGACAAGCCGCCGCCGATAATAATATTGTCCGCGATCTCCAGCATTTTGTCGATAACCGCAATTTTATCTTTCACCTTGGAGCCGCCGATAATTGCCGTGAACGGGCGCTCAGGATTGTGAAGCGCCTTGCCCAGCACATCCAGCTCTCTCTCCATCAGCAGACCGGATACGGCCGGCAGCAGGTGCGCGATGCCTTCTGTAGAAGCATGTGCGCGGTGAGCTGCGCCGAACGCGTCGTTCACGAACAGGTCGGCCAGCTTCGCGAACGCCTTCGCCAGCTCAGGATCATTCTTCTCTTCACCCGCATAGAAGCGCACGTTCTCAAGCAGCAGCACATCGCCGTTCTGCATCGCAGCGATTTGTGCTTCCACCTTCTCGCCGATCGCTTCGTCGGCTTTCGTCACCGACTTGCCCAGCAGCTCGGAGAGACGTACAGCGGATGCCGTATGGCGCAGCTCCTCGACCACTTCGCCCTTCGGACGGCCCAGATGGCTCGCCAGGATCACTTTTGCGCCTTGCTCGATCAGATAGTTAATAGTAGGAAGCGTCTCGCGGATCCGCTTGTCGTCGGTAATTTTGCCGTCTTCGATCGGCACGTTGAAGTCCACGCGCACGAACACTCTTTTGCCGGCCAGATCAGCCACATCGCGTATGCTCTTTTTATTCATGAATGGAACCCTCCCAGATTTATATTGCGAAGAAAACAGGAGAAGGGCGCCCCTTCCAGGGAAGGAACGCCCTCATGGCGGGACCCTGCTTCAGGGCACAAGGCCTTGGGGCCAAAGCTCATTCGCAGAGACAGCCAGAACGCTGAAGTCCTGCCCGCTTGTCTCCTCTTACAGACCTTTCGCTGCGATGTAAGCAGCCAGGTCAACTACACGGTTGGAGTAGCCCCACTCGTTGTCGTACCAGGATACCACTTTCACCATGTTGCCTTCTACGATCATAGTCGACAGAGCGTCGATTGTGGAGGATGCAGGATCTGTGTTGTAGTCGCTGGATACAAGCGGCTCTTCGTTGTAGTTCATAATGCCTTTCAGCGGACCTTCTGCAGCAGCCTTCAGAGCGCCGTTCACTTCTTCAACCGTTACGTCGACTTTCAGCTCGGCTACAAGATCAGTTACGGATACGTTAGGCGTAGGAACGCGCATAGCCATGCCGTTCAGCTTGCCTTTCAGCTCAGGCAGTACAAGGGATACAGCTTTCGCTGCGCCAGTTGTGGAAGGAATGATGTTCTCGGCAGCTGCGCGAGCGCGACGAAGATCTTTATGCGGAAGATCCAGTACGCTTTGGTCGTTCGTGTAGGAGTGAATAGTTGTCATCATGCCTTTCACGATACCGAACTTGTCATTCAGCACTTTCGCGAATGGAGCAAGACAGTTCGTTGTGCAGGATGCGTTGGAAACAATGGTATGTGCCGCAGGGTCGTATTTGTCTTCGTTAACGCCCATTACGATTGTGATGTCTTCGTTCGTTGCAGGAGCGGAGATGATCACTTTCTTCGCGCCGCCTTGCAGATGAAGCTCAGCTTTGTCCTTCGCAGTGAAGATACCAGTGGACTCTACTACGATTTCAGCGCCTACAGAGGACCAAGGCAGATCGGCAGGGTTGCGCTCCGCGAATACTTTTATCTCACGTCCGTCAACAATCAACGCGCCTTCTTTCGCTTCAACAGTTGCGTCCAGCTTGCCGTGAGTTGTGTCGTATTTCAGAAGATGAGCCAGTGTCTTCACGTCTGTCAGATCGTTAACCGCTACTACCTCGACATTAGGATTGTTCAGGGAAGCGCGGAACACGTTACGGCCGATGCGACCAAAACCATTAATACCAACTTTAACCATTTGTAGTTCCTCCTAAGCATTTGTATGATGCAAAATATATTTCAAGACATTGCATGGCACAGGCTCTCGCCTTATGCGTTGCATTGTCATGATGCCCGCCATACTAACTCTCATCTCCGAGTCATCTCTACTATTGAAGTAGCGGCAGCCTCGTCGGTGATGAGAACATCGTTGTGCCCGAAGCGCATAATGGATGCAATGGCATCCGCCTTGCTTCTGCCTCCGGCAACGCCGATAACAACTTCAGTGTTCACAATATCCTCTAGTCGTAACCCTACAGTCTGCATTTTGTGGACGACAGCGCCATCCCGGTCGAAGTAGTAGCCGAATGCCTCTGCCAGCGCACCGTCTTGGGTCATCGCCGCCACATCCGTCTCCTTCAACCTTCTGCGTCTGGCCATCACCTTCGCATCGCCGATCCCGTGAACGACTATACGCGAGCTTCGGATCACATCGACAATCTCCCGTATATTCGGCTCGCCCATAATTGACGAGTAAGCCTCCTCGCCCAGGAAATCAGGTACATGCAGCAGTCGATAATGCCCGCCCGTACGCTTCGCCATTGTCGAAGCGAGCGTATTGGCCTGATAATCCAGGCTTTCGCCAAGACCTCCGCGCGCAGGCACGAACCATACATCCTTGGCCGATGCCGGCAATACGAGCTGATTGGCTACCTGGGCAATTGTCGTGCCGCCTGTTACCGCCACAACATCCCCTTGCCTCACTGTCTCCCGCAGCACTTGGCAGGCCGCTCTTCCCAGCTCCCGCTTCGTCTGCAGCGAGCTCTCGGAATCGCCTGCTACGACAACCACGCGCGATAAGCCGAATTCGTCCTGCAGCTCCTTCTCCAGAGATGACAAGCCGAATAACGACTTGTAGAGCGGTTCAAGCTGCTCCAGTAGCTCCTTGCCCGCTTCACTGATCCGCATCCCGGCGGAGTGAATCTCCAGCAGCCCCTGCTCCTTCAGAAAGTCGGTTTCTGCACGCAGCACTCTCTCCGTCATCGCCATCTCGGTCGCAAGCGTCCGCCGGCCGATCGAATCCGACAGCATGACCTGATGCAGGATGGCATATCGTTTCCTCATCGTATTGAGAAGATCCGGTACAAGCTGCTGCTGCAATTCAATGAGCTGACGCATTTGCTCTCCTTCTCTCCATCAGTCAGAGCCAGAGACTCTTATCGAATATTGGAACTTTCCACCTCGGGACATATAATGTCCCGGCGCTTCATTTTAAGTCCCACCCTTATATTACCGAATAATCTCACGTTCTGCAAGTGCCGGAGCCTTGATGGAAACGATTACTCGACAATTTCACAAAATATTTATTTGGAGATTGCTCTTGCTTTCAGAACGAGAATGTCATATAATCAATTTTGCTACTGTTTTTGCGCCCGTGGTCCAATGGATATGACGTAGGCCTCCGGAGCCTGAGATCTAGGTTCGATTCCTAGCGGGCGCGCCACTATAGAGCATACATAAGCTGCCATGCGACTTTTTGTCGCCGGGCAGCTTTTTTCATGACCGTATCACTGCCATCCGATACTCAGGCCACGTTCCGCACTCCAGCCAATGCCGCATGTCTTGCAGCCCCGCAGCATCCTGTCCCGCTCCTTCATCCGTCCCTCGCTACTCCCTCTACCGGAGTGGAATGTTTGACTTTCTTTGACTTTTGTTTTTTTATCCGTTATTATAGGAATACATTAAGATATATAGAGAACATACTTTCGAAGGAGGATTGGTTGGATATGAATTTTGTTCCAATGGTAATCGAGCAAAGCAATCGCGGTGAACGCTCCTACGATATTTACTCTCGCCTGTTGAAGGATCGCATCATCATTCTGGGATCGGGCGTCAACGATGTCGTAGCGAACTCCATCATTGCACAGATGCTGTTCCTGACAGCCGAAGATCCCGATAAGGATATTTCGTTGTACATTAACAGTCCAGGCGGTTCCATTACGGCAGGAATGGCCATTTACGATACGATGCAGTACATTAAGCCTGACGTATCCACCATCTGCGTCGGCATGGCCGCATCCATGGGCGCGTTCCTGTTGGCGGCAGGAGCCAAGGGCAAGCGCTATGCCCTTCCGAACAGCGAGGTCATGATTCACCAGCCGCTTGGCGGAGCCGAAGGGCAGGCCAGCGACATCGAAATTCGCGCGCGCCGCATCCTCAAGATGCGCGACAAGTTGAACAACATCTTGGCAGAGCGCACAGGACAGCCGCTTAGCCGCATCGAGCAAGATACCGATCGCGATTACTTCATGAGCGCCGCCGAGGCGAGTGAATACGGCTTGATCGATAAGGTCATCGAGCGCATCGATTAATAAGACGCAACCTGGCGCAATTGAAGCAACATGTTCTTCATGGCAGAGTCACAGCTTTGACAAGAGCCTTTCATTCCATAAACTTGGAATTAAGGGCTCTTGTTCGCTTATAGTGACAATAATCACATCTCCCCCTTTTCTGTGATGCTATCCTTTGCATACGAAGAATACAGCGGAGCGACAGCAGGGTAACAGCACCGCAACAGATTATGCACCCGGTGAAGCAGCCGGGATAGCAATGAGGGGGCAGCGCGATGGAAGCCGAACCGCTACGGCAAGTCGAACAATTAGCATTGAAGAAGCTGAAAGTGTTCAAGCAGAGCATCATCATTTCCTTATCCAGATCCATGCTGGCGAGCATGTTCATTGGCTTCGGGGTCATTGTCGCCTTCAAGACCGGAAGCTACTTCTATATAGAGCATTCTCCGCTTGCCTATCCGATAGCAGCCTTAACCTTCGGAACGGCGATTATTCTCATCAGCTATGGAGGAGGAGACCTGTTCACAGGCAACACGTTCTACTACAGCTACGCCGCATTGCGCAAGAAGATGAGATGGACGGATACGATCAAGCTGTGGATTACCAGTTATTCCGGCAATGTGCTGGGAGCGGCCGCATTCGCTTTCCTGATCTGGTCAACCGGACTGTTCGACAGCGACTACGTGAACGGCTTCCTGCTGGAAGTGGCGGACAAGAAGGTGAACACACCGGTTATGCAGCTGTTTTTCCGAGCCATATTGTGTAACTGGCTTGTCTGTCTCGCCTTCTTCATTCCGATGTGGATGAAGACCGACGGCGCCAAAATGTTCGCCATGATGCTATTCGTCTTCTGCTTTTTCATCTCCGGCTACGAGCATAGCATTGCCAATATGTGTACGTTCGCGATCGCGATGGTCGTGCAAGATGGTACCATCGTTTCATTGGAAGGGGCTATCCGCAATTTGATTCCTGTCACGCTTGGCAATCTGATTGGCGGAAGCGTGCTGATGGGCTGGATGTATTATTTCGTCAACAAACCATTCCTGAACGATGGAGAAAACAAAGCCTAAGCCAGAAACTTATCCAGATAGAAGGAGACTAGAATTTCACTATGAAAAAAACAAAAGTAGTCGTTATCGGAACGGGAGCCGTAGGCGCAACAACAGCTTATACATTGCTGCTGCGGAACCGGATGGATGAGCTGGTGCTTATCGACAGCAATCACAATAAGGCGGCGGGAGACGCTCTCGACATGAACCACGGCATGCCGTTCCTCGGCGGAGCCAAAGTATGGGCGGGAACTTACGAGGATTGCGCAGGGGCCGACATTATCGTTATTACCGCAGGCGCAGCGCAGAAGCCGGGAGAGACCCGGACGGATCTGTTGAGACGCAACGCCGACATATTCGACAGCATCATACATCAAATTCTTCCACATAATAAAGAGGCCATCCTGCTAATCGCGACCAACCCCGTCGATATAATGAGCTATATCGCGTGGAAGAAGTCCGGCTTGCCCGCGGAACGCGTTATCGGCTCCGGGACACTTCTGGACAGCGCAAGGTTCCGCTATCTGATCGGCCAGAAGCTTCACATCGACTCGCGCAGCGTACATGCCCATATCGTTGGCGAGCATGGCGATTCGGAAGTGCCGCTATGGAGCCTGGCCAACATCGCCGGGGTGGAGCTGCAGCTCTCGCAGGAGGACAAGGAAGAGATATTCGTCAACACAAGAGACGCGGCTTACAGCATTATCGAAGCGAAAGGCGCTACATACTATGCGATTGCACTTGCTATCGACCGAATCTGTACAGCCATTCTCCGAGATGAAGGCGCCGTACTGAATGTCTCCACGATGTTAGGCACTTATTGCGGCGTAGAAGCCGACACTTACCTTGGTGTCCCATGCATCGTCGACCGCAACGGCATCAGGGAGACTCTGGAGCTGACGATGACTGAGCAAGAACAAGAGCTGTTCCGGCTATCGGCGAACAAGATGAAGTCGATCATCGCCGATATGGAGCAAGCCTGAACCTCATCTGATTCCTGCGTTATACCGGCAAAAAAAAGAACGTCCCGGATTCACTCCTTCAGGAGCGAGTCCGGGACGTTCTTTTTCCATTATGGAATTTGTCTTATCCCTATAAGCTCAGTACAAGCGCGTTTATGCTGGGCTTATAGGATGAGAAAACCTGTACCCTCGGCTTTTCAAAAAAGATCAGCCTAAAGGTTCGCAAAGTAAAACCACTTCGCATGTGCATCAGACTGGTCTTACTGGTTTTCCAGTTCTTCCTTGCTGACAAGAGCAACTAAAGCGTTTACAGCCTGTTCCGCGTCCGATCCGTCAGCACTTATGGAAATTTCTGTACCTGAGCTAATCGCCAAGCTCATAATACCCATAATGGATTTCGCATTAACCTTCTTATCGTCCTTCTCCACGAATACCTCAGAGGAGAATTTATTCGCTTCTTGAACGAACAGCGCTGCTGGTCTTGCATGAAGTCCCGTTCTCAGACGAACAACAACTGGAAGCTTTGTCATGGAATCATACCCCCTATATTTAATGAAGTCCTTATATGCGCGATGTGATGAAGAGTACCCTTGATATGACCACCAAGCAAAATACTTTTACATCTCATTATATCATTTTACGCCTAATTGCACTAGGTAAAACTTGCTCCGCTGCGTATTTTTTCAGCAAGTTCGTCTATTTTGCGAAGTCTGTGATTGACCCCGGATTTGCTTACTTTCCCCTTCAGCATCTCTCCGACCTCGGTCAGGTTGGAATCCGGGTGAAGCAGTCGAACCTCCGCCACTTCCTTCAGCTTATCGGGCAGATTTTCAAGCCCGATTTCCTTCTGCAGCAGCTTTATATTGTCGATTTGCCGAACAGCGGCGCCTATCGTCTTATTCAGGTTGGCCGTCTCGCAATTGACAATCCGATTAACGGAGTTGCGCATATCGCGCATAATCCGAACATCCTCGAACTTGAATAGTGCCTGATGCGCTCCGATGATGTTCAGAAGCTCGATAATTTTCTCGCCTTCCTTAATGTAGAAGATGAAGCCCTTCTTCCGCTCAATGCACCTTGCGTTCAGCTTGAAGCTGTTCGCCAAGTCCACAAGCGCCTCGCAATGCTCCTGATACATCGAAGCAATCTCCAGATGGTAGGAGGAGCCTTCGGGATTATTCACCGAGCCTCCCGCCAGGAAGGCTCCGCGCAGGTAGGAACGCTTGCAGCAGGACTTGCGGATGATGCCCCGGTCAATAGAGGGATTGAAGTTGAAGCCTTCAGAGACGATCTTAAGCTCGCTCAGCACCTCCTGCACCTTGGTGGGCATCCGCACGATATACACATTGTTTTTTTTCAGGCGCATCTTCTTGCGGACAAGCAGCTCTACGTGCACATCGAAGTGCTTCTTGATTAAGGAATAGATTCTTCGGGCAATAGCGGCATTCTCGGTCGAGATGTCCAGAACGATCTTGCGGCTTGATAAACTGACTGAGCCGTTCATTCGGATAAGGGCGGCAAGTTCGGCCCTCTCGCAGCATCCGTCCGTCTCGATTAGCGTCAGTTCCTTCTTCGTTTGCGCCGCAAATGACATCGTTCATCACCTCTTTCGTAACATCCAGTTCTCCACAAGCTTGTAAATATGGTGGCTCAACCGCTCTGCATCATGACGCAGGAACGTCTGGAACAGTACAAGCCGGTCCGCAATCACCTTATAGCCCCGCTTGCTCACCTCATCCATGTCAAGGCGAACGGCTTTGGCTCCTTTCTCGGCGTAACGGTCTTCCACTTGCGGCGGTATATCACCATTGTTAACTATAACATAATCGAATAAATGATGACCAATATGCCGATACACAGCGTCCAAATGCTGACTTACCGTATAATTATCCGTCTCTCCCGGCTGCGTCATCACATTGCAGACGAACAGCTTCACCGCATTCGAAGCAACAATAGCTTGCGCCAGCTTAGGGACGATCAGATTGGGCATTATGCTGGTATAAAGACTGCCGGGACCGATTAATATCGCGTCCGCACTCTCCAGAGCTTCCACCGCTTCCGGCAGCGGCTCCACATCATGCGGCTCCAGGAATACTCTTGCAATTCTGCCGCCGGCCTTCGGAATCATGGATTCTCCCGTAATAATCGTCCCGTCCTCCATCTCCGCGCTCAGCACGATGGCGCGATCCGCTGCAGGCAGCACACGGCCTCGCACCGCAAGCACCTGACTCAACTGACGTACCCCGGTCACGAAGTCGCCGGAGATGTCCGTCATCGCGGCCACTATCAGATTGCCGAGGCTGTGGCCTACCAATCCAGTCCCGTTATTGAACCGGTAATTCAGTACCTCTGCCAGGAGCGGCTCCGTATCGGCCAGTGCCATCAGTACGTTGCGGATATCGCCCGGCGGCGGGATTTGCAATTCATTGCGCAAGATGCCGGAACTTCCCCCGTCATCCGCGACTGTCACGATCGCTGTAATATCCAGAGGCTTCTCCTTCAATCCGCGCAGCATGACGGACAGTCCCGTACCGCCGCCGATGACGACGATTTTGGGACGCCTGATCACTTTCTGTATCGTCTGCATGCTCTCCCCCCGTCAATGCTTGTCGCGCTGGGAGTCGCGATGGCTGACGCGCACCGTCTCCGTATCGCTGCTGCCAAGCATTCTCCCCAAGTATTCGGCAATCGCAACGGATCGGTGCTTGCCTCCTGTGCAGCCGATTCCGATGACAACCTGACTCTTGCCTTCCTTGCGGTACAGCGGGATCAAGTATTGGAGCATATCCAGAAGCTTCGTCAGAAATTGCTGTGTCTCCGGCCACTTCATCACGTAGTCATATACATCGGGGTGCTGTCCTGTATTGGGCCGCAAGTTTTCCACATAATGCGGGTTAGGGAGAAATCGCACATCGAATATCAGATCAGCATCGATCGGAATGCCGTATTTGAAGCCGAAGGATGTTACATTGACGGACAATGTGCTTTGTTCCACGCTGGTGAATTGAGCAATAATGCGTTCCTTCAGGTTTTGCGGCTTCAGCCCGCTCGTATCGATCACGAGAGAAGCCGAACCCTTCAAATCCTCGAGAAGTCTCCGCTCCGCATGAATGCCCTCAAGCGGCAATCCGTCGGGTGCAAGCGGATGGCGGCGGCGGCTTTCCTTATACCGCTGAACCAGCACTTCATCCTTGGCATCCAGGAACAATATTTCAAGATTGATCGTATGATGGTCATTCATATAAGCCAGCGATTCCGACAGCGCAGTGAAGAACTCCCGTCCGCGCAAGTCGATGACAAGAGCTACCTTCCCTATTTTGCCGTTCGACTGCTCAATTAATTCCGCGAACTTCGGAATCAGCACCGGCGGCAAATTATCAACGCAGAAAAATCCGAGATCCTCCAGGCTTTGGACAGCAATCGTCTTGCCCGCACCCGACATACCCGTAATAATGACAAGCTTCGATAAGGTTGCTGTCGTCTCCATGAGTCTCCACACCTACTATCCTCTTAGAATAAGACCCGCTGCACCTACGACACCAGCATTGTTGCCGAGCGTTGCCGGCACGATAGTGACGCCTTCCTTCGCTTGATCAAGCGTATACTTCTCGAACACTTCACGAATTTGGTCGAATAGGAAATCTCCGGCTTTGGATACCCCTCCGCCTACGATGAAGCATTTTGGATTGAGCGCAATAGCCATCATGGACATCGATTTGCCCAGATAGAATGCAGCCCGGCTAATAATCCGGTTCGCCACTTCGTCGCCTGCCTTGGCGGCGTCCATCACGTCCTTGGCCATAATCTCATCCACCTCCGCCAGCGTCGTACGATCGCCGCGCTCTACTGCATCCTTGGCCATGCGAATAATACCCGTTGCGGAAGATACCGTCTCCAGACAGCCCATCTTGCCGCAGCCGCATTGGATCGCTTCCAGATCCGGCACGATAGCGATATGCCCCAGCTCGCCCGCCATGCTGGCGAAGCCTTCTACGATTCGACCGTCGATGATGATGCCGCCGCCGACGCCGGTTCCCAGCGTATAGCATACGCAATGGTCTACGCCGCGACCCGCGCCTGCCCAAGCCTCGCCCAGTGCCGCTACGTTGGCGTCATTGTTGACTTTGATCGTCTTCTGCAGCTCCTGCTCCAGGTAGCCCTTCAAGTCTGCGTCTCGAAGTCCGAGATTCGCCGAATACTTGACATAGCCTCTCGGAATGTCCAGGAATCCCGCGATGCCCACGCCGACGCCATCCACCTGCTCCCAGGCATATGGTGATTCTTCCACGATCATTCTCGCATATTTTGCAATGTTATGAAGGACGGCATCCTGACCCTTGTTCACCTCTGTTGACCCTTCGAAAGTGTGAAGCAGTTGTCCCTCCGCATCGCATATGCCGACCTTGACCGTCGTTCCGCCGACATCAACGCCTACGTAAATCTTCTCAGACATCCAATAGCCACCTCATCCATATATAAAGTTCTTCTATGTTCCAACTATAAGCGTTGTTCCAACTCTGGTCAAGCGCAGTGGCAATCGCCCGAGAAGGGCGCAGCAGCCAGCTATTTCGCACTCTGCTGTCTCTATCGATCCCGCTTCCACGGCGGTAAATGAAGAAGCTGCACCCTAGAGCGTCTACTCGTCAGATGCAGCCTCGTTGTCTCTCCGCCAGTCTTGCATATTTCCAGGAAATAGGACGATCAGCCGTTTAGACGGACTGGCTCCAATCGTGCGTCATGCTTCCTTCCAGGAACCGCTCGCAGTCCAGTGCCGCCATGCATCCGCTGCCCGCGGCAGTGATCGCCTGGCGATACTTGTTGTCCTGCACGTCTCCGCAGGCGAATACGCCTGGCACATTGGTCTCCGAGGTACCCGGCTTGACCTTAATGTAGCCCTGCTCGTCGGTATCCACTTGACCGTCCAGGAATTTCGTATTCGGCGTATGTCCGATCGCGACGAACATGCCGTCGGTTTCGATCACTTCCTCTTCGCCGCTCTCGTTATTGCGCACCTTAAGTCCCGTTACGCCCATTCCTGTCGCAACCACTTCCACCGGCGTACGATTCAGACTCCAGCTGATTTTCTCATTGGCGCGAGCGCGGTCCTGCATAATCTTGGATGCACGCAGTTCATCGCGACGATGCACCAACTCTACATTGGTAGCGAATTTCGTCAGGAAGTTCGCTTCCTCCATCGCGGAATCCCCGCCTCCGACAACGATGATGCGCTTGCCGCGGAAGAAGAAGCCGTCGCAGGTTGCGCAAGTGCTGACGCCCTTGCCGACATTGTCCTTCTCACCCGGAATGCCCAGATACTTCGCGGAAGCGCCTGTCGAGATAATAAGGCTTTCGCCGACGATCTCGCCCTTGCCCTCCACTTGCAGCTTGAACGGACGCTCCGACAGATCGACGCTGTTCACCCATCCCGTCATGAAGGTCGCGCCGAAGCGTTCCGCTTGCTTGCGCATATTCGCCATCAGATCTGGTCCCATAATGCCGTCCGGAAAGCCCGGGAAGTTCTCTACGTCGGTCGTTGTCGTCAGCTGGCCGCCCGGTTCGGGACCTTCGATAATAAGCGGATTCATATTCGCACGGGCCAGATAGATGGCAGCTGTCAGCCCTGCAGGCCCCGTGCCGATAATAATGGATTGGTACATCCCCTTCACCTCTTCGCAGTTTACGCTAGTCTTCCGTATTCGTATCATGCCCGGAGAATACGGAGCTGATTGATTTCATTTTCTCCTTGATGCCGCACACTTCATCGATGAGCTTCACGTGCTTGCTTACTGTAGAGATGGATACGCTGTATCGTACCGACACCTCATGATAGGATATCGTCCTGCGATGCATCTTGGCGGTCAAATATTCCAGCGCAGCCGCCCAGCCTTCCGACTTCGCCAGCTTCGGTACGCCAGGATACACACGGGACAGAAACTCCACCCATAATGTCATCATATCATGCTGTTGCACCAGATCATAATGCTTCGCCATCCGGCTGAGCGCCTCCTGCGCCACGGCTTCCCACTTGTCATGCCACACCGGCAGACGCGAAGGCATCCTGTTGCTCTCAATGATGAGCTCCTTCCCTTCCAGGACAGCCTTCAGACTTCCCCGAACCCCCATATTGCGAAGCACGAAGATCGCGATACGCTTCAAGTAGTCGTCTTCCTCCGGCTCCATCAGGAAGGAGCTTAACGCTTCCTTCACTTCGTTGTCCGCGATCATGCCGAACGCCTGTATGACCTGCAGCTTCGTGTGCTGATCTCCGTGCCGCAGCGCCCAGAAGAAGGAAGAACGAACTAACGGATCACGCTTCAAGTAATCCGGTATGCCCGAGGAAGACTTCTCCCACAGCTTGAGCTGCTCCTCGAACGGCAAGTGGTAGTGATAGC
The DNA here is from genome assembly GCF_025567625.1 of Paenibacillus sp. J5C2022. Lineage (GTDB taxonomy): Bacteria > Bacillota > Bacilli > Paenibacillales > Paenibacillaceae > Pristimantibacillus. The sequence continues at coordinate 16,932 of NZ_JAOQJC010000048.1, read as the reverse complement.
TAAGGGGAGCTGTCGTCCCTCCCTCCTGCCTCTCCTTCAATTGGGACATATAATAGAGCGGAATGCTGGAGCCGGGGTCCAGCTTCATCGTCTGCTTCCACAGCCGCTCAGCCTCCTGCAGCCTGCCGATGTTGCATGCGGCAACCGCAGTATAGTGATACAAGCAGGGGTCTTGAGGTGACGCTCCCTCCTTCACCAAGCGGCTGAAGTGCCCGTAAGCGGACTGATGCTCGCCTAGAATGCCCATCGTTGTCGCCAGCTTGAACACATGCTCCTGATGGAATGGCACCGTCTTCTTCAGCTGCTCGACTAACGGATCAAGGCTGTCTCTGTCGCTCTCATGCTGATAGAAGATCGCCAGATTGCATAGCGCATGCAGATTGCCGGCTTCGTAGCTCAGTACGTCCGCAATCGTAGTCTTCGCTTTATCGAACAACCCCATATAATAATAAGCCAGCGCAAGATTGTTGCGGGCCGCGAGAAATTCCGGCTGCTTCTGCAATATATCCTCCAGAATACGGACCGCCTCCGCGAATTTCCCTTCCTCCAGCAGCGCTCTGGCCCCGTCATGCTCCACCATGCCCTCACGGGATTTGATGTTCGTCACCGGAGTAGGCCGTTCCAGCTCGTAACGAAGCAGCTCCATCATCTCTTCCGCTTCATCCAGGTATTGGCCGTCCGCATCCTCCTGCAGATATTGAATCAGGGAACGCTCCGCCGACTCGAACAGATCCATGTTGGCGTAATTGTTCGCCATGTAGAAGTGGCACTCCGTCATCGTGGGGTCCAGCTCCGTCACAATCCAGCTTAATATGTTGTTGGACTCCTCATAGTTTCCAAGCTCTGACAGAATGCCGGCCATATTGCAATGATTGACCGGATTGTCAGGTTCATATTCGACCGCGCGCCGAAAGTACTTCAGTGCCTTGTCATAGTGGAATCGATCCAGCGAACGAACAGCCCGCTCAAAGAAAAACGTAGCATCCCATTGTATCGGTATGATTTTTGTCTGCCCGCCAGCTGCGACACGCTCCTTCCCTTTCATGGGCAAGGCACCTCCTTTGACCGTTTGTTTTTTCGATTATACCATAGCCGGGACCCCGCATCCTATCATAATATGCAGGAAATCGCGGATAGCCGTAAGGCCATCCGCGATCTCATCCGTGCAGTGCTATTTGGCTGTCGACCTATACGCCTTTGTTCTTGAACAGTGTACTGATAGAGCCGCCGTCCAAGATGATACGGGACGCTTCCGCAAGCAGCGGAGCAACGGACAGGATCGTGAAGCGGTCCGGCCTGTTGTCCGGCAGCGTAATAGAATCCGTAACGATAACTTCCTTAATATTGGGATGATCCAAACGCTCGATGGCATTGCCGGAGAATAGCGGATGCGTCGCGCAGACGTATACATCCTCCGCACCGCGTTCCTTCAAGCCTTCAACGACATTGACAATGGTGCTTCCCGTATCGATCAAGTCCTCGATAATGATAGGCGTCTGCCCTTCCACATCACCGATTACGTGCGTGATGGAAGACTCATTGTGCGCCGGGCGCTTCTTGATCATGATGGCGAATGAAGTATCCAGATAGTTGGCGAGCTTCTCGGCAGTCGAAGCGCGTCCGGCGTCCGGCGATACAACGACAGGATTCTTGATGTTCTTGGCTTTCAGGTAATCGCTGATCAAGTCCAGCGCCGTCATATGATCCACCGGAATGTTGAAGAAGCCTTGAATAGCCGGCGCATGCAGATCGATCGTCAGCACGCGGGTCGCTCCCACGGTCGTCAGCACATCCGCCAGCATCTTCGCCGAGATCGGCTCGCGCGGCGCCGCCTTGCGCTCCTGGCGGGCGTAGCCGTAATAAGGCATAATGATGTTGATCGTCCGGGCGGATGCCCGCTTGGCCGCATCAATCATGACGAGCAATTCGACAAAATGCTCGTTGACGGGATGTGAGAACGATTGCACGAGAAAGACGTCGCAGTTCCGTATCGTTTCTTCGTAGTGGACATAAATTTCGCCGCTCTTGAAACGGGACAGCTTGATAGCACCTAAAGTCAATCCCATTTCCTCGCTAATTTTTTGAGCCAGTACCGGATTTGAGGAACCCGAGAAAATACGCACCTTGTCGCTTAACATGATACCCTCCTGAGCGTTTCAACCAAATAATTTATTGCTGCAATCACAACACTTACTCGTCCTATTATACATTGATTTATTAAGATTTCAAAAAAAAATGCTACGATTTTTCGACAAGTACAAATTCATGCTGATTCATACCGTTTTTAGCGCATTTTATTCGTCGTTGGCTGGCCAAAGCGCCCCTTCAGCACAGCCATGATCTCATCCAGCGGCAAGCCGCGCTCGCGCAGCAGCACCATGAGATGGAACAGCAGGTCGCCGGCTTCGTTGCGAAGCTCCTCGTTATCCCCGTTTTTGGCAGCGATAATGACTTCGGCCGCTTCCTCTCCCACCTTCTTCAAAATTTTGTCGACGCCCTTCTCGAACAGATACGTCGTGTAGGCGCCTTCGGGACGCTCCGCATAGCGTTCCGCAATAATCCGTTCCAACTCCCCGATGATCTCGAACCGTTCGCCTTCCGTCCGTTGCGCTTCCTCCCTCGCCTCGGCCCCGGGAAGCTCTACTCCCTGATAGAAGCAGCTGTACCGCCCCGTATGACATGCCGGCCCTTGCTGTCTGACGCGCAGCAGCAATGCATCGGCATCGCAATCGTAAGCCATCGTCTCAATTCGCTGCAGGTTCCCGCTCGTCGCTCCCTTGTTCCACAGCTCACCGCGCGACCTGCTCCAGAACCAGGTATAACCCGTCTCGATCGACTTCTGCAGCGATTCCTTGTTCATGTAAGCCAGCATCAGCACTTCCTTGCTGACAGCATCCTGCACGACAGCAGGCGCCAGCCCTTCGGCATTCCACTTGATCTCTTCACTCAGAGTCTTCTCCGTCATCTCACCTCTACCCCTTTCTTACGCAAGTCGTCCTTAACCTCGCGAATCGTCATTTCTTTATAATGGAAAATCGTCGCAGCCAGAGCGGCATCCGCTTCCGCGTCCCGGAACACCTCATGGAAGTGCTCGATCTTCCCGGCGCCGCCCGAAGCGATGACGGGAATGCCCACCGAGCGGGACACCTCGCCGGTCAACTTCACATCGAAGCCGTCCTTCGTACCGTCCGCATCCATGCTCGTCAGCAGAATTTCTCCTGCCCCCATCGCTTCCACATCCCGCGCCCATTGCAGAGCTTTGATACCGGCAGGCTGTCTGCCGCCATGCGTATAGACTTCCCATTCGCCCCACTCCGGATTAAATTTGGCGTCGATCGCGACGACAATGCATTGCGAGCCGAACCGTCGCGCTCCATCCGATACCAGCGACGGATTCTTCACCGCCGCCGTATTGATGCCGATCTTGTCGGCCCCCGCCCGCAGCAGCCGCTTCATGTCGTCGACATGGGAGATGCCGCCGCCTACCGTGAATGGAATTGTAATCTCGCCGGCCGTCCGCTGTACCACTTCAATCATCGTCGCGCGTCCTTCGACGGATGCCGATATGTCCAGGAATACCAGTTCATCCGCACCTTCGCGGTCGTAGGTGGCTGCCAGTTCGACGGGGTCTCCGGCATCGCGCAAGTTGACGAAGTTAACGCCCTTTACTACTCTTCCGTCCTTCACATCCAGACATGGAATAATCCGTTTAGCCAGCATGCGGCTGCTCCCCTTTCTCCGTTAACGTCAAAAAGTTGTTCAGCAGCGCCATGCCGAGCTCCCCGCTCTTCTCGGGATGAAACTGCATGCCGAACAGTCGCTCTCGGCCGACAATGGCCGTTACGTCTCCGGCATAATCGGTCGTAGCCAGCAGATCGCTCTCTTGCGCAGGGAGCACGTGATAGGAATGCACGAAGTACACATGCCCTTCCTTAAGATTCCGGAAGAGCGGCGAATCCGGCTGCTTGAACGTCAGCGTATTCCAGCCCATATGCGGCACCTTGAAGTCCCCGTTGAACTTGACGACTTTGCCCGGCAGCAGATTCAGACCTTCGTGACTGCCGTACTCCTCGCTTTCGCTGAACAGCAGCTGCATCCCCAGGCAGATGCCGAGCATCGGCTTGCCCGAAGCTGCGTAGAACTTCACCACTTCATCCAGCCCCGTCTGACGCAGATTCTGCATCGCGTCGCCGAACGCTCCCACTCCCGGCAATATGGCGCCGTCCGCCTCCAGTATGCGTTCCGGCTCCGAGGTGACGACAGCTTCGTAGCCCAGCCGCTCTACCGCTTTGCCGACGCTGTGCAGATTGCCCATACCGTAATCGATAATCGCAATCACGCTAGAGCACTCCCTTCGTGGATGGCACCCCTTGCACGCGCGGATCGATCATCGTCGCCTCGTCCAGCGCGCGGCCCAGCGCCTTGAACACCGCTTCAATCATATGATGCGTATTGTGCCCATAGTGAACAATGACATGAAGCGTAATGCGCGCTTCCAGCGCCAGCTTCCACAAGAATTCATGAACCAGCTCCGTAGAGAAGCTGCCAACCTGCGAGGAAGGATATTCCGCGCGGTACTCGAAGTGAGGACGGTTGCTGACGTCGATGATGACTTGGGCAAGCGCCTCGTCCATCGGAACGAATACGCTGGCGTAGCGCTTGATGCCCTTCTTGTCGCCTAGCGCTTCACGCAACGTCTGTCCGAGACAGATGCCGATGTCCTCTACGGTGTGATGATCGTCGATCTCAATATCGCCCTTGGCGTTCACATCCAGATTGAACTGCCCGTGCTTGGCGAAGAGGTCCAGCATGTGGTTCAGGAAAGGCACATCTGTCTCCAGCTTCGTCTCCCCGCTGCCATCCACCGCGAACGTCAGCTTAATATCCGTCTCATTCGTCGTCCGTGTGATGGACGCTTCTCTTACCTTTTTGTCTGCCATCGTATTCAGCCCTTCTTTCCTCTATTTAAAATGTGTCTATCGGCCTTCCTTCTCCAGCCGAATCTCTATCGCTCTCGCATGCCCCTCCAGCCCTTCGTGGCGGGCAAGCGTCATGATTTTGTCGCCGCTCTCCATCAACGCTTGCTTGCTGTAATAGATCAGGCTCGACTTCTTCAAGAAGTCGTCCACATTCACCGGCGATGAGAAGCGCGCCGTACCGTTGGTGGGAATGATGTGGTTAGGTCCCGCGAAGTAATCCCCGACCGGCTCTGAGCTATACGGCCCCAGGAAGATGGCACCGGCATTCTCGATATGTCCCAGCAAGCTCATGGGATCGTCCGTCAGCACCTCCAGATGCTCCGGCGCCAGCTGATTGACGACGTCTATGCCGGCAAGCAGATCGTTCACGAGCAGCACCGCACCGTAGGCGTCGATCGACTGCCGCGCAATGTCCTGCCTCGGCAGCGTAGCCAGCTGCCGCTCCAGCTCGGCCGCGACGGCTTCCGCCAGCGGCTCCGAAGGCGTAACGAGCACGGCTGACGCCATCTCATCATGCTCCGCTTGCGACAGCAGGTCGGCGGCAATATAAGAAGCGTCCGCATTCCCGTCCGCGAGCACGACGATCTCGCTGGGCCCCGCGATGCTGTCGATATCCACCGCGCCGAATACGGCGCGCTTCGCCAGCGCGACATAAATATTGCCCGGGCCGCATATTTTGTCCACGGGGGCAATGCTCTCCGTGCCATAGGCGAGTGCCGCTATAGCCTGCGCACCCCCGACCCGGTACATCTCCTTCACGCCCGCTTCCGCGGCTGCGACCAGAATATACGGGTCGATGCCCGCCTTGCCGCCCGTCGCCGGCGGCGTCACCATCACGATCTCCGGCACCCCGGCCACCTGTGCCGGAATAACGTTCATCAGCACGGACGAGGGATACGCCGCTTTGCCGCCGGGCACATAGACGCCCACCCGCTTCAGCGGGCGCATGATCTGGCCCAGCATCGTCCCGTCCGGCTGCAGATCCATCCACGAGTTCCGCAGCTGCTTCTCGTGGAACCGCCGTATGTTCACAGCAGCCTCCCGAATCGCTGTGAGGAATGCGGCGTCGACTACCTCATACGCCGCTGCAATCTCCTCCTGCGTCACGCGCAGCTCAGTCGCCGTCAGTTGCATGCCGTCGTGCTGCTCCGTATAGCGCAGCAGTGCCGCATCCCCTTCCGCCTTGACGTCTCCGACGATACGCAAGGCTGATTCATTCTGCTCCGGTGTACCGTACTCTACCTCGCGCTTCAGCCCGAATTGCTCCGCACGCATAATGCGCATAAGCTCCGCCTCCCTCTTCCTATCCATCTATTGTACTTAACCGGACGAGCCGCCACCCGCTTATGTGTTGATCGCTTCACGCTCTGTTCCATCGTCCTGTCCCATTAGCCAGCCTAATGATTCATCCCGTTAACGTTCCGCCATCCCGCTTTCAGCGACGGTCGCCCGCTCTTAATGCGCCCCGGCCGCAATCGTCGCCTGCAGCATGTCGCACAGACTCTGAATACGCTCGTTCTTCATCCGGTAGCTCACTCTGTTGGCGATTAGCCGGCTTGTTATCTCGAAGATCGAAGCCTGCTCCACGAGCCCGTTCTCCCGCAGCGTCTGTCCCGTCTCCACCATATCCACGATACGATCCGCCAGACCGATTAGCGGAGCAAGCTCGATGGAACCGTTCAGCTTGATAACCTCCACCTGCTGCCCTTGCTCGCGGAAGTACGCGGAAGCCACGTTAGGATACTTCGTTGCCACGCGCGGATGGATGGTCGGCTTCCAGTCCGGCATACCTATGACCGACATGCGGCACTTCGCAATACCCAGATCCAGCAGCTCATACACGTCCTTATTCTCCTCCATCAGCACATCCTTGCCCACTATGCCGATATCCGCCACACCGTACTCCACATAAGTCGGCACATCGACCGGCTTCGCCATAATGAATTCCATATCCATCTCAGGCAACTCGATGATCAGCTTCCTCGTATCGTCGAAGTCGCTCGGTATCGGCAGCCCCGCTTCGCGGAACAGCTTGGAGGCTTGCTTGTAGATGCGCCCCTTCGGCATCGCAACCTTCAATATATCCTTCTGCCCGTTATTGCTCATTGCCCGCTTCCTCCTTCCGCACCGTCATTGCCGTACACAAGCACACGGGTATAGTCCGTACCCCTGTTGCCATTCGCGGCAGACTCATCCTGCAGCAACAGCTGCGCTTCCACCCGTTCCGTCACTGCGCTCACACCCGACCGTCTCAGTTCCTGCGCCTTGGCCAGCGCCGCGGCTCTTCCCTCTGCTGTATACCGGACAAGAACGCGCTCTTGCTGCTCTTCCCGCTCCGCGCCAAGCAGTTCCAGTATCCGCGTCGTCTTCAGTGCGAAGCCGGTAGCGGCCGCCGGGCGGCCGAATTGCTCCAGCAGATTGTCATAACGTCCGCCGCTGACGACGGGGAATCCAAGATCCGCCGCGTACCCTTCGAAGGTCATGCCTGTATAATAAGAGAAGTCGCCGATCATCGTCAGATCAATCAGCACATGCTCGCTGACGCCGTATGCCTTCAGCACTTCCCATATATCGCATAGATGGGCGATAGACTTGCGCGCCGTTGCATTGACGCTAAGCTGAAGCGCTGCATCGCATATTTCCCCGCCGCCGCGCAGCCTCAGAATATCCTCCAGCTCCTGCTGTACATGCGCTTGCAGGCGAAGCCCCTTCAAATAGTCACGGTAGCCGACATAATCTCGGCTGAGCAAGCATTCCTTCAGCTGCTCCTGCGCCGCACGGTCACTCGGCAGCGCCTCCTCCAGCAATCCGTTCAGGAAGCCGACATGACCGATCGCAATCTTGAACCGGTCTACGCCTGCCGCCTTGAGTGAAGCAATCGCCAGCGCCACCACTTCAGCGTCCGCTTCCGGGGAAGGGTCGCCTACCAGTTCCACACCCGTCTGGAAGAACTCCGCCACTCTGCCCGCTTCCTCTTCGATCGCTCTGAATACGTTGGAATGGTACGACAAGCGCACCGGGAACATCTTATCCTTCAGCAGCGACGCGACTACGCGCGCGATAGGGGCCGTCATATCCGAACGCAGCACCAACGTCGTTCCCCGCTTGTTCAGCAGCTTGAACAGCTTCTGATCGGAGGTGGAGCTGGCTACGCCTACTGTATCGTAATATTCCATCGTAGGCGTAATAATTTGCTCGTACCCCCACGCTGACATGCAGTCCAGCACATTTCTCTCGATGTTGCGCAATTGCCTGACCGCTTCAGGCAAATAGTCTTTAACGCCTGTCGGCTTCTCGAACACCTTTGGTTTAGACATCATCTTGCCCCCTGATATTTACTTTACTATATTAAAGCGATAATATGCTACCTTGCTAATAAAATAAAGTGATTAGTCGATATCGTAGCATGATTGCCCCTTCCCGTCAAGCTGCCCCACCATGCTATGCTTCACCTTGTTTGCAGCGTTGTCTTCCCGAATTGCCATGACACTCTCGCCTCCACTGCCGGAAATATCGCACCAAACAAAAAAGGACTCCTTCGAGCAAGCCTGTCCCCAAATACGGGAACCGCCTCCCTCATACCGGAATCCCCTCACCTCCGCCGCTTCCCCTCTTGATGTCGTTAATCTCTTATATCCTTAATGACCTTCATCGGATTGCCTCCTACCAACGTATAGGACGGCACATCCTTATGTATGAGCGACCCCGCCGATACCACCGCATGATCGCCGATCGTAACGCCGGGAAGAATCGTCGTGTTGGCTCCGATCATGACATGATCGCCGATGACGACATCGCCAAGTCTGTATTCCTTCGTCAAATATTCATGCGTCAAAATCGTCGTATTATAGCCGATAATGCTATTGCGTCCAACCGTTATCCGTTCGGGGAAGAACACATCCACCATTACCATGAGTGCGAACGCCGTATGTTCTCCCACCTTCATCCCCAGCACACGGCGATATATCCAGTTTTTCAAAGGCAAGGAAGGACAATAGCGCGCTGCCTGAATAAAAATGAAATTGCGCACGCCCTTCCATCTGCTGACTGTAGAATACAGCTGCCAGAGCGCATTAGGGCCTTCTACCGGATAACGCTCAACGTTCCTCAAGCGGCTCCCGCTCCAATCCCGCGAAAGCATACAGCTCCCGCATATCATCAATGACATAATCGGCGCCGGCCTTCCGCAGCGCTTCGGCCCCCTTCAGCGACCAGGCTACGCCTACGGCCGTTACCCCGGCAGCCTTCGCCGAAGCCATATCCACGACGCTGTCCCCGACCATAATCGTACTCGCGGGGTCTGCCTTCAGCAGCTCCATTCCCCGCTGTACCGGCTCCGGATGTGGCTTGGGATTCGTCACATCGTCTATTGTCACGATTGCGTCGACATCGTCGTAGATGCCTACGAACTTCAGACCTCGTTCCGTCGTCAGCCTCATCTTCGTCGTGACGACGCCCATGGCAATTCCTTCCCCATGCAGTCTATCCAGCACTTCATTGACGTGCGCGAACGGCTTGACCAGCTCATCGTGCAGCCGCAAATTGACTTCGCGATAAGCCGCCACCAGATGCGTTACGTCCTCCAGTCCGGAGAAACGCTTCATCTGGTCGCCTAGCGGCTCCCCCATGGAAGGGATAATGTCGTCCCGGCAGAAGCCTTCCGGCACCGTACCTTTGAGCGATTCCAGGAACGATCTGATAATCAGCTCGTTCGTATCCAATATCGTGCCGTCCAGGTCGAACAGCATCGTGCGTACAGCATTCATTTGTTCAGCTACCTCCAGTCGTCGTGTCTTGTCCGTATGCTGCTTTACGGGTTGCTCGTATCTCGCTTATGATCCCCATCATCCGTCATCGTATCGGACTCGCCGCCGCTCTCCTTCATCTCCTCACGACTGTCAGCCGGCGCATCCGCTACCCGCTCCGGCTTCGTGGATACGATAGGATCGGAGTAGTGGGTGCTAGCGGCTCCAGTCACTCTGCGCACAATGATGAAGATGATGGAAGCGACGATCAGACCGACAGCTACCAATTGCGAGATGCGAATATTGCCGTAAGCCGGGTCCAGATAGCCCTTGTCGAACACCAGATTCATAGGCGCCCACAGACTGTTCATAATCGAAGCGAGCCATCCCGGTCCCATGAAGGCCAGACTGTCAATGCGCAGTGCCTCGATGAAGAAGCGACCGATGGAGTACCAGATCAGATATGTAGCCATCAACTCGCCTGTACGCAGGAACTTCTGACGACGCAATACGAACAGCACCACCAGACCGACCAGGCTCCAGAGAGATTCATACAGAAATGCGGGATGGCGGAACGCGCCTTCCTGAATTGCTTGATCCACGATAAACATCTGATCCACGATGAAATTGGGCAAGTTCAGCGTCTCGCGCAGGAACGATTCCTCGACGGGCCCGCCGTACGCTTCCTGATTCATGAAGTTGCCCCAGCGTCCAATCATTTGACCGGCGAGCAGAGAAGGCGCGCATATGTCCACAATGCGCCAGAAGCTGTAACCCTTGTATCGGGAGTAGAAGATGCCTGCCAGGAATGCACCTATTATGGCACCGTATATCGCAATGCCGCCCTCCCATATTTTGAATATGTCCATGGGATTGTCCTTGTACTCATCCCACATAAACGCCACATAATAAATTCTGGCCCCGATAATAGCGGTTGGCGCTCCAATGAGCAGCAGGTCCATGAAGAAGTCGGGCTTAATGCCGAACCGCTTCCCTTCCTGCACCGCAAGCAGCAGCCCCACAAGCGCTGCCGCTCCCAAGATAAAGCCGTACCATCTTACCTCAATAGAGCCAATCGTGAATATAACCGGATCCAACGCCAACGTTTGCATATGCCCGACCTACTCCTCTTCCTATTATTAGAATAATGTAGCCCATTGTGCTTGCACGGCCTATCAATCGTAATCGTCGATGTCGTCCGATATCGTCTCTGTCAGCTTGTTCGTGAATTGCAGCGCGGCATTGTAGCCCATCCGCTTCAGCCGGAAGTTCATTGCTGCAACTTCAATGATGACGGCCAGGTTGCGGCCCGGACGAACGGGAATGGTCACCAATGGAACATCGGTATCGATAATTCGCGTCGTCTCTTCATCCAGCCCCAGCCGATCATACTGCTTGTCCTGCTGCCAACTCTCCAGCTTGATGACGAGCCCGATACGCTTCTGCGTACGAACCGCACCTGCACCGAACAGCGTCATGACGTTAATAATGCCAAGTCCTCTGATCTCCAGCAGATGGCGAATAAGCTCCGGAGCCGTGCCGAACAATTGACCGTCGGAAGTCTGCCTAATCTCGACGGCATCATCCGCTACTAGGCGGTGACTTCGCTTCACAAGCTCCAGCGCCGTCTCGCTCTTGCCAATGCCGCTGCCGCCCGTAATGAGCATACCTACCCCATAGACATCTACCAGCACGCCGTGAATCGTTGCCGTCGGCGCCAGCTTGCGTTCCAGGAAGTCCGTTATGCGGCTGGACAATATCGTGGTTGCCACACTGCTTCGCAATACCGGGACATTCGTCTCATTAGACTGCTCCAGCAGCTCCTTCGGCGCTTCCAATCCGCGGGTCAAGATGATGCATGGCGTTTCTTCGTGACATAATCTAACCATGCGGTTCCTTCGCTCCTCGCTGTCCAGCATGCTGAGGAATGAGATTTCCGTTCTTCCAAGCAACTGTACCCGTTCGCTGGGATGATAATGGAAGTAACCGGCCATCTCCAGTCCCGGGCGATATAAGTCGTCGACGGTTATGCTGCGTTTTAACCCGTCCTCACCGGACAGAATCTCGAGTTGGAAATGCCGGACGAGCTCGGATACTTTTACTTTCTTCGGCATAATGTTGTGAAGCCTCCTTCATATAAAACCGCAATCCAGGCGGGACAAGTCTTTTTTCCCAATGTCTTCATCGTAATGCAAAAAAGCGCCGAACGCAACGTTTCGCATTCCGGCGCCTCTTTTTATTTGATTTCGACCTTCATGTCATCGAGAGCATATCCCGGATATTGCTCGATCTGAAATGTAATCGGCTGTTCATAAGGCTTCTTGGCCATTTTATAGGTTATATGCTGACTTCCTTCGTAGAAAGAACCTTCCCGCACACCTGTATCCAAAAGCTATGCAAAAAAGAAGCCCCCGGAATAACCGAAGACTTCCTTCTTATTATAGTAGATTAGTTCTCGAAAATGTTCAGCTCGGACTCTTTGTCGAACAGGTGAGCCTTGTTCATATCAAGAGCAAGCTTCACGCTAGCGCCGTCGCGCAGACCGGAACGTCCGTCTACACGAGCGATAACTGTGTCGGAACCGATACCGTTCAAGTACAGGTACATTTCATGACCAAGGTTCTCCGCTACCTCTACGTTCGCGTTTACGATCGTTTTCGGAGATGCCTCCAGGAATACCGGCTCTTCATGAATGTCCTCAGGACGTACGCCCAATACGACTTCTTTGCCAATATAGCCTTTGGAACGGATAACGCCAGCTTTGCCCTCTGGTACGACAACGTTAACGCCAGCAGCCTTGAAGTACACTTCTCCGCCTTGCTCCGACAGGGTGCCGCTGATGAAGTTCATGGATGGAGCTCCGATGAATCCAGCAACGAAGATGTTTACAGGATGGTTGTAAAGCTCTTCCGGAGAAGCCGTCTGTTGAATGAAGCCGTCCTTCATAACAACGATACGGTCACCCATCGTCATAGCCTCGATCTGGTCATGCGTTACGTAGATTGTAGTCGTCTCAAGACGCTTAGTCAGCTTGCTGATCTCCGCGCGCATCTGGCCACGAAGCTTGGCATCCAAGTTGGAGAGAGGTTCGTCCATCAAGAATACTTGAGGCTCACGAACGATCGCACGACCGAGAGCGACACGCTGACGTTGACCGCCGGACAACGCCTTAGGCTTGCGATCCAGCAAATGCTCGATATCAAGAATTTTAGCAGCTTCACGAACACGCTTGTCGATGTCTGCTTTTTTGAATTTACGAAGTTTAAGACCGAATGCCATGTTTTGATACACGTTCATGTGCGGATACAGGGCATAGGATTGGAATACCATTGCAATATCGCGATCTTTAGGAGCAACATCGTTCACGAGGCGGTCGCCAATGAACAATTTACCTTCAGTGATTTCTTCAAGACCCGCAATCATACGCAGAGTTGTCGACTTACCGCAGCCGGATGGGCCAACCAGTACGAGGAACTCTTTGTCTTGGATGTCCAGATTAACATCAGTTACGGATGCTTTCTCTGCACCTGGGTATTTTTTGTAAATGCCTTCTAAACGTACGCCTGCCATGTTCAATTTCCCCCTAAAAAAGAAATTTCGATATGCATCTATCTTATCCCACACAAGGAATTATGACTATGCACATACTTTACAAAAAAATTAATGCCTTTTCGTAACTTTATACAATAGCAATATAATTTTCACTAATACGGCATCTCGGAACTGTCTAACGTCCAATCCCGTCTCCTGCTTCAGCTTGTCCAGCCTGTACAAGAGCGTATTGCGGTGAATGTAGAGCTTCTTGGCCGTCTCGCTGACATTGCAGTCCAATTGAAAGAAGGTCTCCAACGTTGCCAGCATCTCTGATTCCACGAACAGATCCGTTCTCTTCAGCGATTGCTCCAGATAACGGGTTCTGTGCTGCTCCGGAATAGCGTTAAGCAGACGTTCCAATTGCAGCATCCATGGCAGATGAATATTGGTTCCGATATGGAACTTGCGGCCCAGGTTAATCGTTTCTCTTAAGGTAATCGTCGTCTCCACTATCCCCTTCGAAGGTGAGACGGGATGCGTCACCGCCAGATGGCATTCGCCCAGCCATTCACTGGCGAGCATCTCGTGAAGGGCTGATACGATGGAAGCCAGACTTTCCTCCACGCTCTCGTCTTCACTAGATTCAACTGTGTCCTGCTCTTCATCTTTAAGAAGCGACATCGGCCCCCAGATGAGCCATTCCTGACTGGTAAGCGGAATGAGCAGAATATCTTCGGACATGAAGGAGCGAAGAAGCTTCTCCAACTCCTTGTACGCGGCTTGCTTCGCGCTATGCTGCTCCGTAATAAGCAGGAACGGAATCATTTCACGATAGAGACGAGTGCCCGTCATCAATTGCCCAGGCAGGGAGTATGCCGGCTCGCTTGTCTCCAGCTGTGTCAGTATCCAATCGCTTATTTTGCGTGCGTATCTTTCCGTATCAGACATATTTTTATCATATTGATCCTTCGGACTATCGGTCTTGGCAGCATGCTGCAGGGTCCAGCTGACAAGCTCCTTTTCCTTCAATGTAAGCGCAGCGGATTCCGTTTCCAGCACCGTTACCTTATCTTCCAACACATCCGCCGCGAACCATAATCTGTTCCCTTTCTCCAATCGCTGTCCGGCTGATATAGCTCCTGCCTGGCTATCCCCTATCCATGCAGCATCCGCATCGATCGAACGATCCTTCCACTCCGTAAGCGTCTTCACGACAATTTGTACAGGACAATTCAATATGTGCTGCAGTTGACCTAACCAGTCGTTTTTGCTCATTTTGTTTCCTCACTCCATGTCAAACGCTTTTGTTCGTCATTGTAACATATCGCCTGCAATAATTCACTTTTACGCTCAACCGCTTCACTTGGTTTGACCCATTATACATTTCATGGTAATCTACGAACGAATGAGAAAACATATCAAAGGAGAAACCATCATGTCCAATATCGTGATTATATCAGGCAGTCCCAATGCGACTTCCAGACTGAACGGCATGATTGATTATGTTCGCGAGCAGCTGGATAAGCTGGGACATTCGACAAGCACAATCACAGTCGTGACCTTACCGGCTGACGACCTGATTCATTCCCGTTTCGGCAGTGCCGCTATCGTAGAGGCCAACAGACTGGTTGAAGAAGCCGCTGGTGTCATCATTGCAAGCCCGGTCTATAAAGCTTCCTATACAGGTGTCTTGAAAACTTATTTGGATCTACTGCCACAGAAAGGGTTAGAAGGCAAAGTAATCGCTCCCTTGTTCATAGGAGGCACGCTGGCTCATCTTCTGTCCATTGATTATTCGCTCAAGCCGGTTTTGTCATCCATGGGAGCAAGACATTTCGTTCGAGGGGTATATGCGACCGATTCACAGATTGGCCGCAGCCAAGACGGTCATAATCGTACAATCTTCGAGTTAAACGAGGAAATTGCAGACCGGCTGCAATCGACTGTGGAGGAGCTTATTGCCGAGCTGCGACTAAGAAGCCAGCAATAATGGATACGAGTATAACGTCTGGGAGGAAATAACTGCTGGCGTGCAGTTATTTCCTCCCCTCAGCATAAAATAACCCCACAAAGTGGGGCTCTATTTCGAAGCTTACTGGGATACTTTGCGGAGACCCCGGAACTTATAAATTATAATAATGTGAGAAAACCTCGATCGAGGCCTTTCGAAGATGGGCGACCGCGTTCAGAGGTAGGTTTTATCGCCAAATAGAATTCTATTTCCCGCTAATCCGGAAACTTATAAATTCTACTGTGGGAAGAAAAACGCCTAGCGGCGTCCTTCATACATATTCCCAAAATCCAAGTGAGGTTACATCGCTAACAGCTATCATTCGCCCACTTTCCTACCTCTAACCGAAGTTACATCGCTTACAATCCACGATTCGCCCACTTTCCACTCTCCAGCCGAGGTCACATCGACTGCAGCCTCATAACCAGCCACTTCCCTACCTCCAACCGAGGTTATATCGCTTACAGCTCATACGGAGCTGGAGGCTGCTTAGTTGGATTTCGAGTAGTTATTATTGTAAAAATCCCCAACCCATATCCTACAAGTGGAAAATGTACAGTTAAATCAGACATTATCACACTAAAACTCGTCCCTCGGACAAATTAATAGCACAAAATCCAGTTCATTTGTCATAAGTGGAAGTATTTCGATAAATGAATGACATGAAATACAGTTAAATTAACCTCACCAGCTTCATACTCCATCCAATTCAAGCGCAACGGTTACCGCCGTCCTTTGGCGGCATTAGCTTACGCTTCGCGATAAAGTATTGGCGCATCAGTATAAGAGTGCAACTTTTGCTTTTCTATACGTAAAAAAAGAGAAGCAGCGCTTCTCCATATCATTATTATTCACCTGAGTAAAACTGGTGAGCCATGAAGGACTCGAACCTTCGACACCCTGATTAAAAGTCAGGTGCTCTACCAACTGAGCTAATGGCTCGTGAGAGAATGGTGGAGGATGATGGATTTGAACCACCGAACCCGAAGGAAGAGATTTACAGTCTCCCGCGTTTGGCCACTTCGCTAATCCTCCATAGGATATCTTACGTCTGCCATTAGCAGAAATAAGTGGTGGCTCGGGACGGAATCGAACCGCCGACACGAGGATTTTCAGTCCTCTGCTCTACCAACTGAGCTACCGAGCCATGCATTCTTATGAGTGCGATTCCCGGAAGCCAAGACAGACCACTTCAAAGGAACTCTTCACTATATTTAAGGTATACTGGCGGAGCTGACGGGATTCGAACCCGCGGTCTCCTGCGTGACAGGCAGGCATGTTAGGCCTCTACACCACAGCTCCACAGATATATAATGTCGCGTCTTTTCTGATGCAATCTTGAGAAGAATGACATCGAAAAACGCATGGTGGAGGATGACGGGATCGAACCGCCGACCCTCTGCTTGTAAGGCAGATGCTCTCCCAGCTGAGCTAATCCTCCATATGGTAGCGGCGGAGGGGATCGAACCCCCGACCTCACGGGTATGAACCGTACGCTCTAGCCAGCTGAGCTACGCCGCCATGCTTGTCCGATGGACAAGTTCAAATCAGGTAATGACATCGCCAAATGCCATGTACAAAGCCTCTGTTCCTGTAGCGCTCGTCTACATTCACGTCTTCATTGCACCCTGAAAACTGGATACGAAAGTGCTGCTTTAGCTGT
>NZ_JAOQJC010000047.1 GCF_025567625.1 Paenibacillus sp. J5C2022 | reverse complement strand
AGTTTTGGATTGAACTGCATAAGTCATGTGAAGTGGTTCGATTTAGCTCTACTTGCCGTTACATTTGTTCCCGTTGACTGGATCGCTCGATATGCAGCGCCAGAAAACCTACCTCATCCTCCGGCACGTCCTTGTTCAAATGATCCTTCAAAATAGCCGACAACGTCAAGGAACGCTCATAAGAAATAGGGTATTCCGCTTGAATGCGGCCCAGCAGCGGATTACGGATATGCGTCTCTTTCTTCACTCTGTCGATCAGTCCCTTCAGATGGGAGATGAAGCGAATAGAGGAGAAGGAATCGTTGAATTTAAGTCCGATCGACTTCGCTTCATCCATCACCTTGGCGACTAGGCGAACGACTGCGAGCGTATCCGTCCCCCGTTCCCGATTGCGTGCACCGTGGAAGTGCATCGCGAGAAAGGCGATCTCGTCCTCCGGCAGACCCGCGTCCAGCTTTTCGTTCAAGTAGTGAACGGCTTCCGCAGCGGCATCGTATTCTTCCTTGTACATCAATTTGATTTCATAGGAGAACGGGTTCGTAATAAGCACGCCTCGCCGACAACGCTCGATGGCGAAGTTGATATGATCGACCAGGGCAGTGTGAATCGTCTCGGAGAATTCGCCTTCCAGACGTTGCTGCGCCATGGCAATGACTTCTTCCGTTACCGCGACAATTTTCGTATCGACATAGTTCAGTATCTGCTCGTAGTGTTCAATGGTTTCCATTGTATGCAATAAAAACTCCTGTGTAATTTCTTTTTCGTCAAGCATGGCTCCCGGCTTCTTCTTGAAGCCGATGCCCTTCCCGAAAGTAATCGAGTTCTTCCCGGAGGAGAGCTTCGTCATCACGACGTTATTGGACAACACATGAATGATCGTACGATCAAGATGAGCCATAGCTAGCTTCACCTCCAGTGTGGGATGCGTCAGAGCGAAGCTTCTGAACCTCATCCTTAATCAATTCGGAATCCGTCCCGAATACGATGTGGACATGTCCCCGGCCAAGATGAATGATGCCGGCTGCGCCAAGCAGCTTCAGCGCTTCTTCCCGTACTTGGCCAGTATCGGACAAGGTCAGTCTTAACCGGGTAATACAGGCGTCGATTCCGACGATATTATCTATGCCTCCAACCAGATCGACGACATCCAGCGCTTTCTGCGACATCAGCTTGGGGCTGACAGTTCGGACTGGCGCTGCTGCTTCGACGTTCCGCTGAGCCGCTTCCGGCTCTCTTCTTCGTCCTGGCGTCGGCAGATTGAATGTCCGTATGCAGACATAGAATGTCGCGTAATAGACGATGAAATAAGCCAATCCAACCGGGAATATGAGCCACGGCTTCGTGGATATGCTCCAGTTCAGCATCAGGTCGATGAAGCCGGCGGAGAAGGTGAAGCCGATCTTCGCATCCAGCACATACATAACCATCATGGACACTCCGGTGAGCAGAGCGTGAATAATGAACAAGAGCGGCGCCACCAGCATGAAAGCGAATTCAATATGCTCCGTTATGCCGGTCAGGAAAGAAGTGAACGCAGCGCTCGCCATAATGGACATAATGACCTTGCGGTTCTCTGGAGGGGTGCACTTCACCATGGCAAGCGCAGCGCCCGGCAAGCCGAACATCATAATAGGGAAAAATCCCGCCATGTAGGTGCCCGCCGTAGGATCACCGGCATAGAATCTTGTCAAATCGCCCGTGACGATCTTGCCGCCCGCCTCAGCGAATTCGCCGATCTGGAACCATAGAATGTGGTTGACGATATGGTGCAGCCCCGTCGGTATGAGCAGGCGGTTAATGACTCCGTAAAGCAGCGTGCCGATTCCACCGGTCGCTTCCAGCCACAAGCCGACGGATTGCATGCCCTCCTGGATCGGCATCCAGATGAAGCCGAGCAACCCGCCGATTAGCGTCATGGTCAATGAAGTGACTATGGGGACGAAGCGCTTGCCTCCGAAGAAGCCGAGTGCCTGCGGCAGCTTGATGTCCTTGAAGCGATTATACAGATAAGCGGTTACAATTCCGGTGATAAGTCCTCCAAGCACGCCCATCTGCACATTCTCTTCCGCTAAATCCTTCGTCACAAGAGCCACTTCGAACGTTTGCATCACTTCCTGAAATACTTTGTACCCGACAGCTGCGGAAAGTGCTGCGACGCCTTTGTCTCCGGTCAGTCCGATTGCGATGCCGATGGCGAAGAGCAACGGCAGGTGATCGAATATGGCGCCTCCGCCGGCTTCGCAGATGGCTGCGATCTTCTGCCAGACGGGATGGTGGAAGTCGATCTTGCCGAATCGGAACAAGATGGCTGCAGCGGGCATGACGGCGATAGGAATCATGAGCGAGCGGCCTATTCTCTGTATATAGCTCATCTTAAGCCCCTTTCTTGGAACAGAAAACATAAAAAAGGGCATAGCTCAAGAAAGACTCCTCTTGAACTAATGCCCTCTTAAGGTAACACGTTCGTAAATGGCGTATGGTATGAATCACCTATATATAAAATTATACTTGTTACCGCTTTATTTTGTCAAAATATAAATTGTTGGAATTGATTTGGGGGGATTTGGGAGCGTTTTGGTAACAACATCAGGGCGTCTGAGGGAGGCGGTTTGTATGAAATATCATAAAAAAGTGGCGGATTGGGCGTCTGAGGGTGATGGTTTGTACGAAAAATCGTGCAAAAGTGATGGATCGAGCGCCGAGATGAGGTGTTTTGTGTGAAAAATCGTACAAATCGCAGCACGCAAGGTCTCAGAAGGCGGAGTTTGTACGAAAAATCGTACAAAAGTGATGGATCGAGCGCCGAGGTGAGGTGTTTTGTGTGAAAAATCGTACAAATCGCAGCACGCAAGGTCTCAGAAGGCGGAGTTTGTACGAAAAATCGTGCAAAAGTGATGGATCGAGCGCCGAGGTGAGGTGTTTTGTGTGAAAAATCGTACAAAAGTGATGGATCGAGCGCCGATTTTGGGTGAGTTGTGCGTAACTTCATAATAAATGTTAATTTTTTCGTTACTTGCAACTTGGGAACGCATTGGTTAAGATAGAGGTAGCTAATAATCATTGTGGCGAAGCACGCCCCGAATTTCCTTTCAAAGTAAAGGGAAATCGGGGCTTTTTGTATGCCGGAAAGGGTAGTGATATGCATGAGTTTTGAGCTTGAACATGAGAAATGGATAATGAAGCACTTTTCGAATCGTCGGGGGGAGCGAAGAGATGCACTGAATAGGGGGCACGGGTACGGAAATCGCTTGTTTGTTGAGAAAATATGGTGGATGCTGATGGGACATTTTGTGGGCTTACATCCGGAATATGAAGTAAAGGATTGGCGTGGACGATCTTATTTTGTGGACTTTATGTGGATATTGGGCGGGCTGCGATTCGTATTCGAGATTATGGACTATGGCTCGCATGGACAAGATCGTTCGAAATATCGATTGGATATGAATCGCGGACTGTTTCTCCAATCGCAGGACTATCACGTGATTAACATATCTTTGGATGAGTTGAAAGAAAACCCTTCACTTGTTCTGGCGATGGTACGCAGTATTCTGTCTCCCTATCTTGCGGCCGTTCAAGACGAGCGCGATACGTTATATAGAAAGTACAGGAAAATTGAGCGACAACTGATGCGGCTGGCCATTCGTAACAATCGAATGCTTCATCCAGCGTAAGCCGCGAAAGAATTGGAGATGCATAAGCAGACAGTCATTAAATACTGCCGTAAATTGGCGGAACAAGGAAAGTTCCGCGCAATCTCGACGGGAACAAGCGGTAAAGTATATCAGTATGAGTATATTGGATCGCTCCAAAGTCCCGATGTACTACTGTAAGATAGAGGAGGCTGCGAGTAGCAGGTCGGCTAACTTAGAGCTGCATCGATGGACTGGAACATGCGGCGCCATGATTGTGTGGTGCATCGATGGACTGAAACATGCGGCGCCATGATTGTGTGGTACATCGACGGACTGGAACATGCGGCGCCATGATTGTGTGGTGCATCGACGGACTGGAACATGGGGCGCCATGATTGTGTGGTGCATCGACGGACTGGAACATGGGGCGCCATGATTGTGTGGTGCATCGATGGACTGAAACATGCGGCGCCATGATTGTATGGTGCATCGACGGACTGGAACATGGGCGCCATGATTGTGTGGTGCATCGACGAACTGAAACTGGGCGCCATGATTGTGTGGTGCATCGACGGTCTGGCTCATGCGGTGCATGATTGCGTGGTGCATCGACGGTCTGGCTCATGCGGTGCATGATTGCGTGGTGCATCGACGGTCTGGCTCATGCGGCGCCATGATTGCGTAGTGCAGCGATGGTCTGAATCGCACAACGCTATTATTGTGTATTGCAGTTGTATAAGTGTACTTACTGTCTCACTTGCCGATCAACGCAATTCATTGCGGCTTGTCCGCAGCCTTGGCCAGCTTGTCCGCTTCCACTTCAAAGTACTGCATCATTTCGGCTTTCTTGCGAGGATCTTCAAGCTTGACTTTATCCTTCAGGAACTGCTCTTCAAATACGTCCCACTTTAGCTCTTGCTTCTTGGAACGCATCATTCGGACAGCGCTCTTGATCATTCGACGTTCCTTCGCGTTCGTGAACAGGTCCCTGTAATGCTGCTTGTATTGGTCGAAGTCCATATGCTCACACACTTTGCGGAAAATGTCAGCCGTCATCCGGGCGTCATCGAGCGCTCGGTGCGCGTTGCCCTCCGCCGTCAGCTCCAAATCCTGCAGTGCCGCTTCAACGCTCACGTCATTACTCAAGCCGCGATAGCGCAGGAAGCCCTTGAGCAGATCGAAGTATTGTACGGATAGCCAATAGGCGTCATCCAGCTTATGCATGCGTGTGTCCAGCACAATTCGCTTTAAATCCTCGCCGCCCCAAGTAATGAGCAGGTAGGAATTGTAGTCGCCTAGCCATTCCAGGAAGTCTCCGATGACTTTGGGAAAGCGGGCTGCGGAATCGATCGAGGATTGGGGAATACCCGTCTTCTTCTGAATGAAGCTGTTCAGCTTGGCGAAGTAGACAGGCTTGATGAATGCCGTGAATTCATCGACCGCCTCCAGCTTCTCGTTCAAGCGCACCGCTCCGATCTCGATGACTTCCATTGGCAGTTCGCTGGCGAATTTTCGCCCGTTGAATTCAATGTCCAGTACGATATAGTCCAAGTAATAACCTCCGTTAATAAAGATGCCTCTTCCATTCTAGCAGATTAAGCCGCGCATTGCTCGGGTGAGAGAGGGAATTTCAATCCGGCTCGTAATCGTTTATACTATTAAAGGTTGTACTAATCGACACGATTTCATGACGGATTCAAAAAGAATGGATAGGGCAGCACACCCTTGGGAGGGCAAACAGAAACATGGATGAGCTAATACTGTGGTTGAAGTATGTTTTTCTCGGCATTGTACAGGGATTCACGGAACCAATCCCGATTTCCTCTAGCGGGCATCTCATTATCGTACAGCGTCTGCTCGGCATGGAGCAGAAAGGGTTGTCGTTCGAAATGTTCGCGAACACGGCATCTTTTCTCGCTATCGTATTTATTTATCGCAAGCTGATCAGCCGCTTGTTCTTGAACGGCTTAAGCTACATACGGACTCGCAAGCCTGAGCATCGTTCGGATTTCATGTTTATCGTGTATGTGGTTGTTGGTACGATTCCTGCAGTTGTCATCGGACTTCTGTTCGAAGATTGGATTGCCGAGGTATTGACCAATGTGCGCACAGTAGCGATATCACTGCTTGTGACAGGCGGAGCCTTGTGGCTGATTCGCAATATGAAGGGCATTAAGCGCGAAGGTGATCTGAGCGTGAAGGATGCGTTTCTCGTCGGCTTGGCCCAAGCCGTGGCAATCATTCCCGGCATTAGCCGCTCCGGCGCGACTGTTATCGCATCGCTTGCCGTCGGTATGAAGCAGGAGACGGCGCTTCGCTTTTCGTTCATGCTTTATATTCCGATCAGTCTTGGCGGCCTTGTACTTGGCTTCTCTGACCTTTCCAGCGATCCCGCCATCTCGTCGCTCATTATGCCATACGTGCTTGCCTTTGTGGCGACGATGATTATGACCTACATTTCCATGAAGTGGCTCATGGATATTATGGAGAAGGGCAACCTGAAGTATTTCGCTTATTACTGCTTCGTTGCTGGTGTGCTCTTGCTGATCTTCCTGTAATGGGTACGAAATTCGCATTCATTAAAGGTTTTAATTTTTTTGTATACGGAGCCATCTCGGTTTACAGCACGTTCTTCGCGCTGTATCTCCAGGGGCTCGGCTGGTCGATGGTGGAGATCGGCGCACTGCTGGCGGGCGGGCCTGTCGTCTCCATTGTGGCCAATCCTCTGTGGGGCTATTTAAGCGATCGTACGCGTAACTTGCGCCTCATTCTGATCATCATGCTGTCCGGCGCAATGGTGATGCTGAGCATCGTCTTCGCAACGGAATCTCCAACGGTCATCTATTGTTTCATGTTGTTTTTCTTCTTCTTCCAAATGCCGCTGTTCTCCCAAAGCAACAGCCTTATTCTGAACAGTATCGAGGGCACATCCCACAATTTCGGCGCATTCCGGCTATGGGGATCGCTGGGGTGGGCTGTGCTTGCTGTCTTGTCCGGACCTATCATCGATATGGTTGGCATTGAGCAGTTGTGGGTGCTCGTTCTGGCTATGATGCTGATGTCGATTCTGTTCGCGCTGGGACTGCCGCGAGGTGGCGCCGCAGACAATCGGCTGGGCGGAGGGGACCCTGCGAAGTCAAGCTTCCGCTCTGTTTTCTCCAATGGCTTCTTCCTGCTGTTCCTGTTCCTTGGACTGCTTCTGTCCATTCCCAATGCGATGAATCAAACCTTTATCTCTATCTACATTGCGGAGCTTGGAGGGAATGCGAATATGATCGGCTGGGCGGCGTTTTTGTCGTCTGTATTTGAAATTCCGGTGTTTCTGCTGCTGGATAAATATCTGAAGCGGAGCATGTCGACGATGATGCTATGTCTCGTAGGGGCAAGCCTGCTGTTCGCCGTACGATGGGGGCTGATGGCTGCAACGGATACTGCATACGGCGTGTTGGCGGTTCAGGTCATGCATTGCATCACGTTCGGAGGCTTCTATTATATCGGAACCAGAATGACAGCGATGCTCGTACCATCCCAATTCCGTGCATCCGGTCAGGCGCTCTATGCGTTAATCTATGGCGGATTGTCAGGCATGATTGCGGGTGTCTTCGGCGGATGGCTGTTCCAAGAGCTAGGTGCAAAAGCGATGTATTCTGTAGGCGCCGGGCTGGCATTAGTGGGAATCGGCGGTTATCTGATTATGTACCGGTTAGGAAGGCGGAGAGAGGCTGCGGAAACGGCTGGATGAGAGTGCCTTGCAACACGATTAGACAGAAAGGTGAAGATGATAGATGAATACAGAATCATTGAGTCGGCCGGCTACGGCTTCTCGCCGGCTCACTATGGCAGTCATGCTAGGAGCGTTGGCCAGTATCGGACCCCTGTCGATCGATATGTACTTGCCTGCTTTGCCCACATTGGCGGAGGAAATGCATACAGGGCCGTCGATGGCGCAGCTTAGTCTGACGGCGTGCTTGATCGGCATCGCTTTGGGCCAACTGATCGTAGGTCCTATCAGCGACGTAAGAGGGAGGAGGGCCCCGTTGCTGATAGGGGTATCCGCTTATGCCATTATTTCATTGTTATGCGTATTTACGCCGGGCATCCTTTCCTTCATCGCGCTGCGCTTCCTGCAGGGCTTTGCGGGCGCTGCCGGGATAGTTATAGCTCGCGCTTGCGTGCGCGATATGTACTCCGGCGTGGAACTGACGAAGTTCTTTGCCCTGCTAATGCTGATTAACGGAGCAGCGCCTATATTGGCGCCTATGATCGGCGCCGAGGTGCTGAACCACACATCATGGCGAGGTGTATTCGCTGTGCTGAGCGTGCTGGGCGTGCTTCTGCTGCTAGGCGTGCTCCTTGTGCTGAAGGAGACACTGCCTCTGGAACGCCGTTCCAGCGGGGGGCTTCGAACAGCGTTGGCCACCTTCCGCAATCTGCTGAGCAACTCCCAGTTTATGGGCTATGCCTTGACGCAGGGACTAGTAATGGCAGCTATGTTCGCCTATATTTCCGGCTCTTCATTCGTCTTGCAGGAAATCTATCATGTCACGCCTCGCACATACAGCTGGCTGTTCGGATTGAACGGCGCCGGATTGATCCTTGCCACGCAGGTGGCGGGAAGGCTTGCGGGCAAGCTTGAGACGCGTTCGCTGTTGAAGGCCGGGCTTGCCGTGACGTCGGCAGGTTCTGTGCTTTTGCTGGCGGCGGTGCTGCTGAAGCTTGGACTTGGAGCGGTCGCGACGGCGTTCTTCCTTGTCGTCTCCAGCGTGGGCATCATCGCGACGGCGACCACCTCTCTGGCGCTGCAGGATCAGGGGCGTACGGCGGGCAGCGCATCGGCATTGCTGGGAATGATGTCCTTCATCTTCGGCGGGATGGCGGCTCCGCTCGTCGGTCTGGGTGGCGAGAATACAGCCGTTCCGCTTGCGATTGTCATCGCATTGCTGGTTGCCGGCGCGGTGGCGAGCTGTACGCTGATGACGAAGCCGAAAGGGTGAGGGAGAGGCACCTGTCCCGCCCTATATGGCTCGTCCGAACCAAAGCAGCCTCTTATCGCTCATAATGGTCACGTAGGCGGGGGAAGAGCAGCAAATTTCCGCTCTATCGCTCAAAATGCTCACATAGCCCCGTCAGAGCTGGCTCGTCTACCTCAAAGTCGCCGCCCATCACTCATGTTGCCGCCTGGAGCGATGGACATAACAATCTTTCTGTGCTATGGTAGCATGAATATATGATTTCGATAACTCATCAGGCATCCCGCCTTTTATAAGCGGGGTGCCTTCCTCTATATTAGGGCGTTTTTACATTAAAAGTAACTTGGGAGGTGGTGATGCTATGTTTCTCTTTGTAGCCCCGATCGGGGTGAGTTGGTGTTGGAACTATACGCGCAGCAATTCAAAATAAAGAGGAGCGGATTATAAATGAAGACATGTCTGCAAGCGGAATCGCGCACAAAGATAAATCGTTCAGGACTTCGGAAACTTCGCCAATCGGGACAAGTGCCCGCCATTGTGTTCGGTAAAAATACGGAAGCCGAGATGATTCATATTTCGTCCATTGCATTTAAAAAGTGGATGCGAGACAAAGGGAGCGGATTTATTCAGCTTCAGTTCGGCGAGGAGCGGAGTCTGCCTGTCTTATTGGAAGATTACCAGCATGATCCTGTCACAAACGATATCATACACGTTGATTTCCAAAGGGTACAGGACAAAGAGATTATTCGCACGAAAATTCCGGTCAAGTATATGGGCACGCCGGCTGCGACAAAAAATGGAGGTGTCGTTCAAGTTCAGAGCACATTTATTGAAGTTGAATCGTTGCCGAAATTTCTCCCTGACATGGTTGAACTTGAAATCAGCAACTTGGGAATAGGCGAGACCTTGTCTGTTAAAGATGTTGCTTTCGCACTGGAAATCACCGTCGTATCATTGCCAGACGAGGCCCTGATCTCGGTGGTCAAGCCATAATGACATAATGAGTATGAAGAGCATTGCAAATTAAGCGATCGATAGAATGATGAATACAGGAAGACGGCTTTTGACTTCACAATCGAAGCGAAGCCGTCTACCATTATAAATTCCTCTACTGTACAGAAAAGTTAATCACATGCCATAACGCGCAAACCATAACAGAAATATCATAATGGTAATGCTCTTATAGTAATGCTCAAATGGCAATGTTCTAATGGGCCGCGCGTCCGAAAAACACCGCAAATTCATGATGCTTGTAGACGCAATCGACATGTCTGAAGCCGGCGTCCTCCAGCCACTGCAACTGATCCAACAGGTGGGCGTTCCGATCCTGCTCCTTGCGACGCCTGGATGCCTGAATAGCAGCCGAGTCCAATCCGCTTGCTTCCACATCGTCGTCCCACAGCTTGTGGTATTGCTCATCGATAGAAGGGGTTGAACCTGCTGCTTGATCGGCATTAACGAAGCAGCCGCCCGGCTTTAATATACCGTGAATCGTGCGGAACAGCTCCTGCTTCTCCGCATGGCCCAGATGATGGATGGACAAGGAGGAGACGACAGCGTCATACTTGGCGTCGAACGGAAAAGCCGTATAGTCGGCCGAAATATAGCGAACATGGGTGAAGCTTCCCAGCCTGCTCTTCGCCATTGCCAGCATGTCGTCGCTGAAGTCGATTAAGGTCATGCAAGCCTGGGGGAACTTGTGCAAGAGGAAAGCCGATAACAGGCCGGTGCCTGCTCCCAGATCCAATATGGCGGGCGATTCACTTTCCACTAAAGTCCATCTGACGGCCGATTCGTAGAAATCATCAAAGCAAGGAATCAGGCCTCTTCGCTGCTCATCGTAATGTTTTGCTACTTCGTTAAACTGTTGTTTGACAATATTACTCATATCCATTCCTCCCAATCCGTCATTTGCGATTAACTATACGGCAAATTGTTTATAATTTGAAATATATAAAACGTATATTTCTTATAGGTTATATCTATAATTGTTCTCACCAGCATCCCGCCAGCATGGTGAAACTGATCCATCCTATTTATTCCGCGATCATAGGTTGGTATAATTTATGCGAAAGGTGAAAAGGTGTCCTATTCCAATAAACCGGGGAGTGAGCACATGCAATCCAATCGTTATCCTCTTCAGTTTTATTATAAAGATCGCAGCACGTATCCCTTCAATCTGCATTCCCACCGCGAATGCGAGATTTATTATTTGCATGAGGGGAAGGGAACCTTTATTCTCGGAGACACCATTCATGAGCTGCAGCCCGGCGACCTCATTTTGGTTAGCGCTTTGACACCGCATTCGTCCAATGCGGATTACCGGTATCCTTACATACGTTCAACCCTTCACTTTGAAACCGGTTACATGAAAGGGCTCGTTCACGAGCCTGCGCTGAGAAAGGGATTTATGCCGTTCGAGCGCGAGGAGAACCTGACCTTGCGTCCCAATCGCAGACAGCGGCAGGAGCTGGAAGCGATTTTTTGCGAATTGCATCAGCATTCCTTGAACAAGGAGAGCAGCAACCGTTTCTTGCTGCATTTGCTGGATTTGATCTGTTTCGTATCATCGCTATGCCATACGTCTGACCGTCCCCATCAGAGCGGCAGATCCGATAAGGCAAGCAAGGTTGGCGAGATTATCGCTTATTTGGACGATCGATTCCGTGAAGATATTGAATTGGATCAGCTGGCGAGGCATTTCTTCATGAATAAAACCTATATCGCAAAAATATTCAAGGAAGTGACGGGAGTGACGGTGTTCGAATATTTGAAAAACAAGCGGATCAACCAGGCTAAAATCATGCTTCTGATCAATCCGACCCTGTCCATTACAGAGGTTTGCTTTGAGCTGGGATTCAAGCACAGTTCTCACTTCAGCCGAACGTTCAAGACGTATGCGGGGGTCACGCCGGAGGAATATCGAAGAACGATGAAAAGAAGCCAGTTGCCTGCGAGGGTCAGCCTTCAGCCATGGTAGATGAAGAAGCCCCGGTTGCTTCAACCGAGGCTCCAAAGGAAGGGAGCCGCAAGGCACCCTCTTGCATAGGCATTTAATAAACTCTAGCAAGCGGAACAACTTCTTCCTTAATAGCCGCAATAGCCTGGAGCAGCTCATGCCGTTTTCCGTTCAAAGCGTCATCCCCTTGCTTGTTCACCCAATCCTGCAAACCTGATAACAGATGCAGCGCCTTCGCAGCTTCGCGACCAGCCTTGTCGTATTCCGGTTCGAGGCCTTCCAAATAGCCGCCCAGTTTCTCCAATTGCCTGATCAGGAGCGCAGTTCGCGCCATCCAATAACGATTGTCAAGCTCGTCATGCATCGCTTGCAATTGTTCCTCAGCGGCGTTCACGATGGATGAGAATGGCGTAATTCGATAGACAATCGCCTGTTCCATACCGAGCTGGAAGTGCGCTTCATTCTCCCAGGTCCATACTGGACATGCGGCGGTGCCGCCACCGTACAATGTCTCGATTTTGTTGCCCGCTTGCGGCAGCGGAAGGAGAACAGATTGTTCTTGAGCGGAAATGTTGACGGCAACGGCATATTGCTCGCCGTCAAGCTCCCATATGCCCCATGGCGCGACAGGGCTGTCAGACTCCGCTATCCGATGGCCTTCGGTTACAAGCCTGCCGATCAATTGCTGTTCTTCCGCGAACTGCATTAGCCCTTGCCACAGGACGGATTCTCTCAGCTTCCAGCCGGGATCGTTAACCGAGTAGTAGGCAATCCCCTTACTGCCGGCCAGTATAGCTTGATAAGCCATATTGCGAACTTGCTCGATGGTCGGCAAGTAATCCCAGACATCAGAATTCGGGAATCGGAATGTCTGCAGCACTGTCCACACCGGTTTATCGCCATTCACAGCGGCTATGGCCTGATTTACGCTGTCGGTGACAGTGGATATCGGCTCCATCTCGCCATGCTTGGTGTTGAATGGATACTGATCGGTCACGAGTATGTCCGTCGCTTGTCCGGTTGAAGGATAAGCTTCGAATATATTTTCGACCATATAGGTGGGGTGCAAGGGATCGATTGTACGAATCAGCTTGTAGGCATCCAGCAGCTCCTGCTGCTCAACGCCATTGTAGGTCGGCTCGTCCATAATCATCCACCCAAGCACGGCCGGATGATCCTTGAACGTTGTGACCATATGGCGGGTAACCTCGAAGTTCTCCTTCACCTTCATATTCAGGTACAGAGGGACGAAAACCTTCAGGCCGTTTGTATGTGCCGCATCGAGGTTGGTCCGCATCGTTCCTTCATCGCTTGTATGAATGCCCTGAACGGTATTGACGCCAATCTCGTCCATATAAGGATAGTCTTGAACGGTAACATGATAGCCGATGACGGGATAGAAAGGCTCGCCGTCCACGAGCACCAGACCATTGTCGGGCAGCTGTGCGGGACGCTCCCAGCGATAGATGGTCTTCGTCTGCTGCTCGATGCTTTGTCCTGCTTGGAGCAAATTCAGTGACAAAGTATACGCTGATCCTGTCTCCATCAAGGTTGGATCGAAAGCCTGCGTCCAATGCGGCACAGCCTCTGTCGTCGTATCGAACAGAATATCGCCGGAATCGTTTGTCATTTGCATGTGAATGGATTTGTCGCTGTAGCTTCCATCCAGCGGTTCCAGCAGCACATCGACCCGGGCTTCGTTCAGATCGGGGTAATAAAAGGTGTGATCCGTGTAGATGGATTTCATCGCCAGCTCCACAGGATCTTTCGTTTTCACAACAGACACGTCATCGAAGTACACCCTGCCCTTGCCGTACAATCGCGTATAGACCGCCATGTATGCTGCGTCCGGCGGAGCCTCCACCTCATAGCTGAAGGCATGCCACTGACCGTCATGCATGGAAGAATCGATGTAGGGGAAGGATTGCCCTACGAGCTCGCCGTCTGTCTCCTTATCGTAGAATTCAATTTTATAACCGGCGTTGCCTTGAATCTGCACGGATTTGTAACGGGACGTCACTTCATAAGTCGCCCCTGCTTCGACAGGCACTTGCTGCATAACCCATGGCTTGTTGGAAGTCTCCGTCGCAATGACGATGCCATACGTGCCTGTGTACGCGGCTTCTTCCGCCGCGTGAATGCCGATATTCCAATCTCGGTTAATGACCGACCAATGCTCGGGAATCGTTCCGTTCACGCTCTCGAAGCTTCCATTGGCCAACAGGTTGTGATTGCCTCCATCTTCTCCGAAGACTACCATGTTGGAGATACAAATGAATGTCCAGAAAGCCAACAATAGAATTGAACCTTTTCGAATAACCGCTTTCATTTTCACCCTCCTCGTATAATTCCTTCGATTGGATTGCGTCCCGGCTCCTCCCCTCTTGTCGAATTACATTTATTGTAGCAAGCCCGACGGCTCGCTTTTTGTCTTGTATTATGCAATTTGGGGGATTTCCTTAACGCTTGTTCTGTTATTTGCCCCCCCTGCTCCGTAGCTCTCTCTCGTTGAAGGCATCCTGGAAAAGGATTATAATGAGACAGGAAGCATGGTACGTTCGAAAAATGAATAGTGGAGAAGGAGAGAAGTCCGATCATGAAGAAACTGAAGGTGCTGCAGCAGCTTACGGACGCCGGCGTCGTTGCCGTTCTGCGTGCGGATTCCGCCCAGGAGGTTGCCGAGATGGCCCGTCGCGCCATTAAAGGCGGGATCAAAGCGATCGAGATTACGATGACCGTTCCTTTCGCCTTGCAGGCTATTGAACAACTATCGAAGGAGTATTCCTGCTCTGTAAGCGCGGACGCGGACAATTATGCGATTATCGGCGTCGGTACGGTGCTGGACCCCGAGACTGCGCGGGCAGCCATTATGGCAGGTGCGGAATATGTCGTAGCTCCTGCGCTGAATCCGGATACGATTCGCATGTGCAATCGCTATGCCGTTCCCGTTATGCCAGGGACAATGACGATTCAAGAGATTCAGAACGCGCTTGAGCTTGGCGTCGATGTGGTGAAGCTATTCCCTGGCAATCTGTACTCGCCAAGCGTCATCCCATCCATTAAAGGTCCGCTGCCGCAGGCGAACATTATGCCGACGGGCGGCGTCTCGTTGGACAATCTGAAGGATTGGATTAAAGCAGGAGCGGTAGCGGTAGGCATTGGCTCCGATCTGACGAAGGAAGCCGTGGCCAAGGGAGACTTCTCCATTATCGAGCAGAAGGCTGCCGCATATATCTCGGCATACCGCGAGGCGAAAGGGCTGTAAAGAGAAGGCTCGTTATTTCATTATTCAACAAAGATTAGCAAGGATTCCCCTATCTTCAAGGAGCATAGCGAGTAAGAGGAACTGCCGAAAAGCAATGAACGGCAGGAGAGGCGGAACGTTAGTGGGTATCCCCTTCTGACAAGAGGTCAATCAACGCGCATTCTGAGCACTGTCGTGTTCCCGAAAATACCCACGTGGATTGAAACAGTAAAGGAGTCGTTGTGACAATGGATTACCGGATTGAGAAAGATACAATGGGTGAAATTAAAGTTCCGGCAGACAAGCTGTGGGGAGCGCAAACACAGCGCAGTCTGCAAAACTTCAAAATCGGCGGCGAACGGATGCCGATCGAAGTCGTATACGGCATGGCGATCGTGAAGAAGGCTTCCGCTTTCGCGAACCGCACGCTCGGTGTGCTGGATGGAGAGAAAGCGGCTGTCATCGGAGAGGTCGTGGATGAAATTCTGAGCGGCAAATGGGACGAGCACTTCCCGCTTGTCGTATGGCAGACTGGCAGCGGCACACAGACGAACATGAACGTGAACGAAGTTGTCGCCAACCGCGCCAATCAATTGCTG
Source organism: Paenibacillus sp. J5C2022 (assembly GCF_025567625.1). Taxonomy (GTDB): domain Bacteria; phylum Bacillota; class Bacilli; order Paenibacillales; family Paenibacillaceae; genus Pristimantibacillus. The sequence goes on along the minus strand of NZ_JAOQJC010000047.1, from coordinate 44,922 downwards.
CAGGAGCGCGGCAGCGAGACGCGCATCCACCCCAACGACGATGTGAACCGTTCCCAGAGCTCGAATGACACATTCCCGGCAGCGATGCATATCGCAGGCGTCATCGCGTTGGAGGACAAGCTGCTTCCGGCGATTGACGTGCTGAATGGTACGCTTCGCGAGAAGATGGAGAAATACGCCGACCTCGTAAAGATCGGCCGTACTCATCTGCAGGATGCGACGCCGATTACGCTGGGGCAGGAAATCAGCGGCTGGTCGGTCATGCTGGACAAGTCGCGCGCAATGCTCGTTCAGAGTGTGGACACTATGCGCGAGCTGGCGCTTGGCGGTACTGCTGTAGGGACAGGACTGAACGCGCATCCTGACTACGCTGAAGCCGTGGCGGAAGAAGTGACGAAGCTGACAGGCAAGCAGTTCGTCACCGCGATCAACAAGTTCCATTCCTTGACTAGCCACGACGCGATGGTCTACACGCACGGCGCGATTAAAGCGCTGGCTGCCGACCTGATGAAAATCGCTAACGACGTCAGATGGCTGGCAAGCGGTCCGCGCTGCGGCATCGGCGAGATCTCGATTCCGGAGAACGAACCTGGCAGCTCCATTATGCCAGGCAAGGTTAACCCGACGCAGAGCGAAGCGCTCACGATGGCGGTATGCCAGGTGATCGGCAACGATACGGCGATCGGCATGGCGGCCAGCCAAGGCAACTTCGAGCTGAACGTGTTCAAGCCGGTCATTATGTACAACTTCCTGCAGTCGCTGACGCTGATGGCGGACGCGATGATCTCGTTCAACGACAATTGCGCAGTCGGCATCGAGCCGAATGAAGCGGTCATCAAGCGCAATCTGGAGCAGTCGCTCATGCTCGTGACGGCGCTCAATCCGCATATCGGCTACGAGAATGCGGCGAAGATCGCCAAGAACGCTCACAAGAAAGGCATTACGCTGAAGGAATCCGCATTAGAGAGCGGCCTTCTGACATCGGAGCAATTCGATGAGTATGTGCGCCCTGAGAACATGATCGGGAAACGTTAATCGCGATACAAGAAAGAGATAGAGAAGATGCTGATCGGTTGCGGTGCCCCGCAAGCCCGAATCTGCAAGAGGCCCATGCCATTCGCGCATGGGCCTGCTTGTTTTCACCAGTGCGCCTGGGAGATGGCTACGACAGCAGTTGCAGGAGCACTCAACGGGCATGCGTCTGATCAGGCTGTGTGCTATCATGTTAATGTAGCTGCCTCGCAGGCGGCACCACTATATGGATAAAGTAGGTTTGCGATATGCATTTATTATCGGTTGAACATATTTCGAAGAGCTATGGCGAGAAGGTATTGTTCCAAGATGTGACGTTCGGTGTGGAGGAAGGCGACAAGATCGGCATTATCGGCGTGAACGGCACGGGCAAGTCCACCTTCCTGAAGGTGATTGCGGGCATCGAGCCGCCGGATTCCGGAGCCGTGTCGACAGGCAATCGGGTCGTCGTCCGCATGCTCTCGCAAGATCCGCAATTCCAGGACGGCGAATCGGCTCTGGAGCATGTGCTTGGCGGAGATTCCCCCCAGCTGCGCGCTGTGCAGGCCTATGCGGCGGCTATGGAGGCGCTGGAGCTGAATCCTGGCGACGAATCGCTGCAGCAGAAGCTGATTGCGGCCAATGCGAAGATGGATGAGCTGGACGCATGGCAGCTGGAAAGCGAAGCGAAGACAGCGCTGTCGAAGCTGGGTATTACGGATTACTATGCTCGGGTGGAGACGATGTCGGGCGGTCAGCGCAAGCGGGTGGCGATGGCGGCGGCGTTGCTGCTGCCGTCGGATATTCTAATATTGGACGAGCCGACGAACCATATCGACAATGAGTCGGTCGCTTGGCTGGAGGGCATGCTGCAGAAGCGATCCGGAGCGCTGCTCATGATTACGCACGACCGCTACTTCCTGGATCGCGTCAGCAATCGGGTTATTGAGCTGGACCGGGGGAGCGCTTATTTCTATGAAGCGAATTACAGCCGCTTCCTGGAGCTGAAGCTGGAGCGCGAGGAGCGGGAAGCGGCTTCCGAGTCGAAGCGGCAAAACCTGCTGCGCCAAGAGCTGGCATGGATATCCCGCGGCGCCAAGGCGCGTACGACGAAGCAGAAGGCGCGGATTGAACGCTATGAAGCTCTGAAGGAGGCAGGCCCGAAGGCGGGCAGCGGCAAGCTGGAGCTATCCGTCGCATCGTCGCGGTTAGGCAGGAAAATCGTGGAGCTTCATGATGTGTCGATGAGCTTCGGCGATAGAGCGCTCTTCTCGGATTTCAGCTATATCGCGGTTCCCGAAGACAGGGTAGGCATCGTGGGACGCAACGGAAGCGGCAAGTCGACGCTGCTGAAGCTGATCGGGAGCAAGCTGGAGCCGAAGGAAGGCGATGTCGAGCTTGGTCCAACGGTGAAGCTGGGCTGGTTCTCGCAAGAACGCGAAGAGATGGACGAGTCGCTGCGGGTCATCGAATATATTCGGGAAAGCGCAGAGCAAGTGAAGACGGCCGACGGGACGACGATCTCGGCCGGGCAGATGCTGGAGCGCTTCCTGTTCCCTCCCGTCATGCAATGGTCGCCGATCGCCAAGCTGTCGGGCGGCGAGAAGCGCCGGCTGCAGCTGCTGCGGGTACTGATGGATGCGCCCAACGTTCTGTTGCTGGACGAGCCGACGAACGATCTGGATATTGCGACGCTGACCATTCTGGAAGATTACCTGGATGATTTCCCCGGCGTTGTGTTCGTGGTCTCCCATGACCGCTACTTCCTGGACCGAACGGTGGACAAAATTATTGCGTTCGAGGGAAGTCCGGAGCTGACGGTGCACACGGGGAACTATTCCGATTATGTAGCATACGCGGACAAGCGGCAGAAGGGAGAGAGCGGCTTGGATGCGGCGGGAGGCAATGGAAATGCAGCGAGGTCCAAGGCTGACGCAGCCGTTCCGAACGCGGTGCAGGATGGAGGGAAGTCCCGGGGAAGCGAGAAGACGCTTCGCATGTCTTATAAGGAACAGCGGGATTACGAGCAGATTGAAGATTGGATCGCTTCGGCGGAAGCGGAGCTGGAAGCTGTCGAGCAAGGGATGGAGGCGGCGGCGAGCGATGCGATGCGGCTTCAGGAGCTGGCGGAAGAACAGCAACAACTTAATGAGAAGCTCGAGGGGCTGATGGACCGCTGGGCGGAGCTAAGCGAGCTGGCTGAGCGCATCGCCGAGCAGAAGAAGAGCTAATGGCCTTACGGCCAGTCAACTACATTCATGAAGGCAGGTAAGCGAACATGGACAATTGGAGCAAGATTCGAAATATTTACTGTATCGGACGCAATTATCGCCTGCATGCGCTGGAGCTGGGCAATGTGGTTCCGAATGAACCGCTTGTGTTCATGAAGCCTTCTCATGCGGCATCGGCAATGTCCGGCGGAGTTATTCGCATTCCCGGCAAGCAAGGCGAGGTGCACTTCGAATTGGAAGTCGTGCTTCGGATGGGCCGGGCTTATGAGCCGGGAACCGACCCCCATGCTTGCATAGAGGGAATGACGCTGGGGCTCGATCTGACTTTGCGGGATGTGCAGTCGAAGCTGAAAGCGAAAGGCCAGCCGTGGCTGCCGGCCAAGGGCTTCCAACAATCGGCACCGCTGGGCCAATGGTTGCCGTATCCCGGCGAGAAGGAACTGCAGGAGCACACCTTCACGCTTTATCGCAACGGCCTTGCGGCTCAGCAAGGCTGCGTTCGCGATATGCTCTTTCCCGTAGCGGAGCTTATTCATTATGTCGGTACTCATTACGGGCTTGGAGAAGGGGACTTGTTGTTCACGGGAACTCCGGCAGGAGTGGCAGCTTTGGCGGATGGCGATAAGCTTCAATTGCTCTGGGGAGAGCAAGAGCTGGGGAGCTGTACAATCGAAATCGTATAACTTTTCACACGAAACTGTTAATATATAATTAAATTTGATATACTTTATTGAATGATCAAGCTTGCGCTTGACGGCAGGGAAACGGAAAGGTCAGGTGAAGGCGTGGACAGGGGCAAGAGACCGCTTTACAGAAAAATATACGAGGAGCTTCTGCAAAAAATAGAATCGGGAGAGCTGAAAGAAGACCAGCAACTGCCGACGGAAGCGATGCTGGCCGATTCGTATGGCGTCAGTATCATCACGTCCAAGCGCGCATTGCTGGAGCTGGAACGGGACGGTTATATATTCAGAAGGAGAGGCAGCGGAAGCTACGTTAAGAAAAGAGGACAGCAAAAGCAGACGGAAGCGTACGATATTGGCAAGATGGTCGCCATGGTGCTGCCGTACGTGGATTCAAGCGGCTTGCTGGGCTATATACAAGGAGCGGCGGATTATCTCGATTCCAAGGGCTACTACTTGACGATTCACACGAGCAACTGGAATTACAAGAAGGAGAAGGAATTTCTTACTTCTTTGCCGCGCAGGGAAATAGCGGGCATTATCCTCTATCCGGTAAGCACGCAAAGAAATATTGAAGTCCTGTACTCGCATTATATGAACCAATATCCCGTCGTTACGATTGACCAATATTACGACAACGTCCCGGTAAGCAGTGTCGTGTCGGACAATTACAAGGGCGGATATATGATCTGTACGGAGCTCATTAAACGAGGGCACAGCCGTATCGCCTTCGTCTCCAGCATCGGTATCGAGTACCGCAGCTCCGTCAGAGACCGCTTCTACGGATATTGCGCCGCGCTGCGCGAGGCGGACCTGGCCATTAATACGGACCTGATTATAACCGACTTCTATGACAAGTTCGATCAGAAGGAAAGCAGAACCTATTACAAGGCCATGATCGAACAGTTGCACGAGCTGGGCGTGACAGCTATTCAAGCCGAGCATGATCATATTGCAGTCGAACTGCTTTGGGCAGCATTGGAGCTGGGGGTGAAGGTTCCCGAACAGTTATCCATCGTCGGTTTTGACAATCACGAGATTTCTCGAAGTGTAGAGCGTCCTGTTACGACAGTCGAACAGAACTTTTGCCAGATTGGAAGCATGGCGGCTTCCATTATTCTGGAGCAAATTGAGCAGGGCTTCTCCCAGCAGCAACGGAGGGAAAAAATTGATGTTGCATGGATTGAACGGGAATCGACAGGTCCCGCTTCTTAGGCGGCGAACGCAATTGGAGTTCCAAGAAAGGCGGGAAAAATCCCCTTGAGCTATTGAATCAATAGCTCAAGGGGATTTTTTTTGCTTGGCCGCAATAGCGGTACGATGTCCAAGCATACGAATGGGCAGCAGCAAGCGATGCGGCCTCGGTTAGAGGCGGGAAAGTGTGCAACTGGCAAGTTGAATTATGTCACAGGTTAATTATTTAGTATATTAAATATTAGAATTAATCATAAAAAACATAACAACATATTTACAAATGATCCCTCAATGAATATAATAAAAATCACTTAGTGGACTTTATGGTATATCAAATTAAGTGGAAGTTGCTGCTTGAACGAAAAACAAGGTTTGCTAAGTCATTTTTTCAAAGTGAATGTAAGCGCTTAAAAAGGAGGGGAGAGCGGGGCGATCGTTAACGGCATGATTGGACATGTGTTTGCAAATTAATCGATAAAGGGGTAATCGTATGCAAAAATGGACGCTGTCTAAAGGGATTGTTCTTCTGCTTGTTCTTGCACTTGTATTGGTTATGGCAGGTTGTTCCGGGAATAACGGGCAAGAGGAGGCTCCAGGCAAGGAGACTGTAAAGGAAACTGCTACGCCTGCTCCGGAGACTACGGAGGAAAAGCCGGATGACGGGGCGGTCGAGGAGAAGATTGACCTTGGCGGTCAGACGATCAAGATTGGCGCATGGTGGGATGCCGACCCTCGGGCTGTGAAGGAAGAGGAGCGCTCGCTTATTGACGAGCTGCAAATTGAATTGATTGAAAAAGCGGAAAAAAAATATAATGCGAAAATTGAGTATGTAAAGGTCGATTACGGTCAAATGGTGGAGCAATTCACGACAACTTCGCTAGGCGGAGAGCCGTTCGCGGATATCGTGCGGCTGGAGCTGTTCTGGATGTTCCCCAAGCTGGTCAACGACGGATTCGTTGCCGAACTGGACGATCTGCTGAAGATCGATTCGGAGAAAATGCCCAAGTGGATGCTTGAAGGCGGGGCTTACAACGGCAAGCAATACGGTCTTGTAGATGGCGGTCCGTCGCCATTCGGCCTGTGGTATAACAAAACGTTGTTCCAAAGCATGGGACTGGAAGACCCATACGCGCTTCAGCAAAGCGGTGAATGGACGTGGGACAAATTCCTTGAAATCGCCAAAGCGGCTACAAAAGATACAGATGGAGACGGCAAGGTTGACGTATACGGCATCGCGGGCAATCCGAAAGAGATATTCCATCAATATATTTATTCCAACAATGGGGCAGTCGATGTAGCGGAAGACGGCTCTTACAAGTTCTCCCTGGACAGCCCGAATGCGATGGAAGCCTCGCAAGCTTATTATGATCTGTACAATACGCACAAAGTGATCGACGTAAGCGGCGAGGACCATAACCAGCAGTTCATTAAAGGCAAGACGGCTATGGTAACCGCATTCACATGGGAGATCGGCAACTATAAAGAAAACATGACCGATGAGTTAGGCTTCGTATTTTGGCCAAGAGGTCCAAAAGCGGATGATTACGGCACGAACACGCCATTCGGAAATATGTGGGCGATAGCCAAGATGTCCAAAAATGCGGAAGCGGCTGCAAAAATTCTTGATGAAATCTCATTGTGGAGATCGCAGTATCCTGAAATTCAAGCGCTGATCGACGAAAGCATGGAGAATACTTATCCTTCACCTGAAATCATCGACACGATCAAGCAAATGGGCAACAAAATTACTTATATCAGCTACTATGCTTATCCGGAAGCGGAAAAAATCATTGAAGGCGCATTCAACAATATGAAAGATGGCAAGGAAACGCCGGCTACGGCGATTGAGAAGATTAAGCCGCAGTTCGAAGCTGCTATGAATCAAGTGATGAAGTAAGAAGAAATGCTGCTCTGTTGGTGCCACTGCCGCTTGTCAGCGGCGGTGGCATTCATGAGTAAAGGGGGACCTGCGCCTTGCGACAACGTTTATTCAAATACAGATGGATAGCCATGCTGTGCACTGCAGCTATATTGATGGCGACTCAAGCGAGCGCACCGCATTCCTCCGCCAAAGGGATGGTCGATCGCGACCAAGTCTCGGAGCTGACGGGGCTTACGCTTAGGGAGAACGGATATGAGCAGTACAGGCTGCAGCATCAAGACAAGCCGATGCCGGATGAAACGATTGTCGTACGAGCAACAAGCTATGAGAGAGCAGACGGAATGAAGCCCGGGCTGTATCGAGACAGCAATGCCGCAGAAGACGGAGCCTTGCTTACGGATGAGACGGGCATGATGACGTGGGCGTTCGATGTGCCGGAAGCGGGGTTATATTATATTAGCGTTCGCTACTACAATGTGCCTGGCAAAAATACGGATATCGAAAGAGCCTTATACATTAACGGGGAGCTTCCCTTCGCGGAATCCGGCAGTATTTATTTGCAGCGCCGATGGAAAAACGCGGGTGCTGGCATTCAGCGGGATGAGCGAGGGAATGATATCAGGCCTGTGCAAGCAGAGGAGTCCGGCTGGCAAGATGTGCAGTTGAGGGATATGACGGGATACTACGAGGAGCCTTACTTATTTTATTTTCACAAGGGCGGCAATACACTCTCTCTGGCTTCACTGCGTGAGCCGGTTGTCATTGAATCGCTTACGCTGCATCAGTCTGAAAGCACTATTGATTATAAGGATCAATTGAACATATATGAGCAGCAGGACTTAAAGGTGGTAGATCGCTCAATTGTGATCAAAAAGCAAGGCGAGGATGCTGAGTGGAAATCCAGTCCTACCTTGTACCCCATTATGGAGCGCTCGCCAACTTCAGAGCCGTATCATGTATCCAAAATCAGATTAAATGCAATAGGCGGAAATAACTGGAGAATGCCGGGACAATGGATGGAGTGGGAGATCGATATTCCGGAGGACGGCTTGTATCAGCTGGCTTTCAAGGCCAAGCAATCTTATGCGCGCGGCTTGACCTCTACCAGAGCGCTGACGATTGACGGCAAGACGCCATTCCGCGAGATGGAGCGAGTGTCCTTCCCTTACGGCCCGGATTGGGGCATGCATATATTGCGCAATGAGGATGATGGAGAGCCTTATCTGTTCCACTTCACGAAGGGCAAGCATGCGATCAGGCTGGAAGTGACGCTTGGAGAGATGGCTCCTGTGCTCCGGACTGCCGAATCGAGCGTTCTTGCGCTGAACGAGCTGTACCGGACGATCATCAGCTTTACCGGCACCGTGCCGGACCCTTTCCGGGACTATCAGCTGGATGAGAGGCTGCCGGAGATGCCGGGCATAATGGAGCGGCAAAGCGCTGTGCTTGCCTCCTTGGCTGACATGATGGAAGGATATAGCGGCAAGACGACGGACCGGACGGCTATCCTGCGGACGATATCCTACCAATTAAGCGACATGGCGAAGGAGCCGGACAGCGTTCCGTCGAGACTGGAGCGGTTCAAGACGAATGTCGGCGCTGTCAGCACCTGGATATTGCAAGTGAAGGAGCAGCCGCTGTCGATCGACTACCTGATTGCATCTTCCCCCGACAGCAAGCTGCCCAAGGCGAAAGCGTCCTGGTGGCAGAAGGCTGTACATGAGCTGTCTGCGTTCGGCGCTTCATTCATCGAAGACTATGACAGCATCGGGCAAGTGCACGAAGATGCGCAGAAGCCGATTGCAGTGTGGGTCACGACAGGACGGGACCAGGCTCAGATTGTGAAAAGAATGATCGACAACGATTTTACAGTGAAATCCGGAGTGCCAGTCAATCTGCGGCTCGTATCCGCGGATGTGCTGCTGGCTGCCACCTTGGCCGGGCAAGGACCGGATGTGGCGATACAGGTCGGCAACGATGTGCCGGTCAATTTCGCGATGCGAAGCGCGCTTTATGACTTGAGCGCATTCCCGGACTTCGAGGAAGTGTCGCAGCGCTTCCATGAAAGTGCTGTAGTGCCCTACCGCTACAATGAAGGTGTGTTCGCGCTTCCGGAGCAACAAATATTCCCGGTGCTCTTCTACCGCAAGGATATTCTGAACGAGCTGGGGCTGGAAGTGCCGCAGACATGGGACGATGTGTATGCTATGATCCCGCATCTGCAGAAGAACAACCTGGAGTTCGGCTTGCCGCAGCAGACGGTATCGTCGGCGGGTACCGGTGTCACTCAACAGCTGCCGCCCAATCCCGCATTCGCGATGCTGCTGTATCAGCATGACGGTGAATTGTATCGGGAAGGCGGCATGGCCAGCGCGATTGATGCCGAACCGTCCGTGCAGGCGTTCAGGAAGTGGACGGAGCTCTATGTCAACTATAAGCTGCCGATTATGTTCGACTTCCCTAACCGGTTTCGTACAGGAGAAATGCCGATCGGCATTGCGGAATACGACACGTACAATCATCTGAGCGTCAGCGCGCCGGAAATCAGGGGATTATGGGGATTCGCTCCAGTGCCGGGTGTCAGAACGGCGGAAGGTGAGATAAGAAGAGAAGTGTCCAGCAGAGGCTTCGGAGCGATTATGTTCCAGCAGACGGAAGACAAGGAGGCGGCATGGGAGTTCCTGAAGTGGTGGACGGACAAGGACGCGCAGATTGCATTCGGACGCGAGATGGAAGGACTCCTGGGACCGGCGGGACGATATCCCGCAGCCCATGTGGAAGCGCTGGAGCAGCTGCCGTGGCCGGTAGCCGATCTGAACGTGCTGAAGGAGCAGTGGCGCTGGGTAAGAGGTATCCCGGAAGTTCCCGGCGGATACTTTACCGGCCGACATCTGGACAATGCATTCCGCCGCGTTGTCATCGGCGGCGACGATGCGAGGGAGACGATAGACTTGTACGTGCGCGCCATCAATGAAGAAATTACGATCAAACGGAAAGAATTCAATCTTCCGCTTACGAACTGAGGTGATGGTTATCCGTAACGCGAATGGAAATAAAATCATAACGGCCGCCGCTTCAATCGGCCGGGATATAAGCGTGAAGAAGCATGCTTATGTGTTGCTGGCCCCGTACTTTATTATCTTCTTTGCCTTTACTGTATTCCCTGTCGTGCTGTCCTTCGGGCTCAGCTTTACGAACTTCAACATGCTGGAGTTTCCGAAGTGGATTGGCTGGGACAATTATGTGCGACTGTTCGTCAAGGACGATGTCTATCTGACCGCGCTGAAAAATACGTTGCTGTTCGCGGCCATTACCGGACCTGCCAGCTATATGGCTTGCTTCCTGTTCGCCTGGCTCATCAATGAGCTGCCGCCCAGGTTCAGGTCGATTATTACGCTCATCCTCTATGCGCCTTCGATCTCGGGCAATGCTTTTTTAATATGGCAAATTATGTTCCATAGCGATTCATATGGTTATGTGAATGCGTTTCTCATTCGTTGGGGGTTCATTACGGAGCCGGTCCAGTGGCTGCAGGACCCCCAGTGGATGCTGGCTATCGTCATCCTTGTTCAGTTGTGGCTTAGCCTTGGAACCGCATTCCTGGCATTTATCGCCGGCTTGCAAGGCATTGATCGCACCTTGTTCGAGGCGGGAGCGATGGACGGGATCAAAAACCGCTGGCAGGAGCTGTGGTACATTACGCTGCCGTCGATGAGGCCGCAGCTTATGTTCGGCGCCGTCATCCAAATTACGACTTCGTTCGCCGTAGCGGAGGTCAGCATCTATCTGGCGGGCTTTCCCAGCACGGATTATGCGGCGCATACGATTGTGACGCATCTGATGGACTATGGAACGATCCGATTCGAGATGGGATACGCATCGGCGATTGCGACTGTTCTGTTCGGCATCATGCTGGGAACGAATCTGCTGACGCAGCGCTTCCTGAAGAAAGTGGGGGATTGACACGAATGAACCAGCTTCGAATGCTTTTGCCCAGAAAGCGGCTTAACCGTTCCTTGCCGGTGACGATTATGCTGTCTGTTTTCATCGGCGCTGTAGCGGCGTTTATGGGCTTGCCCCTTCTATTTATAATCAGCAATGCGTTTAAGCCGATGGACGAGATTTTTCTGTTTCCGCCGCGATTTTTTGTTCGCAATCCGACGCTGGACAATTTTTACGACTTGGTGCTTATTTTCTCCAACTCATGGGTACCGTTCTCGAGGTATATATTCAATACGTTCTTTATCGCCATCATCGGTACGGCCGGTCATGTGCTGCTGGCCTCCGCCGCAGCCTATCCGCTGGCCAAGATCAAGTTCAGGGGCAGCGCGGTGTTGTTCTCCATGGTCGTGCTGTCGCTGATGTTCTCCCCCCATGTAACGGCTATTCCCAATTACATGACGATGTCATGGCTGGGGCTCATTAACCATTACGGGGCGCTGATCATTCCCGCTTTCGGCTATTCATTAGGATTGTATTTGATGAAGCAGTTCATGGAGCAGATACCGGATGCGCTGCTGGAGGCCGCCAAGATTGACGGTGCGGGTGAATACAGGGTGTTCTGGTCCATCGTCATGCCGACGGTCAAGCCTGCCTGGCTTACGCTTATTATTTTCTCGTTCCAGCAATTATGGACGGTGAACGCAACGGCGCAAAAATTTATTTACAGCGAGCAATTGAAAACGATGGACTATGCGTTCAGCCAAATATTGGCGGGAGGGATTTCCCGTACCGGCGCTTTCGCAGCCGTCACTTTGCTGATGATGCTGGTGCCGATCATCGTCTTTATCGTGACGCAGAGCAATGTGATTCAGACGATGTCGACGTCGGGCATGAAGGAATAGGGGGTGAGGGCAGATTGAGACTTAAACATATCACGATGCTGATGACGGCCCTTATGATGCTGGCCTTCGCTCCGCTTGAAGCGCATGCCTCGATTTATCCGGGGTATTTGTATTCCTATGAGAAGGAGGCTGCTCCGGCGCCGCTCCCTTATTGGCCTGAAGACATCATTCGTGCGGAGGATATGGGGCTTGCGCCTTTCTCGTCGCCGGAGGACTTGTATATCGGGAATGGCACGGCTTACGTGGCCGACACGGGTAATAACCGGATAGTTGTGTTCGATATGGAAGAGCGCTCGGCCGCCGTGCTGGATTCGTTTCGGCATGATGGCAAGGAAGATGGCTTTCTGCGGCCCGAAGGCCTATTTGTAGATGAAGACAACGGTCATCTTTATATAGCGGACACGGGCAATGGAAGGGTCGTTCATCTGACGGAAGACGGGCGATTCGTGAAGACGATTGAAGCGCCGCATTCTTCATTTATAAGAGGCAGCTTTCAATTCAGCCCCTCCAAGGTGGCGCTGGATAAAGCGAAGCGCTTGTATGTTATCAGCAAGAATGCGTATGAAGGGATTATGGAATTCGATGCCGATGGCGGATTTAACGGCTTCATCGGAACGAACCGCGTACGTTTCAACCCCGTCGATTTGCTCTGGAAGCGCTTGTCTACCTCCGAGCAGCGGGACAAAATGGTGCAGTTCGTGCCGCTGGAGTTCAATAATATGAATATCGACAGCGAGGGTTTTCTGTACACGACAACTCCCGAAATCAATTCGGAGGCGCCAATTAAACGATTGAACCCATCGGGCATTGATATTTTGCGGAGAGAAGGCTCATTCCCTCCGAAGGGCGATATTCACTATTTGGAGATTGGCAGCGTGCCGGGCAGCTCGATCTTCGTTGCTGTACAATCCGACGAGGCCGGCATCTATCACGGGCTGGATTTTAAACGAGGCCGCATCTTCACGTACGACAAAGACGGGCAGATGCTCCACCAATTCGGAGGAATCGGCAATCAGGAGGGGAGGTTCCGCTCTCCGGCAGCGCTCGGGAAATGGGAGGAGACGCTTTATGTGCTGGACAAAGGATTGGGACAAATAACCGCTTTTTCCCCTACTCCGTATGGAAGCGCAATCCGAAAGGCGACGATCGCTCAATACAATGGCGAAGCGGCACTGGCCAAGCAGCAATGGCAGGAAGTGCTGAGGCTGAACCGCAACAATGAAATTGCCTATGTCGGCATTGGAAAAGCGCTGCTCAAGGAAGGCGACAATGCCGGAGCGATGCGAAGCTTCGAGCTGGGCAGTAACCGCGCTTATTACTCCGAAGCATTCAAGCGTTATCGCGAGGAGTGGATCGAGCGCAACTTCGGTTATTTGGCCGGCGGATTTTTGCTGCTGCTGCTCGCACCGGCCATATGGAAGCGATGGAAGCGCAGGCGAGGAGCTGGTGGGCTTTACACAGAGAGCGGGATATGGAGCAATCCGCTTTATACGATGACTCACCCGATCAAGGGCTTCTGGGAGATGAAGTTCGAGGGCAAGGGCAGATTGGGGATAGCCGTCGGCATTGTGCTGCTGCTGGGGCTGACGATGATTTTAAAGTATCAATACAGCGGCTTTGTCGTGAATAACAACAATCCCGATGAGCTGAATAGTCTGGCTCAGCTGCGACTGGTGCTGCTTCCTGTCGCCTTGTGGGCCATTGCGAACTGGTCGCTGACCACATTGATGGACGGGGAAGGCAAGTTCCGGGAGATTATACTGGCAACCGGCTACTCGCTGCTTCCTTTCATCGTGATCTATTTGCCGCAAATATTGCTGAGCCGCATTATTACGCAAGAAGAGAGTACGTTTTACTATTTGCTGGACTCTATCGCTTTCATCTGGTTTCTGATCCTGCTGTTCACAGGCACGATGACGGTCCATCAATATACGCCGGGCAAGACGGCTGTGACGATGCTTCTTACAGTAGTCGTCATTGGCATCCTGTTGTTTTTGGCGCTGCTCGTCTTCAGCATTCTGCAGCAGATGCTGTCATTCTTCTCGGCGATTTATACCGAAGTTATTTTCCGATTGTAAAGGAGGGTTAGCGTGAGAAAATCCGGAATGAAGATCACCCTCGTCATATGCATGCTTGCCCTGCTCTTCTGGACAGCGGATGGCCTTATTCCTGCCGGTGCGACGGAGGGAAGCGGGAACGGCAATGCGGCACTGGCAGTGAAGCAAGATGCCGGGGAAGAGACGAAGCCTGAAACCAAGCAAGACCAGAAGCGCGTCATAGAGAAAGGCCCCGAACAAGGCCGGCAGAGCAGCGCTTCTCCGGCAAGCGGTATGCAGGCTGTCGCGGAGAATGAAGCTTTAAAGTTCTATATATCGCGGGAGACGGCGGAGATTGCGCTGGAGCAGAAGGGAACCGGTCACGTCTGGCACTCCAATCCCCCTCTGCGGGATGCGGACGAGAAGGCTTCGCCGTTGTTCAAGTCCATGCTGTCCTCGCAACTGACGCTAACTTATTACAATGAAGACGGTCAGCTTAAGACGTTCAACAGCTATGACGACAGTGTGAAGAGGGGACAATTCTCGATTGCGTCCATTCCGGACGGCGTGAAGGTCAGCTATACGTTCGGCAATGCCGCCAAGGGGAGAGATGTCATTCCGCTGGCGATCAGCAAGGAACGCTTCGAGAGTGTCATATTGGCCAAGATTACGGATGAGGATATCCGGACCAAGGTGAGGCTTAGATTCGATCTCGACGAGGAGACGGGCATATACACGCCGAGAAAGATGCAGAACTTCGTCGTCGAAGAAATAGCTGCCGTGCTGGAAGCCGCCGGCTATACGAGCGAAGAGGCGGCCAAGGATAATCAGGCCAACGGCCTGGAAGCGGCGGAAGGAACCGGCCTACAGTTCCATGTTCCGGTACAGTACAGGCTGGAAGGAGACCGATTCGTCGCTTCGATCGCCGCCGCTGAATTGGAATATGATGAACGGCATCCCATTCAATCGATCCATCTGCTGAACTATTTCGGAGCGGCGGACGCATCGGATGAAGGATACCTGTTCGTTCCCGACGGCTCGGGAGCCTTAATCCGCTTCAATAATGGCAAGCTGGCAAGCGCTCCTTACGATGCGCCTGTCTACGGACTTGACGAGACGGTGATGCGCAAGGAGAAGGTTCAAAGCAATGAGACGATCCGCTTCCCTGTCTTCGGCATGGTCAAAAACGATGCAGCCTTTCTGGCGGTCATCGAAGAAGGAGACGCTCTGGCATCCGTAACGGCGGATGTGAGCGGCCGCCATCATGACTACAATCATGTATCGGCGCGTTTCGAGCTGATGCAGATGGATTATATTACGCTCACCTCCGGCAGCAAGTCGAGCTCGATCCCCGTATTTCAATCCGGAAAGTATAGCGGCGAGCTTGGCGTCAGCTATCAGTTCCTGAGCGGAGGCGACGCTTCTTACTCCGGACTGGCGGCATTGTACCGCGAGCGGCTGACGAAGGAGTACGGCTGGCAGAGGCGAGCAAGCGACAGCGCTATTCCGTTCGTGCTGCGGCTTGAGGGGGCTTTCATGAAGAACAAATCCTTTCTCGGCATTCCGTACAAGCGCGCCGAGGCGTTGACGACCTTTGATGAAGCGATCGATATTTTAACGGAGCTGAAGGAAGCGGGCGTCGGACGTATACAGCTCCAATACGAGGGCTGGTTCAATGACGGCATTCGCCATAAGTCGCCGGAGAAGGTCAAGCTGGAAGCCGGGCTGGGAGGCAAGCGGGATTTCCGCCGGCTTGCGCAATATACGCGGCAAGAAGATATCGCTTTTTTTCCGGATGTGGCTTTGCAGCACAAGTACAAGGGGGACAAAGGCGCAGCAACTTTCTTGAACAAAAAAGACGCCGCCGTATATTCGTACAGCCCGGTTCACTATATGGCGGACAAATCGAAGTTCTCGCATTACGTGCTGTCTCCGGGAGTATTGCTCGGCACGACGGAATCATTCCTGAAGCAAGCGGAGAAGCTGCAGCTATCCGGCCTGTCGCTCAGCGATCTGGGTACGCCTCTGAATTCCGACTTTCATGAATCAAGATTCGTGAACAGGCAGGCGGCGAAAGAAATCGTCGTCGACAGCTTGCATGCGGTCAATGCCGCTGTCGACGAGCTGATGGTAAGCGGCGGCAACCAGTATGCGCTGCAATTCGCCGATACGGTCGTGAACGCTCCGCTGCGCAGCAGCCGCTTCCAGATAATAGACGAGGATGTTCCGTTCTATCAGATGGTGCTGCATGGCTATATCAGCTATGCGGGCGAGCCGTGGAATATGGCGGAGCGGGGAGATGTCCGCCGGCAGATGCTGAAAGCGCTGGAGACAGGCTCGGCGGTCTACTTCCAATGGTTCCATGCCGATCCGTCCGTTACGAAAGGAACGGACTTCGATTATTTGTATTCCGCTCACTATCGGGACTGGATGGATGTCGGCGTCCGGTATTATACGGAGCTGAATGCTGTGCTGAAAGCGGTGCAAGGGCAGACGATATCGAAGCATCGCCAATTGCAGGAGGGCGTCTATGAGACGACGTTCGGGAACGGGATTCGCATCATCGTCAATTACAGCGATGCGACGGTGGACATCGACGGAACGGCTATCGTTCCGAATAGCTATTGGACGGGCGGTGAGTGAATATGCTTCGAAGAAAGTGGACACTGGAACAGCGGAAAGCATGGTATGGCCTATTGTTCGCCACCCCGTTCATGTTCGGCTTCCTCTTCCTGTTTCTCATTCCGCTGCTGCAGTCGCTGCGTTACAGCATGAGTACGCTTAGGCTGAGCGAGGGCGGATTCGTAACGGATTATGAAGGCTTGAACAATTTCGCCATGTTGCTGTTGTCGCATCCTACCTTCAACCGCACGCTGACAGATGCGATTGTGAATATGGTCGTGAACGTTCCGATCATTATCATTTTCAGCCTGTTTGCAGCAGTGCTGCTCAATCAGAGATTCAGAGGGCGGGTATTCGCCAGATCCGTGTTTTTCCTGCCGGTTATTCTGGCTTCCAGCGCGATTGCCAGTCTGGATGCGAATAGCTTCATTGCGGGCATGATGACCTCAAGCGGAGCAAGCGGGGAAGATAGCGGTATGCTGCAAAGCTTCCAGCTGGAGAAGATGCTGCTGGAATCCGGGATGGGGACGATGTTCGTCGACTATTTGACCGGCGCCGTGGATCGCATCTATGAAATTATCAGTTCATCCGGCGTGCAGATTCTGATCTTCCTGGCAGGCCTCCAGTCGATCTCCCCTTCGTTGTATGAATCGGCGCGTATGGAGGGGGCGACGGGCTACGAGCTCTTTTGGAAAATAACGTTCCCGATGACTTCTCCGCTTATTTTGACGAATACGGTGTATTCCATCATCGATTCCTTTAACGGCAACGAGATGATCACACTCATCTCCGAGACGGCGTTCCGTTCCTTTGAGTTCGGCGTCAGCGCTGCGATGTCATGGATCTACTTTGTTATCATTTCGATTATTCTCGTGTTGTCCGGCTGGTTTATTTCCAAGAGGGTGTTCTATTATGACTAATATGACTGGAGGTGGAGAGTATGCCGTCCATCATTAATGCGCTGAGAGAGCGTCTGGAGCAGAAGCAGCCTCTGGAAAGCTTGAAGCATTGGAGCTGGATGATGCTTCGGACGACTCTGATTACGGGGCTGTGCTTTATTATTCTCTATCCGATTATGATGAAGCTGTCCATTGCGTTCCGGGTCAAGGACGATCTGTATGATCCTTCCGTATTGTGGCTTCCCCGCCACTTTACGCTGGACAACGTCAAGACGGCGATGGAAGCGATGGATTACTGGACTGCTTTCCTGAACACCACGCTCATCTCGGCAGGTACGACGCTGCTGCAGCTTGTGTCCTGCGCTTTGGCGGCATACGCCTTTGCGAGGCTCCGCTTCTGGGGGAGCGGCGTGCTGTTCATGCTGGTCGTCTTCACCATCGTTGTGCCGCCGCAGACGATTATGATTCCGACTTATATGACGTACCGGTATTTTGATTTCTTCGGACTGGGGAGCTTGTTTGCCGGAGGCAGTATGAATTTGATCGATACGCCGTGGCCGTTTATCATTTCCTCCATGCTGGCCATGGGATTGAAGACGGGGCTGTACATTTATATATTCCGGCAATTTTTCCGGGCGGTTCCGAAGGAGCTGGAGGAAGCGGCTTATGTGGACGGATACGGGATAGGCAAAACATTTTTTCGCATTATTTTGCCCAATGCGACGCCGGCACTCGTGACGGTCCTCCTGTTCTCCTTCGTCTGGCAATGGAATGACAGCTATTATGTATCGTTATACTTTAACAAGGTGAAGGTGCTGTCCACGCAGGTGACATCGATTGCCTCCGGCGTGACGGAAGCATTTGAAGTGGACCCGGTTTATATATCGCTTATAATGAGTACAGGGGCGCTTCTCGTATTGGCCCCATTGATCATCATGTATATTTTCGTTCAACGATATTTTGTAGAGAGTGTTGAGCGTACGGGTATTGTTGGATAGAAGAAGGTGGTAGGAGCAGAGATGGAAACCAAAACGCTGTATCATCAAATTTTTGATGCCGTTCGAGAGGATATTGAAGCAGGAAAGTATGCGGCGGAGCAGCAGCTGCCGACAGAACTGGAATTAACGAAGCATTACGGGGTAAGCCGCATTACGGTGAAACGGGCATTGGAAGAGCTCGAGCTTCATGGCTATATTGACCGCAAACAAGGCAGCGGGAGCTTCGTCAGAAGCGCCGGCGAGTGGCGGGCATCCGAATGCCATGAGCGCTTGCATGATACAGTTGCCTTTATATTGCCGTCATTTTCCGCGAATGGGTTAAGCCAGTATATTCAGGGAGCTTCCGAGGCGATGGAGAAACGCGGGCTTCACTTGAGTGTCCATACCACTCACGAGAATACGGTTAAGGAGAGCGAGCTGCTGCGCACTTTGCCCAAGCAGGGCATGAAGGGGATTATTTACTACCCGACGAATAGCAGCTTCAATATAGACGTTCACACTTTGCATATGAACGATTACCCTATTGTCACTATCGACAAGCACTTTGAAGGCCCGTCCGCCCGCAGCGTCGTATCGGACAATTATGCGGGCGGGTATATGGCGGCCTCCCATTTGGCCAAGCTGGGTCATAAGCGGATTGCGTTTGTGAGCAGTGTCGGACTTGAGGCGGCTTCCTCGGTGAAGCACCGTTATTTGGGCTACAGTCAGGCTTTGAAGGACAACGGATTGCCTTGCGATGCCGAGCTTGTCCTGCTGGACTTTCTGAGGGAACTGGGCTCATTGGGATCGGAACGCAGCTTCAAAAAAATTGTGGAGAAGCTGCTTAGCAATCAAGTAACGGCTGTGCAAGCGGAAAACGATTATGTTGCCGTGCAGTTGATGAAAGCGGCATTGGAGCTTGGAGCGAAGGTGCCGGATCACCTGTCGGTCATCGGATTCGACAACAGCATCGCCTCGGCGGGAGCTGTCGTTCCTCTGACGACGATCGAACAGCCGTTCCGGGATATAGGACGAAGAGCGGCCGAGATGATCATGAACAGGCTGGAGACGGGCAGGACAGCGGAAAGCTGCGTGCTCCCGGTTACCTGGATCGAGCGCGGCAGCACATCTTCCTTGTTTACACATCACCGCTGAAAGGATATAATTTTTCACATATGATCATAAAACATATATCAAATCAGACGTGGAAGCCAGCTGGTGAATCGATCCCTAGCTGATTGGCCCGCTAAGCAAGCGTAGAGCTCAGGGATCGCTGGTGAAGCGGGACGTTTGTATGAAATTTCGTAACTACTTAGGTACTAAAGCTAGTAGGGTGGGGCTTATCGCTCAAAATGGTCACATGGGCTCGGAAAAGAAGTGGAAATTGTGCGCAATCGCTCATTTTGTTCATATAGCCCCGCCAAGCGTACCTCATTCCGCCGAAAAGTAGGAGCTATCGCTCAAAATGGTCATATAGACTCGGAAAAGTAGAGGAAAGTGTGGGCTATCACTCATTTTGGTCACATAGCTCCGCCAAGCGTGCCTCGTACCAAATGTATCTAAGCGGTAACGAGTTTTCGTACAAAGTAGGCTGAGATCGCTGGTGGGGCATGTCATTTGTATGAAATTTCGTACAAAGTAGGCTGGGATCGCTGGTGGAGCGTGTCATTTGTATGAAATTTCGTACAAAGTAGGCTGGAATCGCCGGTGGAACGTGTCATTTGTATGAAATTTCGTACAAAGTAGGCTGGGATCGCCGGTGGAGCGTGTCATTTGTATGAAATTTCGTACAAAGTAGGCTGGGATCGCTGGTGGGGCGTGTCATTTGTATGAAATTTCGTACAAAGTAGGCTGGAATCGCTGGTGGGGCGTGTCATTTGTATGAAATTTCGTACAAAGTAGGCTGGAATCGCCGGTGGAGCGTGTCATTTGTATGAAATTTCGTACAAAGTAGGCTGGAATCGCTGGTGGGGCGTGTCATTTGTATGAAATTTCGTACAAAGTAGGCTGGGATCGCTGGTGGAGCGTGTCATTTGTATGAAATTTCGTACAAAGTAGGCTGGAATCGCTGGTGGAGCATGGCATTTGTATGAAATTTCGTACAAAGTAAGCTGGGATCGCTGGTGGAGTGGGAACGTTTGTATGATTTATCGTACAAAGTAGGCTGGAACACCGCCGCTTTAATAGCAAATTAATTGGGATCAATCTATTGGTGCCGAAGGAGGACAACGATGTTTCTGACAGAATCAAAGCTTGAAGCTCGAATACGCGAATTGTCGGCTTATCGATACCGGGATGCGATACAGATTCCGGCATGGGACAGCCAGGTTGACTTAAGCGGAGAGATTGCCGCATACCCGCCGGCCGGAGGTGAATGGTCCGTCATGCGGAAGGGAGAGCGCTGGATTGGCCGGGATCTATATCTATGGTTAAGATCGACAGCGGATGTGCCGGAAGCATGGTCAGGCAAGCGCATCCTGGGCCGGTTCGACTTCGGCGATACGGGCGGAGGCAACAACTCCGGCTTCGAGTCGCTCTTCTTCCTGAATGGACAGCCTTATCAGGGAGTGGACTCCAATCATATGGAAGTATTTCTACCGGAAGATGCGGCCGGCAGCGAGCTTGCATTCGATATTCGCTTATGGTCGGGCTTGGAAGGCGGCGGTGTGCCCAGGGATCAGGCGCATACGATTAATCTGTCGGAGATTTGCTGGCTGGATGAGGCTGCCGATGATCTTTACTATACGTCCAAAGCGACATTTGAAACCATTAAGCAACTGAGCGAACATGCGACGGAACGCCCGATGCTGCTCGGCGCGCTGGACGGTGCGATTCGTCTGATTGACTGGTCGCGTCCCGGTTCGGATGTGTTCTATGCTTCTGTCTATGCAGCTATTGATCGGTTGAAAGCGGAGCTGGAGAAGATCGGGAAGCATCATCCGGTTACGGTTCATTGCATTGGTCATACACATATCGATGTGGCGTGGCTATGGCGCTTGAAGCATACGCGGGAGAAGTGCGCGCGTTCTTTCTCCACTGTGCTGCGTCTGATGGAGCAGTATCCGGAATATGTATTTCTGCAGACGCAACCCCAGCTGTACGAATACATTAAAGGTGATTATCCCGATATCTATGAAAAGATTAAAGAACGTGTAGGAGAAGGGCGCTGGGAAGCTGCCGGCGGCATGTGGCTGGAGGCGGATTGCAATCTGACAAGCGGCGAATCGCTCGTCAGGCAGATCTTGCTCGGAACCCGATTCCTGCGCGATGAGTTCGGTACGGAATGCGATTACTTATGGCTGCCGGATGTATTCGGCTATAGCTGGGCGCTGCCGCAGATCCTGAAGAAATCCGGCATTAACACGTTCATGACGACGAAGATCAGCTGGAATCAATATAACCGGATGCCTCATGACACATTCAAGTGGCGCGGCATTGACGGTACGGAAATATTGACACACTTCATTACGACGCCTGAGCCGTGGTCTCAGCCGGGCTCCTGGTTCTATACGTATAACGGCGTCGTAACGCCGAAGACGGTGAAGGGTATCTGGGACGCATATCGCGACAAGGAAGTGAACCGCGAGTTGCTGCTCTCGTACGGCTATGGCGACGGGGGCGGCGGGGTGAACAGGGAAATGCTTGAAATGCGCCGGCGTCTCGATGACATGCCAGGACTTCCGCAAGTGAAGACGGGCACGGCGGGCCAGTACTTCCGCAAGCTGCAGGAGCGGGTGTCGGATACAGATCGTTATGTGCACACTTGGGACGGAGAGCTGTACCTGGAATATCATAGAGGAACCTATACGAGCCAAGCCTACAATAAGCGGATGAACCGCAAGCTGGAGCTGCTGTACCGCGAGACGGAATGGCTTTCCAGCATGAACAGCGTATTGGCGGCCGGCTGGAAGGCGTATCCGCAAGCGGAGCTGAACGAAGGCTGGAAGATCGTGCTGCGCAATCAGTTCCATGACATTATTCCCGGCTCCTCCATCAAGGAAGTATACGAGGACAGCAGGCTGGAATATGCGGAGGCCGAAGGGGTGGCCCAGGCCGCCTGGACGGCCGCTGCAACTGGCATGAAGCATAACGGCAGCGACGATGGCCGGGTTACGGTCTTCAATAGTGCGAACTGGGTACGCAGTGAACTGGTGTCCATTCCGGCAGGGAGCGAGGAAGCGGGAGTGTGGAAGGATGCGGAGGGCGCGGTCATTCCGTCGCAGCGTACCGGCGACAAGTGGCATGTATTCGTATCGAATATTCCGTCCATGGGCTGGTCGACGATTGCCTTCAGTGCGGAAGACAGCGGGCAACAAGCAGGTCGCAATGCGCCGTTCGTGATGAAGGAACAAGGCATCGATACGCCGCACTATGAGATTCGCTGGAACGAGCAAGGCCAGCTGATCTCCATCTGGGACAAAACGGCCGGCCGCGAGGTGCTGGCGGACGGCATGCGAGGCAATGTGCTGCAAGTATTCGAAGATAAGCCGCTTGCCCATGAAGCATGGGATATCGATCTGTTCTATCAGGAGAAATGCCGCGAGGTTGTCGAGCTGGAACTATGCGAAGCGGTGGAGATCGGACCGCTGCAGGCTGTCGTGCGATTCCAATGGCGGTATATGGATTCCGTTATCCGGCAGGAGATGATCCTCTATGCGGAAGGACGCCGTATTGACTTCAGGACGGAAGCGGATTGGCAGGAGCCGCAACAGTTGCTGAAGGCGGCATTCCCGGTATCCGTCAGGGCGACGGAAGCGACCTATGACGTGCAGTTCGGCAATGTGAAGCGGCCTACTCACTGGAATACAAGCTGGGATTACGCCCGCTTCGAGACGGTGGGGCAGCAGTGGGCCGACTTGTCGGAGAGAGGGTACGGTGTCAGCCTGATGAATGATTGCAAGTATGGCTACGACATTAAGGACGACACGATCAGACTGTCGCTGATCAAGTCCGCGACACATCCTGACCCGGATGCCGATCGCGGGCATCACAGCTTTACGTACTCGCTGCTGCCGCATGCCGGAGACTGGCTGGAGGGCAATACGGTTCGCGAAGCATGGGCGCTTAACAATCCGCTTGCGTGCAGCAAGGGAGCCCCGGCTGAACAGTTGTTCTCCATGCTGGAGCTGAACGGCGGCCACGTGATGGTCGATGCGGTCAAGAAAGCCGAGGATGACAATTGCCTGGTCGTGCGGCTGCATGAATACGGGGGTGCGCGCGGCACGGTCGAGATGACGAGCGGACTTCCGGTTGCAAGCTGGCAGGAGTGCGACTTGATGGAGCGTCCGCTTGGCACCATTGTTGCGGACGAGCGGCTATCGTTCCACTTGAAACCGTATGAGATTAAGACATTCCTTGTACATTTGAAGCAATAGAGGTTACGCTGGCAGCTGGAAGTGCGATGCAGCAGCAATAGAGATTCCGCTGGCAGCAGGAAGTGCGATGCGGCAGCTGCCGCGGCAACAAGGCCGAGCAAGAGGGGGATACCATTCTTGCCCGGCCTTTTGTGTGCCTGTCAAGCAGCGCAATGCCTTGACCAGCATCTGAAGATTGATCCTATTGACGGTGGTATTATATATGCTTCAGCGTCTTCAATACTTCCTTGCCGATGCCCAGCTTGTAGCCAGACGAGATGTACCGGATATCCATTGCCGCATCGAGAACGGCGACGATCGGGAAGCTTCTGTCGACTGCCGCATCCTCCGGCAACACACGGGTCAAAGCGTCCAACTGCGAGTAAGCTCCGTCGTCCTTGCAGAAGCAAGCGGCAACCGGCAGTTCGGTCAGGCTTGGCAAGGCGATACCCTCCGCCCGCTTCTCCTCCCCGACAAGCAGATAGATAGGCGCCGGCAGCTTGTTCAGCTCCCCGCTCAGCTCGCGAAGCTCTCGCAGCAAGTGCTTGGAGGGCTCACGGTCGGGCTCGATCCAGGCCAGCACCGCTCCGCCTTGCTTCACAGCTTCCTCCAGTTGCGCCGCCGATCCATTGAATCGTTCCAGTATCATGCCGGACGGCATGGAAGCGATAACCGGGATATCGGCCTCCGCCTTGCTGAACAGTACGGCAATCTCAGCCGTCTGCCCCGCTTCCACGGTGAAGTGATGCATGCGTACAAGCGCCGTGCCGTCAGATTGGCGCGTTCCCGTCGTCAGCCGATACTGTCCGACCAATGCTTCAAGCGGCTGTTCAAGCATGTCCGTACTTCCAAACGCATAGCTAAGCGTAACATATCTGCCTTCTATCAGCCTTGCGAGCGTAAAGTTGTGGTAATATTTCGCTTGCTCATCGGAATCGGGAGCCTGGCGCAATTGAATGCTTCCTGTACTGCCGCTAGCAGGCTGTGCTTGAGATGAGGCCGCCAAGCTGCTTCCATGGAAGAAGGCGTCGATCCAGGCGCCGCCGTGCCAATATTGCGGCCGCTGGTCGCCTGGCTCCAGTCTTGCGGCGATACCGATGCTGCGCGCGATAGCGGCGAACATGATGTCTCTGGACAGCGTGTCTCCCTTCTTCAGCAAGTAGCTGCCTCTCGGCGTTGCCATGCCTTTGTAGAAGTTGTATTCTTCCACCACCTCGAACCAGCTGTCAATCCACTCTGCAAGCTGCTGAGGCCTGGCCCGACAAGCTGCCTGCCGCTCGGCCGGCAGCTCGGAACGGAAGAAGGAACGGTAAGGCTCCAGCATCTCGAAGTGAAGGCGCGGACACATCACATATTCCGTGAATGCTTGCTCATCGAACTGCTCCTTCAACGGCAGGGCGTGCAGCAGATGATCGTCCAGCACAGGGATGAACGTATCCGTCAGGTCCTTGTCCCTAAGGCTCTCCAGCAGCTTGAGCGGCCACATGCCATGTGACGGTGTCCGCTCCGACAGGAAGCGGGCGATCTCATGGCTATTGCCGCGCGCCTTGCGAAGCACCTCCCATACGGCCGAAGCCGGCAACCCGAGCTGAGAAGCGAGCTCGGCAGCTTGCTGCTCCTGAAGGAAAGTAGCCTCATAGCTCGAGCGAATGCGTGCGCCTTCCTGAACGCGCTTCTGATTCGCCTCTATTAATTCGGGACTAATGTCATCCCGGAAGTCCGGCAGCTCTGCCGGAGGCGTCATCGCAAAGTCCAATACGCTTGCTGATTCTCCTGGAGACAGTGGAATAACGGCTTGCGCTTCAAGCGCAGCATTCAGCTTGGCGTAGCCGTGTCCTTCCGGGTTATAGGCGTGAATCCACACGTCGCCCATGCCAAGGTCGATCGTTGCCTCACCCTGCTCATTCGTATCAAGAGTAACGATCGTTGACAGCTCGGCGAAATTGTACAGTTGGAAATCGACCTTCGCTTGCACCGGCTTGCCTTCCTCGTCTTGCACTTGTACGGCAATGGTGCGGTTCGGCGCGTAGTGGTCAAGCAAATTCAATTCGGACAGCCAGCTTCTGGAGAAGGTAACCTTCTCCTCTCCCGCATAACGGGAAGGTACGCGCGTGTGAACGAGCATGGCGCGCCGGGCGGGCTTGCGGAACCATCCTTGGTCCAGAACCGGTTCCGGCTCGCAGGCGCCGAGAAAATGCCACTTGCCGTCAGTCCAAGCTTCCACCCACGCGTGATTGGAGTCGCAATGCGCCCATCGCGGCGTATACACTTGCCTGGCGGGAATGCCGATGCTGCGCAATGCCGCCACGGCAAGCGTCGATTGCTCTCCGCAGCGGCCAAGCGCGGTGCGAATAAGCGTCAGCGGAGATGCGGTGCGCATGTCATTGCCCGCATAGTTGGCCTTCTCATGGCACCAATGGTTCGTCTCCAATACGGCCTCTGTCATCGAAAGCCCTTTTACGCGCGGATACAGCTCTTCGAACAGCATCTCGCGAATATCTTCGATATTTTCATTGTTCACTCGGTACGGCAGTACAAAGTAGAGGAATACGGAATCGGGAATTTGCATTCCCCAAGCCGTCTGCTGCCGAATGCGCAGCGTAGCGCGCACATGCCGGAGGAATAAGGCGCCTTCATAGTTGGCCAGATCGCTAAGCGGCATATAAGCATATAGAAATTTCAGAGCGACGGCTTCCTCTTCGGTCAGGCTGTCGTCGAACACGTCGAATAACTCGCCGTTTCGGCCAGCGGCCAGCTCTTTTTTTAGCGCGAATTTGATTTCGATCTCTTTCAAAGTCTCTTCATGCAGCGAGAAAGGATTCCTGTGTGATTTCAACATATTTATTCCCTCCATAGCTTTCCGTCTTCTCGAATGTAATAGCTTGCGGTTCCGTCAGATGATGGCAACGAAGCTTGAAATAACTTGCCGGTACATGCGATAGCCGGAAGAACAGGCCAGACTTCATCTTCCGCCAGCTGCTGAAAGCTTGTACAGTACCGTCCATGCTCGGCGTAATAATTGCGCTGCCAATAGTATACTTGGCGCAGCTGCCACTTCACGCCTTCGTCTTGCGGAAGCTGGAAGCGGGATGGCTGGCCGCTATCGTCGGCGAAGACGACATAACCCCATAGCTCGGGATAATGCATATTAACGAGTCCCATCGGCGACCATACCCAGTTGTCTTCCGGATATGGCTTCTTCGTCTGCGGATTAATCCGCTTCCGGTAGACCCCTTCCTTCGTATCTACCTGCCATTGCACGCGGGAGAAGTTCACGCGCCAATATTCGCCCGGCATGGGCGGCCTTCCTTCCGGTGCGCATTCCTTCAATGCGTTCCACGGCATTGCGACTTCTACTGACCAGGAACGGTTATCCGCTTGCGGGTTGTTCAACTCGCCGTCGATATGAACGGCTGTGCGCAATCCCTTAATATCCCAGCCGTTGACAGGTGGGCCGCCGTCCCGGTAAGGCTTCACCAGCATCAGATCCCATACCGTATTAAGCGCGTTAATCTCGAATTCGTAATACTGATGGGTATCTCCATCCGGGTCAATGAAAATTTCAAAGTCGTTGTCGTGAAATATAACGGCATCTCTTTCTTCTAAAGTCGCCCAAATCTCATCTTCTTCCAGTTCGGCTCCAAAATAGAAATAATCGTCATCCCATAGCATCTTCACTCTCGTCCGTTTAGAAGGAAGCGGTTTCAGATCGCCTTCTATGTCAACAAAATGCTCTGTCCACGGCGCTTCTTTCCAAAATGGCTTGTCCAGCCGTCCGTCGAGAGCAAGCGGAGAAGATGCCCGTTGGCAAATATAGCTCTTAGGCTCGTAGGCGTCTATTAACGGCACTTCCACAGCAGATATGTTCATATTACACCTCGATCAAATTAGTATATTTAATTAATGTTATTATGACCTTAATATTAAATAAAGATATATGTTATTGGCAATAGGGGAAGGCGTATTTTAGATGTAAACGTATTTTTATTGAAGATTCCATGAAATTATTATATCATTATGGCGTATTTGAATAGGAACTGCAGCTAAATTTGAAAACGCTTTAGGAGGGACTACCAATGATTATAGCGGGATATGCGAGTCATCGCCATCTGCCGGCCGTTACGGAGGACGCCGCAAAGAAACTGACGCATCTCAATATCGCGTTTGGCCATGTGAAGGAAGGCATTATTGTGACGGATCATCTGGAACATATAGATCGGCTGGCCAAGCTGCGCAAGTATAATCCGGAATTGCAGATTCTGCTGTCGATTGGCGGATGGAGCGCCGGGGGATTCTCGGAAGCGGCTGCGACGAAGGAAGGGCGTGAGCAACTGGCGCAATCGGCCGTTGCGGCGTTGAAGCGGTATGACCTGGACGGCATTGATCTGGATTGGGAATATCCATGCTATGCTGTTGCCGGCATCGGCGCAAGTCCCGAGGACAAGGGGAATTTCACGGCTTTGCTGGCGGAGATGCGCCGGGTGCTGGATAAGCAAGGCGGCAAGGACGACAGACATTATTCTCTGACTATCGCGGCGGGAGCGGATCAATATTATATTGACGGCACCGAGATGGAGAAGGTTATTCAGCACTTGGACTTCGTGATGCTGATGACGTACGATATGCGGGGCGGCTTCCAGACGCTTACGGGCCATCACACGAATTTATTTGCCTCGACAGGGGATTTGTTCCGTATCAGTGTGGATGCATCGGTGAAGCTGTTCAGGGAGGCCGGTGTACCCAAGGAGAAGATCGTCATCGGCTGCGCGTTCTATTCCCGCGTATGGAAGGATGTTCCCGACAATAATAACGGCTTGCATCAAATGACGGCGTCCTTCGGTGGCGGGGGCCCTTCATACAGCCAGTTGGCTAGCGAATATATCGGCAAGAACGGTTACACTCGTCATTGGGACGATGAAGCTCAAGCACCGTATCTCTTCAATGGGAACACCTTCATTACGTATGACGACGAGCAGTCTCTGGCTTGCAAGAGCAGGTACGTGAAGGAACAGGGATTGGCGGGCGCCATGTTCTGGGAATACGGCTGCGACACATCCGGCACGTTGCTGAATGCGTTGTACAACGGTCTGCATAATTGAGAGTGTTGAAAAAAAGGCTGCAGCTCCGCGCCATTCGCGCGCAGGACTGCAGCCTTTCCAATGTTAGCGGCCGTTGAAGGCGCTCAGCATCCAGACATGCTTCTCAAGCGAAGTATGGATGGCAAGCAGCATATCCGCTGTCGTCTCGTCTCCCGCCGATTGGGCGGCCTCCATGCCTTCCTTCAGCTCGTCGATAATAAGCGAGAAGTCGTGAATGAGGTGGTCCACCATTTCCACTGCCGTTTCGTTGCCTTCCGCCTCATTCAGACTGGACTCTTGCAGGTAGTCGCTCATTTTGGCGATCGGCTGTCCTTTAATGGCCAGCAAGCGTTCCGCAATTTCGTCGACATGCAGCGCCGCTTCCTCATAGAATTCCTGGAATTTCTCATGCAGAGTGAAGAACTGCGAGCCTTTCACATACCAATGATAGTTGTGAAGTTTTATATACAATACACTCCAATTGGCAATTTGACGGTTCAAGTGGTCCTGGATCGTTGTCGGTTTGTTCATGATTCATACATCCTTTCATAGATAAGTGGTCGCGCTGTTCGCTGCTATGTTCTTGTGTAGTCTGCGCCTTTTTCCGCTTGGCGATACCTTGGTTCAGGGGCAGCCATATTCAACGTTCGAATACAAAGGAGATTAAATTAGATCAAATCCTTGTTTATAATTATTACAAAATAATAGTCATTTGTCAAGGATGTTCTCTACACTTATTAAACGATTAAGCTCAATCCGAAACAGGAAAACGGAAAACAGCCCCATATGCTTATCTTGTAGGTTAAAAATACGGATTGAGATCCGCATTCTCAGAGCTAACAAGCATATGAGGCTGCACATATAGTATGGCCGCAACAAGTCGATATATACGTAAAAAACGAAAAAGATGCATTCCCACCGTAGTGGAAAGCATCCTTCCCGGGTAGCGCCGCTCTCGCGAAGCGTATATAGTGGAACAGGTTGCGGTAGCAGTGCCGTTATATTGTGAACTCTCAACGCCATTAATTATACATGAATTGCCTTCACCGGACTAGAGGGTTATGCAAATTCACCCAAAATTACACGTGTTCCAGCGCATGCTCCTGCTCCTCCAAATACCGTTCGCAGTCCAATGCGGCCATACAGCCGCTGCCTGCTGCCGTAATGGCTTGCCGATAAGTGTTGTCCTGCACATCGCCGCAAGCGAATACACCGGGGATATTCGTCGCGCTCGTACCGGGTTTTACTAGAATATAGCCTTGTCCGTCTGTATCGACGGCTCCTCCCAGGAAGCCTGTGTTCGGGGTGTGACCGATCGCCACGAATACGCCGTCCGCTTCCAGCAGCTCCTCTTCTCCCGTCTCATTATGACGAACGCGCAGACCTTGCAGGCCGTTGTCGCCGGCGACAATTTCCAGAGGCGTGCAGTTCAGGCTCCAGCTCATTTTCTCGTTGGCGCGAGCGCGATCTTGCATGATCTTGGAAGCTCTAAGCTCCTCGCGCCGATGAACTAGCCGTACCTCCGAAGCGAAGCGTGTCAGGAAGCCCGCTTCCTCCATGGCGGAATCCCCGCCGCCGACCACAATCAGGCGTTTGCCGCGGAAGAAGAAGCCGTCGCAAGTCGCGCAAGTGCTAACTCCTCGTCCCACATTCTCCCGCTCTCCGGGAATGCCGAGATATTTCGCAGAAGCGCCTGTGGATACAATGACGGATTCCGCCTGAAGCTGGCCGATGCCTTCCACTTCCAGGGTGTATGGCCGCTTGCTGAAGTCTACGCTCTTGACGGAGCCGGTCTTGAAGACGGCGCCGAAGCGCTGCGCTTGCTTGCGCATATTCGACATCAGCTCGCTGCCCAGAATACCGTCGGGGAATCCGGGGAAGTTCTCCACCTCGGTCGTTGTGGTCAATTGCCCGCCGGGCTGCCAGCCTTCAATGACGAGCGGCATCATATTCGCGCGGGCAAGATAGATGGCCGCGGTCAAGCCGGCGGGTCCTGTTCCGATAATGATGGTTTTGTGCATAATAATGTCCTCCCTATAATGCCTAATAACGCTATTATGGTCGAGAACTGTAATGAAAGTCAATACAGTTCATCAGACCTTCATCTTTCGGAAGCAGCGATGGCGAAATTTACCGTAAAAGGGTATGATGGTGAAGACTAGCTAGCGAACAAAATGCGATAATGCCGGAAGAAGTGTTGGGGAAGAATTGGAAACGGGAAGGGTAACGGCGTCCGGATTCGCCTGTTGTGAAAGCGCTGCATTGTGCGAGGGGCTGCCGATTGCTGGAGAGGCAATTTCTGAAGAAGCATGGAGAAAGCGCCAATGCGATCAAAATTACTGGGGGGAATATGGAGCCGATGAGTAGCAACAATAAGTATGCGATTGGGGTAGATTACGGGACGCAGTCGGGACGCGCGGTATTGGTCGACTTGTCGAACGGGGCGGAGCTGGCGGATCATGTGACGCCATATCGTCATCATGTCATCGATGAGGAGCTGCCGGAATCCCGGGTCAAGCTGGAGCCGGACTGGGCCTTGCAGCATCCCGAGGATTATATGGAGGTGCTGGAGCAATCCATACCTGCCGTAATCAGGGAGACGGGCATTGCGCCCGAGGACATTATCGGGATCGGCATCGACTTCACGGCATGTACGATGCTGCCGGTCGATGAAGCGGGGAGGCCGCTCTGCCTGCTGCCGGAATATCGCGACAATCCGCACAGCTGGGTGAAGCTGTGGAAGCACCATGCGGCGCAAGAGGAAGCGAATCGTATCAACGAGCTTGCAGAGAAGCGTGGGGAAGCATGGCTCGGTCGCTACGGAGGGAAGATCTCTTCGGAGTGGATGATGGCGAAGGCGTGGCAGATTCTGAACGAAGCGCCTGACATCTACGAGAGAGCCGATCAGTTCGTGGAGGCGGCGGATTGGGTGATTGGACAGCTGACCGGCCGCATCGTTCGCAATAGCTGTACGGCAGGCTACAAGGCGATCTGGCATAAGCGTGACGGCTATCCGGCAGCAGACTTCTTCAAGGAGCTTGACCCGCGGCTCGCCGACTTGACGGTTACGAAGCTGAGAGGCGATGTCGTGCCGCTTGGCTCCAAGGCGGGGGAGCTGACGGAAGAGAAGGCCGCTCGAATCGGATTGATGCCGGGAACGGCTGTCGCCACTGGCATTATTGACGCGCATGCGGCCGTGCTGGGCGTCGGCGTCGTAACGAAGGGCAAGCTGGTTATGGCGATGGGCACGTCGTTATGCCACCTGCTGCTAAGCGACGAGGAGAAGGAAGTGGAAGGCATATGCGGTGTGGTGGAGGACGGCATCATTCCCGGCTATTACGGCTATGAAGCAGGGCAATCTGCGGTCGGAGATATTTTCGAATGGTACGTGAACGAAGCGGTGCCTGCTTATGTACATCGGGAAGCGGAATCGGAAGGCGAGCATGTCCACGGCTATCTGACCCGAAGAGCTGCGGAGCTGAAGCCCGGCGAGTCGGGCCTGCTGGCGCTGGATTGGTGGAACGGCAACCGTTCGGTGCTGGTGGATACGGCGCTGACCGGCACGATACTGGGCATGACGCTGCAGACGAAGCCCTGGGAAGTGTACCGCTCGCTGCTGGAAGCGACGGCGTTCGGCACACGCAAAATCGTGGAAGCGTTCCAAAGCGGCGGCGTGGAGGTGACGGAGCTGTACGCCTGCGGTGGATTGCCCCAGAAAAATGCGCTGCTCATGCAGATATACGCCGACGTAACGAATCGGGAAATCAAAATCGCGGCTTCCAGGCAGACGCCTGCGCTCGGGGCGGCCATGTTCGGCGCAGTAGCGGCGGGAGCGGACAAGGGCGGCTACGATGGCATCGTAGCCGCTGCCGAGCGGATGGCTCACGTGAGGAAAGAGACGTTCAAGCCGATCCCCGAGAATGTGGAAATGTACAACAAACTGTATGCAGAATATATCCAGCTTCATGATTATTATGGACGCGGCGGCAACGATGTCATGAAACGATTGCGGAATTTCAAGGAACTATCCTTGCACGAGTAGCGTATATACAAGACATGGCAGGCTGTTTCGCGCTGCTATGTCTTTTTTTTGCCGCATTGACCTTCCCACTATTTTGAAATGGAGATTATTTACTGCATGATATAGAATAGAGGAATATATGCGAGATAGAGAGAACGACGGGTCTGGGAGATGAAAGATACGTGTATTGCCATCATTGTATTAGAAGCTTTGCCGACGATGCTGTCTTCTGCAGTCAATGCGGAAGGCGGCTGCATGCGCATAAAGTAATCGGGGCGGAGGAGAAGACGATATGGACGGGAGTGCCGTCCGAAGAGGCTGACTTGAAGGCGGAACAGAATGGCTTGAATGAAGCGGCTCAAGCTGCCGTGGATACGATTGAGGGGGGAAATAAGGAGCAAGTAGCGATCATCCGGAGAGCAGAGCTGGAAGCGGCTGCAGGCAACGCGGCCGTGGAGGCGGTCGGACGCAAGGCTCGCAGCGAGACGGGAATCAGCTGGGGCACTGCGGCTGCCTTGAGCGTGCTTGCGCTGGGGATGGCCGTCTCTCTGTACTTCTATTATCAATACGAGCAGAGCATTAACGAGCGGGTGCTTAAGCTTCAGTCGGATGCGAAAGTCTCTGCGATGAGCGGAGACTACAATAAAGCACTGGATCTGCTTACCGACGCATCGGCGGAGCGGCCGGACTTCGCTGCGCTTGCGGCGGATCAGGCGATCATTCATCATGTGATGAAGCTTGAAGGAATGGCAGCCGATGTAGAAGGTCAACTTCTGTCGGGCAATATCATAGAAGCGGAAGAACTGCTCGATAAGCTGAAGAGCGATTTCAACGGACATAAGGAACCAATCTACGGCAAGCTGCGAGAGAAGCTGGAAGGGCTGGATATGAAGCTGACGGTGTTGAACCTGGAGAGCGAGCTTGATTCGCTGACGAATGTGAAGGATCTGGGGGAAATGCTGAATGTGGTCAACGGGCTCGCCGGCGAAGATGCGTCAACATTGCAGGAACAGATTGTGAACAGAATTCGGACGATTACTTCCGATAAAGTAGAAGATCTGATCCACAAGCGGAAGTATACGAACGCGCTTGAATCGATCGGTTATGCGAGTACCTGGCTGAAGGACGATGCTGTGCTGAAAGAGCTGAGCGAAGACGTCAAAAATGCGCAGCAGCGGTATGAGCAAGCGGAGCAGCAGCGGATTGAGCAGGCGATGCAGAGGGCGGCGGAGGAGGATCTGGTGAATCAGACTGCGGCAGTGAAGCAGATTGATGTCGATCTGACATTGGATGAATTCGGAGATCTGACCATTGAAGGCACGCTGATGAACGTGGCAACGAGACCGATATACTCCATTAAGGTGAATTATATTGTAAAAAACAGTGCCGGCGAGAAAATAGCCGAAGGCACGGCTGATGCGACTCCCAACTATGTTGAGCCGGGTGAAGAGATGACCTATACGGCGACCGTATACGGAGCTCAGACGGATCAGGTTACGGTAGAGATGGATCATGCCACCTGGTACTTGGATTAAGGGGGCGTAACGATGAATAAAAACGGATGGATCGGCTTAATCGGTTCCGCCCTTATATTGGTCGGCGGCTCAGCCGCCGGCATATATGTGAAGGCTCAGGTGCCTGCCGAGCTGCAAGGCGCGCCGCTGCTGGCCGTAGGGGAACAGAACAAATCGCTGAAGGATATTATATTCCAGACGCAGAAGCATGTCGTCATGATTGAGACAGACACGGGCTCGCAAGGGTCCGGATTCCTGTACAATTCGGAGGGCGATCTGCTGACGAACGCCCATGTCGTGGCGGGAGTGCGGCACGTCACAGTGAAAACGGCGGATGCTCGCGAGCTGGAGGGCGAGGTAATCGGCATCAGCACGGACACGGACATCGCTGTCGTCCGGGTGCCCGAGCTGCAAGGGACCGAGCCGCTTCCTCTCGTCCGGTACGACAAAGCGGAGGTAGGCGACGAGGTGCTCGCGGTAGGCAGCCCGCTCGGCTTCCAGAACACGATTACGACGGGCATTATTAGCGGCGTAGACCGGAGCCTGCACATTGACCCTTACACCTACGAGGATCTGTATCAAATATCGGCTCCGATTGAACCCGGCAATAGCGGCGGTCCGCTGGTGGACAAGAAGAGCGGAGCGGTGCTGGGCATTAATTCCGCGGGGCTCGAAGACAGCGCAATAGGCTTCAGTATCCCTATCGGGAATGTGCTGCCTATGGCCGAGGGATGGTCGAGGGAGCCGATGACGATGCTCCCGGGCTTGTCTCTTCTGGATGAACCGGCACAAGAGCAAGAGGAGACCTCGCTGGATAAGATGGCGGGCTATCTGGTTGCCCACTTCTATGACAGCTTGAACAACGGCGATTACGTCTATGCCTATTCCTTGCTGGGAGGCAACTGGAAGGAAGGAACCAGCTATGTGAAGTTCCGCGAAGGCTACCTGATGACACGCAATGTCGTCATCGACGATATGCATGTAACGACGCGAGACGATGAAGCGACGGTGACGGCACTGCTGTCGGTGGATGAGCGGAAGGACGGCGAATACGTGCTGAGCAAGTATCAGGTTACGTACAAGGCGGCGTATGAGAACGATCAGCTCAAGCTGCTGACAGGCACAGGCAAGGCGATCAAGAAATGAGATGCAAGGTCGGACAATAGCCCATTGCTCCAGGTGAATCCCTGGAGCAACGGGCTATTATTTCGTTCGCAGCAAGCAGGCTCCGCCAGTAGCCGCACTGGGGAGCCTGCTTCTCTTGACTTATGGCTGCTCGACGGGATAGAACGGATATGCCGGAGCAGAAGAAGTCGTCTGTCTGGGCGGTCCTGGCGGACGCGGCGGCGGTCCGGGAGGTCCCGGCGGTCCCGGATGCCAAGGCCCGGGTCCGGGAGGTCCCGGCGGCCCCGGATGCCAAGGCCCGGGTCCGGGAGGTCCCGGCGGCCCCGGATGCCAAGGCCCGGGTCCGGGAGGTCCCGGCGGCCCCGGATGCCAAGGCCCGGGTCCGGGAGGTCCCCACGGTCCCGGATGCCAAGGCCCGGGTCCAGGAGGTCCCCATGGTCCTGGCGGCCCCCAAGGTCCGGGTCCCCACGGTCCCGGTCCAGGCGGAATCAGCCCGGGAATCACCCAAGGCAGTATCGGCCGCTGCTGCCCGCCGCCGCAGCCGCAGCCGCCGGCATTGGGAAGCGGGTATGCCTGGGGAGTGAACGGCGCTTGCCCGTTGCCGTTATAAGTAGGATTTGTCATACGAGCTATCCATCTCCTTTTCACCAACTGTAGGCGTTTATCCTCCTGCATTGTATGCGGCATGTGCCTAATCCGTGTAACGAATCCCCAACTTTGCCGAAGTAAGGAAGATAGAGCAGTGCCATATAGAAGGAGCTTTGGCGCTGGAGACGATCGAGCCTTTTAAAGGCGTCCAAGGCGGCGGCATAAACTTCGACAATGTCATTGAGCCGGCAACGAACTGTGTCATAAAGCAAGCAGAGAATCGCTCGCGGTTTTCGTCTAATGATATAGAGTTTATAAAGTTCGAGTTGATTAATAGAAGCCAGAGGAACGACCCATGAGAGTCGGAATAGCGTAGGAATCCTACACTGGAGCGCCGGAAGGGGGCGTGCGAGCTGAAATAGTGTAGGAATCCTACACTGGAGCGCCGGAAGGGGGCGTGTGAGCTGAAATAGTGTAGGAAACCTACACTGGAGCGCCGGAAGGGGGCGTGCGAGCTGAAATAGTGTAGGAATCCTACACTGGAGCGCCGGAAGGGGGCGTGTGAGCTGAAATAGTGTAGGACCTACACTGGAGTGTCGAAAGGGGGCGTGCGAGCCGGAAGAGAGTTGTGAAAGGACGCCGTCAGGCATTTTCCTTATGCTTTGCCTGTTATTTTATAGAGCATTTCTGGCGTAAATTCCGGTTGCGCTCGTTACCGCGATCTTGTGAGCCACTTTACGCAAGTATGCCGCAAGTGCCTTCACTGTACCCCGAGCGTCTACCGTTCCGTGCGGGATCAAACATGAACGGCGTTGTCCACAGAGGACAACGCCGTTCTTATTGGTTGATTGGGCTTACTTGACAGCAGCCTCGTAGCGCTTGTTAACCTCGTCCCAGTTCACGACATTCCAGAATGCCGCGATGTAGTCGGGACGTTTGTTCTGATACTTCAGATAGTAAGCGTGCTCCCATACGTCCAGACCGAGGATTGGCGTCTCGCCTTCCATGATCGGGCTGTCCTGGTTAGGCAGGCTGTATACTTTCAGCTTGCCGTCTGCAACAGCAAGGAACGCCCAGCCGCTGCCGAAGCGTGTAGTAGCTGCCTTCGCGAAGTCAGCCTTGAGCGCTTCGAAGCCGCCCAGCTCGCTGTCGATCGCAGCGGCAAGTGCGCCAGTAGGAGCGCCGCCGCCGTTCGGGCCGATTGTCTCCCAGAACAGGCTGTGGTTGGCATGTCCGCCGCCATTGTTGCGAACCGCTGTGCGAATGCTCTCAGGCACGCTGCCCAGATCGCTGATCAGCTCTTCAACAGACTTCTCTTGCAGCTCGGGAGCAGACTCCAGTGCAGCATTCAAGTTCGTCACATACGTATTATGATGGCGTCCATGATGGATTTCCATCGTAGTCGCATCGATATGAGGCTCCAGTGCATCTTGTGCGTAAGGCAAAGCAGGCAATTGATGTGCCATTCGTTAACACCCTCCCAAAGATATGTAATTCGATCATCACCATTATCTCGTATCCACATGAATAAATCAACATTATTGTTGAAAAAGTCACAGTCGAGATCGATGAAGATGTGACAGAAATCACCAACAACTAGCATGCCACTTTCTGAAATAAATCATACCGCGTTTTGTCGATGATTATCCTTCGAAAGAACTAGGAATTTTCGCAACAAAATGGCAAAAAGTTAACGAAAATCGATGTAAGCGCTTAAATATAAGCGTTTTCATAAGAAAATGCGCGATTTTTTTATTTTTTTTAATAAAAAGTTAAGATTTTAGAAGGAAAACGTGTTTTTTTGTCGTATTATTAACGGGTACTAACTATGACAAGTGAAAGGTGTTAATCTTATGAACGTACGTTCCTTCCAGTTATCTGATTACCAGCCGTTAACTGCATTGCTAGAGGAAGTCTTGTCAGAAGAATGCTATGGGCTGACAATGGAAGCCTTTGCGCGTCAATTGTCATGGGATAGCGAGCTTGTATTGGTCGCTGTCGAACAAACGGAAATTGTCGGTATGATTATCGGCACAATCGATCAAAATAAAGGATACTATTATCGCATTGCGGTCTCTCCGCATCACCGCAGCAAGGGAGTCGGTAAGTCTCTTATATCAGGACTTCGCCAGCGCTTCCAGCAGCGTGGCGTCAGCAAGATTCTGATTGCGGCTGACGAGCACAATGAACCGGTGCTGCCGCTCTATGAGGCGATGGGGTATGCGACGACGGATTTCTTCCGGTCATTCCAGAAGCTGAGCATCGTAGCGGGGTAGAAGACAATTCGGCAATTCGTTCACTTATAGAGCATATCCGCATCGCCGCTTTACTATGGCGATGGGATATGCTTTTCTTATATTGGATTGAGGAGTACGCCTATGGAACATTATGAGCAATGCGTCATTAAGAGCTTCAAGCATGATGGCCATATTCACCGGCTGTGGGAGCAGAATTGGCTTGTTCCGGAGCGGCAGCTGGCGGGTGAGCAGCGGGAGGAGTCCGCGATCGTCGTCATTAACCGGCAGACGCCGATTCAGGAGGCGAGCGGCAAGCAGTGGGTGAGCCGTGTGCCTGCGGTATCGTTCTTCCTGCCGGGACAATGGTTCAATGTGGTGGCGCTGATTGAGGAGGAGGGGGTCCGATATTATTGCAATGTCGCTTCCCCGCCTTACCGCCAGGACGGCGTTATCACATATATCGATTACGATCTGGATGTCATCCGCACGATAGACGGGAGCCGTTATGTGGTGGATCAGGATGAGTATGAGCGGCACAAAACGCTCTACCATTATCCGCAGCTTGTACTGAATAAGGTGAAGGAAGGGCTGCATACGGTGCTGGATCGCATCGATCGCAATAAATCCCCATTTCACGATGATACGGTCATGGCTTATTATAGGAAGTGGTGCGCATTGCATGGAGATATGGAGTAAGGGAGGCGGGATGGTATGAAGGATGTGATTATTTATACGGACGGCGCTTGCTCAGGCAATCCCGGTCCAGGCGGCTGGGGCGCTGTGTTGTTCTATGGCCAGCATAAGAAGGAGATCTCCGGCGGAACGAAGGAGACGACGAACAACCGGATGGAGATTCAAGCTGTCATAGAGGGGCTGTCTCTGCTGAAGGAAGCTTGCCGCGTTACGGTATACAGCGATTCTGCTTACGTCGTGAACTGCTTTCAGAAGGGATGGATTCACGGCTGGCTGCGCAACGGCTGGAAGAACAGCAAGGGAGCCGCGGTGGAAAATCAGGACCTGTGGAAGCAGCTGTGGGAGCTGATGGGCAAGCACAAGGTGGATTATGTGAAGGTGAAGGGTCATAGCGACAACGAATGGAATAACCGCTGCGATGAGCTGGCGCGGGAAGCGATAAGGCGGTTATAGCGTATGTCCGACAGATGGAGCGAGCTGAAGCGTGAAATGAAGGAGGCGGCCTCCGGGCTGGGCATAGACGCAATCGGCGTCGCCTCCGCTAATCCCTTCCTCACCTTGAAGCAGCGTCTGATCCGCCATAGGGAGCTGGGCAGAGAGTCCGGCTTCGAGGAGCCGGATCTGGATAGAAGAACAGAGCCCTCCTTACTCTTCGACGATCCGCAGTCCATTATCGCGATAGCGGTCGCTTATGCTTCGAAGCTTAAGGAACCACCCAAGTCGGAGCCCGGCGCTCGCCGCGGCATTATGTCCCGGTCCGCCTGGGGCGAGGATTATCATACGGTTCTGCGGGACCGTCTGGCAAGACTGGAGCAATGGCTGAAGGAGCGGGTACCGGAGGCGCGATTCGAGAGTATGGTTGATACCGGTGCTTTAGCGGACCGGGCAGTCGCCGAGCGAGCCGGCATCGGATGGAGCGCCAAGAACTGCGCGATCATCTCTCCCGAGCTGGGATCGTGGATATACTTGGGAGAGATGATTACGAACCTGCCCCTGCCGCCGGACGAGCCGGTAACGGAGGGCTGCGGCAGCTGCACGAAGTGCATAGACGCTTGTCCTACAGGAGCACTGGTCGGTCCGGGCGAGCTGGACGCTCAGAGCTGCGTGTCCTTCCTGACGCAGACGAAGGGGATGCTGACGGATGAGTATATGCGGAAGATCGGCAACCGGCTGTACGGCTGCGACACTTGCCAGATCGTGTGTCCCGTCAATCGGGGCAAAAACTGGACGCATCAGCCCGAGCTGCAGCCCGATAATGAACTGGCCAAGCCTCTGCTGCTGCCCCTGCTGTCGATGAGCAACCGGGAGTTCAAGGAGCGGTATGGGCGCACCTCTTCCGCGTGGCGTGGCAAGAAGCCGATCCAGCGCAATGCTGTCATCGCGCTTGGTAATTTCAAGGAGGCTGCGGCCGTCCCGGACTTGATCCGGGTGCTGGATGAAGATCCGCGTCCTGTGCTGCGGGGAACGGCGGCTTGGTCACTGGGCCGCATCGGCGGAGCGGAAGCGGAAGCGGCGCTGCGCCAAGCGGTAGAGCGCGAGGAAGATGCGGAGGCGTTTGAGGCTGTGTGCGCGGCATTGCGACAATTGGAGACGAATGGATAAGCCCGTTTCTTCCATTTTCATTGCGGAAGCGGGCTTGTTCATGCTATTATACAGGGATGTAATCATTACTGAAGGGGTCTGGTGGCATAGATGGAATGGTACAATATCGTAATTCCCATTATCACGTTGATTGTAGGAGCGATTGCAGGCTTCTTCGTCGGCGTATTCTACTTGCGTAAGCAGCTGGAGCGGATGCAGAGCGATCCCGAGATGCTGCAGCGCATGGCGAAGCAGATGGGTTATAATCTGAACAACAATCAGATGAAGCGTGCCCAGCACATGATGAAAAACCAAAAATTCCCTCGCAAGTAAGCAAGGGGATGGAAATAGAGAACCGGAAGGAGATGTTCGGAAATGGCGGGAAGGAAAGATTACGTCAATTCGAAGGTAACGGACAACCGGGAACAAATCGAGCATCACATTAAAGAAATACTGAAGCTGATCGGCGAGGATGTCGAGCGCGAAGGACTGCTGGAGACGCCTGCCCGCGTCACCCGCATGTATGAGGAAATATTCGCGGGCTACGATGTGGACCCCCGCGAAGTGCTTGGCGTCACGTTCGACGAGCAGCACGAGGAACTCGTTATCGTGAAGGACATTGTCTACTATAGCCAATGCGAGCACCATATGGCGCCGTTCTTCGGCAAAGCCCATATCGGCTACATTCCAAGCGGCAAAATTGCCGGCCTTAGCAAGCTGGCCCGGCTAGTGGAGGCTGTCAGCCGGCGCTTGCAGGTGCAAGAGCGGATTACTTCCCAGATCGCAGATATCCTGGATGAGGAGCTGGCGCCGCATGGCGTTATGGTTGTCGTCGAAGGCGAGCACCTGTGCATGTGCGCACGGGGCGTCAAGAAGCCTGGAAGCAAGACGGTAACGTCGGCGGTCAGAGGAGAATTCCGTTCCAGCTCGACACTGCGCTCCGAATTCCTGTCGCTGCTGAAGCAATAACACGTATGGTCATAGAAGCTTGGACGTTCGAGGGACGATTGTGCCGTGAACGTTCAGGCTTTTTTACACGCCAGAATTTATAAAAGTATTCCGCTAAGCCGGAAACTTTTATAAATTCTATTTGGCGATAAAACAAACCTGCTTCTGAACGTGGTCGCCCATCTTCGAAATGCTTCGATAGAGGTTTCCTCACCGTGCAATATTCATCATCCGCAGCTTAACCAACTGGATTTCATGTCATTATATTGCGTGAAACGCTTTTGCTTGTAACAAAGAACTGGATTTCATGCTACTCTTTCGGACGATTGTTGCGATCCCTTGCGATATAGCCTGATTGAACTGCACTTTTTCCATTTGTTGAAGTAAGAATGACATTATCAATTTTATTAGTGACACAAAATCCAGTTAGCAATCTCCGACACGACACGGTACTTCAAATTCTGATGCTGATTGGCTCCTGCCT
The DNA here is from genome assembly GCF_025567625.1 of Paenibacillus sp. J5C2022. Classification (GTDB taxonomy): domain Bacteria; phylum Bacillota; class Bacilli; order Paenibacillales; family Paenibacillaceae; genus Pristimantibacillus. Next base: position 2,920 of record NZ_JAOQJC010000047.1, on the reverse strand, counting down.
AAAACAACTCCTGGCTGACTACACACATACTCCATTCTTCTTCCTCTATTGCTGCTGCACGGAGGCTGACATAAGTTTCTTGGAAGTCCAGTATCAATACTGGACTCAGGTATATTCTGCTTCCGACTCCAGCTTCTGCTCCACCTGACTTAAGAACAATGCTGCGCGCTGAATATATTCCTTCGGGCTCTTGCGATAGAGCAGCTCATGGTAGCCGTTCTCGACGATCCACGAGCGGGACAACGGCTCCAGCTGATTGGCCGCGATCGTCTCGGCAGTCGCTTGAGCCGCCTTGTCGTCTTTCGTCCCGTGCACAATATAGATCGGAATATCGTACTGATAATTCATGATGGCATCGACCGGCAAAGCGTCGAAGGAGGTTCCCGTCCATAGGTTAAGCATGGATTCCAGCAGAGGCAACGAAGGGAATTCCGGCAGTGCCACATAACGGGTCAAGTTGTCGAACAATGCTTTCGGGCTGGGAAGGAACAAGCTGTCGAGTATCATGGCATCGATCTCGTCGGTTGCGAGCGCTGCCTGAAGAGCAGTGCCGGCTCCCATGGAGAAGCCCCATACGACGACTTCCTGGGCTCCCCTGGTTTTGGCGTAGTTGACGACTGCAAGCAGTTGCGCCGATTCCTCCCGCCCGCCTGTCGCCGGTGCTTTATATTCTTTGGAGGCATAGCCATAGTCGAAGAGCAATACATTATAGTCGAGTCCGTGCACCAGCTTCGTCAGCTCATACATGGGTACCCAGCTCTCTTCACGATTGGCGCCGTAGCCGTGGCTGAATACGATCGTGCGGTTCGCCCCATCCTCATGATCCGCCGCAGAAGTGGGGATATACCAGCCGCTTACGGTTGTTTTCCCGCTTTGGCTGGGAATTATGATCTCTTCATAATCCAGGCCGATCGCTTCCTTGGGATTGGAGGCGAGGGGGGGGACGAACGGGTAAGCAAGCGTCCAGGCAACGAATCCGTGGAACAATAGGACTGCGATGAGACACATAGCGGCGATGGAGGCGAGAATGGCGGCAAGCAGATGTCTCTTCCTGGTTCCGGTTCTCGCAGCAGTGTTGCTCCGAATAGGGAAAGAAGGCAGGGGTCTTGTGTTCCCAGCAAGGCTTCCATCTAATGTGTGCGGTGTGATCATGGTGTTCATGGATAATCCCTCCCTTGGCATTGGTCGAAAGGTCGCGAGGCTAGCGGTATGAGATTACAGGACTATAGGATTACAAGACTATGAGATATGAGATATTGAGATCTTGAAATTATGAGATATTGAAAGTCTTGAGGTCTTGAAGTATTGGGATACTGAGTCTTGAAGTCTTGAAGTCTTGAGATATTGAGACTGAGATCTTATGAGCAAAAGGTTATAAGAAACGTATAGGCAAGAGACGTATTGGCAAGTGTTATGAAAGCGCTCTTATTTTCTGTTACTTCTATCCTATGCAGGCGGGAAGGGCCTGTCAATTGATGTCGATGTCTTGTTAGAGGGCTGTAACGGCGCTGTAATATTGTATCCAATTCTTTACGGTAAAGAGCGTTTGGAGTATACTAAATGAGAATTGATTTCAATAATTTTGCAATTGTGTTTCGCCCCATGAAACGTTTATGATACATATATAAGAACCTGATACTGAGTTAGATATGAAATTATTAATCACCAATCATCGATTGTAAGGAGCTGCTGGTATGGAGGAAGGGAAATCTACAGTACGCGCTGTGGACAGGGCGCTTGACATTCTGCTTTGCTTTACAGTGAAGACGGACTGGGCGATGTCGGAGATCGCCGAGCATGTCGGTCTGCATAAGAGTACGGTTCACCGCATGCTGGCCACACTGGAGGATAAGGGCTTCATTACGCGGGATGCGGCAACGGACCGCTATCATTTGGGGCTGAAAGTATGGGAGCTGTCCGCTAATCTGTCCAGGTCGGACGATCAGGCGACGATATGGCTGCCGGAGATGGTCAGGCTGCGGGACAGGCTGGGCGAGACGGTGAGCATCTATGTCCGCGACGGCACGGAGCGCATTCGGATGCAAGCGGTGCAGAGCAATCATCCCGTCCGCAGGGTAGCTCCGGTAGGGGTCAGGCTGCCTCTCTATGCGGGTGCCTCCAGCAAGGTGCTGATCGCCTATAGCGATCAGGCGACGCAAGAGAGCATTATGCGTGCGCGCACATGGATGACTGCTGTGGATACGGAGCATTACAGAGAGCAGTTGCAGGAGGTGGCGGCTCAAGGCTATGCGACCAGCTTTGAGGAGAGGGAGCTAGGTGTGGCTGCGTTGTCCGCCCCGATCTTCAATCGGGAAGGCAAGCTTGCAGCGGCTCTGTCGGTGTCTGGCCCCTCCAGCCGCCTGACGGAAGCGGTAATGCAGAGCTACGCTCCCATCGTGATGGAGGCGGCCAAGCGTATGGGGACGATGATACGGTAATTGAATTGTTCGGCTCGGGGATGGGAGTGCCTGGTCGTTGAAGCCATAGCAATTTCGCAATTGTATCATTTATCGTACAAAAGTGGCAGGATAGCAGTAAAATTGTGTGCGTTTGTACGATTTATCGTACAAATGGTGCCAGTTGTTCGAAGAAGACAGCGCATTTGTGTGGTTTTTCGTACAAAAGTGGCAGGATAGCAGTAAAATTGTGTACGTTTGTACGATTTATCGTACAAATGGTGCCAGTTGTTCGAAGAAGGCAGCGCATTTGTGTGATTTATCGTACAAAAGTGGCAGGATAGCAGTAAAATTGTGTACGTTTGTACGATTTATCGTACAAATGGTGCCAGTTGTTCGAAGAAGGCAGCGCATTTGTGTGGTTTTTCGTACGAAAGTGGCAGGATAGCAGTAAAATTGTGTGCGTTTGTACGATTTATCATACAAACGGGGCCAGTTGTTCGAATAAGGCAGCGCATTTGTGT
>NZ_JAOQJC010000046.1 GCF_025567625.1 Paenibacillus sp. J5C2022 | reverse complement strand
GTAAAGGGCGTTCCCTTAGCGCATTCGTAAATCGGCCTTTACGTCACACCTTGCGGTCTTTCCTGCCGCAAGCACAAACACACACAAATGTTCCCATGCAGCAAATGACAAAATAACCCCTGAACTTATACGCTTTGCTGAAAAAAGCGCCTGATCCCGTCCTTTATACTTATTCCCAAGCTCCAACCGAGGTCATCTCTTACAGAATAACACACTCGCCCGCTTTCCTACCTCCAAACCGAGGTCACATCGCCTACAACCCGCCATTCGCCCACTTTCTCACCTCCAACCGAGGTCACATCGCCTACAACCCGCCTGCACTAGAGCCGCGAAAAGGTGTGTGCGAGCCGATTTAGTGTATGAATCCTACACAGAGCGTCGAAAAGAGGGTTGCGAGACGATTTAGTGTATGAATCCTACACTAGAGCGTCGAAAAGGGGGTTGCGGAACGATTTAGTGTATGAATCCTACACTAGAGCGTCGAAAAGGGGGTTGCGGAACGATTTAGTGTATGAATCCTACACTGGAACGCCGAAAAGAGGCGTGCGAGCCGGACCAGTGTATGAATACTGGAGCACCGAAAAGAAGTATGTGCAGGAAGAGCATTCATACACCAGTCTCGCACAAGTCTATCCACTAGCTTAGGTATTCAACTCGAATTTATAACTCTGTATATGGGCAAAAAACACCTCGCAGATTCGCTTGCGCCAACCTGCGAGGTGCTGTCCATCCACCCTATTCCCATACAATCAAGCTTGGGGCTGCTCTTCCTCTTGCTGTTCCGCTCCCTCAATCAGCCCCGCGAACAAAGCATGCACGAACTGCTCGGAGTCGAACTGCTGCAAGTCGCCCATCCCTTCGCCAAGGCCGACAAGCTTCACAGGAAGGTTCAGCTCATTGCGGATGGCAACGACAATGCCGCCTTTGGCCGTACCGTCCAGCTTCGTCAGAACAAGCCCCGTAACGCCGCTTTTCTCACCGAACAGCTTGGCTTGACTCAACGCGTTCTGCCCCGTCGTCGCATCCAGTACAAGCAGCACTTCATGTGGAGCGCTCGGCAGTTCACGTTGTATAACGCGGAATATCTTATTCAGCTCATCCATCAAGTTCGTCTTGTTCTGCAGACGTCCCGCCGTATCGCAGAGCAGCACATCCACATTGCGCTGCTTGGCGGCTTGTACCGCATCGTAGATCACTGCAGCGGGGTCAGAGCCGGAGGATTGCTTGATGACGTCCACACCAACACGCTGGCCCCATACCTCCAGCTGCTCAATGGCTCCCGCACGGAACGTATCTCCAGCGGCCATCAGCACCGACTTGCCTTCGCTCTTCAGCTTGTGTGCCAGCTTCCCGATCGAAGTCGTCTTGCCCACTCCGTTGACACCTACGAACAAATACACAGTAATGTCACCTCGCGGCGCTTCTTTCAGCTCAGATCGATCATCGCCTTTCAGAAGGCCGATCAGCTTCTCGGACAGCACCGGCTGCAGTTCCGAGGCGTCTTCGATTTTGCGTTTCTTCACTTCCGCACGCAGCTCATCGATCAGCTCCATAACCGTATTTACGCCTACGTCGGCACCGATCAAGATTTCCTCCAGCTCCTCGTAGAACTCCTCATCGATCTTCTTCCGTCTCGTAATCAGCTCTTCCACTTTCTCGACGAATGCCGTTCTCGTCTTGGACAAGCCTTCCTTGAATACATTGGTTACCGCTTCCGTCTTGGAGGCGATGCTTTCCTTCAGCTTCTTAAAAAAACTCATCGTTGCCAATCCCCCATCCTATCTTTACCTTCTATACAATCGCTATGCCGATACCGAGTCCTCTTCCTCCAGACGGACGGACACGAGCTTGGATACGCCGCCTTCCTCCATCGTCACCCCGTACAACACATCCGCTTCCTCCATCGTACCTTTGCGGTGCGTAACAACGATAAATTGCGTCAACTCCGAAAACTCGCGTAAGTATTGAGCGAAGCGCGATACGTTCGCTTCGTCAAGTGCCGCTTCCACCTCGTCCAGCACACAGAACGGCACCGGCTTCACTTGCAAAATGGCGAACAGCAGGGCGATAGCCGTCAATGCCCGCTCTCCGCCTGACAGCAGCTGCAGATTCTGCAGCTTCTTGCCCGGCGGCTGGGCGACGATATCGATACCGGTATCCAATATGCGGTCCGGCTCTGCCAGAACGAGATCCGCGCGTCCGCCTCCGAACAGCTTGCTGAATACGACGACGAAGTGGCTCCGTATCGCCTCGAATGTGGTGCGGAACCGGCGCGACATCTCCTCGTCCATTTCCTTGATAACCTGATACAACGCCGCCTTCGCTTCCATCAGGTCGTCCTTCTGCTCCGACAGGAAGTCGTAACGCTCCTTCACCCGTTCGAATTCCTCGATCGCACCCAGATTCACTTCTCCCAAAGCGGAAATTTTGCGCTTCAGTTCCCGCACTTCCGCTCCTGTCGCAGCTGCATCCTCCGGCAGGGGATACTGCTCCTTGGCCAGCTCATAGCTGAGGCCGTATTCCTCGCTCAGCTTGCGCAGCAGATTGTCCAGCTCGACATCCTGCCGGTTGACAAGAATTTCCGTCTGACGCAAGGCCTCCTCGACCGTGCGCAGCTCCGCGCGCTGCTCCTTCGTCTCGCTCTCTCCCTGGTCAAGCTCCTGAATGCGCCTCGCTCTCTCCGCGCGCTTCAAGTCCGTCTGCTCCGCACAACCAGCCTTCTTCAGCTTCAAGGCATTCAGCTGCTCCAGCTGGGAGATGCTCTCCTCGCCATGCTGGCTCATCTCTTCCTCCTGGCTGGCATGAAGCGCTCGCAGATTAGACATCTCGCCCTTCGCCTTAACGATATCGCCTCGCACACGGGCGGCTCCATCCTCGAAGCTCAGACGCTCCTGATCCAGCTTCGCTACGGCGATCTTCAAGTCGGTCAGCTGTCCTTGAAGCTGCTCCTTCGCCGTCTCGCTGGCTTTCCGCCTCTCCTCAGCAAGCCGGATCTCCTCTTGCAGCCTCACTTCAGCGGCCGTCAGCTCCTCCAGATTCCTCTCGGAGACAGCGATCGTCTCCGAAGCCTTCTTCTTATCGGCTTCATGGTCCCGCAGCTCCATACCGGACGTCTCTCTCTGCTCCAGCAGGCGCTTCTCTTCCGCGGTCAGCTGCGACAGACCGTTCCGCAGCTCCTGCTCCTGGAATCTGGTCTTCTCCATCTCATCCCGCAGCTCTTCAATGTTGGCGGAACGAATGGAGTGCTCCTTGCGCAGGTCGCTCAGCTTCGCGCGCAGCTGTCCCGTCTTCGCGGTGGCATCGGCGATCTCCTCGTCCAGCGCCTCGATCTGACGTTGTCTTCCCAGCAGGCTTGCACCCTTCTTCTGCAGACTCCCGCCCGTCATGGAACCGCCGGCATTGACGACATCGCCTTCCAGCGTGACGACGCGATAGCGGTAATTGCAGCGCGATGCGATCCGGTTGGCCTGCTCCAGCGTCTCCGCCAGCAGGACGTTGCCCAGCAGATTACGTACGATAGCTTCGTAACGATCGTCGCATTGCACCAGGTCGGCCGCAACCCCTACGAAGCCCTCTACCGCCTCCGCGGATCTTCTCTCCTGATCGGATACGGCGCGGCCTCTTATGACATCCAGCGGGAGGAACGTCGCACGCCCCAATTGCCGCTGCTTCAAGTAGCCGATGGCTGCCCGTGCTGTTCGCTCATCCTCCATGACGATATGCTGCAGCGCGCCTCCAAGCGCGGTCTCCACCGCCAGCTCGATTCGTTGCGGCACGCGAATAAGCTCCGCAACGGCGCCATGCACGCCAGCAATGCCTCCCGAACCTCTTCTGGCGGCTTTGAGTACTTCTTTGACGCCGTGCATGAAGCCGTCCAGCGCATCCTGCATCTCCTTCATCGTATCGCGGCGGGAAGTATGACTGTCGAGCTTCTGCTCCCACTTGCGGATGGCAGCCGTCACTTCCTCTGTCAAGCTTGCGGCATCACGAAGACCGCTCTGTTCTTGCAGCATGCGCTGCTTCATTCCTTCCAGATGAGCCGCAACGGTCTGCAACGATTGCTCCAGCTCGTCTCTTCGCTCCTGGAGCGCCTTGCTCTGCTCCAGCCACTTCGCTTCGTCGTCGCCGATCCGTTCCATACGCCGTTGCAGCGCTTCCTGCTGCTGCATGGCGTATCGGATCTCATTGCGAAGCTGGGCCATCGTGCTCAGCACTTCCAGCAGCTCGCCTTTAAGCCCTTCTTCTTCGTCGATGACGGCTTCGCCGGCTACGCCCAACAGCCGGGATTCCTCCTCGGCCAGCTTGCGCCGAAGCTCCTCCAGTTCCCCTTCCAGTGCCGCGGCCTTGCTGCGATAGTCCGCCTCTTCCTTGGTCAGCGACAGTATGCGCGCATCTTGGGCGGCGATAGATTCCTCCAGCTGACGCTTGTTCTGCTCCAGGTTCCGCTTCCGTTCCTTCAGCACCTCGCCGTAGCCTTCGCACTTCTCTGCATCCTCGGCGATCTGCAGCATCGCGGCATGAAGCTCGTCCAGCTGAATCTCCAGCTCTCTCAGCTTCTGTCTGTCCTGCTCCAGATGGGCATCGTGCTTGCTGACGACGGTGGACAGCTCCAGCTGCTTCTGCTGCAGCCCCTTGAGCTTGTCCGCAGCCTCCGAATAGGCACGATGGACATTCTCGATCTGCAGCACATACATCGATATTTCCTTCGTCTTCAGTCCTTCCCGCAATTCCTTGAAGTGTACCGCTTTCTCGGACTGCTTGCGGAGAGGCTCTACCTGATCCTCCAGTTCCGACACAAGATCATGAATACGAAGCAGATTCTGCTCCGTATCGTCGAGCTTCTTCATGGCTTCACGCTTCCGGGACTTGTACTTGACAATGCCGGAGGCTTCCTCGAATATGCCTCTGCGGTCTTCCGAGCGGGTGCTCAGAATTTCCTCTATTCGGCCTTGTCCGATAATAGAATAAGCTTCCTTGCCGATTCCGGTATCCATGAATAATTCCGTAATATCCTTCAATCGGCAAGACTGCTTGTTAATTAAGTATTCGCTGTCGCCGCTGCGGTGTACGCGCCGCGTTACCGTTACTTCATTATATTCAAGCGGCAGGGCGCCGTCGGCATTGTCAAGTGTCAACGACACTTCTCCGTAATTGACCGCCTTGCGCGCGTCGCTTCCCGCGAAAATGATGTCTTCCATCTTGCCGCCGCGCAGGCTCTTGGCGCTTTGCTCGCCAAGCACCCAGCGGATGCCGTCGGAAATATTGCTCTTGCCGGAGCCGTTCGGTCCCACAACCGCCGTTATACCGTTTACAAATTCCAGCTCCGTCTTATCCGCGAAGGACTTGAATCCCGCGAGTTCAATTCGTTTCAAAAACATAGTATGGCTTTCACCTCCCCAACATTGTACCACAAAACGTGAAATAACCCCACAAAGTGGGGCTTTGCTTTGAAGCTTGCTCAGGTACTTTGCGGAGGCCCCGGAACTTATAGATGCTATACGTACAAAAATGCATCCTGCAAGGCCGATACGACCAGCAAGGATGCAATTCCAATCCGCTTCAAAGTCCCGGACTAAAGTATTATCTGGAAAGCTTGCCCCATGCTTCTGCGGCTGCTCTCTGCTCCGCTTCTTTCTTCGTTCTCCCTTTGCCTACTCCGAACCCTTCGTTGCCGATAGATACTTCTACGACGAACTCCCGGTCATGGGCTGGACCGCGCTCCTCCACGATGCGGTAATCGACGGCACCGAGGCCCAGATGCTGAGAACGCTCCTGCAGCTTCGACTTCGCATCCTTCATCAAAAGTCCGAAGTCGTTGGATTCTATGTACGGGAACATGTGCTTCTCCAGAAAGGCCTTGGTCTCTTCAATTCCTGCATCCAGGAACAAGGCGCCAATGAACGACTCGAACAGATCGGCGAGCAGCGCCTGGCGATGCCGCCCTCCAAGCTGCTCCTCTCCCCTGCCCAGCAACACATATCTGCCCAGCTCGAGCCGTTCCGCGAAATAAGCCAACGACGGCTCGCATACGACCGAAGCGCGCATACGCGTCAGCTCGCCTTCCGGACGCTTGGGGTATGTCTTGAACAAATAATCCGACACGAGCAACTGCAGCACCGCATCTCCCAGAAACTCAAGTCGCTCATTGTCCTGAACGGACCCTCGCTTATGCTCGTTCACATAGGATGTATGTGTGAAGGCCTGCCGAAGCAGCTTCCCTTGCCTGAAGGCAAGCTGCAGCTTCTGCTGCAGCTCATCAAAGGAATCATGCCTCATATGCTTTCATCACAATCGTGGCGTTATGTCCTCCAAAACCGAAGGAGTTGGAAAGGGCTGTCGTTACGTTCGCCTGACGTGGCTTGTTCGGCACATAATCGAGGTCGAGCTCAGGATCTTGATTGTCCAGATTGATAGTAGGCGCAATGACGCCATTCCTCAGCGTCAGAGCCAGAATAACAGCCTCTACGCCGCCTGCGGCGCCAAGAAGATGCCCTGTCATCGACTTCGTAGAGCTGACGGCCAGCCGATAGGCATGATCGCCGAACGTCTTCTTGATTGCGATCGTCTCCGAACGGTCGCCGACAGGAGTAGAAGTGCCGTGCGCATTAATGTAATCGATATCCGTCGGTTCTATTCCCGCATCCTTGATCGCCTTGCTCATGCAGCGGGCTGCGCCGTCGGGATCGGGCTCCGTCATATGGAAAGCGTCGCCGCTCATGCCGTATCCGATTACTTCGCCGTATATTCTCGCGCCGCGCTTCAAGGCGTGCTCCAGAGACTCCAGAATGAGAATGCCGGCGCCTTCGCCCATCACGAATCCGTCGCGATCGATGTCGAACGGCCGGCTCGCCTTCTCCGGCTCGTCGTTGCGCACCGACATCGCTCGCATGGAACAGAAGCCCGCCATGCCCGTAGGCCGAATCGTCGCCTCGGCTCCCCCGGCGATCATCACGTCCGCATCGCCCCGTTGAATCATCTTGAAGGAATCGCCGATGGAATGCGTTCCTGTGGCACATGCGGTGACGGCCGTGCTGTTAGGGCCCTTCGCGCCAGTCAGCATGGATACCTGACCGGAAGCCATATTGGCGATCATCATCGGGATGAAGAACGGGCTAACGCGCTTGGGCCCCTTCTGCAGCAATATGTTGTGCTGATCCTCCCAGGTGCCCAGTCCGCCAATTCCGGAACCGACCATGACGCCTACGCGTTCCGCGTCGCAATTGGCGCCGATTTCAAGTCCGGCGTCTTCCACCGCTTTCTTGCTGGCCACGGCCGCGAATTGGACGAACCGGTCCATTCTCCGCGCTTCCTTCTTGTCCAGACCGTAAGCTTCAGGATCGAAGTTTTTAATTTCCGCTGCGATGCGTGTAGGGTACTCCGAGAAGTCATACGCTTCCACAACCGATACGCCTGACTTCCCTTCCATCAGATTGTTCCAGAACGACTCCAGCTCGGAGCCCAGAGACGTCATGACGCCCATGCCTGTTACGACCACTCTTTGTTTCATTGCAATCACCTCTGCAGACATAGCCTCGCGGCTACCGTTTTCCATTTATATCAATAGCATGAATGCTTCATCATCAATTTTCATAATAAGAATAAGGCCAGATCGCTTGATATGGAGAGAAGTCCCGTTGCGATAACGGGACTTGTCCAATCTTAGGTATGAGATTGTATGTAATTCACAACTTCTCCCACCGTAGTGATTTTCTCCGCATCTTCATCAGAGATTTCCATATCGAACTCGTCTTCCAGCTCCATGACCAATTCCACGACGTCAAGAGAGTCTGCTCCGAGGTCATCTTTAAAGGAAGCTTCAAGTGTCACTTCTGCTTCGTCTACGCCTAAGCGATCGATGACAATACGTTTTACGCGATCTACTACATCGGACATCCGATTCACCTCCTCCATCGTATTATACGAGAATTATTTATAAAATACCATCGCCTTTTCTTGTGAAAGAGAAGAGACGATAATCTCGTTACTCTACATATACATGCCGCCGTCTACATGAATCGTCTGCCCCGTCATATAAGACGCGGCGTCTGATGCCAGGAACCGTACGGCTGCAGCGATATCTCCGGCTGCGCCAAGTCTCGCGAGCGGAATGCGGGTCGACAGCGACTCTCGCATCTCCTGCGGCAGCTTGTCCGTCATGTCCGTCTCGATAAAGCCCGGCGCGACGCAATTGACAGTAATGCCCCGAGAGGCCAACTCCAGAGCGCTGGACTTCGTCAGGCCGATGACGCCCGCCTTGGCGGCGACATAGTTGGCTTGTCCCGCATTGCCCAGCACGCCCACTACGGATGAAATATTAACGATGCGGCCCGAGCGCTGCTTCATCATCGGACGGGTAACGGCCTTAATGCCGTTGAATACGCCCTTCAGATTCGTCTCGATCACCTGATCGAATTCCTCTTCCTTCATGCGCATAATCAAATTGTCGCGGGTAATGCCGGCATTATTGACCAGAATATCGATCGAGCCGAACTTGCCCAGCACTTCCTTGACCATGGCTTCGCATTCCTCCGCCTTGCCGACATTCGCCTTCACAAGGATCGCCTGGCGTCCCAGCGCTTCCACCGCGACAGCCGTCTCTCCTGCGGCAGCCTCGCTGCCGGAGTAGTTGACGGCGACATCCGCGCCGGCCTCAGCCAGCGCTACGGCGATCGCTCTTCCTATACCGCGAGACGCGCCTGTTACCAACGCCTTCTTCCCTTCCAATCCAGCAAACATGATATCCCCTCCGCTCTCCCGTTATTGTTTCACTTGCAGCGTATCCAGCGCAGCCATGCTATTGATGGACACGACCTTCACACCTTTGTCCACTTTCTTGATCAACCCGGCAAGCACAGAGCCGGAGCCGATCTCGATGAACGTATCGACGCCTTCCGCAATCAGATAACGGACGGTATCTTCCCATAGAACCGGGGAATACACCTGCTCTACCAGCAAGCGGCGAATATCTTCGCCGCCGGTTGCCGGCCGGGCCGTCACATTGGCTACGACGGGCACGGAAGCGTCTCCTATCGCTATGCCGGACAACGCCTCGGATAACCGCTCAGCTGCAGGCTTCATCAGGGAGGAATGGAACGGGCCGCTTACTTCCAGCGGAATGACGCGCTTTGCGCCGGCTTCCTTGCCGCGCTGCACGACCGCCTCTACCCCTTCCGCAGAGCCGGATACGACAATTTGTCCCGGACAGTTCACGTTCGCCAGCTCGACGGACGAGCATTCTCCGCTAATGGAGGCGCACAGAGCGGCCAACGCTTCGCGTTCCGCTCCCAGCACAGCCGCCATCGCGCCTTGACCGTCCGGCACAGCCTCCTCCATATATTGGCCGCGCGCCCGCACAATCTTCACTGCATCCCGGAAGGAGACGACGTTCGCAGCGAGCAGCGCGCTATACTCGCCCAAGCTGTGACCGGCCACGTAGTCCGGCTTCAGGCCGCTCTCCTCCAGCAGCGCCATATAAGCCGCGCTCACCGTCAGCAGGGCCGGCTGCGTGTTGGCAGTCTGCTTCAGCGCAGCTTCAGGTCCGTCGAAAATAATGGAAGAGAGCTTGAAGCCAAGCGCCTCGTCCGCTTCATGAAATATTGCCCTTGCCTGCTCCGAGGCGTCGAAGGCATCCCTGCCCATGCCTACGGCCTGGGCTCCCTGACCCGGAAATACAAATGCCGTTTTGCTCATAAGGCCTGCTCCTCCTTTAATCTAGTCAAAATATACGCTGTCTAATCCTAATATCCCATAATTTATCATTACCAAATGAGTACGGATGAGCCCCATGTCAGACCGCCGCCAAAGCCTACAAATACAAGACAATCGCCTTCTTTCACGCGGTCCTGCTCCACGGCCTCCGCCAGCGCGACCGGTATGGAAGCTGCGGACATGTTGCCGTATTTGTCGAGATTGATCATTGCCTTGTCCTCCGACAAGTTCAAGCGCTGCATGGCGGACTGGATAATCCGGATGTTGGCCTGATGCGGAACGAGCAGATCCACATCTTCCTTGGTCATCCCGGCCTTCTTCAGTGCGTCTTCCGCCGCGCTGCCCATTATGCGGACGGCGAATTTGAACACATCGTTGCCCGCCATATGGATATAATGCTTCTTGCCGCCCACAGATTCCTCCGAAGCAGGTATACGCGAGCCGCCTCCGCTTACTTTCAGCAGTTCGCCGCCGCTTCCGTCCGCGCCTAGCTCGAACGATCGGAAGCCCCTTCCTTGCTCTACTTCGCCAAGCACTACTGCACCGGCGCCGTCACCGAACAGAATGCAGGTATTGCGGTCGCTGTAATCCGTAATGCGCGACAACGTCTCAGCGCCGATGACCAGCACATGCTTATATACACCGGATGCGATCATGCTGGATGCCGTGGCCATTCCGTATATGAATCCGGAGCATGCTGCCGACAGATCGAACGCGGCGGCCTTCGTCGCCCCCAGCTTATCCTGCAGCAAGCATGCTGTGGACGGGAAGAACATGTCTGGCGTAATCGTGGCGACAATTATCAGATCGATATCCTCCGCCGTCAAGCCGGCAGCGGATATCGCTTTCTTCGAAGCCTGCAGCGCCAGATCGGAAGTCGCCTCCGCTTCCGCCGCTATGCGTCGTTCTCTTATTCCAGTGCGGGTGACGATCCACTCGTCATTCGTTTCCACCATCTGTTCAAGCTCTTGATTGCCCAGTACTCGCTGCGGCACATATTTGCCTGTGCCGATAATTCCGACAGGTCGCAAATTCATTTTAAACACTCACTTCCCGTTAATTTCTGCTGCAATAGAGTCAACCAGCTTGTTTTGTATCGCGATTCTGGCTTGCCGGACCGCATTTTTGACCGCGACGACATCCGACGAACCGTGACACTTCACAACCAGTCCGTCGAGCCCAAGAAGCGGCGCTCCGCCGTGCTCCTTGTAGTCCATCTTCTTCTTCAGCGCTTTCAATCTCGGAAGCATGATCGCGGCAGCCAGCTTCGTCATGACGGACTGCCCGAAAGCATCCTTGAGCGCTGTGAAAATCGTGCCTGCCGCGCCTTCCATCGCCTTCAGCATAATGTTGCCCGCGAAGCCGTCGCATATGAGCACATCGCAATTCCTGTTCAGGACATCCCGCGACTCCACGTTGCCGATGAAATGAATGGGCGCTTCCGCCAGCAGATCGTATGCCGCCTTCGTCGTCTCATTGCCCTTCTTCGCCTCCGTGCCTACATTGAGCAGGCCGATGCGCGGCTTATCGATTCCATGCACCTTGGCGCGATACAGACTGCCCATAATCGCGTATTGGAGCAAATGCTCCGGCTTGGCGTCCATATTGGCCCCCAGATCCAGCGCCAGCACGCCGACATCGTCCATCGTAGGCATCATCGGAGCGAGCGCCGGCCGCTCGATGCCTTCCAGCCTCCCGACGACAAGCAAGCCTGTTGCCATCAATGCGCCGGTATTGCCGGCCGACAGCATCGCATCCGCTTCCTTCTCTTTCACAAGCCGTCCCGCTACGACCATGGAAGCGCCCTTCTTGCGTCTGACCGCCCTGACGGGCTCATCCTCCGGGCCTATTACTTCCGAAGCCTCCACAATTTTTACATTCGCAGGCTTCCTATCGCCGAGCAACGGCTCGATCGCTGCGGGATCTCCGACCAGCAGCAGCTCCGTATCCTGCCATTCTCTGGCCGCCTCCAGCGCCCCGGCGACGATTAATCCGGGAGCGTGATCTCCTCCCATAGCATCAATTGCGATCCGCAATAACTTCTCCTCCCTCGTATGCCCCTTCTCCCGCGGACCTGTATATGACGAAATTGCCCTGAAAGACCATCTCTTCACCAACATATGTGAAACATTCGATTTTCGACTTGCTCCGCTCTCCCGAGATGGACTTGACGTAAGCCTTCGCTATGCATTTCTCGCCTAAGCGGACAGGCCGCAGAAATCGGATATCCGCCGTCACCGTCAACGCGATCGCATCGTCAATAACGGCCACTGCCAATGAATTGGCCTGCGCGAACAGATGATGGCCCCTGGCGATGGAGGTTCTGGAGAAAACATGCTCATCCTTGATTTCAAATATGGATATGCCGCTTCTGTCCAGCTCTAAATCTACAATATCGCCAATTACTTCATGAAGCGGCAAGGAACGAACGGAGTCGTAGGATCTCTCCGCCATCAGCTTCATTCTCTCCCTAACCTCGGGAATGCCGAGCTCCATTCGGTCAAGCCTGATCGTCTGAATGCTAACCTTCAGCAATCGGGTAAGCTCACGATCCGTAATGAACGGGTTTTCCTCAATATATTGGGCAAGCTGTTGATGCCGCTGTCTTTTGGGCATTCGTTCCAAGTCCGGCACCGCCTTTATCCATAGTTATAAGATCTATTCTATGTATTTTAACACCCTTATTATCACCTGGTACTAAAACAGTATATAAAAAATAGCACTCCACCGCAAGATGAAGTGCTATTGCTGAAATCATTTTTTATTGGGAAATGATCTCTTTCGTTTTGTAATATCCGCACACTTTACATACGTGGTGAGCCTTCTTCAGCTCTCCGCACTGCTCGCACTTCACCATACCAGGTATCGCAAGCTTGAAATGCGTACGACGCTTGTCGCGGCGAGTCTTGGACGTTCTACGTTGAGGTACTGCCATCTTTCCCACCTCCTTCACAAAATCAACAACCGCTAATCCTTGAACAAATCTTTCAGTGCAGCAAATCTGGGATCGATGACATCCTTGCTGCAGCCGCACGCACCCGTATTCAAGTCCGTGCCGCATGAAGGACATAACCCCCTGCAGTCCTTGCTGCACAACGGGGCGAAAGGCAGATAGAGAAGCAAGGCTTCCTCCAAATACGGCCTTAAGTCCAGCTTATCCCCTTCAACTTCAATGATCTCATTCTCATCGTCTTCATCACCATCGCCATCCTCTTCAAGCGTTAGCTTGGCAACGGGCTTGAACAGCTCCGATACCGGAATGACGGTATGTTTACTTACAGGCTCCAGACAACGCGAGCAAGCCATCTTCAGATCGATTGACAGTTCTCCTTCAACCTTCACAATGCCATGTTCGCCTGCAGCCTCCAGCGATACATGCAACGGTCCGGCAGAGAGTACATCGCGCTGATTGTTCAACAGCTCATCGACATTCAGTTCTTCCTTCAGAACTTTCCTGCCGCCTTTCGCTATCAAATCTTTCATATGAATCTGCATAAGATCACCTCAAACAAACAAAATTTATTATATCTATTCCAGAGCTGATTTGTCAACATTTTCACCTCGCCAATCTGACGAACTTTGGCATTGTTCGATGAAATCATGCTCATCGGCTACCGTTATGCTATGATGGGTACCAGCATCCCCTCTATATTAGGAGAGAAAGGAATGGACAACCTTGCGCACTGTAGGTCTAATCGTTGAATACAATCCGTTCCATAACGGTCATGCATATCACCTTCGGCAGTCGCGTGCCATTGCGGATGCGGACGCGGTCGTCGCCGTCATGAGCGGGCACTTCCTGCAGCGGGGCGAGCCGGCTCTCGTAGACAAGTGGGCCCGCACGGAGATGGCTCTAGCCGGAGGCTGTGACCTCGTCATCGAGCTTCCCGTCGCCTATGCGACGCAAGCCGCAGAGTGGTTCGCCTATGGCGCGGTATCGCTGCTTGAAGCGACCGGTGTCGTCGACGCCTTCTGCTTCGGCACGGAGAGCGGGAAGCTCGCTCCGCTTATGCTGGCCGCAGAGCTATTGGCGAATGAGCCCGCAGCGTTCAAGGACATGCTGAAGCTGCGGCTGGATGAGGGATCCAGCTACCCCGGCGCCTACAGCGATGCCGTCAGCGCTTATTTGCATCGGCAAGGTCACCTGGATGCCAGCGGATTCCCCTTCGACCAGCCGAATCATACGCTTGCCTTGCATTATCTGCTTGCCCTGAAGCGGATTCACGGCGTCATGGAGCCGCTGACGATCGCCCGGGAGAAGTCGCAGTATAATGACGAACACGCTACGGACGCCAGCATCGCGAGCGCTACAGCGATTCGCAAGCAGCTGCTGGACAGCCGCAGCCTTCAGGAAGCAGGCGCATATGTGCCCTTCTCCACACAAGCGGTACTCGCCGATCGTTGGGCCAAGCGACAATGTCCCGTCAGCTGGGACAACTTCCGCATCGCGCTGTTCAACGCCATCCTTACGCGAACGCCAAGTCAATTGGCGGACATTCATGAGATCACGGAAGGACTGGAGCATCGCATATGCAATAGCATGCCCCAACTTACGGAAGCTACCATCGATCAGCTGCTCACCGCCCTGAAGACGAAGCGATACACCCATACCAAGCTGCAGCGCGCGCTGCTCTCCATTATGCTGGGACACAGCAAAGCCGACTTTACAAGAGACAAGCTGGCGACGGGCGTGCAATACATACGGGTATTAGGCTTCACAGAGAAGGGGAAGCTGCTGCTGCGGCGCATGCGCAAAGCAGCCTCGCTCCCCGTATTGCTTAGCGCGGCCCGGCCGCCTGCTTCTTACCGTTATCTGGAGCTCGACACAACGGCTACGGCGATTTATATGCTGGGCGTGTCAGGAGCGAATTCGGCTTCCATGTACAGGGATTTCCGAGGACTGCCGATTATCGGACAGTCGCCCGGCGATAGTCCGCTATAGCTCCCAACGCTTCTTCCAGTGTAGAGACGCCGACGATCTTCATCTCGCTACCGATCGCCTCGCTCTTCCTTCTCGCATCCCGCTCGTTGCCCTTGGGCACCAGGAAGAGCTCGGCGCCTTGCCGGCTCGTGGATACCACCTTCTGCCTCACGCCGCCAATCGCACCTACCTTCCCATCCGGCGCAATGGTGCCGGTTGCAGCGATCCGCATGCCGTCCGCCAGCTCGCCGTCCGTCAGCAGATTGATCCCTTGCAGCGCAAATACAAGTCCTGCCGAAGGACCGCCAATCCCATTGGCCGTAATGTTCAATTGTCGGGACGGTTCCTTGGCCACGATGGCCCTGAGCTCAATAAAACCCGTTACGCCAAGCACTACCGGCAATTGATCTGCGGTAAGTGCCGAAATACCGGATTCAGGCAATCTGACTCGCACGACGCGATGCTTGCCATCGGTTCCCGTCACATTCAGCGACAACGAATCGTCCTTGCCGTTATGCTGCCGCAGCGCAGCTACGGCGCTATCCGCTCCGCTTATCCCCTCTCCCTCATTCACGCCGGTTATAACGTCTCCGGCGCGGAATCCGCTAGCGACCTGTCCGGCAATTCGCAGAACGTCGGACACGACGAGCGCTTGCGGCTCAAGGCCGTAGTCCACGCCAAGATGTCGGTATGCCGCTTCCAGCGCATCGTTCTGGGAGCCCTGCATAATAACGGTCAGCCGCTGGGCGAATTGTCGCTGCGAATCGCCTCGGAACACATCGCGCTTCCAAGCCACTTCCTTGTCGCGATGCACCCCTGCCTTGGCCACTTCCCACATATTCGGGGCTGTCAGCTTCACAGCAGTAAGCAGCAGACCTTCTTCTTCGCTTGCTTCCGCTTCAACACCGTCTCTCTCCATCATGCTCGCTACCGGAATCGCGATTCCGGGCTCGTATACGACATATGGAGTGGGAGCATACAATAACGCCCACATCAATGCCGCCGTACATGCGGCGGATACGAGCACGCGACGCAGAACAGACCGTCTCCCTCTCATCTCCTCACCCCTCCCGTTACAATCTGTACATGGTCTATCTCTCCTCTAAGCGGCGTACATATTAGCGTAGGATTGTCCATTCAAGCAAGAGGAGTTGACCCTGTTGCCCAAAACGATTATGATCGCGGTTCTGTCCATCGCGCTCGTCTGTTCAATCATCCTTCAGCCCGACGCATCGTTCCAAGCATCCCTGCAAGGCTTGGCCGTCTGGTGGAATTTAATATTCCCGGGTGTTCTGCCCTTTCTTGTGCTGTACGAAATCATGCTCGCCTTCGGGCTTGTCCATGCGCTTGGCGCTCTGCTCTCGCCGCTCACGTCCCGTTTGTTCAGGCTTCCCGGCGAGGCCGGGCTCGCCTTAATGCTCGGCTTTCTTGGAGGTTACACGGCCGGAACCGACGCCACCGCAGCCTTGCGCAAGAGACAGAGGATTACCCGCTCGCAAGCGGAACGGCTGCTGGCTTATGCCCATATGCCCAACCCCTTGTTCATGCTGGTCGTCGTCGGGGCGGGCTTCCTGCATCGCCCGATGACCGGCGTCGTCATTGCCGCTGCCGTCTGGCTATCCGCATTATGGCTGCTGCTCGCCACCTCCCTGCTGCCGGGGAAGTCCGACCCGCTTGCGAATGGGCGAGCAGGCAATGAAGCGGCGACAGGCCTGTTGCGGTCGGCCTCCTCAGCTATGGAGGCCGCCAGGAAGCAAGACGGACGCAGCTTCGGCACCGTGCTGGGAGAAGCTGTCTCTTCCGGCGTGCAGAAGCTGCTTGTCATCGGCGGATTTATTCTATTCGCAGCTGTGCTGGCCAAGCTATGCGAGCCGCTGCTCGCTCCCATGCTGACTGCGGTACCATTCCTCGGCTCAGCGCTGTTCGAGAGCCACCTGGGCGCCTATGCGGCTTCAGACTGGCAGCAGCATACGGATGCGGTTACGGGAGCGGCCGTCATCGCCGCCACGCTTGCATGGAGCGGCTTTGGGGGGATATTGCAGGCTGCCCACTCTGCATCAGGCACAGATTTGCGACTGCTTCCCTTCATGGCACACCGCATCGTGCATGCGGTGCATGCTGCGCTGTTCGTTTTCCTTCTATGGAAGCCGCTCTCCTTACTTTCACAGTACTTAGGCGGCAGCTATGCCCTGCCTACCTCAACGAGCCCGGCCGGAACGACTACGGGACCTGCCGCTCCGTTCCCGTACAACACAAGCGACCTACCCCTGCTTTGGGATAAGTCGCTTATTGCCGCAGGAACATGCCTAGCCGTTGGCTTGGCAGCCGCTATATGGCTTAGGCTGAGACGACAGACGGATTAACGTCTCGTTCGGCCTTGTTCCTGCACCTTATCGTTTGGCGTATTTCTCCCGCAGTCGCGTCTCAACTTCAGGAGGCACCAAGTCCTCTACCTTCCCGTTGAACTGGGCGATCTCCTTCACGATGCTGGAGCTGAGATAGGAGTACTTGGGATTGGTCATCATGAACATGGTGTCGATCTCTCCGTCCAGCAGATGGTTCGTCGACGCGAGCGTCAGCTCGTATTCGAAATCCGTTACGGAACGAATGCCGCGAATAATAACGTCAGCCTGCCGCGAGCGCATATAGCGCACAAGTAAATCCCGGAAGCTGTCGATTTCGACGTTCGGAATGTTTTTCGTCACCTGTGCGAGCAACTGCTTCCGTTCATCAACCGTGAATAACGGATTTTTGCTCGTATTGTTCAATACGGCAACGATGAGTCGGTCGAACTGCTTCGCAGAACGCTGGATAATGTCCAAATGACCGTAAGTGACGGGATCAAAGCTGCCGGGGTATACGGCTATTCTTTCTTTTCTGCTGTTATGCGTTGTCATCGTCTTCTCTCCTAACCTTGCTGTCCATGCTGTCATTCGCTATGTATCGATAAACGGTTACGCTCGTATCCCCGTACTTCGCCTTCTTCAAGCATTGGAATTCTGCTATTTCATCGGGGTATACAACCGCTGTGTCATGCTCGATTACGACAATCGCATCCAGCTCCAGCATGCCTGCTTCTGCCATGCCGCTTATCATCGCGTCCATATTCGTCATTCGATAAGGCGGATCGAGGAAGACAAGCCGGAAGGAAAGTCCTCGCTTTGCCAACGCTTTCAGCGCTCTCTCCGCATCGTTGCGATATATTTCAGCCGCCTGCTCCGCGCCTGCTGCCTTCACATTGTGGCGGATCGTGTCAATGCTTAGCTTCTCTCGATCGACGAAGATAATGCGAGCAATGCCCCTGCTCCATGCTTCGATGCCCAGCCCGCCGGTTCCCGCGAATAGATCAAGAGCAACTCCGCCATCGAAGTAAGGTCCGATCATGCTGAATATGGCTTCTTTCACTTTATCCATCGTCGGTCTCGTGTTCATGCCCGGCACAGCTTTCAGTACACGGCCCCTGGCCTGGCCCGCTACGACTCTCACGTCAATATTGCCCCTTTCACACAACTTCCCGCTTATCGTACCACACAATCTATTCAAGTGAAAAGACAACGTGCGCAACTCATCGCATCCATATTCTCTGCAATTGAGCGTACATATCCCCAGACCGCTATCCTAAAATTCTTCGGTACAAATAATCAGAGCCAGGTATATTCCTCGCAAATCGGGAGAAGATAAAATCATCGGCGTCGAGAGATGCCGTAGACAACCGCGGAGAAGACTTACGTTTCCCCATAAGCTCTTCGTCCGGTTTCTCCTCTCCCATGAAAGACCCCCGCCGAAAGGCGGGGGTCGATTTTTTGATTCTGCCTACATCTCTGAACGAGGCGAATAACGCAAATCAATCTGACATTTTCAGCCGATCGCCGCCTCGACAACTACCCGGCTCCCTCCCTTTATTGGCACTTGCCAGCAGCCGTTCTCGACGACGGAGGAGATGGCTGCCGTCATGCCGTTCATTGAAATACTTCTCACAGCATAAGCCGGCGCAGGAATGCGCAGCATGCCGTCAAGCTCTGCAGGCAAACGAACCGAGGCGCGGAACAGCCGCTCCGTACGCTCCCAAGATACGTGGAGTTCTCCCTTAGGCGACATGATGCTGCCTTCCGCCCAGTCAAGAGTAACGGGCTGCGGTGAGATGACGATGGGTGATGTCCATGCGTCGCTGGGGGGAATGCCTGCGATTGTATGAGGTAGGAAATAAGCCGGCGCCACGCTCCAGCCATGACAATAACTGCGTGTGGGATATCCCGGCGACCACCTTCCTGGCATATCCTCCCAACAAGTCGTGCTGTCCGCATCCGCCATTTGTCCCCATATGGAACGAATTTCACTTAACAGCTCGCTTGCCAATCCTGCCTTCTTCAATCCTTGCAGCTTGAAAAAACGCATAAACGGCGTTGCGCATGCGACAGTATCCTTCACTTCCCCGCGAACATATTGCAGAAGAGCAGCACGCCGATCTTGCCGGACGGCATCGTTAATGTAACAGATGATTTGCGTCTGCTCGCTGGCAACGTCGCTCAACCGGCCATCAGCACTGATGCAATCCGCGAATGCCCCGACCCTGTCGTCCCATAGAAATTCGTTCATCCCATCCATAATCGCTTCTGCAATCAATCGATATTGCTCGGCATCTCCCCGTTCTCCTATTCGCTCTGCAAGCTCCCCAGCTTCTCTGCAACATTGAAGATACCATGCGTTGACATGTGTTACGATAGCCCCGGAAGGAGCGTCAATAGAAGCCCAATCCAGCAGATTCCAATAAGGGGATGCGATCAGCCCCGTACGCTCGTCCATTAAATTCTCGGCGATGTATAGCGTTTGCCGCTTCAGCATAGGGTAAATTCGCTTGGCAAATGCCATGTCTCCCGTTCGCCTTACATGGGCTGTGCAAGCCAGTGCCCAAAGCAAGCTCCACGTCGACAACACGTTCTCCCAACCGCTCGGCACCTGGGATTCTACGATGGGAGAGCGCTTCACGGATTCTCCGGCAAGCAGCAGGCTGCGTGCAATCAGCGGCTCCATGCCTGACATGGCCGATTGAACGCCGGACATAATATAAGCGTCTCCCACCCAGTATGCTTGTTCATACGTGGGGCAATCGACAAATACATCATCGCTGCACAGCGCCGCCGTCCAGCGGCTCATCTGGAAAATGCGATTCAACTTTTCTTCGCTGCAGCGAAAATGGCCTATTCTCGGAGAAGGATACGTCCTGAGCAAGCATTGCACCGAGCGAAGACGGATTGCACCTGTGAATTCGGACAGCTGAATGACTAGATATCTGAAGCTCCGGTGCTGGAGGGACCGGTATCGCTGCCATCCTTGCTTGCAAATATAACGCATCGTATTATGCATGGAGTCCATATGAACAATCATGTCACCGCTATATGCCTCAAACCCGTAAATATCCATCACCGTCCCGGCAGGCGCATAGAGCTCAAACTCCAGAAGTCCCGCCGTCATGCGATCGAATTCAAGCACAAGGCGAACGGCTTGCCCTGCATTCGGCGCAGCTATAATCGTACTGTCCCTGTTGCCGCTGCAGCAGCTGTGGGCATAGCAATCGGCTTGCTCGAACGCTTCGATAGGCAAGGAATGCCGGATTCGCAAAAAAACATTTTCCGAATGCTCCATATCGCGGGTAATCGCCGTCCAGCTGTCCTTGGCTGCTGCCTGCCACTGCTGCCAGTCAGATGAATGCTTCAATTGCTCGAACAGGGCACGGCCATCCTCATCCCTTCCGGGAACAAAGAAACCAAAGCGGCTTTCCTCAATGCCGGGTAGGCAAGGTGACACGGGCACGTCATCCGTCAACTCGACCACGGTCTGAAATGTAAATTCGTGCGCAACGCCTTCAAACCAAAAAAGGAGAAAGTTCTCCCCCGCATTGAGCGGGACATCATAATGGAACAATCCGCTCCAGTGCTGCCCGGAATCATCAATGGGCTGCATCTTCACCCCATTCACCGCTAGCTTGGTATGCAAGCCGGAAGTCCGGTCTTGAAAGTAAAACCGCAGCATGGCGCTCCGTTCCAGCTCCACTGTGGTGACCACCATCCCCTGCACCGCATGCGGATTGGCGTCCTTGTTGCCAGGAAGAAGCAAATGGCGCAAATCCATGCTCCAAGGCGCTCTTGGAAGCTTCACCGTCACCTTCTCCCTTACCTTGGCGGGATACACGGTCTCTTCAGCCAGAAGCGGAATGTCTCGCGGTTGCAGCTTCGGTTCTCTTCCCGGATTAACCGCTTGCAGCCATGCAGATTCGGCGGCACGATGACATCCCTCCGGACAATCCATCAGCCAACCCGCAGGCTCCACCCTGGCGTCATAATGCTCCACGAAAGCTTGCTGGGTCGATATGCGAGGCGTATTGTCCCCGAACGAAGGGTGCAAGCGGCATAACCAGGACTCATCCGTCACAACGGCATTCTCTCCCTCGTCGCCCGCCGCGTGGAGCTTTGCCGCAAAACCGGATTGGCCGGTAAAGATGTATTGAAAGGTGGACACATCCAAAACATGCAGCAGCACGGCCAGTCGATTATCGCCCTCCAGCAGCGCATCGGATACATCGTAAGAATCGAACGCGTAGCTATCCGGCCAGCCGCGCACGGGGCCTTGACCTATCCACTGCCCGTTGAGCCATGCGGTGTAGCGGTAATCCGCTGTAATATGAAGGAAAGCCTGCTGGGTCCCTTTCTTCCACGAAAAAGACTTGATGAAACAATAATAGGCCTTTCCGCTTTCAGTGTGCTCCAAGGAGGAAGGATAACTAATCCAGATCGCTCCTGATAATGGGGAATTCTGCGGCAACTCTTCCATCAGACAGCAACTCCCTTCCAATATTTCTAATCGTTCTTAAACTCCTGAGGAGTCTGGCCGACAACCTTTTTGAATACTTTTGTGAAATAAGGCGTATTGTCGTAACCGACTTGAACGGCGACATCGCTAACTTTGGCGGATGGCAATCTTAACAGCTCCATAGCTTTCTCAATTCTTGCCCGGGTCACATAGTGATTAATGCCCTCGCCAGTTGTTTCTTTGAATATTCGGGATAAATAAGCTGTGCTCATATGGGCGATCTTGGACAATTCGGACAGGGACAGGTCCCCGCTAAGGTGCTGGGAAATATACCATTTCAATCGACTCATAACATCCTTGTTCATATCTCGTTGACGGCTTGTCAGCTTGAATACCTCGGCGGAAACCGTATGGAACACTTCGCTCATCTGTTCCACGGAATAGAAGCAGGACATGTCCGTCCATTCCTCGATACGCAGCCTATCCCGTTCCTCCGAAGTCAAGGTAAGCTTATTCACGGAGGTCAGCAACGCTAGCGACAGCATATGGACTATCTCTGCGTAGATCCGGTATGGAAGACCTGGAGTCGTCCGGGCATCCCGAAATACTTCGTTAAGCCGGTTATAGTATTGTTCCTCATCACCGGCCTCCAGCAACAGTCCGAGCGATTCCAGCAAGTCCATGCCCGGCAGCCGGCCCATTAACACGCCGGCTCCCTGCAGCACTTCCTCAATCGATCCCCGGCCCTGACTGATATGCTGCTTCAGAGCCTGCAAAGCCTCCTGATAGCAGATTACCCATTGCTCCAAGTTGTCCGCCTGCTTGGACAGCATGATGGATGTGTCCATGCCGTGTCGTTCGAACAGTTTTTCTTGCATATCGATTAAAGCTCTTCGAAGTTGCTTCTCCATAACGGCTGACCTCATTGCGCTTTTCGATTGCCATGCGCATGCAAAATAATCGGCATCGCGCCAGCACTCCATGAAAAGACCTGTTTCCCCCTTAACCGTTCCTGCAGCTTCAAATAGAAGGCTGTCCAATGTCCCGCTCTTTGGGGCATCGATCCATTTCTTCCGGTTGTTCACTCGCATGACGGCAAATCTGACAGGAGAATCCAACGCAATGTCCAGTTGCAAGAACATTCCTTCCGCGATTATCTCATTTACATTCCGATCAGTGCGTTCGCTTCCCGCACACTGTCTCAAAAAACTCTCTCTCACGACCGGCACCGTCTCTTCATACCGGCTTCGCAGCTTATGTATGGATTCGGCTTCCTTCTTCTCCTCCTTCAGGCTCAAGAGCGCACGTTCCAAGCATTGAAGCAATTGCTCGTCTCGAACCGGCTTGACCAGGAAATCGAAAGCGCCAAGCTTCACAGCTTGTTGGGCATATTCAAATTGACCGAAGCCAGTCAGGAATATGACCTTGCAAGAGGGGCGGCAAGCTCTTACTGCTCCCGCAAGCTCCAATCCGTCACGCCCAGGCATCCGGATATCGGACAGCAGAATATCGCATGGACTCGATTCCATCGCGCGCAGAGCCTCTTCGGCATTATGGAAGCCTTGAATGCTTGCGAACGGAAGGCCGCTCTCCAGAACGGCTTGCGTCAATCCGCGCAGAATTCTCCTCTCGTCATCAACAATCATTAACGTGTATATGACCGTTCCCTCCCTCATGCAGAGGCAGCTTAAGAGTAATAACAAAGCCGCCTTCCTTACGCTTGCCGATCGCAATGCCGAAGCCCGGCCCGAATTTATACCTCAATCGCCAATGAATGTTCCACAACGCAAAGCTATTGTCCGGATGGATGTGCTCCCTTTCCAGACCTGCGACTACTTCACGCATCCGCGCTTCTTCTATTCCCGGCCCGTTATCCGCCACCATCAATTCCAATACGCCCCCATCGGCCGCGGCAGAGATTTCGATTCTCACATGCTCTGCACTCTCCTCCAGTGCGTGAACAACCGCGTTCTCGATCAATGGCTGAAGAATGAGTCTCGGCACCAGAACGTGCGATAGTTGAGGAGCGATATGAAGCTCATAGGACAGTTGATCTTCGAACCGGATGGATTGGATGTCAAGATAGACGACGGAATGCGACACTTCCTCCTGAAGCGTCACCTCGTCGCTCCCGCTTTTGTACGTAATAAACTGATAATAGCGGCCCAGGTAATCCGTCATTCTGGCTATAGCTTCATAATCCCGTTCTTTCGACATCCGGTACACGCTGTAGAAGCAGTTGTATAAGAAATGAGGATTGATCTGTGCCTGAAGCTGAATCAATTCCGACTGCTTGATTCTGATCTGTTGCAAATAGTCCCTTTGAATAGCGTGCTCGATTCGTTGAATCATGTCGTTAAATCGTGTGTAGATATAGTCAAATTCGTCATTTCGGCTGCTCGCAATCCTTGTATCGTAACGCTCTCTCCCTACTTGCTGCATGGCATTGTACAGTACCCGTATCGGTTTGTGGATGTGCCTGTAAATAATATAGGAGAATCCGATAACGCTAAGCACGGATACTGCGATCAAAACATACAGCTTCTGCTTCGTTCTTCTTACTTCTCCCAGGAACTCCCGTTCCGGAACATAGACTGCAGCGGTCCAATTAAGCTCGGGAGAATGCCGGTAGAGCACGGTATACTTCAACTTGTCGACCTTCGTATGGAAAATGCCGTCGGATTCGCCTGCAAGCAGCTGTTCCGACAAACGTTCCCCGATGACGTCGGACACCATGCTGTCATTTCCTCGAATCACAAATCCGGCTGAACGATCAACTATTAAAGCGCTTCCAGACTTTCCGACTGTCAGTTGTCCCAGCAATGAACGAAATTGGTCCAGCGCAATGTTCATCCGAAGCACATAATGCAGCTTTTGTGTGCCGTTACGCATCGTTCGGGTGAAGAGCGTATAGCTTAATACGTCGCTCCTTGTCCGTTCCAGCTCAGCCCAGCCGTATGAAGCCTTCAGCCAACCGTCGCTGTAATCCTCTTCGGCATACGAACTCCGATCGTCAGAAGGAATATCGGTGCGCCCAGAGACGTAGGATAATCGCAAGTTCGACTCGGGAAAGTCGATTATCAAGTCGTCGATGAAGCTGCTATTCGAAACAATCAGTTCGAATTTGGATTTCAGCTCTTTGAATAAAGCGATTTTCTCATAGTCACTCATAATATTTTGGGCCGCATAAAAATATTGAACGTTTTCATCATTTTTCAGCATGAGCTGAAATTGCTTTACACGTTCCAGATCGATTGTCAACCTGCTCAGGAACTGGTCCAAGTCCGTATGTACGGAATCCGTAATCCGATGCTTGACCGACGTAATCGCAGATCCAAGCAGAGAAAGCGAGACGAGATACACAGGAATTGTCAGCAGGAAAAATGCAAGCAGCAGCTTCATTAATACACCGCGCAAATTCCCCTTTATCGCTAATTTCCGTATCATCGCCTCTCCTCCCTATCAGCACGCTTTGCCGTTCTAATGTACAAATATTTTTATCTTGTCCAGTAAGCGATCATCATGTCTTTATGATTCATGTTGAACGGCTTTTCCCCTTCTGTCAAGATTCCAGCGGCAGAACGCCTCGTAATAAGACTGGCAGCCCGGCATACCGGATTCAGGACTGACAAACTGCGAGAACCCCCAGCTGACGAGATGCCTGCAATACTTCGATGCTAGTTCAGACTTCTCGTTCAGCTTCGGCAGCGGCACTCTCTTCCAACGTCGATCGTGAAAACCCTCGCCATTCGCGCCATGCTCACCTCGGAATTGCTTCAGCTCGATGTAGTCCTTCACGTCGATCTCGGCAAGTTCGATATTGCCCCAAAGCTCGACACCATGGCGATTGCATGCGTTGGCCACTGCCGCAAAGTAAGGCTCTCGCTCCTCTACGGAGTAGAATGCGCCATGCTCTGCCCCGGAATCTTGAAGCATGACGATGTCCAGATCGCCGCCTGTCAGCATCTCATCCCAGAACTGCTCATACGCTTCCGGACTTTCGTAAGCATAGCCCAGTACCTCATGCGAATCCGATACGAAGAATGGAGAGGCGACGATCTTACAGCCCGGCGTCGATGATCGGCACTGCGCTGCAATGGATGCCCACAAGGTTCGGATATATTCCTTATCCTTGCCGTGCACAATGTACAATTCATTGCCCAAATAATAACCTTCGAATGCGGGATGAATCCCGTACCTCTGTGCAAGGATTGATACGATGCGATCGCTTCGTTCCAAATCCGCCTCGAGGTCCCAGCGCATATACCAGTTGCTATCCGCCATAACCTCGATTATGACCTTCATCCCCATTGCATGCGCTTCATCCAGCATGTAAGCGATGGGATCGAATTGTCCCTGCTCCCCCAGCATCTGCAGACTTTCAAGAGAGAATGCCGGCCCGTTCACCCATAACAGATCGAAGCCTGCCTTCGCCTGCGCCGTGATCTCCCGATCGATGCTTGTTTTGCTGCCGTTCAGGTTCATGTAATATAGCGAGCCTCTAATTGCCTTCATCTGCTTTTCCTCCTTTTAACATTCGGTTGCCTCTCTATTCCTTTACCGCTCCAAGCACAATGCCTTTCACGAAGAAGCGCTGCAGGAACGGATAGATGACGAGCACCGGCAAAGCACCGACGATGATCTGAGCATCCTTGAGACTGCGGTCAGATACCAGATGCAGATCCTCGAGACTGTTGATTGCAGTGACGTCAATCGGTATGATAACAGTCTGTAAATAACTGGATAAGGGATAGTGGATCGGATTGTTCATGAAGATAATGCCGTCGAACCAAGAGTTCCAATGCCCGACAATGGAGAACAACGTCAATGTAGCCATCGCGGGGAGGCTTAACGGAACATAAATGCGAAACAGCGTTCCCCAGTGACCGGCCCCGTCTATATAGGAAGATTCAGCAAGCTCCTTCGGTAATGACCGAAAAAAATTCAGCATCAGCACAACGTTGTATATGGGGACAGCCCCCGGTAAAATAAGCGACCATATACTATCCATAAGCCCCAGCTCATTCACTGTCAAATAGAGCGGAATCAATCCGCCGCTGAATATCATGGCGAACACAAGCATCCAAGCATACACGGTTCTTCCCTTGAAAATGCGATCCTCCTTGGACAGCGGGTATGCAATGAGGACAGTAAGCAGCATGTTGACGGCAACGCCCAATACAACACGCTGTACGGAAATCCCCATCGCTGTAAGCAGCTTGGACTCCTTGAAGATCAACTCGTAAGAAGCAGCCGTATAGTCGACAGGCCAAAAGGTGACCTCGTTAGCTGCTATGCTGACGGCGGAGCTGAGCGATTGAGCCAGAACATGCACGAACGGGAGCAAGCACAGCAAGCCCGACAGCAACAAAAAAGAATGGTTGAACAAATGAAACAGCTTACCGTAAGGCGCGTTATCGTTCACGGAGTAAGCCTCCTAAAAAATTCTATAGTTCGCGTATTTGTAAGCTAACCGGTAAGCCGTTGCCATTAGAACCAGACTTACGACGGATTTGCTCAAGCCCACAGCGGTCGCGAAGCTGTACTGTGTCTGTTGAAGTCCTACGCGGTATACGTAGGTATCGATAATATCACCGGTCTCATAGACAATCGGGTTGTATAAATTAAACACTTGATCAAATCCCGCATTCACAATTCCGCCAAGGCTTAACGTTGCGACCAGAGCCATCATGGGATAGAGCCCGGGAATTGTAATATGCAACGTCTGCCGCCAACGGTTAGCTCCATCAATGACGGCCGCTTCGTAGAGCGCGGGATTAATGCCGGCAAGCGCCGCCAAGTAAACGATCATGGAGAAGCCGAATTCCTTCCATATGTCGCTAATAATCAATACGGGGCGAAACCAGTCGTTGCTGCCCAGGAACATAATGGGCTCAACGCCGATTGCCTCCAGCAACACATTGACGATGCCGCCTTCAATGGACAATATATTCGTCAGAATGCCGCCGAGGATTACCCAGGACATAAAATGGGGGAGATACACCATCGTTTGAATCGTTTTTTTGAACCAGAGAAGCCGAACCTCGTTCAGCAGCAAAGCAAATACGATCGGGACAAAAAAGCCGATTGACAGCTTAAGTCCCGCTATAATAAGCGTGTTCATGACGACCTGATAAAAGTCCGGAATCTGAAACATAAGAGTGAAGTTGCTCCATCCGACCCATTCGGACTTCATAAATCCCATAACCGGCCGAAACTGTTGAAAAGCAATCGCGACACCAAACATGGGAACGTAGCAAAATATAAGGACAAAAACCATGCCTAGCCATACCATCAAGTGAAGCGATTTATTCATTCTGAGATTACGCAGCATATTCCAGTTCACCTTTCTCCGAATAATCCGGACGCTATCTGGAAGAAGCCCACTCATTCACTTCCAGCGTCATCTTGTCTCCGCCGATCTTGTGCCACTGCGCAACGAAGTCATCGAATTCTTCAACGGACTTGTCCCCCATGATCATCTTAGTGAACGTATCGTTCGTCAGTTTATCCAGCGCTGTCTTCGTCAGTCCCATCGTCTCCGTCGGCGCACCGTAGAACTCATCTGTTACAATTTCTTTATACTCGCGAATAAGCGGGGCCGATTCCGTCCAAATTTTTTGCTCCACCCAACCATCAACTCCGCCGGCTTTGATTTTGTCATAGGTTTTCAGACCGCTTATGGACAGACCCGACGTATCGCCATCCTTAAGCGCCTTTAATATTTCGTCAACAAACAAGTCGTTCTTATTCGGCTTCTCGGAATAGACAGGCGTATAGCTATTGATATCGACATCCTTGTATTCGTTCTGACGAAGCTCGGAATACTTTTCGTTGCGGGAGCCTCCTGTCATGCTAAGGTCGTACCAGTAATTGATCGCCTTGACGAGCGCCTCCGGATGCTCAAAGCCTTTGCGAACGACCATCCAATTGGTGGTGAAATGTCCGGCAGGCACTTTCATCTCTCCAGATGGGCCAGGAGGAGCAAGCAGCGGCGTCCACTTCGCATCGGGTTCCTTCTCTATCATTTGATTAAGCGGCCATGCCGGAGACCAGAAAGGCGCATAATACATCCCAATCTTGCCGGCAACGACATCTGCTGTCGTCTCACCGCCTCCTTTAATGGCGAACTCCTTATCTAGCGCTCCCATCGCATACAGTTCCCGTCCAATCTCCAGCACCTTCTTCATTTCGGGCTGCACGCTTCCATACACGAGTCCTTCCTCACCCTTAATCCATTTGCCCGGGTAAGCGCCGTATGCCGCTGCAAGCGCATCCAATGAGCCTAATCCATAACCATCGAACATCATAAATGACGCCATGATGCCATACGTATTTTTCTTCTGATCGCCGTCGGGATCATTATTGGCGAACGCTTCGGCTACCGCAATCACTTCATCCGCCGTCTTCGGAAGCTCGAGATCGAGATTGTCCAGCCAGTCCTGTCTCACCCAAAGCAAGTTCAGATTACCCGCTGCGTCGCGAGTGTTAGGCAAACCGTACAGGTTGCCGTCGAACGTTCCCATTCTAAGACCAAGGCCGTCTGCGTAACCGAATGCTTCCTTCACCTGCTGGGACGCATATTGCTCGAAGTAAGGCGTCATATCTTCCACTAAGCCGCCGTCAACCAGCTCTTTCAATTGACCGATATCGACTTGAAAAATATCCGGCAAATTTTTGGAAGCGATAGACAAGTTCAGCTTTTCGGTATATTTGTTGTTATCACCGCCGACCGACCATATATTTTTCCATTTTATGCCAATATCCTCTTCATACAGTTCATATACAATGTTGTCTTCCAGCGATTCTCCTTCAATAAATTTGAACGTATCATTGGTTGCTCTCACTGTTGTCACTTCAATTGGCGGATCATACTTGCCTAACGGATCGATGACTTGCGGCGCTCCTTCTTCTATATTGGCTTCCGCACTATTCGGTTGCCCGGGCTTGATCGCCCCTTCGTCCGCAGTCTTGCCTGCTGATTGATTGCCGCTGCACGCTGCAACGAGCATCATAAGCAGCAATAGTATGAATATTCTCCTCTTCGCCATAACTCACTTTCCTTTCCCCTTGTTGTTTTCATTTCAACGAAATTATAACTCGACACCAATCTTTCAAATAACAGTAATAAATTTTGAAACCTTGTACTTTTTTTACGATTTTGAAAGCGTTGTTCATAATCAAAAGAAAGTATAAGCATTCGCAAAAAAAGACGGATAACATGGCATAAAAATTTTATTATACTCTTTTTGTAAGCGTTTTTACTATCCGTATTTGAGGAGGAAGCTTAATGGAAAACAATCTCGAACAAAAAAAACGGACAGGCAATCCGTTAGTAAGCAGGAGGAAGCTGCTTGCCGCAATCGGCGGAGGCGGCGCAGCGCTTGCTATGGAGGGGATGCTGGGTTCATCGCTTCTGGCAGAGGCAATGAGCGGCGAAGAAGGGAAGAAAGCAGGGAAAGGCAAGCTAAAAGGCAATGATGCTTCGCACTCATCGCTTTGCGAATGCAATGTCATGGATTACGGAGCGATTGGTGATGGAACGACAGACGACACGGATGCAATCCAGGCCGCTATCGCAGCTTGTTCGGCGGCGGGAGGAGGCGTCGTATGCTTTCCCGCCGGAACATACTTAAGCGGAACCATACAGGTCGGAGGAAATATGAAGCTGAGAGGAGTCGGTCAGGATGTGACCTTATTGAAGCTGAAGCCTGGAACGAACGATGCACTAATGGTGGGAACGTTAACGGAAAATGTGACGATCTCAGATATGACGCTTGACGGCAACGCTTCCCAGCAGACGACGGGCAGCACCGTCATATTCTGGAAGTGCAAACGGATTACGATTGATCACATCAAGGTTGTCAACTCGCATGTTATTGCTCTGAATATGTCGAATGTCATGGCTTCCAGAATCACCCGAAGTCATCTGAAAGGCACGATCGGCAACACCGTCATTTCCTTCAGCTTGGATGATCCGCAATATGCAGAGGGAAACAACTGGGTAATGGACAATCTGATCGAAGACGGTTATCTGGACGGCATCATCTACAATACGAACCGTGGGGTCATCTCCGGCAATATTATCCGCAACAACGGACTTGTCCCGAACAACACAGCAGGTGGCGTGTATATCAACAACAAATTCGGAATCGTTATCAGCAACAATTTAATCGAGGGCAACGATGGCAATGGCATCGACATAATCGATGCAACGGAAATTATTTCCGAAGGCAACTGGTGCGTCAACAACAATTCGGCGGGCATTATGTACGCCAGCGTAACCAATTCTCAAATTATTGGAAATGTTTGCAAGAATAATGGGAAAGCGCCTGCCACCGGCCAAGACGACGGTATCAGCATACTCGGCAATAGTCATCTGGTCACTATTACCGGCAACCGCTGCTTCGATGACCAGTCCGTCAAAACACAGCGTTACGGCATTCATGCGATCGATACCAGCCATGACCTATTGATAACCTCCAACATTTTGAAGGACAATTGGATCGGTCCTCTCTCAACCGTAGGCTCTAGCAATGTGATCTCAAGCAATTTGAATTAGCCTTGCGGCACGGCACCTAATCGCATAGACGCAAATAAATGGACTGGAGCATGGAAAAACTATCGGGTAATCGCAGCGCAGTTGTTGCGCAAAAATTGCCGAGGAGGAATTCACAAATGCATACAGTCTGGAAAGGAGCAATCAGCTTCGGTCTCGTTCATGTACCGGTGAAAATGTTCACCGCTACCGAAGACAAGGACATACGCTTTCGCAGCATTCATAAAGCTTGCGGCACGCCAATCTCCCACAAGCGCACTTGTCCCCATTGCGATCAGGAGGTGGCGCTTGATGAGATCGCCAAAGGCTTCGAGTACGAGAAGGGCAAGTTCGTCTTGTTCAGCGAGGAGGAGATCGAAGCGCTGAAGCCGGAATCCGCCAGAGTCATTCAAATTCTCGACTTCGTCAATCTGGAGGAGATCGATCCCATCTACTATGAGAAGACGTACTTCCTAGCCCCCGATCTGGCGGGGGGAGGCGCTTACGGCTTGCTGATGGAAGCGATCCGCCAAACCGGCAAAATTGGCA
Source organism: Paenibacillus sp. J5C2022 (assembly GCF_025567625.1). Lineage (GTDB taxonomy): Bacteria > Bacillota > Bacilli > Paenibacillales > Paenibacillaceae > Pristimantibacillus. The sequence goes on along the minus strand of NZ_JAOQJC010000046.1, from coordinate 29,876 downwards.
TCGCCAAAATCTCGATTCGCAGCAAAAGCAGTCTGGCGGCTATTAGAGTGATTGACAACTGCATTTGTCTGGAGACGATGCATTACCCCGACGAAGTCCGCTCATTGGCAGAGGTCCCCAACCTGCCGCAAGCCGCGAACGTGAACGACAAAGAGCTGCAAGTGGCCAAGCTGCTAATCGATCAGTTGACGGAGTCATTCAATCCGGAGAAGTATACCGACGATTACCGGATAGCTATGCTCCAAGCGATCGAGCAGAAAATCGCCGGGGAAGGCATCGATGTCGTTGCCGCACCGCAAGAGAATCGAGCCAATGTGATTGACTTGATGTCCGCGCTTCAAGCGAGCCTGGAAGCGGCGAAAATCCCTACCGATACCGGAAAACCGGCAAAGAGAGGCGCCAAGCGCAAAACGGCCAAAAAAGCGAGCGACAACGTCTCTTGACCGTTGTCGCTGTTGTTGTTCGCATATAGTCGCCCGTAATGAGGCAAATATTATCGCTTATGTGCTTTGAGCGCCGGGAAGAGAAGGCAAGACTAGCTTGTCTTGCCTGTCTGCCGAGGGGATGACTGCAAGGGTTGCGCAGGCTTATGTTCAATCAATTCGGATATCGTAACCATGCGATACCCCCGCTTCTTCAATTCCGGCAAAATGATTTGCAGCGCCTTGACGGTCTGCATCGAGCCTCGAATATTGTCGTGCAGCAACACGATATCGCCGTTTCTTGCATTTTTCAGCACTTTATTCGCAATGGCCTGAACCCCCGGACTCGTCCAATCCTTCGTATCCTGATGCCAGGACCATAACACAATCGTATAACCGGCCTGCCTTGCAATTTGTACGACCCGCTCGCTGTAATTGCCGCCTGGCGGCCTGAACCATTTGCAATCCACGCCCGTCACTGATTTGATCTTCGCTTCCGTATCGGCAATCTCTTTCACGATTGTATTCGAGCTGACGCTTCGATTGAAGAAGCGGTGATTGAATGTGTGGTTCGCCACTTCATGCCCTTCACCCACTTCGCGCTTGACAATCTCCGCATACCGGTCAAGCCGATTGCCAACGACGAAAAATGTGGATTTCGCATCGTACTGCTTGAGCAAATCCAGGATCATCGGCGTCTCCGTCTCATGGGGACCGTCATCAAAGGTCAATGCGATCAGCTTCTCCTCCATCGGCACTTCCCAGATAATCTCGCCGCGCGCCTCATAATAGGAACGATTATGTACGGTCGGACGATCCGTAAAGCCAGTGATGACAGCACAACCGGCACCGATCATACAGAGCATGCAAGTCCATTTTTTCCAATTTTCCATTAGCGCTCCTCTTTCCCTGTTGGTTGTTATAAGGATAGTATGGTTCGATTGGAAATCGAATATGTTCCATCTGCCAACTGTATGTATTGGAAAGTGTCCATCACTGCGCTATTATGAACCGTCATGCTGCTCTCCCCGCTGTTGGGGATGTCGTTCCGGACCTGCGTGACACCACATGACGACGACAGGGTCTTCTTCGCTGGAACAGAGATGATGATCTTCTCCGGGCTCGATAATGATTACATCTCCACTCCGGACATCATGCCGCCGACCGTTCACCTCCATTGCGCCTCGCCCCTGCATGACGATAAAGGCTTCACGATCCGAATGGACATGCCAGTCCCCGCCCCCTGGACCGTCGTTCGTGTGGCTCCTCTCCCCGCGCGAAGCGAAGGCCAGGCCTCCGGCATAGAGATAATCCCCTGGCAACACTTCATGCAAAACATGTCCTTCACCATTCAAATGCAAATCATTCAACGTTAGTCTGATCAATTCGATCTTCCCCCTGCTACTCGCCCAGAATCCGCTCAATAAGGTCAAGCTCTGCGGACGTGAACGAGGGGTTATCCAATAGCTTAGCAATGTCGTCGATCTGCTCTTCCTTGCTTACGCCGATCAGCGCAGAGGTGACGCGGCCATGTCTGAGCACCCAGGCGATCGCCATCTGAGCCAGACTCTGCCCTCGCTGTTCGGCCAGTTCCTGAAGCTTGCGGGACTTCGCCAGCTTCTCAGGCGTAATATCTTCACGCTTCAGGAATATGCTCGCGCCCGCAGCGCGGGAATCCTCAGGTACGCCGTTCAGATAACGATCCGTCAGCAAGCCTCTCGCAAGCGGACTGTATGCGATCGTTCCGACTCCCGACTCAAGCAGCGTGTCTTGCAATTCCTCCTCCAGCTTTCGTTCGTACATGGAATAATGGCATTGATGAATCAGACAAGGCGTTCCAAGCTGTCGCAGGATAGAGATCGCTTCCCGCGTCTCCTCCGGTCCGTAATTGGATATGCCGACATAGAGCGCTTTGCCCTGTCTCACCGCCTGATCGAGCGCAGACATCGTTTCCTCGAGCGGCGTTTCCTTATCGAATCTGTGAGAATAATAAATATCGACATACTCCATGTTCAATCGTTTCAGACTTTGATCAAGGCTTGCGAGCATGCTTTTGCGCGAGCCCCATTCACCGTAAGGTCCCGGCCACATTCGGTAACCGGCTTTCGTGGAAATAATCATCTCATCCCGATAAGCGCCGAAGTCCTTCCGCCACAGTTGACCGAACGTCTCCTCCGCCGAACCGGGCGGCGGTCCGTAATTGTTCGCGAGGTCGAAATGCGTAATGCCGAGATCGAATGCCCGGCGCAGTAGCCTTCTTCCATTCTCCTGCACGTCGATTCCGCCGAAATTATGCCATAATCCAAGCGAGATAGCCGGCAATTTCAACCCGCTTCTTCCGCATCGATGATAAGTCATCGTCTCGTAACGTTGATGTGATGCCACGTATTCATTCATGCAATCAGCCTCCGTATCATTCTGTAATCTTGCCCCATGACGCAGTGTCATATCGTAACTGAAACAGATAACCATGCTGTCGATTGGATCGACAGCATGGTTCGCATTCGCATTGGAATCCCCGCTATTATCCGCGCTTCACAACAATCGTATAGTTTACCGCTTCTCCGCCGCGCTGTACTCCAATTTGAACAATATTCAACTTATTGTTGCCCCGGATCAAGGACAGCGGTTCGCTGGCATCCCCGCTGGCAACGACTGCACCTTCTTCTCCGTTCAGGCTGATCGTAATGACGGCATCGGAACCGTAAGCTGTCGGTACAAGCTCCAATTCATGGGTAGGATTCGGCAGCGTTATCGTATAGAAGAGCTTCTCTGACGAGAACGTCTCATTCAGCGTTCCTTCCGACAACGACAGACCGGACAGGCCGCCTCTCTTCTCCGCCTCCCCATAAGGACCTACTTGGTCGCGGGTAAGCGGACCGTTCGCCTTCTTGTCCTCGCTGAATTCGTCTGCGCCGACATCCGGCGCGTAACGAAGCTCTGTATCCATATCATACTCCGGCGAGTAGCTCTCAATTGCCCGGTCTCTTGCCGGACTTACCGCTGACAGGCGGATTAGCCCGTCCGAACCGCGCACCAGCAGAGGATCTGCAATGTCGATCTGCTCCTCGGACTTTGGCACCTGACTGTGATAGGCTTCGGCGCTGCCGTAAGCCATATTGCCCGCATATACTGTGCATTGTCCCGCCGTGTACATCCAGGAAGCTCCGCTCCCCCGCTCGCAGTTCCTGCTGCCCGACAGCTGTTCATACATGCGACCGAAATTGTTGAAGATGAGGTTGTTGGCGACGAGTGTATTTACAGAAGCAAATGTGCGTCCTCCGTCAATAATGCCGGAAGTGCTTCCAACGATGGTATTATTGTATACTTGTGCGTCGTATACTCGCCAGTGCCCCCGCATGATGGCAAGCCACGCTTCGGGGTCGTCCGCTTTCAACTCGTTCAGGTTGACCTCTACCAGCTCAGGATTGTTCTGATCCCCGGCGTTGTACACGATCGGCGTACCGGTGCCGTCCGGTCCGGCATCGTAGACGCCCCCGTCGATGTGGATCGCATTGAAGGTGAGCCCTTCCATGTAATTGTTGAATATGCGATGCCCGTTGCCATAGATGCGAATGCCGCCGACGCCGCTCTTTCCTTCTTCATTGATGAAGAAGTTGCCGTAGAAGCTGTTCCGATGTCCGTGACGGGAAGTGACCTGTCCTTGCGAATTCAGGAACGTATTGTATCGTACCACATTGTCGCTGCTCTTCACCGATACGATCTCAGGATCGCCATCCGCGCTCTCGAACAGGTTGTATTGAATCTTGATGAACCCGGAAGATAAAGACAGCCCGGAGTATCCCAAACGTATCGCTTCCAGGCCGTTGCTGATGCGAGGGCCCGTATGATGGAACCAGTTGTATTCGATCACGTCGTATTGCGAGATGGCCTCGCCATCCCCGTTATAAGCCAGCACGGCTCCAATCTTCGACTTCGGACCAAATTCATTGTAAGCGATTCGATTATGGCTGCCTATCCCTTCGACGATCATGAAGTGACTTTGGGCAGATTCATTCTGGCCGCTCTCGTCCAGCGCGAAGCGATTGCGGAGTACCGAGATATGGCTGGCATTCTCCAGCGCAAGGCCGGGGTTCGGCACTTCTTCCGAAGGTCCTATCGCATTGACGAATTGCAGGCCCTCCACATGAATGTAGGAAGAATTCCTGATTATCATATAAGCCGAGCCGGCGATGCTTGCGCCGCCAGTCTCCGCAGCGCGTATAATAATCGGCTGTCCCGGCGTGCCGTGCTTGTCCTCTACGACGAATGGCCCTACCTGTGAATACGCACCGTCCTCAAGCTCGATAATCGTCCCCGGCTCTGCCCCGGCAAGCGCTTCGTTCAGTTGTGCCGCATCGGCAACAGTCACAATCTCGAACTCGGGCTGCAGCTCATCTTCGTCGTAGTCGCCAGGCTCTCCCGGCCCTTCCGGCTCCTCGATCTCCGGCGGCATCCCGTCGTACAATTCCACCTCGGTATAGCTGTTCCACAGATTGGAGGTGTTGCCGTACCCGACGATGCGTATGTACCTTGCGTTCGCAGGCTCCGCTATGACAAAGGGCTGGAGACCTTCGATGTTCGTACTGTTCGTGCGTTCCAGTACGGTACTGAAATGAGTTCCGTCGTCGGACACCTGCACCTCGAAGATCGAAGCTCTGGATTCCGCCGAGACGAACGCGATCTGAAGCCATGTGATCTCCCTCTGCTCCAGCAGATCGAACTGGAGCCACTCGCCTTCACCCTTGGCGGACCAGCGGCTCTCGATGTCCATGCTGCCGTCCACGACATTGGCAGGTACATAATTGGAATCAGGTTGATAACTGCTGGCGGAGACCTGGCTGGCCACAATGTCCAGCTTCTCTTCCGCCGCCGTAACGACAGCCGATTCGGAAACCGCTGTCAATAATGGGGCAGCAATCATTGCAACCATGCACAGTAACATCCATGCCTTAAATCCAAGTCTGGCTCGTCCGTTCATTACACTATTCTCCCTTCAATTGTCCAATCAGGCAAGTCCATCTGGATAATCAGCAGTTAGACCTGCCTGATGTTCACTGTATTCTGCACTTCATCTCACTATTGCTCAAGGCGTATTCAATCCAACGTCTGAAGCAACCAACGGCCGATTCAGAATGGATGCGCTTCCATACTCATCCGCTCCGATGTCCGAATTCGTACGCACTTGGCCGTCCATGTCGGTTATGACGAACGCATATGTCCCCGCAGCGGCATCAATCGCCGGACTTGCGGAAGACAGCTTCTGAAGACCATCCTCCGTTATAAGCAAAGGATTGACGTTGGCGATCTCGCCTGAGCTTCGGATTACATTCCCGATTGTGCTCCCATAGCCGATATTTCCCTCGAACACGGTATTCGTCGCTGCCGCTTCGTAATAGAGCGTTCCAACGTCGTTGCGTACAATGTTATTGGCAACCTTTACATCCTCCGGCGCATAGGCTTTACCCGAGCCGATGACAATTCCGGCATCGCTGTTCACAATCGTATTGTTCACGATGAGCGCCCGGTAGATTTTCCATTGCTTCCGAAGCTGTTCACTGGTCGGGTTCGCGGGGTAACCGGCCGTACCGCCATCGAAATCGCCGTTGGGCAGGTAGATCGCTTCATCGGTCAGATTCTCGAAATAGTTGTTATAGATCTTATGATCATTGCCGAACATGCGAATCCCTTGCTGCTCCGATTCAACTCCGTCACCCAGGAAGAAATTGCCGTATACGCTATTGTTGTGGCCGTGCCTGAGTGTAAGACTGCCTCTCGACGTACGGAACGTGTTGAAGCGGACCGTATTGCTGCTGCTCTTGACAGATACAATCTCCGGTTCCCCGTCGCAATCTTCGAACACATTGTATTGAATCGTATTGTAACCGTGAGACAGCGAGATGCCTGACAAGCCAAGCCTGATCGTCTCCTTGCCGTTGGATACCCATGGACCTACATCGTGGAAGTAGTTGTATTCGATCACATCGTATTGCGAGATTTGGCCCGACCCGTTCTCTCCCTCATAAGCGATCAACGGAGCGGTATCGCTCTTCGGACCGAAGTCGTTGCGATCGATGCGATTGTGATGACTGTTCGTCCCCCGTACCTGCAGCCACATCATATTCCCGCCTGAAGCCGGCAGTGCGAACTTGTTGCGGGTAATGCGAACGTGATCGGAGCCTTCCAGGACGAGTGCGGCATTGACCGAATTCGTAAATTTCAATCCGTCGACAACGATGTGGGAACTGTCTTCGATACGCATTCCCGAGCCTCCGGAGATGATAGCCTGACCGCGATTCAGCGCTTTGACAACAATCGGAGCGTCGGCTGTGCCGTTCTTGCTCTGCAAGACGAACTCTCCCGTCTGCGAATAAGTCCCGTCCGCCAGTACGATCGTTGTGCCAGCTGTTGCCGATCCCAGTGCCGAAGCCAGTTCCGTTGCAGTATCCACAGCAACAATCGTACCTTCGTCGCCGTTGCCTCCGCTGGACGGGCCGCCATAGATCTCGACTTCGCTCAAGCTGTTCCATGTACTGGTGGTGTTGCCATGCCCGACGATACGAATATACCTGACGGGATCGATATCGGCGAATTCGAACAGCTGTAGATTATCGTTCAAGCCGCTGACCGCTCCAGCGAGTACAGTGTCATAGTTATAGCCGTCGTAGGATGCTTGAAGATCGAAGGTGAACGTTCGTTGCGAACCGTTGCTGAAGGCGAGCTTCACATATTCTACGCGTCTGCTTACACCGAGATCGTAGCTGATCCATTCCCCGTCGCCATTGGCCGACCAGCGCGTGCTCAGATCTCCGTCAATCGTGAACGCAGGAATATTCCCGTCATCTCCGCTCGCCATAAGCTGAGGAATGGACAAGGCGAGCTTGCCCGATGACGCTGAGAGCGTTCCGTAAATTTCCACCTCGGTGTAGCTGTTCCATAGATTGGCCGAATTGCCGTGACCGACGATCCGCACATAGCGGACGGGGTCCGTATCCGGGAAGTCGAACGTCTGAAGTCCATCCGCAAGAGCGCTCGTCACCCCGCTGCTTACCGATGCGAAGCTGGAGCCGTCTGCCGATGTCTGGATATCGAAGGTCGATGTGCGGCTTGATCCGTTCAGGAATGCGATCTTGACATAGGATACAGTGTGGCTGGCGCCGAGATCATATTGAATCCACTGGCCGTCGCCGTTAGCGGACCAACGCGTGCCGGAATCGCCATCCACCGTATTAGCCGGCACATTGCCATCGTCCGCGCTTGCCGTCACATTGGCGCCCGTTACGGTCACCTTCGGTATCGAAGAGAGAGAGACGTCTCCGTAGATCTCCACCTCGGTATAACTGTTCCATAGATTAACCGAATTGCCATGACCGACAATTCGCACATAGCGGGCCGGGTCCTGATCCGGGAAGTCGAACGTCTGAAGGCCATCCGCCAAGGCGCTTGTCACCCCGATACTAACCGCCGTGAAGCTGGAACCGTCTGTCGATGTCAGGATGTCGAAGGTTGATGTGCGGCTTGATCCGCTCAGGAAAGCGATCTTGACGTAGGACACCTTGGCGTTCGCTCCCAGATCGTACTGAATCCACTGTCCGTCGCCGCTTGCAGACCAGCGCGTGCCGGGATCGCCGTCTACGGTATTGGCCGGCACATTGCCGTCGTTCCCGCTCGCCGTTACATCGGAACTCCCAATGACGAATTTCACATCTGCCGCACTCGCCACTCTCGGTACTAGCATAGCCAACATGCAGATCAATACGGTAAGCACAATGCTCTTGTTTCCCATGATCCTCATCCCCTCGTATGAAGTTGACGTTGATTCGCTGCCAGTCCTGCTGCCGACAATCCCCCCTGAAGCATGGTCAAAAAATATTCCGATTCCATCCCAAGCACTTGGCCAGTGCTTCCACATAATAATAATCGCCGTATATTAATGATACATTCACATTCACGTCCACCGGTTTATGGCCGGTAGCTCCGAGCAAGATTCCCTCGTATTCCGGTTGATCCAGCGTACTGTACCGCAAGGATAGAGAGCGAATGATGCGCGCAGCCGCCCCTTCATACAATGCCGATTCCTCCGGCGCAACCTGCCTGGCGATATCGATCAGCCCCGAAGCCGCACAGCTCGCCGCCGACGTATCTCTCGGCTCGTCTGTCAGATCGGCTGCGGCGCGGAAGTCCCAGTGCGCCACATGGTCCTCCGGCAGTGCGCTGATGAAGTAGTGGGCGACTCGCTTGGCAGCGCGTAAATATCGCTCTTCTCCGGTATAACGATATGCGCAGCTCATCCCGTATAGCGCCCAGGCCTGGCCTCTGGACCAGGAAGAAGACGGCGAATGGCCTTGTCCTCCTTCATAGCGCTCCACCTCGCCGCTCTCCGGATCGAACACAACGATGTGATGGACCGAACCGTCTTCGCGGATGAACGTCCGCAGCACCATGTCCGCATGCGCCATCGCGATATGCTTGAATCGGGGATCACCGCTCTCTTCGCTGGCCCAGAACAACAGTGGCAGGTTCATCATTGAATCGATGATCGACCAGCCGGTCTGGTCGCGCGGCCATGCCCGAATGAACGGTCCTGCCGGATTGAACCGACCGGCCAAGTAATTGGCAGCGAACAATCCGCGCCGCCGCGCATCAAGATCGCCGGTCAGCTTGTACCGAATCACCGAGGTAGGGAGGAATTGAAATCCCACATCGTGATGAAAGTGATTGTCCCGAAGGAAGCATTGCTCCATCCGTTCATCCCACGGCTCCGCAGCCTCCCGGTAGCGCTGCTCGCCGGTCATCTCATACAGAAGCCACAGCATGCCCGGCCAGAAGCCGGATATCCATTGATCCACTTTAATCTGATCGTACTTGCCGACTGCCGACACATGAGGCGCTTCCGTCCACCCCGCTTGCATCATACGATCTACCTTGATCTGTACTTTGGCCCACCACTCCGCCAATTCGGATTGCTGCAGCCTCGTTTGTTCATTGATCATCAGTCAAGACTCCCTTCTTCTCAATTGTCGACTATCCCTTGATTGCACCGATAAGGGCTCCCTTGACGAAGTACTTCTGCAAGAACGGATAGACAAGCAAGATCGGTATCGTCGCTACCATAATAGTGGCGTACTTCAATGTCTCCCCGAGTATAACGATCTCGTCCTGCGAGGCCCCTTCCGCCATCGAATTCGCATCTCCTATGATCAGAATTTCGCGCAGAATCAGCTGCAGAGGATATAACGACCGGTCTTGTATGAATATCATTGCATTGAACCAGGAGTTCCAGTGGCTCACCCCGTAGTATAGCGCCACTACTGCCAGCACCGGCTTGCACAGAGGCAAGAAGATGCGGAACAGGATAACAAAGTCGTTGGCTCCGTCCATCTTGGCCGATTCCTCCAACGCATCCGGCACCGCTTCGAACGAAGTACGCATAATGATCAGGTTGAAAGCGCTGACAGCTGTCGGCAAGATGAGCGCCCATAGTGTATCAGTAATGCCCAAGCTTCTGACTAGCAGATAGAACGGGATCAAGCCGCCTCCGAAAAACATCGTAAAGACGATAAACAGCATAATCTGTCTGCGGTACCGCAGCGACTTCCGCGACAAGGCATACGCCGCGAAGGAGGTGAGCAGCAAGTTAAGACTTACACCAACGATGACGATTGTCAGCGTATTCCGATAGCCCAGCAAAATCATGGGATTGCTGAACACTGCCGCATACGTCTCCAGCGAGAAGCCGAGCGGCTTCCACAGAATGCCCTTGTGCGCCATCATCAGCGCCGGCTCGCTAATGGATGCGAATGCGACATACAGAATGGGATATAATGTGGCAATCATGAGTCCGGTTAGAAATACGGTATTGCCAATACGAAACAATCTTTCACTTAAGCTTATTCGCATGCTGCTCCTCCTCTACCACAAGCTGGTATCGTTCAATTTCCGGCTTAGCCAGTTGGAAGCGATAACAAGAGTGAAGTTAATGACCGAATTGAACAGCCCAACGGCGGAGCTGAAGCTGAATTGAAAATCTTGAAGACCGATCCGGTATACATAGGAAGAAATAACATCCGCCGTTACATAAGTGGTCGGATTATACAGTAGAATGATCTTCTCAAAGCCGACGCTCATAATACGGCCGATATCCATAATAAGCAGGATGACAAATACGGGCAGCAATCCGGGCAAGGTGACATGGAGCATCTGCTTCCAACGTCCTCCACCGTCGATCTTGCATGCTTCGTATTGCTCGGGATCGATCGCAGACAGCGCAGCCAGATAGATGATCGTTCCCCAACCGACATGCTGCCATATATTCGACGATACGTAGATTGTTCGGAACCATTCCGGCTCCAGCAGCAGCGAGATTCTTTCACCGCCGAAGAAAGCGATAATATCATTGATTACTCCGTCGCTGTTCGTGAAGTCCTTGATCATTCCGCAAATGATGACGATAGAGATGAAGTGAGGCAAATACGTAATCGTCTGCACTGAACGCTTGAAGAACGCGTTTTTCACTTCGTTCAGCAGCAAGGCAAGAATGAGCGGAGCCGGAAAGCCGAATACGAGATCGTATAGGCTGATTAACAGTGTATTTTTCAGCACTCTCCAAAAATAGATTCCGCCGAAGAAATCTTTAAAATGCTCCAGCCCGACCCACGGACTTCCCGAAATGCCAATCCTGGGATTGAAATCCTTAAATGCGATAGTAGCGCCGTACATCGGTAAATATTGAAAAATAACAAAAAATGCGATAACGGGAAACAGCATAATATATAAATACTTGTTCTTCACGATATCTCTGACTATACTCATAGGCAAACGTTCGGTACGTGTATCCGTGCCGGATTGCAGTCTTGGTTGCGCCATCTCATACCCCTCCTCATCCATATGCGGCATCGGAGGGGGACGGTTCCCGCCATCCCCCGCCTTTTCCACAGCGGCAGTCACAAGCTACTGCGCTGCGTGCCCATTGAATGGACTTATCTGTTGTTGTATCTGTCAAGAGCGTCTTGCTTGATCCGGATGACGTCCTGAATGCCCATGCTCTCAATTTGCTTTACGAAGCTATCGTAATTGTCCAGCGACTCATCGCCCATGACAAACTTGATGAACATCTCTTCATAATAGGTTCCGATTTCGGTCATGATCTGGGCGACTTGCTTGCTCTCATCCACGGTTGGCGTAATGAACGCCGGAAGAATATGCTTCGCCGCATCGGTGTTGGCCCATACTTTGACTGCTTCATCCTGCTGCGGATACGTATTGGTCGACTTATTTTCATGCATCTGGTAAGGCCCGTTCGGAATCGTATACTGAGACAGCATCTGCTGCGAAGTATACTTGTCATTCTTCAAGATCATATCGGTAAAGGTTGGAATACCGTCCTTCATCTCATAGCTTTCGCCTTCGATTCCGAAGTTGTACAGCAAGCTGCCTTCTTCGCTGTAAGCGTAGTCCAGCCATTGTACGACCAGCTCCGGATTTTTCGATGACGTCGTCACCGCTACGCTCGCCTTCGGATTATACTTGAAGTCGCGTTGTCCAGTGAATGGCTTCTCTCCTTCCTTCAATACCGGGTAAGGCGCACCGATGAGGTCGAAGCCCTCTTCCGTCGCAGATTCCAGCCAACCGCCCATGCCTCCGCCAAGCAGGAATACCGTTGCACCCGCCTCGTTGTTGAGAATTCTCTTATCCAGCGTCTTGCGGTCGACGATCGGGAAGTCCTTGTCGATCAAGCCTTCCGAATACCACTTGCGGAACAGGGACAGCACATCCTTGAACTGCGGATCGAGCGGGCCGTAACGCACCTCGCCTGCGTCATCGATGTAGAAGTCGTATGAAGTGTGGTATGCGCCATAGAAAGCATCCTGTATATTCATCCGGTTGGCATATTGCGCCGTGAACGGTGCGGCTGCACCCTTCTTCTCCTTAAACGCTTTCAATACGTTGTACCAGTCGTCGACGGTCTCTGGCACTTCAAGTCCCAGTTCGTCCAGCCAATCCTTACGCAGCATGGGCCCTCTGAAGACGACGCCTGCGTTATTGCGTACCATCGGAAAGGCATAATACTGCCCGCTGTCGGTTTTCACCATTTTGTCCAGCTCCGGATCCGATGCCAGCAATTTCTTCAAATTCGGCGCATACTGATCGATCAGATCGTTCAGCGGAATGATGACGCCGTCAGCAATCGCTTTCTCGGGGCCGCCAGGATAATCAGTCCAGGTGTATTCGATCGCATCCGGCAGCTTGCTGGAAGCAATCATCAGATTGAATTGCTCTACTCCTTGACCTTCTGATGGATGAATGTACTTCACATTCACGCCCGTCGCTTCGGCGATAGCCTTGCCGATCGGCGAATCCGCCAGATTGGTTGCGAAGGTAATGAGATTGCCGTTGATCGCTCCCCAATATTCGAACGTCTTATCCGTCATCAGCGGATAGACCGATTGAGATGCGTCACCGCCATCCTTTCCTGTCCCTTCACCGTTACCTGAATTGCTCTTGCCTTCCGTTGTATCCGTCTTTCCGCCCGTATTTCCGGTACTGCCCGTTCCCGCATTGTTGGAGCATGCGGACAATGCCAGTGACAATACCAATACGATCCCCATTGCGACACTCAGCCAGCTGCGTGTTTTCTTGCTGTTGCGATTCATTGTCATGTTGACCCTCCGTTCCATTCGCCTTGAATGTAGTGTGTGAATCCATCCTCATCGTAACGCCAGTTGGGCTGAGTTAACCATCGTCAAAACCTCAACTCATCCGCAATTTCCTAAAAAAACAGGTGTCAAAACGCGAAAACTGCCGCTATTTCGAGAAAAAGAAAGCCCGAGAGGCTACTTGATTTCTCTGTAGCGCCCGGGCGTAATCCCTTCGAACTTTTTAAAGATGCGATGGAAGGTGTTGACATCGTTATAACCGACCATAAGCGCAACTTCACTGATTGTATACTTCTCTTCGGTGAGAAGCAACTTGGCCTCCACCAGTCTTGTCTTGTTAATGAAATCCAGAAGCGACTCTCCGGTATGCTCCTTGAACAGCTTCGATACGTAGGAAGGCGTCATGGAGAAGGCCTCCCCAATCATGGATATGTTCAAATTCTCATCCCGATAATGATCATGGACATACTTCATCACTTTATCGATCAGCGGATTGCTGTTATAGTCCCTGTTGGCATTGACGTAGTCGCATATTCGCTCCAGCAGCTCGTAGAGCTGCTCCCTCATCTCTCCCACCGTCTGGCATTGCGTCAATCGTTCGATTGCGCGCACGCCATCCGGCACTTCCGGCTTATTCGTCGTGTGGATCTCGGCTATTACCTTCTGCAGCGTCGCCATCAGATCGAACATCAGACACTTGGCATTGTGGAACGAGAACGGCTCTGTCATGACGTTCTTATGGATCAGCTCCCCGATGAATGTCTCCGCCTTGTCCTTCTGTCCTTCACGCACGAATGCGATCAGCTGCTGCTCCGCTTTAAGCGGGTAGAAATAGCCAGGAACGGCGCCTTGTCCATCCTCACCAACGAGATCGTTATAATGAATAATACCGCCGCTTCCCGCAACGATGCGATATTCCATCGCTTCAAGCGCTTCCTGGAAAGCCTGGCTTATCCCGTATTCCGCTTCCTGCTGTGCGCTGACAGCGACCGTCAACTGAACATGCGTATGCTGAGAGATGAATCGCTTCGTAGCTTCGGCTATTCGCTCCAGCTCCGCCCGCTGATCCGCCGGGTCGGCAAGCTGATGGTTGACGATGCAGGCCAGCAGCTCCTGGTCGAGCTCTATCGCGTATGCGTTGGCCGACTCCCGGGCTACTTCCTCCACCACGTTGGCAATCAAAAACTGCAGCAAGCTCCGATTCCTAACGCGATCTTCTTCTTCTTGATCGAATTTGCCGAAATGCTCAATACGCAGCAGCATGACGGAGAAACCGTTCTGAGTGAATCGTACATCGTGTGCCGAGAACGACTCGTGCAACGGAATTTGACTTTCCAGCTGCCCTTTGAGCAGCCGCTGCAAAAAGTGCGACCGCAGCGTATTGTTATGCTGATTCAGCTTATGGAGAAGCTCCTCCTTCTCAAGAAATGTGCTGTTAAGCGCCTGCTCCAGGAAGGAGAACTCGTTGGAGCCTCTGTCGAAGCTAACGCTGGCCTTGAACGACAAGCTCTCAATTAACGTATGAATCGGCGTATAGTTGCGCTTGAGCAGCAAGTAGGTGACGAACCCGCCGACAATAAGAGATAACAGAATACTGGCAAATGTCAGCTGCTTGACGACATTCATCTTCTGATGATACACTTTCGCCGGCGTTGTCATCACGTACTTCCAGCCCGTAATCGCAGAGGTCGTATAGGAAGCGACCATAGGCCGGTGCAAGACGTCGCTCTCCACTTGCCCGGATTCCGCCGGCATTTCCTCATAGCGCACGACCGGCGTGTCCTGTGTGCTTCCTGTCGTTGCGATTACCCGATTATTCTCATCCAGAATGAGGACTGTGCTGTCCTCCGGAACGGGCGCATGCTCCAGCAGCTTGTTATGATCGATCATGATCAAGATGATCGCGCCGGGTTGTTCCAATATCGTAAGCGCTACGGACTGCGCATACATGACCGAAGGCGACCACTCACGCCCTTCTGCAATGACGACTGGACGATATTCGCTGACATACCGCTGATCGAAATATTCGCTGAACGTCTCGTACATCATATTTTCATCGAATCGGATGACATCGTACAGTCCTTCTCCGTTCATTCGTTCGTTGCGAGCGATGACCGTGTCGCTATTTTTATAGTAGATATAGATGCTTTCGATAAAATCGTTGGCGATCTCGTATACGCGAAGATCATTCGCGATCTGATAGATCTGATAATGATCCGCATCGGTTAATTCGGCATCCGCCAGGAGAAAATCAGATATGCGCTTGTTCAGGCCCACCTCAAGGCTAAGACTCTCAATTCCTTTGAACTGACTATCTATCGCTTGCTCCATCTGAAGAAGAATAGATTTATTCGCCCTGTTCATTTCGGTCTTCACGACGTGCAAGGCTGCACCGTAGATGATCCCGCTGATCAGGATCGGAACGAGCAGGACAGAGATGTATGAGAGCATCCAGGTTAGAAATACACTGCGATTTTTATGCCGGAGCTGCTTAAGATAAGTAGTCCATCGGTGTTGAGTGTGGGCCATAGGCTCAGCCTCCTGTAGTCGCGTTAGTTGGAATCAGGGCCGACATCCGCTCGCGTCAGAATCTCCGGCCGCTGGACGACCGTGACGTCGGATTCCTCCACATTATGGATGTTGGCCGCCGAAGTAGGATGATATTCGTGTATCATCGGCATGGCAGTATGACTATACATACGGTTGTGGGCCACGATGCACTGTTCCGGTGCATATGGAACCCTCTTGCCCATCGTAATGCCATGTCTGCAATTGACAATCGTATTATTGATAACGCTTGCACGATACACCCGCCAGTGCTTCCTCAGTTCCTCCACTGTAGGGTCGGCAGGATAGCCATCGGCCCCGCCGTCGTAATTGCCGCCGTCTATCAACAATGGCTCTGCAGTCAGATTCTCCATATAATTATCGAATAACTGATGGTCGTTGCCGTATATACGGAAGCCGCCCATCTCCTCTTTCACGCCGTCGCCGATAAAGCGGTTCCCATAGAACCGGTTCCCATGTCCGTGTCTCGAAGTCACTTGTCCTGCCGAATGCAGGAATGTATTGTAGCGAATCGTATTATGCCCGCTCTTCACGGAGATGATCTCCGGCTCACCGTCGCAATTCTCGAATAAATTGTGCTGAATCGTAATATATCCGTTCGATAGCGATATCCCCGACAAGCCGAGGCGGATCACTTCCAGTCCGTTCTCAATGCGCGGCCCGACATTGTGAAAGTAATTGAACTCGATAACATCGTGCTGAGAGATCGAACGTCCGTCGCCATCGAAAATAACGAGAGGTCCGGGATCGGACTTCGGCCCGAACGAATTATGCGCAATGCGGTTCCAGCCGCTCCCGCTTCCCACCACGGACAACAAGCTGTAGTTCGAGCCGCTTGGCTTCGGTTCGAACGTATTGCGTTCCACATGGACGTGCCTGGAGCCATCGAGGATGACGGCTATGCCCCGCTCATTCTGAAATCGAAGCCCCCAAAGCCGGACATGGGAGGAGCGAACGATACGTATACTTGATTCGCCGGACAGAACGGCTTTTCCTTTATTGACAGCCTGAATGCTGAATACTGACGTGTCCGATCCCTGCATGTCTTCTATTATATAGGAATCGTTCCGATGATAGATACCATCCTCCAACAAAATAGTAGATCCGGGTCCTGCCTGACGGATTGCTGCCGCCAGCTCGTCGCTATTGCTTACACGAAACATCGAAGTCATGACTACACCTGCTTTCTGTAAAGTACCTATTATTATGGAATATATGCCCTTGGCACCATAGTGTAAAAAAGTGAAGCAAGCATAAAAATATAAAAAAACCGGGGAAATTGGGCCTATGACACCTCCTTGGCTTAATCGGCGCATAGCAAAAGCCCGGATGCTGGCTCCGGGCTTGTTCATTCCTATCTTTGAGTCATTCTCAGGCAGCTTAAAGATTAGATGTACGGCTTCGTTACCGCGTAAGTGCCCGAGCCCGGACTATACGGTCCGGCCGAGACGTAATGGATGTCAACTCCCAGCAATTTCCATTCGACGGAGGCTGTGTCCCCGCTATGCGCACCTTCCCGTTCCAGACTGATGAACACCCCATCATTCATCTGATAGCTCAGAGCCAGCGGAATATCATAAGAATGATACGAGTAACTCGATACTGGAGCAGCTATCAGCGCGGACACGTCTTTTTCGGGAGTGGCGATTCCGCTGCCTGCGCCGTAGGAGGATGCTCTAACCCGCAGTCTGAATGATTTTCCCGCAGTGCTGGCACTGTCGGTTGAGAATCTCACAGTCAATGTCGTTATGGTGCCGTTGTCCCAAGTATTGACCGACGGGATCACGACGCCAGCCTTGCTGAATACGCCATCCGGCATAGCGATGCATGGCCACTGCAATGCCGATATCCCATGAGCTGCGCCACCGCCCATCAGAGTGAGCGATCCAGCGGACAGCGACAACGTATCCGACATAGCAAATTTATGCGTAGTATAAAGAGCCGCACGGACGTAATCTTCCACCTCGTAGTGAAGCTGCGCTCCAGGGTCGGCGCTCAAATTGCTGCCCTCCGATATGAGATGGGCGATTCGATTGCCCGACGTATTCGACTCCGCGTGTACTTTCCCGACCATGTACTGGATATAGTTGTACGTGGCATGTCCGCCAACCCCGTTGGCCAGATACAGGGTCGTTCCAGAGCCTGAAGCAACGCCGAACAGTTTCTCCACAACATTATTGTCGGACCATTCAATTCTGAGCATGCTGCCGTTATGGACTAGCCCCTTCACGCTTATGATATGATTCTGGGTTACGCCGGCAGACGTATTGCCTCTGAGCACAATTCCGTTCGCGTTCTCTACAGGCGGAGTCGCGCCATATACGTAGGAGTAGTCCTCGATCGTATTGAATTGCGTCAGGACACCGTTGTCGGCATCCAGCAATATCCCCTGCTGCAGCACATCACGAACTTCGATCGTCGCGAACCGCATCAATCCGACGCTTGAGCCCCGAATCGCCGTCCCGAGCGCATTGTCGCCGCGAATGGCGAGTCTCTCAATGCCGCCCCCGAACAAGTAATGACTCGTTGTCGCCGACTTGAAGTAGAACATTGTTGCGCCGGATGAACCGCTCCATCTTAACGTTGTGACTCCGAAGCCGGAACCGTTCGTATTGGAGGTGTCATTCCCGTTGCCTGCACCAACGATATAGATCGGTGATGAAATGTGCATGGTCGAGCTGATCCAGTAAGTGCCTGGCGGGATATAGACTGTGCCTCCGCCGGCTGCATTGGCAGCCGCTACCGCAGCTTCTACCGACGGGTAATCGGATACGTGAAACACATCGATGCTGCTCGCTTCCGCTGCTTTCGGAAAGAGTGTGCCGCTGGCCGCAATCGCTACACCGGCGGCTCCCAGCGAAGCGATAAACCTTCTTCTGCTCAATAAGTGGTCCCTTCTCTCATCCTGTTGCTCCCCGTGAAGATCGTCATTGGTTGGCTTGTTCATTCGAAATCCCTCCTGAATCGCTGATTTAGACCGTGACCGGTCCGTTATGCTTCCATAAGCTCCAATCCGTCGCAGGGTCCCAATCCCATTTCAATTCGTCTCTGTGCCAGCTATATACCTTTCCGTCCTCCGCTCCGCATATCAGCTCCAGCCGACCGTCACCGTCCAGGTCGACGCACCACGGCGCACATTGATGCCACACTAGATTAATAGGAGTCCCATCCTTCATCGTAATCAGTCTCGCGCTGTCAAAGACCGGAACTGCGTTCGTCCCGACATTCTTCAGCCAGAAGACGGTAGCGAACAGCGGAAAACAGACGTTGAAATAATGACTTGCACCGGCCGGAACGCCGATGACAAGATCTTCCACGCCATCCTCGTCCCAATCGCATGCGAAGAGCGCGGCCCGGCCGGAAGAGCCGCCCGTGCCGCAGGCGCGGATAGCGCACTTGTTGCGATACGTTAACAACTCCGCTTCATGGACGATCTGCGGATCGTCCCCGTCTCTGCGAAGCAGCTGCAGCATGCCGTCCCGATTGATGACAAGCAAGCGATTCTCCCCCCATATTGCAGGCCTTGATCGCCAGGCAGCTATATATGGCGCACCGCCGGCCAAGAGCGGCTTACCCGCTTCCAGCGCAAGTGCTCCGGCCTCTCCCGCGTTCCTGTACCACCAATACTCTCCCTTAATGTCATTGACGATGAGGTCCGGTCTGCCGTCGCCGTCCCAATCGGCGACGAGCGGGTTCGTGTAACCCCACCTCGCCTCCGAGGGACCTTGCAACGAGCCGACAGGTCCAGCTTGATGGTGAACGATAGCTTCCCCGGCCGACAGCCGGATTCCCGATTTAAAGTGGTAACGGCCGTTCATATCGGCCTGATTTTCGTAATACCATAAATATCCCGAAGCATCGCCAATAATCATATCGAGATCCCCGTCTTGATCCATATCCGCGAGGCAAGGGACGGCTAACGTCTCTCCCCGTACGTCCCCGCCCTGCTGAAGCAAAGGAGAGCACTCCGTCCATTGTCCGTCTCGCTCATCGAGCCAGAAGACGATTCCCGGGTTTCCTGTCACAAGGAGCTCCTGTTCTCCGTCGCCGTCAATATCGCAAGCACAGAGCGAGGTTTGGAAGTAGCCTTTCGCGAGCGGACTGCAGGGAAGCTCCTTGCGGGTTTCCGGCAGTACGCGGCGATTGCTGGTTTTGTAATAATACATGCGATCGGTATGCTGTCTGACCAGCAGCTCCGCGAAGCCGTCCTTGTCGACATCGAACAATAGGGCATCTGTCGTCAGACCGAATGATTCTACCTGATGAAGAAGGTGAGGGGCGGCAAATGCCGGATAATCGTTCGAACCGATATTTTCAAGCCAATAAATATGGCTCGCTGTCTTCTCCCCCGTCCACTCCCCATGCTCGTCATAGCCTCTTCCAAAGCCCATATGCGGATGTTCGTTCAATCCCCCGCCATATTTGCCCATCGGCCAGTAACGCATCCAATTGCTCGTGCCGCACACAATTAAATCCGTCTTGCCTGAAGCGGTCAGAAAGGGAGTGATCGTCAATTGCGTCAGTCCCGGAAGCGCTTCGGCAAGAGACTGGCCATTCACCTTCACTCGTTCCGGCATTTGGGAGAAGGAGGGGATTGCCCCATTCGCTTCATTGCGGTACAGCTTCAGCCAGCCGGGGTCCGGCTCCATTTGTTCAAGCTCCCGGTCGGGGAATGTACCGGCATACGTCAAAATATGAAAGCGTCTGTCGTCATTGATTTGCAGCGGCATCGCATATGATCCCGTCACTTGCTCCAGCTTGAATGCTCTTTCATAGCGCGGCACCCGGCCTCTGCTTTTCTTATTTTCGGCATATACATGTACCCCTCTGCCCATCAAATACGGATCGGTCGCATACAGAATATCCCGGCCCCCGTCACCGAAGTAATCAAGCATAAAAGCCGTCGCGTGCAAACCTTCCCCCAACTCCTTCCACTGCCGGCTGTCCAATGCGAACGGTTTAAGGCCAGGTTTCCCGTCCTTTTGCATCATGCCATCCACCTCACTCTTTCACCGCGCCCAGAATGATGCCTTTCACGAAATACCGCTGAACGAACGGGTAGACGAGAAGAATAGGCAGCGCGCCGATCATAATTTGCGCATTTTTCACCGTGCGCTCGGATATCAGGCTTAAATCGTCCAGATTGTTCAGATTCTTCACGTCCAGAGGGATAATCATCGTCTGCAAATAGCTGGATAAAGGGTAGTTCGCGGGATCGTTCATAAAGATCAGCCCGTCGAACCAGGAGTTCCAGTGCCCTACCGTCGCAAAAAGTGTAAGCGTTGCCATGGAAGGCATGCTGAGCGGCACATAGATGCGGAACAGAATAATCAATTGCGATGCGCCGTCGATATATGCCGATTCGTCCAATTCCTTCGGAATGGAACGGAAAAAATTAAGCATGAGCACCACGTTGTAGACCGGAACGGCGGTGGGCAGCACAAGCGCCCAGATCGTATCCATCATTCCCAGTCCGCTTACGATCAGATAGAACGGGATTAAACCTCCTCCAAACAGCAATGTGAAGACAAGTGTCCACGCGTAAACCGTTCTTCCCCGAAAAAAATGATTTTCCTTGGAGAGCGGATAGGCCATCAGCAGCGTAAACAACATATTCACCGATACGCCCAGTGCTACCCGCTGCAGAGTGACCCCCATGGAGCGCAACAAGCTGCCTTCCCCGAACACCTTCTCATATGCCGCCGTCGTGAAATCGACAGGCCAGAACATTACCTCGTTCGCCGCTACGCTTATCGAAGTGCTGAACGATTGTGCCAGGATGTGCAGAAAGGGCAGCATACACAGCAGAGCGGCAAGCGACAGGAACAGATAGTTAAACAGCTGGAATACCGATCTGGATACGGATGAATATTCTCTCAACTCTGTTCCTCCTAGAAAATTCTATAGTTCGCATACTTATAGGCCAGATGGTAGCTGACGGCCATGAGGATCAGACTGATCAAAGATTTGCTAAGTCCCACCGTCGTAGCAAAGCTGTATTGCGCCTGTACAAGCCCCATCCGGTAAACGTACGTATCGATAATATCCCCTGTCTCGTAGACGAGAGGATTGTATAAATTGAACACTTGATCAAATCCGGCATTCAGAATTCCGCCAAGGCTCAGCGTAGCAACCAGCGCCATAATGGGCGCCATGCCCGGAATCGTAATATAGATCGTCTGCTTCCAGCGATTCGCACCGTCCACAATAGCCGCTTCATACAGGTTCGGATTAATTCCGGCCAACGCGGCCAAATAGACGATCGTCGAGAAGCCGAACTCCTTCCAAATGTCGCTGGCTACGAGAATGGGCCGGAACCAGGAGTTGTTCCCGAGAAACATGACCGGTTCCAAGCCGAACCAGCCCAGCATAACATTGACGATTCCGCCATTGATCGACAACACATTCGCCAGCACGCCGCCCAATATGATCCATGACATGAAATGCGGCAAGTAAACCATCGTCTGAACGGTTTTCTTGAACAGGAGAGAGCGGACCTCGTTCAGCAACAGCGCAAAAATGATCGGGACGAAAAAACCGAAGCCCATTTTCATAATGGAGATGACGAATGTGTTCCATACAACCTGATAAATATCATCCAGTTGGAAAATGAATTGGAAATTTTCGAAACCTACCCATTCCGATTTCAAAAAACCTAGAGCTGGCCTGTAATTCTGAAATACGATCATAGCTCCGAACATCGGAACGTACGAGAACACGATGACGAACGCCAGACCGGACCAGACCATTGCATGCAACAAGCTGTTTCTCCGAATGTTGCTCCATAGCGAATTTGACGGAACCCTGCTCATTTTATTTCGCATTTGCCCATTCATTGACCTCACGGGTTACCTGCTCTCCGCCGATCTCCTTCCACTTGGCCACCATGGCATCGAACTCGCTGATCGGTTCGTCGCCCATAATGATCTTCGTGTATGTCTCCACGATTAGCTTGCCAAGTGCGGCATCCTTCTGTGCCATCGTCTTGGTCGGCGAACCATAGAACTCATCCAATACTCTGCGCATATCTTTTACGATAGACGCTCCCTCCAGAAATACCATTCGATTCAGTTCCCCATCGATGCCCTCGACCTGCATAACATCCCAGGTTTTCTTGGCGGCCGGCGACAGCTTGGAAGCATCGTTGCTCTTCTCCGCCTCAAGCAGCTGGAGAGCAATTCTCATGTTGATATCCGGAAGTGAAGTATATAAAGTAAAGTAATTGCCAAGTCCCATATCCTTGTATTTTTCCCGCTCCAATTCCGCGAATTTCTCATATCGAGAGCCGGTATCCATTGTAAGATCATACCAATAATTGATCGCCTTAACGATCGCTTCGGGATGCTCATACCCTTTGCGAACGACGAACCAATGGAAGGCGAACTGCGTCTCCGGCACTCCGATATCCCCCGATGGACCCGGCGGCGGCGGCACTGCAATCCAATCGGCTTTCGGATCATTCAGCATGGAGTCTTTGATCGGCCAGTACGGCGCCCAGAATGGCGCATAGAACATGCCGATCTTGCCGGCAATGACATCTTCGATCGCTTTGCCGCCGTCCTTCAGCGCGAATTCTCTGTCGAGTGCTCCGCTTGCATACAGCTCGTGCGCCTTCTCCAGCACGGTCTTCATCTGAGGCTGCACACTTCCGAATGCCAACTCGCCAGAATCCGTCTTTACCCATTTTCCGGGATAGGCACCATATGCAGCCGCGAATGCGTCCAATGCGCCAACGCCTGTGCTGTCGAACAAGCCGATCGTGGCCATGATCCCCAGCTTGTCTTTCGCTGTGCCGTTCTGATCGGGATCAAGCTCGGCGAAAGCTTTCGCGACCGATATGACATCATCGATCGACTCCGGCACTTCCAGCCCCAGATTATCAAGCCAATCCTTGCGGATCCACAGCATGTTGGGTTTTCCCGTCGTATCTCTCGTTTCCGGGAGGCCGTACAATCTATCCTTATACGAACCCATCTTCAATCCGACGCCGTCCATGTAGCCGAATGCTTCCTTCACGATGTCTGTCGCGTACTCTTCGTAGATGTCGGACAGATCTTCCAGCAGCCCCGCTTCGGACAACTCCTTGAATTGGGCCGCATCAACCATGAAGATATCCGGCAAATCTTTCGATGCGATTGCCAAGTTCAGCTTTTCGGCATAATTTTTCGCTGACCACTGGTTTTTCCAGATGATTCCCATATCTTCTCTGAACAGATCCAATACAATGTTGTCATCAAGCGATTCGCCCTCCACGAACTTGAATGAATCGTCAAAGGCCCGCACCGTCGTCACCTCGATCGGCGGATCATACTGGCTTAACGGATCAATCGGCTGTGCCGATTCCTCCGGCTTCGTCTCGCTGCCCTCTTCTTGACCGGAAGGCGAGCTGTCAGGCATATTGGCCGACTTGTCAGAAGCTGTCCTCCCATCGCTGCATGCCGCGGCCACTACCACCAGTATCATCGCCAGCAGTATGGCCGTGCCGGCTTTCAGCTTATTCCTCATCGCACCGTTTCCCCCTCGATTGGCTTTATTTGCGTGATGTGCACTCACAATTCCATCGTACAATCCGCATTCCGCCTACGTAACGGTAAACTTTTATAAACGCTTTCATTTTTTTAAACACTTCTTGCAGAGCTAGCTTTTAAACTCCTGAGGCGTAACTCCCACAACTTTTTTGAAAACCTTCGTGAAATAAGGGATGTTGTCGTACCCCACTTTAGCGGCCACCTCGTAAATTTTCATATGCGGATCACGCATCAGCTCCTTGGATCGATTGATTCTGACGTTCGTCACATATTTATTTATTCCTTCTCCAGTATGCTGCTTGAACAATTTGGAGAGATAAGGAGGGCTTACATGTACAAGCTCGGCAAGCGCAGTAAGCGACAATTCTTCCTCCAGATGATGCTCGATATGCAGCTTCACAGTGGCAATCAGCGCGTCAACATGATCTTTGCCCGATTGATTCATAAGCGCGAAGAGGCACTGTCCCACAGAAATGAAATGCCGCTCCATCTCATCAAGCGACGGATAAGCTTCCATGTTCGCGAGCTTATTCATGTCCAGCTCCTTCAACTGCTCTGAATGAAGCTTGAACTTGTTGATCATGCGTATTGCCGCTCCCGCAAGGTAACTGAACAGCTCGATTACGGACCCTGGCGACACGTCAGTCTTCGCCCTGACTTCATCGAACAGGATGCGTACCCTGCGGCAATACTCTTCCTCTCTGCCCGATTCCATTAGTGTCTCCAACGTCGGGAAGAGGTGCAATGACTGTAAGGACTGATCCGTATATGCATCGAAGCTGCGAAAGTTCAAGATTAGACCCGTTCCAACGTAGAAGCTGTGTCTTAACAGGGATACGGCCGTCCGGTATGCCTCGGCCCACTGGATCGCCGATGGCACGGGGTCCGAGATCAATAGCGTTGCCTTGACCTTCAGGTAATAAAGCAGCGATTCCTGAATACTCTCGGCAATCGATTCCAGTGACTTGCCCAGCGCCGCCTCGCTGGATATGAATCCCCGCGGCTGCACCAGAAACACAATATAATCGTTGTCATCCTCGAGGCTGAAATGAAGAAAAGACTTGCCAAGGCTCTCTCCGACGATATTGGATATGGCATATTGCTGTAACTCTTCGTCAAATCCGCTTTTTCCGTTTGCCTCGTCTATCCGAACGATGAGCATAATAACCGTTTCATCCAGCTTGAACGCCAGCTGGAGCTTGTCCATTTTTCGCTTCTCCTGCTCAAGACCCTCCATTGCACGGCGGCCAGTCAGCAGTTTTCTCAAATACTTTTGCCGCAAGAGCGAAATCCCTTCTTCATATTGCTTTTTCAATGTTTCCAGCATCAGCAGCTGCTCGGTTTCCCTCTCTTTTTGCTTAATCGCCCGCTCAATGCAAGCAAGCAGCTCTCCATCCGATACAGGCTTGAGCAGATAGTCGAAAGCACCGTATTGCACAGCCTTCTGGGCATACTCGAATTGACTGAATCCCGTCAGAAATATCGCTTTGCATTCCGGCCACCGTTGCTGTATATGCCTGATCAGCTCTATGCCGTCCATCTCCGGCATGCGAATATCCGACAGTACGATATCGATCTTATACGATTGCAGCATGTCCAGCGCTTCCTCGCCGGAATATGCGCAGATGACGTCGGAGATCGCCAAGCCGCTCATTTCAATAACGTTCTTCAAGCTGTTCACAAGCAATGATTCATCATCCACGATCATTATCCGGTGCATCAGATCCATCTCCTTTACGACTATTCGGCAAGCGTAAAACGACCTTGAAGCCCAACGATACGGCCGGAATGTCAACGCCATAGCCGGGGCCGTATTTATAACGGAGACGCCAGTGAATATTCCACAATGCGCAGCTGCTCTTCGGATGGGTGCGCTCGTCAGCGAGTACACTCTCCAGAGTCATTCGTTGCTCTTCCGTTACGCCGGGACCGTTATCATTCACCATGATTTCCGTGAAGCTGTCATTGACCGAAACATCAACTGAAACGATGATTTTTTTATTCGTTTTTTCCATTCCGTGCACAATCGCATTTTCCACTAAAGGCTGGACAATCAGCCGTGGAATGTACACGTCCATCAAGCCGGGGTCTGCCGAAAATTGAAAATCCAGCCGTTCCGGGAATCTTATTTTTTGAATTTTCATATAAAATCCCGAATGCTGTAATTCTTCTTGCAGCCTTACTTCCTCAGCGGCGCTGTGCGTGATGAAACGGAAGTATTTCCCCAGATATTCCGCCATCTCCGAAACGATCTCATTGTTCCCCTCCTGCGACATCCGGTAAATGATATAAAAACAGTTGTATAGAAAATGAGGATTAATCTGCGATTGCAGCTGCTTCAACTCCGCTTGATTGAGACGCAGCTCCTGAACGTATACTTCTTGAATCAATTGCTCGATACGAATCACCATCTGATTGAATTGATGATACACATATTGGAATTCGTCCTTCCGCTTGCTCACAATGCGCGTATCATGATTCCCCCTCTCCACATTCCGCATCGCATTGAACAGCAGCCGGATAGGCTTGTATATTTCACGATAAGTCACCATCGAGATTCCTATTATGCTAAAGATGGATACGATAATCAGGATGCGAATCAGATGCCTGACTCTATCAATGGAGCCTGTAATATCGCTTTCAACCACATATACGGCCAGCGTCCAGTTCAACGCTTTCGACTTCTGATAGACAACCATATAGCTCTCACCGGATTCATCCAGCGTCAATGAGCCTTGTGAGGAATCCGCATATTGCTGTTCCAGAACCGTGACGATGCGATCCTCCAGCTCTCCTCTGCTTCTGCTCCCTACATAACCGTTCTTGTCCGGATCCAGGATGAACGCTTCTCCCGAATCGCCGACCTTGAACGACCTGAGCAGCTTCCCGAATTTATCCAGTGAAATATCCATACCCAGCACATAGCTGACTTCTTCACGCGGCACCTCGAATATACCGGGGGCATATAATGCGAATGTCAGCACATCAGTCAATTGATTGGCGATGCGCACTTTTCGATAGAAGCGCTGAAGTACAGAATTATCTTTTGCCGAATCGAACAGCAGCTCCGTCTCCGACACTGGAATCTTCGAATAACCTGAAGCGTGGGACAAGCGCTCCCCCAGTCCATAGAAGTTCACGAACAAATCATCGATGTATTCGCTATTCGCGACGATCATGCCGAATTTGGACAACAAATCCTTGTAAAGCCTAACCTTCTCATACCCTTCCATCTGTTCTGCGCTTGATAGAAACTGGATATTCTGATCATTGCGCAGCACGATCTCGAACTGCTTCACCTTCTCCATATCCGCTTCCAATCGGTCGAGGAAAAACTGCAGTTTGGAATAGGTTGATTGCGTCGCTTCTTCATGCATGCTCTTCACCGCGGAATTCAATATACTGAGGCTGATCAGATTGACCGGTATCGTCAAGATCAAAAAAAACAATGTCAGCTTCAGCAGCAGTCCGAACCTAACCTCCCGAGCCTTCCTGCGCAACACACCCCACCTCCGGTTACTGGCAAAATATGAGACAAATTTACTCTACATGATGCCACAGCGCATTCAGAGCGTCAATGAGCAAACGGATCGGGGACCCGCATAACGGCCAAGCCACGGCACATATACTGATGGGAGGAAATGACCAGCTTCATTCTGCAGCTGTCGCTTGCTTCAGTACAATCAAGAAAGGAGTGTGCGCGGATGAATAGCGGATTCCGCTATTACGAGCCATTCGTCGGACCATTCGACCCGTGCCCCCCTATCCGGGTAAAGAGCTACAACGTTCCGCCGCAATTGTTCATTACCTTCCAGCCTCCTGATTTGCCGCAATATACACCGCATGAAGCGCTGAGGAGAGGGACACTGTGGCCTTCCCTGTACGATCCCTATCCACAGCAGCCAGGCAGTGCCGGGGGAACGGGCGGTGATGGAGGATGACGCAATTGAACGAAGCGTATTATAAGCTGCTTCATGACCTGCAGGCAGTAGACTTCGTTCTTCTGGAGCTCAATCTGTACCTGGATACCCACCCGCATGACGGTAATGCGCTACAGCAGTTCAACCAATATGCGGAGCTGCGTCAGCGGATCGCGTATCAGTACGAAGCGCAATACGGCCCGCTCATGAACTATGGCCACAGCATGTCGAAGTTGCCGTGGCAGTGGAACGAGGTTCCATGGCCGTGGCAGGTGTAATGGTGTGAATAACATCCCCCGCATCGCGACCGTGCAGCGCCCTCCATGAAGAAGGGCCTGCACAGCGGGAATAAAGGAGGCTGGGAGGCAGCACATTTGGGTTTATGAGAAATCAGAGGTACACGATTCCGGATAAGATCATCGGCTTGTTTACCGATATCGTGACGAAGGAATTTTCCCATTCAGAAGTGATCGTAAACGATGATATACAAGCTCACCAGAGTCACCACGCCAGAACAGATGAGAGCCGATGGCCTAGGAGATAAATACGCCAACCGTGATAGTGCGCTTTTCTATTAAAATGCTTAAGGTGTATCATGGACAGAGTCATATATTAAAGTGAAAGGCGATCCAATTGCAGATCTTTATGAGGACATAGCTACCGGGGAGAAAGCTAGGGCTACCTATCAGTGGTTGATTGACATGACAGACGATATAGATATCCATGATAGTATCAAATTTTTGCGGGAACTTGAAATTGTTCAATCGCTACGCTTTGTGGAAGCTGTGGAAATTTTCAAATGAGGAGCAGGATAGTAATATTTTCTTCCAAAACAAATCTCCCACAAAATTGTTATTAACTCCCTACGGATCCAACTCCGATAAAGATGCGCAGGGAGTTCCTTGACTTTCTTTTGAGTTTTAAGCGAAATCGATTTACCACGGCAAGGGGATTTTGCTTCTGAACGATCTCTACAAACGTTTCACGGTTGCTTAATTCTGAATTAGTCCTTAGATTAGTATTTGGCGATGGTGCGGAATATGAATTCAAAATCTTATTTGAGTATTCTATCATTTTTTGAGTCTTACAAAAATATTGCGTATGACTAACGTAAGATAAGATCAGAATTATCAACACCAGTTGATGGCCTATCGAGAATTAGGATTGTGATAATGTTATATCCATATCAATTAAATCATCAATTGCACTTATTATTTCTTTGGCTGAAGATTCATTTGTAAAAATATCTGAAGGAGAATAGTCGAATACATCTAATTTGCTGAGGACAATATCATATTTATTTATGTCAGAACTGTTTAGTTTATGAACACCGATTTTTTTAATATCTGTTAATGAATTAGTCATTAAACCAACGAATTGAGATAAAGGTTTTTGCAACCCTTTTCGCACAATAGCATTTAGAGTTGTCTCATCGATGTTCTCTTGGTTAAAGATGCTATAGATAGTTTGGTTATTGCGACTGAGAAATCCATCAATTCGGCCTTCCAAATAATCGTTGCTACTCTTCTCTTGAACGGCAACTATTAACTTTAAGATGCTCTTATATTCATTTATAACTTCCAATAATTCTAATCGGAAATTATTCTCATTTGAAAGTATTAATTGATGATTCGTATTGTTATTAGTTTCGTCATTTGTGTCACAACCAGAAATAATTGTAATCAGAATTGTAAAACATAAAATGAGATAAACTTTTTTCATCGAATTACTCCTTTGAAAAACAACATAAAACCCGATTAAGGGTTTTATGTTGTTTTATTA
>NZ_JAOQJC010000045.1 GCF_025567625.1 Paenibacillus sp. J5C2022 | reverse complement strand
AATTTCCTGGAATAGTTCTATAAGATAGGCTTCAATTTCTGCTGATCGTACAGAACGACGATACTTAACCGACCAAACGATGTGATAATTGACGTTGTAAACGCATGTTCTAGCGTGCTTTATATTTTCTTTTGTTATACAGATAGTCTGCCAGAAACGAAGTGTTATTCAAGTGGTATCCATAGTTTCAGGGTTACACATGGTGTATTTTTTTCTAAATTTAAGACTAAGTAGTGGATACTTTACATCATAAGAACACCTCTAAACCTAACTTAGTAGCATGTATTTGTTATTTTCGCCCAAAAGTATGTATTGTGAATTGTGGTAAATAGATACAATTTACTATTAATATGTTGCGATGCGGAAAAGAGGCGCCGGAAGGTGTGGACGGCCATTTGGGCGCTCGCCTGGTGCCTGATATATTAAGCAGAATAAGTCTTCATCTCCATCTGTGGCAAAGTCGAATAACCGGAATTGATTTGCCTCATAATAGGGAAGTTGAACATCCCAATGAATAACAGGAGGCATATTAAAGTTGGCCGAAAAAAACATACTCGCTTTCTTCAAAAGTCCCGAGCAAGCGGAAGCTGCATTGTCCCAATTAAAATCGCTGCGAATCGTTGATTCGTCGATTAACCGATTCGACGGATACCCGGGGGATGGAAGCGATCATATTGCGAATCCGATAACGAGTAATTTCTCCGGTTTGGGCTATTTGACGCTGGGCGGAGATTTCTCCGATCCTGACGCGAGCATACTGGCTTCGGCTAGTGTAAGCGCGAGCGGGATGAGCTCCGGAGGTCCGGATAATGAGGTGACCGGGCGAGACATTGTATTGACTGTGGTCGTGGAGGAAGAGGATCACGATCAAGCGATGGCAATAGTGCGCAATGCGGGAGCTATGGTCTGATCGGGTTGCAGAATCTTCCAATCGTGCGATGCCCCTATATGGAGCATTCCTCTCGAATGCTTTTGTAGAGGTGAGAACGATGATTCGAAAAAAACACTGTCTGTTTTGCAATGAGCTTGTGCCAATGGAGAAGGAGGCCGACTATGTACGGTTTGTCGGCTGCTTCTGCTCGCCTGGCGGCAGCTATCATTTGCATAGTAACAGCTATTTGACTATCCAATCCTTTTCCTATGAGAGAAAAAGAGGGCTGTTCCCCATCGTTTCAGCATATATCCGAGAGAAGACAGACGTCGGCAATCAGGTTTTCTTGACACTTGACGATATGAATGCGATACCGAATGATTCGGGCATTCCTGCATCAGTAGAGGAAAAAGAAGCGCGGCTGCTGCAGTTTTTATACAGGAATTCAGAAATTCCAGGGGAAGCGGTTGCCTTGCATCCCTTGCAGCAGCATTATAATCTGACTTATTCTCTGAATCTGCAGGAATTTGTTTATATTATTGAGAGGCTTAGAGACCAGCATCGCATTGTCCGCGAAGGCGGAACGCTCAGACTGACAGAACAAGGCTGGGAAGAGGCTGCCTTGCAATTCGGCGGTCAGAAGCAGCGGCGATGCCTCATTTTGATACCTTCTGATGAGGAGTATGGACAAGAATGGCTGGAAGTCGTTATGTCCACAGCTGAGCACTTCGGTTATACGCCGTGCTTAATGAATCAACAGGGTGACCAACAAGGCCATTCCGATCTTGTCAAATTGATGAAAGAAAGCAAGCTGATCGTATCGGATATAACGCTAACGCACCGGCCGTTACATGAATGCTTTGCCGCCGGGTATGCGGTCGCTTCGAATATTCCCGTTGTATGGACGATGAAAGGCAATCGGGGCGAAAATCACATCTCTGCTCCACTGCCGATCCGGCCCGTTCAGTGGGAATCGACGGAGGAGCTGTCGTCTGCGCTGGCACAAGCGTTGTCTGTTGTCTAATCATGAAGGGTAAAAGCTTAACCGCTTTTCCGAAGGATTGCGATTCGCCTATAATGGATATAGACGAATGGCAAGAAGGGGAGCGGGAATGTGAGTGCGACACTATTGTACATAGAGGACGATCGCGAGATTGGCAGCTTTGTCGTCGAGCATCTGCGAGAGCGGAATTACGAGGTGAAGTGGCTGAGGAGCGGGGAACGCGCATTGGAAGAGGTGGCAGGCTGTCATCTGGTTATTCTCGACATCATGCTGCCGGGGCTGGACGGCTTCACGGTAGGGCAGCGGTTGAAGCGTGCGGAGCCTGGCATTCCGATCCTGATGCTGTCGGCCCGGACTGCGATCGACGACAAGCTGCAAGGGCTGCAGTTCGCCGACGATTATGTGACGAAGCCGTTCCATCCCGAGGAGCTGGCAGCCCGGATCGAAGTGCTGCTCAGGCGTACGGGAGCGCCATCCCACGAGCCGGTGAAGGTGAAGCATCTGCTCGTCTATGAAGCGGAGAACCGGATCGTTCATGCGGACAGCGGCGAGGAGATTCCGCTTAGCGGCAAGCAGTTCCATATCTTCATGTATCTGCTGCGGCACCTGGGCCAGATTATGACGAAGGAGCAGATCTACGAATCGGTGTGGGGCGAGCCTTACCTGGAAGGCGACAAGACACTGATGGTGCATATTCGCTATCTTCGCGAGAAGATCGAGAGAGACCCCGCATCGCCGGAAATTGTAGAGACGATTCGCGGTCTTGGCTACAGGGTGAGACGATGAAGGGGATGAAGCGA
The DNA here is from genome assembly GCF_025567625.1 of Paenibacillus sp. J5C2022. Lineage (GTDB taxonomy): Bacteria > Bacillota > Bacilli > Paenibacillales > Paenibacillaceae > Pristimantibacillus. The sequence continues at coordinate 62,827 of NZ_JAOQJC010000045.1, read as the reverse complement.
CGGTCGTGGAGAGAGCGCTGGTTCGCCGTCAAGTCGCTGAAAAATCAATATTTGCTCATTGTGCTGGGCGCTTTCCTGTTTATTCCCATCGTCCTGCCGGTCGCAGGCATAGCCTATATCATCTATGACAGCGTGGTCAATGATGATGGCGAGGAGAGGGAGCCCAAGTACGGCGACAGCACCCAATTGAAGGAGATGTGGTACGAAGCCGCGGCGGGAATGGATGGGCTGACGGCCGATGAGATCAGCGGAGAAATGCGGCGGCTGTACGAACAATATCCGGAGGCTTCCCTGTTCTGGGTGAACGGTGAGGGAGAGACGGTACTGCAACTGCCCCCTCAGTCAGATATTCCGCTAAAGTGGAGTGTGGACGATAGCGTCGCTTTCATGAAGCGCAGCGTGGACAGCGACCCGTTCACTGTGGTGGCGTTTCTGGGTAAGGAGCATGCCGGACCGGGCTTCATGACGATGCGAATGCCGAGAGACATTATTCGCGCGGAAGTGCCGGATACGGGTACGCCTTTCTATCTGGCTTTCGTTCTCATCGTGTTCTTGCTCTTCATTACGGTGTCGGTGCTCTTCTTCCGCCAGATCAGGCGGCGGCTGCAGCGTCTGCAGCAAGCGATGGCGCTGCGAGACAAGCATGGCGTTCCTATGCCGGTCGAGCTGGGGCAGCAGGACGAGATCGGTGCGCTGGAGTCGGCATTCAACGGCATGATCGGGCAGTTGCAGGAGAGCCGACGGCGGCAGGGTGAGGAGGAAGCGCTGCGCAAGTCGCTCATCGCCAATCTGTCGCACGATCTGCGAACGCCGCTGACGGTGATGAACGGACATCTGTACACCTTGACGCAGGAGCATCTGTCGGAGCGGGGGCGGCAATCGCTGGCGACGATGCAGGAGAAGGCGTCGGGGCTTGGAGAACTGATCGACAATCTGCTGGCCTATACCTTGATGACCAGTGGCCGCTACAAGCTGGAGCCGCAGCCGTCCGATGTGAAGCGGCTGATGCGGGAAAGCGCCGCCGCCTGGTATCCCGTATGGGAGCGGGCGGGCATCGAAGCCGATATCCGGCTGGAGGGCGAACCGCTGATGTGGGAGGTGGACAAGTCCGCGTTCCAGCGCATACTGGACAACTTGTTCCAGAACGTCGTGCGCCATGCGCCGCAAGGCCGTTATATCGGATTGTATACGGAGATGCGGGGAGGCAAGCTGGCGCTTGTCGTTGCCGACCGCGGTAACGGAATGAACGGCGGCAGCGCAAGTAAAGGAGCGGGCATTGGCATGGCCATTGTAGACTATCTGCTGTCGAGCATGCGGCTCGATTGGGAGCGGGACAGCTCCAGCGCCGGTACCCGCATTTATCTGTTCCGATCTGGTTGAATATAAAGGGGGCGTCCTCGGTAGTCGTAACAGACGGCTGCCGGGACGCCCCCTGGCTTGTCTATATGTGCTGTCTTCCCGCCGATCAGCCCAGAGTCTTCCGGGAATAGCGGATCTTCTGACCGGTTGCGATGAAGACTTATACGTCCTTCCGCTTCATATGGAGGAGCCCGCCAATGAAGAAGACGAGGAAGCTTAAGCCAACCGTAACGAGCAGATTCTCGAGCGGCAAGGTGAACGCGCCGAAGTCCATCTCCTCGCTGCGTATGAGCATCGCCAGCGCGGGCTGTGCCCAAGGGTAATAAGGGCCGTACTGTGCAGAATTGACGATGAGCATATTGGGCAAAGTAAGCGCCACGTTGACCGCAAGCGGAGCGGCGAAGCTGCTCCAGCCGATGGAAGCCCACAGCTGCAGGGCGGCCAGGGGCAGACAGGCCAGCCACCCGTTGCTGACAGCGAGCAGTGAGGCGCCCCAATCCATGCCGCCTGCAATGCCGTGGAAGCGGACGGAGAGCGCAAGGACGGCCAGCATCAGCAGCTGGGTGACTGCAAGCATGACGGCTACGATGAGGAACTTCGCCAAGTACAGGCCCGTCCGCGATACAGGCAAGCTGAGCATCGCCTTCCAGCCGCCGCCGGTATGCTCATAGCGGCAGACGAAAGCGGAGAAGATGCCCGTCATGATCGGAAGGAGCAGCAGAGCGTGCAGCGAGAAGACGGTTGATTGCAGCTGCTCGTACTGCACATCAGCCGGTACATCGTCCAGCGAAGCCAGCAGCCCAATCACAAGCGCGACGAGCGGGCTGGCGGGAATGAGCAGCCAGATAGGCGAACGGCTGAACTTGAGCCGTTCCGAAGCCAGCAGCCCCAGGAAGGATTTCAACGGCATGCTAGCTCACATCCTTTCGATTGAAATGAATAGAGCCGAGCAGCAATAGGATGAAGCCGCACAGCAAGCCTGCCCCCAGAAAGGCTCCTTCATGCGGTCCCTTGAAAGCGGCTAGCGGCCAGTTCAGCGGCAAGTATTCCGAGATCGGAAAGATCGACAGCACCGCCATCACAACCCCGATCGTAATAGGAAGCGATTGATTCCGGTATGTCACGCACATCCATAGCACGAACGCTAACACCGGCCAAGTCGCGATATAGGGGAAGAAGGCCAGCTTCGCTATAGCCGCATATGGAATGTCGGTTCCACCGAATTTCAACGCCAATCCCAATGGCACGGTTCCGATAGCAAGCAGCAGGCAAGAGACGGCCAGCAGCAGCGCTATAATGAAGAATTTCGCGCCGAATACGGCATAGCGGGAGACGGGCAAGGCGAGCAGCTGCTTCCATGCGCTGGTGTGATGCTCGATATTGGCCAGCATGGAGGCGAGTATCGTGATGCCCATAAGCAGCGCGATAGGAACGAACATGGCGATATTCTCCAGCAAGTACCTCCAGGGGTCATCTCCGTATCTGTCCATCATATAGTCGTAGCGCAGGCCGTAATTGAGCGCTTGCATGGCGATCAGTCCGACCGGGGCCAGGAAGACGAGAAACCACAGCCCTTTCCCGCGAATTTTCAGCAGATCGGCTCTTATCGCTCTGCCAATCATAAGTCGTGTCCCTCCCCTACGATTTCCAGGAATAGCGACTCCAGCGACTTCCGGTTCTCCTCTACGCGGAAGACGGATTGGCCGGAATCGACCAGCTTCTCTACTGCTCTGGCCACTGTTCGATCATCCGCAGACCCCATCGTCAGAGTCGACGACTCCGTTCCGAATGCGGCATGAATGCCCTGCGCATGCAGCGCCCTGAGCGCATGCTGCGCATCGGAGACGCGCATCGTCACCTCACTCTTCGATTGCAGCTGCAGATTGCCGATCGTATTCTGGAATACCAGCTCGCCTTGCCGGATAATGCCGACAACGGTCGCCATCTGCTCCACTTCGCTAAGCAGATGACTGGAGATGAGCACGGTAATGCCATACTGGCGTGGCATGTTCTTAATTAACTCGCGAATTTCCAGAATGCCAGCAGGGTCCAGTCCGTTCGTCGGCTCATCCAGAATGAGCAGCTCCGGATTGCCCAGAAGGGCGCTGGCAATGCCGAGCCGCTGCTTCATTCCGAGCGAGTAACCCTTGACGGGACGCTTCGCCTCCTTCGTCAGGCCGACGATCTCCAGCACCTCGTCTATGCGCTTGCGCGGGGCATCGATGATGCGGCGGATGGCTTCCAGGTTGTCAATCGCATTCAAGTGCCCATAGTTCGACGGATATTCCACCAACGAGCCTACTTTGCGCAGAATTGCCATCCGTTCCTTCGCCAGCGGCTTCCCGAATAGATGGATGCTTCCGCTAGACGGCCCAATAAGGCCGAGCAGCATTCTTATCGTCGTCGTCTTGCCCGCGCCGTTCGGGCCTAGGAAGCCGTATATTTCTCCTTTGGCAATCTGCAGATTGAGGCCGGATACCGCATATCGGCCTTTGTATCGCTTGCTAAGTCCTTTTGTTTCAATAATCCAATCCTTCACGATTATCACCTCGAGAACCAGCATATCGTCCCAAGGTTAAATGTACAGACGGCCAAGTTTAAATTCCGTTTAAATCAGGGTTGAAAGGAAAAGCTACCGGATACTCATCCACTGTGCTGTAGTGGTGAAGGGAATCGCTGGAACGTTGTCATGATAAGCGCTTTCAAGGCATTCTTTTCTGAGGGACTATTTTTGTGAATACACTTATTCTCGCAGTACCGCGCTATTAACCGTGGGATAATGGACGTGTGTGTAGAGGGATCGTATTAAAGCCATGTCGAAAAAGATAGAAAAAAGGGATTGACGTTTCCTTTTAAATCCGATAGGATTACTTGTATTATAAGGAGATCTTGGACAAGGGGAGAAAAGGAAATGGTCAACAAGAAGTGGTATGGCACATTGGTATTGTTGTTAGTTATTGCGATTGCGGCGACGGGCTGCGGTGGTAATGGCGGCGGCAAAGGGGAAAGCAAAGCGAACGCGAAGCTCCCGGCAGCTCTGCAGGAGAAAGGCGACATTAACATAAAGGTTATCCGCAGAATCGGCGGAGACGATCATACAGCGCAATTCCTGGCGGGCGCCAAGCAAGAAGGTGAAGCGCTGGGCTTCAAGGTAGATACATTCTCTGCGAACAACGATACAGCGAAGTTCCTGGATGCGATCGATCAAGCGGCCAATAGCGATGTGGATGCTGTAGTATTGTCGCACGGCAACGATGAAGCGACGGTAGAAGCGGTGCGCAAGCTGAGAGACAAGGGGATCGAAGTCGTAGCGTTCGATTCGACGGGCGATCTGTCTCAGGTGGAAGGCGTCACCTTGACGTCGCAGAAGGATGAGTCGTTGGCTCAGTTCGCGCTGGACGAGCTGGTGAAGGAGCATGGCGAGGAAGCGAAGATTGTCTATCTGTGGGTGGACGGATTCCCGCCGATGGTGCGCCGCAACAAGGTATACTCCGATACGCTGGAGAAGTACCCTGGCATTAAGGAAGTTGACCGCTTCGGCGTCGCCTCGGAGAATACGTCGGTAGAGACGCAGAATGCGGTAGCTGCCATGCTGGCGAAGCATCCGAAGGGCGAGATCAATGCGATCTTCGCGACATGGGATGCCTTCGCGATCGGTGCGGCACGCGCGCTAATCGAAGCGGGGCGCACGGAGATCAAGATCTACGGCATTGACGTCTCTAACGCTGACCTGCAGATTATGCAGCAGGCGGACAGCCCATGGGTAGCGACGGCTGCGGTGGATGCCAAGCTGATCGGCGCCGTTAACCTCAGATTGGCAGCTAAGAAGCTTGCCGGCGAAGAGACGCCTGACACATACGATCTGGATGCGGCGCTGATTACACAGGCGCAGCTGAAGGAGTCGAAGGAAGAAGTGAACGTCTCTACGCTGGCCGATGTCGTACCTGGTTGGGGCGCGTCGAACGCCTTCGAAGAGGATTGGATGAAGGCTGTGAAGGAAGCGAAGTAACGAAGCAAGAGTGTGAAGGGCAAGCTGTCTTGAGAAGGCCGGCTTGCTCTCACATGACATGGAATATGAACAAGAATGGCTGCTGCAAGCGCCCTCGTCCTTATCGGACGGGGGCGCTCAGCCCTGTTTTTAGAGGAGGTATGCCTGGTGGCAGAAGGAAGAAAGAGCAGACTGGAGATGCGGGGCATATCGATTGCCTTCCCGGGAGTGCAGGCGCTAAGCGATGTAAGCTTCCAGACGGAGGGCGGCCGCTCCCATGCGTTGATCGGAGCCAACGGAGCCGGGAAATCGACGCTGATGAAGGTGTTGTCCGGAGCGTACAATCATTACACCGGCGAGATCTGGCTGGACGGCGCGCAAGTGACGATACGCTCGCCGAAGGATGCCAAGGATCACGGCATCCAGATCGTCTACCAAGAGGTGGACACCGCGCTCATTCCCACGCTAAGCGTAGGAGAGAATATTATGCTGGAGAGAACCGTTCACGGCATGAAGGGCAGTCATATGATGAACTGGCGGCAACTGCACCGCGAGGCGGAGGCCGTCCTGCGGCAGCTGGAGGTAGGCATCCCGACGCGCAAGCTCGTGCAGGAGCTGACGCTGGCGGAGAAGCAGATGGTGCTTATCGCCCGCTCCGTATCGATGCAATGCCGCTATCTGGTACTGGACGAACCGACGGCTCCGCTTAGCCACGGAGAGACGGAAGCGCTGTTCCGCCTTATCCGGCTGCTGAAGTCGCAGAGGGTCGGCGTCATCTTCATCTCGCACCGGCTGCCGGAGCTGTTCGCCATATGTGATGATATTACGATTATGCGCGATGGGCGTCTTGTCGCCCGGGAGGCGATCGCCGCTATCGACCAACATACCGTGGTGGAGCATATGCTGGGAGCGAAGCTGGAAGGCCAATTCCCCGAACGGAAGCCGTGCATCGGCGAGAAGGCGTTCGAGGCGAAGGAGATGCAGGATGGCAGCAAGGTGCTGGATGTATCGCTGTCGATACGGAAGGGCGAGATTGTCGGACTGGCGGGGCTGGTAGGCGCGGGCAAGACGGAGCTGTGCAGGGTACTGTTCGGTGCGGCTCCTGGGGCGACAGGAGAGCTGCTGCTGCATGGTAGGAAGCTGAAGCTGGGCTCGCCGCACGACGCTGTTCGGGACGGTATCGCGCTTGTGCCGGAGGAGAGGCGCCGGGAGGGCGTGCTGGTCGACGAATCCGTCACGGCGAATTTGACGGTGGCCAGTCTGTCGAAGTATGCCGGGCTCTTGTCTTGGGTGAGCAAGCGGAAGGAACGTGCGGCAGGCGGAGAGATGATCGCGAAGCTGGGCGTGAAGACGCCGCACGGCGAGACGAAGGTGCGCAACCTGTCCGGCGGCAATCAGCAGAAGATTGCGATTGGCAAGTGGCTGCTGGCGGATGCGGAGGTGTACATCTTCGACGAGCCGACCAAGGGCGTCGATGTCGGAGCGAAGCGCGATATATATGAGTTGATTGCCGAGCTTGCGGCGCGAGGGAAGTGCGTCCTGTATGCATCCAGTGAAATACCGGAGATTATGGGCATCACCGATCGTGTCTACGTCATGTATGACGGACGGGTTATGGCGGAATTGACGACGAACGATACGAGCGAGGAAGAAATCATGCTGTACAGCACGGGAGGCACAAAGCAATGAGTAAAGCGGGATCGATGTCGCAGGGGAAGAATTTCGGAGTATTCCAGTTTTTATATCAATACGGCACGCTGATAACGGTATTGCTGCTTATCGTCTTCTTCAGCTTCGCGGCGGACAATTTCTTGAACTACAACAACATTATTAACATATTGCGCGCCATCTCCATCGTGACGATTATTGCCATCGGCTTGACGATATCGCTTGCCGTGGGAGGCTTCGACTTGTCGGTAGGATCTACGGCTTCGCTTGCGAATGCGATCGTGATCTCCATGTTCGTCTGGCACGGGCAGAATATCGGCGTGGGGCTGGCGGTGACGATTGCTTTCTGCCTGGTGGTGGGGCTGGTCAACGCCTTGCTCGTCATTAACTTCAAGATTCAGGATATGCTGATGACGCTGGCGACCATGTTCGTGTTCCAGGGTGTGGCGATGACGTATACGAGAGGAGCGACGGTATCGCAAAATATGATCATGCCGAGCGGAGAGTATGCAACAGGCAAAATTCCGGACATATTCGGTCAACTCGGCAAGGTGCCGTGGATTATTATTATCATGCTGCTCGCCGTCCTTGTCGTTCACGTGTTCCTGAACTATACGAAGCATGGGCGGTTTATGTATATGATCGGAGGCAATCCGGAGGCGGCCAAGCTGTCCGGCATCGCCGTGAGCAAGTACCGGCTGCTCGCATACTTGCTGTCTGCCCTGTTCGCTTGCATCGGCGGTGTTATACTGGGAGCGAGAGTGATGTCGGCAGAGGTCAACTCCGGCGGCTCGTATTTGATGGACGCGGTTGCGGCAGCCTTTATCGGCTACTCTGTATTGGGCGCCGGCAAGCCCAATGCGTTCGGAACGTTCGTCGGTGCGGTGCTAATCGGCATTTTGTCCAACGGGCTGATCATGCTGTCGGTGCCTTATTACGCCATGGACATTGTGAAGGGCTCCGTGCTGGCACTGGCGTTGGGCATTACCTACTATAAGAGAAACCACGCGTAATAGCTGCTCTGGCGCGCCGAAATATCAGCCTCCTATCCCACTTGTGAGTGGGGCAGAAGGCTTCTTATTTACTCGGTAGCGGCTTCTATTCTATGACCAATTTCTCATAATTCACCTCTCTACTATCATACTAAAGTCCTGCTATTCCGATATATGGAAGTGAGGATGAAAATATGGGACAAGGAGCTCTGGTGAGAAAATGAAGCATTGGATGTTCAAAGGGATTATTCTTGTGTTGATAGCTATTGTAGCGGCATCTTGCTCTAGCGAGAAGAAGTTGGAGAAGCTTGGATATGATCAGGATAGCATAACTGAAGCAGTGGAGGGCAATTATGAGAAGGTTATCACCGAGAACAAGGTCCAGTACGAGGACTACCAGAAAATAATAAACAGCCCTTATTACGATGAGGCGAATATAAATCATTACTTGCGCTTGCTTTATCATACTTTTGATGTAGAAGAGCTGGACAAGCTGGTCGCAGGCGTGAATTTAATTCATAGATCCGCCGATTCAAGCACCCCCGGCAGCAAGAGTTATAATGAGTGGCGAAATGAGATCGATAGCACTTTAAAGCCGACACTAGAGTTGAAGGCGACTGAAGTACAAGCATCTATGCAAGGAGATAGCAAGCAAGCGATTCAAAACATATTACAAGCGAAAAGTGTATTTGACGGAGATTTGATTAAGCAGGCTATTATTACAACGGACATGAAGCTTGAGACGCCGGGAGAATATGATGTGAAGGTAGAAGTTCAGGATTCCAAAGGCTATTCAGCGGTGCTTGAAGAGCAAGTTCATGTGGTGGATAACATGCCGCCCTCCATTGAAGCGCCCGGCAGTATCGAGATTTTTATGGGAGAAGCGCTGGATATGCTGGCCGGTGTTAAGGTTGAAGACAATCTCGATGGAGATATGACTGCTGCCGTCACTATGGACATGGGTGATTTTACTTCCGACAAAGCGGGACAATACAGAATTGTCTATAAAGCGGTGGACAAGTCGGGCAATGAAGGCGTTCATCCGGTAACTGTTACGGTATTGCCGGTCGTTAAGTTGAATGAATCGTTTGAAGTCAATAAATATACGATTAACGTAAAATCTTGTTCGTACAACAGAACCGATAGCGAGCCAGTCGATTATTTCTACCAATATTACAATGCGGATGAAAATCAAACTTTTTTAATTTGCAAAGTGCAAATTAAAAATGAGCATGACATTCAAAGATCTCCATTTGAAATTTTCGGTGACGATAAACAGAAATTGCGCGCCGAGTTAATCTACGATGGCAATTATACCTATGGTGACGTAGCGCATGGGTTGGAGAATAACTGGTATGATACATTTATGTCCTTAAAGCCTTTAACAAGCAGTACGAAAAATTTAACGTTTGAAGTGCCTATGGAAGTAAAGGAATCGGGAAAGAGTGTTGTTCTGCAATTCTCCAGCTATAGCACATCAGATGATACCGTAAATCTAAAATTAAAATAGAGCAAAAAGAAAGCGACATCCAGCTTCACATGAAAGAGGCCGACCGGGCAATACTGCTCGTTCGGCCTCTTGCTATTCAGCTCATCCGTTCCTTACCCACCGTTGCCGAGCTCGACGAAGTCGTCGCGGTACCGCTCGTAGTCTGCCAAGCTGCATTCCAGCTTCATGCGCGTGCCTTCCGCTTCGTAGCTCGTCTCGAGCACATGGGCGCGTTCATTGAAGTAGGAGATCAGGCGTCCCTGGTTGAACGGAATGAGAATTTCGCGCTTCACATAGTTTTTGAAGACGTGGTTCCGGATGAGCTCGACGAGCTCCAGAAGGCCTTTACCCTCATGAACGGAAAGGAACACATCCTGCCCCACTACGCGCGGGTACGGATATTCCATCAGATCGCACTTGTTGTAAGCATAAATTGTCGGAATGTCTTTGGCTCCCAGATCGCCCAGCGTCTCGTTCGTCACTTGGATCATCTGCTCGTAATCGGGGTTGGAATAGTCGACGACATGAACGAGCAGGTCCGCCTCCGTTACTTCCTCCAGCGTGGAGCGGAACGCCTTCACCAGATGATGGGGAAGCTGGCTGACGAAGCCGACTGTATCCGTCAGCAGGAACGACTTGTGATCCGGCAGCTCAATGCTTCGCACGGACGTCTCCAGCGTGGCGAACAGCATGTTCTGGGCGAACACTTCCTTCTCCGTATCAGGATCGAAATGCCGCAACAGCGCATTCATCAAGCTGGACTTGCCCGTATTGGTATAGCCGACGAGACAGACAGAGGGCACTTCGTTCTTCTTTCGCTTCTTCCGCTGCAGTTGGCGGGTGGCGACCAGCTTCTCCAACTCCGCCTGCAGCGCGGTGATCCGCTCCTCAATTCTCCGGCGGTCCAGCTCCAGCTTCGTCTCGCCGGCACCTCTGTTCCGCAGTCCCGTACCGCCGCCTTGACGGCTCAAGGAAGCCCGCAATCCGACGAGGCGGGGAAGGGAGTACTGCAGGCGGGCAACCTCGACCTGCAGCTGCGCTTCACGCGTCTTCGCCCGTTCCGCGAAGATGTCCAGAATCAACACAGTCCGGTCGATAACCGTTCGGTCCAGATCCGACTCCAGATTGCGTATCTGGGACGGAGACAGCTCATCGTTGAAGATAATCATGTCGGCATCCAGCCCGTCGGCAAGCACGCGAAGCTCCTGCAGCTTGCCGGTGCCGATGTAATGAGAGGGATTGACCCGGCTGGCCTTCTGTCCCATCTCTCCCACGACCTCCAGATTGCGCGCTTCGGCGAGACTGGCAAGCTCCCCCATCGCGTATTGGAAGTCAGAATCGCTATTTAATTGCACGCCAACGATAATGGCGGTATCCTTCTGTTCTTGATCCATCATATAAGATTCATCCTCTCACAAACGTAATTTTCCATTAAAAAAACACAGACGAATCCGCCTGTGTTCATAGCTCACGCATGAGGATATAGGGAATGGTCTTCTATAGCGTTGGAAATTGAATAGCAGCCAACGCACCCCGGTAAGCGGCTAACGCTTGCGCCGGAAGCCGGATGGACATGCCAGCCGGGCGTCACGTGTGCAGGCACAACTATGCCAATGTACATTGTACGGGCATCGCTGCACGGGCGTTGACGAATCATCAAAATCCAGCTATAGACGGTTACATGGAAAAGTGAACAGACCAATCCTGAGTCCTCTGCGCACAGGCAGAGCTATCGCGTATTGCAGGCAGCAACGGCATGATCAGCGCTACATTCTTCATCAGTGTCGCCCTAATCATACGTCAGCCATTCATCGCGGAACAAGCTTGTGCCGCATCTTAATAACGGCAGTAGCTGCAGCGCTTGTTAGCCGCGCACTGTTCTGACTCGGATATAATCGATCACCTGTAACCCTCCATTCTTTGGAATGAAAACAGTGTAGCATACCGGCGAGGAAGTGGCAACAGCCAAGTTCTCAGCCAAGTCTTCTTGGCAACGTGTCCGCTCAACTCCGAATGGCATCGATAGGGGGGCTTATACTTTATTTCGATTTTGGCATATTCTTGTCCAATATTGGCTATTGTCATAAATAATGGTGGATGCGAACAATGGGCTGCTGTATGATACGGTTGTAAGCGATTTAGTTGCCAATATGAGGGGGATGGAATATGGGGAACAAACTTAAATTCGGTATTGTTGGAACAGGCAACATCTTCAAGGCGGCGCACTTGAAACCGCTGCTGGAGCATCCCGAAGTGGAAATTGTCGCATTATGCGATATTAACGGCGAACGGGCTCAGGGATTGGCTGACGCCCATGGCATTAAGCATGTCTATACGGATTACAGGGAGATGCTGGACGCCTGCGAGCTGGATGCCGTTGATATATGCACCCCGAATCTGTACCATTCCGAAGTGGCGATCGCGGCACTGTCGAAGGGGCTGCACGTATTCTGCGAGAAGCCGGATGCGGTCAATCCCGACGAAGCGAGGAGGATGGCCGATGCTGCGGAAGCAGGCGGCAAGACATTAATGGTTATGAGGAACAACCGATTCACGCCGGCTTCCAAATTTCTGAAGCGATACATTGAAGAAGGGCAGATGGGCGAAGTCTACACGGGGCGCTGCGGCTGGGTACGGCGCCGAGGCATTCCCGGCAAGGGTGGCTGGTTCACGACGAAGGAGCTGTCGGGCGGGGGCCCGCTGATCGATCTGGGCGTACATATGATTGACCTGACAATCTGGCTGATGGGCAATCCGAAGCCGGTAGCGGTGACCGGAGCGACGTATACGAAGTTTGCCAATGACGAGATTTCGGATTCCGTTCACAGTTCTTTCGGAGAGAAGCAAGAGGATGGCACCTTCGACGTAGAGGACTTGGCGATCGGCTTTATCCGATTCGATAACGGAGCGTCGTTGCAGATTGAATTCAGTTGGGCGTCCAATATTGGCGAAGAGAAGAATTTCGTGGAGCTAAGGGGGACGAAGTCCGGTTCGGCAATGGCTAACGGCCAGCTTGAGATTTACTCTGAGACGGCTGGACAATTAACGAATGTTACGCCTGTATTGAAGGGCGGCAATCCAGATGCCCACGGGGAGAATCTTCGTCATTTCATCGATGTGCTGCAGAAGCGGGCGGAGCCGATCTTCTTGCCGGAGCAAGGCGTCGATATGATCAAAATCCTGGATGCCATCTATACTTCCGCGGCAACGGGAAGAGAGGTCAGACTGGCCGACTAGCCGAGCTTGGGACTATCGGGTGATTTCGACACACTTCACAACATGTTACAATACGTGAAATAGAGATTGGAGCATGTTGGAGGTGTGGAGGGAGAAACATGAGAAGAAATAGTGCAGCAGCGGCCGTTCTGGCGGCATTCATCTGGCTCGCAGGCTGCGGTGCATCAGGCAGCGCGTTGGATGAAGCGGATAAGGTGAAGGATGGCGTTGAAGTATCGGAAGACGGAAGCGAAGTGACGATCTATTCCTCGGACGACGGGGAAATAACTGTGAGAAGCGATAACGATGGAGAGTCCATTCAAATCGACGGCGAGAATAAACAAACCGGCGAAAACATCACGATGTCGAACGAGCAGGAGCTGCCCGAGGGACTGCCGGAGCTGATTGATTTGCCGGACGACGCGGTCATCATTACATCCACCAAGACAACCGGAGAAGATGGGCTGAACAGTTATCTCGTAGCTTTCCAGACGATGAAGAGCATTGCGGAATGCGGCGAGCAGTATGAAGGCATATTTGAGACTCTCGGCTTTGAGGTTGCGCGGCTGGATACGGATGGGACTGCAGTGCTGACAGGCGATAATACTTCGGGTGCTTTCACTGTCATGATTATGGAGAACGAGCAGGAAGGCGCCAGGGAAGTGACGATTTCATATACGGAGAAGCAATAATAAGGCGTAACAACGACAAGAGGCTGTCCCGGGGGACAGCCTCTATGCTTCATGTCATTAAATATAACCCAGCAGCTGTAGCAAACGCTCCATAAGCATGACCGCTTCAGCTCGTGTGATGGCTTCCCGAGGGGCTAATGCAGTCGGTGTCCGGCCGTTGAACAGGCCTTCCTTGACCGCCAGCGCCATGCTGGTCATAGCGTAGTCTGCGTCCGTCGCATCGGCATATGCTTGCAGCGCATCCTCTTCTTCTTCGCTTGTAAGAGCTGTGTCGTATCCTGCAAGCTGCAACGCCCTGTTCAGGATAACGGCTGCTTCCACTCGTGTGATGGAACGTTCCGGACGGAAGGAGCCGTCTTCGTATCCGCCAATAAGACCGGCATTGACAGCGGCATTGACCTCATCCATGAACCAGGCGTCAGAAGCGACATCGGAGAAGGATGATTCGCTCTCTCCAGCGTGCTGCAAGCCCATGACGCGATTCATTAATGCCATGAATTCCGCACGGTTGACAGGTTGTTCCGGAGCGAAGGAGTGAGCTGTACGCCCTTCCACGATAAGTCGGCCCGCCATGCGCGAGATCGCTGCCTCGGCCCAGTGGCCGCTGGTGTCGGCGAAGGAGATGTTGCTGTTGCTGTGATATAGGGCGTATTGATCATTGCCATTGCTGAAGAACGTCGCTTCCCCTTCCTGCAATCGGCTTGGAACGAAGCGGAGTTCGCCCGTCGCTGGATGCGGCACAACGACAATGGCGCCTTCCGGCTGCGTCTCTTCGGTGCGCAAGGCCAGCTTCTGTCCATGCGGCAGAGCAATAGGCTCCGATAGGATGGATCCTCCCTCTTGATCCACTATACTGAGCGAGAATGTCACCCATGGCGACAGAAGTCCGCTTGCAGCCTGCTCGTCAGTCTCGCCATCAGATGGCTGCTTCCCGGTGATAGCGATGCGAATGAAGGAGTTCTCTATAGGCTGGCCATCCTCCAACAGCGCCTCCCAGTTCTTCAGCGGCAATCGGCCGATATCCAGTGTCCACGAGCCCAGCTCCGTCCGGATTACCAGGTTACCTTCACTCATCGTACTGATGAGCGAAGAGACGGGAATGACCGCCGCTTCCTCCGTATGAATAACCACTTGCTCGTATGCCTCGAACAGCTTATCCAGCAGTTGGCTGTCTATAGGCTGCTCCGCAATATCCTCGGGCAGTGTGACGGTGTTGCCGTCCACGGTCGGTAATACTGGAGGCTGTCCTACGGGTGGATAAGTTGGCGGTTCGACCGGCTTCGGCTTCGCCGGAATCACTTCAATCTCGATCGCCGATGCGGTCAGCAATCGCCCATCCAGTATAACTTGTGCCGTAATGGATGCTGTTCCGACGGATTGGCCGATCAACTGATTGCCGCTTACCGACACAATATCCGGGGCGCTTGAAGTGTAGATGACCTCGGCGCCGCCCAATTGAGCAAGCTTGCCGTTCTTCTGCATCACCGATACGGACGCCGTAGCAGCCTCTCCCACCTCAATTGTGCTCTTATCCGCATGCAAGCTCGCGCTATCCAATTGCACGGGCACTTTGTGCAGCTTGCTTCCTTGCGCATAGTACAGACTGCCGTCCTCGCCCATCGTCATCAGATTGACAGTGCCGGGGATCACTTGCTTAGAGCGCAGATCAGCGGGATCGATCGCCATCAGCTTCCTGCCGATCGTAGAATAGATCAATCCGTCTTCTCCCCAGCGGATATAATAAGGTCTGAATTTGCTCGTATTGAAAGGCGAAGCTGTAATGACCTTGCTCTTCACGATTTCCAGCGTCTCCGGATGCATGGCGAACAAGGCGGCATCGTAGCCTGAGCTCTGGTCGATGAAGCCGTCCAGAATGCCCCAGATTAATCCGTCAGGACCGACCGACAGCTCGCCGATGAGCTTCACTTCGCCATTGACGCCGGGAATTCTCGGTGTGAACGGTGCTTGAATCATCGTATGGGTGACAGTATCATAGACGAACATCTTCGCCTCTGCATCTGGCGTCTCGCTGCCGAGACCTCCCCAGACGGAGGTGCCTCCATAGATTTTGCCATCCAGATAAGCCAGACCGAACAAGCTCTGATCGGGTACGATATGGCGC
The DNA here is from genome assembly GCF_025567625.1 of Paenibacillus sp. J5C2022. Classification (GTDB taxonomy): domain Bacteria; phylum Bacillota; class Bacilli; order Paenibacillales; family Paenibacillaceae; genus Pristimantibacillus. The sequence continues at coordinate 47,301 of NZ_JAOQJC010000045.1, read as the reverse complement.
ACCGTCTCGGTGTTCACCGCGATGCTTCCGCCCGCTTGCTCCGATTCCTCCAGTATGGTCAAAGCCCCGCCAAGTTGGCCGTATGTCGGGAATGTGCCGATGAACAGCTTGCCGTCACCGGAAGTCATCGTGAACGGCCGATCCTGATCTGCTTCTATATCTGCTGCCAGGCCGGGATTGCCCTCGCCGAGCTCGTTGTATTGGAACGGCTTGTCCCGATCAAGGCGATACATGACCGCTCCGGAATAGGTGCCGAAGTAGACGGCGTCGTTCAGGAAGCTGATCCCCTCCGGCTGATGGAATTCCTTATTGCGGTAGACGAATTCCCCGCTGTCCAGATCGTAGATACTCATGCCTCTCTGATAGCCGCCCATGTACAGGGAGGTGCCATCGCTCTCCATGGCGTTGATGCTCGTAGCGGATGCAGGCACCTGCACGGCATGCTCCGTATAACGCTTGGTAGCTGGATCCAGCAGGAAGGACTCGCCGAAGGCAGCCATGCCCGCCAATACTTGAACGCCTTGCAGCGGCCCGCTGTCCGGCGTTATCCACGCATGATTCTTGATCGCTGTATCGGCCGGCAATTCGGGAATATTGTCGACAAGTGCAGAGCTGTTGTTCGCTATGTCGTAAGCGTATAGCTCCCCTGCCAGCTTGTAGTACACCAGATTGGGCTGATTCGGCGAAGGAGGCGCAAGCTTGGATTGGAACTCCAGCGTGTTGATTAGCTCGCCGGATTGCTCGTCGATCACGAACAGGTCCTTCCCGCCGTAGACGAACAGTTTGCCGCCATAGACGTCGATTTCCGACAAAGTGCGACTGGTGCCGGAGACGCCGGGAATAAGCACTTCCGATTTGTCGCCAGTCTCCCGGTCATAGCGCATAAGATGCGCAGTCGTTCCTATGCCTACGTAGACGTAGTCCTCCGTTACGCCCAGCCCCCGGGCATATTGCTGCCCATCCTTCGCGACACCCCAGTCGCTGAATTCACCGGAAGCAATGTCGTATTCGAAGACGCGTCCCATGTTGGTGCTGGAGAAGGTGCTGCCGTATATTTTCCCGTCCGAGCTTGCCTTCAGATCGAACACCTGCTTGTTGGAAGGATTCAGCCCCAGCGCCTCGATGGTGCGTTCCGCTGTCACATAGCGATAGAGCATGCCGTTCGAGCTGAAATACATGTTATCGTCGGAGCCCTTGGCTATCGACCAGATTGTATCGCCTGATCCGGCGATCTGCTGCGTGAACTTCAACTCTCCCGTGGATGCATCGACAACGTGGAAGGATACCGGCGATCCGACAGTCGCAATATATTGCTCCCACTTGCCGTCCGGTCCAATGCCGTATGCAGCGGCTTGGGAGAGGGCGTAGGATACGGCATCCCCAATCATGACCGGCTCATCGAAGTGCAGTTGCAGCGGATTAGCCGCCACGACGCGCTCCAGCTTCACATGATCGATATAAGCCTTCGTTCCAACCCCTGAAGCACCGTAATAAAAGGAGACCTGGGCATAGTCCGCATCTGCGGGAGCGATGCCCTCCAGCGCAATCTCCTTCCACTGGCCGACTGTATTGGCGAGCACATTGATCTGGCCGCCCGTCAGATCTGTGTCAGAGCCATTCTTCTTGAAGTGCAGGTAGACCCGGACACTCTTCGCCTCCACGTAAATGCTGGAGGTCAGCTTATATTTCTCGCCGGGGGTTACAGGCACAAGCTCGCTTAATACCTGAAGAGACTTCTTCGAGTTATCATCCGTCATATACAGACTGTTGGTGCTTGAACCGTACACACTGTTGGCAACGCTTACACGAAGCCCCTCTTGAGGCAGCTCAGGTATGGTCGTCCAGCCGGGATAATCCCCCAAGGCTTCTTCGAAGCCGTTATTCGGGAACGGTACCTCCTCGTACACCTCGTCCGCGGCATGGGCTGCCTTCGGCGCGGTCATCATGGCCGGAATAGCTAACGCGATGCACAGAAGCGCGGCGGTAAATTTAGTCCAATTCATTGTTCGTACCCTCCTGAATAGTGATTTGACCTCTCTATCAAACTTCCGTTATGGCTGCATGGAGGAAGATTGTGAGGATTTGAAGACAAGACTAATGCCAGTGTCATCCAATTGTCAATGTCATTTTTAACCATTAATTATGTGAATTATCATGAATTACATGAAAAAACCTTATGTTTATAAGGCTTTGTTTGATGTGGTGTTTTTTTGTGAAGGGAATCCGGCCTGCTGAACAGCAGGAAAAGATGCTTAAGATTTTCTTGTTTTTATTAAGATTGCATAATTCCTTATTGGCGGCATATCCCCCATAATGATACGGAGAAAGCGGATACAGCAAATACTTCTTAGCAAAAGGGGAACTTGATATGAATGTGACGGGGATGCCGCGGAGAGCGGATACGTGGAGGACCATCGTCAAAGACTGGGATCTTTACTTGATGCTTATACCGGGATTATTATTTTTACTTTTATTAAAATATACGCCAATGTATGGTCTAATTATAGCTTTTCAGGATTTTAGTATCTTTAAGGGGATAAGCGGGAGCGACTGGGTCGGATTGAAGCATTTCGAGCGCCTGGTCGTCAACGACCAGTTTCTCAATGTACTGGCCAATACGCTCATCATCAGCGTGTATAAGCTCCTGTTCCTGTTTCCGGCCCCTATCCTCATAGCGGTGCTAATGAACGAGATCAGGAAGCTGATGTTCAAGCGGGTCGTACAGTCCGTCATTTACCTCCCGCATTTCATTTCGTGGGTCATCATCAGCGGTCTCTTCATCAACCTGCTGTCGCTTAACGACGGCATTGTGAATACGATTATCGCCAAGCTTGGCGGAGAGCACATTGCCTTCTTCATGGATCAGAGCGTATTCCGCGGATTGCTCGTCCTTACCGAAGGGTGGAAGGAGGTCGGCTGGGGAACGATTATCTACTTGGCCGCGATAGCGGGCATTGATCCTCAGTTGTACGAGGCGGCGAAGATGGACGGGGCCAGCAAGCTGCAACAGATGATTCACGTCACGCTGCCGGGCATCTTCTCCACCATTGTGCTGATGCTTATCCTGCGGCTGGGCAATATGCTGGAGGCCGGGACGGAGCAGATTCTCGTCATGTATAATCCGGTCGTCTACGATGTTGCGGATGTTATCGGCACTTATGTGTATCGGGTCGGCATAGGGGCCTCGGATTACAGCTTCTCTACCGCTGTGGGCATGTTCGAATCGGTCATCGCATTTACGCTCGTCGTCTCGGGCAATGCGATATGCAAGAAGTTTCTGGGAAGGAGCATTTGGTAATGGGAGCGACAAGCGAACCGGCCATCCGGCAAAATAAGAAAAGCGGCAACACGATCAAGCTTTCCGCGGGAGAGAGAATCTTTACCGTATGCAATTACGCTTTTTTCACCCTATTGGGCATCATGACCTTGTTTCCCTTTCTCAACGTCATTGCCAAGTCATTCAGCAGCGAGGCGGCGGTCGTATCCGGCATTGTGACGATCTATCCGATTGACTTCCAGATCGGCACCTACAAGCTGGTATTGGCCAACAGCCAATTCATTAATTCTTTCAAGATTACCATCTTCGTGACGGTGGTCGGAACGCTGGCATCCTTGCTTATGACCGTGCTGGCGGCTTATCCGCTGTCCAAGCCGGGGTTGAAGTTCCGTAAGCCGCTGCTGCTCATCTACGTGTTCACGATGCTGTTCAACGGCGGCATTATTCCCTCCTATCTGGTCATGCGGGAGCTGGAGCTTGTCAATACCGTATGGGCGCTGTTCGTGCCGGGGCTTGTTAACGTATTCTATATGCTTATCGTCAAAAACTTCTTCGAAGCGCTGCCGGACGGCCTGGAGGAATCGGCGAAGCTTGACGGGGCATCGAACATGCGCATCCTGTTCAATATTATATTGCCTCTATCGAAGCCGGTGCTGGCGACAGTGGGATTGTTCTATGCGGTTCTGCTGTGGAACAGCTACTTTAACGCCATGATCTATATCACCTCGGCCGAGCTGAAGACATTGCAGCTTTACTTGAAGGAACTGATCGCTTCCACGCAGGAAGTGCTCACGACAGCCGGGCAGATCGACGTCAACCGCGATTTGAATCAGGCGCCGGAGGCGGTGCGCGCCGCATCCATCGTGACGGCTACCGTTCCTATTCTGCTGGTCTATCCTTTCCTGCAGAAGCATTTTGTTAAAGGTGTGCTGGTCGGTTCGGTAAAAGGTTGAGAAACGCCATATCATTCCTTCCATCGCTTCCTGTTTTCAATCTAGCGATGGGAGGTTTTTCTGCTATCATGAAGAGTGACAGCATAGAAACGGGAGGATGGGTGTGAATGAGAGCGATTATAGTAGACGATGAGCCGATGACGAGAAGCGGTTTGCGGCGATTCATCAAGTGGGATGAGCTAGGCATTGAAGTGGCGGGCGAGGCGGAGGACGGCATTGCGGCTTATGAGCTTTATCTGGAGAAGAGACCGGATATCGTGCTGTGCGATGTGCGAATGCCCCGCATGGACGGCATCGCGTTCGCCGAACGAATTCGCCAGATCGATCCGGAATGCAGAATTATTTTTTTAAGCGGTTACAATGATGTCGATTACTTGAAGTCTGCGATCAAGCTGCAAGCGGTCGACTATATGCTGAAGCCCATACAGATGACGGCGCTGACGGAGCTGCTTCGCCAGACGAAGGAGACGGTGCTGTCGATTCGCGAGGAGCGGCGGGAGCTGCATGCCATGCGAAGCCAATTCGACCGCAGCAAGTCGGAGTTGATGGAGCATCTATTGAGGGCGTTGATTGCCGATGATCCGGAGCCCGCCTCGCACGCTCGTGAGAAGGAGAGCGATCTTGCGCGACTGCATCCTTCCTTTCCATTAACGGGATATTATCAGGGCATCTCGTTCCGATTCCGCGACGAATCCGACAAGCTGAACTGGCAGAATACGGTTATGACGGCGGCGGAAGAGGAGGAGTTGCCCGTTCTTGCTTCTCTCGTGGATGGCTTGGGCTTCGCTCTTGCGGCGATTAACGGTTCTAAAGGGGATGAAAGGATAGGGTTATGGCTGGACAGGCTAATCCGCCGCAGAGAGAAAGGAGAGCCTGCCGGCATCGTAGCCGGAATAGGCGAGCCTTGCTACAGCCTGAATGGATGCGGCAGTACGCATAGGCAATCGATGACGGCGCTTTCCTATCAATTCTATCGCGGATGGGGCACGATAATCGGGTATAACAGCCTGCTGCAGGAGCAACGGGAGCCTAGGCTATTCGATAAGCAAGCTGTCATCAAGTTCGGGGAACTGCTGCAGAGCAAGCAATTGCAAGCGGCAGAGCAATGGCTGGACACCATTATTAATGAGCTGCTGCTGCACACGCCGGCAGACATTGAAGGCATTCGGAAAAAGCTGTTCCGCTGGTATGCGTCCATGACCCGCATCTATCCGGAGTCGATGTGGGAGTTCGAGAATGACCGGATGTGGGCTTCCATGTTCGTAAGCGGAGAGCTGTATACGATTCGCAAATTTCTCGTTCAACGATTATCCGCAATCGGAGAAGCATTGGATCAGATGAATGGCGGCGACAAAGCGGTCATCAGGGACATTATGTCGTTCATTCAGGACAATTACGATGAGGACGTATCCGTCAATACAATTGCAGGACATGTTCACTTGGCGCCTACCTATATGTGCATGCTGTTCAAGAAAGAGAAAGGGCTGTCGATTCATGATTACATTACCCAATATCGGATCAAGCAAGCGAAGCGGCTGCTGGAGGATCGCAAGCTGAAGCTGTATGAGGTCGCGGCAAGGGTAGGTTATCAGGATGCCAATTACTTTGCCAAGGTGTTCCGCAAAGTGACGGGCGTCGTTCCTTCGCAGTACAGGGATGCGCGGCAAGATGGAGGGTGATGGCGATGCTTAAGCAGGCGTTCCGCAACAAGCTGCAGCATATTCGCATCCGAACGAAGCTGATGCTGGTATTTATGACGCTCATTATCCTGCTGCTTAGCGTCGTTTCCTTCGTGGTCTATCAGCATACAGTAGAGATACTGGAAAACCGGGTGAAGCAAGCAACGGAACGAGCGATGGATCAGGCCAGCTCGTTTCTTTCCTATAAACTGAGCAATGTGGAGGATGTATCCAGCATTCTATATATGAACAAAGAGCTGACGACAGCTTTATCACAGGGGAAATCCGATCTGCCCCTTGGGGAACAAATCGATGATTATCATAGAATTATCAATATTCTGCGCTCGGCTAAGAACAGCCGCGAAATATACAGCATCAGACTATTCGTGAATTCGGACAGCATCTACGCCAGGGAGAATATGACGATCTTTCCGCTCGGCGTGATTGAGGGCGAAGATTGGTACAGGGAGATGCTGACTAATTCGGAGGGCATCTACTGCCGCTCTACCTACGAGCATAACTACTTGGGAGAGAGAGGAATTCAGCGAATCGTCTCATGCATCAGACCTCTGCACGCTGACGGCAATAGCAGCGACATTGTCGGCGTGCTCTCGCTGGATATACTGGAGAGCACGCTTCAGCAGATTATCATGCATACGCAAATTACAAAACAGGGCAAGGTGTTCTTGGTCGATCGCAGCAGCCATGTGCTGTCCAGTATGGATGAAGCGGATATCGGACATCCGCTGTCCGAGGTAGATGCCGGGACGCATATGGTTGTCAATAAGCCGATCGAAGGCACGAGCTGGAAGCTGGTTGCCCACATCCCGAAGGATGAGATCTACGGGGAAATCAAGGAGTGGTCTTATGATCTCTACGTCATTCTGATCGTCGTCCTTATTGTGGGGGCGGTATTGGTGGCTGCTGTGTCGCAAGGGCTGACGCGCCGCATCGGCCCGCTGCTCCAGCAAATTAAGCGGATCGAATCGGAGAACTGGGATCATCGCACCCCCATTACCTCGCATGATGAGATCGGGGTGCTGCAAGCGCATATGAACGGAATGGGAGCGAACATTCAGCGGCTTATTCAAGAGAAGTACCAGTCCGAGACTTTGAAGAAAGCGGCGGAGCTGCAAGCGCTGCAAGCGCAGATCAATCCCCACTTTCTGTACAACACGCTGGATATGATTCATTGGATGGCCATGGAGAGGGATGCCGAGGAAATCAGCGAGGTTGCCGTGCAGCTGTCGAGCTTCTTCCGGATCAGTCTCAGCAGAGGACGGGATATTATTCCCATTGCGGATGAGCTGGAGCATGTTCGAACATACCTGGATATTCAAAACCGGCGATTCGGCGGTCAAATTCAGTATGTGATCGAGGCGGAGCCGGAAGTCAAAGCGCTAATGACGGTAAAGCTGGTGCTGCAGCCTTTTGTTGAAAATGCACTGCTGCATGGCATTCGCGAACGCCATAACAAGTCGGGATGCGTGAAGATCTCTTGTCGTATGCAGGATGGGTGCGTTTCTTTTGTCATTTATGACAACGGGGTCGGTCTAACGCCGGACAGAGTGGCGGAATTGAATGGAGATATGGGCGGCGAAGGCTATGGCATCCGCAATGTGAAGGAGAAGCTGAAGCTCTACTTCGGCGATGAGGCGTCCGTTACATTCCAATCGGAGGAGCATGAAGGGACGCAAGTGACGATCCGCTTCCCGGTCGCGATAGAAGAAGTGCGATGGAATGAGAAGCTTGGAGGAAGCGGGAGTGGGAGCGACTTATGACAACTAAGGGAGCGCGCTGGGACAAATACACGCTCAAAAACACATGCTAGACTAAATGGCAAGCAAAAGAAAACACTTACATTTGGGGGAGATCACATGTTTAAGAAGTTATCGACGGGCATTGCGCTCTTGCTGGTCATGGCCCTGCTCGCGGCTTGCGGCAGCGGCAATAACAGCGGCGGCACAGGCGATGGCAGCGGGGAGCAGGGGGGAGATGCGAAGCCGGAGCTTAAGCAGCTGGGCTTCCAGCGGAACTTTGATCCTAATCAGGATCCGGTGGCGAAGTTCCTGGAAGAGAAGACGGGCTATAAAGTGAAGTATGAGACGCTGCCTCTTGAAAATCCCGACGACAAGCTGAATCTGCTTATGGCCAACAACGAGCCGTATGATATTGTGAAGCTGTCCGGCACGCAGTATAACCGCTTGGCGGTGCAAGGTGCGCTGGAGCCGCTGGATGAGCTGCTGGCGGAGCATGGACAGAATTTGCTGGAGGCAACGCCTGCCGAATTTTATGAGAACGCCAAAGTAGACGGCAAAATCTACGGCATACCGGAGAAGCACCCGCGCGGCTTCGTCGGCAGTGCGCTTGCGATTCGTCAAGGCCTGCTGGATGAGCTGGGGATGCAAGTCCCAACGACGATTGATGAATTCTACAATCTGTTGAAAGCGATCAAGGAGCAGAAGGGAATTATTCCGCTGACCGGCTTCGAAAGCATGATTCCCGAGATTTCCGGGGCGTTCGGCGTCGTGACAAGCTTCGACGTACAGGACGGGAAGCTGATTCACCGTCTGGAAGGACCGGGCATGAAGGACTATCTTGCCTTTATGAACAAGCTGTATAGCGAAGGGCTGATGGATCCGGAATGGCCTGTGAACAAGTCGGAGACAGTGCAACAGAAGTTCACGACTGGCAAAGCGGGCATCATGACGTACGGATGGGGCGTTGCTCCTGCCGTGACGGATGCGCTGAACAAAAACATGCCTGATTCCAAAATTACGCTGATTACCTCGCTGCAAGGCGAAGACGGTCAGATCGGCAACTGGGTGCAAGGCGGCGGCGTAAGCTGGTATATTGCGATTCCGAAGTCGTCCAAGCATAAAGAGGATGCCATGAAATACTTGAACATGAAAGTGGAAGCGGCGACGTTCAAGGAGCTGGCAATCGGTCAGGAAGGCGTTCACTTCAAGTCCGAGGCAGAGGGCATGCAGCCGATTCTGCCGGCCTTCAATGAGGCTCGCGGCAATTCCGACTGGTTCATGACCAGCACCGATGCGGACGCTTTCGAGGAGCAATGGCTGCTTCGCGTTCGCAAGAATCAGGTCATGTACGATACGTTCCAAGAAATTCAAAAGCAGCTTCCGATCTCTGTAAGCGATCCTACGCTGCTGGCTCCGCCAATGCCTGTCGTTGCGAATAACTTGCAGAAGCTGAATAAAATCGAGAATGACTACGCCATTAAAGTAATGGCCGGAGCGGAGTCGCTGGACGGCTATGCGAAATTCGTAGAAGAGTGGATGTCGCAAGGCGGCAAGGATATGCTGGATGAGCTGAGAGGCTGGTACGACAAATCGAAATAATGATGCGCCGATGAGGGCCATGCGGGAGCTGCCGCTTGGCCCTCTGCTCATTGCGGAGCAAAAGAGCTGAAGATATTCCTTATTATCATAAGATTCGTAAGCTGACGGACGGCGCTCTTCTGCGGCAGAATAATAGAAAGCGATTCATGATCGTGGAAGAAGCAGAATGGAAGGAGGCTTATTCATGTCCGCAAGAGCTGCATCGTCCCTTCGAACAAGCTCATCGTCCATCTTTCACAAGCGCTATCTTGAACACTCCTGCATGCTGACGCATGTCAGGCTGCTGCAGCTTCATGATCAGTGCACGCATGCGGCGCAAGGGCGCACATTGCAGGGCGGCTACTGTCTTCTATACATGCTGTCGGGCTGCGGCACTCTTCAGACGGAGGCGTCAGAGCTTAAGCTGCCGCAGAGGCATGCCGCCTGGCTGCAGTCGGATTGCGCATACCGCATCAGCTCCGATAGCCGTGAGCCCATTCGACTGGTGGCGATTGAATGGCAGCCGATTGGCGAATTGCTGCGTCAGCATACAGCCGTGCAAGATTTCGAGAGCTGCAGAGTGATAGCGGATCGGACGGGCATGGATGGCCTATTGATAGATACGATGCGTGAGCTGGAGCGTAAGGATGACTACACTTTAACAATGGTGGACGTGCTCGTCAGCCGCTTGCTCATGCTTGCTCTGCGCGAGCTGAGGGGCGTATCCATGAAGGAAGCATGCTGGGACAAGTCCTATGGCAAGAAGGAGCTTGTCTATCGGGCAGTTCAATACATCGATCAAGAAGTGGACGCTATGACGGAGCTTGGAGAAGTATCGAAGCAGCTCGGGTACAGCCATTCGCATCTGTCGCACGCTTTCCGGGAGGAGATGGGCATGTCTATGCAGGCCTACTGGGCGCAGCGTCGGATGATGAGAGCGATGAATCGGCTGCAGTCGGGCCATTCCAGCATTACGCAGATTTCGGAATACTTGCATTACCGCTCGATTCATGCGTTCAGCAAGGCGTTCAAGAAGGCGACGGGCTTCACGCCTTCGGAATATCAAGCCTTGTATGGAAGCGATGATCGGGAAGGCTACCCTATTTAAAGGTTGGAGGTCGTATCATGAAAGTGGTCATATTTTCGGAGAAGCCGTTTAGCGGGCATATGAATATAGAAGGGGCATCGAGGAAGGAGTGGGCGGAATTGGAATCCGTCGTTCTGGAAGATTACGATGCCGTGTGTTTAATCGGAAGCCAATCATTGGACCACCCCTTGTCCTTATCGATGGAGGTCTGCTCCAAGCTGTGGGCCTATGCGGAGAAGGGCGGACTGGTTTACGCGGAGATGATCGAAGCTTTTGACTTCCCTACCTCCAGGCTGCTGGGCTGGAAGCAGGATTTCCCCGCCACAAGAAGGACGATGGAGAAGCTTCGCGCAGCCGGCAATCTGGGGCGGCTGGAGGAAGGCGCTCTGCTGGAATGGGGCGGTGCCATGCAGCAAGGGTTTTCGTTCGAATCGGAGGAGCTGCTCACCTTCGGACCGTATGGGGATACGCACCGCAGCGAGCAAGTAGCGGAGACAGCCCGTCCAGCGATTAATGTTCGCAAGCTTGGACAGGGAACAGTTGTCTATGCGGCGTTCTCGTTATTCTCCAGTCCGTCTCCAGAGCAGCTGAGACCCTACAGCAGCTGGGCTATGCTGCTGGAAGCGCTGGCGGAGCGGACAGGTCTTCCCTGCGCCATGTGGGAACCGGCGATCAAGCTGGCGGGCGACAACGGATCGGAGCAGGCATTGGCATGCAATATGCGCTGGTTCGAACAGTCGGGCATGCTTCCGAACCATGACGGATCGGAGGGCGTGTACGAGAATATTCACTCCGTTACCGCCCAGTTGTCGAAGGATCGGAGACCGGACTGTCATGCGCACGCTGCGCTTATGTTCCATCTATACGGAAGATGGAGCGGGGATGCCTCCTATGAGGAGCGTTCCTATCGTCTAATGGATTATCTCTTCCGCGAAGGCTATCAGGACATGGACCCGGATTCCGAATCCTATGGCTTCTTCAAGTGGTATCAGTTTCCCGGTGCGTATCCTCACCAGATCTTCACGGATGATAACGCATGGGCATGCTTCGTGCTTCTCTATCTTGCCCGGAGCACGGGGCGGGAGGAATACCGCCGCCGCGGCATCCTGCTGGCGCAAGCGCTGCTGGATACCCAGCGTCGCGACGGCCTCCGTCCGAACGTGCTGATCCGCTCGGAGATGAAGACGCTCGGCCGGGAAGGCGTATTGGAGCTGGAGCCAAGCTTGAATCCGCATTTCGAGAGCATTACGCATGCCGCCTATATTCAGGCCTACCTCGTCACCAAAGATGAGATGTATCTGGATGCCGCATTGACGGGGACACGCACCTTGCTGGCTAAGGAAGCGGAATATAAATTCATGTACAGCCGCACATCGGGGCTGACGCGCTTGTTGCTTCCGCTCGGTTATCTGATTCAGCATGACGGCACAGGAGAGATTGAGGCCGCGCTGAACCGGACGATGGCGTATCTTATGAAGCACCGGCATGCATCCGGCGGCATTGAAGAGGCCGATAACCCGGATCCGCAACGGTTCGGCAAGGAAGATGCGGGCGTGTATATCGCCAATGGCGAAGGCATAGCAGATCAGCTGTACACGAACAACTTCCTGCTGATGAACAGCTGGGAGGCATGGAAGGCAACGGGAAATCCGGCTTACAAGGAGCTGTATGATGACGTGTCCGCCTTCATGAGATCGATTCAGATCAGCAGCGAAGACTGCAGGTATAACGGCGGCTGGATGCGTGCCTTCGACCTGAACAAGCGGGAGTACTTCGGCAACAATGGCGATACGGGCTGGGGGCCTTACTGTATGGAGAGCGGCTGGACCAATGCGATCGCTTCCGCAGGTCTTCTGATGGGGTTGTTGGATGAAAGCTTATTTGCATAACGGGGACGGAGGAATATAGCGATGGAACATAGAGTAGAGACGATGTCGCTGGAGGAGAAGGCAGGACAGCTGTTCACCTTCTATTATTGTAATCAGAATTATGCAGAGGCTGCGGAGATGTGCATTAAGCAGTTGAAGGCGGGCGGGATGTTCCTGGACGTTCAGAGCTTGGACAATCCGGAGCAGGTGCATGAGCTGACCGGAAGAATGCAGGAGACGGCGTTGCAGGAGGGGAGCGGCATCCCCTTGTTCATAGCCGCCGACTTCGTCGCCGGCGCGGGCTGCAAGCTTCCTGGCGGCGGCGCGGTGCACTTTCCCAAGAACATGGCGATCGGCGCGGCCGGAGATGAACGGCTAGCCTACGAGAGCGGACGAATTACAGCTGAAGAGTCACTGGCGATGGGCGTTAACTTCAATTATAGTCCGGTTGTCGATATTAACAACAATCCGGATAATCCCGTCATCGGTACGCATTCGTTCGGGGAGACCAGAGAGCTTGTCGCGACGATGGGGACGGCTGTTATCAGAGGTTATCAGGAGCATGGCATGATTGCGACCGCCAAGCACTTCCCGGGACATGGCGACACGAATGTGGATTCGCATCTGGCGCTTCCCGTCCTGCCATTCGACGAGGAGCGGCTCCGGCAGTTCGAGCTGTCGACGTTCAGGGAGGCGATCCGCTGCGGAGTGGATGCGATTATGGTGGGACATATTGCCGTGCCCGCACTGGATCCCTCCATGTTTCCCGCCTCCCTGTCGAAGCCGATGGTAACAGGGCTGCTGCGGCAAGAGATGGGCTTCCATGGACTGATCGTTACCGACGGCATGTCCATGAAGGGCGTCACATCGCTGTATTCCCAAGCCCGTGCCTGTGTCCTGGCTTTGGCAGCGGGAGCGGATATTGTGCTGGCTCATCCCAGAGAAGATCGGGAAGCGGTAGAGATGGTCGACGCTGTACTGGAGGCGGTGCGGAGCGGCGAGCTGGAAGAAGCGCGAATCGATGAATCGGTGCGGCGCATATTGGCGGTGAAGGAGAAGTACGGGCTGACGCCGGAGAGAGCTGCAACTGCTGCTGGGGCGATGAAGACGACTCTTCTCAATCAGCCTGCGTCTCGAGAGATCAGCCTTCAGCTGGCCGCTCAAGTGATGAGCCCAATTGGCGAAGCCGGTCGATGGGAGCAGGTGAAGGGAGTAAGAGCGGAGGGAACGCAGTGGAACCTGATTGCTCATTCTTCCTTGACGTTATTTGCCGACAGGCTGGAGAAGAGTGGCGCAATCGCTTCCAAGCGGCTGGTGGATGCCAATGAGCGGCTGTCGCAAGCGGCAGGCGAATGGGCAAGCGAGGGGCCGCTGCTTGTGGCGATTGCCCATAACAAACGATTGCCGGACGAAGTGTATGAGCAGCTGCGCGCCCTTGCCGCGTCTTCGGCGCATGATGTTGTTGCGGTTCACTTCGGCTCGCCATACGATGTGCGGGAGTGGCCGGAGCTGCCCGTCTTGCTCATGTACGATCACGCTCCCGCTTTACAGGAGACGGCGGCGCAATTTTTCACCTCATAGCAATACTAGCCTTTGAACACGGCCGCTCAATTCTGAAAGGTCGAGTGCAGAGGTTTTCACAACGAATTATGGGGTTGCGGTCATTGGCTGCAGCCCTTTCTTGTATATAAAGCGTATGAAATTTCGGGGTGAGATTGTCTTTCGTCAACCTGCCAAATGGATTTTATGTCATTATTTCAACTAATATCATCGTTGTACATAATGGAAATGGATAATGTACAGTTGAATTTGGCTATATAGCACAACATCTCATCAATCGGTCAAAGGAATAGCATGAAATCCAGTTCATTGCGATAATAAGGGTAATTTTGGAAGATAGATAGCAAATAATACAGTTAGATCATAGCCTTTTCTCGAATAATCCATCCTTCTCCGCATCATAGCGACAGAGAGGTTTGTTGAGTAGCGGCATTTCGTCTGCTTCCGTTATTGCACTCGTTACTGCACCCGTTACTGTTCCCGTGCAGACAGTGAGGACTGCACATATTGCTCCGGCGTTACGCCGATAATCGACTTGAAATCGCGGATGAAATGGGGCTGGTCGTAGTAGCCTTGCGATAAGGCTAGCTCCATCCAGCCGCCGGAATACCCTTTATCCAACTGCTCCGCCACGTTCTGCATGCGGTACAGCTTAATGACCCACTTGGGGGTGACGCCGACATATTGCTGGAACAGACGCTGAAGCTTGCGGATGTGTATACCGCTGTTGCTGCACATTTGCTCGACAGTGGTAATGGTATCGGTATGCTTCACATCGTTAATAATATCGTTAACAGTATGAATGATAGGGTCCGCTTGCGGCAACTGATGGGATAAGATGTCCGCCGACAGCCGAATGAGCGTGTCTGCGGGAGCGGAGTCGCGGAAGGCTTCGCAGAGTGCGGAGTCGTCACAAGGGAAGGCGTCGGCTATATTCATCCTGCTATTACGCAGCTCCGCCAGCGGTTTGCGAATGTACGGATATAATCCCCCGGGCTTGAACTTCACTCCGAAAGCGCGTCCCCGTCCCGTTAGCCGCTTCGTGTATATTCTGTCGGGAACGCCATACAGCCCGCTTCCGGCCTTCTCTACAACCAGATTGGCGCACGGATTCGGAATGACGTCCTGCAAGTAGATGGTCTCGCCGGGAAGATCCCAGCTTACCAGCCAATAGTGAAGAACGAATGGGGACAAGCTTTCATGTGGGGCGAACCGCTCAAGTCGAATAGGCGAAGTTTTTTGGTGGAATTGCAGAATGCCCATGCTGGGCAGAGTTGAGACGGATTGGCTCATCATCTTCACTCCTGTCAAGGGATGTCGCGGCTTTTTGCAATACCGCTTCCGTTCGTATCTCTAATCATAGCAGCGCAAGTCTGCGAGGCACAATACGAATTGGACAAAGAGCGACGAAGATAGGCAGCTTAACTTTATGAATGTCGAGCCTTCCAAGGGATGGAACGCCCTGATGAAGCCGCTTGGAACGAAGGCGGTGTTCTTTGACTGTATGTTCCAATTGGAGCTGAAGAAGGACGATTATGGGTGGTAATGGCAAGAGTGAGTTGGTGCGTTACTACTTAGCTAGCTACTAAGCAAGTAGGAGCTTATCGCTCAATATGGTCACATAGAAGCGGAAAAATAGAGGAAAGTGTGCGCTATCGCTCATTTTGCTCACATAGCTCCATCAAGCGTGCCTCGTACCGCCGAAAAGTAGGAGCTATCGCTCAAAATGGTCACATAGAAGCGGAAAAGTAGTGGGAATTGTGCGCTATCGCTCATTTTGCTCACATAGCTCCATCAAGCGTGCCTCGTACCGAATGGACCTAAGTAGTAACGTTGGTGCAAATAGCTGGCGGGAACCTCTCCTATTCTTTATACTGATGTATACAGAGAGTTAGCGGATAGCCATGCCGCATAAGAAATGGGAGAGGATGAAGCGCCATGAGCTGCAAAATAGTATTTTTTGATATCGACGGTACATTGGTCAATGAGCAAAAGAACATTCCGCAGGATACCGTTGAAGCGATTCGCGAATTGAAAGCAAGCGGAGTGGAGCCTGTTATCGCCACCGGACGGGCTCCTTATTTTATTGGGCCGATACTGGAGAAGCTGGGCATCGAATCCTACGTCAGCTTGAACGGAGGCTATGTTGTCTATAAGGGCGAGCCCATCTATCGATTCGCCATTGCTAGAGAGATAATGGGCGAGCTGGTCGACAGGGCTGCTGATCATGGGCATGGACTGGTGTTCGAAGGTGCGGAAGCTTATTACGCCAATCAAGAGACGAATACGTTCATGACTGATTCGGTGCTGTCACTTAAAGTGAATCCTCCCGGCTACGATCCTGAGTTCTGGCGGAAGGAAGAGGTGTATCAGACGTTCCTGCACTGCGAGGCGCATGAGGAGACGTTGTATGAGCCGCTGAAGGATGAGTTGACCTTCATCCGTTGGCATGAGGGCGCAATGGATGTGCTGCCGAAGGGCGGCTCCAAGGCGAAGGGCATTGAAGCGATGCTGGACAAGCTGGGTTATGATGCTTCCCAAGCCGTCGCATTCGGAGATGGGCTGAACGACAAGGAGATGCTGGAATACGTCGGGTTCGGCATTGCGATGGGCAATTCCCATCCCGATCTGCTGCCGTATGCCGACTACGTTACCGCTCATGTCGACGAGTCCGGCATACGCCGGGGATTGGTGGAGGCGGGACTGCTCCCGGGCGAGCCGGTTGCTGCGGCGCATAGTGGCGCGGGCGCGGTGTAACACTCACCAATTGTCACGGGCATACGTACAATAACCTAACCATATCAATGGCTTGGGGGTAAGTGACGTGATCGTGATAATGAACGACAGCATCAATAATCTGTATCCAAGCATGCTATCGGATCTGGAGCGCCGAATTGTGAGCAAGAAGCAAGCCAGTCCCATGATCTACCGGTATCCCAGCATGGATGCCTTAATGTTCGAGCTGAGGATGCGTTCCAATATTGTTCAGGCTGCCAAGGATATGAATGCCAGCGACGTGGGCTTCGCCACGTTCAGCAATTCCCGCTGCAACCCTCAATACTGGATACGAACGCCGAATGGCGGCTTCTTGCTCAGACCCGGCGTACCGCCTTCGGTAGGCATCAACGACATTTTCCAGAACGGTCAGCTGTATGCGTTTGAATGCGCAGGAGCGATTATTATCATGCTGTACAAGGCGGTGCTGTCGACGATCGGCGAACCGGCGTTCAACTATTATTTTCAGAACTTGTTCCTGAGAGATTGGCAATATGACAGAGATCTGCGCTTGATTACTACCTATAACCTGGCTGAGACTTATCCCGGCGACGTCCTGTACTTCAAAAACCCGGACCATCATCCCGCTACCCCGGAATGGCAAGGGGAGAACGTCATCATGCTGGATGAAAATCTGTACTTCGGACATGGGATCGGTATGGGGACGGGGCAGGAGATGATCGCAGCCTTGAATCGCGCAAGGCGGCCGGGCAGCATGGTATCCGCCTATTTGCAAAATCTGGTGCTGACGCCGGACTTCGAAGCCGTCCGCAGGCTGACGATGCGGGAGCAGGTGGAGGCGGAAGAGGCAGCGCTGGCGGCGATGTCGGCGATTGATGAGGATGAGGGCGATGGGATTATTGGCGCGGCTGCTGGAGTGGCTGCCGTGATGGCTGCGGAGGATGCTGACGGCGAGCAATTGCCGGTATGAGGTGAGTGGGATAGAGGGGCTTAAGTCGTGCTGCACGTGATGCGGGGCGGCTTTTTTTATGTTGATGAGCTACGTTCGGGTGAATCGTTGGCGGAGGCGAAGTTGGCGGGTTTACGTGGCTAATATGAGTGATAGGCCACACATTACAGCACGTTCTCGATGGCTATGTGATCAAATTGAGCGATGACGATAGTTATGGGGCGTGGCGCGCTTTGGTGGATATGTGTTGAAAGGTCTGAACAAAAATGCTCCGGAGCCCATATGGGTACGGAGCATTTGGTTATGTCGTTAACTTGTTTTCTTCGGTTCCTCAAACGTCATGCCTTTCTTATCCACCGTAACTTTCTTCATGGAGATCGGCTCCAGCGGCTTGTCCTGACCGTCGCGGTCCTGGTTGACAATTTCATCCACTGCTTCCATACCTTCAATAACTTTGCCGAATGCCGCATAATCTCCATCCAGATGAGGCGCTTCATCGACCATTATAAAGAACTGCGAGCCAGCCGAATCCGGCATTGTCGATCTAGCCATGGAGATGACGCCGCGGTCATGCTTCAAGTTGTTTTCGAGTCCATTATTCGTGAACTCGCCTGGGATTGAGTAGCCTGGACCGCCCATGCCGGTGCCATCCGGATCGCCGCCTTGAATCATAAACCCGGGCATGACGCGATGGAAGATGACGCCGTCATAGAAGCCCTGATCCACGAGAGCGATGAAGTTGTTTACCGTATTGGGAGCAACCTCCGGGTACAGCTCCACTTTAATAATGCCGCCGCTGCTCGTCTCGATTGTCACTTCAGGATGTTGATCGGAGCCTAGCAGCTCAGGCTCCTTGTCTTCCGGAGCGGCAGTCACTGCAGGAGGTTGTGTTTCCTTTGTTGCTTCCGTGTTTGTGGCGGAATTACCCGCAGAGCCTTGCGAATTGTTTTGCTTCGCCTGATTTACACCGCAGCCTGCCGCTACCAGAATGGTGAGCGCGATAACTAGCAGGGTGCATAATCGCAGTGTTGTTGTAAGTTGTTTCAATGGGGTAACCTCCTTCTTCATGTTCCACACTTCATATTATCACAGAGATTGAAGTCAGGCCAATGGTTGTAGCCGGTGTAGATGCGGACGAAGCGGTGTGTTGCAAGCGAACTCTGATCCGCGCAGGAGCAAATGTAGCGGTTGCCACAGAGCTTAATCGGCTCAAAATGGGCAAATTTTTAGAGTAACGGTTGTGACGGGGCTTATGAAACCCGGAAAATGCGATATCGGATGTCACGGCGAGAAATAGGCCTCGTGGTGCCCGTTACAGCAAATAAAGAGGGATTTGAGATGCAATAAGCTCGATGGCAACCGTTAAGAGCGGAGAGCGGAACGTTCGAGGATGGAGCGGCGAACGGAATGTTCGAAGTACGAGCGGTGATTGGAACGTCGGAAGAACGAACGGCGAAGGCTGTCACCTGTCAGGGTGATTTGTTCTTTCGTTTACGTTGGGGAAGTCGACGTCCGGAATTAAGAAGCAATGAAACATCCGTATCATGTTAAGACTTGACCTTCTCGTAGCGTCAACGTATACAGTGTGAAGGAACACATGTGAGAAGGAGATGAAGCAATGCCGAATCATGAACAAATTTATGCAGAACAAGCGGCCCGTTATGAAGCGATGATCTCGAAGCAGCCCGATCTGCTTGAGGTTGTGAACAGCATATGCAGTGTGCAAGGGCTGGACGTCGTGGATATGGGAGCGGGGACGGGACGGCTGACGAAATTGCTGGCGCCTGATGCGAAGTCGATTGCCGCGCTTGATGCGTCGGGAGCGATGCTGCAACTGACGGCTGCGAGCCTGCGGCAGTCCGGGCTGGTGAACTGGAGCGTGCATACGGCCGATCACCGTACACTTCCGCTGGAAGACAACTGCGCCGACTTGATCGTATCGGGCTGGAGCATTTGTTATCTGTGCGCGACAACTCATGAAGAGTGGAGGAATAATCTTGCTGCCGTCATGAATGAAATTGAACGAATTCTGCGTCCGGGCGGAACGGTCATTATTTTCGAAACGATGGGAACGGGGTGCGAGACGCCTTCGCCGCCGTCCTTCCTCGTGCCTTATTATGAAGCGCTCCAGACGGAGTACGGCTTCCAGCACCGTTGGCGTAGAATGGATTATACGTTCGGAAGTGTGGAGGAAGCGGAGGGAATGACGAGATTCTTCTTCGGTGACGAGCTTGCCGATGCGGTGGCACGGAGAGGAGAGTCTGTCGTGGCGGAATGCGCAGGCGTATGGTGGAAGACGCTTGAATAAGCGGAGTTAGCAGAAAGTGCAGCCGATGTGACCTCGGCTGGAGCGCGTAAAGCAGCGGAAAGAGCAGAAGTAGGAGATGGAACCTCGGCTGGAGCGCGTAAAGCAGTGGGAAGAGCAGCAGCAGCCGATGTGACCTCGGCTGGAAGGGCCGAGGTTTCATCTGTGGTCTGAAGAATCGCTGTCGGGCGCTTTTCTCATTCTGTCCAGCAAGGTATGCACCTGATCCAGAAGCGCCGCGCCTTCTTCGGGGGTGGCGTTCAACTGGCAGGCAAGCTTGTAGGGGATGGAGACAGCCTTCTCCCTCAGCGCTGTTCCCGAATCAGTCAAGGTGATCACAACGCTGCGCTCATCCTGCTTGTCCCGTGCGCGCACAATCCATCCCGCGGCTTCCAGCTTCTTCAGCAACGGCGTCAAGGTGCCGGAATCCAGATGCAGCCTATGGCCAAGTGCGTTGACGGTTACATGATCTTCTTCCCATAACGCCAGCATCGTGACATATTGCGTATAAGTTAAGCCCAGATCTTGCAGCAACGGGCGGTAAAGCTTCGTTATTTCCCGCGAGCAGGCATATATGGCGAAGCATAGCTGGCGGTCCAACTGCAGCGGATTGCTAGTCGTCATCGTCTACCTCCGTTAATTGAGTGGTTCTCAATTCAATTGTGTTAAATCTAATATAGCGAACAGGCTGATTGAAGTCAATTTTGGAGAGATTGGCTAAGTGTTGCAAAGCACGAAGGCCTCTAACTGGATTTTGTGTAGTTAATGGGGCTGATGTTGTTGTACTCATATGCTGCAAATGGATCTTGTGCAGTTAAATCAGGTCACATGGCATAATATCAATTCTTCCGATCGGATTAACAGCATGAAATCCCGTTCATTGTGACAAATAGGGGGATTTCGATAAATGAAAGACATGAAATCCAGTTAAATCGGAATGTATGAGAATCAAGTCGGAAAGAGGCTCAATATAGCGTACCCCGAATTGGGTATTCGCTGCTGCTGCAGTAAATTGGTCTCGCAGCTGCTATTCCAGAGCTATGCCAATATCCAGTCTTCGGCTTTCCCGGACGAACCAGCTTGCCACGGCGATATCGAATACAGCCATGCCCATAGGTGCGAACATTACGGATTCCTTGCCGGGATCGGTCAGGACGGCGGACAAGGCGTCCCGACAGACGACATCCCGGAGCGATATCGTATCTTCTTCCTGCAATCCGTGAAGAAGATGGAGCTGCTCGATGTCCGTATTCTCCCGGCACACTTCCCTCCAATCGTCCACGACAATATGCGGGATAGACCGCAATGCATTCGCTTCGTAGTCTCGAAGCGAGACGTGCAGCAGCAGGCTCCCGGGTTGCGGAGGGAGGCTTACATAGCGATCACGGCTTGCCGTACAAGTAATCACGACATTGCATTGCCGATACAAGGCTGGCCAGCTATCGGCAATCGAAGTTGCGGCTTGCAGCGATGGAGGTACAAGCTCCAGATCAACCGGGCGAATGTCGTGCGCGATCACTTGGCTGACGGCATCGGGGAATAATGCGGCGCACATCTCCAGGTGGAGACGGCCGACGGGTCCCCAGCCGATTATGCCGACGCGAAGATCTGCCGGAGCTGGAAGAATGTCCGAATAACGGCGCAGCATGAGCCCGCTTACCGCCGCCGTGCGGACCGCGCTGAGCAGTGCGCCGTGCAGCAAGGCGAACGGCGCTCCGCTGTCGGCGTCGTTCAGGATGGTGACGCTGTGCGCCCGAGGCAGCCCCTGCCGCAGATTGTCCGGGAAGCTGGCGATCCACTTCAGGCCGGCCGTATGAACGGCTCCGCCCACATATGCCGGCATGGCGATGATACGGTTGCGCGGATCGCCGTATCGCAAGTATGGCTTCAGCGGCTGGGTGCAGTCGCCGTTATCCAGCAGCCGTACGGCCTCTTCTATCTCTTGCAGCAGCGCTTGCCAGTCAGTCCCGATCCGCTTCATATGCCCCTCTCCCAAATAGATCAAGCCGCTTCCCTCATTTCTCAGTCAAGTGTGTTCCGAAGTGCTCCTTCACCCATGCTTCATTGTATACCGTGTCCAAATAGCGCTCTCCGCGATCGTGAATAATGGCTGCGATTACGGACTCCTCAGGCAGACGGTCCATGAGCGTCTGCACAGCCGATATGACGGCTCCGGAGGAAGGGCCGGCCAGGATCGATTCCTGCTTCAGCAGACAGTGGCAGCCCATCGTCATGTCCCGGTCCGTCACCTTCACCGCATAGTCCATTGCGATGCCTTCAGCGAACGGGGGCACGATGCCGGCTCCCAATCCGGGGTAGAGCCGCATGCCCGGCGAACCGCCAAGAATGATGCTGCCGGCGGCATCGACGGCGATTGATTTGGTCGGCAGACCGTGCTTTCGGATATATTGCGAGCAGCCCAGCATGGTGCCGCAGCTGCTGACGCCCGCTGCCACGTAGTCAATGCTACCCAGTTGCTCGGCAATCTCGCGCATCGTCCCTTCCTCATGCGCAAGTGGATTGTTCCTGTTGCCATATTGATTGGGCCAGTAGCTGCCGGGGATATCCTCCAGCAGTTCCCGCACCCGCTGCAGTCTTGCGGGCAGGAACTCGCCGGTGTCCGGGTCCGGCTCGGTCACATAAGACACTTCCGCTCCATAGGCCCTCATAATGCGAATGTTCTGATCCGTCGTGCGGGGATCGATGACGCTGATGAATCGCATGCCCATGCAGGAACAGATCGCCGCCATGCTGATGGCCATATTGCCGGAGCTGGATTCCACGACGACAGAGCCCGGTCCGACCGCTCCTTCGCGCCAGGCGTGCTGCAGAATGCGCAGAGCGGGGCGGTCCTTGGCGCTGCCGGTAGGATTCATCAGTTCCAGCTTGCCGTACACTTGAATTCCGCGTGGATTAGAGAACAGCTTCGACAAGGGCACCAACGGTGTGTTCCCGATATGTTCAAGCCAACTGCGATTCATACTCCAATTCCCCCTACGAATAAATGCGCTTCCCCTTCACGGCGCCGCCGGGGAGCTGCTCATGCTCCTCCAGGACGATTATCTCGATGTCCTCCAGCAAGCCGTTGCGGATCATCATCCCGATAGCGGGAATCTTGTCTCGCAGCTCCGATTGTATGAGCGCCAGCTTCCTGCCGTCCCGGCGCAGCTCCGCGCTCTTCAAGAAAATCTTCAGTCGGTTGCCTTCCACCATGACGCGCAAGGCCGCATCCTTCAGCAGACGGCTTGTCACCTCTTCGATGTCATACAGGCTAATCTTCTCGCCATGCTTCAGCTCCGATCCGATTCGCTTCACGATGGCGGAGAAGACGCCTCTTCGCTGTCCGTTCACTTCCACCGTCGTAAAGTTCCTGACCACATCGTAGGTCACGTAACGTATGGCGGGGAATTGCTCCCGCATAAGGGAGGTAAGCACGAGCACTCCTTCGTTGTCCGCCAAGTCTGCGAGGCTATGCTCAAGCTCCGGCAGATCAGCTGGCAGATCATCCGGCATATCATCCGATAGATCGTCCGGCTGCGGAAGGGGAGTCTGATCCCTCGCTTCCGGCCGCTTCATCTCCTGTAGATCGCTCCAGCTTATGCATTCGCCTTCGACGCCCTCCGCCAGCACGTACAGGCCCAGCTCATGGTCGTAAGCGGCGATGGAGCCGATCTCGATGGAGCCGTAGGTGTCCAGTATATCGTGCTGCGACAGGTCGAAGCGTGCGGCGATGTTGCGCTGCCATTCCGGCGGTGCGATCTCGCCGACCAGAATGATCTTGCGGATGCCGAGTCGGCTCGGGTCGGGGGCAGCGCCAGTGATGGACTCCAGCAGCGATGGCATCGTGTAGAGCAGCTGAGGACGGAAGTCCGCCAGCTGCCGGATATGCTCCTGAATCGGTGCAGTGAACGGGATGCTCCTACCTTCCATGCCCATGCCCATGAAGATAGCCGGCGCTGTGCTTGCGGCATGGCCAGTGCCCAGATCCGCCATCGCGCGGCCGCCGCTCAAGCTGCCGCCGAGCCACTTCTGGAACGCTTGCCGCTTGCTGCGGACATATTGCTCGTCATCTTGCCAGGAGTAGCGAATCTCTTTCCTCTGCCCGGAAGAGGTGCCCGATGTGTAATAGCGCGACAGTTCATCTCCTGCCCCGAAGGTCTGATTCAGATGGTATGGCTTCAGCCGTCTCGCGGTGAGAAGTGGAAGTCGTTCAAGTGCGATATTCTCATTGCCGGACGGCATGCCGCTCGGGAACAATTCTCTATACCAAGGGTGATAATGTGCAATAATATGCAGGTGCGTCCCCGGTATGCCCCGGCTTGGCTGCTCTGTCATAGAAAGTCAGTTCCTCCTTCGTGCAACGATGTCCTTTCCATAAGCATATGTGATTATCGCCTGTTGGTTCGCCATGGATGTCAGCTGCCTACAGCGAATTTTCTATTCTTTCGTATAGTAATAGTAGGGAAGTCTCATAGAGATACCAGTCTAGCAAAGAGAGGAGATCAGAAGAGGAGCATGGCGAAGTCAATTGTAAAAACAAGCGGCGTTTACCGGATTGCGGACAAGTGGGCCAAAACGAATGTCATGCTGACTGACGAAGGCTTGCGCTCTTATATCCCCGTTACGAAAAAGCTGAGCAAGCAGACGTTATCGTCTATGCTGGAGCGGCACGGCATGGTCTATGTAAAGCCGACATTCGGTTCGCTGGGAAAAGGCGTCATGAGGGTCGAGCGGCTGTCGGGCGATCCTTCATCCGGGTATATCTATCAATTGGGCGGCGAGCGCAAGAGCTTCCAGAGCTTCCAGCCGCTCTATCGATCTATTCTGAAGGACGCGGGCGGGAGAGTATATTTGGTGCAGAGAGGGATATATGCATTGACTTATAACGGCAGGCCGTTCGACCTTCGTCTCGTTGTCCAGCAATCGCCAAGCGGTGGCTGGGAGGCGACGGGGACGGTAGCCCGCGTAGCCCATCCCGACAAAATTGTCACCAACGGGAGCCAAGGGGGCACGATTGTTCCGGTGGAGCAAGTGCTGCAAGGATATGCGAATCCGATTCAGAGCGCCAAGCTGATGAGGCAGCTGGAGCGAATAGGCGTGAATACGATGAAGCGGCTTCATCGCCGCTATCCCAGGCTGCGCGAGCTCGGCCTGGATATCGCGCTTGACCAGGGACTGAAGCCGTGGATTCTGGAAGTGAATACGACGCCGGATCATTGTCCGTTCGCCATCTTGCAGGATCAGACGATGATTAACCGCATAGTGCATTATGGCAGCCAGTATGGCCGCAAGTATCGGTTGAACTGCTTCAAGGCGCAGCGGGGTTAGTCTCGATCGGGAGATTAGTCTCCATATATAGTAGAAAAAGAGCAGTCCCGGCTCATACGGGACTGCTCCTGCAATTTAAGCCTTCTTCGCGATGGAGAAAACGATGGTGTCGCCGTCGATCATGATTTGAACGGTATCCGTACCGATAATGGCTTGTTCGGATTCCGGCATTTCACCGTTCTCGACGCGATTGCACACATTGGCGAACAGCTCCCGGAATGCGCTGGCATTGTAGCCGAACAGTCCGTTCGCGAAGCCGTCGACGACCTCCTGATTGCGTGCAAGCGCTCCTTCTCTAAGCGAGATTGTAACGCCATATGTATTGTATTGCGGATCTAGCCAGATGGCGGCTTCCTCGCGAGGAGAGGCCGATCCTGACGGTCTGTTCTGAACATTGTCCTTCTCCGTCTGATCGCGATACAGGCGCAAGGTTGTGCCGTACAGATCGTGATTGCTGCCTCGCAGCTCGCTGATGACCGTCAACGTCTCATAGGCGTCCCACATTCTTTGGTCGGGGAAGACGATGATTTTGTTGCCTCCCTCGGCTGTAGGGACGATTCGCTCCAGATTGTCGGGCGACACTTCGATAGCGATGCGCTTCGTCTTGTCCCGCAGCCGTTGCAGGATGACGAGGGCTTCTGCACGCGTTACTTCCTCACCTACGCCGAAGAAGCCGCTGGGGTAGCCTTCCATAATCCCTTTCACAAGCGTCTCGGCGATGAAGCGCTGTTCTCTATCTGAAGCGCTTACGATATCGCCGTAGGCTTCCGCCATGCGTTGGCCGAATCGGTTATCTTCCAGAAATTCCGTTTCCTGCAGTGTATAATAGATAATTTCAGCCACATTTTCACGCTTCATGTCAGCCTGGAAGTCGGCATAGCGATCCTTGTTCATAAAGTGCAGGTCGCTGGCGATATCGATAAAGTCCTTCGCCCAATAGCCGACAGTGTTCGGCTTGAAGCTGAAGTAACGGTAGTCTTGCTTGATAATGGCTTGATTCTCGGGGCTGAGTGCATCCAGAAAATCCTTGTTCCAGCTGCGCGAGCCGTTCTCGTGGAGCTCGCTGTAGGAGAGAATGAGCATTTTGACGAATTGATCCACTTTCACAGGATCGTTCGGCCGGAACGTTCCGTCCGGATAGCCGTTCAATATGCCTTTGCCTACCATTTCCTGTATCGTATCCCTTGCCCAGTGCCCGTCAATATCTTGGAAAGCGACCGCATCCGACGAGGCGGCCGCGGCAGAATGGCCGAGCGATGTCAGAAGCAGGGCGATGCTAATCGTTAATAAGGCCCATCGTTTCATGTGAATATTTTCCTCCTCCAATTGATATAATCCGACATTCTTTAGATAACCATAACTAATAATGATTTAGAATGGGCTATATGATGCAACTATTTGAGGGTACAAGGTCCTGAATTGATTGGGGGTGGCGGGACGTGAGTTGTGCGGATAGGGTGGGTAGTGGTTCGTGTTTCACAGTTGGAGGTGAAGATATGGGTCTATGGTCACAAAAGCAGCCGCGCCTCATGTCGGCACGGCTGCAGGCAGGATTATTTTTGAAGCATTTCGGAAATGAACGCATCCGTTATATGCCAATGCGAAGTGGACGCTACGACCTCTTTGTTTTTAATATACAGCAGTTGAGGGGATGCGTGCTTGATGCCGGTATCCTCCGCGATTCGATTGGACACGGGGCGCGATTCGATTACCTTCACGAATAAGTAATCGACATCAGCGCTAGGCGAAGCTTGCAGGTGGTCCGAATATACGCCGTATGCGTCGGCGCTGACGTTGCATTGCGTGCTGTGCTTGAACACGACGAGCGGACGTTTGCCGGAGCTCTCGAAGGCGTCGCTCCATTGCTCCAGCGAAGTCAATTCCTTGTAAGTACCCATAAAATCTCTCCTTTATATGTCATGGCATGTACAGTTGATTATAGCGTTATTCGCTTCAGGATGCCATGCGGCTGAGGAGGATTCAAGTAGCTTATTGCATTGTACCGACGATAGGCTGGCGATGACAGAATGCCGGTGACTTGCTGGTGACCTATTGCCTGCGACTTACTGAGTGGGACTTGCTGATGACCTATTGCCTGCGACTTACTGTTGATTTTACCCGCGAGTCGTGCTATTATCATTTCAGACGAATTGACCAAATTAGTAAAACAGTCAGTCGGTCGATGGCGCGATGGAGTCGGGAGGTGGCAAAGTGGCTGTTGATCGCAAGCAGCAAGTGGTGGAAGCGGCGGCGAAATCATTCGCTTTATTCGGATATAAGGCGACGACGATGGACGGTGTGGCCAAGATCGCAGGCGTGGGGAAAGGAACAATCTATACGTTCTTCGCCAATAAGGAAGAGTTGTTCCAGCATATTATGAATACGATGCTGCTGGAGATGAAACGTATGGCCGAGAGCGCTTATAATGAACAGTTGACGTTCTTCGATAACCTGCACATTGTGCTGGAGCAACTGCTGGAATTCAGGGAGCAGCATGAGCTGGCATTGAAGCTGTCGCAGGAGGTTCGGGAGATCGGGACGCCGGTGGCGGTCGAAGCGCTGCAGCAGATGGAGAGGGCGGTCGTCAGCTATATTGCGAAGCAAGTAGCTGTCGCGGTGGAGCGAGGAACGATTAAGCCATGCGAGCCGGAGATGACGGCATTCGTCATGCTGAAGCTGTACATGGCGCTAACGGTGGAGTGGAAGCTGAAGCATAAGCCGCTTGAGAAGATGCAGGTTGCGCAATATTTGCGGTTTTATTTGGAGCAAGGCTTGGCGCCGGAATGAAGGTGCCGTTTTTTTATGGATGAATTGACCAAAATACTAAAATAGTCATTCGGTATTGAATCAACTATTAGAAATAGGAGTGAGAAGGAATGAGATTAAAGGGATTGAAGCAATTCGGCCATGAGCTGGCTGCCATTGCTCGCAACAAAAAAGTATTAATCCCGGTCATTGCAGTGCTGCTGATTCCGGTCATGTATGCCGGCATGTTCCTGGGGGCGTTCTGGGACCCGTATGCGAAGCTGCAGGAGCTGCCTGTCGCGGTCGTCAATTCCGATGTCGGAACGGAGCTGAACGGGGAGCAGGTGCATATCGGCAAGGACTTCGAAGAGCAGCTTCGCGAGAACGAAGTATTCCGATGGGACTTCGTCACCCGGGATGAAGCGCTGGAAGGGATGAAGGAGAATCGCTACTATATGGCCATCGAGATTCCGGCGAACTTCTCCGAGAAGACGGCTTCGCTCACGTCGGAGGTGCCTGAGCCGGCGAAGCTGATCTATCTGCCGAATGAGAGCTTCAACTTCCTCGCCGCACAGATCGGCAATACGGCCGTGGAGCAGATGAAATCGATGCTCAATAAGGAAGTGACGGAAGCTTATACGCAGACGGTGTTCGACAAGCTGCAGGAAGCGGCGGACGGTATCGTGGCGGCGAGCGAAGGAGCGAGCCAGATTGCCGACGGTACGACGAAGGCGAAGGACGGCGCTCAACTGCTGACGCAGAATCTGAACAAGCTGTCTAATGGCACTACCTCTCTGACGGAAGGTACGGCGAAGCTGAACGACGCCGGCAAGCAGCTTCATGGCGGTGCCGCCGAGCTGAATGCGGGTGCCGGCACGCTGGCTGACGGACTGGGTCAGTTGTCCGCCGCAGGCGGGAAGCTGGCGGAAGGGGCATCCGGCGCCGGACAGGCGGCTTCACAGCTTGCCGGAGGTCTGCAAGCGTCAGTTGACGGCACAACGCAGCTGGATGCCGGCGTGAAGCAACTGGTCGCCGGTCTGGAGGGACTGGCTGCTTCCGATGAAGAGCTTGCGGCGAACAAGCAATTCGCATCGCTGCTAGCGGCGAGCAAGGAGCTGTCGGCGAAAGTATCCGCGGCAGCGACGGGGCAGGAACAGCTGCATGGCGGCGCGGAGCAGCTGGTGAAAGGGCTGAGCGAGCTTCAGGCCGGAGCCGGTACGCTGCAGCAGAAGTTGGCGGGTGCGCAGCAAGGCGCAGCCGGACTGGCAGAGGGAAGCGGCAAGCTGGAAGCGGGCTCGAAGGAGCTGTCCGCCGGGCTGCAGAAGCTGAACGAATCCGCCGCATCGCTGTCCTCCGGCTCCAAGCAGCTGGAGAACGGAGCGTCGGAGATTGCCTCGGGGCTGCTTGAGTTGGACAGCGGATCGCATGAGCTGTCGTCGAAGCTGAGCGACGCTTCCAGGGAGACGGCCGACATGGCGCTGTCGGAGGAGCAGAGCGACATGTTCGCCGACCCTATTCGGCTGGAGGTTGACCGCATGACCGAAGTGCCGAATTACGGCACTGGCTTCGCGCCTTATTTCCTGTCTCTTGGCTTATTCGTAGGCGCGTTGTTGATTACGATTGTATACTCCGTGCGCGAGCCGGCGATTACGCCGGATAACGGCTGGAGCTGGTTCTGGAGCAAGTCGCTGACGCTTGTGGCAGTTGGCGCACTGCAGGCGATCATTGCGGATGCTGCGCTGTTGCTGGTGTTGAAGCTGGAGGTACAGAACTTGCCGGCATTCCTGCTGTTCTCTATTATTACCAGCATTACGTTCATGATGCTGACCCAGTTCTTCGTCACCTTACTGGGCAATCCGGGCCGCTTCGCAGCCATCGTCATTCTGATTCTGCAGCTGACAAGCTCGGCGGGCACGTTCCCGATGGAGCTGACGCCGAACTGGCTGCAGAAGGTGACGCCTTGGCTGCCGATGACGTATTCCGTCGCAGGGCTGAAGGATGTTATCTCCGGTGGCGATATTAGCCGGATGTGGAACGATGCAGGCATGCTGGGTCTGTTCTCCCTGGCATTCGCGGTGCTGACTATGGCTTATTTGATGATCAGCCATCGCCGCGAGCATACAGCAGCGGATCATACGAATCCGACAACGGCATAACTGACGCAAGCAAGCAGTTAATTTACGGAATCGGGCTGTCCCGCAGGTCATGGAATGACTTGCGGCGGATAGCCCGATTTTTATTGATGATATGAGATTATAAAATTCGAGTTGAATACCCGAAGCTAGTGGATAGACTCGTGCGAGCGCGCCTGCAGTGTATGTGGCCAACACTAAAGTGGCTGAATCCCGTGCGAACGCGCCTGCAGTGAATGTGGCCAACACTAAAGTGGCGGAATCCCGTGTGAACGCGCCTGCAGTGTATGTGGCCAACACTAGAGTAGAGGAATCCCGTGCGAACGCGCCTGCAGTGTATGCTACCAACACTAAAGTGGCGAAATCGCGTGCGAATGTGCTTATAGTGTATGTGGCCAACACTAGAGTAGAGGAATCCCGTGCGAACGCGCCTGCAGTGTATGCTACCAACACTAAAGTGCGAAAACGTGTGCGAATGTGATTACAGTGTATGTGGCCAACACTAGAGTAGAGGAATCCCGTGCGAACGCGCCTGCAGTGTATGCTACCAACACTAAAGTGGCGAAATCGCGTGCGAATGTGCTTACAGTGTATGTGGCCAACACTAGAGTAGAGGAATCCCGTGTGAACGCGCCTGCAGTGTATGCTACCAACACTAGAGTGGCGAAAACGTGTGAGAGAGCGTCGAAAATGAGCATGCGAGCCGGAAGTGAGTAGGGATGCGGCTAGGCGTTTTTCTTCTTTTTGGTAAATGATGCGCTTAGTCCGAACTGTGGATAACGAAGGTGAAATAGGAAAGTGGTGCAGGAGCGCACGTAGCGGTTGCCACAGAGCTTAATTGACACATAATGTGCGAATTTGCAGGCTAACGGTCGTCCTGGCGCTTATTGAGATCGGAAAGCGAGCTATTGGGTGTCAGTGGGTAAAATAGGCATCGTGGCGCCCGTTACAGCAAAAAAAGTGGAATTAGAGGCGCAATAACCGCTATGACAACCGTTAAGAACGTCGGACGGAACGCCCGAAAACGAGTGTCAAACGGAACGCCCGAAAACGAGCGTCGAATGGAGCACGCGAAAAACGAGCGTCGAATGGAACGCTCGAGAAAATGGGAAGCCTGTCAACCGTCCGAGTGGTTTGTTCTTACATGTGTGTTTCCGCTTAAGAAGTCGTGCGTCCATCAGCGTGCCCGGCTGGCGCGACGCTTGCTCCATAGCCAGTCGATGGCGAGTCCGATCAGGAACCAGAATAGGAAGGTGAGCAGGACGACGACGTATAGCGGAATTTCCGACAGGGGCATCCATTTCGTCGCTGTAGTAAGGCGGAATTCCAATAACCGTGCCGGGGGACTGCTGATGAACAGCAGGATGTTGTAGTCGTCTTTTTCCCACTGAGTTGAACATTATAGGAAGTAAGTATAAAGCCGGCAGAATGATGCTGAGCCGCCATTTCATGAGACATCTTCTCCTTAAACTTATTCTATCATGGCTATAGACTGCAATTGCTAAAAAATGTTTTGTTTTGAGGGGGACAGTGTGAAAACGATGGGTGGATTCCATAGGCGAAATATGGGGATGATGAAACAAGACAGATGTGATAAGATAGTTAGGTTTGTGATTGGCAAGGGTAATAGAAGCAGGGGTAAAGGAGAAGACGGAATGTCGGAAAGCAAAGGCAACACCATTATACAATTCCAGCATGTAACCAAACGTTACGATGCGCGCGAGCCTGCCGTGCTTAACGATGTAAGCCTCGAGCTGGAACGGGGCAAATTTTATACGCTGCTGGGACCGTCAGGCTGCGGCAAAACGACGATTCTGCGTCTTATCGCGGGGTTTACGGAGCCTTCGGAAGGGTATATTTACTTCAACGGGGAGCTCATCAATGAAGTGCCCGCCAATGAGCGGCAGGTCAATACGGTGTTCCAGGACTATGCGCTATTCCCCCATCTGAACGTGTTCGAGAATGTGGCGTTCGGGCTGCGGATCAAGAAGCTGAAGGAGGCCGTCATTCGGCAAAAGGTGGAGGAGTCGCTGCGCTTCGTCAACTTGAAGGGATATGAGAATCGCGAGATTACAGAGATGTCGGGCGGACAGCGGCAGCGCGTCGCCATTGCTCGGGCGATCGTCAACGAGCCGGAAATATTGCTGCTGGACGAGCCGCTGTCGGCGCTCGATCTGAAGCTGCGGACGGAGATGCAATATGAGCTGCGCGAGCTTCAGCGACGTCTGGGCATTACGTTCGTCTTCGTCACCCATGATCAGGAAGAAGCGCTTGCCATGTCCGATGAGATCTTCGTGCTGAATGAAGGCCGCATCCAGCAGTCCGGTACGCCGAACGATATTTATGACGAGCCGATCAACCGGTTCGTAGCCGACTTCATCGGGGAGTCCAACATCGTCAAGGCGCGCATGCTGCAGGATTTCGAGGTGGAGATCGCGGGCAAGGTGTACGAGTGCGTCGATCAGGGGCTGAATCCTAATGAGGCAGTCGATGTCGTCATCCGGCCGGAGGACCTGGAGATTGTGCCGCCGGAGCAGGGCAAGCTGCAAGTGCGTGTCGATACGCAACTGTTCAGGGGCGTGCATTACGAGATTAGCTGCTATGACGATTCCGGCAACGAGTGGCTCGTTCATTCCACGCGCAAGGCGACAGTGGGCGAGCGAATCGGACTGCGCTTCGACCCGGAGGCGATTCATGTCATGCGGCTGGGAGAGACGGAAGAGGAGTTCGACAGGCGTCTGGAATCTTACGAGGAGCATGATGATGGAAAATAGAAGCCGCGTCTTTTATCTCATTCCTTATATGCTGTGGATGGCCGTCTTTGTCGTCGCACCCATTGTGCTAATCGGCTACTACTCGTTTTTTGATGTAGAAGGCTCGTTCACGCTGGGCAACTATGCCAAATTTTTTACGCCGGTTTATTTGAAAATGACGGCAAGCTCGTTCTGGTATGCGTTCCTGATTACGTTCTTTGCACTCTTGATCGCTTATCCGACCGCCTATCTGCTGATGAAGACCAAGCATAAGGAACTTTGGCTGCTGCTCATTATTCTGCCCAGCTGGATTAATCTGCTGCTGAAGGCGTACGCATTCATCGGACTGTTCGGTACATACGGCTTCGTGAACAGCTTGCTGGAAGTAGTCGGCATCGGAGGTCGGCAAATTCTGTTCACGGACTTCAGCTTCGTGTTCGTATCCGTCTATATCTTCATCCCGTTCATGGTGCTGCCTATCTACAATGCGCTGGAGAAGCTGAACCCGACACTTCTGTATGCGGCGAGAGATCTGGGCGCTTCGCCATGGACGGCGTTCCGGCGCGTCATCTTTCCGCTGACGGTCGGCGGGGTGAAGGCAGGCTGCATGGCCGTGTTCATTCCGGCATTGTCGTTGTTCATGATCACCCGACTGATTGCAGGCAATCGAGTCATTACGCTGGGAACGGCGATCGAACAGCATTTTCTCGTGACGCAGGATTGGGGGATGGGCGCCACGATCGCTGTATTTCTCATTATCGCGATGGCGCTGCTCATGCTGCTGACGGGGAATCGGAAGCGAGGGTTGATCGACATTGTCAAAAAATAAATGGAAGCTGTCCCGCATCTATCTGATCGCTGTATTCATGATCTTGTACGCGCCGATCTTCTATCTGATGGTGTATTCGTTCAACAGCGGCGGGACGATGCACAGCTTCGAAGGCTTCACCGGCGAGCATTATGCCGAAGTATTCCAGGATACGCGGCTGCTTATCATCGTGCTCAATACGTTCGTCATTGCGCTGCTGTCGGCGGCTATCTCTACGATTGTAGGCGTTCTGGGAGCGATAGCCATATATTATATGCGCAGATACCGTCCGAAGCAGACGCTGCTGACGCTGAATAACGTGCTTATCGTCAGCCCGGACGTCATTATCGGCGCTTCCTTTCTAATTTTGTTCACGATTGTGGGCATTAAGCTCGGCTTCGTCTCGGTGCTGTTGTCCCATATCGCGTTCAGCGTGCCGATCGTCGTCATTATGGTGCTGCCCAAGCTGGAGGAGATGAGCCCCTCCTTGATCGATGCCGCCCGCGATCTGGGGGCGGGAGCGCTGCAGGTGTTGACGAAGGTGGTGCTGCCTTATATTAGCCCCGGCATTTTTGCGGGATTTTTCATGGCATTAACGTATTCCATGGACGACTTCGCTGTGACGTTCTTCGTCACTGGCAACGGCTTCTCCACATTGTCCGTCGAGATCTATTCGCGGGCACGGCAAGGCGTGTCGCTGTCCATTAACGCGCTGTCTACGCTAATCTTCTTGTTCACGATTCTGCTGGTGATCGGCTATTACTTCATTAACAAGCGCAATAACCGTTCGCAAGGGAAGGGGGCTGGAGCATGAGCAGGCTGATAAGGGTGCTGCTGCTGGTATTCGGCTCGGCGATTGCGCTCATGTATGTGACAGCTTACTTGAACTCAAGCGAGGGATATACAGGCGACAATACGCTGACGATCTACAATTGGGGGGATTACGTCGATCCCGAGCTGATACGGCGGTTCGAGCGGGAGAGCGGCATCAAGGTCATCTATCAGACATTCGACTCCAATGAGGCGATGATGACGAAGATTAGTCAGGGCGGTACGACGTTCGATGTCAGCATTCCGTCGGAATATGCTATCAGCCGCATGAAGGAAGACGATCTGCTGCTGCCGCTCGACCACGACAAGCTGCCGAACCTGAAGCATATCGACGATCGCTTCATGGACCTTGGCTTCGATAAGGGCAATGCTTACTCTGTTCCATACTTCTGGGGAACGGTCGGCATCGTCTATAACCCGGAGCTGGTCGGCGAGCTGGACTTCCTGAGCTGGAACGATCTGTGGGACGCTTCGCTCCGCAACGATATTCTGCTGCTGGACGGCGCGCGCGAGGTGATGGGAATGGGGCTGAACAGTCTCGGCTATTCTCTGAACGATACGGACGAGGCGCATCTGCAGGAGGCGCTTCGCAAGCTGTCGGAGTTGACCCCCAATGTGAAAGCGATCGTCGGCGACGAGATCAAGATGCTGCTGGCCGGCGAGGAGGCGGCTGTCGGACTTGTCTGGTCCGGCGATGCATCCGAGATTATGAGCGACAACGAGAAGTTGGATTACGTCGTGCCGCGGGAAGGTTCCAATCTATGGTTCGACAACATGGTCATTCCGAAGACGGCCCGCAATATCGAGGGAGCCCATCAATTCATCAACTTTATGCTGTCGCCTGATGTTGCGGCGCAAAATGCGGAATATGTGGGATATTCCACGCCCAACAAGTCCGCCCTTGAGCTGCTGCCGGAAGAGATTGCCGTCGATGAACGATTTTACCCCGACGAGGAGCTGACGCGCAGGCTGGAAGTGTACGACAATCTCGGGCCGCGCATGCTGGCGCACTATAATGAGCTGTTCCTGGAGTTCAAGATGCACAGGAAATAATGCCATCTCAGGCAGGATAGAGAAGAGCTGCACTCCGATTATACGGGAGTGCAGCTCTTCTCTTGCACATAGGCTTACAGCTCTCAAGTTCGTTCGGAACAGGTCATTGGCAATTGCCGTCTCATCAAGTAACGTTATAATGCTGTGCGGCCCCCGTCGCCTTCCCTGCGCTTCGCTTGCGGAATTCGCCGGGGGTAATGCCTGTATATCGCTTGAACATACGTATGAACGAATTGACATTAGAGTAGCCTACCCCGGCGGCAACATCCTGAATCCGCAGCTCCAGATTCATGAGCAGCTTCTTGGCGCGTACGATTCGAAGGTCGTTCAGATAATCGCTGAAGTTCGTACCCGTCTTCTCCTTGAAGTAGCTGGAGAGGTATCCGGGGGTGATGTTCAGCTT
Organism: Paenibacillus sp. J5C2022; assembly: GCF_025567625.1. Taxonomy (GTDB): domain Bacteria; phylum Bacillota; class Bacilli; order Paenibacillales; family Paenibacillaceae; genus Pristimantibacillus. Next base: position 11,496 of record NZ_JAOQJC010000045.1, on the reverse strand, counting down.
ATCCGCAACGAGATCAAGATGGATATCCTCGCTTAGATGATTGTTCAGGTAATCCGTCACGAAGCTTGTGATGGGATCATTCGTCTCTGTCTGTATGCGGATGATGGCAGACAAGGCAGGTCGCAGGCGCTCCCGCAGCCATTGCTTGTATTCCTTCACGGAGTAGAACCGATCGAGCGCACCCAAGTCCTGCAGCTTGCTGCCGTCGACGGCAAGCTCTTGCACGTTCAGCTTCGCCAGAGCCTTCTCTACCTGCTCGGCTACGCCTCGCGCGTACGCTTGGAACTCCGCCGCAAGCGCATCTTTCCTCTCAAGCTGTTCCAGATGGCGGTCGACCCACTGGAATACGGACTCCTCGCTGCCGGATAGAAGCCGGGCTTGCAATTCCTCCCGCTGGGTTACCTTCATGGAATGGTTCCTTGTGCCGGAGGCGCGGGTCTCGGCAATAATTTGCGTATCCCCGGTCAACCTCTTCTCCCTCAGCATGATCAAGAGATTCTCGTATGCTGATGTAATCGGTGTATGGTCCAGATGGATTGGGCTGACGGCAATCGTCAGACAGAGATAGTCTTCGAACTGAAGAAGCTCCTTCAGCGTGTTCAAGACGTGAAGAATATCGCTTCGCGAGCCCGGCTGGATGAGCAGGGAGATCAACTGATTATGCTCGATCTGCAGTGTGACGGGCTCAAGGCAGTGGTCGGTGAACAAGCCGTGAACGAGCTTGCGAAGAAGCTGGATTTCCTGGTCGTATTCCGAATCCGAATTTTTGAACCCGATCTCATAGAGTACGGCGGCATAGGGCTCGCTAAGCTGTACCGTATCCTCCAGCTCGGCCAGCAGCATGTTCATCGGAATGTTCTTCACTTTATTCGTGAATGCATATTGTCGTACGAGCGTATTCTTCTGATCCAGATCCTTCTGAAGCCCTTCGTTGGCGTTCATGATGGTGCTCATCCTGTCGCTGATGATCGCGAATTCCTTGATCTTGCTCGTTGGCATCGGCACCGCTTGCCTGCGATCAAGCATGTCGATGATGCGCTTCAACGGATGGTTCAGGCGGATGCTGAAGACGGCCGAGCCGAAGAGGCTGACCAGAATGGCCGCGACCAAGAGCGTCACGAGCACGATATTCAGCTTGATCATTCCTGAAGTAATGCTCTCGATCGGCGCGACGCGCACATAAGTGAAGCCGGTGTCGGAGCCCTGTTCATAGAAGTAATAATAGCCGTCGCTGCGTACGTGACGCATGCCGTGCTGAAAGGAAGAGGGAGGCGGCACCTCTATGGAAGGGTGCGAGGCGAATAGCGTCCTTCCTTCGTCGTCCAGGATGTAGAAGGGCTCTCCCGTATTGGCATAAGCGGCATATAGCTCCCGTGGATTCAGCATGATGATGCCATACACTTCCTCGTACGGCGCGGCCTTGATGACAATAGGAAGCTGCAGTCCGAGCGAGCGGGTGCTGTTCATCGATTCCTCGGTGAATACGGCGGCCGGCAAGATTTGCATGGAGTAGTTGTCGATCGACAAGCTCTCCCAATATTCCAGAGGGTATGCATCGCTTGCGTAATAGCTGGCGAACATAACATTGGCGCTGCTGGTGCCCTCCTTCTCAAGCACATATCCGGATTCTTTGAAGTAGAGTATGAAGTTGTCGAAGTGAAGGAAGGGATTTGTATACAGCTCGGCGAGGTCTGTCTTGACCGCGTTTATTTGATCGTAACGGCGGTTCTCGACGACATGGCTCAATATGCCGATGTTGGCGATCCAGCGATCAGATCGGGTGAGCGAGAGAATCATATTACGAGTCAATTGGAAGTGGTTCTCATAGCTCTCTACCGTCTGCTTGATGCCAAGCTCATTATACCGGACGATCTCATCGTACAGTTTGTCGCGCAGATAAAGGAAGGAGAAAACATTGAAAGCCGCGAGCACCAGAATAACGCTCAGGAAGCTGGCCATCAGCTTGGTGAGAAGCGTATTGGAGGGTAAGGCCGGTTTTAACAAGGACATCAGGGTCATGGATGAGAGCACCTCCGGTTTACGACGGACTATGCAGAATGATGGATTTGTCTGCAGATACCCGTATTGGCTTGCAAGCCTTGCAATGGCAGCGCTTTCGATGAAGCGGCTGCCGCGTAGTTGTTCGTTCTATCATACTGGCTGGGCACGGAATGGGACAATATGCACTTCTTCATATTTATACACATCTCTCCCGAAATTGAAAGATCGGAAGATTCCTCATGCCATGTGGAGATATATCTCATCAATGGTCGGGATTATACTCTGATCACGAAGTACGCGCCGATGGTGCAATGGAATCTAACCAATACAACGTCGAGGAGAAATGCGTATGGCTCAAGTCAGTGTTACACCAGGGACATCCGGAATGGAGGATGCGCTTGCGCTCAAGCGGCGGAGATCAAGTGTGAAGCGTCTGTGGCAGCAGAATAAATATTTGTGGCTGATGTTCCTGCCTTGTCTTATGTATTATCTGATTTTTCGTTACGCCCCCATGTTTGGACTCGTCATTACCTTCAAAAACTACAACCTGTTCAGAGGGGTCTGGGCAAGCGAGTGGGTCGGCTTTAAATACTATCGGATGTTTCTCGAAAATCCTGATTTTCTGCTGCTGATGAAGAACACGTTTCTGTTGGGAATTATGAATTTGGCTTTCGGCTTTCCGGCTCCAATTATACTGGCGCTGCTGCTTAATGAGGTGCGCAAGGCCGCATTCAAGCGTTTTGTTCAAACGGTCAGCTACTTGCCCCACTTTATATCCAATGTCATCGTTGCAAGCATGGTGATTATGTTCCTGTCTCCGACGGGAGGTCTCATCAACGAGATGATTGCGGCGCTTGGATTTGAGCCGATCAACTTCATGAACGAGCCCGGCATGTTCCGAGCCATCTACGTTCTGTCCGAAATATGGCAGCATATCGGCTGGGAGACCATTATTTATTTGGCGGCATTGACGTCAATTGATTCCCAACTGTACGAAGCCGCCAGTATCGACGGGGCGGGCCGAATGCGCAAGCTGTGGCACGTCACGCTGCCCGGCATCTCGTTCGCCGTTGTCATTACGCTTATTCTGAATATCGGAGCCGTGCTTGAGATCGGCTTCGAGAAGGTGTTCCTGCTTCAGAATCCGGCGATCTACGAGACGGCTGACATCATCAGCACTTATGTGTACCGGGTCGGGATGGAACAGGGCAATTTCAGCTACGGCGCGGCAATAGACTTGTTCATGGGAGTCATCAGCCTCGTGTTCATCTATACGGCTAACTTTGTAAGCCGCCGTATAAGCGAGACGAGCTTATGGTAGGGGGAGAATACAATGAAGATTGAACGGATCAGCTTATATCCTATCGTCAGCACGGTCATACTGCTGCTCGTCGTCGTCGTGACGCTTTATCCTTTTCTCCACATGCTCGCTGTGTCCTTGAGCGGCGACGTGTATGTCATGATGAACGAAGTGAGCATTTGGCCCAAAGGACTGAACTTCAACATGTATGACATTGTGCTTGGCGATCCGAAGATGTGGAATGCCTTCAAGAATACGGTTGTGTATACGACAGTCGGCACCTTGATTGCGTTAATCGTCACATCGATGGGCGCTTATGCGCTATCCAGATCCTATATGGCGTTCCGAAAAGCTTTTATGATCATGATTGTGTTCACAATGTTCTTCGGCGGCGGAATGATTCCGACATTCCTCGTCGTTCGTTCCCTGGGCTTCGTAGACACCCTCTGGGGGATGGTCATTCCGGGAGCTGTCAGCACCTGGAACCTCATCCTGATGAGAACCTTCTTCTCTGGAATACCGAAAGAACTGGAGGAGTCCGGACGCATCGACGGGCTGAACGATATCGGTATTTTCCTTCGCATCGTCGTGCCGCTTTCCAAAGCTTCCTTCGCCACGATTGCACTCTTCTACGCTGTGGGCATGTGGAACAATTTCATCTATCCGCTCTTGTATCTGCGGTCGCCGGATTTATTCCCGCTGCAGGTGCTGCTGCGTAACCTGGTTCTGGCCGGCAGCGTCAGCTCCGGAGATGTAACCCGAATTGGAGGTGATAATCAAGTCGTAGAAGAATCGTTGAAGTACGCGACCATAATGGTTTCGACGCTGCCGATTCTAATGGTGTATCCTTTTATTCAAAAGTACTTTGTTAAGGGGGCTATGATCGGAGCGGTCAAAGGCTGATCGTTCGCTGCTCCGAGAGTCGGATTCGGGCTTTTCCGCGAATGACATTCGTAACTGTACGAACGCTGTTCATTATTCCATGTTAGGGAGTTGATTACATGAGGCAATCGTTCGCTCTCATTCTATCATTTGTCTTGACGATGATGCTGTTGACCGCCTGTTCAGGCAATGGAAACAACGACAATAATAACGCCGGACCAAGCGCCACGACCGGCAGCGGGCAAGCGGGGCCGGATAGCAAGACACTCACTGCGCTGCTGGACAACAATGCGACATTCCCGTATTCCGAAGATTGGCCAATCTGGAAGTGGCTCAAGGAGAAGACGGGCGTTACGCTTGACGTGCAGACGCCTTCCGGCAAGCTTGGCGAATCTCTGAATTTGGTGGTGGCATCCAAGTCGATGCCTGATCTGATGTACATGCCGAACCGCAATGAATCCAATAAATTCGGACAGGACGGCGCGCTTGTGGATATTCTTGAGTACGTTGACCAGATGCCGAACTTGAAGGCGTGGATGGAGCAATATCCGGAGGAAGCGAAGGCCGCCTTGTCCGCCGACGGGAAAATGTACATGTTCCCGAACCAGGGCTTCGGAGAGACGAATCGCATGATCTGGCTGTACCGCGAGGACGTATTCGCGAAGGAAGGGCTCACTGCGCCGAAGACATACGATGAGTTGTATGACACGCTGAAGGCGCTGAAGACGAAGTATCCGGACAGCTACCCGCTGTCGATCCGCTATGGCCAGATCCCGGATGAGATGAACGCGAACATGACCGTCAACTTCGAGACGGGCGAAGGCGCGTATTATGATTTCGACGCGATGGAATGGCGCTACGGCCCGATTGAAGACAACTACAAGGCGATGGTCGCAATGTGGAAGAAATTCTATGACGACGGCCTTATACCGCCGGACTTCCTCTCTCTGCAGACGAAGCAATGGCAGGACATGATGTCGACGGGCCAATCGTTCATGACGATCGATTATATTAGCCGTGTAGACTTCTTCAACAACGCTATGCAGAAAGAAAATCCCGATTACAATATGCAATTCATGGCACCGCCGGCAGGCTTGCCCGGCGGCAAGCAGCAGAACCCGTACTTTCACTACCTGGTTGGCGGCCTGACGGTATCTTCGACCTCCAAGAACATTAAAGATGTCATGCAGTATATGGATTTCTTCTATTCCGAGGAAGGGCGCTTGCTGGCGAGTTGGGGGGCTGAAGGAGAGACGTTCGTCAGGGAGGGCGGTGCAATCAAATTCAAACCGGAGTTCACGGATGTTACCGAAATGCGGAAGCAGACCGGTCTGCAGACGAGCGGCACGTACACCTGGATCGATTATAATGCCCATCTGTCGCTGTTCTCCGACAATCTGCAGAAGGCATACACAGAAGCGGGCAAATACGATCCTCCGGGAATGCAGCCGCGTCCGGCATTCACGGAAAGCGAGAACGAAGTGATCTCGCTCACGGGTCAGGCCATCAAGAAGCATCGTGACGAAAGCTTCGCCAAGTTCATTACGGGTTCGAGAAGTCTGAATGAATGGGACCAGTATGTGGAAGAGTTGGATCGTCTTGGCGTCGACAAGCTGTTGGAGACGTACCGAACCGCCTACGATCGGATGCAGGCGGTGAAGTAGCGCCGATAGGATGAAGGCGCTTCCCTCCTTCATGAGAGAGGCGCCTCACAGGGAAGGCGGTTCGCCGCATGCAAGGCAATCCTATTCAATCCGAAAGGGTGATTCTGCATGTATACGTTGATTCGCAATCGACAGACAAGCTTCTCCCTGCTTCTTGTTCTATGTGTTGTGTTCACGCTCGCAGCCTCGACAGCCTTCCCTCGGGCCTTCGCGGCCGCAATGCCGTCTATTACGCTACTTGCACCTGAAGATGACGATGTTGCGAGTGGAGAGAACGTCGAAGTGAGCGGCGCTTATTCCGGCGTTTACGATATCCGGCTGTACATCAATGGCGTTAGTCAAGCAGTCGTCTCGATGGATGATCCCGACGGCGATAATGCCGGCACGTGGTCATATACGCTCGACACATCGCTCTATGACGGAGAGATTGAGCTGGTCGCCCGCGGCCTCGATGTCGCGACCCGATACGGTGTCTGGAGCAGCAAAGTTCTGTTGCAGGTGGTTAACCCGGCCGGCTCCATTCCGGTCGTCACCATCGTCAGTCCGCAAGAAAGCGTATCGCTATCCGGCAAGGTTCAGATCAAGGTTAGCGTATCGTCGGATGAACAGGTAGGGGCGGTTCAAGTCCGAGTGAACAGGGGGCCTTGGCTGGAGGCGGAGTTCGATGGGACGAACTATATCCATACATGGTGGACATTGGGGCTTGGCGACAGGACGGTTAGTCTGGAAGCGCGTGCTCTGTCGGCATATGGCAAGACGGGTTACAGTCCGACCGTATACGCGAAGATCGGTGAGGGAACAAGAGAGCCGTTCAGCCTGCAGCATCAAGATCGGGCAATGTGGATCTGGGAGCCGGAGAGCTACAAGCTTCTGCTCAATCCAGGCTCAAGAACGGTGCTGGAGGACTTCATCGAGGACACCGAGACGTTCGACTCGGAACCGGTGAAGACATTGTATCTTGCAGTGGGGAGCTATGCGGGGTACCGCGCGCTGGAGGAGCAGGAGTGGCAGTTGAAGTCGTTCATGAGATGGGCGCACGCCCGCGGGCTGCAGGTTCATGCATTGATAGCCGGGGGGACCTCTCCCGCTTATATGGGCGCTTATGAACGCTATCATCATCACGCCGTTCGGGAGATGGAGCAGATCGTGAACTACAATCTCGCGGCGGGGCCGAATGAGAGGTTCGACGGCATCAATGTGGATATCGAGCCGTACATCTCACCCGACTTCAAGGACCCAAGCCAGTTTCTTCAGAAGGAATATTTGGACGGTCTGGCGAAAATGATTGCAAGAAGAGACGCTGCGGGCATCCATCTGCCATTCGGGCCGGCAATTCCGAAATGGTACGATACATCTGCGCAAGCAGCCGACATCATGTGGAACGGGGAAACGAAGTGGTTATCCCAGCATATTCAGGACATCTCCGACTATATCTCGATTATGGATTACCGCGATACCGCCGACGGCTCGGCCGGCATTATTGCTGGAGCAGCCGGTGAGATTGCGTACGCTTCGCAGATCGGCAAACCGAATTCCGTCGTCATCGGCGTCGAGACGCTGGATATAGCAAGCAGCGGAGATCCGGAGATGATCAGCTTCCGGGAAGAGGGGCGAACGCATATGGAGGCAGAACTGGACAAGGTGTACGCCGCATATGAGGCGGATAGCGCATTCGGCGGCATTGCTGTCCATCATTACGATTCCTATCGTCTTCTGCCGTCCTACTGGGGAGACGGCGGCGTATTCTGGACGCCGGCTGCGGATCGTCTGCCCCCAACTATGGTTCTGAAGAAACCGGCAGCTGCGGTCGTCGATTATCAGACCGTGAATGTGAGCTACGGCATGGCGCTCGATAATGCGGATATCGACCGCTATATCGTGTATCGGAGTACGGAGCCGGGATTCGCTGCTACAACCGATAAGATTGCAGGACTGTCTCGATCACTGAGTTATCGGGATACAGGGCTTCTGCCGGATACGACCTATTATTATAAGGTCGCTGCGCGGGATGTGAGCGGCAATATCGGCTTCGTGTCGTCGGAGACATCGGTTACGACTGCCCATACGGAGCTGAAGCCAATGATCGTAAAAACGATGAACGTGGAATATTCGGAAGCTTTGGGCCGCGCTTCGGCCGTCCTGACCATCGCGGATTACGCCACCGGAGAGGAGCTGGCGGGCGCGGCAGTAGAAGGGCGGTTCACCTATGCGGCAGGACGCTACGTATCTGGAACGACGAGCAGCGACGGGATGATCGTCTTCAGTTCCGAGACGATCCCGGCGGATCGGCATGCAGGCTTCGAACCGCGCCGCATCATGCTGTCCGGTTATTATTACGCCAGCGCGCATGACGTCACTCACGCGACGGCGCTTATCCCTTAGACTGGGTTAAGCGGCGGGCGTGCCGCCGGATTTGTTGTGGAAAGCCGCGGAGGAAGCTCAGACACGATATCGCTAATTGCTTCCGAGCCGCAACATTCGTGGACTAGCCTCGTGTGAGACGAAGCGCAGCTGGAGGAGTGGAGTGCAAGCCATGAAGGATGAAGACCGTCTTTCCGGAATCGGAGGTGCGGTCTCTTTTTTTGCAATTGCATCTCCTATGGATAGGATTAGCTCTCGCATCATAAAATTTATTTTTCTGAAAAATGCAAACGATTTCCTGAAAACGCATTACTTCAGGAGGGGTAAGAGATGAGGTATGATAGAAGAATAGGGTAAAATGTGTCGATTATGTGACGGAGAAGGGCGGGCGGCTCTTGACGCATTTCCCTAATCCATGATACGGTTTTGTTAACATAACTGACGCGATTTAGTGTGAAAGGGGAAAATGATATGATTAAAGCAATGGTATTTGACTTTGATGGCACAATAATTGACACGGAAACGGCTTGGTATTATGCATTTCGTGATGCGTATAAAGAGCATGGGGTGGAATTGTCGCTGGAGCAGTACTCGCAATGTGTTGGAACGAGCTTGCATGCATTCAATCCATATGAATATTTGATGACGGAGCTGAACCTCCCGATTAATAAGGATGAATTCCGCCAGCGCATACACAGCGATCACACCCGGCTGATGGGGCAGGAGCAGATTCGTGAGGGTGTGGTGGACTATCTGAAGGCGGCGAAAGAATCGGGATTGCGCATCGGGCTGGCATCCAGCTCAAGACGCGAGTGGATTGATCGATTTCTGGAGCAGCTGCAACTGGCGGACTACTTCGAAGTGATCTGTACCGCAGACGATGTAGAGAAGGTGAAGCCGGACCCGGCGTTATATGTGAAGGCGGTGGAGGGACTCGGCGTGAAGCCCGAAGAAGCGGTGGCGGTGGAGGACTCCCCGAACGGAGCCAGAGCCGCTGTGGCGGCGGGGCTGGCATGCATCATCGTTCCCAATACGCTCACGAAATTGCTTCGCTTCGACGAAGCGGCGCGTTGCAAGTACGGCGATTCGTTGAAGGATATCGCATTCGAAGAAGTGGCGGCGGGCAAGTTCTAATGCTTGCCTTTCCTCTAGCTTTAATTGTTTGAATATTCAGATAAAAAAGGGAGTGGATGAGGGGATGAAGGCAGTACACTTTGGAGCGGGCAACATCGGAAGAGGGTTTATCGGCTTATTATTATCGCAATCGGGCTTCGAGGTCACCTTCGTAGCCCGCAACGAGAAGCAGATCGCGCTGCTGAAGCAGCGGAAGAAATACCATGTGACATTGGCGAATGATGCGAAGGACCGGGAAGTGGTAAAGAATATTACCGCCATTAACATTCATCACGAGGAAGAGGTTGCTCGCGCCATATGCGAGGCCGACTTGATTACGACCGCAGTGGGCATGGCTTCCTTGCCGCATATTGCGAAGTCGGTCGCCGAGGGAATAACGGCCAGAATGCGGTTGGGCATTAAGTGCCCCTTGCATGTCATGGCTTGCGAGAACGCGATAGACGGCAGCTCGCAGCTGAAGGCGAGAGTGTACGCGCTTATGCCGCGGCCTATGCGGGAACAGGCGGAACGGTTCGTCGCCTTTCCGGATACGGCGGTCGACCGTATCGTACCCGATCAAGCTGGGAACGATCCCCTTGGCGTAACGGTTGAGCCTTACTTCGAATGGGTGATCGAATCGGCGGATATGCTGGACGGCTTCCCCCGCATTGCAGGTGTGAAGCTGGTGAACGCCCTGAAGCCTTATATAGAAAGAAAGCTGTTCACCGTGAATACGGGACATTGCGCTGCAGCTTATTACGGTTACTTGAAGGGTTATGCCACGATCCAGCAGGCGATGAAGGATGAAGGTCTGCTGCGGAAGGTGAAGGGTGTCTTGCAGGAGACGGGCGGGCTGCTGACAACCAAGTACCATTGGAGCAAGGAGAAGCATGACAGATACGTTCAGCGTATGCTTAACCGCTTCATGAATCCTCGCTTGAAGGACGATATAGTTCGTGTCGGACGCTCCCCTCTCCGCAAGCTCTCTCTTAACGACCGCTTGGTCAGACCGGCGCTGCAATCCCATCAACTCGGCCTAGATATCTCGCATCTGACTTCTGCAATTGCAGCCGCATTGCTGTTCGACTATAAGAAGGATCAGGAGGCGATGAAGCTGCAGCGAGCCCTAAGGGAACAGGGGGTCGATGAGGTCATTACGCAAATTATGGGCATTCCGCACAAGCACGCCATACACGGACAGATTGCGAATCGCTATAGGGAGATGAGGGACAGATATGGCAGGGCGCACCGATTGCTTGCTGCAGCGGAGTAGGCGATCGAACCATAATCATCGCAGCCAGCCAGAATGGACGAATGAAAAAGGCGGGGCGAAGGCAGTGGTTATCGCTCAGAATGATCACATAGACCGCCAATAGTGCTCGTTCCGCCTTAAAAGTAACCTTCTATCGCTCATTATGTTCGCATGGCCATTGGAAATGAGCAGGAAAGTGTGTGCGATCGCTCAGAATGATCAAATAGACCGCCAACAGTGCTCGTTCCGCCTTAAAAGTAACCTTCTATCGCTCATTATGTTCGCATGGCCATTGGAAATGAGCAGGAAAGTGTGTGCGATCGCTCAGAATGATCACATAGACCGCCAACAGTGCTCGTTCCGCCTTAAAAGTAACCTTCTATCGCTCATTATGTTCGCATGGCCATCGGAAATGAGCAGGAAAGTGTGTGCAATCGCTCAGAATGATCACATAGACGGCCAACAGTGCTCGTTCCGCCTTAAAAGTAACCTTCTATCGCTCATTATGTTCGCATGGCCATCGGAAATGAGCAGGAAAGTGTGTGCGATCGCTCAGAATGATCACATAGACCGCCAACAGTACTCGTTCCGCCTTAAAAGTAACCTTCTATCGCTCATTATGTTCGCATGGCCATCGGAAATGAGCAGGAAAGTGTGTGCAATCACTCAGAATGATCACATAGACCGCCAATAGTGCTCGTTCCGCCTTAAAAGTAACCTTCTATCGCTCATTATGTTCGCATGGCCATCGGAAATGAGCAGGAAAGTGTGGATCGCTCAGAATGATCACATAGACCGCCAATAGTGCTCGTTCCGCCTTAAAAGTAACCTTCTATCGCTCATTATGTTCGCATGGCCATCGGAAATGAGCAGGAAAGTGTGTGCAATCACTCAGAATGATCACATAGACCGCCAACAGTGCT
>NZ_JAOQJC010000044.1 GCF_025567625.1 Paenibacillus sp. J5C2022 | reverse complement strand
GAGGTCGAGTGTATGTGGCATACATAAAGAAGGCGGAAAGGCGGGAATGAGGAGGTCGAGTGTATGTGGCATACATAAGATGGGCGGAAAGGCAGAAATGAGGAGGTCGAGTGTATGTGACATACATAAAGAAGGCGGAAAGGCGGGAATGAGGAGGTCGAGTGTATGTGGCATACATAAAGAAGGCGGAAAGGCGGAAATGAGGAGGTCGAGTGTATGTGGCATACATAAGCCGGGCGGAAAGGCGGGAATGAGGAGGTCGAGTGTATGTGGCATACATAAGATGGGCGGAAAGGCGGGAATGAGGAGGTCTAGTGTATGTGGCATACATAAAGAAGGCGGAAAGGCAGAAATGAGGAGGTCGAGTGTATGTGGCATACATAAAGAAGGCGGAAAGGCGGGAATGAGGAGGTCGAGTGTATGTGGCATACATAAGATGGGCGGAAAGGCGGGAATGAGGAGGTCGAGTGTATGTGGCATACATAAAGAAGGCGGAAAGGCGGAAATGAGGAGGTCGAGTGTATGTGGCATACATAAGATGGGCAGAAAGGCGGAAATGAGGAGGTCGAGTGTATGTGGCATACATAAGATGGGCGGAAAGGCGGGAATGAGGAGGTCTAGTGTATGTGGCATACATAAAGAAGGCGGAAAGGCGGGAATGAGGAGGGGGTCATGATTTGAGCAAAATGTAGGCATGCTATGGAGAGGCAAATTACTGCAAAGGGGCAAATAGGAATGATGCATCAAGCGGCGATCATGTTCGACTTCAGCGAGGGCAATAGCGCGAGGATGGCATACGATATGTTGAACGAGCTTGGCTATGATCCTGTCATGCATGACGAGACCAGGCTGCATATCCATGTAGAGGGCAATGACCTCACTTCCGCACTGGAAATCGCACAGTCTCACGGCGGCAGACTTGTGGAGCAAAGAAACATGAGCGAAGAGGACATCACCAGTTCGGCTTACGAGCTCGAGAGTATTGCAATTCCGGCACATGTTGTCAATGAGGATCTCATTCAAGCAGAGGAGAGCGGCAACTTGGAGAATACTGCCGAAGGAGGCGGAGAGTTTTTGCCCGATTCGGAAAGCTACAACCACTTCCCAGGCGATGTACACATCTGATAAACGAATAGCCAATATCGATAAGCCGCTAAGTGAACTCTTTGGAGTCGTGAGGCGGCTTTTTAAGTACATACTTTTGCCATGTTGGAGTGACGAAAGCTCCCACGTGCCCGGATTGCGAGAGGTTGTGTGCAAAGTGACGAAAGCTCCCACGTGCCCGGATTGCGAGAGGTTGTGTGCAAAGTGACGAAAGCTCCCACGTGCCCGGATTGCGAGAGGTTGTGTGCAAAGTGACGAAAGCTCCCACATGCCCGGATTGCGAGAGGTTGTGTGCAAAGTGACGAAAGCTCCCACGTGCCCGATTTGCGAGAGGTTGTGTGCAAAGTGACGAAAGCTCCCACGTGCCCGGATTGCGAGAGGTTGTGTGCAAAGTGACGAAAGCTCCCACGTGCCCGGATTGCGAGAGGGTTGTGTGCAAAGTGACTAGAGCTCCCACGTGCCCGGTCTGCGAGAGGGGGGAAGTGCAATTCGATTCGCATAGCGCATAGATCCCCCTCCGGATTCCACGAGATTGCGCGCATGGTGTGTCTGATGCTCGCTACATGTATCAAGACTCTGTGAGCGCTGCTTGTGCCGCATGGAGGCCGGCATTGTAGCCCGTCGAGAAAGCGGCGGTAATATTGTAGCCACCCGTATAGCCGTGAATGTCCAAAATTTCGCCGCAGAAGTACAACCCGCCCATCAGCCTGGATTCCATCGATCCCGGATGAATCTCCTTCAGATGCACGCCGCCGCCGGTTACGAAGGCTTCCTCAATGGAGCGCGTGCCGCTAATCCACACCGGGAATGCCTTGGCTGTCTGCGCCAGCTCCAGCCACCCCTGCTTCGGAATATGATCGAATGTGATATCTTCCTTCACGCCGGACAACTGGAACAGCAGCGGCAGCATGCGCTCCGGAAGAACCGATTTGAGAACATTCTTGACGGCCTTCCTTGGCTCGGAACCGCACAGCTTCAGCGTGTATTGGAGCAGTTCATCAACGGACCACTCCGGCTTCAGATCAATTGTGGTCTTCACCGAGACGCCGGGATTCTTCTTCAGCTCCTTCACGATAAACCCGCTGCAACGAAGCGCAATCGGTCCCGACAAGCCGAAGTGGGTGAAGATCATATCACCCTCATGCTCGATTATCCGCTTGCCCTTGCTGTTCCAGACGGAGAGCGATACGTCCCGCAGCGACAGCCCCTGCAGCAGCTTGTTCTGGATGAACGGTTCTCTGGACGTCAGCGGAACTTCCGTCGGGAACAGCTCCACGATTCTGTGACCCGCTTCCTCCGCCCAAGCGTAACCGTCACCTGTAGAACCGGTATGAGGAACCGACTTGCCGCCTACCGCGACAATAACGGAGCTGCTGTGCAACTGCTCGCCTCCCTGCAATTGTACACCTGCGACGTGACCATCCTTATAAATTACTTTCTCTACAGGGCTGTTTGTCCGAATGTCTACGCCAAGCTCGCGCACCTTCCTGACGAGCGCATCCACGACGGATTTTGCTTTGTCCGTAACCGGGAACATTCTGCCGTTGTCTTCCTCCTTCAGCTTAATGCCCAGCCCTTCGAAAAACGCGATAATGTCGCTATTGTTGAAGGTGGCGAATGCGCTGTACAGATATCTGCCGTTGCCGGGGATATGCTTGATCAGCTCATCGAGTTCCTTCGCATTCGTTACATTGCAGCGTCCGCCACCGGAGATGCCAAGCTTTCGTCCCAGCTTGTCCCCTTTGTCGAGAAGCAGCACATTGGCGCCGTTCTCGCCTGCAGCGACCCCTGCCATTAATCCGGACGAACCCGCGCCAATGATAATTACATCATATTTCATGATATTGCTCCTATTGTCGGTATTAGATATCGTTAACAAAGTCTATAGTCAAATGCAAGCTTTACAGTATAATTTAGTTATTATACACCAATAAGGAGGAGAATGGTGAATGCGGCTCGAACAATGGCAGTAACAGGTGCTGAAATGTGAGTGCTCTATATCAAGAGCTATGCCAACAGGGGCAAGACGTCCCGTTGCACTTGTTCAAAGTCATGTGAGCATATCGGACATTGCGGGCATGTGGCGCAGTACATAATCGCCGCCGATAATGATGTAGCCGCTTTCGACAAGCAAGGCCATGGCTATTCCGCATGGATGCGGGCATCCCTGAACAATCTACCATGAGTTGAACATACAGCAACTGTTTTGTCTGAAGCAAGGAGCAAGAAGCAAGCATCCGGAACCAGCCTTAAGGTCACGGTACATCATGCAATTGACATTTTCCGCGTTAGAATGTGCACAGGCTTGACCCCGACACAAGTTCATACGGAGCAGATCCGGACTTGCTCTTACCCCATGCCGGCGAACGGACAAGCGGCCGGAAAGCTGGGAGAACGATGCGAAAGATGCCGTGGAATAATAATATTCACGAAGTACGATGATGTAGAGGGCTTGCGAAACGGAAAATCATCGGATGGATGAACCTGCATCTCTCGTAAATTCCAATTAAAGGAGGCGCGGTCTTCAGTGCTGAAGGATTTGTTGCTTCAATTTTTCCTATCCGTTCTACCCGTTTTTGCATTTTTGCTTTGGCATGATAAAGAACGCGGCTGGCAAGGCTTCAAGTTGTTTATGTCGGCTACAAGCGGAGCGGCCATGATGCTATGCGTCCTTACTTCGACACAGCTCCACGTATACGATGTCGATTTTCGCATGGTTCCTTATATTATTGGTTCGCTATACGGCGGTTACCGCTCCCTTGCCGGACTTACCGTTCTGTACATACTCCTTAGAATTCCGTTTCTGGAGACGACACCAGAGGTGATCTCATTCGTCGTGTTCTTGCTCGTCGTCATCCCGTTGCTCGCAATATCCGTCCGCAAGTTCCAGGATGTCAGCTCGCTGCGCAGAGAGAGAATAGGCGCAGGGATTATTGCCGGCATCATTCTGTACTACACCTTATCCATGAACGCCTACTTGCTAATTAACGGAATCGGATGGTCCTACAGCGTCGGCGTGACGTTCCTGCTCGCATCCATCGGCTTGTGGCTGGCTTGCTGGCTATCCATATATATAATCGAAGGCATTACAGAGAAGCAGTCGCTCCACGATGAAGTGAAGCAGCTGTCGGCAAGCTACCGCAACGAGGTGGAGAAGCTGCAGCAATTCATCGACAAGGCGCCGCTTGCCGTCATGATTGTAGATCCAGAAGGGAAAATTACGCACGCGAACGAGGAATCGGTGAAACTGTTAAGCTTGAAGGAGCAGTATACGGGCGCAAGCGGCCTGCTGGACGAGAAGTACGACGAAGTGTTCCAGACGGAGGAGGGAAGTACCGGGAAGCAGCTGCTTGAAGGCGCGCTGAACGGCTCCGCTTCCACGTTGACGCCATATTTGGAAGAGGAGAAAATGCTTCTCTACACGTCTGTTGCGATGTGGGATGTGATGGATCAGCATATTTCCGGCGCGGCCCTCATTGCCCAGGATATAACGGAACTTAGTCAGCTTCGGAACGAAGTGGGCCGTATGGAGCGGTTAAGCCTGGTTGGGCAGATGGCCGCCAGCATAACGCATGAAATTCGCAACCCGATGGCTGTCATTCGAGGCTTCGTTCAATTGATTCAAGAGCGCAGTCCGGAAAGCCAATTTGAATATTTCCGCATTATTATGGAAGAGCTGGACCGTACGAACCTGATCATTAACGACTTCCTGTCGCTGGCTCAGAACAGGGAGCTAAAGATGGAACCGGTGTCATTGAACAATACGATCAGGGACCTGGTGCCGCTGCTCAGCGCAGACGCGAATCTGCGGGGACAGACGCTGGATGTGAGTCTATGCGAGGACTTGCCGCTGATGATGCTGAACGACCGGGAAATGAAGCAGATGCTGCTTAATCTGGCTCGCAACGGGATGGAAGCGATGGATGAGAAGGGACGGCTTTCGATTAGCACGACTTATACCAACGAAGAAATTTGCGTCTGCATAGCCGATGAGGGAATTGGGATACCCGAGGATAAAATCAACCGGTTGTTCGAGCCGTTCTATACGACGAAAACAAGAGGAACCGGTCTTGGCCTTCCCTTATGTCTGAGCATTGCGGAACGCCATAGAGGCAGAATCGATGTGACCAGCAAAGAAGGCCAAGGCACGACTTTCCATGTCACATTCAACATTTCTTCTCCGATTCCCGAGCATAATAAGTATTAAATTGAATTCAGGAGGAGAGCGCATGCCCCACCGTAACGGTCACAACGATTCCAAGGCGCAGAGGAGCCAGGCGGCGCGCAATGCAGCCAGAAGCTCGGCAGCTGACGCGAACGGCATCGACAAGAAGCTGAACGGACCGAACCGCCCATCCACATAGCTTTCCAAGAGCAGCCGGAGCGTATAGCTTCGGTTGCTTTATTTTCGCAAGGAACGTTATAATAGTAGCTAAATTGGAATTATTCAAAGGGAGTGTATGATGATGTCAATGTCATTCGAAAGATATATGCTGGATATGGTGCAGCCGATGCGCGACGAGTTGACCAGATTGGGCATTCAAGAGCTTCGTACTGCTGAAGAAGTAGAGAGCAATCTTCCCGATGCGAAAGGAACGGCGCTTGTCGTCGTGAACTCCGTATGCGGCTGTGCGGCGGGACAATGCCGTCCCGGCGTAGCGGAAGCGCTCAAGCACAGCAAGACGCCGGATCATCTGTTCACAGTGTTCGCGGGACAGGACAAGGAAGCTACAGCGAAGGCTCGCGAATACTTTGCACCGTATCCGCCGTCGTCTCCTTCAATCGCATTAATGAAGAACGGCGAACTGGTTCACTTCATCGAGCGGCACTCCGTCGAGAACCGTTCTGCAGCCGAGATTGCTGCGGACTTGACTGACGCTTTCGACAAATATTGCGACTAAAGGGTGTATGTCCATGAGCTTGCAGAAGCAAATAATTGAACGACTCGGCGTCAAGCCAACGATTGATCCGCAGGAAGAGATTCGCAAGAGAGTGGACTTCTTGAAGGAGTATGTGAAGAAATCCGGCACTTCGGGATTGCTCATTGCCATTAGCGGCGGCATCGACAGCGCTGTCGCGGCTGGCTTGTGCAAGCGCGCAACAGACGAGCTGAGCGAAGAGACGGGTCAGCCGTATATGACGCTGGGCGTCTTCCAGCCATACGGGCAGCAGTCGGACATCGCCGACAGCTATGCGGTTGCGGAAGCGTTCGGATTGGAGCATAAGGCGGAGACGAATATCGAGGAGGCGGTCGATGAGATCTCGCTTGAGGTGGAGCACGCCTTCAAGTCGCTCGGCATGCCGCGCCATATTAGCCGCGGAGGCAAGGGCAATGTCAAGGCGAGAACGCGGATGGTCGTGCAATATGCGCTTGCATTCGATCTGAACCTGCTAGTCGTCGGCACGGATCATGCATCGGAAGCGCTGACGGGCTTCTACACGAAGTGGGGAGACGGAGCGGTCGACGTTACGCCGCTCAGCTCTCTGAACAAGCGGCAGGTCCGCGAGCTGGCGTCCCATCTCGGAGTGCCTCAGTCCGTGCTGGACAAGGCGCCGACCGCAGGGTTGTGGGAAGGTCAGACGGACGAGGGGGAGCTTGGCATCAAGTATAGCGACAACAGCGATTACCTGGAGGGCAAGGATATCTCGCCGGAAGCCCGCGAGAAGCTGGAGCGGCAATACTTGAAGACGGAGCATAAGCGTTCTCCGATTCCCGGTATATAGCGGCAAGCGAAAGTCAAGACTGCTGGCAGATGCAATAGGCTGTCCGGCGGTCTTTTTTTTCGTGTCCATCGTGTGTTCACATTATTGCCAGCGATATGACTCGATCGAGTCATGCCGTTCGCGCGAGTACTTGATACAATGAAGGTTATGGGAAAATAGGGTGGCGCTAGCGTCAGACTGCGCCAACAAGTAACGTGTTGGAAGATTGGAGGTACATATGTTGAAACGAATGTTGGCAGCAGCTATTATGACTGCAGCCGTAATAGCAGGTGTGCTTGCGCCGATGGCGTTGGGAGCGGATGGCATTGTCATCGGACAGGATGCCACGTCCATCGCCGAAGCTGCAGGGGAGCATGATCATCATGCCGATGCCGATGGCGATCATAGCCATTTCGGCGGACAGCGGCTTATGGTCATTATGCGGATTGCGGAAGTGATCGCTGCTGCGGCAGCGGGGGGCTTCCTGTTTTTCCGCTATGTGCTGTATCGGAAGGAGAAGCTCCCAATTCCAAGTGCATTCACCCCGGATGCGGAGCGGTACTTGATGTTCGTCGTTGCCATGATCTGGCTGATGACGGGGTGGGCCAGAATCGGGATGCTGATGGATCAATTCGACGGGATACCGTTCGGTACGATAGCAGCATCGACGATGATTGGCAAGGTGGCGGTCATCCGCCTCGGTGGAGCTTTGCTATTGGCCTTGCTCGCATTCGCGCCGGAGAGCGAGAAGCTGTGGGCCAACCCGCTGAAGGGGATGACGGCGATCGGTCTGATCGTCACCTTCCCGCTGACAGGCCACGCCTACGCAGTCGCTTCCGGAGTCGGCGCTGCGGTGGCATCGCATGCTCTGCACATCGCGTTCGCGTCAATCTGGGCCGGCGGCTTGGCCGGCTTATGGGCTGTAAGCTTCGGAGGCGACCGTACAGATCAGCTTAATCGTCTCGCTGCGACATTTTCCAGATGGGCTCTTCCCAGTATCGTAATCCTTATAGGCAGCGGTGTGTGGCTGTCGATCGTTCATCTGTCGTCGTGGCGGGAGCTCTGGATGAGCGAGTACGGCATCATTGTTCTGGCGAAGAGCGTGCTGATGCTGCTTATCGTCTGCATTGGCATTCTTCACCGCAGCAAGCTAATGAGACTGCTGGAACGGGGGGAGAAGCGCAGCTTCACGACAGCGGTCCGCATTGAGATTGTGGCAGCGGTCGTTCTGTTCCTGCTGGCAGGCTGGCTGTCTTCGACTTCGCCTGCTCCGGTTGAGGAGAGCGCGCTGGCAGACAATCCATTCTATTGGCATGAGATGGGCGAGGAAGCTCATATGACGCTGCGAATGAATGAAGGAGCACATACCGGCGAGCAGCTCGTGAGACTGTATGTATGGCTGCCGGAGGGGCAAGGAGCGCCGAAGTCAGTAGCAGTCGGCTACCTGGACGGAGGTGGCGACGCTGCTGCCGAGGTGAACATTCCGATGGAGCCGATGCCGGAAGGTGAGGAGAAGACGTTTGATTTTCCGGGCTTTACGAAGTACAGCTACCGCGCCGAAGGCGCCTATCTGCCTGCGGAAGCGACCGGCGAGGTTATGGTGGAGCTTACGGATGCCAACGGGAAAGCATTTCACTATACACGTCAGTTCCCTTAGCATTGATCGCGTTAGCAGAGAGCGTTGACAATGCCCTCGCCATCTGCTACGCTCTCCATCAAAGACAAGGACGGGTGATGGCATGATAACGGGAATCGGTCATGATATGACGGATGTGGACCGAATTGCGGAAGCGGTCGGAGGAAGGGCGGGACAGCGCTTTATGGAGCGGGTTCTGACGGAGGCGGAGCGCAAGCTGGCCTCGAGCTATTCGGGAGTTAGGCTGCACGGCTTCGTGGCAGGGCGCTTCGCTGCCAAGGAAGCCGTCGTGAAGGCGTTCGGCTGCGGCATCGGCGCCGTGCTCGGCTTTCAGGATGTGGAGATCTTGCCTGATGCGAACGGCAAGCCGGTCTGTACGATTGGCGAAGCGGCGTGGAGCAGATTAGGGTTGCAGCCGGAATATATACGGCTCCATCTGACAATTACGCACGAGAAGAGCATCGCTTCCGCATTTGCGGTTGCGGAGCGGGTATAACGGTAACCTTTTGCCCATACTTGGAATGTATTGTAGCAAGCGGGGCGAAAGGAGTGGTCCTTGATGGATAGTTATAACAACCGCGGCGCAAGGCGAAGCCGTCCGCATCGCTTCAAGACGGGGGATTGGGTGCAGCTAGGCGGCCTGTATTGTGATGATTGGGGAGAGAATATTATGCTTCTTCAAGGCGATCTGTTCCCCGGCAACCCTCAGATGGGAGATACAAGCTGGACGCTGCATGGACCTTCCATGGGCATAAGGCAGTCGCCCGGCGGCTGGAACAGGTATGATGCGGGCTTCTAACCGGCCGCACTTCTTCATTAGGCCGAGAAGCGGGGGATCTCGTGCTCTTGCCGATCAAGCAGCGATAGAAAGGATATGCCGGGGTTGCCGTGAGCAAGCCGTCTGGACATATCCTTTCTCTTCGTGCGGGAGCCGTCTCCCGTCAATCCGTTCGTCTTACTGATCTTGCCCGGAGCCTGCAAGCCATGTGGCAAGCCCGTTAATTTCCTCCTCGCTCAGCACGTCCTTGTACGGCTGCATAAGTCCGCCGCCCTCCTCTATTTGCATTGCAATCGCTTCGTAGCTCATGCGCTCTCCTACCTGCTGCAGATTCGTGTTGCCGCCGACAAGACCTTGAAGCTCGCTGCCGTGGCAGCTCAGGCATTGGGCTTTATATACGGCTTCAACCGCGGCTGGCGCATCCTTCAGTCGGACCTTGTCTCCTTCATTCACGCTCTGGCCGCAGCCAGCGGCAAGCGTAAGCGATGCGGCCGCTATGACTGTAATGAGAGGCATGGCGATACTTCGCTTCTCTTGTATTCGTGTACGTTGACGAGCAGCCTTTCCCATAAGCGAATCACTCCTATGTACATAGCCTGTTACCCCGTATAATATAGGATAGGGAATGAACAAACAACATAGAGCGCGCGGAATGTGCGATAATGGACACAATCCGTGTAACGCAATGTACACAATCGTGGAAGGCATAGGGGAAAGGGAGTCATAATGACAATATCAACAGAGCAATATTTCAGCACGGAGCTGCTAGCCTGGTACCGAATGCAGAAGCGCGATCTGCCGTGGAGACAGAATCGCGATCCCTACCGAATATGGGTATCGGAAATTATGCTGCAGCAGACGAGGGTGGACACGGTCATCCCGTATTATCTGAGGTTCATGGAGAAGTTCCCGACTGTGCGCGCGCTGGCGGAGGCGCCGGAGGAGGAAGTGCTCAAGTGCTGGGAAGGGCTCGGCTATTATTCCAGGGCAAGGAATCTGCAGGCCGGCGCCAGAATGGTCGTAGAGCTGTATGACGGCATCATTCCGGACGATACGGCCTCCGTATCGGGTCTGAAGGGAGTGGGGCCCTATACGACGGGCGCCATTATGAGCATCGCCTTCAACCGGCCCGAGCCTGCCGTGGATGGCAATGTGATGCGCGTGCTGTCGCGTTACTTCTGTCTAGAGGAGGATATCGCGCGGCCTGCTACCCGCGTCGGCATTGAGAAGCTTGCCGCTTCGCTTATACCGGAAGGAGAGGCGGGCGATTTCAATCAGGCGCTGATGGAGCTTGGAGCGCTCGTATGCACCCCGAAGTCGCCGAGCTGCCTGCCTTGCCCGGTCATGGAGCATTGCGCAGCGCGCATAGCGGGCCGCGAGCTGGAGCTGCCCGTCAAGACGAAGGCGAAGCCGCCACGAGTGGAGCTGCGCGCGAGTGTCATCGTAACGGGACAAGGCGAACACGAGGGCAAGGTGCTCGTCCGGCAGAGAGCGGATTCGGGACTGCTGGCAGGCATGTGGGAGTTGCCTCATCTCCTGATACCGGAAGGAGGCAAGGTGTGGTTCCCGGAGGCGGAGCGGGAGCGGAACGGCGAGGTGGCTGAGCAGTTGGCGCGAATGATCGACGAGGAAGCCGGCGTGTTGATCAGACCGCATGGCTTGCGCGGCGATGCGGATCACATATTCAGCCATATTCATTGGAAGATGCGCATATATGAAGCGGATACGGGCATGGCGGACAAGGTCAATGCAGACAAGGTCAATGCGGTCGAACCGCTTGCCGCGGCGGAAGCGCCGGCTGTCTATAACGTGTCTTCGCCTTATAGATGGATCGGCAGGGAGGATATGGACGAGCTTCCGTTCCCTAATCTCTTCTTGCGCATACTGAACGGCTTCTGGGAAGGCAGTAGGCAGCAGTAATAAGCAATCATATTCTTAGATGATGAAGGAGATGGCAATCATGGCATTCGAGGGCAATATGCAGGAGCTGCTGGTGAAGCACAAGATCGTTGCGATTCTGCGAGGTGTGGAGAAGTCTTACGCCGACGATACGGCCAAAGCGTTGATCGAGGGCGGCATCCGGCTGATGGAGATCACGATGAATACGGAAGGCGCTACCGGCATGATCGAACGCTGGCGGACGGTATTCGGAACGGAAGCGGCGATCGGTGCCGGCACCGTAACGGATATCGAGCTGGCGGAGCAGGCGGTGGCCGCCGGAGCGCAGTTCCTCATCTCGCCTAATTTGGACGAAGAGGTGATCGCGTACGGCAAGGAGCGCGGCGTTGCGGTGTGGCCGGGAGTGATGACGCCGACCGAGATCGTGAAGGCCTGGAAGGCGGGAGCGGAAGCCGTCAAGCTGTTCCCGATGGGAACGCTGGGCGTCGGCTATCTGAAGGAAATTCGCGCACCACTTAACCATATCCCGATCATGGCTACCGGCGGAGTCGATCTGCACAACATTCGGGATTACTTCCAGGCCGGCGCTTGCGCGGTCGGAATGGGCGGCAAGCTGGTCAATCTGGACTGGGCCAGAGCGGGCGAATTCCATAAGATCGCGGCAAGAGCCAAGTCGTTCACGGATGCTGTTAAAGACCTGTAAGGTGAGGAGGCGCATCTAGCGCAATGGGATTATTGGTAGCAGTAGTACTACTGGCAGCCGCGGCAGCGCTTCTCGCCGCTGCCGCGTTATGGCGCATCGGAGCTGCGAGCCAGCAGCCGAGAATCGTGCAGAACGACGCCCTGCCGGATGAGCGAATCGAGTGGAGCGAGACAACCTTCACAAGCGGCAGCTCCCGACTGGCGGGATGGCTGCTGCAGCCAGTTGGCGGCGCGCGTGCGAGCAATCCGCTGGTCATCGTCGCTCACGGCTGGGGCTCCAATCGTTCCAGAGTGCTGCGTTATGCCTATCCACTGTGCGAGGCGGGGTATGCCGTACTCATGTACGATGCCAGAAGCCATGGGGAGAGCGAGCGGATTAAGGCTCCGTCTGCGCTTATGTTCAGAGACGATGTGCTGGCCGCTGTGCGCTATGCCCGGACGCTGCCGGGTATTGATCCCGAGCGGATCGCGCTGCTGGGCCATTCGTTGGGCGGCTTCGGCTCCTTGCTGGCAATTGCGGAAGGGCTGGACGTAAGCGCGATCGTGACGGATTCCATGCCGGTCAAGTTCGAGACGATGCTGCAGGCGGAATTGAAGCGCAAGGGGCTGCCGAAATTCCCGTTAGCGTATGTAATTCCGGCGGTATGGCTGCTCCGGGCGGGCATATCGCGGGAGCAGTTCCGCAGGGCGGATATCCCCGCGATCCTGGGGGATTGGTGCCGGCGCACGAAGTCTCGCATCCCGATACTGATGATTCATTCCCATGGAGACGATTTCATCCCGGCTACGGACTTGCAGCAGCTGGAGAAGCAGCAGTCGGCGGGATGCTTGCAGACGTTGTATGTGTCGTCGGAAGGGCATAGCGCTTCCCAGCAGGACCCTGCGTTCTGGAATAGCGTGCTGCCGTTCCTGCATGCTGCGCTCGTTCCATGCGGGCAGGAGAAGCAGCCGGATAAGCGGCTTGAAGCGAGAATCGGAGAGAGCTGAGCAGGGGTCGGAGCTAAGGGGTCCGGTAATTCAGGATGTTGAGTTTCTGATCCGCCTGCAGCGTTCCGGGCATCATTTTGCAATGGCAGCATAAGATGGGTATGAGGACAAGGGAGGTGATGACGGTTGAGAGGGACGGTAATGAAGCTTGTATTGCTGCTGCTTGCCGTGGGAGCGATATACGCCATGGAGCTCAAGCTGGACTTGTTCCCTGCCGCTATGGAGGCGGAGGACAGCATGTCCGTCCATTATCGGCCGCCGGAGACGACGCAGGCTCCGCCTGCCGCTGAGCGAACCGAGCATCACCAGGTTGTCTCCTCCCCTGTCGACAAGGAATACGAGGAGCTGGAATTGGAGATCGCCGAAGGCTTCCGTTCCCGCTTGGACCGGTTCACCCTCTCCCATAAAGGGGAGAGAGAGAAGCTGTCGGAGAAGATGGGCGATATTGTTCGAGCTGCGCTCAGGCGAGACGATTACTCCGCCTATATTCTGGAGTCGTATATGTATACGATCCGCAGCTTGGGCAATCTGTCCAGAATTACGATCGAGGCGCGTTACCGGGAGACGAAGGCGGAGACGGCTGCGGTAGACCGAAAGGTGAGCGAGACGCTGGCGGAGATCATAAAGCCGGCTATGAACGAGCACGAGCAGGTCAAGGCTATTCACGACTGGATTGTTACGCATGTCGCTTACGATGAATCGTTGACCTATTACACCGCTTACGACGCGATTGATCACGGACAGACGGTATGTCAAGGTTATACCTTGCTGGGGTATAAAATGCTGAAGGAGTCCGGTATTCCCGTTCTTATTGCGGAAGGATCGGTGAACACGGGCGAACATGCGTGGAATATGGTTCAATTGGATGGCAAGTGGTATCACCTGGATATGACGTGGGATGATCCGGTAGGCGCCGACCCCGATAACGGAATAAGCTATTCGTATTACTTGAAAAGTGATGATGAGCTTCGCAGGGATCACGACTGGACGAGAGATTATCCCAAAGCCGGCTCAGTCTATGCGGATACACTGACTGCACTGGCGGAATCGGGCAGCGAGCGGGAAGCGCAGCGGTACGGGAAGCTGAAGCTGGCGTTGGGACTGCACTGGCTGGATGCAGAGCGAACGGTAAGCGGAAAGGAGCAGTTAAAGCGAATAATTGCAGAGGCGGTGCGTACCGGCACGTCGCAATTGCAGTTCCGCTATGTGGACGGAAGCTCCTTCCCCGACGCGCTCAAGGCTGCCGTCCAGCACGAAAGCGGCTCGTACGGGTACAGAGCGAGCTACGAGCCTTACGGCGGCGACGGCTCCCTGCTCGTAGATTTGCAACTGCAATACCGGTAAGCTGCGCATGAACTGCTCTTACGCGTTGTGCTGCACGGCAATCCTCCCGAAGACGAAGGAAGGACGCCTGGAGGCGTCCTCGTCCTGAGGCTACTTAACAGACGGACCCTCAAGCTTATGCTTGGGGGTCTTCCTTGCGCGCGGCGGTCATCTGCTGCCATATCGTGCCGGCCGCTTCTTCGCCGCGCTGGATGCGCTCCATCGCGATCTTCGCTTGCAGTTGAACCTCGAATTCGGGATCGTTCGCCGCATTCTGCAAGGCAGGAAGCGCAGTATCGTCCCCGACTTCATAGAGGAAGCGGGCTGCACGCCATCGAACCAGCTTGTTCTTGTCCTCCAGCGCTTCGATCATGGCGCCGATCGCATCCTTGTCGCCCAGATCGGACAGCGTGTCGCCAGCCGTCCGCCTGACGGATGCGGAGGAGTCCTTCAGCGCTCTGATCAGCAGCTGAAGCGCCTCCTTATTGGCGATATCGCCGAGATAGATGACGGCAAGCCGCCTGACGGAAGTGTTGTCATCGGCGATTGCCCGGGCAAGCAGCGGCAAGCCTTCCGGCGCGCTTACATATCTATCCAGCGCCGCGTATCGCTCCTGCCACGTCTCCGACTTGAACTGCTCCTGCACCTCTTCCAGCGACAGCGGCGCGGGACGAACGGGCAGTGAAGCCTCGCCAGTATCCGATGATCCCATCGCTTGAGCGGCCTTCACCAGCTCGTCCAGCCTCTCATCTGTATAGGAAGCTTCCAGCTCGCGTACAATCTCTGAGGCGATATCCTCCGGATCGCCGTAGCGGACGCCGAACTCTTCCAGCTTGCGTTCGCGGATCATGGAGGAGCCGGCGGCCTTGCCCACCGCTTCGGCGAATTGGGGCGGCAGCGCGGAACGGACCTCGCTGTCTCCTGTGCGTACTCGCACCTGCATCGGAATGCCGCGGAACATCTGGACTAGCACCTCCGCTTCTCCGAAGCTGGTGGCGATGCCTTCGCCGTCAGCCACGCCGTCCCCGCCTTCTTCACTGGCAAGAAGCGTTCTGGCGTCCGCCAGTATGCGCGCCCAATCCGCTCCCGGCTTGCGGTCCAGCGCAATGAAGTCGGCGGTTCGGAACAATCCTCTTACCCCGTCGATGCGCAGCAGGCTTCCGAGCGGCTCCGGAACTTCTTCATACTGCGAGGATGTATAGGTTAAGCGCCGACCGCGCGGCAGCATTTCGTCAACGTTCAGCTTCATGGAATTCGGACTTGGCGTCGGTTCTATAGAGATTAACTTCATATTGAGTATCCCCTCCTTACCTGTAACTATATCATGATTACAGAAGGACGATCAAAATCGGCTGAATGTCTATAAGCGCCTGCTCCCGGCTTCGTCCTCGCGAGGGGTTGCGGGATTTGCAATGACTTCTTGACGCTGGTATCTTTAAGGAAAGTAGAAAATGTCACCATACAGACTTTTGGAATGATGAGACGACAAGGAGGAAGACCGTTTGCGTTTAAAAAGATATGCCAATCAAGAGTTCATCGAACAGCACAATTCATTCAAGCAATTCAAGAGATGGCGTAAGGAACGCGTCCGCAAGCTTCGCCAGAAGGACTACTCTTATGTCGTTCCCAACGTCAAGCCTGATACAGCTTTCATAAAGACTAACAAGCTGCTGCCCACGATTACCTGGATTGGCCATTCCACCTTCTTCATACAGCATAGCGGTCTCAATGTAATGACAGATCCCGTATGGGCGGGACAGATGGCATTCCAGAAGAGGCTTGCTCCACCCGGCATACCGATCGGCGACGTTCCTCCCGTCGATGTCATTCTTATCTCGCATTCCCACTACGACCACTTGAATGTTGCTTCCCTCCGGCGATTGACGGGCGACAAGCTGCTGTTGGTTCCATCGGGGCTGAAGTCCAAGCTGAAGCTGAAGGGGTTCCCGCAGGTGGAGGAGCTGAATTGGTGGGAGTCTGTGACGGTAGGAGATGTCAAGTTCACATTCGTCCCGTCCCAGCACTGGACGAGACGCAATCCGTGGGACATGAACAGCTCGCATTGGGGGGGCTGGGTGATGGAGTCCGTCGGCGGCAGATCGAGCGACTGGAGCGAGGAGGCGGCCGCTCAATCCGCCGCCTCGGCTGCGCAACATCCCGCATCTGCCGGTTCCACGCCACAGTATCTGCCTGCGCACAAGGCCCGCCCGGCGGTCTCGCCGGTGCCTACTGTTTATTTCGCAGGAGACAGCGGCTACTTCAAAGGCTTCAAGGAGGTAGGGGAGCGCTTCTCGATTGATGTGGCGCTTATGCCTATCGGCGCATACGAGCCGGAGTGGTTCATGGGACCGCAGCATGTGACACCGGAGGAGGCGCTGCAGGCGTTCCAGGATGTAGGAGCGCGCTGGTTCGTTCCGATGCATTACGGCGCGTTCAAGCTGGCTGACGATACGCCGCTGGAGGCGCTGGACCGGCTGGAGGCGGAGCGGGCGAGAAGAATGATCGAAGCCGAGCGGATGATTCTGCTTCCGCATGGCGAGACATGGCGATTATGGTCGAGACAATAGACAGGGGGAGATCGTATGGGACAATCTGATATGCAATTGGGCATTATCGGCGCGGGAGCGATTGGCAACGTTCACATGGGGACATTCTCGCAAGTGGAAGGGGTGCAGGTCGCGTCGGTAACGGATGTATACCTGCCCCTCGCCAGGCAGAGAGCGGAAGAGCATGGCATAACGCAGGTGCACGACAGCCCGCAGGCAATGCTGGAGGATGAGTGTATTGACGCCGTCGTTATCGGTGTGCCCAATCAGTTCCATGCCGAGCTGGCAATCGCGGCGCTGAAGCGCGGCAAGCACGTCCTGCTGGAGAAGCCGATGGCAATTAATGCGAAGGCGGCGCGCGATATTGTCACGGCTGCGGAGCAATCGGGGAAAGTACTTATGATGTCTCATCAGATGCGCTGGCTCGGCCTCAGTCGAGCAGCGAAAGCGCTGATCGACAACGGAGAGACTGGACGCATCTATCATGCGAAGGCGGGCTGGTTCCGCAGGAAGGGAATACCGGGCTGGGGCTCCTGGTTCACGCGGATGGACCAGTCGGGCGGCGGGCCGCTTATCGACATCGGCGTTCATATGCTCGATCTGACGCTGTACTTGATGGGCAATCCCAGGCCGATATCGGTATATGGCTCGACTTATGCGGAATTTGGTCCGAATCGTGAAGGGCTGGGCAACTGGGGAACGCCGAATTGGGACGGCTATTACGATGTCGAGGATCTGGCATCGGCGCTGATCAAGCTCGACAACGGCAGCACATTGTCACTGGAGGTTAGCTGGGCTGCGCATTCCGCATCATTGCCGGAGAAGCCGTTCGTGCATCTGATGGGAACGAAGGGCGGCATCGGCATCGTCGGCGATAAGGGCACCTTCGTGACCCATCGAGACAACGAAGCGGTCGAGAGCGAGATCGCTCCGCTGGAAGGCGAAGTCGAGCGCGTATTGATGGCGAATCACTTCGCGGAGTGCGTGCGGCACGGCAAGCAGCCGATTACTTCCGCCATGTCGGGTTATGTCAACAATCGCATTCTGGATGCGATCTACGAGTCGTCCCGCACGGGCGGCGAAGTGAAGCTGAGCTGGAACGAATAAACGTTAATTCTACCAATCATCCAATATGGCATAAAGCGTAGACTGTGCTATAATAGTTCGAGAATAGTTGAATAGTGAATATGGATAAGAAGGACGGGGTTTAATTCATGATTAGTACAAACGGTGTCACGCTTCGCTACGGGAAGCGCGCGCTTTTTGAAGATGTAAATATCAAGTTCACGCCCGGCAATTGCTACGGTCTGATCGGGGCCAACGGCGCGGGCAAATCCACATTTCTGAAAATATTGTCAGGCGAGATCGAGCCGAACTCCGGCGAGGTTCATATGACGCCCGGCGAGCGCTTCGCCGTGCTCAAGCAGAACCATTACGAATATGACGAGTTCCAGGTTCTGGAGACCGTCATTATGGGCCACAAGAAGCTGTATGATGTCATGAAGGAGAAGGACGCGCTGTATGCGAAGGCGGACTTCACGGATGAAGACGGCATGCGCGCCGGCGAGCTGGAAGCGGAATTCGCCGAGATGAACGGCTGGGAAGCGGAGTCCGAGGCGGCGGAGATGCTGAACGGCCTCGGCATTACGCCGGATCTGCACGACAAGAAGATGGCTGAGCTTGACGGCAACGAGAAGGTTCGCGTATTGCTGGCGCAAGCATTGTTCGGCTCGCCGCAAATCCTGCTTCTCGATGAGCCTACGAACCACTTGGACATCGAATCCATCCGTTGGCTGGAGAACTTCCTGGCAGACTATGAAGGTACGGTTATCGTGGTCAGCCATGACCGTCACTTCCTGAATACAGTATGTACGCACATCGCGGACATCGACTTCGGCAAAATCCAGATGTACGTCGGCAACTACGACTTCTGGTACGAGTCCAGCCAGCTGGCATTGTCGCTTATGCGTTCCGAGAACAAGAAGAAGGAAGACAAGATCAAGGAGCTTCAGGCGTTCATTCAGCGCTTCAGCGCCAACAAGTCGAAGTCGAAGCAAGCGACTTCCCGGAAGAAGCTGCTTGACAAGATCTCGCTGGATGATATTCGTCCTTCCAACCGTAAGTATCCGTTCATCCAATTCAAGGGCGAGCGCGAGGCGGGCAAGCAATTGCTGCTTGTGGAGGGCTTGACGAAGTCCATCGATGGCGAGAAGATTATCGACAACTTGACCATTACGATCAATAAAGGCGACAAGGTCGCATTCGTGGGGCCGAACGGCTTGCCGAAGACGACGCTGTTCCAATTGCTGATGGGCGAGTTGGAGCCGGATGCAGGCACGTATTCCTGGGGCGTTACGACGAAGCAGGCATACTTCCCTAAGGACAATTCCGCTTACTTCGAAGGTGTCGACATGAACTTGGTGGAATGGCTGCGCCAATACTCCACGGACCCGGATGAGACATTCCTGCGCGGCTTCCTGGGCCGCATGCTGTTCTCCGGCGACGAGGCGATGAAGAAGGCGAACGTTCTATCCGGGGGCGAGAAGGTACGCTGCATGCTGTCGAAGATGATGCTGGAAGGCGCGAACGTATTCCTGATGGACGAACCGACGAACCACTTGGATCTGGAATCCATTACAGCGCTGAACAACGGGCTCATGGAGACGGACTGCACCATTCTGTTCACCTCGCATGACCATCAGTTCGTGCAGACGGTTGCGAACCGCATCGTCGAGATTACGCCGGGGGGCGTCATCGACCGCATGACGACTTACGACGAGTACTTGGAGAGCAAGGAAATTCAAGCGATTCGCGAGCGCATGTACGCCGTACAATAATAGCAGAAACGCCGCTTCGGGACGATCTCCCGCAAGCGGCGTTTGCTATTTCTGTACATGGCTGATCCATGGTATAGGAAGTTTCTGATGCTATTATTCCACTTTGGCGCTTGTGTCCGGCCTTAGTTCAAGAATGCTTCGAATGACGAATTCAGCCAGCAGGAACAATGACAAGATCGTGGCGTATATAGCGATGGAATAGCTGACCGTATAAGATAGCCCGAAGCCGTGATGCAGAATCGATGTATACATTTAAGGGGCCATGTAGCCAGATGTGAGGACGACGACAGCGACACAACTCAGGTAGAGATAACCGCTCACACGATGCCATAATCGGAATTTCCGCCATACGGCGGGGATAAAGTTAATTAGCCCTGCAATCATAGCCATGCTCGCCAATATCGCATGCACCCGCATGACCCCGAGCCAGGCGTTCATACGATCAGGACTTCTGTCATCAGGCTTATGGCTCAAGAAGGCTGTTGCGTCGGGATCGCGGAATACGTACATATATACAATGTAGCTGATAAAAACAAGCATCATCAGGAAAACTAAGCCGAACAGTTTATTTTTTTTGTTCACGTAAGCCGCTCGCTCCTTACTCCTTATACCGATAGGGGATTCACCTATTCACCTATTAGCATATCGGATCTGCTGCAATGATTTCTCGACGAAATGTTACAAAAATCTGAAGAGTTCGAAAGCCGCAAGTTGTTGCCTCCGTGCATAAAAGTGCGCATAAGGTCAACACTGTTTCTCTAGACCCACACGACTTCAATCGGGTATGATACGAAAAGACAGTTTCTAGAGATTGGCAGGAGGCGTAGCAACATGACTCAGTATGATGATATTAAACAAGGAGAGAGAGGCGCTTGGGTCAGCATCTGCGCATATTTGGTGCTATCCGTCCTGAAGCTGGGAGCGGGCTATTGGTTTTTATCCGGAGCTCTCGTCGCGGACGGTTACAATAATTTGACGGATATTATCGCATCGGTAGCTGTATTAATCGGCCTGAGAATATCGCAAAAGCCGCCGGACAAGGATCATCCCTACGGCCACTTCAGAGCGGAGACGATCGCTGCGCTCGTCGCATCATTCATCATGGCGACCGTCGGTGTACAAGTACTGATTAGCGCGGGCAAGTCGTTAATGGAGGGCACTCGGCATACGCCGGATATGATAACGGCCTGGATCGCACTTCTGTCTGCCGCGGCAATGGGCGGCGTCTATGTATACAACAGCAGGCTAGCGCGCCGCATTAACAACAGTGCGCTAATGGCCGCTTCCAAGGACAACCTGTCCGATGCGCTTGTCAGTATCGGGGCCGCTGTCGGCATTATCGGCGCACAGTTCGGCTTGCCCTGGCTCGATCCTGTAGCTGCAATCGCGGTAGGCATCATTATTTGCAAAACGGCATGGGGCATCTTCTACAGCTCGACGCACGCATTGACGGATGGGTTCGACGAGAAGGAACTGAGAACGCTGCAGGCGACGATTGAGAGAACGAAGGGCGTTCATGCGATTAAGGATATCAAGGCGCGGGTGCACGGAAGCAATGTGCTTGTCGATGTCATCGTGCAGGTGGATCCAGAGCTTTCCCTTATAGAGAGCCATCGGATAAGCGACGATATTGAGCGGCGTATGGGACGAAAGCATAATATTATGAGCGTACACGTACATGTCGAGCCGCTTGACGGCCACCTGAAGCTGCCTCAATCGCATTCCTGAATCGGCTTTATCCGGGAATCCACAGGTTAGTAAATTAAGGGAATTCCCTTATTTCTGATCGAAAATGAGTCTTAAGACCCATTACATTAATGAGAGAGTCCTAATGTATATGAGAAAATGCTCATGATGACAATGCCACTTATCGCTTGAATAATCGTCAATTAGCACATGATGGGAAAGGCGTCTCCGATAAGGGAGACGCCTTTTATTAATTTTTTCTTAGCAAAAAAGGGTAATCCGCTGTTCCCATAAGCCCCTATGCCTATTTAGGAACATCGGTCGATGACTGCCTCCCCGCATCCCACTTACAATGAATGCGAAGCGCCGGACAAGCGGCAGCAACAAACACTTCTTAGGGAGGCGTATTCTACATGAATTATTCCATAAAGCAAAAAGCTGTTACCGTAACCTTATCGGCAGCGCTGTTATTCGGATCGGCGGCTATGCTGCCTGCTCCTGCGGCTTACGCGGCTACAGCAACTGCCGAAGTGCAGTGGGGTGTGAATATGCGAACCGCACCTTCCACATCGGGATCAGTCATTCGCATGCTGAAGAAAGGCGAAGAGGTTACGATTATCGATCAGGCTAGCAGCGGCTGGTACAAAGTAAGCGACAGCAGCGGCCGGACAGGCTATATCTCATCATCATCCAAGTATACGAACGTGACAGATTCCGGTTCTTCATCTTCCGCATCAGGTCAAGATGCTGTAGCCGCTATGAATGCAGTAGTGAAGCGCTCCGTATCCTTCCGTCAAGGACCGTCGACGTCTTCGGATCGTATCCGCTATCTGAAGAGCGGCGAGCAACTTCAAGTAACAAGCAAGTACAACAGCTACTGGTACGAAGCAGTTGATTCGAGCGGTGTGAAAGGCTATGTATCCGCCAGCTCCAAATATGTGGATGTGAACGGCACTGTTTCCGGAGGGACTGGCAGCAGCAGCAATACAGGCAACGCGAATACAGGAGGAAGCGGCTCGACGAACTCCGGCCAGAATGCGGGTACGGCAAGCAATGCTTCTGTCGAGAAGGTCATTGCGGCCGGCCTGAAATATTTGGGTACGCCGTATGAGTTCGGCTCCAACCGCAGCTCCACCAAAACGTTCGACTGCTCCGATTTCGTAAGACGAGCCTTTATTGACGGCGTAGGCGTGACGCTGCCGGCAGATTCCCGTCAGCAAGGAGATTATGTGAAGAAGAAAGGCAAGACGACAACAAACATTAATAACTTGAAGCGCGGCGACCTGATGTTCTTCATGTCCTACAAAGGCTCCAGCGCGTCCGCATACAGCGGCATCAACAAAGCTTCTCAGCGCATTACGCATGTCGGCATCTACCTCGGCGACGGGAAGATTCTGCATACGTACTCCAAGGAGAGCGGCGGCGTTAAGACGAACAGCATTAAAGGCACGCATTGGGAGCAACGCTTCCTGTTCGGCGGGAGCGCATTGTAATCCCGGCGACGCATATCCAACATGAAAAGAAGTCTCCAGTTTCCACAGCAAGCTGTGGAAACCGGAGACTTCTTCTTTAAGAAGCATTACACCGATAATGAGTCCGTTTGTTTGGCTTGCTCGGCGAGCTGTTTCTTCTTGCGTATCTTGGCGCGTACAAACAGGAATATTAAAATGATCGGCGTTGCGATCAGGAAAATATAGAGCGACACGTCCTTCACCATCGATTCGGCAGCGCGACCATAGAAGTAGAACAAGGCTCCGACGACGTAGAACTTGGCAGCCCGGCCGATTGCGGCATAGGCCATCAAGCGCCATAATGGGAAATTGAGAACGCCGGACAGGATCGTAAACACTTTAAAGGGGATCGGCGTGAAGGAGCCAAGCAAAATGGCGGCCTCGCCGTTCTTCTGAAATCTAGCGGTAGCGGCGTCAATCCACTCCTTCTTCAGGAAGCGATACAGGACGGACTTTCCCATCAGCTTACCCAAGTAGTAACCGATCGGAGTGCCGACCAGGCAAGCAATGTAACCGAGGGTAGCAAGCCATAAGGCCGAAGTAGGATTAATCAAACTTAAGGATACCTGTGTGAAAAAGGCCGGGATGGGAAAAATAACGGCATCCAGAAACGAGTGAATGACGAGTCCCCAAGGGCCGTAATCCTTCAAAAAATCGATTACAGCTTGAAACATGTAAGAGGCTCCTTTGTGTTCGACTTATCTGTTAAGTATAGCATAACGTTATTCGACTGATGTGACAAAAATAAATGGAACTTCCAATTCTATGCAAGATGTCAAGTTCAGAAAAACTCTAAAATTGCGCACATTAGTGACTACGCAGCAGCAGAACCAAGGTTTCAAGAAATGTTAAGGTATTGCCCAGAAAATTCGCTTGACAATTTGTAAGCCCTTACATTAATTTGGAAGGGATTACAGCACCAAACAGGAGGAATTGCAAATGAAGGAACTTTCCTACCAATTTCGAAG
Organism: Paenibacillus sp. J5C2022; assembly: GCF_025567625.1. Lineage (GTDB taxonomy): Bacteria > Bacillota > Bacilli > Paenibacillales > Paenibacillaceae > Pristimantibacillus. The sequence continues at coordinate 42,749 of NZ_JAOQJC010000044.1, read as the reverse complement.
GCGGCTTGAGGAAGTGCATAAGCGAGGAAGGCGCAATCCCGACCTTAAGCCGAAGAAGCATGAAGCAGAAGTATCGGACGAGTGGACAATTGTCATTGCCGCAAATGCCAGTCCTTATATGCAAGGAATTGCAAAGGATCTCCAAGACTATTTTTGGGTTTCTATGGGGGTGTCTCTGCGTCTGAGATGCAGAGACAGCTTGCCGAATAGCACGCAGACTGCGGAGAAAGCGATTATTGTTGCGACGAAAGAGGAGCTCCCTGAGCTTGGCGCAGCATTAAGCGAAGCCCGGAGCTATCGGATCGTGGCGGAGCAGCAAAAGATTATTGTAGCAGGTTATGATGAACGCGGCGCCGGACAAGGAAGCTATTATTTGGAGGATCTGATGAATTTGCGCGAAGCGCCTTATATAGCGGAGTGCGATCAGGTCCGGAAGCCGCTGTTCTCGCCTCGCATGGTTCACTCCGGCTGGGGGATGGATCTATATCCTGACGCTCATCTGAATGCGATGGCTCATGCGGGGATTGATGCTATTCTACTGTTCGTCAAGGATGTGGATGAGACGCCTGAAGGCGTGCGAGACTTCAATTATTTGATCGATCGTGCGGATCATTACGGGATTGATGTATATATGTACAGCTATCTCCTCAGTCGCAAGCATCCGGAAGAGGACGGCGCAGAGGAATACTACAATCGCACCTATGGCAAAATTATGGAGGCTTGCCCGAGGTTTAAAGGTGTCATATTCGTCGGCGAATCATGTGAATTCCCCAGTCGGGATGAACGGACGACAGGTGTGCCGCACACGGAATGGCCCAAGGATCAGCCGAGATCGAAGCCTTATCCCGGATGGTGGCCTTGCAGAGATTATCCGCAGTGGCTGAATATGCTGAAGAAGGTCATTCGCAAGCATAACGAGCAAGCGGAAATTATTTTTTGGACGTACAACTGGGGTTGGGCGCCGGAAGAGAATCGACTGGAGCTTATCCGCAGCTTGCCATGGGACGTAACGCTCCTCGTCACCTTCGAAATGTTCGAACAGCGGAAGCGGGAAGGCGTTACTCATGTATGCGTGGATTACACGGCCTCGTTCGAAGGGCCTGGACAATATTTCGCGAGTGAAGCGAAGGCTGCACATGAGCGTGGAATAAAGCTGTATACGATGAGCAATACGGGAGGGTTGACTTGGGATATTGGCGTCATTCCGTATGAGCCGATTCCTTATCAATGGGCAAGAAGACATGCGGCGCTGCACGATGCCCGAGAGCGATGGAGCTTGTCGGGATTGATGGAGTCGCATCATTACGGATGGTGGCCTTCTTACATAAGCGATATGACGAAATGGTCGTATTGGAGCGGCGGCCCGCCAAAAGAACGATTGTTCGAGGCGATCGCGGCCAGAGATTTCAGCCGGCAAGCCGTTCAGCATGTATTGGAGGCATGGCGCTGCTGGAGCGAGGGGATTCGCCATTATATCCCGACGAATGAAGACCAGTACGGACCGTTCCGCGTCGGACCGTCATATCCGCTTGTATTCCGCAACCGCATCGAGATGCCGGACAAGAAGCATTCCCTGTTCGGCAATCGGATTGTCATGACAGACTACATTCCGCGCGAAAGCGCCCGTCAATCTCTCGGTATTCAGCGGATCGATGTGGAGATGAACAGTCTAGGCAAAATGTTGGAGCTGTGGCAGCAGGGCAACAACGTCCTGCAAAGAGCGATTGCTCTCACTCCCGTGCATAAGCGGGAGGAGGGAGAGAGGCAGTGGAATATGAATGCATTTATTGTCTGCTGCATTCAAACGACGATTCATGTAAAGCAATGGTGGAAGCTGAAGCAACAATTGTTCCGTGAGCCGGACAGGACGGCCGCATTGTCACTATTAGAGCAATTGCATGAGTTGGGAGAGAAGGAAATTGCCAATGCCAGCGCAGCCATTCCGCTAGTCGAGCGCGATTCCCGTCTAGGTTGGGAGCCCAGTATGGATTATATGACCGACCGTGCCCATCTGGAATGGAAGCTTGCCCAGGTTCGCACAGTATTGGAGCATGAGCTGGTTGAATATCGGTCATCGCTTCTGCTGGAGTAAAGGAGATATTTTACAGGCAGATACATTTTATAGGTGAAGAAGCGGCTGCATAAAGGGGGAACTTTTGGGAATGGTCTTTCGGACAAAGCGGACCGAAAAAATGTTTATAAGCCTGAAAACAGTTCTGGTAGGTTCGTATTTTCTATTGGCACTGTTCATACTGCTGACCATTGTCGGCGTTACCAGCCATGTATCCTCATCGATTATTAAAGAAAAAGAAAGCAAGGCCGTCATGAATCAATTGCTGCATATGGAAGAACGAATGAATGCGCTGATGCAGAAATATTCCGATATTATGCTGTCCCTCATTTACGATAAAAACACGCAAGCATTATTGCATGATTTGGAGAGCTTAACTGAAGAACAGCGATTATCGCTTGCATCAACTTTAAATGATGCAATGAGCGAAGCCAGCATTATTACGACGGAGATCGGTTCGATTTATTTCATGGATAAATTCAACAACACTTACGCTTATGATTTTAGCTTGTATTCCAGAGACGATATCTTGTCGCATTATGAGGTGTCCGGCTGGTATGAGGAGGTCGCTGAACGGAAAGGCGGCTTATTCGTCGATTACTCCGGTACAATTTTGCGAAATTCAGATTTGATTACATTGGCAAGAAGTATTGTCAGAGGCAACAAGGAGATCGGAGTGCTGCTGCTTAACATTAAGAAAGAAGCATTGCTTGCTCTTGCCAGCGACAACAGGTTCGACAACATTATGCTGTTAGATCAGCAACAGCAGCTGTTTTTGGACTGGAACGAGTCCAATGATCATGCGAACGCGCACATTGAATATTTGAAGCATGCGGGGCTGCAGGGCTCATGGGAGCCGGAAGTGAATGGCCAGCCCTATCTCGCCACTTATTTGAAAAATGGCAAGTACGGCTATACGCTTCTAAGCATGGTATCGGAGAAGGAGCTGCTCAAGGACGCGGCTTACATCTATAAAGTGACAGTCATTACGGTTGTATTCATATTGACAAGTGTAGCCTTGCTCTCCTACTTTCTCTCGCAATCCTTGGTAAGACCGGTTCACAAGCTGGTCCAATTAATGCGCCGTGTGGAGCAAGGCGATTTGAACATTGGAATGAAGCGAATTCCGGGCAATGAGCTGGGCATATTGGCGCATCAGTTCAATCGGATGGTCGCGTTGCTGAAAGAAAGCATGCCGCTTAGAAGGGAGCGTTTTCTGGGGAAGCTGCTCTTTGTACAGCTGACGGAACAAGAATACGGGGAAGAATCGCTTCAACTGGGCATTCAACTGGAGGCCAAGGACAATTACACCGTAATATTTGAATTGTCCGGCACGGTCAAAGACGCTGCGCCCGGTATTCGCAAAGTGGAAAAAGTGCTGGCGGAACTGGCGGACACACTGGGAGAAGAAGTGTATATTTATGCGTTCGATGACCGTAGGGTTATCATGATTGCAGTACTTCCGTCGAATGTCGGACGTGAGGAACAGCTTGGCGGACTGCTGACACAGCTCTCCGGGCAGCTGGCGATGCCGATGAACATTGGTGCCGGATCTGTTGGCAGTGGATATGAGCATGTACGCCACTCCTATCAACAGGCATCCTCCGCGCTGAACTACGCCTTCATTTACGGGGAGAATGAGATCATTTATTGGGAGAGCATTGAACAGAGGGATTATACCTACGAAATGCTTGAACAATTGGAGGACGAGATCGCTGACGCTCTTCAATATACGGAGAAGAATCGTCTGGAGACTGGCGTCAAGCAATTATTTGATGTATACCGCAAGCAAAGCATCAAGAAGGAAGTGGTCACCTTCTCCGTCTCCCATCTTTATATGAAATGTATGAAAAAGGTTGCTGGAATTGGCGGCAATGGAGAGGAAGGAATGATGGACAAACTTCGATTTATGGAGCAAATTCAAGAGCGGGTAACGCTAGATGCTCTGCAGATCGAGTTATTGCGAATGCTGACGGCGATGCTGGATGACATCTATGCCGGCAGAAAGAAGGGAATGAATGAGGTTGTCGTAAGGGCGATGAAAGCCATTGAAGAACGATATGGGGATAGCGGCCTTACCCTCGGCAAGCTTGCTGCGGAACTGTTTGTAAGCGAGAACTACTTGTCGAAGCTGTTCAAAAAAGAAACGGGACAAAATTTCTCGCAGCATTTATTGAAACAGCGAATGGAACGGGCGAAGGAATTGTTGAAAACGACGGACTGGAAGGTAAGCGACATTTCGGATCAAGTTGGCTATAACGACGCCAATTATTTTAGCACTTGTTTTAAAGCGCTGATGGGCGGTTCCCCGGCGAAATACCGTGATGTCTGCAGAAATAGCGACGCAGAGGGCTCTCTTGGTTGAGTTGGATGGAATTATTAAGCTCCAACCCAGAAATTTATATATTGCCTGCGGCTGTTTTTATATACATTTGGGTTGCAGGGCGATTCCAAATTCAATCAAGGGAGGCAAAATGCATGAATGGATTCAAGAAAGCGATCTCGCTCGTTTCTGTGCTGGCAATGGTCTTCACCATGCCGCTGCAGAGTGACGCTGCGCCGGGAGTGAGAAGCAAGATTGGACCCGTTGTAGAGAGCGTTGTCGTACAGGCGGATGAGTACTCGGCTACGAAGCGGGCATTCAACGGCGCTATTATTGAGCTGAAGCACAACAGGCTGCTGCTTACTTACGACGATTACAGCGATGTGAAGGATGATTCACCAGGCGTGATTTCAGGGAAGGTGTCTCATGACGGTGGAAGAACGTGGGGGGAGAAGTTTCTCATTCAAGACAATATCGGCGAAAAGAACGTAACGAATCAAGGCATTATTCGTTTGAAAACAGGAGAGCTTGCCCTCTTCTTCGCCAAGCAGGATGAGCATGCCCAAATAGCTATGTACATGAAAACCTCTGACGACGAAGGGATGACATGGGACGAGCCGCAAAATATTACGCCATTCGAAGGCCATCATGTAACAGCTAACGATCGTGCCGTGCTTTTATCCTCTGGAAGAATCATTATTCCGCTCGGAGGGAAGACGGATGCCAGGCCAGGCAAGTCCGGCGCATTCGCTATCTACTCTGACGATAACGGGGATACGTGGCACATCGGGGATTTCGTAAATATGCAAGAGGGGGCTCCTGCCGAGCCGGTTGTAGTGGAGCTTAAAGACAAGCGCGTTATGATGTATATCCGAACGACTCTGGGGTACATCTACAAGGCATATTCCCATGACGGCGGAGCGAGCTGGGACGATCCGATCCCGACAGAGCTGGAATCGCCTTATGCTCCTGTCATGATTAAACGCATTCCCGACAACAGCAACGGGCATCTGCTGCTCGTATGGAACAACACGAAAGGCCCTTCAAGAAGGCCGCTCTCTATGGCCGTATCGCGGGATGACGGGATGACGTGGTCACAACCGGTTAATCTGGAACCGCCTGATCGAGGAGTTAACAGTTATCCTTCTATTGCAACGCATCATGGCGAGGTTCTCATTACATATTACACGTACAATCCATTGCCCGATGGCTCATATACGCTTCCGATGAAACTGCAAATATGGCGAATGTCCGATCTGTTCAAACTAAAGCCTGAATCTTCATCGAAATCGTAAAATGAGGGGATGACTGCAATGAAAAAGGGAAAATATTTACGCTTTATGTTAACACTTCTCTCAATGGTATTGGTGTTCTTGTCTGCAGCTTGCAGTTCGGATACGGACAACACCAACAGTAACGGACAAGTTCCACCTGCATCAGGAAGCACAACCGGAACTGAGCCGGCATTGCCCGACCAATTGCCTGACAAATATGACCCTGCCATTGAACTGACTACGGCCAGCTATTATTTTTCGGGCATCAAGTTTCCGCAAGGGGAGGATATAAACCATAATGTTTGGACCCGAGCTTTGGAGAAGGATTACGGCATCAAAGTAAAGCATTTATGGTCCGTTCCGTATGGCGACTTCGAGAAAAAAATGAATTTGACGATATCTTCCGGTGATCTTCCCGATATTTCACTGGTCACTCCGACACAGTTCAAGCAACTGCACGAATCCGGATTAATCGAGGATATGACGGATTATTATGAGAAGCTGGCTCCCGATGCCGTGAAGAAAGTAATGCAGGAAGCGGGCGAGGAAGTGAAGCAGTCCGCGATGCTTGACGGTCGATTGATGGGCATTCCTTTTACCGGATTAGCCAAAGAGCAGGTTTCGATTTTATGGATACGTGAGGATTGGCGGAATACCTTGAACTTGCCAGAGCCGACGACGCTGGACAATTTGCTGCAGATCATAGCTGCGTTCACCGAGAGTGATCCCGACCGGAATGGTCAGGCGGATACGATCGGGCTTGGGCTTGATAAGGACTTGGCAAGCGCGAAGAGTTTTATGAACGCTTTTCATGCTTACCGGGATATATGGATAGAGGACGATTCCGGCAAGCTGGCCTACAGCAGCATTCAGCCAGAGATGAAAACTGCGCTGGAAGCGCTTCAGCAGCTTTACAGCAGCGGGCATTTGGATAAGGAGTTCGGGGTGAAAAATGCGACGCAGTTGGCTCAGCATATTACTGCCAGCAAGCTGGGCGTATTTTTTGGAACGATGAACGCAGGCGTCACGCCGCTTGGCAATACGAGAGATATTGATCCCGCTGCGGAATGGAAGGCATACCCTGTGCCTTCGGTCGACGAAGAGCCACTCCTCTATCAGCATGACTTGAATATTTTCTACGGGTACTGGGTCGTGAAGAAGGGCGTTAAGCATCCGGAAGCCGTCTTCAAATTGCTGGAGAAGTGGCTCAATTCCTTTTACTTCAATACGTCGGACGACGTATTTACGAACTTCAATGAAGCTCCGGACAACAATACATTATGGATGTACGCACCGATGAAGATGTACAGGTCGGAGAAAAATGTAAGCGTATACCGTAACCTGAAGCCGTTGCTGGAAGGGACGGGAGGCGATGTGAATCAGCTGACGCCGGAGGAGCGCAGCATTTATAACAACATTTTGAAGTATAGGGAAGGCGATCTTCAATTCTGGGGACAGGATCTGAGCTTTGGACCGAACGGCGGCGGCAAAGTCATCGATCAAATCATGCGCAACAATCAATACAAGCCGACCCAGTTCATTACAGCGCCGATGCAGGTGATGACGGACAGAATGTCCCAGCTGGAGAAGATGGAAGCAGAGGCGTTTACGAAAATCATTCAAGGAGCTCCAATTAGCAAATTTGACAGCTTCGTTGCGGACTGGAAGAAAGCGGGCGGCGAGGATATTACAAATGCGGTTAATGAATGGTATATGGGAAAATGAGAAAGCCCCATTTTGAGCTGCCTCTGCACTTCATGCTGCTTCCGCCTGTCATCATTGTCCTTATTTACAGCTACGGACCGATACTCGGGCTGGTGATCGCATTTCAGCGCTATGTACCGGCCAAAGGAATCAGTGGTTCAGAATGGGTAGGGCTCGATCAGTTCAAATATGTATTCAGCCTGCCCGATACGATGAATGTCATTATGAATACATTGTCCATATCCGTTATGAAGCTGGCAGCGGGCCTAGTCGTGCCCATTGCCGTTGCATTAATGCTTAATGAGGTCAGGAAGCATGTGTTCAAAAGGCTGGTTCAGACGTTCATCTACTTTCCATACTTCCTGTCGTGGGTGCTGCTGGGGGGCATATTAATCGATATATTATCTCCGGAACGCGGAGTCGTTAATGCCATGCTGGGGTGGGTTGGCGTGGAGCCGATCTACTTTCTCGGCGATAATGGCTGGTTCCGGTATGTACTGGTTATTACGAATGAATGGAAGGAGTTCGGCTTCAGCACGATCGTTTATTTGGCAGCTCTGACGGGGATTAATCCGACGCTCTACGAAGCGGCTGTCATCGACGGGGCGAATCGCTGGCGGCAGACTTGGCATGTGACGCTTCCCGGCATCCGTCCAATTATCGTGCTGCTCATGACGCTCGCGCTAGGCCAGGTGCTGAATGCAGGCTTTGATCAAGTGTTGAATTTGTACAGTCCGCAAGTTTATGAGAGCGGAGACATTATCGATACGATGGTTTATCGGATGGGTCTGCTGGATGCCCAGTTCAGTGTTGCCGCAGCAGTAGGATTGTTCAAGTCCGCCATATCTCTATTGCTTATATCTGTCGCCTACTACCTGGCTTATCGCCTCGTACACTATCGTATTTTTTAGATTGCCGCAAAGGAGACGGTGCAGCTTGGTAGAACAACGGTCATTATCCAGGAAAATGTTTATTGGTGGCAACTATGCAGCACTGAGCATTTTGACATTATTGTGTTTATTGCCTGTTATTCATATATTCGCCGTATCGCTCAGTGCCAGTTCGGCTGCGAATGCCGGTTTGGTCGGCTTATGGCCGGTCGACTTTACATGGAAGGCCTATAGCTTCGTGCTGCAGAAGGAAGCCTTCCTGCAATCCTTTCTCGTCTCTTTGCAGCGGGTATCGATTGGACTTGTGCTGAATATGTCGCTTATCGTTCTGGCGGCTTATCCCTTGTCCAAGGAGGCCGGGGCGTTCCGTTTCCGTACATGGTATGCATGGTTTTTTGTGTTGACGATGTTGTTCAATGGGGGACTGATCCCTACTTATTTGACGATCCGGATGACGGGGCTGCTGGATACGATATGGGCATTGCTTATTCCGACAGCCGTTCCGGTATTCAGTGTCGTCTTGCTGCTTAACTTCTTCCGCGGACTTCCGAGAGAGCTGGAGGAGGCGGCGTTCATGGATGGAGCGGGGTACATGAGAACCTTGCTTCAGGTATATATTCCATTATCAATGCCGGCTATAGCTACATTGTCGTTATTCTCCATCGTTATGCATTGGAATAGCTGGTTCGACGGTTTGATCTATATGAACAGCCCGCAGAACTATCCACTGCAAAGCTATTTGCAGACATTGATAATTCAGCATGATATGAGCGCTGTGACGGAAAAAGAGCTGCAGCTGCTGAAAGAACTGTCGGACCGGACGGTCAAGTCGGCTCAAATCTTTTTGGCGATGCTTCCTATTCTTTGCTTGTATCCCTTTATGCAAAAATATTTTATCCATGGCATTGTGTTGGGGAGCGTGAAGGAATAAGCAGTGCTGAAGCAGGGGCAGTTTACCCAGCACGTTCATTTGATTCAGAAATGCAGGCAGAACTGAACGGAATGAAAAAATAGCGGGAGGGATAGCTATGAAGCATTCAAACGAGAGGCAACAGACTGCTGTCAGTGACTTGATGAAGAAGGATAGTGAAGTTAAAGTCGAAGCGAATGAAGAAACGGCTGCAGAAATCGGGACGGGGGAGCGAAAGGGCCAAGAGGAGGCTATCACTGCTAGTACCAATGGAAGGATAAGCCGCAGGAAGCTGCTGGCATCGCTAGGGGCTGCAAGCATTGTCCTCGCTTCGGAAGGGCTGCTTCGCAGCTCTTCCCGGTTAGTCTCGGCGGATAATAACGATGATGACGACGATGACGATGATAATGGCAATTCTATGGAGCAGAACACATCCTGCGGCTGGTATAACGTCCGAACATTCGGAGCTGCAGGGGACGGTATAACGAACGATTATTCCGCTATCAACGATGCCATAAGCGCAGCCAAGGCAACAGGCGGAGTCGTCTATTTCCCGCCGGGCACGTATGCGATTGATATTTACTTGTCCGAGCTGCGGCAGGAAACGGCAGTGACCGTACAGGATTTGCATCATATCGTATTGATGGGCGACGGGAGAAGCTCGATTATAAAAGGAGTCAGTGCCATCGGGTTCGATGTATTCCAGCTTAACGGTGTGAAAAATGCAACAATTCGGGATCTGGCTATTACTTCGGTGAAAACAAATGCAAATGATACGACGCATGGCTGCAACGGCATCTCCATGACGAACGGCACAAGTCATATTACGATTGAAAATGTGCATGTGTACGATCTTCCTCATGTCGTGAAAAGCAATTACGTGGATGGAGGCAAAGCGTTCACGATCCAGCAAGGAAGCGGCGGAGGTCAAGCGTGCAGCCATATCGCCATTCGCAATAGCGAATGCACCGGCTGTGCGATTGGCTTCGGCATGGATTTGAACGGCAGCTCAACTGAGATTCCACATGAAATAACGGTGTCCGGAAATATGCTGCATGCCTTTTATCGCGGCATGTATGTAAGTGCGTCGGCCTCCTCCAGTGGCAACTACATTGAGATGCTCTCTTGCCAGCTGACTGGCAATACGGTCGTTGGCGCTCAGTATAGTCTTGTTCTTGGAAGAGGGTCGGGCGTCGTAGCAACGAATAATCAGTTTATTAACCATCATACGTCGGCCGGTACAGAGGTGTACTTCGATACAGGTATAATCCCCATTGCAATCAGCGGCACAGACAGCTGTGTCATTGCGAACAACTTCATTTATTATGCCTACAGCGAGCAATTCATGTTGCTGGATAATTTATACTCTGGCTATTCCAGGCAATGTCAAGTGCTGAACAACCAATTTACAGGCGCGTCCAACGGCTATGGGGTTAAGCTGTTGAATACAAGCTCAAGCGGTTATGCCCGGCAATGCGTATTTGTCGGCAATACGTTCCGCAATGCGGCAATGGGGGACTATGATCCCGTTGTATTCGCAGAAGGAGTAAGCAATGTCGTTGTAAGCGATGCTGCAAGCCGATTTCAGTCTATTGGCGTAAAAACGAATGGCGTGCCAAGCGGAGCAGATGCCGTCATTAATGGCAGCCTTGGATTTGCTTATACGGATGGCAAGACAGCTCATAACCATGTGTACAGAAGCGGTGTGGCGTTGGCGGTGAAGCAGACGGCAAGCAGCAGCGGTACGGCAGAAGTGATCAAGCTGCTCTCGCATCAGGATCAACCATTGTTAACCGTTCTGAACAACGGAGCGCTTCAGTTATCTGCGATAGAGTCTGCCAGCATACCGGCTAATCAGACGAAGCGTATCGCAATCTATCATTCCGACGGTTCTCTTGCCGGATACATTCCGCTATATAACAGCCAGTAGATCAATTATGACTTCCACATTCACTAACTTCCTTCACAATATTATAAAAATATGATTGAAATTGCTATATAATAGAAAGAAATGCTTCATCTTGGAGGGGAAAAAGTTGAGAAAGTATCGCGCAGCGTTAATTGGCATTGGAGGATTTGGGGCAAGGCATGTGGAAGTGCTGCTTCAACTGGTGAATGAAGGAGAAATGGAAGTGGCGGCATTCGCCGAGATGAATGCCGCGGCCCATCAGGAGTCCTATGGAAAGCTGACTGAAGTTGGAGCCAGCCATTACATCGATTACGAGGAGATGCTGAAGGCTCATCCGGATATCGATTTCGTCGTCATCTCGACACCGATCGCCACCCATAAGCCGATTAGCATACGCGTTATGGAGTTAGGCTTCCACGTGCTTGTGGAGAAGCCGCCTGCGGTGACGATTCAAGATGTGGATGAGATGATCGCAGCAAGCCAAAAACACGGAAAGCGCTGTCAGGTCAACTTCCAGATGACTTCAGGAAATGCGTTCCGCAAGATGCTCACGGAGCTTAGGAACGGAGCGATCGGGGAGTTGCGGCAAGTGACGGGCGTCGGCATGTGGCATCGGGCGCAAAGTTATTATAGCCGGACCGGCTGGGCGGGCAAGCTCATCTTCAACGGTCAATACGTATTGGACGGCACATTCATGAATCCGCTTGCACATACGCTGAACAACTGTCAAATCGCCGCCTGCGCGGCTTCGGAGGACGTCTTGTCGGTGCACCCGCAATGGGTGCAAGCGGAGCTTTATCATGTGAATGATATCGAAGGCGATGACGTATCTTGCATTCAGACCCGCATGTCCAACGGCGTCGAGGTGAACTTCTACGGGATGCTGTGCCACCATCTGAACGATCATCCCTATATCGTGCTGCGAGGAAGCAGCGGCGAGATGCGCTGGCAATATGATCATACCATGACCATCAGCAGCGGCGACAGGCAGGAGAAGCACACCTTCGACGACGGAGATCTGATGAGCAATATGTACCGGAATCTGATGGATGCCATCGATAATCCGGAGACTGAGCTATTGGCATCGCTGCAGGCTTGCCGCAATTATGTGCTTGTAGCCAATGGGGCATATGAATCCGCGAAGAAGGTGAGGGACATTCCACGGCAATATGTGGTGGAAGAACAGCTGCCTGAGACGAGTGTCAGACTGCTGCCGAGTCTGTCCGAGAGGATGCCGCACATTTCGAACGCCGGCATATTGTATTCGCAGGCTAAGCTGCCTTGGGCGGTCGCCACGGACAGAATCGATATGACAGATTACCGTCATTTTGAACTGCCAGAGGCTTTGAGACAAGCATAGAATATACTGCTTTTACTGGGTTGGGTGACAGATCATTTTGTAGCATCAGTGATCCTCCTGCAATGCCTTTCATACGATTTTTCGCACGAAAAGGGGCTGGGCGCAGCGCATATTTGGCTGTTCAGTTCAGCCCCTTCATTCTGGAGTCTGCACTATCAAATAGTGTGCGCTATCGCTCAAAATGCTCACATAGCCCCGCCAAGAGTGCCTCGTCCGCCCCAAAAGTAACCTCTATCGCTCAAAATGCTCACATAGCCTCGCCAAGAGTGCCTCGTCCGCCCCAAAAGTAGCTTCTATCGCTCATTATGCTCACATAGCCCCGGAAGCGGGCCGAAAAGTGTGCGCTATCGCTCAAAATGCTCACATAGCCCCGCCAAGAGTGCCTCGTCCGCCCCAAAAGTAACCTCTATCGCTCAAAATGCTCACATAGCCCCGCCAAGAGTGCCTCGTCCGCCCCAAAAGTAACCTCTATCGCACAAAATGCTCACATAGCCTCGCCAAGAGTGCCTCGTCCGCCCCAATGTCGCTGTCTATCCACCAGAGATTGTACGAATTATCGTACAAAATCCACCCTATAAGCGCCTGCAGGAGCCGTTTTGTACGATTTTTCGTACAACTGCGTCGAAGTTACGCCAGATCCCGAGTACTTTGTACGAATTATCGTACAAAATCCGCTCAACAAGCGCCTGCAGGAGCCGTTTTGTACGATTTTTCGTACAACTGCGTCGAAGTTACGCCCGATCCCGAGCACTTTGTACGAATTATCGTACAAAATCCACCCTATAAGCGCTTGCAGGAGCCGGTTTGTACGATTTTTCGTACAACTGAGTCCAAGCTGCGCCCAATCCCGAGCACTTTGTACGATTTATCGTACAATGTTTGCTGCCCTACCGTCGGTTGAAAGTGTCTGTTTGGAATCCCGATCACCCCTTCCTCCACACCTGACCATCTCTCGTAAATTAGACGCCGTTAGGCGTCTTTTTGCATTTTCCCCTGTTATTCTTCTGCAATCTCTCCGGTTTTGTCCCTGGCCGTCTCTCTCTATAATGGAAATTACTTCAGATGCTTGCGAGAGGAGGAGGACATTATCGCACCACATACGACCGCATCGAACGGCGCATCCCCTATGGCGCAATCCGACCAACGGACGAAGCAAGCGGCTGCCGGAAGGGGATGGAGGAAGCTGGTCTCGCAATACCAGCTTATGCTCATGTCCGTTCCGTTCGTTGCCATTCTAATCGTGTTTAGCTTCTTTCCGTTATGGGGATGGATTATGGGCTTTCAGGATTACGCCATACCGAAGGGAATTGCCGGAAGCCCATTCGTAGGCTTGGACCAGTTCGTCAAGCTGTTCAGCGACGATTGGTTCTACATCGTGCTTCGCAATACACTGGCGATGAGCCTGATGAGTCTGGTGGCCAGCTTCGTCTGCGCCATAGGTCTGGCGCTGCTGCTGAACGAAGTGAGAGTTGCTCTGTTCAAGCGTACGGTGCAGACGATTACGTACATTCCCCACTTTGTATCGTGGGTCGTCATCGCCAACATTGTCACCTATGTGCTGTCTCCGGACGGCGGACCGCTGAACGAGCTGCTGATCTCGCTCGGCTGGTTGGATGAAGGCATTTACTTTATGTCGAAGGAGCACTGGTTCTGGGGGATTCATACGCTTGCCAGCCTGTGGAAGGAGCTTGGTTGGAGCACGATCATTTATTTGGCTGTTCTGACCGGCATTAATCCGGAGCTGTACGAAGCGGCAGATGTAGACGGAGGGGGACGCTTCCGCAAAATGCTGCATATCTCTCTGCCGGGACTGATGCCTACAGCCGTCATGCTGCTTATTCTTTCCGTCGGCTATCTGATCTCGACAGGCTTCGAATCGCAGATGCTGCTGGGCAACAGTCTGGTCATGGAATATTCGCAAGTGCTGGATCTCTATGCGCTGGAGTATTCGCTGGAGATCGGAGATTATTCCTACGGCGTGGCGATCAGCATGTTCAAGTCGGTAGTCAGCATCACGCTCGTTCTTCTCGTCAATGCTTGGGCAAGAAGGCTCGGCCAGTCCCATATTCTATAAGCGGGCGGGCGGCCGGACCACTATACAAGGAGGTGCTGCTAACTATGCGGAGGCGATCACTCGGAGGCGCTTTGTTCCAAACTTGCAATATAACCTTTCTTATGCTGCTTAGTATGGTGACGCTGTACCCGTTCCTGAATTTGCTGGCGATCTCGCTGAATGAGTCGTTGGATACGCTGCGGGGAGGCATCCATATCGTACCGCGCGCCTTCACACTCACCAACTATGAGCTGATCTTCCAGAATCCGCGCCTGTTCACGGCGGCGTGGCTGTCCGTAGCGCGTACGGTGCTTGGCACGGTGCTGTCAGTCGGCGCCACCATCATGGTGGCTTATACGCTGAGCCGAAGGGAATATGTGCTGCGCAAGGGGCTTAATGCGGTCATCGTCGTCAGCATGTATGTGAACGGAGGCATTATTCCGTACTATCTGCTTATCAAAAGCTTGGGACTGACCAATTCGTTCCTCGTGTACATTATCCCTACGCTGCTGGTCGCGTTCAACGTCATGATCATGCGAAGCTACTTCGAGCAGCTGCCGGAAGGCTTAATCGAGTCGGCCAAGGTGGAGGGGGCGAACGAATTTCAGATTCTGATGCGCGTAGTGGCGCCTGTCAGCTTGCCTGTCATTGCGACAATCACCTTGTTCGTATCGGTGCAGCACTGGAATTCGTGGATGGACAACTTTCTGTTCAACAGCCGCGAGAGCCTGACGTTGCTCCAGTATGAGCTGATGAAGATTCTGCTGCATTCCACGGAGCAGATCAATGCGACGCCGGGCAATGTTGACGATGCGCTCATGCGAATGACGACGCCGCAGTCGATCAGAGCGACGATGACGATTATCGTCACGGTGCCGATTCTGTTCGTGTACCCGTTCATGCAGAAGTACTTTATTAAAGGGATGACGCTTGGCGCTATGAAGGAATGATATCTACGGGCTAGTCCCGATGATATAATGAATAGAATGGAGAGGGTGTTGACATGAAGAAAGGGACCGCATTATTGCTTGCTGTCATGCTCATGCTGGCCGCGCTGGCGGGCTGCGCAGGCAATGAAGGAAGCAACGGCAACGGCGGGAACGAGGGCAAGCCGGGAGCTGCAAGCGGCGAGCAGGCCGGCGAATCGACGAAGGAACCTGCGGCTGCTGAGAAACCGAAGGAGCCGATTACGATTCAGGCCGCCAACCTGTTCCCGAATCTGGACCCGAATAACCCCGTCATGCAAGAGATTGGCAATCGGGCGGGCGTGAAGTTCGACCTGGTGACCGTGACGGGAGACCGCAATCAGAAGTTCGATCTATGGCTCGCTTCCGGCGATTATCCGAAGGACACGCTTATTCTGAAGCCGGACTATATCTCGAAGTACAAGGAAGCCGGGGCCATTATCCCGCTGGAGGAGCTTATCGAGGAGCACGGCAAAAATATTAAAGAAAAGTATGGCGAGTATTTCGACCTGCTAAAGGATGAGAACGGGCACATTTACTCCCTGTACGTGCCGAATATTGCGACGGAGCCCGCTCCGCAAATTCAGGCGCCGTTCGCGATCCGCTATGATGTGCTGGAAGCTGCGGGGTATCCGGAAGTGAAAACGCTGGATCAATTGTTCGACGTATTGAAAGCGTTTTATGATAAAAATCCGACGATTGACGGCAAGGCGATGATTCCGTTCTCCGGGTTCAACACATCCGGCAGCGGAGGAGAAAATTTGGGCGGACCGTCATTTAATATCGCCGGACTAACGAATCATGGCAGATTTTATATCGATGACAGCGATCAAGCACGACTGATCTACGTTTCCGATGCGATGAAGCAGTATTATCAATTTTTGAACAGGCTGTACAATGCCGGTATGCTGGATAAAGAGTTTTTCACGCTTAATATGGATGGCTTGACCAAGAAGATTACGGAAGGTCGCGTACTGGCTGGATACTTCCCGGATTGGTATGTGCAGCCCGAAGTGGAGAAGACGATGCGGGCAGCCGGAGACACAGATCTGATGTACGCTTACTTCCCGCTTATGCAAGATGAGAGTATCAGGGATCGTTCATTCGTCTCTCTTCGCACCCGCTCCAACTGGAACTGGGCAATATCGGACAAGTCCGAGCATCCGGAGGAAGTGATCAAGCTGCTGGATTATATGTTCTCCGATGAAGCTCAGATTCTGATCAATTGGGGAGTGGAAGGCCGGCATTATGAAGTTGCAGACGGCAAGCGAAGAGTGACGGATTCTTACAAGCAGCAGTTGAAAGACAATCCGGACGCACTCTGGAGCGAGCACGCCTCCATCTTCTACGGCACTTCGATGTACTTCGCTCACGGAACGAAGCTTGCCGACGGCGACTATGCAACACCGCTCACGAAGGATTCTATTAAGGAAGGTTATGATGAGCGAACGAATGAAGTGCTGGCGCAATACGGTAAGCAAGTATGGTCGGACTTCCTGCCGGAGCTGGAATACATTCCTGCCATCCTGAGCCAGCTTGGCGAAGTGGAGGATGTGCGTGCGGAGATGAAGCGGGTAGAGCAGATCTGGCTGAAGGAATCCGCCAATATGATCTTTGCCGGTACATCCGATGAGTTCGATCGGTTATGGACGAATTACGTTCAGAAGATCGACAAGGCCGGAGCAGTGAAATTGGAAGATGCTTATACCGAGCTGTGGAGAAAAAATACGAAGAAATAGAAGCACCTTGCCCCAGGGGGAGAGGGTGTGAAATGCGAATGGCAATGGAGTGGTTATCCGATGATAGGGAGAAGAGGCATCATACTGGATCTGCACGATCTGCACGACGCTTGGCCGGATCTGCTGCATGAGGCCGGGATCAACGTGCTGGGCATTCACAATTGGAGCGGGAGCAATCAATTCAGTGAGAAGATTGACGAGATTGCCGCATACGTCCATTCTCCGGAAGGCAGTCAATGGATGAATCGTCTTCAGCGGCTCGGAATTGAAGTGGAATATGAGCTCCATGCCATGAGCTGGCTTCTGCCCAGAGACTTGTACAGCCGATATCCTGAGTGGTTCCGGATGGATGAGCATGGCAATCGAACGCCGTCGGCCAATCTCTGTCCGTCCCACGAGGATGCGCTTGAGATGATTCGCGGCAACGCCGTTCGTCTGGCCCGCTTGCTGCCGCCTACAACGGAGCGCTATTACATGTGGCAGGATGACAATCAGCCATGGTGCAAGTGCGAGCGGTGCCGATCGTATTCCGACAGCGATCAGACGCTGATGGTCAATAACGCCATTGTGGAAGCGATTCGTACGGTAAGGAGCGATGCGAAGCTGTCTCATCTTGCTTATATGCATACCCTGGAATCGCCGCCGCAGCAAGTGACTCCGGCGGAAGGCATCTTCCTCGAAATAGCCGGTCCGATCATCCATCGCCATGAGCATCCGAACTATGCAGACGGATCGCCTGAAGAGCTAAGCCGTCTGCGGGATGACCGCAAATTCGTTAAGGCATTGGAGCGGAATCTGCAAGTGTTCGGTGCGGAAGACGCTCAGGCGCTTGATTATTGGCTGGACGCTTCCTTCTTCAGCAAGTGGAAGAAGCCGGCTGGAGAGCTGGCCTTTCACGAGGAGCAGACGGCTGACGATATTCAATTCTACCGGGATATGAATATTGACTCGATCTCGAGCTTCGGCGTATTCCTGGATCGGGAATATTTCGACCGCTATGGGCATCCGCCGGTCGTTCAGTATGGCGAAATACTGGGTCGTACCAAGTAATTGGACAATGTACAATCAGTCAGACGGGAGGCAAGCGACAATGCGAATACGAACAAAGCTGTTTCTGACCAATAGCGCGGTAGTCATTCTGTTGCTTGCTTCCCTGACTTTCCTGATGGAGTCGCATGGGCGCAATTCCATGTTGAAGAAAATGATGGAGAATACCGGTTATTCCCTGTCTCAATTAACGGAAAATGTGGACAAGCTGCTGGGCTCGTACGAGCAGCTTGCCGATTTTCTGTATATGGAAGATTTGCTGCAAGACCGGCTTATGCATCAGTATGATTCCTTCCCCGATGCTCATCGGGATTACTTCGACCATGTGCTGCCGCTGCTGACCGCGCTGCGCTCGTCGAAGGATATCGCAAGCTTGATGCTGTATACGGACAATGCCTCGTTCCATGTCGGCGATATCCGGCCGCTATCGGAGTTGCCGTCGCTTGCGGACGAAGCGCGATGCTCCCGAAGATCGGGCCCTGTCTCGGACAAGCGATGGAGCGTGCTGGCAGGCGAGGAAGGCGAGCTGATGCTGCGGCTGACGCAGCGGCTGAATCATCTGTATTTCGACGCCTGCCAATTCGCCGTTATCGATATGGAAGCGGACATTGTGGCCGATCTGATCCGCAAGGAGAATGACAAGACGAACTTCGTCGTGTACTTGCCTGACGGCAGCATCGTACTGGATAACTTCCGGAGCGGCGATCCGGCAGCTGGCGACCGGGGGAGTGCCGAGGGATATTGGTTCTATCCGGAGCTGCTGTCTGCCGAGGGGGATCGGGTGGTATACCGGGACGAACAGGCATATCTGCTGGCTCACCGGACGATAGACTCGCGCAACAGCGTTCGCGGCATCGGCGTCGTATCGCTTGTGCCGCTGGATGAGCTGGAGGCGGAGACGAAGGAAATTCGAAGCATGGCGGTCATTCTGTTCCTCGCGGCGCTAAGCGTCTTCGTAGTAGCGAATATATTGATCTCGACAGGTCTTACCCGCAGGCTGACGGAGCTGTCGCTACGCTTGCGTCGCACTAATATGGACAATCTTCAGCCCATTCCGCGAATTACAGGCAATGACGAAGTGAGTCAGCTGGGACATATGTTCAACGGCATGGTGCAGCGGATGCAGCGTCTCTTGCGCGAAGTGTACGACTCCGAACTGGGCCGCAAGGAGCTGGAGCTGAAGACGAAGGAGTCGGAGCTGTACGCGCTGCAGACACAGATCAATCCCCATTATTTGTTCAATACGCTCAATGCGATCAGGGGCAATCTGCTGGAGAACGGAGATCGGGCCAACGCGGAGATCGTCAATCTGCTTGCCCGTTCGTTCCGCAATGTGCTGGGCAAGGGCGGCGGTCTGGTCACGCTTGCGGAGGAGCTGGATATCGTGGAGACTTATCTGAAAATCCAGTCATTCCGCTTCAGCGACCGGCTCAACTATCGCATCGAGGTGCCGAAGCCGCTTCATCGGGTGAAGGTGCCGAAGCTCGCGCTGCAGACGCTCGTCGAGAATGCGATCATTCACGGTCTGGAGCCGAAGGAGGATGGCACGACGATCGCGATCCGATCCGTCATTAACGATCAAGGGGAACTGCATGTCATCGTGGAGGACGACGGACTGGGCATACCGCCGGAGCGTCTCCAGGAAGTGCGCAGCGGCTTGAACGATGCGGGACAATCGCTTGCCGCCAAGCATATCGGCTTGCGGAACGTGCATCAGCGTCTGAAGATCAGCTTGGGAGAGCCGTACGGCATTTTGATAGAGAGTGAAGTCGGTCGAGGGACCAGATTGATCATGGTGCTGCCTTTGCAAGATTTCGTGTGATGGGAGTGGGAGGAATGTATCCGATATTGCTGGTAGACGATGAGCCCGGAGCATTGAAATCGATGAAGTATTTGCTGGATTGGGAGGAGCTCGGCTTCACGATCGCGGGAGAGGCGCGCAATGGGAGACAAGCGCTGGAGATGTACCGGGAAGGACATTATGCGTTGATCATTACCGATATCCGCATGCCGGTGATGGGCGGATTGGAGCTTATATCGCATATACGAGCGGAAGACGATGTGCCGATCATCATAATGAGCGGATACGAGGACTTCGGCTATGTGAAGAGGGCGCTTCTGTACGGAGTGAAGGACTATCTGCTCAAGCCTGCGGAGGCGGAGGATGTGCAGCGGCTGCTGGAATCGGTAGCCAGAGAGCTGGAGGAACGCCGCATCATGCATCAGAAGCTATACCACGGCGGGCAGGCGCTGCTGGAGAATACGGTGAGGAACTGGGCGACGGGCGTGATCGCGCCGGCGGAAGCGATGAGGCAGCTATCTCTTCTCGGCAAGGCACCGAAGGCGGAGCCGGGCATCTGCTGCCTGGCGGCGGAGCTGGACTTGCCGCAATGGGACGATCCGGACTGGAGCGACAAGGAACTTCAGACGAAGCTGTTCGCCGCCCGCAATGTGCTGGAAGAAGCGGCGGGATCGTCAGCCGTCTTATTCCCGCTTGAGGAGATGCGCTTCGGCATCGTCATCAGCTCAATGGAGGAGCCGCTGCGGCAGGATATGATCGTACAATTGGCCGAAAAAATGAAAGCGCATACGAAGGGATATGCGAAAATCGGCGTTACAATCGGATCGGGCAGCGTCGTATATGCTGCGGCGGACGTTAGCCGCTCCTTGGAGGAAGCGCGCCGCATGCTGGAGAAGGTGCTGTTCCTCGGCGAGCATAGCTGGACCGGGTACTCCTCTGCGGCGGATGCGCAAGCGGGAAGCTTGGCGTATGCACATGACATAGCCGCTATCGTCGGAGCGATGAAGGAAGGGCAGTTCCGGCATGGCGAAGGGCTGCAGCAGCAGCTGTGGCAAGCAATCGCAAGCGGTCAGGCGCCGGCGTCCCATGCGAAGTCCGCGGTCGTGGAGCTGTATGTGGAGCTGCTTCGGCTTGTCAGGGAGCTGGGCGCTCCCTATGAACGGCTCATTAGTCCGAAGCGCGACGACTATGAGACAATTATGGGCATGAAGACGCTTGCCGGCTTGCAGCAATGGTCGGAGCGGAAGTGCAAGGAGGCCGCAGAGGCGCTGGAGCTGCTAAGGCGATCGCCTGCAGAGCAAATGGTGGAGACGGCAATCAGGTGGGTCAATGAACGCTACGGGGAAGCGATCAGCATGAAGAGCATCGCTTCCAGCCTGTATGTCAATGCTGCCTATCTGGGCCAGCTGTTCAGGGACGAGACGGGCACGTCGTTCAACGAATATCTGCTTCGCGTCCGGATGGAGAAGGCGAAGGAACTGCTTGCCGCAACGGACCGGAAGGTGTACGAGATCGCGGCAGCGGTCGGCTACAACGATATCGACTGGTTCTACAAGAAGTTCAAAGGCTATGCGGGCGTCAGTCCGAAGGAATATCGCATGAAAGGATAGAGATAAGGAGAGAGCACTGCTGCAGGTTTGAATCAAACAGTGGAGGTGCTTCATATGAGAAATCGGAACTGGAAAAAAGTATTCTGCGCATGGCTGGTTATTGGAATGACAGTGGGGGTGCTGCCTTTTGGAGCGGCGCCGCTATCGGTCGCCGCTTCCTCCGACACTAATGAAGTAAGCAGTTGGTCGGGGCAGGATCAGCAAATCCTGTTCCATGATGACGGTACAAGTCTGCAGGAGGCAGGCTGGATTTTGAATGCTCCGCCAGTGGAGGGGGTGTATATTACGGATTCAACCACATCGCCGGGCAATCCGAATGGCGTGGATCTGAAGCAGGTAGAGGAGGGTCATTATCTCTTATACGGCAATAAAACAGCTAGCGACACCGTGAAATATTCTACGATGACCAAGTCTGTTCCGATCGGATCTGGCGCATGGACAGTCGCTTTCAAGGCGCGCTTCGTCGACCTGATGAAGCCGAGCCAGCATCCCGCGTACCGTGGAGTAAGCTTTGAGGTGTTCGCGGGCGGACAGGAATATAAGATTACTTTCAACGACCAGAACAAAATATTGGCCATGACGAATCCCGGCGGCGCATATTTGCAGGAAGAGGTGATCATGCCGGCTGATGATGCTTTCCATCAGTGGGAGCTTTCCTATGACGGCAGCCGGAATGTGTCCGTCAAGCTGTATGGGGAGGTTGTCGCTTCATTCCAGGATATAGCGATCCCAGTTAGCGGCAGAGAGGACGCTATCGTTATTTTGAATGCGCCTCTGAACTGGGAAGCTGGAACGAATGAAGTATATATCGATGATCTAACCGTCTTGAAGGGCAATACGGACTTGTTGTTCATGGACGATGCCTCCAGCTTGCAAGAGTCGGGTTGGAACAGGAGTGGAAATCCGCTGAATGGGGTATATATTACAGATGCGGAGAATACGCTTGGAAATCCGAACAATGCGGAGATGAAGATGGTAGAAGCAGGCCAATATTTGGTTTATGGCGACGAGAGGGCAAGCCTGGACAGAGCCTACACGACTCTCATGCGTCAAATGCCTATTGGAGCAGGAGCCTGGGTGCTGGAGTTTTCCGCCCGCTTCGTTGATCTAATGAAGCCGTCTGCCTATCACGCAGAGCGCGGACTTTCTTTCGACATCCATGCCGACGGGAAGCGGTATAAACTGACGTTCAATGACGATAACAAAATATGGGCGCTCAGCGGGAACCAACGGCAAGAAATCGTAATGCCCGAAGATGATGCCTTTCATAATTGGAAGATCATGTACAATGGGCACGATACAATCTACGTGCAGCTGGATGATGCGACGGTTGCCCGCTTCGATAATGCTTCGGTGGCGACGACGCAATCCGATCGGCTCTCGATTGTCAACGCGCCGTTGGATTGGGAAGCGGGTACGACCGAGGTATATATAGATAGCATGAAACTGTACAAGACGCCATCCGGAGATCCATATACCCTTATTGCCGACGATGCCTCCAGTCTGGAGATTGCAGGTTGGACGGTAACGCCGCCTGCAGAGACGGCTTACTTCCGGGATCATGCCGGGACGGGCGGTACGGGAGGTACGGTGGATGGTATGCTGCCGGTTGATGAGGGGATGTACTTCACGTTCGCGAATACGTCGGCTTCGACACCTGCCGCTATCTCGATGGAGAAGGCAATTGGAGATGGGCCATGGGCATTGGAGATCGAAGCCAGAATGGAAGAGCTGGTGCAGTCGGCTGCTTCGGGGCCTGAGCAAGGCTTAATGCTGGAAGTGGCAGCCGGCGGAACGCTGTACCGCATCGTATTCAACAATGGGAATCAGTTATGGGTCGGCAATAGTGACGGAGGCTACGAGCGGATAGAAGCTGAGCTGCTCTCTGAAGCGTTTTTTGATCAGTGGGGAATTGCCTACGATGAGCATGGTCGGCTGATGATCACCCAGAACGGAATCAAGCTTGGCTTGCTGGAGAATGCCGGAGTGCCTACTGACGCACCGGACCACCTTTCTATTATCAACAATGCGGTAGGGGCTTGGAGCGGTGAGACGCGTGTCTTCTTTGAACATATTTCACTCCTGAAGGAGGAGTTGCCGGAATGGAGCCAATTCCAGCCGGTGATTGCCGGGGTAACGATGCTGCCGACATCGCAGTCTGATCATCTGGAGACGATCGTATCGGTATAT
The DNA here is from genome assembly GCF_025567625.1 of Paenibacillus sp. J5C2022. Classification (GTDB taxonomy): domain Bacteria; phylum Bacillota; class Bacilli; order Paenibacillales; family Paenibacillaceae; genus Pristimantibacillus. The sequence goes on along the minus strand of NZ_JAOQJC010000044.1, from coordinate 18,903 downwards.
GATGCCGATCCGCTGCGGTTTCATGACGGGGGCAATCCGCTCTTGCTGGAGGCAGAGCTGTATAAAGGCGAAGCGGGTGAAGGAGGGCTGCTGTCTGAGTGGGCTCAGCCGGCAACGGGAGCTTCGAGCAAGCTGACGCTTCAAGCCGGCGGGGAGACGGGACGCATGCTGCTTAAGCTTCGTCTGGTCGATGGGGCTAAAGTCGTTAGTCAGACGGATCATAATGTAGAAGTTTATGCCAAGGTGAATAGGCTGGAACCGAAGAAAAAGGCGACGGCGGGGCCGGGAGAAATGTATTTGTTCACCGCGATGGAGCAGGCTGAGGCAGGGCATAAGCAAACAGCGGCTGAAGCGGGATGGAATACGGCGGGTTATACTTATGAAGGTACGGATAGCGGCGGCGTCTATCTGGAAAACACCGACGAAGCGCTGGAGCTGAAGCTGCCAGTCAAGCTGAAGGGCTGGTTCGGCGTAGTGATCGGTTATGTGACGGGGACGGAAGGCTTCATCGTATCCGATAGCAAGGATGGGCAGGAGCATACGATAGTCATGGATGGAGATATGATCGCCGAGGCGTCGGAAACATATGGTGACAAAGCGATGAATGAAGTGTTCGCATTCGCCTCCAAATTCCAGAACGGCACCTTGCGCATAAGCCCTATGGACGGCAAGAAAGCGCGTATTGCCTATGTGAAGTTAAAGGGATTGTCGGATGAAGAAATCCAATTGTATCAGAAGCAGGATGAGGGAGTGAACGGCAAGCGCGTCATTTATAATAATGACGGCTATAGCGATTTCTTCAGCGGCATGTACGATACGGAAGAGGGACTTTACCAGCATGCCGTAGATCTATTCGAGAATCAAGATGTGAGCGCTCTGCACTGGGCGTTAGGCACGACGATGAACGTGCTTCGGGACAGCGCTGCCGCCGGAATGCCTTATGCCGGAATGACGCCGGAGCAAGAAGCTCTGATGCGGGATGGAGACAAGCATGTGCGGGATACGGTGTTGTCTTATATAGAGGCAGGCAATGATCCGCTTACGCTGGTGGCGAACCGAGGCAAGGAAATCGGCTTGGAGACGGTCGCATCCTTGCGGATGAGCGCCTTCTACAACGAGGCGCAATATCCATGGCTTAACGGCAACCGCTACGGAGAGTTTACGGATAAGGGCTACCGCCAGGTACGGAAAGACGGCTCGCAGGCCGTACAGATGAGCTATGCTTTCCCGGAATACAGGCAGTACGTGATCGATGTGCTGAAGGAAGCGGCAACGGTGAGCGATACGGAAGGGAATGCGCTTGTTACGGGAGTAGAGCTCGATTATTGCCGATATCCTTATGTGCTCGGTTATGAAGCGATACTGACAGATGCTTATGAAGCGGAATACGGCGTCGACCCGCGCAATGAGACGTCGGCGGAAGGGCTGCAGAGATGGCAGCAATTCCGTGCGGATATGATGACAGCCTTTATGCACGAAGTGCGTGATGAGCTGGAAGGCAAGTCGATTGCCGTCCGCATCCCGAATGTGGATTATTTCCAGTATGGACTGGATATTGATGCATGGATTGAACAAGAGCTGGTCGACATGCTTGTACCGTGCACAATCGGACATGAGGATTTCTTCGAAGAGATTGGACAGTTCCATGAGCTGACGGACGATACGGGAATTAAGCTGTACGGCAATATTAACGGTACGTTGTCGGGACATGATTTGACGAAGCGGGAGGAAGAATTGCTCAAGCGCGGCGTCAGGCTGAAGGTCGGTCATACGCGAGTCAGCAGAGCACAATATCTTCTTAGAGCTCATCAATATTACGAGGCCGGTTATGACGGAATATATATTTTCAACAGCTGGAAGGGGATTGCCTCCGAAGGACAGTCAACGCTGGGGCTGCTCGGCGACAAGGTAAAGGTTGAGAAGTGGTACGGCTTGTCCTATCCAGCGGAATGGGTGCAAAATCTGGTAACGGTGGAGCCGCCGGGCAGTCCGGTTGTACCCGGAACGGATGTATTGGCCGCATCAATTGGATTCACGCTGTCTGATCATAATCCGAGCACAGGAGCGCTTTCTGATTTCGGTGCAACGTACGGCTTCGCGCTGGATTACGATTATCGCAGTGTCGGCGCCGATCTGGGGGAGGAGCAATCGTTCAACTCTATCGAGTTGTTAGGCACCCAGCCTTTGAGCCGCGTGGAGAAGCCGGATCTGTCGCTCTATGTCAGTAACGATAATGCGACTTATACGAAAGTGCAGGATTGGGATTTCCTGAAGTTAGGCGAGAGAATCATCCTGTACAACTTCTCGGAGACGGCAGGGTATGTCAAGGTGCATAATCACTTCGATGATTCCAGCTTTACGTACCAGAATGCCAACCTGCAGCAGATGATGAAAGTATTCAATATGCCGGCCGGGAGCTGGACGGCATCGGGCGGCGGAGACTGGAGCTATAGCAAACAGATTCAGGTTGCGAACTCCGGCAATGGCATATTGTATGATCACGCCGTATATGTCACGAAGCAGTCGCTTGATACAGCCGGCCTTATAGCGGCCGGCAAGCTGCAGAGCGATTACCGCGATGTGCGGTTCGCCGACGATAACGGACGGGAGCTGCACTTCTATATGGACGATGACGGCTTCTTCGTCCGCATTCCGGAGCTGGCTGCCGCTGATGATGCGACGATATGGATGTATTACGGCAATCCGGCGGCTTCGTTCCGCGGCGCGGCGCAGGAAGCGCTGCAGGTGGAATACGGCAACAAGACGCTGCAGCAGCACGATTCGCAAGGCGAGCTTGGATTCGGAGCCAATGTGAAGCCGATCCGGCTGCAGGACGGCACGCTGGTGCTTGTGGCGCAGACGACGAAGACAGAAGGCATCCATGCTCAATACTCCATCGATAACGGGCGCACCTGGTCGGCTCCGGAGCCGTTCATCTCTCCCGGCAGCCGAGCGGGCGTCTCGCTGGACAGCCCCGGCGGGGCATATGTCGATCCGGCGACGGGGACGGTGTACGTCATGTTCTATTCCTATCATTACTTCAACGTATGGAATAACGGTGCGGCGGATTGTCTGGACGCCTCGCAGTGCCGGACGGATCTCTACTTCGTGAAGTCGACCGGCTTCCAGCAGGGCAAGCCTGTATTCGGGCAGCCCGTGCAGGTGACGGGCATGACGACGGCGGGCGGAGATCCCGTGCATTACGCGCTTACGTACGCCAATCCGATCCGGACGGACTCGGGCCGGCTGGTTGCTCCGATCTCTTACGTCATCGGAGCGGACGGTACATTCGGAGGCGGAGTGGTCTATTCGGATGACGATGGAGCCACGTGGACGAAGAGCGTGAACGATCTGAGCATTCCTGCCGTTGGCGGAGAAGGCGGCATCTCGGAGAGCGCGGTCGTGGAACTGGCGGACGGTTCCTTGAGGATGTACTTGAGGCAGCAACGGTCGGATAAGTTCAGTTTCGCCTCCAGTGTATCGACAGATGAAGGAGCGAACTGGACGCCTGTGGCCGATAGCGAGGTGATGAGCACGAATACGATGCCTGCTCTCAGCCGGATGGACAATGGCGATATTCTGCTCAATTGGTCGGGACATAATGCGATGAATAGCGGCAGCTATTACCGCAATGATCTGACCGCGGCATACAGCTCGGACGAGGCGGGCAGCTGGAACGGCTATCGCGACTTGCTGGGCCGGACGCGCCTGTCCGCGCCGGGGTGGTACGCCTTCGAACAATCACGACGTGTTACGGAAGCCGACCATGTGCCGGCGGGGAGCGGCGATTATTTGTTCGCTTGGTCGGGCGAGGGAGCGCACTCGATGCTGATTGAGGATTTCTACCGTTACCTCTACCGCAGCCACGGCGCTATGGATGATTTCGAATATGAGAACAACGGCTTGACGGAGAACGATGGCAGCCGTCTGGCGAACGACTACTGGTGGCAGACGACGAAGTTCGGCACGCTGGAGTCGAGTGCGAACCGCGCCAAGCAAGGGCAGCGTTCGCTGAGGCTTCACGATCATGAAGAGACGAAGCGGGTGACGGCGGGTTCGCGTATGTTCCCGGCGATGAGAGAGGGCAGCGTGTCGTTCTGGCTGAATGGCGCCAGCTTTGACAGCGATGTGCATATTTCCTTGCAGGAAGGTTATTCGACGCACTGGAATGCGGTCGGCACTGCTTTCATGCTGCAGGTCGATGAGAACGGCACCGTGCGCTATTCGGACGCTTCCCAGCCCTATGTGGATGTGGTGGCGGGCTACATTGCTGACGATCTATCGCCTGCGACGAGCAACTTGACGCATCTCGGGTACTCGGGCGGCTTCGCTCTGGACTACAAGGACAGAAGCATCGGCGTCGATCTGGGCCGCGTGGAGACGGTGCTGGAAGTGAAGCTGAAGGACAACGACGGCAGCAGCCGGATCGAAGCAGGCGACCTGGAAGTGTACGTGAGTGACAACAACGACGGCGACTGGACGCTGGCAAGCGGCTGGACGTTCGACAAGACGGGCGGCAATATTACGCTGTCCGGCATGTCGGTTCAAGCTCGTTATGTGAAGGTGCATCAAGCCTATAGCGACACAGCCTTCTCATTCGTAGGCGAGCTGCAGGACATGATGGAAGTGACGACGCAGGGCAATCAATCGGGCTCGCAATTCCAGCCGTTGCCGGTGCCGACGAATGTCGCGCTGAACGAGTGGTTCAAAGTGACGATCGACTTCGATCTGGCGGCGGACCATGCAGATATTTACGTGAATGGCGATCATAAGGGAACGGTCGCGGCGGCCCATCCGGGCGAGGCGGTAAAGCATCTGATGATCGCCGCAGGAAGCGGTACCGGCACGGATGTGTACATGGATGAGCTCATCATTCAGGACACTTCGCTAGGCAAGCCTCAAGTTACCTTGGTAGGGTCCGAGTGTTCGGTGCTTCCGTCGGAAGACGGCTGGAAGGATCGGGACGAGGCCATGGATGAGGATGATAGTGAAGAAGACGCTAGGAATGAGTGGTAGAGGAAGGTGGGGCTGAAAGCGGCGAGACTCAAAGCAATGCGGCATCTGTTGAAGCATGTTGGCAGCCAACGAACCAATTGTCTATCTTAATCTTAGCGATATGCCGCTCAATTCCTATGAAGCCGCTCTCTATTGGCTAAACCACTACTTGGAGTTGGAGGATGAGAGGATGAACAGACGGATTGATATCGCAGTCGTCGACAGCGCGATGAAGCAGGAGCCAACCCGTTTCGCCGTAAGCGAATTGGAGCGGTATGTACACGCAATGACAGGGATGCCAGTTTCCGTTAGAAGCTTTGAACAATATGACCATCTCATTCCGGCTATATGGGTGGGGGAATATTCGCAATTCTCCCTCCTGGCTAGCTCGAGCGGTTTTTTCTCTCCTTACGATGATGAGATAACCGTGAAGATGACGGGCTGCGAAGGAATTATCGCGGGACTTCATCCGCGCAGTGTCCTGCAAGCGGTCTATCGTTACTTGACGGAAGCAGGCTGCAGATGGGTGCGCCCGGGAGACGATGGCGCGTTTATTCCTTCCAAGCCGCTATTTCATACCAATGTGGATCTGCAAGAGACTCCGTCCTACCGCCATCGGGGCGTATGCATCGAAGGCGCCGTGTCCATCGACCATGTAACGGCGATGATTGATTGGTTGCCCAAGGTAGGGATGAACAGTTATTTTATTCAGTTTAGGGAAGCTTATGTATTCTTCGCCCGCTGGTACCGGCATGCTCATAATCCCCTTGTGCCGGAGGAGGAAGACTTTGATCTGGCAAAGGCGGAAGAGTATGTGGCCCGAATCGTTCGCGAGCTTGCCAAGCGAGGCATGATCTATCACGCGGTCGGACATGGCTGGACGTGTGAGCCGTTCGGCATCCGCGGCATCAGCTGGGACGAAAAGTGGGAGGGAGATGTTCCGGAGGAAGCACTCTCCAGCATGGCGATGATCGGCGGAGAGCGAAAGCTGTTCGGCGGGATTCCGCTCAATACGAATCTATGCTATTCAAATCCATCCGTTCGCACAAAGATGGTAGCGGAGATCGCAGAATATGCCGGCCGGCATCCCGAGATCGATCTGCTGCATGTATGGCTGTCCGACGGTTCGAACAATCAATGCGAGTGCGAGGCATGTGCGATGACCACCCCGTCGGATTGTTATGTGAAGCTGCTGAACGAACTGGACGCAGCGCTGACTGCGAAGGCGTATCCGACGAAAATTGTCTTCCTGCTTTATATCGATTTGCTATGGCCTCCCGAGCACGAACGAATACAGTGCACGGATCGCTTCATGTTGTTGTTTGCTCCCTATACAAGATCGTATCGTCAATCTTTCGGGATGGAGGAGAAGATCCCGCCGCTCCCAGCCTACCAGCGCAACAAGCTGGAGCTTCCGCCGACAGTGGCAGGCAATCTGGCTTTCCTTCAAGCTTGGCAACGCTTGTTCGAAGGTGAGGGCATCGATTTCGACTATCCTTTTATGTGGGCACACTATCTCGATCCCGGCCTGATGCGAATTTCACGCATCGTCAGCGAGGACATCAAGCACTTACGCCACATTGGCTTGAATGGTTACATGAGCTGTCAAGTCCAACGCTCCTTCTTTCCGCATGGCTTGGGCATAACCGTAATGGCGCGCACATTGTGGAATGCCGATACCAATGTACGGGCAGAGGCAGAGGATTACTTTCACAGCGCATTTGGCGATGACGGTCTGTTGGCTCTCGAATATATGGAAGCTTGGTCAGACTTGTTTGATCGCATTAATCTTGAGCAAGCTGGAGAAGCAAATCTCGAACTGCTGAAGGAAGTCCCGGTACTGATTCAGCGCTTCAGCGAAGTGCTGAGAAGAAACCTCAGCAATGACAAGGATTCCTTGCAGAATGTTCATATTGTGTCTTGGAACTACATTGCGCTGCACGCGGAGATTTGGAGCAGCATTGTTTCCGCCATGAGAGCCTTCATTGAGGAGGAGTCCGAGCGGGCCGACCTGTATTGGGAGGCGGTGAAGCTCAATATTTGGGAGAAGGAACCGGACTATGTGCGCGTGTTTGATGCCTTTCATTTTATCCGAACTTGCGACAACATGATGCAGACCTTAAGGGAGAAAGGATCTTTACGAAGCTTGTAAAAAAAACCTCTGACACTGTACCGGCAGTCGTCAGAGGTTTTTATTTGCATGATTTGTATACTGTAACGGATGCTAGAGAGCCTAAGAGTCTAGTTTCTCCTGTGATGCCATTGTAACGGTCACAGCGGAGCTTAATTTGTCTCATTTCGTTACGATGGGGCAAGTTTGCAGCAAATAGCGTCAGTCACACCCGTTAAAGTCAGATTTGGACGTATAAGGCTAAAATAGCATCAATGGCACCCGTTAGCGTCGGCAGTCGGCCTAGCGTCAATGGCATCCGGCCCAGCGTCGTGTGTCCAGCCCCAAGCGTCAGCGTCTAGCACGGCGAGCTAGTCCCCGGCCGAGCCCTGCAGCCAACCCTCGCACGCCCAGTGCCGAGGGCCAGCACCGAGCCGACCTGCGCACAAGCGCTCTACTTCGACTGGTGCTGGAACAGCGGCAGTTCGCCGAGGAAAATAATGTCGTCCCGCTTCGCGGCATCGCCCTCGGCCAGAATAGCCGCTCTTGCGACAACCTCGCCGCCTGCTTTCGCCACAAGCTGCTCCAATGCCAGCAGGGATTCGCCCGTGCTGATCACGTCATCGACAACGGCGATGCGTTTGCCGCGAATGAGCTCCGCATCCGACTTTTCCAATATGAGCTCCTGCTCCTTCTGCGTTGTAATGGAGTTCACCTTGTGGGATATCGTCTCGCCCATGTAAGCTTTCACGCTCTTGCGCGCAACGACGTAACGCTTCATGCGAAGCTGCTTGGACAGCTCATAGACGAACGGAATGCCCTTCGCCTCCGCTGTTACAAGTAGGTCCACCTCAGGAAGCTTGGCTGCCATATCTTGCGCAGTCTGCGTCACAAGCTCCGTATCGCCGAGAATGACGAAGCTCGCGATGCTGAGCGAATCCGATATCGGTATAATGGGCAGCTCTCTTGTCAGCCCGCCAATGTACAACGTATATGTGTTCATGCTTGCTCCTCCTCTGCCAAATCCTGCTTTTTACTATTTCTATGCCCTTCTATGCTACATGCCGAACCAGTTCATCAAGGTCTCTACCACGATGCCGGACAGCATGCCGATGAACGGATCGGTAATCGCAGTCATCACCATTGTAACGCCGCCCACGATGCCGGAGCCAGCCCCTTCGCCTGTCAGAGCCGAGGCTGCATTGCCCGGCAATGTTACCATAGCGCCCAGAATCATCAGGAAGCCTGCAATTGACGAGCTCGGAACATATTTGCCGATCTTCGGCAGCATTCCTGTAAACAGGATGACGGCCATTATGATCATCATCAGTACACCGGACCACACGGCATGCGGTGCGCTCGCAGTCGCGGAAATAATAATTTCCACCGGCGCTCCGCCGAACAGAGACGAAGCCATATCCGCCAAGCTGCTGATGACCGACAACGTATCGACATTGACGGATTGGCCGGCGATGCCTTCATTAATTCTGCCGAAAGCGATATTCGCTCCGATGTTGAGACATGCCATGGCAAGCGCTCCCCGCACTACGGTAGAATTGAGGATCAACTTTTGCATTTTCAGCCCTTCTTTAGGAACGGGCTTGCTTTCTTGCTTGTCGGAGCCGCTCTTCTTCTTCATTATATTATACACGATGCTGGAGAGGATGACGGATGCGGTGATCGTATAGACGAGATCCTTCGTCAGCATGTAGACCATTAGTGCGCTGAAGATGGAGGTCGCGCCGATAATCCGGTCGTTCTTCGCCATATCCCAGGCGACCTTGGACAGCATTAGGCCGACACCGGCCATCATCCCGCTTGTAATGACGGGACCGATCCAGTCGATAACGCGCTCCAATACGCCGAACAGACCGATAATAAGCAGGATGGATGCGCCGAAGAAAATCATCGACAGCCGCTCCCGCATGTTTTTGCCCATCGTCCCGGCCAGTGTGATAGTCTCCGCTTGATAAGAGATGACCGCTACGTTGCTGGTAGCGGCATTGCCGACCGCGCCGACGACGAAGGCCAATGCGGTGGGAATGGAGGCGAAGCCGAATGCGAGCGCCAGCAGTCCCTGCGGCAATCCGTTGAGAACTACGCTGATCGCAGCAAGAATGTCCTGAAGTATGTCTTCCATTGTTCGTTCCTTTCTTTTTTGCCCCTATCATCAGATGAAGTGATCAATTGTAGAAGATGCCGCCTCGCGAAAAAACATTCTGATCCCATGGTTTGGAAACCAGAATGCTTGCGTAAACAGTAACTCCAACTCCATAGTAGAAAAATTGACGGTTTCTCTGTAGAAACTCCCGAACCGTATTTTCGGGAATATATGGGGGAGACTTTCATTTATATTCGGTATGAATACCTATAGAAAATTATCATATTTTTCGACATTGTTCAACATCTTTTTTACCAAGTGAATTTATTAATTTGAGTTGAATACCTGAAGCTAGTGGAGTGACTCGCCCGAACGCGGCTGCAGTGTATGCAGCCAACACTAGAGTGGCGAGGCTGTCTGCGATCGCGCTTGCAGTGTATGCAGCCAACACTAGAGTGGCGAAGCTGTCTGCGATCGCGCCTGCAGTGTATGCAGCCAACACTAGAGTGGCGAAGTCGCCTGTAATCGTGCCTGCAGTGTATGTAGCACTGGAGTTTTCTCATTGGAATCATACAATTTTTCGTTACTAATTAGGTCCATTCGGTACGAAGCATGCTTGGCGGGGCTATGTGAGCAAAATGAGCGATAGCGCACACTATTCTCTATTTTTCCGATTCTATGTGACCATATTGAGCGATAGCTCCTACTTTTCGGCGGTACAAGGTACGCTTGACGGGGCTATGTGAGCAAAATGAGCGATAGCGCACACTATTCTCTATTTTTCCGATTCTATGTGACCATATTGAGCGATAGCTCCCTACTTTTCGGCGGTACAAGGTACGCTTGACGGGGCTATGTGAGCAAAATGAGCGATAGCGCACAATTCCCACTACTTTTCCGATTCTATGTGACCATATTGAGGGATAAGCCCCTACTTGCTAAGTAGCTAAGTAGTAACAATTTCTCATCGTAAAAAATGTAATCAATCTCCGAAAAAAACGTCAACTTTGCTCCAGACGCAGTTGCTATAATAAAAAGCAAGTTGGAAGGCATAAACAATGAGGATGGAGGGATTACCATATCTATTCTGGAACGATTAGGCGTGCTGACGGATGAAGTGTCGGAACATTTCGAACAAGCGCTGGATTGGGCAGCCGGGCAAGAGCTGAAGCACGTGGAAGTGAGGGTCATTGACGGTGTTAACGCCGCATCTCTGACTGACGAGCGGGCCATGGAAGTGCGTCGTCAGGTGGAGGAGAGGGGCTTGTATATATCCGCAATCGCATCCCCGTTGTTCAAATGCGCGCTTGACCCCGGCAGGCAGGTAGCCTCAGGAGATACATTCGGTCAGGCGGAGGAGACGGTGGAGCAGCACTTCGCCAAGCTGACGCGCGTCATGGAGATTGCGAAGCTGCTTGGGACGACTCGCATCCGGATATTCTCGTTCTGGCGCGAGCAAGAGCCGGCAAGCTATCGGGCAGAGATTGCTGCGCATCTGAGGCGGGCAGCCGAAGCGGCGCAAGCCGAGGGCATACAGCTGTTGCTGGAGAACGAGCCAGCGTGCAACGGCGGCTTCGCCGAGGAAGTCGCTGCGATCGTAGCCGATGTCAATTCACCGGCATTAAGAGGATTATGGGACCCCGGCAACGAAGCTTATGGCGGTAGGGAAGCTTATCCGCGAGGATATGAAGTCATGAAGGATAAGCTGGCTCATGTTCATCTGAAGGATGCTTACATCGGAGAGGACGGCAAGCCGCGCTGCGTGCCGATGGGATCGGGCAACGTGCCTGTCATCGCCCAGCTCGGGGCGCTGTTGCAAGACGGCTACGACGGACTGTTTACGATAGAGACGCATTTCATTCCTGCAGGGGGAACGGCCATGACGGGTACGACGATGTCGCTGAATGCGCTTAAAGCCCTGTTAAGCGAGGTGGAGTGAGAATGAGCAAATGGAAATTCGGCATTATCGGCTGCGGCTCGGTCGCGGACTTCCACTTCGAAGCGATAAGAGAGACGGACGACGCAGTTCTGTCCTATGTATCCAGCCGCAACGAAGCGAAAGTGAAAGCGGTTGCGGAGCGTGAGGGCTGCGCCTGGACGACGAATTACAGGGAGTTGATCGAAAGCCCCGACGTCGACATCGTGTGCGTCACGACATCCAGCGGCAGCCATGCCTCTATCGGCATGGAGGTCATCGCTGCGGGCAAGCATCTCGTCGTGGAGAAGCCGCTCGCGATGAGCGTGAAGGAGGCGGCGGGACTGATCGCCGCCGCATACAATCAAGGCGTTACGCTCTCCGTTATCTCGCAGCGAAGATTCGAGGTGCAGCATCAAGCCGTGAAGCGGGTGCTGGATGACGGGGCGATAGGGCGGCTATTACTCGTTGAGGTATCCTTGCCGTTCTACCGGACGCAGGATTATTACGATACGGCGGATTGGAGAGGCACGATTGCAGAAGATGGCGGCGCGCTGATGAATCAAGGCATCCACAGCATCGACCTGATGCTGTGGATGGGCGGAGAGGTGCGTACGGTATTCGGCAAGACGGCAACCCAGACGCATCATATCGAAGCGGAAGACTTGGGACTTGCCATCGTCCAATTCCACAATGGAGCCTTCGGCACGATTATGGCTTCCACCAGCATTCAGCCCGGTTTTCCGGCATGCATCAATCTGTACGGGGAGAAGGGAACGATCAAGCTGGAGGGGAATTCCATCGTCCACTGGTCGGTTCCCGGCGTCGCTGAGCCGAAGTGGAACCAGCAAGCCCGTTACGGCGGCGTGAACGATCCGCGCAGCATAGCGGCTGACTTCCACCAGAGCCAGTTCCTCGATATTATTTCTTCTATCGAGACAGGGGCGAAGCCGCTCATATCGGGAGAGGAAGGCATGCGTGCGGTACAACTGGTAGAGTCGATCTACGAGAGCGCCGCCAGGAACACGCAGCTGAATTTGCCGCGCCTCGTAGACGCGTTGAAGGTGAATGTGTACGACAACCGTCAGGAGATGGGAATGGCTGCCGGAGCCGACGTGGCGGCCGCGATCAAGCGCTTGCTGCAGGAGAAGGAGACGATTCGCATGATATTCGCTGCGGCTCCTTCCCAGAACGAGCTGCTGGCATACTTGCGCAGCGATAAGGACATCGACTGGTCCCGCGTTACCGCTTTCCATATGGATGAGTATAACGGGCTGCCGCAGGACGCACCGCAGAGATTCAGCAACTTCCTTCGCTCCGGCTTATTTGATCAGGTGAAGCCGGGCACCGTGCATCTGATAGACAGCTCGAACGACAGTGATGCGGAATGCAAGCGATACAGCGAGCTGCTGAACGAGGCGCCGATCGATATCGTCTGCCTTGGCATCGGAGAGAACGGTCACTTGGCCTTCAACGATCCGCCGGTTGCCGACTTCCGCGATCCGTTGGCGGTGAAAGTGGTGGAGCTGGACGAGGCGTGCAGGCAACAGCAGGTGAATGACGGCTGCTTCCCGGCGTTCGGCGATGTGCCGACGCATGCTATCACACTGACGATTCCGACGCTGCTTGGCGCGTCCCAGCTGTTCTGTGTCGTGCCGGGACCGACGAAGCGGCAGGCTGTTCAGCGCACGTTGAACGGGCCGATTGCGACGGAATGCCCGTCTACTATACTAAGACAGCATTCCAACTGCACGCTTTACGTGGATCGTGATTCCTATGGCGATTAACGGGCAGCAGCAAGGAAGGGAAGTGCTGAGCGCCGTTCACTATCGGACTGGCGAAGCGGTTGCAGTCACACTGGAGAACGGACTCATAGGCAGTATCGAGAAGCTGGAAGGGATAAGCGGGGAAGAGGCAGATTCGCTGCCCATTGTCGCACCGGGACTGGTCGATCTGCAGATTAACGGCTATTGCGGTCTGGATTTCAATACGCTGCCTTACCGGGAAGGGCTTGCTTCCGAATTCATCCGCAAGCTGTGGATGGAAGGCGTCACCTCCTCTTATCCTACCGTTATAACCAATTCCGCGGAAGCAATAGAGGAGGCGATGCGCTCCATTGCCGATGCTTGCCGGCGGGACGCCGCCGTCGAAGCAGGCGTCGCCGGCATCCATCTGGAGGGACCGTTCATTACGCCGGAAGACGGGGCGCGAGGAGCGCATGGCCGGGCTTACGTCGGACCGCCCGACTGGGAGCTGTTCCAGAGATGGCAGGAAGCGGCGGAAGGCCGCATACGAATCATTACCTTGTCGCCGGAATGGGAAGGCAGCGCCGCGTTCATCTCACGCTGTGCGGAGAGCGGTGTGGTCGTCTCGATTGGCCACACGGCTGCGACTCCGGAGCAGATTGCGGAAGCCGTCGCAGCCGGCGCCCGGATGTCGACCCATCTGGGGAACGGCTCGCATCCCATGCTGCAGCGTCATCCCAATTATATATGGGAGCAGCTTGCGCAGGATCGGCTGTGGAGCTGCATCATCGGTGACGGCTTTCACCTGCCGGAGCAAGTGCTCAAGGTCGTCATGAAGGTGAAGGGCGAGCAAGCGATATTGGTCAGCGATGCGGTAGCGCTCAGCGGATTGCCGCCTGGAGAGTACGAGACGCATGTGGGAGGCTCGGTCGTACTGACGCCCGAGGGCAAGCTTCATCTGGCCGGCAACGACAAAATATTGGCTGGATCGGCGCAGATGCTTCTATTCGGCATCCGTCATCTGGCGAAGGCCGGTCTTGCAGATTGGCGAGACGCATGGGAGATGGCCTCGATCAGGCCGTCCGCCTTCATGGGACTGCCAAGCGCAGAAGGACTGAGTCCGGGATCGCCTGCCGATCTGGCGCTTCTGCGGCACAAGGAAGACGGCATCGAGCTTGTGGGCACTTATAAATCTGGCATAGCAGTGATGAAGAGGGAGGCATTGACATGAAATTCGCAGCATTTAGTGGTGTGTTAATCGAGCATAGCATCCAGGAAGCGATGAAGCTAACGAAGCAGATGGGGTTGGACGGTATTGAAATTGCGGTAAGGGAGCCGCATCTGTCACCGACGACAAGCAAGGCGAGAGTAAAGGAAATCAGCGTGTTGTCAGAGGAGCTTGGGCTTGACATTCCCGTTCTCGCCTCTTATATCGGCGGGTTCTCTACGGACAGCGACAAAGGTTGCGAGCAGTCGTTCCAGGATTTGCAGCGGCTGCTGGACATCGCGTCAGAGTTGAAGTCTACGATGATTCGCGTCTCGCCGGGCGGACCGAACGGCTTCATGTCGCAAGCTTACCATTATGAGAAGGCGGCTTACTGGATGGAGCGCTGCGCCCAGGCGGCGAAGGGATACGGCATCGATATCGTCATGGAAATTCATAATGGATCGATTGTAGAGACCGTGGAGGAAAGCATGCGTCTTCTGTCGCTAATACCAAGCGATAATATCGGCATGATTCACGATGCGGGTAATATGTACATTACGGATACGGATTACGGCAGAGATTCCGTTATCGGTCTTGGCAGCCGGATGCTTCACGTCCATGTGAAGGATGAGCTGCGGGTGAACGAAGTCGGAGCGCCGGGAACATTCCTCAATGTGACGAAGCATGGCGAGGAGAAGTTCCTGCAGAGCCGCATGGGAGAAGGCGGGGCTGATCATGGACCGCTGTTCGCGGCACTGAAGGAGACGGGGTACAACGGTTGGGTGACGCTGGAATGCCACGCGCCGTTCCCGGCGTACGAACGGCTGGAGCATGATTTGCATTTTGTGAAGAAGCTGATTGCCTCCGTATAAGACGCGGGCATGATGGGAGGCGGGTGAGCGTGATGGAGATGAGGGAGGAGAAGCGGGACGTTCCCTGCTTCGAGAGCAAGCAGCAATTGAACAGGGACTTTCCCTTCAAAATCATACGTTACTCCAGCAGCGAGCTGAAGCAGCCTATGCATACGCACGACTACACGCAGATTGCCTATGTGCTGAAGGGCGTCTGCAATCATCAGGTGCCCGGCAAATCGCTGACGGTGAGCAAAGGGGATATATTCGTCATTGCGCCGGACGCCCCGCATAGCCTCAATGCGATCGCGGAGCAAGAGTATGAAGTGGTGCTGCTAGACTTCGTTCCATCGATTGTGGGCGAGCTGCTTCAACCGTTCTCGGGTTCCCTTCCCCTGCTGCTGGAGCATTCCGGGGAGCATTATTCGCTCTCCGGCAGCTTCCCGAGCTGGCTGCATATCGGCAACCGGAAGCAGCCGTTCGTCGAGCAGCTTCTGCAGGATATTCAGGACGAATTCGAGCACCGGGAGGTCGGCTACGAGCACGCCATTCTGCTGAGTCTGGCGAAGCTGCTGCTCCTCGTCGACCGCGAGTACCGGAGAGGGCAGCGGAAGCCGGCCAAGCAGCCTGCGATTGCGGAGCGAACGCCGATCGAGGAAGTGAAGCGGTATATTTACGACAATTACAGCGGAGATATTCCGCTGGAGCATGGAGCGTTCATCGCCAATATGGCGCCGGCGTACTTCAGCCATCAGTTTAAGAAGGAGACGGGACAGACTTTCGTCGACTTTATCAACGAAGTGAGGATCGAACGGGCCAAGGAGTTGATTCTTCGCGGCACGCATACCATTACGGCGATCGGGTTCCAGGTGGGGTTTCATCATTTGAGCCATTTCATCCGCACCTTCAAGAAGCGCTGCGGGGTAACGCCCACGGAATATAAGAAGATGTTCGCCAAGGATGACCATAATAATTGAGAGCGAGGTTTTTCGAATGAGTGATCAAGTGTTAAAAGTCGGGATAATCGGCCAAGGCCGCAGCGGCCGCAACATTCATGCCAATCTGCTTGCCCAGATCGGATCGTATTACAGAATCGCCGCAGTAGCCGATTCCATGCCGGAGCGTCAGCAGCGGGCCGAGCAGGACTTCGGCTGCAACGCTTACGCCACTTGGGAGGAGATGGTGGCAAGCGAGGAGCTTGATCTCGTGGTTAACGCGTCACCCAGCCACCTCCACTTCTCCATCTCGCTGGAGCTGCTGAACAGAGGCATTCATGTGCTGTGCGAGAAGCCGCTGGCGGGATCGGTCGCGGAAGTCGATCAGTTGATCGAGGCTTCGGAACGCGCGGGCAAGGTCATCGCCATCTTCCAGCAGCAGCGTTATCAGCCGGCTTTCGTCCAAATACAGGAAGTTATCAAGTCGGGTGTGCTTGGCCGCATCGTGCAGGCGGATATCTCCCTGAACGGCTTCGCCCGCCGCTGGGACTGGCAGACACTGCAAGAGAACAACGGAGGCAGCCTGATGAATACGGGACCGCATTGTCTCGATCAGGCACTGCAGCTGCTGGGGACGGACGAGAATCCGGACGTGCTCTGCATGATGGACAGAGCCAATACGTTCGGCGACGCCGAGGATTATGTGAAGCTCATTATGAGGAAGGAAGGCTCGCCTACGCTTGATGTGGAGATTTCCTCCTGCTCGGCTTATCCGCATGAGCAGTTCAATATTCAAGGAACAAACGGCGGCTTGCACGGGAATGCGAACCGTCTGGAGTGGCGATACTTCAAGCCGGAGGAAGCGCCGGAGCAGAAGCTGATCAAGGAGCCGCTGTTCGATGCGAACGGCAATCCGGCTTATTGCAGCGAGAAGCTGAGCTGGCATTCGGATAGCTGGGATTTCGTCAAGCCAACTGACAAGACCCCCGGGGATTCGCTGACCGAACGCGTCTACATGATGCTGTATAGTACGATTATGGAAGGTGCTCCGCTGGAAATTACGCCTCAGCAAATTCGTCAACAGATGTGGGTAATGGAGGAATGCCGCCGTCAGAACCCGCATATTTATCGGACGGAGAATGAAGGAGTAGCCGCGAAGTAGAGAGCAGGCTTCGATATATTGCGACAACGCCATTCCCGTCAAGCAATCCACCGACAATAGGGGATTAGCGGCCGGAATCCGTTGGATAGGGGATTTATTAAAGAGATATCGACTTATTTGAATGGGAACACAAAAATGCGCCATCACGAAATGTGGTAAAATGGAGGGAATGGGAATACCTCCGAAACTACGTTTCGCGAGGTGCATTTTTTTTATATTTTGATTTCCGGGGTCCCCGTAAGGTACCTGAGTAAGCTTCGAAGCTGAGCTCAGCTTTGTGGGGGGATAGACTATTTGGAGTTATAAATTTCGAGTTGAATACTTGAATAGACTCGTGTGAGCGGAATTAGTGTAGGAATCCTACACTGTAGTGCTGAAAAGGGAGTACGAGCCGGGCTAGTGTACGAATCCTGCTCTGGAGCATCGAAAAACTTCGTTCGCGAATGAAGCAGGAGGAGGTGCTGGGGCTGCAGGCGATGTGACCTCGGTTGGAGGTTAGCCGTGATACATACATAGGGGGCGTACAGCGTGGAGAAATGGAAGCGAACGATGTGGATATTGTGGGTTGGCGTGTTGTTTTGCAGTGCAAGCTATACGATGTCGGTGCCGTTCCTGCCGCTGTTCCTGTTCGATCTGGGTGTGCAAGAGAGCTCAGTCAATCTGTGGGCGGGCATTGTTCATTCCTCCGCATTTCTCGTCGGTGCGGTAATGGCCCCTCTATGGGGAATGCTCGCGGACAAATACGGCAAGAGAATGATGGTCATTCGGGCCGGGCTTAGCTTGTCCGTCATCTATGCGCTTATCGCATTCGTGCAGTCGCCGGAGCAATTGGTAGGCGCAAGGATGCTGCACGGCTTCGTCGGCGGCTTCGTGCCCGCTTCCATGTCGATCGTCGCATCGATCGCTCCCAAGCAGCAGTTGGGGTGGAGCCTTGGCATGATGCAGGCAGGTGCGATGACTGGTGGCATTCTTGGGCCGCTGTTCGGCGGGCTGCTTGCGGAGCTGTTCGGCTTGCGCAACTCCTTCATAGCTGCCGCCGCCATTATTCTAGCTGCGACGATTGCCGTAATTACTTGGGTCAGAGAGGGCGGAGAAGGGCAGGCTGCGTTGGACAAGCAAGCGGGCAAGAAGGAAGAAGGCTCCGTTGCCCCCAAAGCTGCCCCGATTACTTTCCGTATGGCGTTCCGTAACCGCTCGTTGGTCAATATGCTGCTTCTGCTCGTCGTATTCCAGCTATCGATCAATATGATTCAGCCCCTGATGGCTCTGCATATCGCAGGTATGTCCGGCAATGGAGCAGGGAGCGATGGCGTCGTGCTGTCGGCAGGCCTGGTGCTGTCGTTAATTGGCATTGCAGGCATATTGGCATCGCCCCTGTGGGGGCGGCTCGGGGAAAGAAAGGGCTACTATCGCATCCTGGTATTATGCTTCATGTGTGCGGGGACGGTCATCTGCATGCAGTATTTCGTGGAAAAGCTCTGGTTATTCGCCATCGTTCAATTCGTATTCGGGCTATTCGTGGCTGGCATCGGACCGATCGTCAATACGCTAATGGTGCAAAGCACGGATGAGCAGTTCAGAGGCAGAACGTTCGGACTAACCGCCAGCGCCAATCAGTGCGGCGGCATGTTAGGCCCACTTATTGGGGGCGTGTTGGGAATGGCGCTGAACATTCATTGGATATTTGTGACGACTGGCGTCATTATGATGATGGCCGGGCTTGCCGTATTGCGAATGCGCCATACGACGGCGAAGCGGACAAGCAAGGTGCATGTGGCGGGCTAGCGTGTGGAAGGTAGGGCTGGTAGCGTGCGTTGCGAATTGAGCTGCGCACGTAGTACGTTGAGCTGGGGTGTACGAGTATATCTAATGTAGGAGGCAT